>NZ_CP117454.1:4999128-6248910 GCF_030687935.1 Pseudomonas cucumis | reverse complement strand
GCACTGCTGCCAAAGTTCCACTGACACGGATATCCCCTAAGTTGAAAGCCGGTGAGGCAAAAACAAGCGGTCATTGTAGCGACCAGACGTCCACTTATCCACATGCAGGTTGCGCACAGGGCATGATTTATCAATGCGTTAACCCTCGAAAAGAAGACCAACGGTATGTGCATAAGCTCTGTGGATAACCGCCCATGAGGGCACTGGACAAGTGGGGGGGAAACTCGGTGGATAACCTGCCTGTGGATAACTAGCCTTTCCACACACAGCTTATCCGACAGCGCAGCACAGGCTGACCACCGTTTTCCACTGTAGTTGTCATTCTCTGTACATCCCGGTTTAGAAGGCCTGAAGATAGTTATCCACAGATGAACGTGCCCCTAGCTTTTATAAGCTTTACAGAAAAGCTTTAAATAATTCCCTTCTTTATTTCTATATCTAGCGAACGACCTACGGCGAGCAAATCGTCTGGAGATCTATTTATAAGGAAACGCTGGTTGGAAATTGACCTAGAGGCTTGCTTTCTCTAGAATCCCCGGTCTCTTAAAACGGGGGCCATTCCGGCCCGTTGTGGACGAACCAGGTAACACGACAATGAAACGTACTTTCCAACCAAGCACTATCAAACGCGCTCGTACCCACGGTTTCCGTGCTCGCATGGCTACCAAGAACGGTCGTGCCGTCCTGTCGCGTCGTCGCGCCAAAGGTCGTGCGCGTCTGGCAGTTTGATAATCCGGCACTGGAGGTGAGTCAGGACTTCAGTCGGGAAAAGCGTCTGCTTACTCCCCGGCATTTCAAGGCAGTCTTTGACTCCCCTACCGGCAAGGTTCCGGGGAAAAATCTCCTGCTCCTTGCGCGCAACAACGATCTTGATCACCCCCGTCTCGGGCTGGTTATCGGGAAAAAGAGCGTAAAGCTCTCCGTCGAGCGCAATCGCCTCAAACGTCTGATGCGCGAATCGTTTCGCCTGAACCAGGATTTACTGGTCGGCTGGGACATTGTTATCGTCGCGCGCAAAGGTTTGGGTGACGTAGAAAGCCCCGAATTGATTCAGCATTTCGACAAGCTCTGGAAACGTCTGGCACGCAGCAAGCCGGTACCAGCAGCCAAAACCGAAACTGTAGGGGTAGACAGTCCCGATGCGTAAACTGGCACTCGTTCCGATCCAGTTTTATCGCTATGCCATCAGTCCCATGATGGCCAGTCACTGTCGTTTCTACCCCAGTTGTTCCTGCTACGCGTATGAAGCCATAGAAAATCATGGCCTTCTGCGCGGTGGCTGGCTGACCTTTCGTCGTTTAGGTCGCTGTCATCCGTGGAATCCCGGTGGTTATGACCCGGTTCCATCTATCCCTACCTCCCGTTCTTCTTCGATGGCCGAGTAATCATGGATATCAAACGCACGATCCTGATCGTCGCCCTGGCAATCGTGTCCTACGTTATGGTCCTTAAATGGAACCAGGACTATGGCCAGGCTGCCCTGCCGACTCAGAATGTTGCTTCCAGTACTACCGCACCGGGCCTACCGGATACGGCGACTGGCAATAATGCTTCTGTCAGTGACGACATTCCGCGCGCCGCAAGCGATACCAGTGCAACTGCACCTGCTGAAACGCCAGTAGCTGCAAGCAAAGATCTCATCCAGATCAAAACGGATGTGCTCAACCTGGCAATCGATCCACAAGGTGGCGATGTTGCCCAGTTGACGTTGCCGTTGTATCCACGTCGCCAGGATCACCCGGAAATTCCATTCCAGCTGTTTGATAACGGCAACGAGCGGACTTATCTGGCTCAGAGTGGCCTGATCGGTACCAACGGTCCGGACGCAAGTCCTGCCGGTCGTCCGGTTTACTCCTCCGAGAAGAAGATTTATCAACTGGCTGACGGTCAAGACCAATTGGTCGCGGACCTGAAGTTCAGCAAGGATGGCGTCAACTACATCAAGCGTTTCACGCTGAAACGTGGCCTGTATGACGTTACCGTTTCCTACCTGATCGACAACCAGAGCGCTCAGCCCTGGTCCGGTGCAATGTTCGCGCAACTGAAGCGTGATGCCAGCTCCGATCCTTCTTCCAGCACCGCCACCGGTACCGCGACTTACCTGGGTGCCGCCCTGTGGACAAGTAACGAGCCGTACAAGAAAGTGTCGATGAGCGACATGGACAAGGCTCAGCTGAAAGAAACCGTCACCGGTGGTTGGGTTGCCTGGTTGCAGCACTACTTCGTGACTGCATGGATTCCGGTCAAGGGCGAAAACAATATCGTCCAGACCCGTAAAGACAGCAAAGGCAACTACATCATCGGCTATACCGCCCCGGCAATGACTGTCGCGCCAGGTGCGAAAGCCGAAACCAGTGCCGTTCTGTACGCGGGTCCGAAAAGCCAGGCTGTCCTGAAAGAGTTGTCCCCAGGTCTGGAGCTGACCGTCGACTACGGCATTCTGTGGTTCATTGCCCAACCAATCTTCTGGTTGCTGCAACATATCCACGCGCTGGTCGGTAACTGGGGCTGGTCGATCATCTTCCTGACCATGCTGATCAAGGGGATTTTCTTCCCGCTGTCGGCTGCCAGCTACAAATCCATGGCGCGCATGCGTGCAGTGGCACCGAAACTGGCCGCGCTGAAAGAGCAACATGGCGACGACCGGCAGAAAATGTCCCAAGCCATGATGGAGCTGTACAAGAAAGAGAAGATCAATCCGCTGGGTGGCTGCTTGCCCATCCTGGTGCAGATGCCGGTTTTCCTTTCGCTGTACTGGGTTCTGCTGGAAAGCGTGGAAATGCGCCAAGCGCCGTTTATGCTGTGGATTACTGACCTGTCGATCAAGGATCCGTTCTTCATTCTGCCGATCATCATGGGCGCAACCATGTTCATCCAGCAGCAGTTGAACCCTACACCTCCGGATCCGATGCAGGCGAAGGTCATGAAAATGATGCCAATCATCTTCACCTTCTTCTTCCTGTGGTTCCCGGCGGGTCTGGTGCTGTACTGGGTTGTGAACAACGTGTTGTCGATCGCCCAACAGTGGTACATCACGCGTAAGATCGAAGCGGCTACCAAAAAAGCCGAGGCGTAACTTACTCTGTGGATAACCACTCAAAACGCCCCCTAGTGGGGCGTTTTGCTATCTGTCACTTTTGTCTGGATACCGGTTTATGAGCGTTCCTCGTGAAACCATCGCTGCCGTCGCCACCGCTCAAGGTCGCGGCGGTGTGGGCATCGTCCGTATTTCCGGGCCGCTGGCGAGTCTGGCGGCCAAAGCCATCAGCGGTCGCGAACTGAAACCGCGGTTTGCCCATTACGGCCCGTTCCTCAGTGCAAACGAAGAGGTGCTGGACGAAGGCATCGCGCTATATTTCCCGGGACCGAACTCGTTCACCGGCGAAGATGTGCTCGAGCTGCAGGGCCACGGCGGGCCGATCGTTCTGGATATGCTGCTCAAGCGTTGCCTGGAACTGGGCTGTCGTTTGGCCCGGCCGGGTGAATTCAGCGAGCGTGCCTTCCTCAACGACAAGCTCGATCTGGCTCAGGCCGAAGCCATTGCCGACCTGATCGAGGCAAGTTCTGCACAGGCGGCACGAAATGCCCTGCGTTCGCTGCAGGGGGCGTTTTCCCAGCGTGTGCATAACCTCACCGAGCAACTGATAGGCCTGCGCATTTACGTCGAAGCAGCCATCGACTTCCCCGAAGAAGAAATCGACTTCCTCGCCGATGGCCATGTCCTGAGCATGCTCGACAAAGTGCGCGACGAATTATCCACAGTGCTGCGTGAAGCTGGTCAAGGGGCCTTGCTCCGCGACGGCATGACCGTGGTAATCGCGGGCAGGCCAAATGCCGGCAAGTCCAGCCTTCTGAATGCCTTGGCTGGACGTGAAGCTGCGATCGTGACCGAGATTGCCGGCACTACCCGAGACATTCTTCGCGAACATATCCACATCGATGGCATGCCGTTGCACGTGGTCGACACTGCCGGCCTGCGAGATACCGATGATCAGGTGGAAAAAATTGGCGTCGAACGGGCATTGAAAGCCATCGGCGAGGCCGATCGGGTATTGCTGGTGGTCGATGCCACTGCTCCGGAGGCCCTTGATCCATTTGCCTTGTGGCCTGAATTCCTCGAAACCCGACCGGATCCGGCAAAAGTTACGCTGATCCGTAACAAAGCTGACCTGACGGGCGAAGCGATCGCCCTGGAAGTCAGTAACGATGGGCACGTCACTATCAGCCTCAGTGCGAGGTCTGCCGGTGAAGGCCTTGAGTTGCTGCGTGAGCACCTCAAGGCCTGCATGGGTTACGAGCAAACCTCCGAAAGCAGCTTCAGTGCTCGCAGGCGTCACCTGGAGGCACTGCGTCATGCAAGTGCGTCCCTCGAGCATGGCCGTGCGCAGCTGACGTTAGCGGGTGCCGGTGAACTGTTGGCCGAAGATTTGCGGCAGGCGCAGCAGTCTTTGGGCGAAATCACCGGCGCATTCAGCTCCGATGATCTGCTGGGAAGGATCTTTTCCAGCTTCTGTATCGGTAAATAGTCCTTCAGCAGTTCGCAGACAGGCCATTCGGGCCTGTCTGTTCTCTCCTTTTCTGAAATTTTTTCCCCAGTGCCGAGCAGATTCTTCGCTTGAGCGGATTTCCCTTGCCCGGGATTTGCTCATTCGGCGGCTTTTCTGTGGATTAAGCTCTGTGAATAAGTGCCGCTAAGGGCAGTTGATAACAAGGCCTAAAAACTGAAGATAACCACCTCTGTGGATAACCACCCCTTTCATCCACAGGCTTAAACCGGTTATCCACGTGCCTCCTTGGCACATGACCACAGGGTTTTGAATCTCTGTACATATTGAAAATAAAGGGCTGTATCAATCTATCCACAGAAAGGTGGCTCAGTAGAAATAAACATAAAAACAAAGATTTAATAAATTTCTCTCTTTTTAATTTCTATAACCTCGACTTCTCCACAGCTGGTTAAATTTTGTGCAAAGGGTTCTTTAGGAAGGGCGAAGTCCCTATACTTGCCGACCAGGTCCAAAAACCTGAGCTCAAACTATTTCCGGATTACCTGACTGAAGCAGGCACGAGGTGCGTGGTGGATTTCCCTTCCCGTTTTGAAGTGATCGTCATCGGCGGCGGTCATGCCGGTACCGAGGCAGCACTGGCGTCAGCACGTATGGGGGCAAAAACCCTGTTGCTGACGCATAACGTGGAAACCCTCGGTGCCATGAGTTGCAACCCGGCCATTGGCGGGATTGGTAAAAGCCATTTGGTTAAAGAAATCGATGCCCTGGGCGGCGCGATGGCCATGGCTACCGATAAAGGTGGTATTCAGTTTCGCGTATTGAACAGCCGCAAAGGCCCCGCCGTGCGTGCAACCCGCGCTCAGGCAGATCGGGTTCTGTACAAGGCCGCTGTCCGCGAGACCCTGGAAAACCAGCCGAACCTGTGGATATTTCAACAAGCTGCTGACGACCTGATCGTCGAGCAGGAACAAGTGCGCGGTGTTGTCACCCAAATGGGCCTGCGTTTCTTCGCAGATTCCGTGGTGTTGACCACTGGTACTTTCCTCGGCGGACTTATCCACATAGGTATGCAGAATTATTCCGGCGGTCGCGCCGGTGATCCGCCGTCGATTGCGCTGGCTCATCGACTGCGAGAACTGCCATTGCGGGTCGGTCGCCTGAAAACCGGTACACCACCGCGTATCGACGGTCGCACTGTGGATTTTTCGGTAATGACCGAGCAGGCAGGGGATACGCCGATTCCGGTGATGTCGTTCATGGGGTCCAAAGAGCAGCATCCGAAACAGGTCAGTTGCTGGATTACCCACACCAACGCCCGGACCCACGAAATCATTGCTGCCAACCTCGACCGTTCGCCGATGTATTCCGATGCAGGCTTGATTGAAGGCATCGGTCCGCGTTATTGCCCGTCGATCGAAGACAAGATTCACCGTTTTGCCGACAAGGAAAGCCACCAGGTCTTCATCGAACCGGAAGGTTTGACCACCCACGAGCTGTACCCGAACGGGATATCCACATCCCTGCCGTTCGATGTGCAATTGCAGATCGTGCAATCGATCCGCGGGATGGAAAACGCGCACATTGTTCGCCCTGGCTACGCCATCGAGTACGACTACTTCGACCCGCGTGACCTGAAGTACAGCCTGGAAACCAAAGTGATCGGCGGTCTGTTCTTCGCCGGGCAAATCAACGGCACCACCGGTTACGAAGAAGCCGGCGCCCAGGGTTTGCTGGCCGGAGCCAACGCCGCACTGCGTGCTCAGGGCAAAGATGCCTGGTGCCCGCGTCGCGACGAGGCGTACATCGGCGTTTTGGTCGATGACCTGATTACCCTGGGTACCCAGGAACCGTATCGGATGTTCACGTCCCGCGCCGAATACCGTTTGATCCTGCGCGAAGACAACGCGGACCTGCGTTTGACCGAAAAAGGTCGCGAATTGGGTCTGGTGGATGATGTGCGTTGGGCGGCGTTCTGCAAGAAACGCGAAAGCATTGATCTGGAAGAGCAACGCCTGAAAAGTACCTGGGTTCGCCCGGGCACCGAGCAGGGCGATGCGATTTCCGAGAAGTTCGGTACGCCGCTGACCCACGAATACAATTTGCTCAACCTGCTGAGTCGTCCGGAAATCGACTACGCTGGTCTGATCGCCGTGACCGGTGGGGGCGCAGAAGATCCACAGGTTGCCGAGCAGGTCGAAATCAAGACCAAATACGCCGGTTACATCGATCGTCAACAGGATGAAATCGCGCGCCTGCGGGCCAGCGAAGACACCAAGCTACCTGTGGATATCGATTACACGAACATTTCCGGTCTCTCGAAAGAGATCCAGAGCAAGCTCGGCGCGACCCGTCCAGAGACCCTGGGCCAGGCGTCGCGTATTCCGGGCGTGACCCCGGCAGCGATTTCGCTATTGATGATTCATTTGAAAAAACGCGGCGCGGGCCGTCAGTTGGAGCAAAGCGCTTGAGTTCGTTGGTCACCTCGCAACACGCCGAAGAGTTATCCACAGGTGCTCGCCAGCTCGGTGTCAGCCTGACGCAAGCCCAGCATGCACAGCTGCTGGGTTATCTGGCCCTGTTGATAAAATGGAACAAGGCCTACAACCTCACGGCAGTGCGTGATCCGGACGAAATGGTTTCACGGCATTTGCTTGATAGCCTGAGCGTTATGTCCTTCATCGAAAACGGCCGTTGGCTGGATGTGGGCAGTGGCGGCGGCATGCCAGGGATTCCCCTGGCGATCCTGTTTCCCGAGTCGCAAGTGACCTGCCTGGACAGCAACGGCAAGAAAACCCGCTTCCTGACCCAGGTCAAACTCGAACTCAAACTGGATAACCTGCAAGTTATCCACAGTCGCGTCGAAGCCTTCCAGCCTGAACTGCCATTCAACGGGATCATTTCCCGTGCGTTCAGCAGCATGGAGAACTTCAGCAACTGGACTCGCCATTTGGGCAACGCCGAAACAAGTTGGCTGGCAATGAAGGGCGTTCATCCCGCCGATGAGCTGGTAGCATTGCCGACAGACTTCCACCTCGATAGCGAACACGCCCTGGCCGTACCCGGTTGCCAAGGCCAACGCCATCTGCTGATACTGCGCCGCACGGCATGATTGGGAACACAAGCAAGAATGGCTAAGGTATTCGCGATAGCGAACCAAAAGGGTGGTGTGGGCAAGACCACCACCTGCATCAACCTCGCAGCTTCCCTGGTCGCTACCAAGCGCCGGGTGCTGTTGATCGATCTCGATCCACAGGGCAACGCCACCATGGGTAGCGGTGTGGATAAACACGGCCTGGAAAACTCGGTCTACGATCTGCTGATCGGTGAATGCGATCTGGCCCAGGCCATGCACTATTCCGAGCACGGCGGTTATCAATTGCTGCCGGCCAACCGCGACCTGACCGCGGCCGAAGTCGTTCTGCTGGAAATGCAGATGAAGGAAAGTCGTCTGCGCAGTGCGTTGGCGCCGATCCGTGAAAACTACGATTACATTTTGATCGACTGCCCGCCGTCGCTGTCGATGTTGACGCTCAACGCGCTGGTTGCCGCCGACGGGGTGATTATCCCCATGCAGTGCGAGTACTTCGCGCTCGAAGGGTTGAGCGACCTTGTGGATAACATCAAGCGCATTGCCGAACTGCTGAACCCGAACCTGAAAGTCGAAGGCCTGTTGCGGACCATGTACGACCCGCGCCTGAGCCTGATGAACGACGTATCGGCGCAGCTCAAGGAGCATTTCGGCGATCAGCTCTACGACACCGTGATTCCGCGCAACATCCGTCTGGCAGAAGCGCCAAGCTATGGCATGCCGGCGCTGGCGTACGACAAATCATCGCGGGGCGCGATTGCCTATCTGGCATTGGCTGGCGAGATGGTTCGCCGTCAGCGCAAAAACTCACGCACCGCCGCTGCTCAGGCAACTTAAGGAATCCCCATGGCCGTCAAGAAACGAGGTCTCGGACGTGGACTGGATGCACTGCTGAGTGGTCCGACTGTCAGCTCGTTGGAAGAGCAAGCAGTACAAGCCGATCAGCGTGAGCTGCAGCACCTGCCCCTGGACCTGATCCAGCGTGGCAAGTACCAGCCGCGTCGGGACATGGATCCTCAAGCGCTGGAAGAGCTGGCGCAGTCGATCAGGGCCCAGGGCGTGATGCAGCCGATCGTGGTTCGGCCGATCGGCAGCGGTCGCTTCGAAATCATCGCCGGCGAACGTCGCTGGCGTGCCAGCCAGCAGGCTGGCCAGGAAACCATTCCGGCGATGGTTCGCGATGTGCCGGATGAAACTGCCATCGCCATGGCGCTGATCGAGAACATCCAGCGTGAAGACCTCAATCCGATCGAAGAAGCGGTGGCCTTGCAGCGTTTGCAGCAGGAATTCCAGCTGACTCAGCAACAAGTGGCCGAGGCTGTGGGTAAATCCCGCGTCACTGTGGCCAACCTATTGCGTCTGATTGCGCTGCCGGAAGTCATCAAAACCATGCTGTCTCACGGCGACCTGGAAATGGGTCATGCCCGTGCCTTGCTCGGTTTGCCGGAAAATCAACAAGTTGAAGGGGCGCGACACGTTGTCGCACGGGGGCTGACTGTGCGCCAGACTGAAGCACTGGTTCGCCAGTGGTTGAGTGGCAAACCGGAGCCTGTTGAGCCTGCAAAACCGGACCCGGATATCGCCCGACTCGAGCAGCGCCTGGCCGAGCGCCTAGGCTCTGCGGTGCAGATCCGCCATGGAAAGAAGGGTAAGGGGCAGCTGGTGATCGGCTACAACTCTCTTGATGAGCTTCAAGGTGTGCTTGCACACATCCGCTGAAACAATTCCTCATGTAGCGTGAAGTCGGAAATCACTACCTGACAGTTGAATAGGGGCAGAACCGCCCCTATACTCTGCGCGCATTTTGTCGGCACAAATTATGCCAAGTTATTGAATTCTGGCAGCCGACCATTGGGGAGCAAAAGAGATGGAAAACCGCACGCCAGACCGCTTGCCGTTCCATCGCCTGGCAGTTTTTCCGGTGTTAATGGCTCAATTTGTCGTTTTGCTGATTGCCGCTTTGGCGCTCTGGCAATGGCATGGAGTCGTTGCCGGGTACTCAGGACTCTGCGGAGGCCTGATAGCCTTGCTTCCCAATATTTATTTCGCTCACAGGGCATTTCGGTTTTCCGGCGCCCGAGCAGCTCAAGCCATCGTCCGGTCTTTTTATGCCGGCGAGGCGGGCAAACTGATTTTGACGGCAGTGCTGTTTGCATTGACGTTTGCAGGTGTGAAGCCATTGGCGCCGTTAGCAGTATTCGGCGTCTTCGTGCTGACCCAACTGGTTAGCTGGTTCGCTCCCCTGCTAATGAGAACAAGACTTTCGAGACCTTAGGGCGTTTGAGGCAACCATGGCAGAGACAACCGCTTCGGGCTATATCCAGCACCACTTGCAGAACCTGACCTTCGGTCAGCACCCAACTGGCGGGTGGGGTTTTGCCCACACCGCAGCAGAAGCCAAAGAAATGGGCTTCTGGGCTTTCCACGTCGATACTCTCGGCTGGTCGGTCGCGTTGGGTCTGATTTTCGTTCTTCTTTTCCGCATGGCGGCAAAGAAGGCGACTTCCGGTCAGCCTGGTGCTTTGCAGAACTTCGTTGAAGTATTGGTCGAATTCGTCGATGGCAGCGTGAAAGACAGCTTCCATGGCCGTAGCCCGGTGATTGCACCGCTGGCGCTGACCATCTTCGTCTGGGTCTTCCTGATGAACGCCGTCGACCTGATTCCGGTTGACTGGATTCCTCAAGTGGCCATGTTGATCTCCGGCGACGCGCACATCCCGTTCCGCGCCGTATCGACCACTGACCCGAACGCTACCCTGGGCATGGCCCTGTCGGTATTCGCGTTGATCATTTTCTACAGCATCAAGGTCAAGGGTATCGGCGGTTTCATCGGCGAACTGACCCTGCACCCGTTCGGCAGCAAGAACATCTTCGTTCAAGCCCTGCTGATTCCGGTGAACTTCCTGCTTGAGTTCGTGACTCTGATTGCCAAGCCAATCTCGTTGGCACTGCGTCTGTTCGGCAACATGTATGCCGGCGAACTGGTCTTCATTCTGATTGCTGTGATGTTCGGCAGCGGTCTGCTCTGGCTTAGCGGCCTGGGCGTAGTTCTGCAGTGGGCGTGGGCTGTGTTCCACATCCTGATCATCACCCTGCAGGCGTTTATCTTCATGATGCTGACCATCGTTTACCTGTCGATGGCGCACGAAGAGAACCATTAAGACCAGTCTCGACTAGTCTGATGTCCCACCCGGTAACACGGGTGGGTGCCCGAACAGGGCTATGAAACGATTTGTTTTACCGCTTTAAAATCTAAAAAACCTAAACCATACGACGTAAAAGTCGGGAGGAAAGATGGAAACTGTAGTTGGTCTAACCGCTATCGCTGTTGCACTGTTGATCGGCCTGGGCGCACTGGGTACCGCAATTGGTTTCGGCCTGTTGGGCGGCAAGTTCCTGGAAGGCGCAGCGCGTCAACCAGAAATGGTTCCAATGCTGCAAGTTAAAATGTTCATCGTTGCCGGTCTGCTCGACGCCGTGACCATGATCGGTGTTGGTATCGCTCTGTTCTTCACCTTCGCGAACCCATTCGTTGGTCAACTCGCTGGCTAATCACTCGAATCGTCGAGTGATTAGTGTGTTGTGCAACGAACGAGCGAGGTGTTGGCGTGAACATTAATGCAACCCTGATTGGCCAGTCCGTTGCGTTCTTAATTTTTGTACTTTTTTGCATGAAGTTCGTATGGCCTCCGGTCATCGCGGCTTTGCACGAACGTCAGAAGAAGATCGCGGATGGACTGGACGCTGCCGCCCGAGCAGCTCGCGACCTGGAGTTGGCCCAAGATAAAGCGGGTCAACAACTGCGCGAAGCGAAAGCTCAGGCAGCTGAAATCATTGAGCAAGCCAAGAAACGCGGTAACCAGATCGTTGAAGAGGCTGTTGAAAAAGCCCGTATCGACGCTGACCGTGTGAAGGTTCAGGCTCAGGCCGAGATCGAGCAGGAACTGAACAGTGTCAAAGACGCGCTGCGTGCCCAACTGGGTGCACTGGCTGTCGGCGGCGCCGAGAAGATCCTGGGTGCCACAATCGATCAAAACGCGCACGCGGAGCTGGTAAACAAACTGGCTGCTGAAATTTAAGCGAGGGCGATCATGGCAGAATTGACCACGTTGGCCCGACCTTACGCTAAGGCAGCCTTCGAGCACGCCCAGGCCCACCAGCAACTGGCCTCTTGGTCAGCCATGCTCGGCCTGGCTGCAGCAGTGTCGCAAGACGACACCATGCAGCGCGTGCTCAAGGCCCCGCGACTGACGAGCGCAAACAAGGCCGCCACGTTTATTGACGTGTGCGGCGACAAGTTTGATGCCAAGGCACAGAACTTCATTAACGTCGTTGCCGAAAACGACCGTCTCCCGCTTTTGCCGGAGATATCCGCTCTGTTCGACCTGTACAAGGCTGAACAAGAGAAGTCGGTAGACGTTGAAGTGACCAGTGCTTTTGCATTGAACCAAGAACAGCAAGACAAACTCGCCAAGGTTCTCAGTGCACGACTCAACCGGGAAGTGCGCCTGCAAGTCGAGGAAGACAAATCCCTGATTGGGGGCATTGTCATCCGCGCCGGCGACCTGGTTATCGATGGCTCGGTTCGCGGCAAACTCGCGAACCTTGCCGAAGCATTGAAATCTTGAGTTTGAAGGGGCAGCAGAGCAATGCAGCAACTCAATCCTTCCGAAATAAGTGAAATTATCAAGGGCCGCATCGACAAGCTCGATGTGACCTCCCAAGCCCGTAACGAAGGCACTGTCGTCAGCGTATCTGACGGTATCGTGCGGATTCACGGTCTGGCCGACGTTATGTACGGCGAGATGATCGAGTTTCCGGGCGGCGTCTTCGGTATGGCTCTCAACCTCGAGCAAGACTCTGTAGGTGCCGTTGTATTGGGCTCCTACCAGTCTCTGGCTGAAGGCATGAGCGCCAAGTGCACCGGCCGCATCCTCGAAGTTCCGGTTGGTAAGGAACTGCTGGGTCGCGTAGTCGACGCGCTGGGTAACCCAGTTGACGGCAAAGGTCCGCTGAACAACACCGAGACCGATGCGGTCGAGAAAGTTGCTCCAGGCGTGATCTGGCGTAAGTCGGTAGACCAGCCTGTACAGACTGGCTACAAGGCTGTCGATGCCATGATCCCTGTCGGCCGTGGCCAGCGTGAGCTGATCATCGGTGACCGTCAGATCGGTAAAACCGCTCTGGCGATCGACGCGATCATCAACCAGAAAAACAGCGGCATTTTCTGCGTCTACGTTGCAATCGGTCAGAAACAATCGACCATCGCCAACGTGGTTCGCAAGCTGGAAGAAAACGGCGCACTGGCTAACACCATCGTCGTGGCGGCGAGCGCTTCGGAATCTGCAGCACTGCAATTCCTGGCACCGTACTCCGGTTGCACCATGGGTGAATTCTTCCGCGACCGCGGTGAAGACGCGCTGATCGTTTATGACGATCTGTCCAAGCAAGCAGTGGCTTACCGCCAGATTTCCCTGCTGCTGCGCCGTCCACCAGGCCGTGAAGCTTACCCAGGCGACGTGTTCTATCTCCACTCCCGTCTGCTGGAGCGCGCATCCCGCGTTTCGGAAGAATACGTAGAGAAGTTCACCAACGGCGCAGTGACCGGCAAAACCGGTTCCCTGACCGCACTGCCGATCATCGAAACCCAGGCTGGCGACGTTTCCGCGTTCGTTCCGACCAACGTGATTTCCATCACCGACGGTCAGATCTTCCTGGAATCGGCCATGTTCAACTCCGGGATCCGTCCTGCTGTGAACGCCGGTGTTTCGGTATCCCGTGTGGGTGGTGCCGCTCAGACCAAGATCATCAAGAAGCTGTCCGGTGGTATCCGTACCGCTCTGGCTCAGTACCGTGAACTGGCGGCATTCGCCCAGTTCGCTTCTGACCTGGACGAAGCGACCCGTAAGCAACTTGAGCATGGTCAGCGCGTTACCGAGCTGATGAAGCAGAAGCAATACGCACCAATGTCGATCGCTGACATGGCGCTGTCGCTGTATGCCGCTGAGCGTGGGTTCCTGACTGACGTCGAAATCGCCAAGATCGGCAGCTTTGAACAAGCGCTGATTGCTTTCTTCAACCGCGATCACGCCGATTTGATGGCGAAGATCAACGTGAAGGGTGACTTCAATGACGAAATCGACGCTGGCCTGAAAGCCGGTATCGAGAAGTTCAAGGCCACCCAAACCTGGTAAGCCGCAGCGGGAGCCGCAAGGCTCCCGCTTGCTAACCTGATAGGTGTTACATGGCAGGCGCAAAAGAGATTCGCAGTAAGATTGCGAGCATCAAAAGCACGCAAAAGATTACCAGCGCCATGGAAAAAGTGGCGGTCAGTAAAATGCGCAAGGCACAAATGCGCATGGCTGCTAGCCGTCCTTACGCGGAGCGCATCCGCCAGGTTATTGGCCATCTGGCCAACGCCAACCCGGAATATCGCCACCCATTCATGATCGACCGTGAAGTAAAGCGCGTCGGTTACGTTGTGGTGAGCAGTGACCGTGGTCTGTGTGGTGGCTTGAACACCAACCTGTTCAAGGCCCTGGTCAAGGACATGGCGGTAAACCGCGAAAACGGCGTCGAGATTGATCTGTGTGTAGTGGGTAGCAAGGGTGCGGCTTTCTTCCGTAACTTCGGCGGTAACGTCGTTGCAGCTATCAGCCACCTGGGTGAAGAGCCGTCGATCAATGACTTGATCGGCAGCGTCAAGGTGATGCTGGATGCCTACCTGGACGGCCGTATTGACCGCCTGTCCGTGGTGTCCAACAAGTTCGTCAACACCATGACGCAATTGCCTACCGTGGAGCAGTTGATTCCACTGGTGGCAACCGCAGATCAAGAACTCAAGCACCACTGGGATTATCTGTACGAACCGGACGCCAAAGAGCTGCTTGATGGCTTGATGGTCCGCTACGTGGAGTCGCAGGTCTACCAGGCGGTGGTCGAGAACAACGCGGCTGAACAAGCTGCGCGGATGATCGCGATGAAGAACGCTACCGACAACGCCGGTGATTTGATCAGCGATTTGCAGCTGGTCTACAACAAGGCGCGTCAGGCTGCGATCACCCAAGAGATCTCGGAAATCGTCGGCGGCGCTGCCGCGGTTTAACGGTTCAAATATTCAGAGGATCCAGCTATGAGTAGCGGACGTATCGTTCAAATCATCGGCGCCGTTATCGACGTGGAATTTCCACGCGACAGCGTACCGAGCATCTACAACGCGCTGAAAGTAGTGAGCGCGGCCGAAACCACCCTGGAAGTTCAGCAACAGCTGGGCGACGGCGTGGTTCGTACCATTGCGATGGGTTCCACCGAGGGCTTGAAGCGCGGTCTGGAAGTCACCGACTCCGGCGCAGCCATCTCCGTACCAGTCGGTAAAGCGACCCTGGGCCGGATCATGGACGTTCTGGGTAACCCGATCGACGAAGCTGGCCCGATCGACACCGAAGAGCGCTGGGGCATTCACCGTCCTGCGCCAACCTTCGCTGAACAAGCGGGCGGCAACGACCTGCTGGAAACCGGCATCAAGGTTATCGACCTGGTTTGCCCGTTCGCCAAGGGTGGTAAAGTCGGTCTGTTCGGTGGTGCCGGTGTAGGCAAAACCGTAAACATGATGGAACTGATCCGTAACATCGCCATCGAGCACAGCGGTTATTCCGTGTTCGCCGGTGTGGGTGAGCGTACTCGTGAGGGTAACGACTTCTACCACGAGATGAAGGATTCCAACGTTCTGGACAAAGTGGCACTGGTTTACGGTCAGATGAACGAGCCGCCGGGTAACCGTCTGCGCGTAGCACTGACCGGCCTGACCATGGCCGAGAAGTTCCGTGACGAAGGTAACGACGTTCTGCTATTCGTCGACAACATCTATCGTTACACCCTGGCCGGTACTGAAGTATCCGCACTGCTGGGCCGTATGCCTTCTGCAGTAGGTTACCAGCCGACCCTGGCCGAAGAGATGGGTACTCTGCAAGAGCGTATCACTTCGACCAAAAACGGTTCGATCACCTCGATCCAGGCGGTATACGTACCGGCGGATGACTTGACTGACCCGTCGCCAGCGACCACCTTCGCCCACTTGGACGCCACTGTCGTTCTGTCCCGTGACATCGCTTCCCTGGGTATCTACCCGGCGGTCGATCCACTCGACTCGACTTCGCGCCAGCTGGACCCGAACGTAATCGGCCAGGACCACTACGACACCGCTCGCGGCGTACAGTATGTTCTGCAGCGTTACAAAGAACTGAAGGACATCATTGCGATCCTGGGTATGGACGAGCTGTCGGAAGCCGACAAGCAGTTGGTAAACCGTGCTCGTAAGATCCAGCGTTTCTTGTCGCAGCCGTTCTTCGTGGCTGAAGTCTTCACCGGTGCTTCGGGTAAATACGTTTCCCTGAAAGACACCATTGCTGGCTTCAAAGGCATCCTCAACGGTGACTACGACCACCTGCCAGAACAAGCGTTCTACATGGTCGGCGGCATCGAAGAAGCGATCGAGAAAGCCAAGAAACTGTAATCCCGGCGCCCGGCAACGGGCGCTAATTTAGGTTGAGGCAATCAGATGGCTATGACAGTCCATTGCGATATCGTCAGCGCGGAAGGGGAAATCTTTTCCGGCCTGGTCGAGATGGTGGTTGCGCACGGTGCACTGGGTGATCTTGGTATCGCCTTGGGTCACGCGCCGCTGATCACTAATCTCAAGCCGGGTCCTATCCGCTTGATCAAGCAGGGCGGGGAAGAGGAGGTGTATTACATCTCCGGCGGTTTCCTCGAGGTTCAGCCGAACATGGTCAAGGTTCTTGCCGACACCGTGCAACGTGCTGCCGACCTGGACGAAGCCTCCGCTCAGGAAGCCGTTAAGGCTGCCGAGAAGGCCTTGCATGAGCGAGGCGCGGAATTCGATTACGGTTCTGCTGCCGCACGTCTGGCCGAGGCTGCAGCTCAGCTGCGCACCGTCCAGCAGATCCGCAAGAAGTTCGGCCACTAATTGGCCATCGACTAATTGTGTGATTGATTAAAAAGGGTAGCCTCGGCTACCCTTTTTTCTTTTCTGACTTTCATCACCCGGTCGCAGCCGCTGACCTCCCAGGATTAGTAGCCTGTCATGTCTCTTGAAATCGTTATCCTCGCTGCCGGCCAAGGCACGCGCATGCGTTCGGCCTTGCCGAAAGTTCTGCACCCGGTTGCCGGTAATTCAATGCTTGGCCATGTTATCCACAGCGCCCGGCAACTTGATCCACAACGCATCCATGTGGTGATCGGCCATGGTGCCGAAGTGGTGCGCGAGCGTCTGGCCGCCGATGACCTGAATTTCGTCCTGCAGGATCAACAGCTGGGTACCGGACATGCAGTGGCCCAGGCTGTACCGTTCATCAAGGCCGACACCGTGTTGATTCTGTACGGTGACGTACCGCTGATCGAAGTCGAAACCCTGCAACGTCTGCTCAAGCTGGCTGCACCGCAGCAACTGGGCCTGTTGACTGTCGAGCTGGATGACCCGACGGGTTACGGCCGCATCGTCCGCGATGCCACCGGCAAGGTTACTGCCATCGTCGAGCATAAAGACACCAACGACGTCGAGCGTGCGATCACTGAGGGCAATACCGGCATTCTGGCGCTACCTTTCGAACGTCTGGGCGATTGGGTGAGTCGTCTCTCCAATAACAATTCCCAAGGCGAGTACTACCTGACCGACGTGATCGCCATGGCGGTCAGCGATGGTCTGGTGGTAGCCACCGAACACCCCCATGACACCATGGAAGTGCAGGGCGCCAACGATCGCAAGCAACTGGCCGAGCTTGAGCGTCACTATCAGTTGCGCGCAGCTCGTCGATTGATGGCTCAGGGCGTGACCCTGCGCGACCCGGCACGCTTCGATGTGCGTGGTGAGGTTACCATCGGCCGCGATGTGCTGATCGACATCAACGTGATCCTCGAAGGCAAAGTGGTCATTGAGGACGACGTGGTGATCGGCCCGAACTGCGTGATCAAGGACAGCACCCTGCGCAAAGGCGTAGTGATCAAAGCCAACAGCCATATCGAAGGCGCCATACTCGGTGAAGGCAGCGATGCCGGCCCGTTCGCCCGATTGCGTCCAGGCACAGTGCTGGAAGCTCGCGCGCATGTGGGTAACTTCGTTGAACTGAAGAACGCCCACCTGGGCGAGGGCGCCAAGGCCGGTCACTTGACGTACCTGGGCGACGCCGAGATCGGTGCGCGTACCAACATTGGCGCAGGCACCATCACCTGTAACTACGATGGCGCGAACAAGTGGAAAACCGTGCTGGGCGAAGATGTGTTCATCGGGTCCAACAACTCGTTGGTGGCGCCTGTGGATATCTCCTCGGGTGCGACTACGGCGGCCGGTTCGACCATTACCCAGAATGTGGACAAGGCTCAGTTGGCAGTGGGTCGGGCTCGGCAGAAGAACATCGAGGGCTGGAAGCGGCCGGAGAAGATCAAAAAGAGCTGAGTTATCCACAGCAGGATCAAAAGATCGCAGTCTTCGGCAGCTCCGACAAGGAATACGTGTTCATCCTGTGGGGCTGCTGAAGGCTGCGATCTTTTTATGGGTTATCCACACATCTTTTTTCTCACGCTGACTTGACGAAGTTTCGCTAATAGGTTTTGATTGCTTACGTTATCTTTCGAATCGAAACTTATCAAGCCATGTCGAAGCGCAACACGCCCCAACGCCGCCACAACATCCTCGCCTTGCTCAATGAGCAGGGGGAAGTCAGTGTGGATGAGCTGGCCAAGCGCTTCGAAACCTCGGAAGTTACGATTCGCAAGGACTTGGCAGCGCTTGAAAGCAACGGTCTGTTGCTGCGTCGTTATGGCGGGGCGGTCACCATGCCTCAGGAACTGGTCGCCGATCTCGGCCAACCGGTTTCCAAGTACAAGCAGGCCATTGCCCGCGCCGCTGTCACGCGGATCCGCGAGCATGCGCGAATCATCATCGACAGCGGCAGCACCACCGCGGCGATGATCCCGGAACTCGGCCAGCAACCGGGTCTGGTGGTTATGACCAACTCCCTGCATGTCGCCAACGCTTTGAGCGAACTCGAGCATGAGCCGGTGCTGCTGATGACCGGGGGGACCTGGGACCCGCATTCCGAGTCCTTCCAGGGTCAGGTGGCCGAGCAAGTACTACGCTCATATGACTTTGATCAGCTATTTATCGGTGCCGATGGCATCGATCTGGTGCGCGGGACCACCACCTTCAATGAATTGCTGGGCTTGAGCCGCGTTATGGCCGAGGTTGCCCGCGAAGTGATCGTGATGGTCGAGGCCGACAAGATCGGCCGCAAAATCCCCAATCTGGAGCTGCCGTGGAGCAGCGTCCATACCCTCATCACCGATGATCGCCTGCCCCTGGAAGCACGCGATCAGATTCAGGCCCGCGGCATTAATTTGATCTGCGCCGCCGTCAGTCAGGAGAACTAGCATGTGTGGAATTGTCGGTGCAGTCGCAGAACGTAACATTACCGCCATCCTGCTCGAAGGCCTCAAGCGCCTGGAATACCGTGGCTATGACAGTGCCGGTGTGGCGGTGTACACCAACGATGAAAAGCTCTTGCGCACGCGTCGTCCGGGCAAGGTCAGCGAGTTGGAACAGGCGCTGATCGAAGAGCCTCTGGTCGGCCGTCTGGGCATTGCCCACACCCGCTGGGCGACCCACGGCGCGCCGTGTGAACGCAATGCTCACCCGCATTTCTCAGGCGATCTGGCGGTGGTGCACAACGGCATCATCGAGAACCATGAAGTCCTGCGCGAGCAACTCCAGGCTTTGGGCCATGTGTTCACGTCGGACACCGACACTGAAGTCATCGCGCATCTGCTCCACGAAAAACTCAAGCTTCAACCCGACCTGACGGTGGCCCTGAAAGCGACCGTGCAAGAGCTGCACGGTGCTTACGGCCTGGCGGTGATCAGCGCCCTTCAACCGGATCGCCTGGTGGCGGCCCGCAGTGGCAGCCCATTGGTGATCGGTCTGGGTATGGGTGAGAACTTCCTGGCCTCCGACCAGTTGGCGCTACGTCAGGTGACCGACCGCTTCATGTACCTGGAAGAAGGCGATATCGCCGAAATTCGCCGCGACAGCGTGCAGATCTGGGACATCGATGGCGCGCTCGTCGAGCGTGAAAGCGTTCAGTACCGCGACGGTGCCGAAGCTGCTGACAAGGGCGAATTTCGCCATTACATGCTCAAGGAAATTCACGAGCAACCAGTCGTAGTGCAGCGCACTCTCGAAGGTCGCCTGAGCCATAACCAGGTGCTGGTCGAGGCATTCGGCCCAGGAGCTGCCGAGCTGTTCGCCAAGGTGCGCAATGTACAGATCGTCGCCTGCGGCACCAGTTACCACGCCGGCATGGTTGCCCGTTACTGGCTCGAAGAACTGGCTGGCATCCCATGTCAGGTCGAAGTCGCCAGCGAATTCCGCTATCGCAAGGTAGTGGTGCAGCCGGACACCCTGTTCGTGAGCATCTCCCAGTCCGGTGAAACCGCCGACACTTTGGCCGCGCTGCGCAATGCCAAAGAGCTGGGTTTCCTCGCCAGCCTGGCAATCTGCAACGTCGGCATCAGCTCTCTGGTACGCGAATCGGACCTGACGTTGCTGACCCAGGCCGGTCGCGAAATCGGCGTGGCCTCGACCAAAGCCTTTACCACTCAACTGGTTGGCCTGCTGTTGCTGACCCTGTCTCTGGGTCAGGTTCGCGGTACGTTGGCCGAAGGCGTAGAAGCCACACTGGTCGAAGAACTGCGTCGCTTGCCGACCCGCTTGGGCGAAGCCCTGGCCATGGACAGCACCGTGGAGAAAATCGCCGAGCTGTTCGCCGAGAAGAACCACACGCTGTTCCTCGGTCGCGGCGCGCAATTCCCGGTGGCGATGGAAGGGGCCCTCAAGCTCAAGGAAATCTCTTACATCCACGCGGAAGCCTATCCGGCGGGCGAACTGAAACATGGTCCGCTGGCGCTTGTGGATAACGACATGCCGGTGGTCACCGTGGCGCCGAACAACGAGTTGCTGGAGAAGCTGAAGTCCAACCTCCAGGAAGTCCGCGCCCGTGGCGGTGAACTGGTCGTCTTCGCCGACGAGCAGGCCGGCATGACCAATGGCGAAGGCACTCATGTCGTCCAGATGCCGCACATCCACGACATCCTGTCGCCGATCCTCTACACCATTCCGCTGCAGCTGCTCTCATACTACGTCGCTGTATTGAAAGGTACTGACGTTGACCAGCCGCGTAACTTGGCGAAGTCGGTGACTGTGGAATAAGTTATCCACAAGCAATGAAATGAAAAGACCGCAGTTTTGGCTGCGGTCTTTTTTTTTGAGAAAGGTGAGCTATTTCAAGTCCACCAATACCGCACGAGATGAAAGAAGATCGGTGCCGCAAAACACACTGAATCCAGACGATCCAGCATCCCGCCGTGGCCTTCGATCATGTGTCCCCAATCCTTCACGCCGCGATCACGCTTGATCGCCGACATCACGATGCCGCCGGCAAACCCCAGCAGGTTGATCAGCAGCGCAATCAAGAACGACTGCCACGGGCTGAATGGTGTGGTCCACCACAAGGCTGCACCAATCAGCGAGGACAGCAAAACGCCACCGACAAAGCCTTCGACGGTTTTCGACGGCGACAGAGTGGGTGCGATTTTATGTTTGCCGAACAACTTGCCGCATACGTACTGCAGCACGTCCGACAGCTGCACCACGATCACCAGATACGCGATCAGCAGCAGGTTGCGGCCTTCATAACCGACGATGTCCAGAGTCAGCAGGGCGGGCACGAACGACACGCAGAACACCGCGATCATCAAGCCCCATTGCACTTTCGACGCCCGCTCAAGGAAGTGCGTACTGTCGCCGCCGAGAGACGCAAGGATCGGCAGCAGCAAAAACACGTACACCGGAATAAAGATCGAGAAGAGTCCGTACCAATCGGAATAGATCAGCAAATATTGCAGCGGCAATGCCAGGTAAAACGCTGCCACCAGCGCCGGGTAGTCGCTGCGTCGGGTGGGCATGAGGGTGAGGAATTCGCGTAGCGCATAAAACGATACCGCGTAAAACAGCAGAATCACCGCGCCGGTGCCCAGCCAAAAAGCGATGCCGATCACCACCACCATCACCCACCAGGCGTTGATGCGGGCGTTGAGGTTTTCGATGACTGCATTGGGCGTGCCCCGGGTGCGCAGTTTGAGGATCAGGCCAATCAGTGAAGCCAGCACCAGGATCATGCCGATCCCGCCGAATAGCATCAGGGTTTGTCTATCCATGTCAGGAATGCTCCGGGGCGAGGGCCAGCAGTGCGTCGCGGCTGCGTGAAAGGAACTGCTCTTTGCTCTCGCCTTCAGTCAGTTGCAGGGGCGCGCCGAAACTGGTGGTACACAGCAGCGGCAGTGGCAGCACTCGGCCCTTGGGCATGACCCGGTTGAGGTTGGCGATCCACACCGGAATCACCTGGGCCTGTGGGTAACGTTTTGCCAAGTGGTACAGGCCGCTTTTGAACGGCAGCAAACCCTCTTCCAGATTGCGCGTGCCTTCGGGAAAGATGATTAACGAATCACCCTTCTCCAGGGCGTCGAGCATGGGCTGCAACGGGTTATCCACAGGGTCCTTGCGCTCGCGGTCGATCAGCACGCCGTTGAACACCCGGCTGATGATGTAGCGGCGTAAGGCGCTCTTGTTCCAGTAGTCGCTGCCGGCCACCGGTCGCGTAAGTTTGCGCAGGGCGGGAGGGAGCGAGGCCCAGAGCAGCACGAAGTCGCCGTGGCTGCTGTGGTTGGCAAAATAAATGCGCTGCACGGGTTCCGGCGCGCAACCCATCCACAGGCTGCGGGCGCCAGTAACGGTTCGGGCCATGGAGGTGATGAGGAAGGCGACCACAGGTTCGAACATTAACGATTTCCTTATCCAGCGAGGGGCAGCCAAGGGCTGGCCAGAATGACAGCCAATGGTGGCAGCACTTGGGCGACCAGCAGGACAGCCTGTTTGCGCAGCAGTTTAAGCCCCCCGCGCTGACGTTCGGTCCAGGGCCGGCCGGCACGGTTGGCCGGTTGCAGGTCGAGGTTTTGCAGGGCCTGGTCGAGGGCTTGAGTGCGGTCTGACAAAGCGTCAGCGTCGCGGGCCATCAGGGTAAACAGGTCAGCGTCGAAGGCCACCCGCAGCGCCCAGTATTTTTGCCATAGCCCGAGGATGATCAGCCAGGCGCTGAGGATCAAGAACGGCGCAGTCGGGGTGATCAGCAGCAGTTGCAGCAGACCGAACAACACACCCAGCAAGGTCAGCCCTGTGGATAACTGATCGAGGGTGCGGCCCCGGCGCAGCAGGCTGGCGACCACATGCAGTTCCATATCAACCGGCATAGGCGTTCTCCAGGGCTTGGCGATGGGCCGGATGCAGCACCACTTGCGGGCGTGCGGCCTGGATCATTGCCACGGCGGCATCGACATTGGTCGCTCGACCGCTGTGCAGCAACCATGCCGCGATAGCGGTGGCGCTGCGTGAATAGCCCAAAGCGCAGCAGACCAGCAATGGACCTTGCTGGCGCAGGTGTTCAATGGCCTGGGCGGCGGCGAGGCATTGCTCAGCGCTGGGCGTGGTCAGATCGAGTATCGGAACGCTTTGATAGGCGCGGCCTCTCGGGTTGAGCGGCAGCTCAGCGCATAGATCAACCACAGCGTTGAACGGCGCCAACTGATCAGCGTCGGGAAGCCTGCCGAGCCAAACGTTATCCACAACCTCATTGGGCTGCGGATGCTTGCGGGTCCAAAGCCGTGAGTTGATCCACGCCGCTGCCACGTAAGGTGCAAATAACCAACGGGCGGCCGGGCTAAGGCGGCCGTCGGCGCGTTTCTGAAACCCGGCGGCGTCCAGCAGCATGTAGTTGATCGCCACCAACAGCAACGCCACGGCAGGCCAGATCAGCCACAGCCATCCGCCGCCCAGGCCAAAGGCTGGAATGGCGAATATTGCCGCACCGATGCCATAACGCAGGGCCAGGCGCCAGCGTTTCGCATCCTTGGCCAACCGCACGCTATTCAAGGGGCTGGGCCGATCCAGTGGCCACAACCACACGCACAGCCAGCCAGCGAGGGCGCCTGTGGGTAAGTCGATAAAGTGATGTTGATAAGTGGTCAGCACCGAAATCCCGATCAATGCGAACCAGCCGTGCACCAGCCAGCGCCACAGGCCTTGAGAGTGCCGTTGGTACATCACCCACAAAATCACCAGCAGGGCGATGTGCAGCGACGGCGCCTGATTGAACGGCTTGTCGAACCCGGCCAGCACCGCGAACAGCCAACCGAACACTCCGTCCAGTTCAGGCCGTTCGAAGGTGAAGCGCAGCGGCCATAACAGGAAACAACTGATTGAGATCACTTGAGCACTCAACAGGCGCAAGGCATGGCGCTTAAGCTCATGACGACTATCGGGCAGCAGCAGCGAAAAACCGTACAGCAGATCAATCGTCCAGTAGGGGACGATGGTCCAGGCCCAGAAGGGCATGGCGGTTTCCCAATCGAAAACGAAAGTGTCGACATCGCTGCGCTGAGCCGTGACCCACGTGGCAAAGCCGTAGCTGGCGAAAAACAGCGGTGCCAGCACCAGCAACCAGAGCACGGCGGGTTTCAGCAAACCCGGCTCTCTCGGGGCAGCCCCCATCATTGCACCCGTTGCGCGAGGGACACGGTGAAGATCCCCCATTCATCCACTCGCTGGGTGATTTTACGAAAACCCGCTGCTTCCACCAGTTGATCCATTTCCGCCTGACTGCGCCGACGCATCACCCAAGCCTGGCCTTGACGGTGACTGGTGAGGGCGCGGGCGATCAGTTCCAGCTGCGGGTGCCAGGGCTGACCGGTGTAGACCAGATACCCACCGGGCTCCACGGCCTCGGCCAAGCCTGCCAGGGAACCGCCGACCAGTGCATTGTCGGCAAACAGTTCATACAAGCCGGACACCACCGCCAGTGTCGGCTTTGGGTCCAGTGCCGCCAGGTCGGCGCGGTCGAACGCGTCGCCTTTCACGAACTGCGCGATCTCTCCAAGGCCCTTATCGCGAATCAGCGCACCACCGTCACGCACATTGATGTCGCTGTAATCGCGCAACAGTATCGATTCCGGTAGCGGGCTGACACCTTGCAAGGCTTCGAGAATGTAGCGACCGTGACCGGCGGCGATGTCGACGATGCGCACCGGTCGGCCTTCTTCACGCAGTTTGGCCATGGTCAGGCGCAGCAGTTCTTCGACGTTGAGTTTGCGCTGGCGAATGCCGCGCCAGCCGATGGAGTTCAGGTAGTTCTGATCAATCATCCGCCCGAGCCCGCCCTTGCCGGTGGGCTGGTTGCGGTACACATAGTCCAGGGTGCTGCCGGAATCGAAACCGGTGTCGAAGCCCAGCTTCACCCCGTCAGACAGCCGGCTGCCCAGGCGCATGCTGGCGCGGGTCATGCGCCAGTACAGATCACGCAACGAGTTGTGCGGCAGCGGGGCGGCGAGGGATTCGGATTCGGCGCAGGTCAGGCCGATTTTATCGGCATCAAGCAACGAGGCCCGGTCCAGCGGGTATTCAAAGTTTTGCAGGATAAAGCGTTTGGCGCTGGCGATGGCCACGGCGCGATCACGTTCCCCAAGCGTGTCGTGGAAGAAGCCCGGGAGAATGTGTTTTTCCTTTTTCAGGCTGCCCAGGCGTTCGAAAAACTGTTCCTGGGGTTTGCGGTGGACCACAAAATCCGAGCCGGAAATCAGCAGCTGGGTCGGCACTTGAATCGCCTGCGCATCGGCCACCACACGGTCGGCGGCTTCATACAAGCCGAGCAGCAAATTCACCGAAATCGCCTTGGTTATCAGTGGATCGCTGTCGTAGGAGGCGACGCGTTCCGGGTCGTGGCTGAGAAACTTGGCCTTGACGTAGCTGTTGACGAAAAAGTTGCCGCGAAATTTGCGCATCAGCGCCAGGCCCGGACGGGCGAAAGGTACGTAGAGCTTGACCTTGAATGCGGGCGACGCGAGCACCAGCGAGCGGATGCGCGGTGCATAGTCGTGGACCCAGGTTGAGGCAATCACCGCGCCGACGCTCTGGGCGATCACGGCCATGTTCTCTTCGTCGATCTGGTGGGTCGCGTTCAAGTGATCGCAAAAGGTCTGCACGTCACGCACGCTGGTGGCGAAACTCGGGCTGTCGCCGCGAGCGCCCGGCGACTGACCATGGCCGCGCGCGTCCCAGGCAAAGAAGTCGAACGCTGGCAGGTCCAGCTCCTCCACCAAGTGGGCGATACGCCCCGAGTGTTCATGGCCGCGATGAAACAGCAGCACTGCCTTGCGCGGTTCGCCCGGATTACCCGCCGTGGCCGGCCAATGGCGGTAGAACAGCTCGACGCCGTCGTGGGTAGTGAAGGTCTGATTCTGAGTTTCACGCATTGCACTTTCCTTATGCTTGGGGAGCCTTACGCTGAGGCCTTATGCCGAGGGAGCGTTTTCCTGCACTTCTTTCAGGCCCAGACGGACCCGGTTGACCAAGGTGTAAGCCAGCAGGACGGCGATCACCCCAAACACAACGTTAATCCACAACGCGTTAATCCAGCCGAGGGCAATGCCGGTGGCCAAGACGCCCAGTACAAACGCGCGATCGCTCTTGCCCATCGGGCCGTCATAACGCCGCGATGCGCCGACCATCGGCCCGAGGACGCCACTGTACTCGCTGAACAATGCCAGCAGCGTGACCAACAGCACAATCAACACACTCACGTCGGGAATCAGGGCAAAAGGCAGGATCAGCGCGCTGTCGGCCACGATATCGCACAGTTCATTAAGGTAGGCGCCGAGGCGCGACTGCTGGCCGAATTCCCGGGCCAGCATGCCGTCGATGGCGTTCAGCGCCATCCGCAGGATCATCCACACGGGAATTAGCAGAAATACCCACAGGTGATTGGCGAAACAGGCAATCCCGACGCCCGTCACGACCGAAATGACGCCGGCCAGCACGGTGATTTGATTGGCGGTGGTGCCGTTATCGAATAGTCGCTGAACCAGCGGTCGCAACAGATTCTGGAAGGCGGGTTTAAGTTGGTAGATGGAGGGCATCTGGATACGGTCTCAGCAATTGAAAGCGTGAACGTTCAGGGTTATACGTCACAATAATCAGAATGCCACTAAAACTGCACGGCTCATCCTCTTCCAGCGATATCCAGGTCCAATCGGGAACTGTCGGCCTCGCGTTTTTCAGTGCTCAGGAGTTAACCCATGGACCGATTCCAGGAAATGCAGGTCTTCGCCACCGTCGCTCAGGAGCAAGGCTTCTCGGCGGCGGCGCGGCGGTTGGGGATGTCGGCGGCCAGCGTCACCCGCGCGGTGGCGGCGCTGGAGAAACGCATCGGCACCCAGTTGCTGACACGTACCACCCGCAGCGTGCATTTGAGCGAGGCGGGTCAGCGTTATCTGGAGGACTGTCGGAGAATTCTCACCGAGGTGCAGGAAGCGGAGGATTCGGCGGCCGGGAGCCACGCCCAACCCCGTGGGCAACTGACGATCACGGCGCCGGTGTTGTTCGGTGATTTGTTTGTTACGCCGGTCATGGTCGGTTACTTGTCTCAATTCCCTGAAGTCAGCATCAACGCTTTACTGGTCGACCGGGTGGTGAGCATGGTCGAGGAGGGCATCGATGTGGCGGTGCGCATCGGTGAGTTGCCTGACAGCAATCAGCATGCAATTCGCGTGGGCGAAGTGCGGCGGGTGATCTGCGCTTCCCCCGGATTCCTGATCGACCATGGTCGGCCCCGGCATCCTGCAGATTTGAGCGTAGCCCCGATCATCGCGACCTCGTCCATCGGGCAGCACAGAAGCTGGCCGTTCCTTGACGGAGGAGAGCCAATCAGCGTTCGTCTGGAACCGCGTCTGGTGGTCACCGCCAATCAGGCGGCTATCACTGCCGCCGCCATGGGCCTGGGACTGACCCGAGTCCTGTCGTATCAAGTGGCGAGCAAAGTCGCCGCCGGTGAGCTGGAAATCGTTCTGGCTGACTTCGAACTGCCGCCATTGCCCATTCATGTGGTCTATCAGGGCGGTCGCAAGGCCTCGGTGCGGGTCCGTAGTTTTGTGGACTTCACGGTAAAGGTGCTGCGCGAACATCCTGCTCTGCACGGCTGAAGATTATTGCTCTGGATGAAATAGTGGGTTGCGTTTGCTGGTTATTCTGTTGTTTTGATGGCGGGTGGAAGATAGCCCTCCATCGGCGCTGATCTTTCCTGAACGGCGCCACCACCCAGCGGAGTCGACCATGCAAGCCATCAAACTCTACAACTTTCCCCGTTCCGGCCATGCTCACCGTGTAGAGCTGATGCTGTCTTTGTTGCAACTGCCGACCGAGCTGATCTTCGTCGATTTGGCCAAAGGCGCGCATAAGCAACCGGACTTCCTGACGCTCAACCCGTTTGGTCAGGTCCCGGTGATTGATGATCAAGGCGTGGTGCTGGCCGACTCCAACGCGATCCTGGTTTACCTTGCGCAGAAATACGGAAATGGTCGCTGGCTGCCAACCGATCCGGTCGGGGCGGCCAAGGTTCAACGCTGGTTATCGGTTGCCGCCGGGCCGATTGCCTTCGGCCCCGCCAGGGCAAGGCTGATCACTGTGTTTGGTGCGCCTTTCAACGCGCAAGAGGTGATCGCTTATGCCCACACCTGGCTCAAAGTGATCGATCAGGAACTGGGCGCAACGCCCTATCTGGTCGGTAGCGAGCCAACCATCGCGGACATCGCCGCGTACAGCTACATCGCCCACGCACCGGAAGGCAATGTGTCGCTGGACGACTACGCGAACATCCGTGTTTGGCTGGCGCGCATTGAAGCCTTGCCAGGGTTTGTCGGCATGCCGCGCACCGTCGCCGGTTTGCAAAAAACTGCCTGATGCTTACGGCCCGGCTCAATCGGGCTGTTCTTATTGCGCGCTGAGCGCAGGGGAGAAGCCGTTATGGAACGTTCACCTTGGCACGCAGGCGAAACACAGTTGCAGGCTCGTGTGGGTGTCGCCGAGCGAATGGACGAATTAGGTCGTAGGGTGATTCGCAGCGAGATGCCGGATCAGCACCGCACGTTCTATCAGCAACTACCGTTCATGCTGTACGGCGCGGTGGATGCTGACGGCAACCCTTGGGCCAGCATTCTTGAAGGAGCGCCGGGCTTTGCCCATTCTCCAGTGCCCACGTTGTTGCAGTTCGGCAGCCTGCCTGGCAGTGACGACCCTGCGCAATTGCAAGAGGGAGCGGCGATCGGTCTGCTCGGTATCGAACTGCACACCCGACGTCGCAACCGCCTCAATGGTCGAGTCGGCGCTGTGACGGCGGGCGGCTTCGAGGTGAAGGTGGAGCAGTCTTTCGGCAATTGCCCGCAATACATTCAATTGCGCCAGTTTCGCTCGGTGCCATTAGCAGATCCGGCGACCCGTATCGCGCAGCACCTCAATGGGCTGGATGACGCAGCCAAAGCCATGATCGCCGGCGCCGATACCTTCTTTGTCGCCAGTTATGCGGACGTCGATGGCCAACGCTCGGTGGACGTTTCTCATCGCGGCGGCCAGGCCGGTTTCGTCCAGGTAGAGGGCAATCGGCTGACCATTCCGGACTTTGCCGGCAACCGGTTCTTCAATACCCTGGGCAACCTGCTGATCAATCCTCGAGCCGGTTTGCTGTTCATCGATTTCGATTCGGGCGACCTGCTGCACCTCAGCGGTCGCACGCAAATCATCCTCGAAGGCCCGCAGGTCGAAGCCTTTCAAGGGGCCGAGCGGCTATGGACATTCGAGGTGGAGCGCGTGGTGCGTCGGCCCGCGGCACTGGCATTGCGTTGGCGCTTTGACGGCGTGTCACCCAAAAGTTTGCTGACCGGCACCTGGGCGCAGGCGAATGCACGCCTGCAAGCCCGGGCCAGACCTGTAACCCATGTGGGAAACACAGAAAATCCACTGTAGGAGCGAGCGATGCGGCGATCCGACTTGCCCGCGAAGGCTTTCTCACATTCAACATTGAGGTCGCCTGACACGCCGCCATCGCGAGCAGGCTCGCTCCCACATTTGATCGTGGTCGTCCTACAGACCGAGTGATTTTTGGGAATGTTTCCGACAAGTTTTGACGGTTGTCGGTCGGAAATGGGGTGGATAGGCTTTCGGGGTCGCTGCAAATTCAGTGATCGGGTTTGGTCGCCCAGGTTTAGAATGGCGCACTTTTGTGCTTGCTTCATGGCGAGCTGTGCGTGGGAGGGCTTAGGCCCTGCCGGGTTCCATTCCCTGGTCGACCAACCCGCGTACGGTTCGCCACCCTTCTGCTTGGTCGCAGTGTTGGCGAACTCCAATTCTCGAATGGAGTTTCACCATGTTCAAAGCCACACCTAATCCCCCCGAAACCGAAGACGTTTCCCCCTACGAATCCCTCAATTCAAAAAAACTCCACGATGCCGCTAACCGCGCCCTCGATCACTACCTCAACCCCTCCGCCCTCAAATCCCCCGCGGCCCGCAAGCCGAGCACGATGTACATGGTCGCACCGGATATCAAAGACGAAGACCTGTTGGCCCACACCTGTGAATCGTTGGCCCAGGCCAGTGTGATGGCGAGTGATTTTGCAGGGTATCTGGAAGGGCCGCACCGGCACACGGCGATGGCGATTCAACAGATCGTCATGCTGGCGGAACTGGCGGTGAACCGGATGCTGGATAACGTAGGCGTACCAAAACCTGCGCCACACAGCTGATCCCTGTGGGAGCCGGGCTTGCCCGCGATGACGGATTAACATTCAACATTGATGTTGACCGAGACTCAGCCATCGCGGGCAAGCCCGCTCTCACAAAAAGCAGTCAGGCGTAGGACAGGGATTTTTCTTCCAGCAGTTCTTCGTACAACTCCGTCCACTTGCGGCCCATTTTGTCGGCGGTGAACAACTGCCGATAACGGGCTTCAGCCTTCACGCCCATTTCGGCTGCAAGCGTGGGGTTTTCCCACAGGGTGCGCATGGCTTCACGGAACGCCTGTGGATGACTCGGCGGCACCACCAGCCCGGTTTCGTTGTGGATGTTGATGTAGCTGGTGCCGGTGCCGATTTCGCTGGAGATCATCGGTTTGCCGTACATCGCGCCTTCGAGCAGCGAGATGCCGAACGCTTCGGAGCGCAGGTGCGACGGAAACACGATGGCGTAACTCAGTTGCAGCAGCGCGACTTTGTCTTCGTCCCCCAGGCGCCCAAGAAAGTGAATATTGCGCAAACCCAAGGCCGCGGCCTGGGCGTGCAGTTCGGCTTCCAGCGGCCCGGCACCGACGATGACTACCGGGTAATCCACGTCTTTCAAGGCGTCGAGCAGGATGTGCAGGCCTTTGTAATAGCGCATCACGCCCACAAACAGAAAAAACTTATCCCCAAGCTTCTTCCGCCAATGATTCATGCGTGCGTTGTCGGGCTGTGGATAACCGGCCTTGTTCAGGCCATAGGGAATGACCCGGGTCTTGTCCTGAAACTGCTGCAACACATCACTGGTGTGCAGATAGTTAGGGGAAGCGGCGACGATCCGGTCAGCGCTGGCGAGGAAGCGGTTCATCAGTGGCCGGTAAAGTTTGAGCAGGTGTTTCTGGCGAATGATGTCCGAGTGGTAGGTCACCACACTGGGCTTGTTCATGCTGCTGAAGAAATGCACCAGGTCCATGAACGGCCACGGGAAGTGGTAATTGACCACGTCCGCCTCAGCGGCCATTTCGCGAAATTGCTTGAAGACGCTGTAAGAAAAGCCTGTGGAAGCGAACTGAATGTCGAGTTTGGCCCGATGGACTTCGTGCTGCCCGAGTTGCACCACCGGCGGTGTCGGATTGGCACTGAGGGTCAACACTTGGCTTTCAATGCCATGCTGGGCGCCGCTTTCGCACAACTGGAAGATCACTTGTTCGATCCCGCCGACCGAGTCAGGCAGGTACGTCTTGAAAAAATGAAGAACTCGCATTCAACCTCCCATAGCCTGGCGGTAGGCGCGGGCGGTGATCTTCGCGCAACGCTCCCAGGAAAAAAGCCTTGCCTGCTGTAATCCGGCTTTTCGGCATGCCTGCCAATGTGTTTGATCGTCGATCAGTCGTCGCATGGCATCGCGCAGGCCGTCGGGATCGTCAGGTTCAATATAGTTGCCCGCAACGCCTGCGACTTCGGGCATCGCCGAGCGTCGGGTCAGGATGACCGGCGTGCCGCTGGCCATGGCCTCCAGCACCGGTAGGCCGAAGCCTTCATAGAGCGACGGAAAAATCAGCGCCCGAGCGCCGGCCAACAGCTGCGCGACTTGCTCGTCAGGCAGATAACCGAGCAGACACACGTGACCATTGGCCAATGCCTGGTGCAACTCATCGCTGAATTGCTCGCGCTGCCAGCCAGCCATGCCGACGATCAGCAGCGGAAAGCGCTGACGCAATGCTTCCGGCAGTTGGGCGTGGGCGCGCAGGGCCAGGGTCAGGTTCTTGCGTGGTTCCAGGGTGCCGACACAGAGAAAATATTCCCGCATTTCAACCCCGTGGGCCTTGAGCACCGCATCGATGGCCTCGGGTTCACGTGGGTGGAAGCGTGCCGCCACACCCAACGGTGCGACTACAAAGCGCTCGGCCGGTAGGGCGAAATAGGCTTGAGCTTCGTCGGCGATGTACTGCGAGTCGGTGAGAATCAGCCGCGCCTGTTGCACGCCATCGGCCAGTCGCCGCTCGATTTCTCGCAGGCGTGCCGGTGGTTGCGTCTCGGGGTAGTGCAGGTGCGTCAGGTCATGCAGGGTGATGACCGTCGGGCCGTCGAATGACAGCGGCCACAGACTGGGTTCGTGATAAAGGTCGATCGCCGGGGAGCAGCCTTGATCAAAGCGTTTCTGCGCCAACCAACGTCGAGCCTGATACGCGCCGGGTATTTGCCGCAGCAACGGTGTCAGTCGCGAGTAGCCCGGCATGGCCGCTTCAGGTAACGAAGAACTCCAACCCCAGCCATGGAACAGCGACATTTCGACGTCTGGCTCACCGGCCAGGGCATTCACCAGTTCGGCGACGTAATGGCCGATGCCGGTGCGCGGGGCCTGGAGAATCCGGGCGTTAAGGGCAATTCGCATGTTGCCTCTCTTGCACCACGGATGCTTCCAAAAGGTTGCGCAGGGTCCGTTCGGCCATTTGCGCACTGGCTTCACGCCAGCCGAGCCAGCGCCAGTCCGCCACATTGCGGGCGGCGGGGAATTGCCCGCTGCTCTCGAATCGAGTAACCAGATCGGCCAGGCTTTGTGGTTCGGCCAGATCGAAGTACGCCATGAACTCGCCGCCTATTTCGCGGAACACCGGGATGTCGCTGCCCATGGCCGGCAAGCCACGCTGCATGGCTTCCACCAGTGGCAGGCCGAAGCCTTCGACGTAGGACGGAAACACCAGCGCACTGGCGTGGGAATAGGCGTGTTCGAGGCTGGTGTCGCTCAGGTCGTTGAACATGAACAGGCGTTTGTTCAGCTGCGGGTGATTGCGCACCCGGGCGAGCAGGGCATCGCACTTCCAGCCGATGCGCCCGGCGATGCACAGACGGGCGTTGGAGCCTGCGGCCCAGGCGAGTTCGAAGGCGTCCAGCAAGTAGTCGTGATTCTTGCGCGGCTCGATGGTGCTGACCATCAGGAACACGGGTTCCGGAGTATCGAACAGCCGTGTCAGGCGCGTTTCGACAGCGGCGGTTTCTTCGCGCAGGTCCAGCTCGGAGCCCAGGTGGAAATAGTCGAACCACAAGGTGTCGGCTTTGGCTGGACCGACGCGACGATGCAATTCATCGCGTACCTGATCGCGCACCGTGGCGGAGATCGCCACGTAGCCGTCGGCGGTTTTGGTGATCCAGTCGAACCACTCATTGAAAATCTGCACCAGTCGCGTGTCGTAGAACTGCGGGTGAGTCAGGGGAATCAGGTCGTAGATCACCGAGACGATGCCCACGCCTTCGCGTTTGAGGTGTTCGGCCAACGGGAAGAAATTGGCGTGCCAGGACGAATCCAGCAGCACTAACTGATCGCCCGGCTGATGCTGCAGCGGCGAGCAACGGTTGGGCAGTTGATATTGGTTGATCCGGTCGATCAGGCGCAGCGGTACGCTGAAACCCGCCAGCGCCGTGAGGCGATAGGCCGCGTACAGCGCGCGCCGGGTCCATCGCGAGGTGCAGCGTTTGTCGAGGCGCTGGTGCAGTTGCCAGAAACGATGCGCCAATCGCTCCAGACGCCCACCGAACTCCATCAGCCCATTGAACAGCGGTGTGTCCAAAGGGGCCAGACTCAATACCCGGTAGAGCTTGCCCTTGAGCATCACCACCGGAATGCATTCAACGCCATCGACGCGTTCAGGCAACTGATTGATGACGTTGCGCACCACCCGCTGAATGCCCGAATTGACCTTGGGATGCTGGAACACATACGTGCATTCCACCAGAAGACGCGTCATGGCGTGTTCTCCGAGACAGTCGATTCGGCTGTGCGCGTGATGGTGGTTTTTGCCGCCAGCCACGAGCAGCCGACGAAGTCTTCGTGTCGGTTGTTGATCACGTGGAACACCAGACCGTAGTCGCGCCATTCGAAATTGCGGTCCAGGTGCGAGTCCAGCCGCGACAGGCTCAGGGCCACGGAATAGTTGCCCTTGCCCAGCCCCATGACGAAGGCAAAACGGTAGGTCAGGCGCTCGCCGGCTTGCAGATCGGTGAGGGCGAGGTCCTGACGATGGGTATTGATGCCGTACATGGCCTGGCCCAGGCGATCCTTGATCATGAAACCCAGCACCAGGCGTTCGATGTCCTGGCGCACTTCGACTTGCACCTCAAGCACCACCGGCTGGCCGACTTCGGCGGCATCGATGGCGCGTTCGCGTTCATCCAGCATGCGCACGCTGAGGATCCCGGCTTCACCGGTACCGGAAACGGTTTGCACCTGGCCGTCCGCGAGGATTTCCTGACGCACCGTCTGGCCTTCACGCTCGGCGAGCAGGGCGTTGTAGTAATCCATGACGGCTTCGGGCTTGCCATGCATGGCCATGCGACCGTTTTCCAGGAGGATCGCCGAGTCGCAGATCGACTGAATCGCCGAGCGATCATGGGACACGATCAGCAACGTGGTGCCGGCCTTGCGGAAGCTGCGGATGCGTTCGAAGCTCTTGTGCTGGAAGTAGGCGTCGCCCACCGACAGTGCTTCGTCGACGATCAGAATATCCGGGCGCCGCGCGGTGGCCACGCTGAATGCCAGGCGCATCTGCATGCCGCTGGAATAGGTGCGCACCGGGTGGTCGATGGCTTCGCCGATTTCCGCGAAGTGTTCAATCTGTGGCATCAAGGCTTCGATTTCTTCGACCTGCATGCCCAGCAATTGCCCGGCCATGACTGCGTTTTGTCGGCCGGTGAAATCCGGGTGAAAGCCCATGCCCAGTTCCAGCAGGGCGGCGACGCGACCTTCGAGCTGGATCTGCCCACAGGTGGGCTGGGTGGTGCCGGTGATCATCTTCAACAAGGTACTTTTGCCGGCGCCGTTGACTCCGACGATGCCCACTGCTTCACCGGGAGCGATCTCGAATGCCACGTCTTGCAGCACCCAGTGCTGGCGATGGCGGATCGGGGAAAACGGGATCAGCCACTCGGCCAGCCGGCTCCAGCGCGTGGGGTATTGCTTGTAGGCCTTGCCCAGGCCAGTCACGCGTATGTGCCCCATCAGAGTTCATCCACCATTTCGCCGACCCGCTGACGAAACAGCCGCAGCCCGATCACGCAGAACAACAGACCGATCACGAAGATCGGCAGCAACGAACTCCAGACCGGCCATTGGCCGTAGAGGAACAGGTTCTGGTAGCTACTGATCAGGTTGGTCATGGGGTTGAGTTGCAACAGCCGTTGTACCCACTCGGGCAGAATGCTCTGCGGGTACACGATCGGCGTCAGCCAGAACCAGAATTGCAGGCAGATGCCGAAGAGTTGCCCGACATCACGAAAGAACACGTTCAGCACGCCGAGGATCATCCCCAGCCCGGCGCAGAACATGACTTGCAACGCCATCAGTGGCAGCAACGCCAACAGGGCCATGCCCGGCAGGCGTCCGGTGATCAGCAGAAAGCCCAGGAACAGCCCGATGATGATCGCGAAGTTGATGCCGGCATTGAACAGCACGATCACCGGCAGGCAGATTCTCGGGAAGCTGATTTTCTTCAGCAGGTTGGCGTTTTCCAGAAACATGTTCTGGCTGCGCAGGGTGATTTCCGAGAACAGGCCCCAGGTCAGCAACCCGGCGCAGAGGTAGATGCTGTAGGCCATGCCGTCATCCACACCCGGCAAGCGTGCGCGCATGACGTGGGAAAAAATCACCGTGTAGACGACGATCATCGACAGTGGGTTGAGCACGGTCCACAGGGCACCGAACAGCGAATTGCGATAACGCGCTTGAAACTCTCGCTTGACGCTACCGAGGATGAAACCTCGATAGACCCACAGCGAGCGATACAGGGAAAGCAGCATTCAAACCGTCCTGCCGTATTGGTCTTCGAAGCGAACGATATCGTCCTCCCCCAGGTATTCGCCGCTTTGCACTTCGATGATCACCAGGTCGATGACGCCGGGGTTTTCCAGACGGTGCCTGTGCCCTGCGGCAATGAACGTCGACTCGTTCTTGGCCACCAGATGCGAGCCGGAACCGTTGTTGGTGACTTTGGCCATGCCTTCGACCACCACCCAGTGTTCGTTGCGGTGGTGGTGCATCTGCAGCGACAACTTGGCACCGGGTTTGACCACGATACGTTTGATCTTGAAGCGAGGGCCTTCCTCGAGCACCGTGTAAGTGCCCCAGGGTCGGCTGACCGTGCGGTGCAGGCGATAGGCTTCGTGTTTTTTGTCCTTGAGCTGCCGGGCTACCCGGCGCACATCCTGGGCGCGGTCGGCGTGGGCCACCAGCACCGCGTCGGCAGTGTCGATGATGATCAGGTTATCCACACCCACTGCGGCGACCAACCGGTCTTCGCTCTGGATGAAGTTGTTGTGGCTGTCGATGAAGATCGCATCGCCGCTGGCGCGATTATTCTGTGCATCGGCTGGCACCAATGCCGCCACTGCGCTCCAGGAACCGATGTCGCTCCAGTCGAAAGAGGCTGGCACAACAACCACTTTGTCGGAGCGCTCCATCAGTGCGTAGTCGATGGAGATATCGGTGATTTCGGCGAAGTGCGTGGGCGACAGCTCCTGTTGCAGGCAACCGCCGGTTTCCACCGGCGCACTGGCCGCCATGCAGGCCCGGGTTTGTTCCAGTAATGCGGGGGCATGCAGGTGCAACTCGGCCAGCAGTGTGGCGATCGAGAAGCAGAACATTCCCGAATTCCACAGGAAGTTGCCGCTCTCCAGATAATGCGTGGCGGTTTGCAAGTCAGGCTTTTCGACGAAGCGCTGTACCTTGGCTGCACCTTTGTCGTCCAGCGGGGCACCGGTTTCGATATAGCCGAAGCCGGTTTCCGGGGCTGTCGGCACAACGCCAAAGGTCACCAGATGACCGGCCTTGGCCAGCGTCACGGCGTGCTCGACTGCGCTTTTCAATGCGTCTTCGTCGAGAATCAGATGGTCGGCAGGCATCACCACCATGATCGCTTCGTCGCCGTGCAGGGCTTGTAGCGAAAGGGCGGCCGCCGCGATGGCCGGGGCTGTATTGCGGCCCGTCGGCTCTAGCAGGAAATGCCCGCGATGGCGCTCCAGGCGCGCATCCTGATAGTGATCCTTGCTCTGGAAGTAATAGTCGCGGTTGGTCACCGTGACGATATCGCCCCAGCCATCGAGCAAACCGGCCGCACGCCGATAGGTCTTGCTCAGCAGCGACTGACCGTCGGGCAGGGTCATGAACGGCTTGGGATGGCCTTCGCGGGACACCGGCCACAACCGGGTCCCGGCACCGCCGGAGAGAATCACGGGAATCAGCATGGCCTACTCCTTGGCAACGCGTTTCATGTCCGCATCCATCATCATGCGGATCAAGGTGTCCAGATCGGTTTTTGGCTTCCAGCCCAGTACACGCTGGGCCTTGGCCGGGTTACCAAGCAGCACCTCTACCTCGGCCGGGCGGAAAAACGCCGGGTCGATCTTCACGTAGTCGCGGTAGTTGAGGCCGATGTGTTCAAAGGCGATGCGGCACATTTCGCGCACGGTGGTGGTCACGCCAGTGGCGACCACGTAATCGTCAGGCTTGTCCTGTTGCAGCATCAGCCACATGGCTTCGACGTAGTCGCCGGCAAATCCCCAATCGCGTTTCGCATCGATGTTGCCCAGGCGCAGCTCCTGCTGTTTGCCCTGTTTGATGCGAGCAGCGGCGTCGGTGACCTTACGGGTCACGAACTCGATGCCGCGCAGCGGTGATTCGTGGTTGAACAGGATCCCGCTGCTGGCGTGCAGGTTGAAGCTTTCGCGATAGTTCACGGTGATCCAGTGGCCGTAGAGTTTGGCCACGCCGTAAGGACTGCGCGGATAAAACGGTGTGTTTTCGTCCTGCTGCTCGGCCTGAATCAAGCCGAACATTTCGCTGGTGGATGCTTGATAGAAACGAGTGTGCGGACTGAACTGGCGGATCGCTTCGAGCAGATGGGTCACACCCAGGCCGTCGACGATGCCGGTGGCCACCGGCTGATCCCAGGAGGCGGCAACAAAGCTTTGCGCCGCCAGGTTATAGACTTCGTCCGGTGCCGACTTGATCACCGCGCGCTGCACTGAGCAGGCATCGGCCATGTCGCCGTCCAGATAGACGATATCGCCCTCGATCCCCGTCTCGCGCAGCCGCCAACGCGAATCGCTGCTGCGCCGCGCCACCAGACCATGGACTTTATAACCCTTGTCGAGCAGCAGTTTGGCCAGATACGCGCCGTCCTGACCGGTGATCCCTGTGATCAATGCACTTTTTGTCATTCTTGTCGTACTCGCTTCTCCCAGTCGGACAGGATCGCCCGCAGGGATTGTTGTATTGTGATTTCAGGCGTCCATCCTGTGGTCTGGGCAAGCTTGGCGTGGCTGCCACAAACGCGACGCTGATCCGCGCGGCGAAGACGCGCCGGATCCTGAATCAGTTGCATATCGACCTGGGCGAGGTCCCCCAGTTGTTCGATCAAACGGCGAATGCTCTGCTCGCGCCCCGAGCAAATGTTGTAGACCTGCCCCGGCGTGCCTTTTTCCAACAACGCCAGGTAGGCCGATACCACGTCGCCCACATCGAGGAAATCACGGGTGACGTCGATGTCGCCGACTTCCAGTTGCGGTGCTTGCAGGCCTTGCTTGATCCGGCTGATCTGCCGCGCAGCGCTGGCGATGGCGAAGCTGTCCTTCTGCCCGGTGCCGATGTGGTTGAACGGGCGCGCGACCAATACTGGCCAGCCCTCGCTCAGGCCCCATTGCAGGCTCAGGAACTCCGCCGACAGTTTGCTCACGGCATAAGGATTGCGCGGGCTGGGTGGCTGGCGTTCGGTGATGGGCAGATCGGCTTCGTTGACCTGGCCATAGACGTCGCCGGAGCTGACATACAGGAAGGTACCGTTGAAACCGCGGGCCTTGAGGGCTTGAAGCAGGTTGAGGGTGCCCAGCAGGTTGATGTTCAGCGTGCGCGCCGGATCACGGAAGGCTTCGGGAACGAAGGTCTGGCCGGCCAGATGAATGACCGCATCGGGCATCTGCGGCCATAGGTCTTCAAGGCTTTTCGGGGATGCGAGATCGTACGGAGAGGGGACAGGCAGCAGCTCCCATTCCGAGGCATCAGCCTTCAGACGAGATTGGATGTGTTGTCCTACGAATCCACTCAGACCCGTCACGAACAGACGCTTTTTCAAGCAGCGACCCCTTGATCATAAAACTTCGTCTATTCCCCACAGGCTTGTCGGAGACGTCTGACAGACCGGGTGGATTACCGGGTCGAAAGACGGACGAAGTCGTTGTTGTAGTTGTTTGGTAGCCAATCTGTGCCAATTGCGCAGCAATTTCAACAGGTCCCACCGTGACTGGTCAGTTCTCGTTTTTGCAGGCCTATTTATTCTCGCCGAGCGGTTCACGAACCCTTAACGGATGTGTTTAGAATGCCCCTCGTCACGATCGCCCAGGGTTCGGCAGGGTTGTTCTGAAACTCCGCGAAACTGACCACTAAAACAAGAACGTAGACGGGCATGAAGACTATAGACGAGGACGGAACGCCGACTCGATCCGTGGTTTCGCCGTCATAGAGTGAGGTCGCCGGGATGGCGGCTTCATCGTGGGATGCCATGAATTTTATTCTTTACTCGGACGTCAACGACAGTTCCATCAGCCAGAGCCTCGGTCGTCCCGAATACAGTTACTACTTCGTGCTCAAGGCTTATCGCCCGGTGCTCGAAAGCCTTGGGCGGGTGCATGTGGTGTCCTCCACCGCCGAGGTCGATCCTCTCTACAGGCAACTGCTTGCCGCTGACGAAAGCACTCTGTTCTTGTCTTTCACCCCGCCGCAGAAAACCCCGAACGATCTTGAGTGCCCGACGATCTGCGTGATCGCTTGGGAGTTCGATTCGATTCCCGATGAACAGTGGGACAACGATGTCCGGCATGACTGGACGCGCATGCTGGCGCGCCAAGGCCGGGCGATCACGTTGTCCAGTCATACCGCCCGGGCGATTCGTCGGGCCATGGGCGAAGACTTTCCGGTGTTGGTATTGCCGACGCCGTTGTGGGAAAACTTCGCAGCCATCCGTAGCCGCCATACCAGTGTGCCGGTCAATGCCGGTTCGACCCTCGACATCAAGGGCTGCATCCTCGATACCCGTACGCTCGGACTGTCTGCCGACTCGCTGATTCCGCCGCCGTTGACCCCCGAGCAGCAGGCCGAACTCGATGCCTTGCGACCGCCGCCGCTGACCCTGAAACGGCGCTTGGTTATCGCCAGGCACTACTTGCGCCTGTGGGCGCTGGACCTGGGCAAGGCGCAACCGGTGCCGGTCCATCGCACTCATTTTCTGAGTCAATGGTACTGGGAGGGGATTCGCGATCTGTTGTCTGACCCGGCTCATTCCAGACTCGCCAAACACCTCCCTGCCATTGCCGGTCCGCAGTCGGTGCCGGAGCACGTACCGGCACCGGTGGACCTGCCGGACACCACGGAACAGGTTCAGACCCGGGTCGACGGCGTGGTTTACGTTTCCGTGTTCAACCCCAAGGACGGGCGCAAGAATTGGCATCAGCTGATCAGCGCGTTCTGCTGGGCGTTCCGGGAAACCGCGGACGCCACGCTGGTGCTGAAGATTACCCAGAGCGATCTGTCGTCCTACTACACCGAACTGATGACCTTGCTGGCGCAACTGTCACCCTTCGCCTGCCGGGTGGTGGTGATGCACGGTTACCTGGACGATCCGCAATATGCCCGGCTCTATGAGGCGGCGAGTTATTACGTCAACGCCTCGCGCTGCGAAGGCTTGTGTCTGCCGCTGATGGAGTTCATGGCCAGCGGCAAACCGGTAATAGCCCCGGACCACACGGCCATGGAGGATTACATCGATGAGCGGGTGGCGTTTGTGGTCAAGTCCAGCGAAGAGCTGACCATCTGGCCTCAGGACACCCGCATCATCTATCGGACCCTGCGTTATCGACCGGACTGGGGCTCGTTGAAAACGGCCTACGAAAACAGCTACCGGATCGCCAAGGAACAGCCGCTGGAGTATCAGCAGATGTCTCACGCCGCAGTCGAGCGCATGCACGATTACTGCGCATTCGCTCCGGTGCAACAGCGCCTGGCGGACTTTTTCGGGCTGGCGCCACAGGGTGTGCCGGCAGCGGTCGTGACGGATAACGCCTCATGCTGATCATCATTTATTCAGAAACCAACCAGCACACCATTGCCCAGAATCTGGGCCGTTCGGAATACAGCTACTACTTCGTGCTCAAAGAGTATCGACCGGTGCTGGAGCGACTGGGGCGGGTAGTGGAAGTCAGCGACCCGCAGACCGAAGTCGACGCCTTGTACCTCGACTGTTTGTCCCGTGGCGAAGACTGCGTGTTCCTGTCGTTCTCGCCGCCTCATCGCACGCCTGCGCATTTCGCCTGTCCGACCGTGCCGGTGTTTGCGTGGGAATTCAGCACCATTCCCAATGAGCCGTTCGCCGGTGAACCGCGTAACGACTGGCGCATGGTATTGCGCGCGAGCGGAGCAGCGATCACCCATTCCAATTACACCGTCAATGCCGTGCGCGAAGCCATGGGCGCCGACTATCCGATCGTCGCGGTTCCGGCACCGGTGTGGGATCGCTTTGCCGCACGTGGTGCGCAACTGCAGCGCCAGCCAAAGGCCCGCCAAGTGCGATTGAAGATCAAAGGCTTGCTGGCGGACAGTCGTCAACTTGATCTACGGGCCTTTGGCCCAGCGCATCTGCGTGCCGGCAAGGGCATCGACTTTCAGGCGCCCGCTCGTGAACAGGAGCTGGTACTCGATGGTGTGATCTACACTTCGGTGTTCAACCCCGGAGACGGGCGCAAAAATTGGGAAGACATGCTCAGTGCCTTCTGCGTGACGTTCCGCGAGGTAGAAGGCGCGACGCTGGTGCTCAAACTGACGCACCACGATGCCGAAGAAGCGCTGACCGATATCCTTCATCACTTGTACAAAAACCAGTCCTACCGCTGCCGTATCGTGCTGATTTACGGCTATCTTGCGGATTCGGATTACGAACGTCTGGTGCAGGCCACGAGTTACGTGGTGAACACATCCTACGGCGAAGGCCAGTGCCTGCCGCTGATGGAGTTCATGTCGTGCGGCAAGCCGGCAGTGGCGCCGCGCACCACGGCGATGATCGATTACCTGGACGCCGATAACGCTTTCCTCATCGACTCCACGGATGAGCTGACGGCCTGGCCCCACGACCCGCGCAAGGCGTTTCGTACCCTGCGTTACATCACCAACTGGGCCTCGCTGTGCACAGCCTATCGGGCCAGCTATGACGTGGCCAAGGACGACCCGCAACGCTACGCAAGAATGTCCGTCCACGCGGTGACCAGCCTGCAAAACTTCTGCAGCCAGGCAACCGCTGAACAGCGTCTGAAAGCCTTTTTTTCCCGGCTGTTCGAAACCCGCAACGCGTCCGCCATGGAAATCCCCCAGGCATGATCCGCGCATTGATGAGGCGGCTGCGCCTAGTGGCGAAACCCCAACCCGTGCCGGTATCGATGGCGCAAGGCAGCGTATCGCCGCGTGATGTCGGTTTGCACGACGCCATGCTCGATGGCTGGTTTTCGGGCGACAGCGGCGAATTGCTCAAGGGCTTTGCGATCACAGCAGACGACACCTTGCTGGATGTTGGTTGCGGTGAGGGCGTTGCGACGCTGTTTGCGGTGCGTCAGGGTGCGTCGGTGATTTTTACCGACAGTGAACACGACAAGGTCCGTGATCTGGCCCGGCAAGTGCACGCGCAGACGGACAAGCCCAGCCTGGGGCTGGTCAGCAATAGTCTGCCGTTGCCGCTCGCCGATGGCTGCGCGAGCAAAATCGTTTGCATGGAGGTGCTCGAGCACATCGACAAGCCCGAGCCGTTCATGGCCGAGCTGGTGCGCATGGGCCGTCCGGGTGCGCAGTATCTGCTCAGCGTACCGGCGCCGGTGGGCGAGCATTTGCAACAGGGCATCGCCCCGGCCAGTTATTTTCAGTCGCCCAATCACGTGCAGATTTTTACCCCGGAACGTTTTGCCGCCCTGGTGGAGGACGCCGATCTGGTGATCGAGCATCGTCAGGCCACCGGGTTTTTCTGGGTGATGGGCATGATTTTTTTCTGGGCCAGCGAGCGCGCGGCCGGCCGCGACCTGGGCGGCGCGGTGCGTGACCGGATTCAGGCGCCGTATCCGCCGCTGATGGAGAGCTGGGCGAAAACCTGGCAAGACCTGCTGGCGCAACCCAATGGCCTGGCGATCAAGCAGATGCTTGATCAGTTCATGCCCAAGAGCCAGGTGATCATTGCGCGCAAACCGATGACGGCTGATTTAAAGGCCGGGACCGCGCCATGAGTGGTCGACGGATTCTCGACATCGAGTTGTTGCGCGGGATCGCTGTGCTTGGCGTGCTGGTGCATCACCTGCAAACCATGCCGTTTCCGGGAGGACTGCCGGGCTTCGAGTCGGCCACCGCCCACGGGCAATTCTGGTGGGGCGTAGACCTGTTTTTTGTCATCTCAGGATTTGTCATCGCCCGAGGCTTGATTCCGCTGCTGCGCGGATGCCACACACCACAGGCCTTCTGGCACGAAACCCGCGATTTCTGGATTCGCCGAGCCTTTCGCCTGTTGCCATCCGCCTGGTTGTGGCTGCTGTTGATGTTGATGGGCACGCTGTTGTTCAACCATTCGGGCGCCTTTGGCACGGTGCAGGCCAATCTGCAGGCGACGCTGGCGGGCTTTCTGCAATTTGCCAATTTCCGCTTTGCCGAAAGCTTCATGCGCTTTGAATACGGCGCCAGTTTCGTTTACTGGAGCCTGTCCCTTGAAGAGCAGTTCTACCTGCTGCTGCCATTGCTGATCCTCGTCTGCCGCAAGCGTCTGGTGTGGGTGTTGCTGGTCCTCGTTGCCGTGCAACTATTCACCTGGCGCTCAGCGCTGTTGATGAGCATCAGGACCGATGCCCTGGCATTGGGTGTATTGCTGGCGATGTGGAGCTCAAGGCCGAGCTATCTGACCTGGGAGCCGCGGTTGTTGCGCCGACCTTGGTCAGGCCCGTTGATGCTGATCGGTCTGGGAGCTGCAGTGAGCGTGCTGGCGAGCACGCCGTTCAACCTGGCGAGCTATCGGGTCGCAGTCATTGCCTTGTTGTGTGCGACGCTGGTCTGGATCGCCTCCTACAATCGCGATTATCTGCTGCCCAAGGGCAAGCTCAAGCAAATACTGGTCTGGCTGGGCACCCGTTCCTATGGCATTTACCTGATCCACATCCCGGCGTTTTTTGCCGTGCGCGAAGGCTGGTTTCGTTTCGCGCCCGCCGGTTCGCAGGACATGGCAATGCAGCCGCCGGCACTGGCGCTGTTTTGCGCCATGACCCTGATCGTGCTGCTGAGCGAACTCAACTATCGACTCATCGAGCTGCCCATGCGCAACCGGGGTGCCCGTCTGGTGCAACACTTGCGTTTGTCCCGATCAGCCCTTCCATCCTCTGGAGCCACCTCATGCTGAGCCTTTTGAAGAAACTCACGGCGGGCACATCCGCTGCCGCGCAGCCGCTGATGCCAGCACCCTCGGTATCCGAGAAAGTCGACCCGTACATGCTCGGCCTGCACGACGCGATGCTCAGCGGCTGGTTCAACCAGCAAACTAACGAGCTGTTCACCGGTTTCCCGGTCAGCCCCGAGGACACGCTGCTGGACGTAGGCTGCGGTGACGGTGGCAACGTGCATTTCTGTGGCATGCGCGGGGCGAAGATCATCATCGCCGACATCGACGCCGCCAAGGTCGAAGCGACTCGTCAGCGCCTGAGCGACACGCCGGCGCGGGGCGTCGAGTGCCACGTCACGGACTGCAACCCGCTGCCGATTGCCGACGCGACCGCGACCCGGGTGGTGTCGACCGAAGTCATTGAACATGTCGACGATCCGGCGCAGTTCCTCGCCGAGCTGGTGCGGGTCGGCAAGCCCGGGGCGCTGTATTTGCTCAGCGTTCCGCACCCGAGTTCCGAAGACCTGCAAAAAGACATCGCCGCACCGGAGTATTTCCAGAAGCCCAACCACATTCGCATCATCAGCGAAGAGCAGTTCAAGGCGATGGTCAGCGACGCCGGCCTGGAAGTCATCAGCCACAGCCAGTACGGGTTCTATTGGTCGATGTGGATGCTGTTGTTCTGGGAAGCCAAAGTCGATTTCAGCAACGCCGACCATCCGCTGCTCAATCATTGGGCCGACACCTGGCAAGCCGTGCTGTCCTCGCCACGGGGGGCACAGATCAAACAGGCGCTGGACGCGGTGGTGGCGAAAAGTCAGGTGATCATTGCCCGCAAGCCAATGGCTGAGTAGGGTAACGAGCAGAGCGACAAAGGGCCTTCAAAGGCCCTTTTTGTATTTCAGGGATAAGGTTTTTCATGGTGTTTTTCACACGCTTGATCGTTTTGCTGGCAGCGGTGTTGCTCAACGGTTGCGAGCGACCGGACGCGCCGCCGCTCGATCAGCAACTCTATGTCTGGCAACGGCAATGGACGTCGGCCCATGACGCCGCGTTGCGCGACAGCCGCGCCGATTTCTCGACTTTGCGCGTACTGGCCTTGCAGGCGTTTCCGCAGGCCGGCTGGAGCCGGGCGCGGATCGATTCGGCGCTGCTCAAGCGTGATGGTCGGCCGCTGATTGCAGTGGTTCGTCTGGATAGTCAGCTCAAGGGGCTGGATCAGAGCGAGGTCACGGCGCAAATCCAGCAGGTGCTCAGCGATTGGCAAGGGCAGGGGCTGATCCTCTCCGGTGTGGAAATCGACCACGATGCGGGTAACGCCCGGCTACCGGCCTACCGCGAATTCCTCACGCATTTGCGCACTGTTCTGCCGGCTTCCTTACCCCTGAGCATCACCGCGTTGCCGGCCTGGCTCGACAGCCCAGAATTGCCGACGCTGCTGGCGACGGTCGACAGCAGCGTATTGCAGGTGCACGCGGTGAGCGATCCACGGCGTGGGCTGTTCGATCCGAGTCAGGCACGGCAGTGGGCCAAGGCCTGGAGCCGTATTACCTCGAAACCATTTTATCTGGCGCTGCCGGCTTATGGCGTGGCGTTGTTGCCGGGGGCCGATGGCGCGCCGGTCGTGGAAAGCGAAGTGCCCATCGAGCGGGGCGGCAAACGCCGGGAGTTACTGGCGGATCCGCTGCAACTGAGCAAACTCGGCGCCGAGTTACGCGCCGATCCGCCGGCTCATCTGGCCGGGCTGATCTGGTTTCGCCTGCCACTGGTCAATGATCGCAGGGCCTGGAGCCTGACGACGCTAATCGCGGTGGCACGTGGCAATACGCTCGACAGCCGCGTGGGGCTGAAGCTCTCGGCGCAGGACGGCCTCTACGACATCAGCGTCAGCAACCAAGGCAATCTCGACAGCGCCTGGCCCGAACGCCTGACACTGGCGGTACAGGGCTGCGATGGCGCCGATGCATTGGCCGGTTATGCATTGCAACAACGCCCGGATCTGCTTACCTTCACCCGCCTGCGCGAGGGTCGAATACCGGCCGGCGGGCAGCGCGCCATCGGTTGGGCACGCTGCGCAACTATTGATCAAGGAGGTTCGAATGTTCACCCGTAACTGGCCCCGCCATGTGCTTTGCCTGAGCCTCAGCCTGCCGTTGGGTTCGGCGCTGGCCTGCGGGCCGGACTTCCCCATGCGCCTGCTGGACAACCGTGGCCAGTCGCTGGCGGAACTGCCGGAAGGCAACTTCAATTTTGAGATCAGTCGCCTCGGGCATGCCATCGCGGGCCTGAAGAACGTCACGGCGGCCACCCATAATCCGGATGACGGCTACGGCGATGCGCCCGATTACTCCGATCAGCGCAACACAGCCGAACAGGCCGGTTTGACGCCTGAACAGCAAGCACTGGTGCAACAGCTGCGTAGCCTGACCGATGCCCGTCAGGTTGAAGAGCAAGGCGCGAGTCTGCCCATTGAGCACATGTTCTATCTGGCGGGTGCTGTGGCGTTCAACGCCGGTGATCATGGCCTGGCCACCGAATACTTCCAGAAAGTGCTGGCACTGCCGGCGGATCAACGGGCGTTGCGCAGCACCTGGGCGGCGTACTCGTTGGGCCGGGCACTGTTTGCCATGAGTTCAGAGGCAGATGCCGGCCCGGACCTGCTGGCTCAATCGCGCAAAGCCTTCGAAAAGACTCGTCAGCTGAGTATCGACGGCTTCAGCGACCCGTTGGAATTGGGTGTTGCCAGCCTCGGCGAAGAAGCGCGAGTGGCCCGCACCGCCGGCGACTGGGACAACGCCATCGAACTCTACGCCACGCAAAACCTCCACGGTTCGGCGGTGGGTTACAGCTCGCTGAAGTGGCTGATGACCGATCTGGCGGCGATGCCTGACGATCAATTGGCCCGATTGCTCAAGGGCAAACGGGTACAGCAATTGGTGACGGCCTCCTTGATCAGTCGACAGGGCTGGTCATTCGGTGATCAACCGCCCAGCGAACAGAAACTGATCAAACTGCTGCAAACCAGCACCCATGGCAGCCTGGATAATGCTGATCGCCTGGCGGCAGTGAATTATCAACAGGGCGATTACGCCAGTGCCAAAGCCTTCCTCGAACAGGCCGGAGACGGTGGCCTCGCATGGTGGCTGCGGGCGAAACTGGCGTTGCGTGATGGCGACAAAAACGCTGCCGCGGCGGCCTATGCCAAGGCAGCCCAGGCCTTCCCGCAAAATGAGTCCTGGGGCGCGCGCCGGACCCCGGATTGGGATTATGAAACGCTCCAGCCCAAGTGCCGGGTCGACGGCGAAAGCGCGATCCTGGCCCTGCAACGCGGCGATTATCTGCAAGCCTTTGATCAGCTCTATCGCAGCCAATACATTTACTGGTACGACGCGGCCACCGTTGCCGAGCGGGTGCTGACCCTCGATGAACTCAAGCAGTACGTCGACACTCAAGTGCCGGCACCGCCGCCGCTCAGCCAGCAGGATCGCGACAATTATGTGCCGTTGTCGGTAGCCGCGAACCTGCGCAATTTGCTCGGGCGGCGCCTGCTGCGCGAAGGACGTTATGACGAAGCCCCGGCATACTTCGACAACCCGGAATTGCAGGCCAAGGCCAAATGGTATGGGCAATTGCGCAAGGAGGCCGAATCCAAATGGTGGCCGACCTCCCAGGCATTCGCTTACTACTACGCCGCGATACTGGCCCGCTACGATGGGATGGAGCTGTTGGGCTACGAGATGTCCCCGGATTACGTGACCTTCGGCGGCAATTACAGTCTGGAAGCTCCGGAGCTCAAAGTCGGACCGCTGATGACCGATGGCGAAGTGCAGCGTCAGCAAGCTACGGTGGCGCAACCTGATGAGCGTTTCCATTACCGTTATGTTGCCACGGCTCTGGCGAGCAAGGCCGCCGATCATTTGCCCCACAGCAGTCAGGCGTTTGCTTCGGTGCTATGCAAGGCCTCAGGGTGGGGCACCAGCCTGCAAGAGCAAAGCGCGTTCTATCGTCGTTATGTCGAGGAGGGACCCTATGTGGTCTGGGCCGGTGATTTCGGTCATCAATGCCAGGAGCCGGACTTCCAGAACGCCGACAAGCGCTATGTGACCCAGGCCACTGACGCTATGCGGTCAACGCTGCGGCCCTACAAAAAACCATTGCAGATCGGCGCCGTGTTAGCCGTTACGGCAGCGGCGCTGTTGTTGATCAGTCGCCGCCGTCGAAAAGCGCGATAACGCTCAAGCTTGTTGAACAAAGGTCAGCCGCACCGCAAAACCAATCAGCAGGCTGCCAAACAACCACTGTTGTACCCGTTGGGCCGATGGACTGCGTTGCAGCCAACGGCCCAGCGCGGCGCCGACCAGCGCGTAGGCACTGTCGAACAACAACCCTACGCCGACCAGCATCACGCCCAGCGTTGCAAATTGCGCAAGCACCGGTCCTGCTTGAGGGTTGATGAACTGTGGCAGTAGCACCGAGCAGAACAGCAGCGCCTTGGGGTTGAGCAGGTTAGTCAGCAAACCACGCTGGATCGCCTCGCGCCAATGCGGTTTTTCGGTGGTTGCGTTTGTAGCGTTCAAGCTGGGTAGCATCGTGGTGCGCAGGCACTGAATGCCGATCCACAGCAGGTACGCGGCTCCGACCAGGCGCACCACATCGAAGGTCCAGGGTGCCGTCTTGAACAGCGCCGCCAAACCCAATGCAGCCAAGGCCACATGAAAACCGCGCGCCACGCCCAGCCCCAACGCCGTGGCCAACGCCGCGCCTTTGCCCTGACGCGCGCCGGTTTGCAACAGCAGAATCATGTCCGGGCCGGGCAACAGGTACACCACCGCCAGCGCCATGAAAAACAGCCAGAGTCCTGCCATGTTGCACCCCATTCGTTGTCGATTTGGTGGGATCAGTCTATGGCTGAAGAGCAGGGCAGGTGGTTGCGTAGTCAGCTTCTAAAGTGTCGATATTTGGCATAACCTGCCATTTTGTGATGATTGAACCATCGGGATCTGCCAAACGATGAAACTGGACGCCTACGACCGCAAGATTCTCGCGGCGCTGCAACGGGACGGTCGCCTGAGCAACGTGCAATTGGCCGACGAGATCGGCCTGTCCGCCTCGCCGTGTTTACGTCGGGTACGGATGCTGGAAGAGGCGGGGGTGATTCGCGGCTATCAGGCCAATCTGGATCGAGATGAAGTGGGCCTTGGGCTGACTGTGTTTGTCGGGGTCAAAGTCGAACGACACAACGATGAACAGGCCGAAGCCTTTCGCCTGGCCGTAACGGCATTGCCTGAGGTGATTTCGGCGTTCCTGGTGTCAGGGGAATCAGATTTTCTGCTGCAAGTGGTGGTGCCGGATTTGCGCGCCTATGACCGTTTTCTCACCGGGCGACTGCTGAAATTGCCGGGTGTGAGCGACATCCGCAGCAATTTCGCGATTCACACGGTAAAGACGCCGGGGGCATTGCCGTTGGAGCATCTACCCAACTGAAAAGCGAAAAGATCGCAGCCTCTACAGGTATACGCACAAGGAGCTGCCGAAGGCGGCGATCTTTTGATCTTTCTACATCTGCGTCGCCATCCCCTCCACATCCATTGCCGCCTGGCGCAATGCCTCGGAGCGGGTCGGGTGGGGATGGCAGGTCAGGGCGATGTCTTCGGCCGAGGCGCTGAACTCCATGGCCACGCAATATTCGCCAATCATTTCACTGACGCTGGGGCCCACAAGGTGCACGCCGAGGACTTCGTCGGTGCGCTCATCGGCCAATACTTTGGCGAAGCCTTCGGTTTCATGGTTGATCTTCGCTCGGCTGTTGGCGGTGAAGGGAAATTTGCCAACCTTATAGGTGCGACCTTCGGCCTTCAGCTGTTCTTCGGTCTTGCCGACACTGGCCAGCTCCGGTTTGGTGTAGATCACGCTGGGGATCAGGTCGTAATTGACCTCGCCGGCCTTGCCGACGATCTGCTCGATGCAGGCCATGGCTTCGTCTTCGGCCTTGTGGGCGAGCATCGGCCCCGACGTGACATCACCGATCACCCAGACGCCAGCGGCCTCGGTGCGGTGGCCCTGATTGGCGAGCATGCCGCGTTTGTCCGTGGCGAGACCGACGTTTTCCAGTCCCAGGCCTTGGGTGTAAGGTCGCCGACCAATGGCCACCAACACGTAATCGGCTTCAAGCAACTCGGCGGTGCCACCCGCGGCCGGTTCGACGCTAAGCTGAACACCGCTCGCCGACGTCGTGGCGCTGGTGACTTTCGTACTCAACTTGAAGCTGATGCCTTGCTTGCTCAATGAGCGCTGAAGGGTCTTGCCCGCTTCGCCATCCACACCGGGGCAAATCCGATCGAGAAATTCGACCACCGTCACCTGAGCACCCAGGCGCCGCCATACCGAGCCCAGCTCCAGGCCGATCACCCCGGCACCGATCACCACCAGGTGCTTCGGAACTTCGTTCAGCGACAGGGCGCCCGTGGAGTCGAGGATGCGTTTGTTATCGATGTCCACACCGGGCAGGGGAGTGGGTTCGGAACCGGTGGCGATCACGATGTCCTTGGCGCTCAGCTCGGTTTTGGCGCCCTGGCTGTCGGTCACTGTGACTTTGCCCGGCCCGTCGATGTGGCCCCACCCCTTGATCCAGTCGACCTTGTTTTTGCGAAACAGAAACTCGATGCCCTTGGTCAGCCCGGTGACGCTTTCATCCTTCTGTTTCATCATTTGAGCAAGGTTGAGGACGGGTTTGACCTCAATCCCCAAGTTGGCGAATTCCGCCCCCATGGCCGCGTCGAAGAGTTCGGAGGCATGCAGCAGGGCTTTGGACGGCATGCAGCCCACATTCAGGCAGGTCCCGCCCAAGGTGGCGCGGCCTTCCACGCATGCCGCTTTCAGGCCCAGCTGGCCGGCGCGGATCGCTGCGTTATAACCGCCGGGGCCTGCGCCCAGAATCACGACGTCATAGGTGCTCATAGTGGTACTCCTGGTGAAAGGGGGCAGGATCGATAAAAGTAGCCTTCGATAAAAATTACGAACGTAATATGTGCGTTTCGAGCCATTTCGGTCAAGGCTTCAGCTTGGCGACAGGTTCAGCGCTTTTAGATAGAACGATTTACGACGAATATTTCACCACTTTCGTTATATCGTAACGAATTGTGATGTGAGCGATGGCTGGGGTGGTATGCAAGTCGATCTCGATGGCGATGGGGCACAAATAGCAGCGCTGCCGCGCTTTCAGCAGGCGGTCGTTCAAGGGCGTCGATTGCGACAGATCGCAATCGGTCTGGGTGCCTTGGCAGCAGCAGGGTGGGTACTGGCGTTTTTTGTCGGGCTGTTTGCGCCGCAGTCGTTGTGGGCGGCGTTGCTGGTCAATCAGAGCGCCGGTTTGCTGGTGTTGGTTGCGGGTCTGCAATCGGCCTGGTGGGTAACGCAGTGGCGTGCGCGGGCGATGAGTCCGGCGGTGTTGGTGCCTGTGTCCATGGCTGAGGAAGTCGTTTCCACCGAGGGCTGGTACGAGCGGTTGCTGGACCGGATCAGTCAGCGTTGGTGGCGCTTGTTGGGGCAAATCGGTGCACCGACGCTATGGTTGGGTGGCTGGGCGTTATTGACGTTGTACAGCATCGAGCAAGTCTGGAATCTGGCCCTGCCGCCCGCTGCGTTGGGATTGTCGGCCAGTGTCGGCGCTGCGCTGTCGTTGCTGCTGGCTTTCGGTTTGTTGGTGCTGGAGCGACAACTGGCGCAGGAGAACGTCGCCCAATGGCCCGAAGCAGGGCCGTTGGCGCAGCTGACGCGGGTGGCGATTATTTGCCTGGTGCTCAGCGCTCTGTGTTTGTTGTTCGGCAATGAAACGTCAGTCTGGCCGGTGCGTCTGGCGGTGCTGATCGGCTTGCTGCCGGGGCTGGTCGCCGTCGAGTTGCTGCTGCGGGCCGTGTTGTCGCTGTTCAGTCCGCGTCGGGAACAGCTGGAGCCGGCCTTGCTGGCGCGAAGTTTTATCGCCGACATGCTGCGCTGGCCGCCGCAACCCCTGCTCGCGTTGCAGCACGAAATTCACAACCGCTTCGGTATCGACCTGCGGCAAATCTGGGCCTTTACCTACATGCGCCGGGCGTTTTTGCCGGTGCTGGCAGTGGTGGCAATCGTCGGTTGGTCGCTCACCGGCATTCACGAAATCTCGCTGCAAGGGCGCGGTATCTATGAGCGCTTTGGCAAACCCGTGGAAGTTTTCGGCCCTGGTTTGCACGCCGGTTTGCCGTGGCCACTGGGCCGAGTGCTGAGCGTCGAAAATGGCGTGGTCCACGAGTTGGCCACCAGCGTGGGCGAAACATCGGCACCGGTCGCAGCCGAGCCTGCCGAAGGCCCGGCACCGGCAATTGCCAATCGCTTGTGGGACGCTAGCCATGTGAACGACAAATCCCAGGTCATCGCCAGCAGCCGCGCCGACAAACAGAGCTTCCAGATCGTCAACATGGACGTGCGCTTCGTCTATCGCATCGGCCTGAGTGATCAGGCGGCGCTGGCCGCGACCTACAACAGCGCCGACGTGCCAACGCTGATCCGCAGCACCGCCAGCCGGATTCTGGTTCACGACTTCGCCTCGCGCACCCTCGATGGTTTGCTTGGCGAGGACAGGGTAGGGCTCGCCGAAGAGATCGGTCGCGCCGTGCAGGCTGACCTGCAAAAACTCGACAGCGGCGTGGAAATTCTTGCCACTGTGGTCGAAGCCATTCACCCGCCAGCGGGGGCGGCTAACGCTTATCACGGCGTGCAAGCGGCGCAGATTGGCGCTCAGGCATTGATTTCCCGCGAGCGCGGTGCAGCGGCGGAGGCGACCAATCAGGCGCAATTGCAGGCCAGCATTGCTCGCGATCAAGCCACGGCCAGTGCGCATGAAATCAACTCGAGCGCTCAGGCCGCCGACCTGAAATTTGCCGCCGAACGAAAGGCTTATGCCAGCGCCGGCCAGGCCTTCGTGCTGGAGCAATACCTCAGTCAACTGACCCAAGGTTTGGCCAACGCCAAGCTGCTGGTTCTCGATCATCGTCTGGGCGGCAGCAGCAATGCGCCGACTATCGACTTACGTACATTCACGCTGCCGGCTGACCCTACGCCGTCGCGTAATTCCGCTCAGCCAGGAGCCGTCCATTGAGCCAGCCGACGCCTACACACAATCGCGATCACGATGATCACGCCGGCCACGATCACGGCCATGGCGGGCATCACCACGGTCATCACCATCATCACCACGGTGATCCACAAGAAGCTGGCCCTTTCCCGTGGCGCCGAATGGGTTGGGCGGCGCTGCTGGCGGCGTTTGCCATTGCGGCGGCGAGCCTCGTGCAAGTGCGTTCGGGCGAGGCCACGGTCATCACTCGTTTCGGCAATCCATCGCGGGTGTTGCTGGAACCGGGTCTTGGCTGGCGCTGGCCGGCGCCGTTCGAGGCGGCGATTCCGGTGGATCTGCGGCTGCGCACCACCTCCAGCGGTTTGCAGGATGTGGGCACGCGCGATGGTTTACGCATCATCGTGCAAGCCTACGTAGCCTGGCAGGTGCAGGGTGATCCGGACAACGTGCAACGCTTTATGCGCGCCGTGCAGAACCAGCCGGACGAAGCCGCGCGACAGATTCGCACTTTTGTCGGCTCGGCGCTGGAAACCACCGCCAGCAGTTTCGATCTGGCCAATCTGGTAAACACCGATGCCAACCAGGTGCGCATCGCCGATTTTGAAGCGCAGTTGCGTCAGCAGATCGACCAACAGTTGCTCACCACCTATGGCGTGCGCGTGCTGCAAGTCGGCATCGAGCGTTTGACGTTGCCGTCGGTGACACTCACCGCGACGGTCGATCGTATGCGCGCCGAGCGTGAAACAATCGCCACTGAACGCACGGCCATCGGCAAACGCGAAGCGGCGCAAATTCGCTCAGCCGCCGAGCGTGACGCGCGAATCGTGCAAGCTGATGCGACGGTGAAAGCGGCGGACATCGAAGCTCAATCCCGCGTCGAAGCCGCGCAGATTTACGGCCGGGCCTACGCCGGTTCACCGCAGCTCTACAATTTGCTGCGCTCTCTCGACACTTTGGGCACCATCGTCACGCCAGGCACCAAACTGATCTTACGTACCGATTCCGCGCTGTTTCGGGTGTTGGTTGACGGTCCGCCGACGCTCGATAACAAATCCGGGTCGCAGCCATGAGTTTAGTTCCACGTGGAACACATGAGTTGAGCAGCCCTTGGATTCAGGCTGGGCGCTTGGCTTTTTTGGCGCTGTACGCCGTGACTGTGCTGGCTGCTTTGGCGTGGGCATTCTCCAATGTGCGGCAAATCGACCCGCAAAATCGTGCCGTGGTGCTGCACTTCGGCGCCCTGGATCGCATTCAAAATGCCGGTTTGCTGTTGGCGTGGCCGCGCCCGTTTGAGCAGGTCATCCTGTTGCCGGCGGCGGATCGGGTGATCGAGCGCCGTGTGGAAAATCTGCTGCGCACGGATGCCGCATTGCAGGCGGATCGAGTGGCGAGTTTCGCCACGCCCCTCAGCGATGCGCTTGCCGGCTCCGGTTACCTGCTGACCGGTGATGCAGGCGTGGTGCAACTGGATGTGCGGGTGTTCTATAAAGTCACCGAACCGTATGCCTTCGTTCTCCAAGGTGAACATGTGCTGCCGGCACTGGATCGGCTGGTGACCCGCAGCGCCGTGGCGCTCACCGCCGCGCGAGATCTCGACACTATTCTGGTGGCTCGACCGGAACTGATCGGCGCCGACAATCAGGCCGCTGAGCGCCGCGAACGTCTACGCGGCGATCAGGTGCGGGGCATCAATCAGCGCTTGGCCGAACTGACGGCGACCGGGCAAGGGTTGGGCATCGAAGTGGCACGGGTCGATGTGCAATCGAGTTTGCCCGGCCCGGCGGTGAACGCGTTCAACGCAGTGTTAACCGCCAGTCAGCAGGCCGACAAAGCCGTGGCCAACGCACGCACTGAAGCCGAGAAGCTGACGCAGTCCGCCAACGAACAAGCCGACCGCACGCTGCAAGTGGCTCACGCTCAAGCCAGCGAACGCCTGGCCAAAGCCTCTGCCGACACCGCCACGGTGCTGAGTTTGGCCAAGGCGCAACAGCAGGGCACTGACCCGCAGATGCTGCTGCGTATTTACCGTGAACGGATGCCGAAGATTCTCGGGCAGGCCGGCTCGGTGACCACGGTTGATCCGAAAGACGATTCCCGCCTGATCATTCAGGGAGCTGCGCAATGACTGCCCAAACCGCCGCCGCGCCGAGCATGTTGTCCTCGGCTGAACAACGTAGCGCCGCGCGCCAGTTGACCCTGGCCATGCTTGCACTGGGGTTGCTTGCGCTTGGGTTGAGCTGGCGCTGGTTGTCGCCGGAGCAGACCGGTGTCAGCCAATTGCTGCTGGGTTTTGCCTCGTTGCTGGTGGCCGTGCCGGTCATGCGTTCGGCGTGGTACAGCCTGCGTTATCCGAGCCTGCACGGGATCACCGATCAGTTGATTGCCCTGGCCATGCTCGGCGCCTGGGCCACCGGCGATCTGCTCACTGCGGCGTTGCTGCCAATCATCATGATCTTCGGTCACGTGCTGGAAGAGCGCAGCGTAATCGGTTCCCAGGAAGCGATTCATGCCCTCGGCAAACTGACTCGCAGCCATGCGCGCAAGATTCAGGCTGACGGTTCCGTCCTTGAAGTCGACAACGGCACCCTCAAGGCCGGTGACCTCGTGGAGGTGCGTGCCGGTGATCGAGTTCCAGCGGATGGCCGAGTGTTGTCCGGGCAGGCAAGCCTCGACACCGCGTCGATCACCGGTGAGTCGGTGCCAATGGAGGCCGATGTGGGCATGTCGGTGTTCGGCGGGGCGATTAATCTTGATGGCCTGCTGCGCATTGAAGTGACCCGCACCGGTCACGAATCGACGCTGGGTAAAGTCATCGCACTGATGCAAAACGCGGAGCGTTCCAAGCCGCCGATCACGCGATTGCTCGAACGCTATGCCGGCAGCTACATGGTGCTGGTGTTGCTGCTGGCCGCGGTGACCTGGTTCATTACCAACGATGCGCAAGCGATGCTCGCGGTGTTGGTGGCGGCTTGTCCTTGCGCGCTGGTGTTGTCGGCACCGGCCACGGCCATCGCCGGGGTGGCGGTGGCGGCTCGGCACGGGATTCTGATTCGCAGCTCGGCGTTCCTCGAAGAGTTGGCTGACCTGACGTCGTTGGTGGTCGACAAGACCGGAACCCTGACATTCGGCACCTTGCGCCTGCAATCCATCGACAGTCCGCTGGAGGATCGCAGTCACGTACTGAAACTCGCCGCCAGCCTCGGTTCCGCCAGCAGCCACCCGGTCAGCCGCGCCTTGGCCGGGTTGGTCACTCAGGAACACTTTCTGTTGCTCTCCGACATTCACGAGCGTCAGGGACTGGGGGTAGTGGCGATGACCGAACAGGGCGAAGCGGCCCTCGGTCGTCCGGAGTTGTTCGCGCAATTGGGCATCGCCACATCAGCGGTGCCCGAACACGACGGCCCGATTGCCGGGCTGGCACTCAACGGTGAGTTTCTCGCCTGGTTGTTGCTCGCCGACAGTGTCAAACCCGAGGCGCGGTTTGCCTTGAGCGAATTGCGTGAACTGGGTTTGGGGCGACAGCTGTTGCTCACCGGGGATCGGCAGAGCGTTGCGCACACGCTGGCCCGGGATGTGGGCATCAGCGATGTTGAAGCCCAGGCCTTGCCCGAGGACAAACTCAACCGTGTACTGAAAGAAATCGGCAGCGGGTTCCGGCCAATGGTGGTGGGAGACGGTATCAACGATTCCTTGGCGCTCAAGGCCGGTGTGGTCGGCGTGGCCATGGGCGCGGGCGGTGCGGACATCGCGCTGGCCTCCGCTGATATCGTATTGATCGGCAGCGACCTGCGCCGGCTCGGAACCTGTGTGCGCTTGAGTCGCCAATGTCGGCACACCTTGCAGGTCAACGTGATCATCGGTTTGGGCTGGACCCTGGCCATCGTCGCGTTCGCCGCATTCGGCTGGCTCGGCGCGGCAGGGGCGATGATTGCCGCCCTGTTGCATAACTTGAGCACGTTATTAGTACTCGGTAATGCCGGACGTTTGCTACGCTTTCAGGAACCCCTACTCAAGCTTAAGGATGAGGTGTGAGCGTCTACAACTTTTCAGAACTGTGTGCCGGATTTGTAGTCATCTAGGGTAAGGCGGTCATTTTCAACGATCGCCCGTTGGATGGGTTTCAGTGTTGCAGGCAACACCGGGAATAGAAAAAGGCTATTAATTCGATAGCCTGCTATTTTTCAAGGATGGTCTACCCTCAGATTTGACGTCTGAAACAAGGGGGACTTTTCATGCTCGCGCAACTTCCACCGGCCTTACAGAATCTGCAGTTACCGCTTCGCTTGCGACTCTGGGACGGCCATGAGTTCAATCTGGGGCCGACGCCCAGCGTCACCATTGTGGTCAAGGACCCACACATGGTTACCCAGTTCACCCATCCCAGCCTCGACGCGTTGGGGGCGGCGTTCGTCGAAGGCAAGCTGGAGTTGGAAGGTTCCATCAGCGACGTGATTCGTGTCTGCGATGAGTGGAGTCAGGCGCTGGTCAACGAAGACGAAGATGCGCAACCGGTGCGCACGGTTCATGACAAAGAAACCGACGCCAAAGCCATTTCCTACCACTACGACCTCTCCAACGCGTTTTACCAACTGTGGCTCGACAGCGACATGGCGTATTCCTGCGCCTATTTCGAGACCGGTAGTGAAACTCTGGAGCAAGCCCAGCAGGCCAAGTTTCGCCACTTGTGCCGCAAGCTGCGGTTGCAACCAGGCGAGTATCTGCTGGATGTCGGTTGCGGCTGGGGCGGGTTGGCGCGGTATGCGGCTCGTGAGTTCGGCGCCAAGGTGTTCGGGATCACGCTCAGTAAGGAGCAATTGGCGCTGGCCCGTGAACGGGTGAAAGCCGAGGGCCTGGAGGATCAGATCGAACTGCAACTGCTCGACTACCGCGATTTGCCTCAGGACGGGCGCTTCGACAAGGTGGTCAGCGTCGGCATGTTCGAACACGTCGGCCACGCCAACCTGGCCGAGTACTGCAAAATCCTGTTCGGTGCGGTGAAAGAGGGCGGGCTGGTGATGAACCACGGGATCACCGCCAAGCACACCGACGGTCGCCCGGTTGGGCGCGGCGCTGGTGATTTCATTGAGAAGTACGTGTTCCCCAACGGCGAGCTGCCCCACCTGGCGATGATCTCGGCCGAGATCAGCGAAGCGGGGCTGGAGATCGTCGATGTCGAGAGCCTGCGCCTGCATTACGCACGTACCCTGGACCACTGGAGCGAACGCCTGGAAGACAATCTGGAAGCTGCCGGCAAACTGGTGCCGGATCAAGCTCTACGGATCTGGCGGTTGTACCTGGCAGGGTGCGCTTATGCCTTCGCCAGAGGCTGGATAAACCTGCATCAAATCCTCGCGGTAAAAGCCCATCCCGATGGCAGTCATGAATTGCCCTGGACCCGCGACGACATTTACAACCCTTAAAGAATCGGTGAAATCAGCCGGGCGATCCGCATGCCGATCTGTTGCAGGCGGTGGGTCTCCCGGCTTTCTTCTTTGGCGATTTCGTGAGCCTGGGCGAAGTCATCGTTGAGCATCTGTTCCACTTGCGCGGCAAACGCGCTGTCGACGGTTAGCAACATCACTTCGAAATTCAGCCGGAACGAACGGTTGTCCAGGTTGGCGCTGCCAATGGCGCTGATTTCGCTGTCGATCAACACTACTTTCTGATGCATGAACCCCGGCTGGTAACGGAACACGCGCACGCCAGCATGTACCGCTTCGAAGGCGTAAAGGCTGGAAGCGGCGTAGACGATCCGGTGATCCGGCCGCGACGGCAATAAAATCCGTACATCCACTCCGCGCAACACAGCCAGTCGCAACGCGGCGAACACCGCTTCGTCGGGGATGAAGTAAGGGCTGGTGATCCACACCCGCTCCGTCGCCGCATGGATGGCTTCGACGAAGAACAGCGAACAGGTTTCGTAGGAATCCGCCGGTCCGGTGGCCAGCAATTGGCAGAGTACGCCGTCATCCGGATAAACCTCCGGCAGGATCAGTGGCGGCAGCGAACGTGCCGCCCAGAACCAGTCTTCGGCGAAGGATTCCTGCATGCAGGCCACCACCGGCCCGCGCACTTGCACGTGGGTGTCGCGCCATGGCGCCAGGGGTGGTTTTTCACCCATGTATTCGTCGCCGACGTTGAGCCCGCCGACAAAACCGACAATCCCGTCGACCACGACGATCTTGCGGTGGTTGCGGAAGTTGACCTGAAAGCGGTTGAGCCAGCCGCTGCGAGTGGCGAAAACTTTGACCTCGATACCGGCATCGCGCAAGGGTTGCACATAACCGTGGGGCAGGGAGTGGCTGCCGATGCGGTCGTAGAGCAAGTAAATCGCCACGCCTTCGGCAGCTTTCTTGGTCAGTAAGGTATGCAAGCGTTGTCCGAGGCGGTCATCGTGGATGATGAAGAACTGAATCAGCACCGCTTGCCGGGCGTTGCTGATGGCGTCGAAAATCGCATCGAAGGTAGCTTGGCCGTCGATCAGCAAGTGCACTTCATTATTCGCCAGACACGGCATGCGTCCCAGTTTCGGCATGGCCCTCAAAGACGCGTAGGCGCTGGAGGCGCGAGCAGCCAGAGCCTCTTCAACCCAGGGGCGCCAGTTCAACTCGGAGATTGCTTTGCGCATTTCCTCGTTGGCTTGTCGACGGGCCTTGATATAGCCATCGAACGTGCTGCGGCCGAAGACCAGATAAGGGATTAGCGTGAGGTAGGGAATGAACAGCAGGGACAGAGCCCAGGCGATCGAGCCTTGAGCGGTCCGAACGGTCAATACGGCATGGATGGCGGCAATCGAACCCAGCGTGTGCAGCAGAGCGATCAGATAACCGAAAACATGCGGTCCAAAATAATCCATGGGGCAGCCTTGCTCCTGAAGATTCAATGCTTAAAAGACCATGATCCGTGCAGAATGTCGCTATTTAATTGGCCCATGAACCGAAGCCCATGGCTGACGTCTAACGGCCACTAATGATCAGGAGTTACTCGATGAACGTTCGTCTGCTGGGTTTGGCCATTGCGTTTGGTTTGGCGCTTCCTGTAGCCGCTCAGGCGCAGATGCTGCAACCGGGGTTGTGGGAAATGACTTCAAGCAACATGAAGGTCGATGACCAGAACCTGCCCGACCTGCAACTGATCCTCGGCCAGATACAGAGTCAGATGACCCCTGAACAGCGCGCGCAGCTGGAGAAGCAGGGCATTACCATGGGTGGTAAAGGGATTCGGGCGTGCCTGACGCCTGAACAGGTGAAGACTGACAACATTCCACTGACGGACCCACAATCGGGCTGCAAGCAGCAAATCACCGAACGTACCGGCAACCAATGGAAATTCCGTTTCAGCTGTCCGAAAGCGCAAGGTGCGGGGGTCGCCACATTCCTCAGCGATCGTGAGTTCACGACCAAGGTCAATGGCACTTTCAACGCCACCGGCATTCAGCAGAAGGGTAGCCTCGATACTCGCGCTGTATGGCTGGGACAGGATTGCGGGACTGTTAAACCCAGAGCTTAAAAGCTTCGCGGGCGAGGCTCGCTCCTACAGGATTTGTGTCGTTCGCACGATCACGAAACGACATTGATACCCTGTAGGGGCGAGACTCGCCCGCGAAGGCGTCCGTTTAGTCACCTTGAATTCAACAATTCACACACCGCTTCAATCCCTTTCTCCCCGAAATCCTCTCCGCTGCTGCTGCGAATACTGACAAACCCGCCTTCCTTTTCCTTCTCTCCCACCACCAACAGATACGGCACTTTCTGGCTGTGCTGGCGAATCTTGTGGCTGATTTTTTCGTTACGCAGGTCCGAGTTGGCCCGCAGTCCGCGGCGGCGCAGCGTCTCGGTCACCGAGTGTGCATAAGCGGTCTGACGCTCATCGATGTTCACGACCATCACCTGCGGCGGTGCTCGCCAGTTGTCCAGCTCCTGTTGGCTGGACCAGCACGTGCCGTAGATCCGTTGCTGCGACGTGCCGCTGATATGGTCCAGAGCGAAGGCCTGTAACACCTTGGTGGTGGGAACATGCGGGCCTGCAGCGAAACTTTCAAAATCCCCCAAGCGATACAGCGATAACCGTTCAGTTGGGCGGATCGAATGGTTGGTCGCCGCCAGTGCATGCATGCGCGCTTCAATCAGGGGCAGCTCGGCCAGAGTTAAGGAGCGCTGGAAAGCAAACTCATAAAAGAAACCATCACCCAGCGATGATCCGGCCCGCAACTGTGCATGCGGATGGAGCTGCTTCACGGCCATGGCCAACATCAGCGCGCAGGAACGGCGAAGGATCTCCAGGCCATCGGGCTCCTGAGGTGTGACGATACTGACTCGGGCGTCGCCCTCGATCAGGAATCCACAGTCCACCAACACGCCGTCGACCCGACCGGCCACCGCCGCGTTGGCCAACCCGAGACTAATAGTTGCAGCGACTTCATACACAGTCAGCGGCTGATCGTACTCACGCAACGAACCATCGGGCAGGGTGATGTGGATCATGATCGATGTTCTCGAATGTTTTCGACAACGAGCGCTAGCGCATAAACCGCAGGGGTAAACCCTGGCAGTTGTCATTAAGACGTTTGTCGTGCCAGGCAATTTGCCCCGACACGACCGTAGTACTGACGCTGTGGCGAAAGCGATGGTGGGTGAAGGGCGTCCAGCCGCATTGAGAGAGGATCGGTTGCCGGGAAACGGCAAGGCCATCGGGCTCAGGTTTGATCAACACCAGATCTGCCCAATAGCCTTCGCGCAGGTAGCCGCGGTCGGGGATGGCAAACAGATCGGCGACCCGGTGACTGGTCTTGGCCACGAGGGTGGTGATCGGCAATATCTCATCGGACACCAGCTCCAGCAACGCGGGCAGGGCGTGTTGCACCAACGGCAACCCGGACGGCGCCTGGCTGTAGGGCCGCTGTTTTTCAGCCCAGGTGTGAGGCGCGTGATCGCTGCCGATCACATCCAGTCGATTGCTCAACAATGCTTTGCGCAAAGCATCGCGGTCGGCCTGAGTCTTGATCGCCGGGTTGCACTTGATCAGGTTGCCAAGGCTTGGGTAGTCGCGATCATCGAACAGCAAGTGATGCAGGCAGACTTCGGCGGTGATGCGCTTCTGGGCCAGTGGCTGGTCTTCGAACAGTGCCAACTCACGGGCGGTGGTCAAGTGTAAAACGTGAAGTCGGGTGCCGTGTTGTCTGGCCAGATCAACGGCCATTGAGGAGGAGCGAAAGCACGCTTCGGCATTGCGGATCAGCGGGTGAGCGGCGGGCGGAAGGTGCTCGCCGAACAGTTCTCGCAGGTTCGCGGCATTGGCCTCGATGCTGGGCGTGTGTTCGCAGTGGGCCAACAAAATGGTCGGCACCTCGGCGAAGAGCCGCTCGAGAATCCGTGGATCGTCCACCAGCATGTTGCCGGTGGAGGCGCCCATGAACACTTTGACCCCGGCCACCTCGCAAGGATTGAGCGCAGCGACGGTATCGAGATTGTCATTGCTCACGCCGAAATGAAAACCGTAATTGGCCACCGAGCTGGTCGCCGCCCGACGCTTCTTGTCGGCCAGCGCTGCGAGGGTCAAGGTGGCCGGGGAGGTGTTGGGCATGTCCATGAAACTGGTGATGCCGCCGGCCACCGCCGCTCGGGATTCAGTATGGAAGCTGCCCTTGTCCGGCGCTCCGGGATCGCGGAAATGCACCTGGTCATCGATCATGCCCGGCAGTAGCCATTGACCGTTGGCGTCGATTTCCACGGCGGCTGTTTCACCTTCAATGCTGCTGGCGATCTTGACGATGCGACCGTGGCTTACCAGCAAATCACCGTCGAACTCACGACCTTCATTGACCAGCCGGGCATTGCGAATCAGCACGCTGCTCATGGTCAGAACTCGTTCTGCAGAGCTTTGTAGCCGCGCACCAGATCGACGTTGGTGCGGGCCACGTCTTCGGAAAACTCCGAAGCGCTGACGCTCACCGGTGGGAACTGCGACAGGTCAGTATTGGGACCTATGCGCGTGGTGGAGGGCACATAGAAGTCTTCAGGCAAATCACGACCGTCGACCACCGAGTTGTGTCGCACCACGCAACCGTCGCCCACTTCGCAGTTGAACAGCACGCTGTTGAACCCTATGAAAACGCGGTTACCGACGGTGCAGGGGCCATGCACGATGGAACGGTGGGCGATGGAGCTGAACTCGCCGATGGTCACCGCCGCGCCGGACTTGGAGTGGATCACCACGCCGTCCTGAATGTTCGAATTGGCGCCGATGGTGATCGCTTCCATCTCTCCCGAGTCGTCCACTTCATCGGCGCGAATCACCGCGTACGGACCGACGAACACGTTCTCGCCAATCACCACTTTGCCGCAGATGATGGCGGTTTTATCCACATACGCGGACTCCGCAATCAACGGCAGATCGCCGGAAGGATTCTTGCGGATCATGGCTTGCTCAACGCCTCATACAAGGTGTTGAGGTTGTATTCGAACAACCCGGCGAACGTGCTGGCCGGGCCGGTCGCCGCAAGGGCATCGGAGTACAGCGTGCCACCAATATGTGCGCCGCTTTCATCGGCGACTTGCTTGAGCAGGCGTGCGTCCTTGATGTTTTCCATGAACACCGCTTTGACCTTGGCCTGACGGATCTGGGTGATCAGCGCAGCGACTTCGGCGGCCGAGGGTTCACGTTCGGTGGACAGACCTTGTGGCGCCATGAAGTCGATGCCGTAAGCCTGACCGAGGTAGCCGAAGGCGTCATGGGAGGTCACGATTTTGCGGTTACCCGGTGGCAGCGAACCGAGCTTGGCTTTGGCCTCGGCGAGCAAGGCGTAGATCTTTTTCAGGTAGGCCTGGCTGTTGTGTTCGTAGTCGGCTTTGTTGGCTGGGTCGGCGGCGATCAGTGCTTTGGTGATGTTGCTGATGTACAGCTCGCTGTTTGCCAGGTTGTGCCAGGCGTGTGGATCGGGAATGGTTTCGCCGTCTTCATCCAGCGAGCGTGGAATGACTCCGTGGCTGGCGCTGATGACCGCAGCTTTGGTCTCGGTGCTGGTCACCAGACGGTCCAGCCATGGCTCGAAACCTAGCCCGTTCTTGATGATCAGTCTGGCCTTGAGCAATGCCTTGGCATCGTCTGGAGTCGGCTCGTAGGTATGGGCATCGGCGTCTGGCCCGACCATGTTGGTGATCTGAATATGGTCGCCGCCAACCTGATGGGTCATGTCGGCGAGGATGCTGAAGCTGGTGACTACCTGGAGTTTTTCCGCGGCGGACGCCGACATCGACAGCATCAAACTGAACAGCACGAGTAAAGCGCGCATCGGGTAACACCTCATTGGGATGTGAGCAAAGGCGGGCGGCGCAGCAAACCGTGCACCGGACCGAACACCACGGACAGCAGATACAAAGCGCCAGCCACCAGCACGATCGCCGGGCCGCTAGGCAGTGAGTAGTAAAACGACAGCAATAATCCGAACCAGACCGAGAGACAGCCGAGCAGTGCGGCGATGGCGATCAGTACCGGCAAGCGACGACTCCAGAAGCGAGAAGCCGCGGCCGGCAACATCATCAAACCGACCACCATCAACGCGCCGATTGCCTGGAAACCGATCACCAGGTTCAGCACCACCAACGTCAGAAATACCCCGTGAGCCAGAGGCCCGAGGCGGCTAACGGTTTGCAGAAAGAGCGGGTCGAGGGTATCCAGCAACAGGGGTTTGTAGATGAGGGCCATGGCGATCAGGCTGAAGCCCGAAACCCAAATCATGCCGGTCAAAGTCGGCCCGTCGACCGCCAGTGCGGAGCCAAACAGAAGGTGCAACAGGTCCAGCCGCTTGCCGGCGATACCGAGGATCAACACGCCGCTGGCCAGCGATATCGGGTAGATCGCGGCCAGGCTCGCGTCTTCCCGCAGGCCGGTGCGGCGGGTGATCCACGCGGCCAGTCCAGCCATGCTCAGGCCGGCACCGAGGCCGCCGATGGTCAACGCGGGCAAACTCAAACCGGCGAACCAGAAGCCCAATGCGGCACCCGGCAAGATACCGTGAGCCACCGCGTCGCCGATCAAACTCATGCGCCGCAGGATCAAAAAAACCCCAAGCGGAGCGGTGCTGCACGCCAGAACGAGACCACCAAGCAACGCTCGGCGCATGAACACGAATTCGTGGAACGGTTGCCAAAGCTGAGCGGCAGCGATCATCAAGCCACCTGCGTCTGGGGTTGTTGGCGAATCAGATCGGTGCTGGGGCCGAGGACGCAGCCGCTGCTTTTGATCAATAGGGTTTGTGGGATGTGTTGGCGCACGGCGGCCAGGTCATGACACACCACGACCAGGGTTCGACCTTCGGCATGCCAGGCGTGGATGTGTTTCCAGAGCAGCGCCTGGCCGAGTTCGTCGAGCGCGGCGTGGGGTTCGTCGAGCAACAACAAGGGAGCTTCGGCGAGACTCAACCGGGCGAGTAGGGCACGCTGCAATTCGCCCCCGGAGAGGGCCATCAATGGGCGATGCTCCATGCCGGTCAGGCACCAGTCTTCCAGCGCAGACTTGAGGCGTTGGCTGCGAATCTCTGGAGCTTGTTTGCTGCCCCAGAAACCTGCGGCCACCAACTCTTGCAGACTGATGGGGAATTGCCGGTCCAGGTGTTGTTGCTGTGGCAGAAACGAAAGGCCGCCTTTGCGTGGAACATCAATGATGACTTTTCCGGTCAGTGGCTTTTGTAGACCGGCGATGACTTTCAGGAGGCTGCTTTTACCCGAGCCGTTGGCACCAATGACAGCGGTCAGGCTTCCTTTGAGTAACTGGAAATCCACCGACGGAGTGAGCGGTTGACCGGGAGCGCCCCAGCGCAAGGCTTGGCATTGGATCATGCGGCCTCCCAATTCCAGCGACTTTCGGCGACAGCATCGTGGGCGTGAAGACTTTCAGCGTGAACGACTCGTACGTGAAAAGCGTTGATGCCCGGGGAGCGTTTCAGGGTCAGGTTCAAGCGTCGGGCGGCGTCTTCGCAGAACATCAGGTTCTGACCGTTGGCGAGGGCGAAAGCTTGTTCGTCGGCGCGTTTCACGGCGGTTTGCACGGCGGTGCCGAGGGCTGCTTCCGCATCGTTGATCGCGGCAATCAGCGGCAGGTCACCCAGATAGTCGTCCAGACGCAGCTGCAATTGCGCATTGCTGCGTTGGCTATGCGGCGTGGCGACGATGCCTTTCGTGGAACCGAGCCAAGCCAGAACGTCGGCGTGTTGCAGCGACTTGTTGGCAAAATCATCAACGAATTGCTGCTGAATCAACTGCCGCGAAAGCGCTGCTGAGCACGGGCAGGTTGAGGAATAAGGAACGTCGATTTTTAGTTCCACGTGGAACATCGCGTTTTTCAAACTGGCTTCGATGCTCACCGGATAGGTTTTCCAACCGGCTAGCGGACTGATGAGCGCGGGTCTTTTGAGCAATAGATCGGTATGAATTTTTAGATAAGCGTTGTGGGAAAGTCCTTCATGGCTCTGAAGAAAACTCTGCAAGACTCGCCGCAATAACGCGGGTGAAAGATTTTCCTGCTCAAGCATTTCCAACGCTAGATACAGCCGCGACATGTGTATGCCGCGCGCCTCTCCATCGTCGAGACTAACGCCAGCGTCGGCTTTTGCGCTCAGTCGCTGGCCATCGAATAAAACAGGAAGAGCAATGCCGCACATGCCCACCCAATCGAGTGGCAGGGCTTGGCGTGAGGCCTGCGCGGCGATATCCGGCAGAGTCAGCGCATTCATGAGCAGGTCCATCGTGGGAGTTGATTTGGCATGTTATATTATAACAATCAAATCGACGATGCCTTTTTCGTGAACGAGCTTTCATCATGCACAGACGTCACTTGCTCAACCTGATTCTGGCCAGCGCGGCCTTCGCGTTACCCTTTGGTGCGTCGGCCACGCAAATTCGCAATGCACGACTGTGGCGTTCTGACGACAAGCTGCGACTGGTGTTCGATCTGAGCGGGCCGGTGCAATACAAGACGTTTTCCTTGAGCGCTCCTGAACGGCTGATCATCGACCTGAGTGGCGCCAATCTCAGTGGCGACTTCAGTCAGTTGGCACTCAGCAACACGGTGATTCGCGCAATTCGCTCCGGACATTTCGGCCAGGGCGATACGCGGATCGTCCTCGACCTCAGCAGCCCGGTGCAGCTCAACAGTTTCCTGCTGCCGCCCCAGGACGGGCAGGGGCATCGATTGGTGCTCGATCTGAAGACCGCTGCGCCGCTACAGATCGCGGCGGTGCCTTCGGAAAAAACTGAACCTGTCACCGACAAGGCCCACCCCAAGCGCGACATCATCGTGGTGGTTGACCCTGGTCACGGCGGCAAAGACCCGGGCGCGGTCGGTGCCAAAGGTGAGCGGGAAAAAGACGTGGTGCTGTCGATCGCTCAGCTGCTGGCCAAGCGACTGAAGCGCGAGAAGGGCTTCGACGTGAAACTGGTGCGCAACGACGACTTCTTCGTCCCGCTGCGCAAGCGCGTGGAGATTGCCCGCAAGCACAAGGCCGACATGTTCATCTCGGTCCATGCGGACGCGGCGCCGCGTCTGACCGCTTCAGGTGCGTCGGTGTACTGTTTGTCCGAAGGCGGCGCGACCTCGGCCACGGCGCGCTTCATGGCGCAACGTGAGAACGGTGCAGACCTGCTAGGCGCAACTAGCCTGCTCAATCTCAAGGACAAGGATCCGATGCTCGCCGGGGTAATTCTCGACATGTCGATGAACGCCACCATCGCCGCCAGTTTGCAGCTGGGCAGCACGGTGCTCGGCAGCCTGGCGGGCATCACCACGCTGCATCAGAAGCGCGTGGAACAAGCGGGATTCGCTGTATTGAAGTCGCCGGATGTGCCGTCGATTCTGGTGGAAACCGGCTTCATCTCGAACGCCCGCGACAGCCAGCGACTGGTGACTGCCCGCCATCAGCAAGCCGTGGCGGATGGTTTGTTTGAAGGTTTGCAGCGCTATTTTCAGAAGAATCCTCCGGTTAATAGCTATTTGGCTTGGCTGAATGAACAGAAGCAGCTATCGACGTGAGCCAGAATTAAAGTTCGCTTATTTAAATGTCAGTCAAGAATAACAAACAGATCTTATATAGCCAGAAAGTCTTTGTTTTCATAGGTTACCTATAAGAACTGACAGTAGACGATGTGTCAGTCATCACTTTAACTAGCAAGGGTAAAACAATTTAAATTTATTGAGTGATGAGGTGTGATTATGCGTTCTATTAAATATGTTGAGGATTTCGACGCGCTAGAGGATAAGAGATATGAACCGGGGGAAATGCTAGTCACTCCTCATATGACATTTGTCACTACCTCCCCAAGCAACTCGCTGGGGATGAGTATTGGAATGGTTCGATTCGAAGAAGGGTTTAACGAAAAAGGTCTCTTATCAGATAATCATAGTCATTTTGGACCTGGGGATTTAATTGTAACGTTCAGGTATCCCCGTATCAAAGGCTTTGAGTTTGCTTTTCATGGATATAACGCTCATAGATATGTATGTAAATGTTTTGATCAGGGTGGACAGCTTATCAATGAACTGCCGCTGAAAACCGATGAGGCCCATTTCGTTAGATATGAGCGAGGTGAAGAAGAGGGTTATATTTCACGACTTGAAATTAATTTTTGGTCGGATGGTGCATATATGGCGGTTGATCTATTTAGTATATGGAAAGAAGAATAGCCATGCGCCTCTTCCCATAGTCGATACCCGGTGGCTTTTGACTCGGGGCGTCTTTTTACCTTTTTACGACAGGGCAATTCGCTTGTATCTCAGCAGCCGGTCATCCGGCTACACGTGAACTTGCCGCTGCCGCCGCCGGAGCTGGAAAACCGATTGATGGTTGTCCAGCCAACCCGGCGGTTGTAGCCGACCCAGGCTTCGCCATCGGATGCGATGCCAGTAAAGAACGTCAATTGCCCGTAGCGACTATTGGTTTGCGCCCACTGGCGTTTGCTGGCCACTTCGAAGCCGCGCAGATAGATCGTGCTACCGACGGTGTTAACACTGTAGGCATTGCCGTCGGCATCCACGCAGGCCAGCAGATTGGCGCTACGGGTGCAGTTGGCCAGGCTCGGAACTTGTCCCCAGGCATCGACCGCGATCAGCAACGAAAGGCTCAACAGCGAGAATTTAAGGGCGTTTCCCATGGCATTTCTCAAGGGGGCGAATGGGCTAAAGCATCGTGCCCTTTGTCGCAGCGAGCAAGAGGGGAGTGGCTTATTTGTATTGTTATACTATAACATAAAAATACACCCGCTCTGATGATCCGCCGCCATGACTGAACAAGAACTCCTCGCTCAACCCGCCGCCGATTACATGAACGACGCCCAGCAAGGCTTCTTTCGCGACCTGTTGCTGACTCAGCGCAGCGAGCTGCAGGAGCGCATTAGCGGTGAGTTCGACGCGTTGCGTGAGCAGGAACCCCACAGCGATCCCGCCGATATCGGCAGCGCCGAAGAACAGCGCCAGTGGCAGCTGCGCCTGCTGGAACGGGAAAAGAAGCTCCTGGACAAGATCGACGAAGCCCTCGAACAGCTGGCTCGCGGCGAGTACGGCTGGTGTCGCGAAACCGGCGAGCCGATCGGTCTCAAGCGTCTGCTGCTGCGGCCCACCGCCACTCTGTGTATTGAAGCCAAAGAACGTGAAGAGCTGCGCGAACGCCATCAACGGGCGATTTGACCGGCCACATCCTGATGAGGAATACCTGATGCCCAATCGTCTCCCCGTGACCGTCCTGTCGGGCTTTCTCGGCGCCGGAAAAAGTACACTTCTTAATTACGTACTACGTAATCGCGAAAATTTGCGGGTCGCGGTGATCGTCAATGACATGAGTGAGATCAACATTGATGGCAGCGAAGTTCAGCGCGATGTCAGCCTGAACCGTGCCGAAGAAAAACTCGTGGAAATGAGTAACGGCTGCATCTGCTGCACATTGCGAGAAGACTTGCTCGAAGAAGTCAGCAAACTCGCCAAGGACGGTCGTTTCGATTATCTGCTGATCGAGTCCACGGGGATTTCAGAGCCGCTGCCCGTGGCGGAAACCTTCACGTTTCGCGATGAAGAAGGGCAGAGCCTGGCGGACATCGCACGGCTCGACACCATGGTCACCGTGGTCGACGGCATGAATTTCCTGCCCGACTATCAGGCTGCCGAAAGCCTCGCGTCCCGTGGCGAAACCCTGGGCGAGGAAGACGAACGCTCAATCACCGACCTGTTGATCGAGCAGATCGAATTCGCCGACGTGATCCTGATCAGCAAGATCGATTTGATCAGCAGTAGCGAGCGCCAAGAGTTGATCGCGATCCTTGACCGGCTCAATTCCCAGGCCGAAATCATTCCGATGGTCATGGGCGAAGTACCGCTCAAGAAGATTCTCAACACCGGGCGCTTCGACTTCGAAAAGGCCGCTCAGGCACCGGGATGGTTGCAGGAATTGCGCGGAGAACACGTGCCGGAAACCGAGGAATACGGTATCGCCTCCACGGCCTATCGGGCGCGGCGACCATTTCATCCGCAACGCTTCTTCAGCTTCATCGACCGCCCGTGGGTGAACGGAAAATTGCTGCGTTCCAAAGGCTTTTTCTGGTTGGCCAGCAAACACCGGGACGCTGGTAGCTGGTCCCAGGCCGGCGGCTTGATGCGTCACGGTTTTGCCGGACGCTGGTGGCGTTTCGTGCCGAAAAACCAGTGGCCGCAAGACGAAGAAAGCACCGCCGGGATCATGGAGAACTGGACGGCCGCCACCGGCGATTGCCGCCAGGAACTGGTGTTTATTGGGCAGAATATCGATTTTGCGCAACTCACCACCGAGCTCGATAGCTGCCTGCTGACGGATGCTGAGATGGCCTTGGGTGTCGAGGGCTGGCAGCTACTGCCCGATCCGTTTGGTCCTTGGCACGAAGAGGTGGCTGCCTGATGTTGGCGCCCAGTCTGAAGCTGCGGCCAGTCATTCGCCAGGTTCAAGGTGATACGCCAAAAGCGCTGACCGGGATTCTGGACGATGGCGTGAACCTGGCCCTCTGGCAGCGCCAACTCCCGGCGCACATTGCCGATTTCGGTCGTTTGTTGTTGTCCCTGAACGAGCCGCTGGCCGAGTCGCTGTCTTTTGAAATGGCCAGTGATGACGCCGAACCCCATCTCCACGGTTTAGCCTCAGGGTTCAGCGACCTTGAGGGCTACGAAGGCTTTATTGCCGACGTTTCCTGGCTGGTCAGCGCCTTCGCCTGCCTCTTGGGCGCCCAGCGTATCGGCCTGCGTTTGCGGGTTCTGGACAAAGCCATGTGCCCGCGTTTCCACGTCGATCATGTGCCGGTGCGGTTGATCACCACCTACGCAGGTATCGGCAGCCAATGGCTGAAAGAAGGGGCGATCGATCGCCGGCAATTAGGCAAACCTGAGGCCGAACCGCAGGACGACTCGCTGATTCAGCAAATCACCAGCGGCGAAGTGGCGTTGCTCAAAGGGGAGAAGTGGCACGGCAACGAGGGCTTCGGCCTGATCCACCGCTCGCCGCAGCCGGCGCCAGGTGAGCGTCGTTTGATCCTGACCCTCGATTGGCTTGGTTAGCGGCTCAAGGCTTGAGCCAGGTTCCCTGGCTCTGGGCTTCGCAAAACGGCTTCAAATACGCCGCATCGGTGGCCACGCCGTAATAGTGAATATCCTGCCGGTAAGGCATATTGGCGACTTGAGCGTTGCTGCACACCCCGAACGCGCCGGTAGGGCATTGGTCGACGTACTGCACCTCGACTTTCTGCCCGGGCAGATTAGGCTGGCAGAAACCATCGGCGAACAGTTTTTCCGGGATGCTGCGGTTTTGCTGGCAAACCTTCACGTCGAGCCGCTCAGCCGTGCTGTGCACCACGCAGGCCTGGGCCAGCGCGTCGCCCGATGTGAGCGCCAGAAGCAACGACCATCCCATCAACCGCATTCTTTACCTCCTCAGAAAACCTCGACCATGTTGCAGAACATTCCCACCCACGTCATTGCCGGCCCGCTAGGCGCTGGCAAGACCAGCCTGATCAAGCACCTGCTGGCGCAACGGCCCGCGGGTGAGCGCTGGGCGGTGTTGATCAACGAGTTCGGCCAGATCGGCCTGGATGCCGCGCTGTTGACCCAGGACGCCGATGGTATCGCACTGGGGGAAGTGGCCGGGGGCTGTTTGTGTTGCGTTAACGGTGCGCCGTTTCAGATCGGCCTCGGGCGGTTGCTGCGCAAGGCGCGACCGGATCGACTGTTCATTGAACCCTCGGGGCTAGGACATCCGGCGCAATTGCTCAGCCAATTGAGTGAGCCTCCGTGGCAAGGCGTCCTGGCGGTGCAGCCGTGCGTGCTGGTGTTGGACGCCCAAGCGCTCGCGGCGGGGAAACCGTTGCCTGAGGCGCAACAGCAAGCCTTGAACAGTGCCGGGTTGCTGTTGCTGAACAAGGCGGAAGGCCTCGACGATAGTGATCGCCAGCGAATCGCCGCACAGTTGCCGATGCGTCCTTTGTACTGGACGCAGCAGGCCGTCTTGCCATTGAGCGAGTTACCGGGGCTCGGGGCTCAGGCTGTCGGGGGTGTGGATAACTTTGTCGTGCCCAAGGGATTGGCGCAGATGCCGGCCATCTGGACCGACCCCGCGCTGCCGATTTGCTTGAGTCAGGCGCAAGAGGGTGGCTGGAGTGTTGGATGGCGGTGGCATCCGAGTCAGACATTCGACTCCGTATTGATCGGGGAGTGGCTTGAGCGCCTTGAATGGCGGCGGGCGAAGCTGGTTATCCACAGTGTCGAAGGGTGGGTGTCGGCCAATGCGCTGGATAACTCATTACTTGATTGGCAACCCAGCGAATGGCGTCGGGATTCGCGTATTGAGTTGATTTTCAGCGAGCCGCAGGCTGTCCAAGAACTGCAGGAAGGTTTGGCGAGGTGCCGCACTTAGGCAAATTAGCGAGTTTTTGTGCAGTTTTTGAAGGCCTCATCGCGGGCAAGCCCGCTCCCACAGGTACAGTGTGAACCTTGTGGGAGCGGGCTTGCCCGCGATTGGTTTTAACAGACTGACACCCGACTCAAGGACGCCACTTGGTGTGTTCTTGCCGCCACTGGCTCAGTTCAATCACTTCGGCCCTTGGCTTGGCGATATCAACCACCGGCGGTGTGTCGTCGAACGGCATCGGGTAGGGCGCGAGCTCGATCTGTGCGCTATGGGCGCCGAACTGGGTGATGGTGCCGGTGTGGCGGGTCTCGCCAGTCACGGTGAATTCGAAGTTATACACACGGGCCAGGCGCCGACGGCCGTTGGCGTCTTTAATGAAGGCGATCTTCTTCAAGGCTACGTTGCCGTCCAGCAGCTCGATCCGCAGCTTGGCGCAATGCTGCATGACCCGCTCCAGCGCACGTTCGCGCAAGCCGTGGTTGTGCCACAACCACGCACCACCGGTGGCGAGCAGCATCAGCACGAGGATATTTCCGAGGGTCAGCATCAACAGGGTGCTCCAACAAGATAGTGCCAGCTTAACTGCGTCGCCGGTCTGTCGTACAGGCTGCGTTTAGTCGCATACTGCGCGGCTCGAATTTCAATCGTTTGACGGAAAACTCACCGCATGAAACGTACGCCCCATGTGCTCGCCATCCAGTCCCACGTGGTGTTCGGCCACGCTGGCAACAGTGCCGCGGTTTTCCCGATGCAGCGGGTCGGGGTAAACGTGTGGCCGCTCAATACCGTGCAGTTCTCCAACCACACGCAATATGGCCAGTGGGCCGGGGAAGTGCTGGCCCCGCATCAGATTCCGGAATTGGTGGAAGGCATCGCGGCGATTGGCGAGCTGGGCAATTGTGATGCCGTGTTGTCTGGCTACCTCGGTAGCGCGGCCCAGGGCCGGGCGGTTCTCGCGGGCGTGGAACGAATCAAATCGATCAATCCCAAAGCGCTATACCTCTGCGACCCGGTGATGGGCCATCCAGAGAAGGGCTGCACCGTTCCAGCCGAGGTCAGCGATTTTCTGCTGGAGGAGGCGGCAGCGGTGGCCGACTTCATGTGCCCGAACCAGTTGGAGCTGAACAGCTTCTCGGGGCGCAAGGCGCAGTCATTGTTCGATTGCCTGGCGATGGCTCGCGCGCTGTTGGCGCGCGGGCCGAAGGCGGTGCTGGTCAAGCATCTGGACTATCCCGGCAAATTGGCAGATGGCTTCGAGATGTTGCTGGTGACCGCCGAAGGCAGCTGGCACCTGCGTCGGCCGCTGTTGGCGTTTCCGCGTCAGCCGGTGGGTGTTGGCGATCTGACCGCCGGGCTGTTCCTGGCGCGTGTGCTGCAGGGTGACAATCTGGTGAGCGCCTTCGAATTCACCGCGGCGGCAGTGCATGAAGTGATGCTGGAAACCCAGGCCTGCGCCAGCTATGAGCTGGAACTGGTGCGGGCGCAGGACCGGATCGCCCATCCGCGGGTGCGGTTTGAGGCGACAGCGATCAGCCTCTGAGCTTCGCGTCGACCCCATTCGCGAGCAAGCCCGCTCCCACACGGGTTCTCTGTCGTACACGAAATCTGTGTGCACTGAAGATCTATTGTGGGAGCGGGCTTGCTCGCGAAGACGATTCAATGACCACCGTCAAACTGACTGAACAGCTCAGGCGTCGCCCTTGATGTCCTGATAGCGCTTTTCCAGCTCCTGACGAATCTGCCGACGCTGCTGGGCCTGCATGTATCGACGCTTGTCTTCACTGTTCTGCGGTTGCAGCGGCGGGACTGCGGCCGGTTTGCGCTGGTCATCCACCGCGACCATGGTGAAAAAGCAGCTGTTGGTGTGGCGCACCGAGCGCTCGCGGATGTTCTCGGTCACGACCTTGATGCCCACCTCCATCGAGGTGTTGCCGGTGTAGTTGACCGAGGCCAGAAAGGTCACTAGTTCACCGACGTGAATCGGCTCGCGGAAAATCACCTGATCCACCGACAAGGTCACCACATAGCGACCGGCATAGCGGCTGGCGCAGGCGTAGGCCACTTCATCGAGGTATTTGAGCAGGGTCCCGCCGTGGACATTGCCAGAGAAATTGGCCATGTCGGGGGTCATCAATACCGTCATCGACAGCTGGGCGTTTCCGGGTTCCATAACGTACTCACGGGTTCAAGGCAGGATTTCAGGGTTGCACCTCTGTGGGTGCTTGGTTTTTCAAACCAACAGTTATCGGGACGCCAGGCGGGGGGCCGCCGTCACGCCCGAATCTATCTGTTTCCATATATTGCACCGTCTTCCCGTCGGAAGTCGCGATGTTACCCTTCAAAAGCCCACCCCAAGGAGCCATACGCCATGCATGCCATCAGCTTCATTCAGGATCTGGCAGTGATCATGTTGATCGCAGGTGTGGTGACCGTGCTCTTTCACCGTCTCAAGCAACCGGTGGTGCTCGGTTATATCGTCGCCGGCTTCATCATCGGCCCGCATACGCCGCCGTTCAGCCTGATCCACGACGAAGCAACCATCAAAACCCTCGCCGAGCTCGGGGTGATTTTCCTGATGTTCTGCCTGGGCCTGGAATTCAGCCTGCGCAAGTTGTTCAAGGTGGGCGCCACGGCGTTTATCGCGGCCTTCCTGGAGATCGTCCTGATGATCTGGATCGGCTACGAAATCGGCCGTTGGTTCGACTGGAATACCATGGATTCGCTGTTCCTCGGCGCAATCCTGGCAATTTCCTCGACCACCATCATCGTCAAGGCGCTCAACGACCTGAAGATGAAGAACGAGCGTTTTGCCCAGCTGATCTTCGGCGTGCTGATCGTCGAAGACATTCTCGGCATAGGCATCATCGCGTTGCTGTCGAGCATCGCGGTCAGCGGCACCGTCAGTTCCGGCGAAGTATTTTCCACGGTCGGCAAGCTGTCACTGTTCATGATTGTCGCACTGGTTATAGGCATTCTGCTGGTGCCGCGACTGCTGGCCTACGTGGCGAAATTCGAAAGCAATGAGATGCTGCTGATCACCGTGCTGGGCCTGTGCTTCGGTTTCTGCCTGCTGGTGGTCAAACTTGAATACAGCATGGTCCTCGGCGCGTTCCTGATCGGCGCGATCATGGCCGAATCGCGGCAACTGCTGAAGATCGAGCAGTTGATCGAGCCCGTGCGCGACCTGTTCAGTGCGATTTTCTTCGTCGCCATAGGCCTGATGCTCGACCCGATGATCCTGCTGCAATACGCCTGGCCGATTGCGGTGATCACCGTGGCCGTGGTGCTGGGCAAGATGCTGTCCTGCGGCCTCGGTGCTTTTATCGCCGGCAATGACGGACGCACCTCACTGCGCGTGGGGATGGGGCTTTCACAGATTGGCGAATTCTCTTTCATCATCGCGGCGTTGGGCATGACGTTGCAGGTTACCAGCAACTTTCTCTATCCGGTGGCGGTGGCCGTCTCGGTGATCACCACGCTGTTGACGCCGTATCTGATTCGCGCGGCTGATCCGCTGTCGATCAAGCTTGCCGCGGTGATGCCGCAGCGTCTTGCCCGTGTGCTGGGGATGTATGGCGAATGGCTGCGCAGCATTCAGCCTCAAGGCGAGGGCGCGCTGTTGGCGTCGATGATTCGGCGGATTCTGTTGCAGGTAGGGGTGAATCTGGCGTTGGTGATTGCGATCTTTTTCTCGGGCGCGTTCTTTGCCGAGCGCATGTCCGTTTACCTGCAAGACTGGATCAGCGACCCGAGCTGGCAGAAAGCGTTGATCTGGGGCGGGGCGTTACTGTTGTCACTGCCGTTCCTGATCGCCGCTTATCGCAAGCTCAAGGCGCTGTCGATGTTGCTGGCAGAGATGGGTGTGAAGCCGGAAATGGCCGGCCGCCACACACAGCGAGTGCGTCGGGTGATCGCCGAAGTGATCCCGATCCTCTCGCTGTTGGTGATTTTCCTGCTGCTGGCAGCCTTGTCGGCCAGTATTCTGCCGACCAACAAGTTGCTGGTGCTGATCATCATAGTCGCGGCCGCGGTGGCGGCGCTGCTCTGGCGCTGGTTCATTCGCGTGCATACGCGGATGCAGGTGGCCTTGCTGGAAACGCTGGACAATCACAAGGACTCATCCGGGCATTGACCACGCGGTGCATCAGGGTGGATCAGCTTTCCAGCCAGACGTCCCGCGCCCAGTGCCAGACTGATTCCCAGGTTTCTTCGGCGAGTAACTCTTCCTCGGCCAGCCACAGCACCACGGTGCCGTCTTCTTCGACCAGGTAGTAATTGTCACCGTCCTGGCAGATCGGAATCATGCTGCGATCCACGCCTGCATCCCAGGCGTTGGCGGCAACGTCTGGCAGGTAGGTGTGGGACTGCGGGTCGGTGACGGTCACCGGCTCCAGGCTGCCGTAAACCACGTCGCTGACGGTCAGCAAAAACTCTCTGAAGACGAACGGGATGTCGATGAACAGTTGCTCTTCGATTTCCACAATCTGATCTTCGTCTGGCAATTCCAAGGGGACCGGTACCGGTTCGTTGGCTTCACGCAGTTGTTCGATGATTTCTTCCACGTCCGGGATCCTCTTGCTTGATGGCGCGGTTTAGTTGGGGCGGTTTATACAGTAGCTTGCTATAGATGCAACCGCGAAATAGAAAACCCCGGCCGAGGCCGGGGTTTCATTACAGCAGGTGAAACGCGGGAAGTGATCAGCCGTTCTGGCGGATACCGGCCACTAGCCAAGGCTGGTTTTCGCCCTGTGGACGTTCCATGTTCCAGCTTTCGCTGAACACTTCGCCCTGGTCGAAACGCGAGGACTTCGACACGCCGCTGAAGGTCAGGGTGGCGATGGTCTTGTCCGCACGGTCATCAACGCCGTCCAGTTGTACCTGGAGGTTATCGATGTAGGTCGACTGGAAGCCGTCGCCCAGGTCAGCACGTTCGCGCTTGAGGAACTCCAGCAGTTGCGGAGTCACGAACTCGGCGATCTTGTCCATTTCGTTGGCGTCCCAATGCTGCTGCAGGGACTGGAAGTGGTTGCGGGCCGCTTCAATGAAGTTGTTTTCATTGAACCAGGCTGGAGCATTGATCACCGGACGAGCGGCAGCAGGTGCGGCCGAGCCGCCGAAGATCGAACCCATGGCTGCTGGTTTCTGTTCGAACACTTCACGCTGCATCGGCGCTCCGGCTGGAGCCATGTGCTCCTGCTGCTTGCGACGACGGGCGGCGATGAAACGGAAGACCAGGAAGGCGATGACCGCCATGATCAGGATGTCGAAGATCTGCATGCCCTGGAAGCCGTCGCCCATGAACATGGAGGCCAACAGGCCACCAGCCGCGATACCGGCCAGGGGGCCGAGCCAGCGCGAAGCACCGCTGGCCTTGGTAGCGGCGCCAGCAGCACCGGCCGCGCCCGCAGTGGCAGCAGCGCCGCCTGCAGCAGAAGAAGGAGCCATTTGGCTGGTCTGGTGAGTCGGCGCAGCGCCGGAGCTCTTGCCGCCACCAAAGCGCTTGGCGGCATTGGCGTCGAGGCTCATCGTCAGGCCAATGCACAACGCCATGGCGATGCTAAGAAAACGTTTCATAAAGGGAATTCCCATTTGTGGAAGGCACGCGCGCCATGTTGCACAGCTGAAGTGTTACTGGCTAGCGGCAGAGTGTTTCGGGCTTTTGCCTGACAGGTTGTGTTCAGCTTCAGTCAGCGCAATAAGGCCTGTTAACTTTGGTCTGTAGGACGAGTGGATAAGTTCTGTAGGAAGGGTGTGCGGTCGGATAGATCGTTCCCACGCTCTGCATGGTAACGCCGCCATGGACGCTCTGCGTCCACTGTGACGCGGAGCGTCATGGGATGCATTCCCACGCAGAGCGTGGGAACGATCAGGCCGTACTAAATGGCTTCCAGCTTCGCGTAACCCAGCATCAGCCACTTGCTGCCTTCGCTGAAGTTCACCTGCACCCGAGCCTGAGCCCCGGCACCTTCGAAGTTGAGGATCACGCCGTCGCCGAACACCGAATGCCGTACGGCCTGGCCCAGGCTGAAGCCGGTGTCCGGGATCTCGCTGCCGCCAAACAGGCTGCTGGAGCTTTGCTGCTGACCCCCACCGAACGGCCGGCTGACGCTGTTGGACAGCCGCACTTCCTGGATCAGGCCTTTCGGCACTTCACGTACGAAACGCGACACCTTGTTGTAGGTCTCGCTGCCGTACAGGCGTCGGGTTTCAGCATAGGTCAGCACCAGATTCTGCATCGCGCGGGTAATACCGACGTAGGCCAGGCGGCGTTCCTCTTCAAGACGGCCGGGTTCCTCCAGGCTCATCTTGTGCGGAAACAGGCCCTCTTCCATGCCCACCAGGAACACGTAAGGGAATTCCAGGCCCTTGGCGCTGTGCAAGGTCATCAGCTGAATGCTGTCTTCGTGTTCGTCGGCCTGGGTATCTCCGGCCTCCAGCGAGGCATGACCGAGGAACGCCGCCAATGGCGACTGTTCTTCATCCTCTTCCGGGTTTTCGAAGTTACGCGCGGCGCTGACCAGTTCCTCAAGGTTTTCTACCCGGGCCTGGCCTTTCTCGCCTTTTTCCGCCTGATGGTAGGCAATCAGCCCCGATTGCTCGATCACGGTTTGGGTCATCAAATGCAGCGGCATTTCCAGGCACTTGGCGGCGAGATTCTCGATCAGCTCCATAAACGCCCCCAGGGCGCCGGCAGCACGGCCAGTCAGGCCTTTGTTGGCCACCAGCTGACGCATGGCTTCCCACATTGACACATGGCTGTGGCGCGCATGATCGCGGATCGCTTCGACGGTTTTTTCGCCAATGCCACGGGCCGGAACGTTGATCACCCGCTCCAGGGCCGCATCGTTGCCACGGCCTTCCAGCAAACGCAGGTACGCCATGGCGTTCTTGATTTCTGCCCGTTCGAAGAAGCGCTGACCGCCATAAATGCGGTATGGAATGCGCTCGCGCAACAAGGCTTCTTCCAAAACGCGCGATTGGGCGTTGGAGCGGTACAAAATCGCGATATCGCTGCGGGCCAAGCCGGTTTTCAGCGCACTTTCGATGGTTTCAACCACGTAGCGTGCTTCATCGTGTTCATTGAAGGCGGCGTACAGATTGATCGCTTCGCCTTCGCCACCATCGGTCCACAGCTCTTTGCCCATGCGCCCGGTATTGTTGGCGATCAGGGCGTTGGCGGCTTTGAGGATCCCGGCTGTGGAGCGGTAGTTTTGCTCCAGACGAATGATCTGGGCATCCGGGAAATCGTCGGAATACTGATAAATATTCTCGATTTTCGCGCCACGCCAGCCGTAGATCGACTGATCGTCGTCGCCGACCACCATCAGGCTGTCGCCACCCTTGGCCAGCAGACGCAACCAGGCGTACTGCACGGCGTTGGTGTCCTGGAACTCGTCCACCAGAATGTGCCGGAAGCGCTTCTGATAATGGGCGAGCAGGCCCGGCTGATCGCGCCACAGATCGAGGGCGCGCAGCAGCAGTTCGGAGAAGTCGATGACGCCGGCGCGCAGGCAAGCAGCTTCATAGGCTTCATAAATGCTGCGCATGGTCGCCAGGAACAGATCGCCGCTGGCTTGAATATGTTGCGGACGCAGACCTTCGTCTTTCTGCCCGTTGATGAACCACTGGGCCTGTCGGACCGGCCAGCGTTGTTCGTCCAGGCCCAGCTCTCGGATCACCCGCTTGACCAACCGTTGCTGGTCGTCACTGTCGAGAATCTGGAAGGTCTGGCTCAGGCCGGCTTCCTGCCAATGCGCCCGTAGCAAGCGGTGCGCCAGGCCGTGGAAGGTGCCGACCCACATGCCGGCCGGGTTAATACCCATCAGCTGCTCGATGCGATGACGCATCTCGGCAGCGGCCTTGTTGGTGAAGGTCACCGACAGAATGGAGTGGGGCGAGGCGTTTTCGACCTGGATCAACCAGGCGATACGGTGCACCAGCACTCGGGTTTTACCGGAGCCAGCACCGGCCAGGACCAACTGACGACCCACGGAGGCAGCTACGGCCTGACGTTGGGCATCGTTGAGGGAGTTCAGCAGAAGGGAGAGATCATCGCGCATCGGGGCATTCTAGGGTGCGCCGTCACACCGGGCAAACCGAGCTTTGCATTAGCCGATGAAAGAAGCACCGATGACGACCGGTCGGTCACCAGCTGCAAGCATTGGCGGAGCTCGTCTGGCGGCTTTTTTACCAAGGTGGGCGGCTCAAACTTTCGTCTATTTTATGACCTTGGGCTGTTTGGTCCGGGCATTTGCTTGTGTATGCTCCGTCCACAATTCGGGCTCGCATGCTCACTATAAGAACAAGAACATTGCCTATGACCCTCAGCTCCGACCTGTCGGGCCCCTCTGTGGAGCCCCGGGTTATCCGCAAACAGTACGCTATGGAAATGGCGGTCGAACGCACGCGCCTGCTATACCAGGGCTCGCTGTTGCCTACGCTGTTCATGCTGATCAACGGCCTGGTGTGTGCCGGCTTGCTTTGGAGCCCGCAGCGTTACTTCGTGGTCAGCGTCTGGCTGATCTGGTTATTGTCGCTGGTGGCGTTGCGGGTGATTCAGGTCGCGGCCTTCGATTCGGCGATTCCCAACCGTCAGGCCCATCCGGTCTGGCGTCGCATGTTCATGCTTGGCTCAGCCATGACTGGCCTGACCCTGGCCGGTGCCGGCATCGCGTTGGTGCCCGCTGACAATTTCATGCAACAAGCCTGGGTGTTCGGCCTGATCGGCGCCGCGGCGCTCTCGGCCAGCGTCGCCTATGCCGTCAGTCTGCCGGCTTTTCTGTCCTTTACCTTGCCCTGTCTGTTGCCGGCCATCGGCTATCTGTTCTGGGGCGGCGATGAGCAAGAACAGGGCTGGGGCTGGTTTGGCCTGATTTTGCTGGGTTCGTTGAGCGTGGTCGCCTGGCAGGTCAATCGGCTGATCGACCAGGGGCTGCTGCGACGCTTTCAAAATCAGGCCCTGATCGAGCATTTGCAGCAGGCGCAAAGTCGCAGCGATCAGCTCAACCACGAACTGGCCAAGGAAATCGACCAGCGTCGCCGCGCTGAAGACGAATTACGTGAAACTCAGGTCGATCTCGAAAACCGGGTCGCACAACGCAGTCTGGAACTGGACGCCGCCAATCAGGCCTTGAGCAAGAGCGAAGCGCGGCTGGCGCTGGCGTTGAAGGCGAGCGAACTCGGGCTGTGGGACTGGAACCTGCAGACAGACGAAGTCCATCACACCCAACTCCAGGAGCTGTTTGGCCTGGAGCCGGAATTCGTGACAGCGATGCTCCGCCACCTCAAGCCCAGGCTGCACCCCGACGACTTGCCATCGCTGAAGCGGGCGCTGGTCGAGCACTTGAAGGGCCGTAGCGAGGATTATCAGATCGAGTATCGGGTACGGCATGGCGATGGCCATTGGGTCTGGATCGAGGACCGTGGTCGAGCGGTGGAGCGCGCCGAGAACGGCCGGGTGATCCGCATGGTCGGCACTCGCCGCGATATCAGCGCCAGCAAGGGCCTGGAAGAACAGCGCCAACTGGCGGCGACAGTGTTCGAGGCGGCCAGCGAAGGCATTGTGATTTTCGACCCGAATTACGCGCTGATTGCCGTCAATCAGGCCTTCAGCCAAGTGACCGGCTACGACATCGACGACATGCTCGGGCGCAACGTGGTCGATTTGCCCTGCAGCCGCGATGCCCGTCGGCATTACGCCGCGATTCATCAGGCGCTGGAGCAGCATGGCACCTGGCAAGGCGAGTTGGTCGAAACGCGCAAGAATGGCGAGTTGTATCCGCAATGGCTGCAATTGAATGCTGTGCGCGATGCGCGGGGAAATGTGAGTCATATTGTCGGCTTCTTCGCCGATCTATCCGCTCGGCGTGAATCCGAAGAGCGCATGCGCTACCTCACCCATTACGACGAACTCACCGGATTGGCCAACCGTTCGTTGTTCCGCGAACGGCTTCGCGAGGCTCATCAGCGGGTGCGTCAGGGCGGTCGGCGCAGCCTGGCGTTGCTGCACATCAATCTGGATCGTTTCAAGCTGCTCAACGATAGCCTCGGTCACGAAATCGCTGATCAGCTGCTGCAGAAAATGTCGCGGCGGCTGGTCAATGCGCTGCCAGAAGCGGACACCATCGCCCGGTTGTCCGGCGATGAGTTTGCGGTGCTGTTCGACGCCTACGGCAACCTGTCGAGCCTGGCGCGCGTGGCGACTCGATTGGCGGCCAAGTTGCGTTTGCCCGTCACCGTCGAGGGTCATGAATTGGTGGTGAGCGCGTCCATGGGCATCAGCCTGTTGCCAGACACCGCGCGGGAGATTACCGTGCTGGTCAGCCAGTCGAACATGGCCATGCAGCATGCCAAGCACTTGGGCGGCAACAACTTCCAGTTTTACACCGACAGCCTGCAAGCCAGCACACTCGAGCGTTTGCAGCTCGAGAACCAGTTGCGCAAAGCCATCGAAGAAAAGCAGTTGAAAGTGTTTTATCAACCGAAACTCTGCCTCGCCACCGGCCGGCTGAATGCCGCCGAGGCGTTGGTACGCTGGAATCACCCGACCCTGGGCCAGGTGCCACCGGGGGATTTCATCGGTCTGGCCGAGGAAACCGGGCTGATCGGCGCTATTGGTGAATTCGTTTTGCGTCAGGCCTGCTGGCAAGCCTGCGAGTGGCAGCGTCAGGGGCTGGAGCCGATTCGGGTGTCGGTCAACCTGTCGGTGCATCAATTGCGGCAGGGGAAACTGGTCAGCCTGGTGCGTCAGGTACTTGAGGAGACTGGTCTGGCGCCGCATTACCTGGAACTGGAACTCACCGAAAGCCAGTTGCTGGACAGCGTCGAGCACATCATCGCGACCTTCCAGCAATTGCGCGATCTCGGGGTGAAGTTGGCGATCGACGATTTCGGCACTGGCTATTCGTCTCTTAGCTACCTCAAGCGCATCCCCGTGGACTACGTGAAAATCGATCAGGCATTTATCCGCGGTCTGAGGGAGAGCAGCGAAGATGCGGCGATCACCCGAGCGATCATTGCCATGGCCCACGGCCTGTCACTGAAAGTTGTGGCTGAAGGCGTCGAGCGACCGGAGCAGTTGGAGTTTCTGAAGGCCGAACGTTGCGATGAAGTGCAGGGCTATTGGGTCAGTCGTCCGGTCGAGGCCGCCGACCTGGCCGAGCTTTTACGTCGCGACGCCAACCCTTTTTAGCCGCAGCCTTCGCCAGCTGCTACAAGGACCGAGAGGGCTACATGGAGCGCATGTCGCATGAAACGGGGACATTGAGTTACGCATTGAGCAGGCAAAAAGCCGATTCATGTAGTATAACTACAAGCTTGCTACATCCCCGGCACCTGCCAATAACAAAGAGTCCGCCCCTTTGAATCTGCTGCAACACATCGCCCAGTCACGCCACCTGTTACGCAAGTCGGAGCTCAAGGTCGCCGACCACGTGCTGCTTGATCCTGCGGCGGTGATGCACAGTTCCATGGCCGACCTGGCCCACAGCGTGGGCATCAGCGAGCCGACCATCGTGCGGTTTTGCCGCGCCATCGGTTGCTCCGGATTTCAGGATTTGAAGCTGAAACTGGCGCAGAGCCTGGCGGCCGGCGCGAGCTTCGGGCAATTCGCGATCCATGAAGACGATTCGGTCGCCGATTACAGCCTGAAAATCTTCGATACCACCCTGCACACCCTGATGGAAGTTCGCGAGAAACTCGATCCGGTGGAATTGCAGAGGGCTGTGTCGCTGATGTCTCAGGCCCAGCGCGTCGAGTTCTATGGCTTCGGTGCTTCGGGCGCTGTAGCGGCGGATGCCCAGCACAAATTTTTCCGTTTGCTGCTGACTGCAGCGGCGTATTCCGATCCGCACATGCAGGCCATGTCGGCGGTTACTTTGAAGCCGAGCGATGTGGCGATCTGCATTTCCCAGTCGGGGCGTTCCAAGGACCTGTTGATCACCGCCAACCTGGTGCGTGAAAGCGGCGCTTCGTTGATCACCCTGTGCCCGAGCCAGACCCCTTTGGCCGAGTTGTCGACCGTCAACCTGGCGATCGATGTGCACGAAGACACCGAAATCTATACGCCATTGACGTCGCGTATCGCGCACCTGGTGGTGATCGATGTGCTGGCGATGGGCGTGGCCATGGCCCGCGGTCCGAGCCTGGTCAACCACCTGAAAAGCGTCAAACGCAGCCTTCGCAGCTTGCGGCTGTCACCCAAGTCCGTGAAAGCGCTGGACGATTAAGATCAAAGGATCGCAGCCTTCGGCAGCTCATACAGGGGAATGCGTTTACCCGGAGCTGCCGAAGGTTGCGATCTTTTGCTTTTCAAATTTCACACCGCTGTAACCCTCCCGCCGCCAAACCGTCATCCCTCGCACCTATCTTGTAACTCCCGTACTCGCCTTGGGAGACTCGAAATGGCTCAGCCCTACGAAGAACGCAACAGCGCCGTCAAAACCCGTCGTCAGCAAGAAGATCAGCGCCGCATGGAATTTCGCCGCGCCATCGAAGATCGCTGCGAACGCCGTCAGCTTCTGGCCGAAATCGGCGAGTTTCCTGACGACCTCGAACTCAACTACTGGCAGGCGGCACCGGTAGCTTCCCGTCGAAACGCTCAACCAACGCGCTGATCTGCGCCCGTTCGCTGCGGATAAACGCAAGGAATGCGTGGGCCACCGGCGACAGCCGTTTGGCCTTGGCTTGCACCAGGCACCAGCTGCGATATAACGGCAGTTCTTCGACCGGTAACTCGATCAATCCGCCGGTCGCCAACTCAAGGTTCAGGGCGTGGCGCGTCAACAGCGCCAGGCCCAGACCCGCCAATACGCATTCGCGCTGAGCTTCCGCCGAAGCGACCTCTTGGGTCTGGGTGAAGTGCACACGCTTCTCTTTGAAATACTCCTCGCAGGCCAGTCGCGTGCCGGAACCGGGTTCGCGCAACAGCAGCGTGTAGGGCTCAAGATCCTGCAAGCGCAACGGTCCCATATGGCACAGCGGATGATCCGGCGGCGCTACAGCGACAATCGGATTATTAAGGAACGGCAGGAATTCCAGCCCCATGTCCTGTGGGACCATCGACATGATCACCAGATCATCACGGTTGTCCGACAGGCGCCGGATGACCTGGCCACGATTGACCACCGTCAGGTGCAGGTTCACTTCGGGATGCTGGCGTTTGAACGCGGCAAACAGGTGCGGTACGAAATACTTGGCGCTGGATTCCACCGCCAGTTTCAGCTGGCCCTGCAATGAGCCCTGCATGTCTGACAGCTGCATATCGAGGTTCTCCAGGCGCCCGAAAATGTCCCGGCTAGCGCGCTGCAGTGCTTCGGCCGCTTCGGTCATGTAGAGTTTTTTGCCGACATAATCGAATAAAGGTTGGCCGATCAGCTCTTCGAGTTGACGAATCTGTAGGCTCACGGCAGGTTGTGTGAGAGACATTTCATCGGCGGCGCGGCTGTAAGACCTTAAGTCGCACACTTCATTGAAGATCTGCAATTGACGCAATGTCATACGCATCAATGACTTACGCATTTTCTAGAGATCCTGAGCGGAGGCTGATGCCTCAACTATAAGTCTTTGCTTATGTGTAACCCAATTATTATTCATTTTTGTTAATCCCTTGCGAAGGCTAGTGTGGAGCTGCGACTGAATTGAAACATTTGGTCACGCGTCGACCTGGTCTGACAGGTCGTGGGTACCACCGGCTCAAGGGAACCTCCAAGTGATAAGAAAGATCCTGATTGCCAACCGTGGTGAGATTGCCGTACGAATCGTGCGTGCCTGCGCCGAGATGGGCATTCGCTCGGTCGCGATCTATTCCGACGCCGATCGCCATGCCTTGCATGTGAAGCGTGCGGACGAGGCCCACAGCATCGGTGCCGAGCCACTGGCCGGCTACCTGAACCCGCGCAAGCTGGTGAACCTGGCGGTGGAAACCGGTTGCGATGCGTTGCACCCCGGTTACGGCTTCCTTTCGGAAAACGCCGAGCTGGCAGACATCTGCGCCGAACGCGGTATCAAATTCATTGGTCCATCGGCCGAAGTGATTCGCCGCATGGGCGACAAGACCGAAGCTCGCCGCAGCATGATCAAGGCCGGCGTACCGGTCACCCCGGGAACCGAAGGCAACGTGTCGGGCATCGAAGAGGCCCTGGCCGAAGGCGACCGCATCGGTTACCCGGTAATGCTCAAGGCCACCTCCGGTGGTGGCGGCCGCGGCATTCGTCGTTGCAACAGTCGCGAAGAACTCGAACAAGCCTTTCCACGGGTTATTTCCGAAGCTACCAAGGCGTTCGGTTCGGCGGAAGTGTTCCTGGAAAAATGCATCGTCAATCCGAAACACATCGAAGCGCAGATCCTCGGCGACAGCTTCGGCAACGTGGTGCACCTGTTCGAGCGTGACTGTTCGATCCAGCGTCGCAACCAGAAGCTGATCGAGATCGCTCCGAGCCCGCAACTGACCCCGGAGCAGCGCGCCTACATTGGCGACCTGTCGGTGCGTGCAGCCAAGGCCGTGGGTTACGAGAACGCCGGCACCGTGGAGTTCCTGCTCGCCGAGGGCGAGGTGTACTTCATGGAGATGAACACCCGGGTGCAGGTGGAACACACCATCACCGAAGAAATTACCGGCATCGACATCGTTCGCGAGCAGATTCGCATTGCGTCCGGTTTGCCGCTCTCGGTGAAACAGGAAGACATCCAGCACCGCGGTTTCGCGTTGCAGTTCCGCATCAACGCCGAGGACCCGAAAAACAACTTCCTGCCGAGCTTCGGCAAGATCACCCGTTACTACGCGCCCGGCGGTCCCGGCGTGCGCACCGACACAGCGATCTATACCGGCTACACCATTCCGCCGTTCTACGATTCCATGTGCCTGAAACTGGTGGTTTGGGCGCTGACCTGGGAAGAGGCGATGGACCGTGGCTTGCGAGCTCTGGACGACATGCGTCTGCAAGGGGTCAAGACCACCGCAGCGTACTACCAGGAAATCCTGCGTAACCCGGAATTCCGTAGCGGCCAGTTCAACACCAGCTTCGTTGAAAGCCACCCTGAACTGACCAACTACTCGATCAAGCGCAAACCCGAAGAGCTGGCCCTGGCCATCGCCGCCGCCATCGCCGCCCACGCAGGCCTGTGAGGAATATTCCAATGACCAAGAAAATCCACGTTACCGACACAATCCTGCGCGACGCCCACCAATCGCTGCTCGCGACCCGCATGCGCACCGAAGACATGCTGCCGATCTGCGACAAGCTCGACAAAGTCGGCTACTGGTCGCTGGAGTGCTGGGGCGGCGCGACGTTCGACGCCTGCGTCCGCTTCCTGAAAGAAGACCCGTGGGAGCGTCTGCGTCAACTGCGCGCGGCCTTGCCTAACACGCGTCTGCAAATGCTCCTGCGTGGCCAGAACCTGCTCGGTTACCGCCATTACAGCGACGACGTGGTCAAAGCCTTCGTCGCCAAGGCCGCGGTTAACGGCATCGACGTGTTCCGCATCTTCGACGCGATGAACGACGTGCGTAACCTGCGAGTTGCCATCGAAGCGGTGAAAGCTGCCGGCAAACACGCTCAAGGCACCATCGCTTACACCACCAGCCCCGTGCACACCATTGACGCGTTCGTGGCGCAAGCCAGGCAAATGGAAGCCATGGGATGTGATTCCGTGGCAATCAAAGACATGGCCGGCCTGTTGACCCCGTACGCCACTGGCGAACTGGTCAAGGCGTTGAAAGCCGAGCAATCGCTGCCCGTGTTCATTCACTCGCACGACACCGCTGGCATGGCCACCATGTGCCAACTCAAGGCTATCGAAAACGGCGCCGATCACATCGACACCGCGATCTCCAGCTTCGCTTCCGGCACTAGCCACCCAGGCACCGAATCGATGGTCGCTGCTCTTAAAGGCAGCGAATACGACACCGGCCTGAACCTGGAACTGCTGCAGGAAATCGGCTTGTACTTCTACGCCGTGCGCAAGAAGTACCACCAGTTCGAGAGTGAGTTCACTGCCGTCGACACCCGCGTGCAAGTCAACCAGGTACCGGGCGGGATGATTTCCAACCTGGCCAACCAGTTGAAAGAGCAGGGCGCCCTGAACCGCATGAGCGAAGTATTGGCGGAAATCCCGCGCGTTCGTGAAGACCTCGGCTTCCCGCCGCTGGTGACCCCGACCTCGCAAATCGTCGGCACCCAGGCGTTCTTCAACGTGCTGGCCGGCGAGCGGTACAAGACCATCACCAACGAAGTGAAGCTCTACCTGCAAGGCGGCTACGGCAAAGCGCCGGGCACCGTGAACGAAAAGCTGCGTCGCCAGGCGATCGGCAGCGAAGAAGTGATCGACGTGCGTCCGGCCGATCTGCTCAAGCCGGAGATGACCAAGTTGCGTGCCGAAATTGGCGCCGTGGCCAAGTCTGAAGAAGACGTGCTGACCTACGCCATGTTCCCGGACATCGGTCGCAAGTTCCTCGAAGAACGCGCAGCCGGCACCCTCACGCCAGAAGTGCTGTTGCCGATTCCGGAAGCGGGCGGCGTGGCGTCGGCCGGCGGCGAAGGCGTGCCGACCGAGTTCGTCATCGATGTTCACGGCGAAACCTACCGCGTCGACATCACCGGCGTCGGCGTCAAGGCGGAAGGCAAGCGCCATTTCTACCTGTCCATCGATGGCATGCCGGAAGAAGTGGTGTTCGAACCGCTCAACGAATTCGTTAGCGGCGGCAGCAGCAAGCGCAAGCAAGCCACTGCACCGGGCCACGTCAGCACCACCATGCCGGGCAACATCGTCGATGTGCTGGTCAAGGAAGGCGACACCGTGAAAGCCGGCCAGGCCGTGCTGATCACCGAAGCGATGAAGATGGAAACCGAAGTCCAATCGGCTATCGCCGGCAAAGTCACCGCCATCCATGTGGCCAAAGGCGACCGGGTAAACCCGGGCGAAATTCTGATCGAGATCGAAGGCTGAGTTAACAGCCTCGATATACCGCTTTAAACCTCGGGGGGGCATGTGCTCCCCTTTTTTTTGCCCAATATTCCACCAGGCAAATGTGGGAGCCTGCTCGCGATAGCGGAGTATCAGCCAGCAATGCTACCGGCAGCCAATTGTTCAATGGCGACGGCGGCATTGGCCTTGTTGCTAGCCAGTAGCGCGCCGATGGCGGCGTTGGCGATCACGGTTTTTTGGGGGGCTACACTGCGGGCCATGGCCTGCGCGCTGGCAGAGGTGGCAACCGTCTCAAGCGGCACATCGTTGCGGGTCAGCGCCACTTGAGTGTCACTGTAGGAAGCCTCTGGCGTCATGAGTGCCAGATTACTGGTGACTTGTCCGAACCCACCTTCAACACTTTTCTTACAGCGACTCAAGACAGGGGGGCTAGCGCACCGGCAAAAAGGCATCTGCCGCAGATCAAAGGATCGCAGCCTTCGGCAGCGCCTACCGGCTCAAATAAGCCTTCCCATAATGCCGCTCCATCCGCGCCTGAATCAGTTCCAGTCCAATCGACATCAACCAATAAATAATCGCCGCGGTCGTGAGCATTTCGATATAGCGATAGCTCGAGCGCCCATACGATTGCGCCAGGAACATCACTTCCCAAACCCCCATCACCGAAATCAGTGACGAGTCCTTGAGCATGGAGATGAACTGGTTGGTGGTGGGCGGGATGATGGTGCGCATGGCCTGGGGCAGGGTGACGCGCCAGAAAATCACGGTTTCGCGCATGCCCAGGGCCAGTGACGCTTCGCGTTGGCCGTGGGGAACGCCGAGGATGCCGGCGCGGAAGATTTCGCTCAGGTAGGCGCCGTAGTTCAGCGACAGAGCGATGATGCCAGCAGCGATGGCGCCCGGTACGATGCCCAATTGCGGCAAACCGAGGTAGATCAGCAGGATCTGGATCAGCAGCGGTGTGCCGCGAAAGAACGAGGCATAGAAGCTCGCGATACCGAACGCCACCGCGCTTTTCGAGAGCCGTGCCAAAGCCGTGATGAAGCCCAACAGGGAAGACGTCACGATCGAGCACAGGCACAAGAACAACGTCAGCGCCGCGCCTTGCAGAAAGCCGTTGGGCGCCAGGTGCAGGCCGATCAGATTCGGCAGTTTGTCGAGGATGATCGAGAACTTCAGGTCGAAGCTCAGGAAGAAACTCGCGAACAAGCCGAACATCGCTGCCCAGGTCAGGTACAGCCGCGTGCGGAAACCGAAAATCCGTTGCAACAACGACTCAGCCACCGGTTGCGGCGGCTGAGGTGGTTTGGGGAAAGAAGTCATTTGCTGATGTCGGCGCCGATCCATTTTTGCGACAGCTTGCTCAAGGTGCCGTCCTGTTTCAACTGGGCAAACACATCACGTACTTTGGCGTCCCACTGGGCGTCGCCTTTTTCGATGGCCACCGAGTTCGGCTCCGAGTACAGCGGATCACCGGCGAGCTTGAAGCGCTTGTCTTCGTTCAGGCGTGGTTGCGCGGTCACCAGGTTGGTGAGAATCGCGTCCAGACGCACGCCAGCGCCCAGGCCCAAATCCTGGAAGGCCACGTTGTCGGTGTCGTACGGAGCGATCTGCACATTCTCGAACGGGTACTGCAGTTGGGTGTCTTCGGCGCCTTCGATCACCAGGTTTTTGTTCAGGTAGCTTTCATAGCTGGAGGCGCTGGTGAGGCCGACTTTTTTGCCGCTCAGGTCCTTGGCGCCGTGGATGCTGTCATCCTTGGCGTTGACCACGATCACCGCAGGGGAGGCGTAGTACTCGACCGGGAAGTCGAAGACTTCGGCGCGGGCCTTGCTCGGGGTCATGGAGCAGATGCAGATGTCGTAACGCCCGCTCCAGCGGCCGGCGGCGATCACATCCCAGGACGGCGTTTCAAGGCGCAGCTTGACGCCCAGTTTGTCCGCCACGGCCTTGGCCACGTCGACGTCGAAACCGTCGAGCTGGTTTTGATCGTTGAGGAACGAGAAGGGCGGATAGCTTTCCATCAACACGCCCACCAGTTCTTTCTTTTGCTCGATGCGATCCAGGGTGGCGCCCGCAAAGGCTTGAGTGGAGGCAGCCAGAATCGTCAGGCCAAGGGCCAGCAGTGGTTGAAATTTCACAGTTGATCCCTGAAAAAAAAGAGGTTGTTATTAACCGGGTGGTGCGTATTAAATAGTTATAAGAACGACTCTGATAGTGAGTTATTTTCATAAGCTTATGAGTGAAAAGCATATGGGCGCAGGGACGGTAATTCTGGATGGCGGCATGGGTCGTGAGCTGCAACGCCGAGGGGCGCCGTTCAGGCAGCCCGAGTGGTCGGCGCTGGCCTTGAGCGAAGCGCCGCAAGCGGTAGAGGCGGTGCATGCGGCTTATATCGAAAGCGGTGCCAACGTGATCACCAGCAACAGTTACGCGGTGGTGCCGTTCCATATTGGTGAAGAGCGTTTTGCCGCTGAGGGCAAGGCGCTCGCGGCATTGGCCGGTGAACTGGCCCGGCGTGCAGTCGATGCGGCGGGCAAACCAGTGCGGGTGGCCGGTTCATTGCCGCCGTTGTTCGGCTCTTATCGCCCGGACCTGTTCGATGCAGCGCGGGTGACTGAATTGCTGACGCCTCTGGTCAATGGCCTGGCGCCTCATGTCGACCTGTGGCTGGCCGAAACCCAGAGCTCGATTATCGAGGCACGGGCGATCCATGCCGGACTGCCGAAGGACGGCAAGCCGTTCTGGCTGTCATTTACCTTGAAGGATGAAGACACCGACGAAGTGCCGCGTCTGCGTTCCGGTGAGCCCGTGGCTGAGGCTGCCGCGGTGGCGGCTGAGCTGGGCGTCGAGACCTTGCTGTTCAACTGCAGCCAGCCCGAAGTGATCGGCGCTGCGATTGATGCGGCGCGGGAAACCTTCGAACGTTTGGGTGTGAAGATTCACATTGGCGCCTACGCCAATGCCTTCCCGCCGCAGCCGAAAGAGGCCACGGCCAATGACGGTCTGGACCCGTTGCGCGACGATCTGGACCCCCCGGGTTATCTGCAATGGGCGGCCGATTGGCAGAAGCGCGGGGCCAGCCATTTGGGCGGTTGCTGCGGGATTGGGCCGGAGCATATTGCAGTGCTCGCCCAGAAACTGGTTTGAAAGATCGTTCCCACGCAGGAGCGTGGGAACGATCATCTGGTGCGGCACTCCACCAGGGTTTTCACTTGCCCCGATTCCGTCTGGTTCTCATCGGAGAGCCACCGCTCGAACCCTGCGCCAATCGCCGGCCATTCCGAATCCAGAATCGAATACCACGCCGTGTCTCGGTTCTGACCCTTGACCACCATGTGCTGGCGGAAAACCCCTTCAAAACTGAACCCCAACCGCTCCGCCGCATATTTGGAACGGGCATTGCCGTTATTGCATTTCCATTCCAGACGCCGGTAACCCAAGGCAAAGGATTCCCTGGCCAGCAGGTAAACCGCCTCGGTGCTTTTTGGTGAACGTTGCATCGGTGCGCCGAAGGTCACATGGCCGATCTCGATGCGACCCTGAGAAGGCACAATCGACATCAGGCTGAGGATACCCTGCACGTCGCCGCTGGCGCGGTCGATCACCGTGAAGAAATACGGGTCGCTGTTGGCCGCGTGGTTGTTCAGCCAATCGTTGAACGCGCTGCGCTCCGGGAAAGGACCGTAAGGCAAATAGTCCCAGAGTTTCGGATCCGAGCCCGGGCCTTCAAGGGCTTTCCACAAGCCGTCGGCGTGACGCGCCGGGTCAAGTTTTTCCAGGCGGATGAAACGCCCTTCGATCAGTTGAACCGAGGGCGGCGGAACGCCTTTCCAGTCCGCGAGTGAAGTCGACATGTTGTTCTCCTCGAACCTTAAAGGTCTTTGCGAAACTGGATGAAACCCGGGCGTTCGGCGATGCGCTCATAGAGCTGGATGGCCGTGGCGTTGGTTTCGTGGGTCAGCCAATGGACATCGCAGCAACCGTCCGCCTTGGCCGTGGTGTAGACAAACTCGATGAGCTGGCGACCGACACCGGTGCCGCGGGTTTCGGGCGTCACCAGTAAATCTTGCAGGTAGCAGGCGTTTTCGATACTCCAGTTCGAGCGGTGGTAGATGAAATGCACCATGCCCACCGCTTTGCCATCGGCCCAGGCCAGCGCCCCGTGGGTCGGTTCGCTCGGGTCGAGCAGGCGCTGCCAGGTGCTCCGGGTGACAGCGTCGGGCAGTTCGGTGTTGTAGAAGCGCAAGTAGGCTTGCCACAACGGCAGCCAGGCGGCGTGATCGTCGGCGGTGACCTGGCGGATGGCGATTTGACTCATGTGGGTTCCTTAACGCATCAAGTGGGCGAGGGCCTGGTCGTGCACATCAGGGCTGGCGGCCAGCCCCTCGCGCACACCGGCGATGTCTGCAGCATTGCGGTTCTGGCTGAGCTTGCGTTTGCCCTCCAGACGCTGGATCGGCAAGGCAAAACCGACGATGGCCTTGAGCATGCCATCAATGTAGTCGGCTGGAGCGTCGGCGACCTTCCATGGGTTGGCGCGGCCTGACTCATGACGGTCAGTCAGGCCGCTGACCAGAGTGCGCAGGCGGTCAGCGTCGCTGAAAACTTCGGCGGTGCCGTAGGCGTGGACAGCGATGTAGTTCCAGGTCGGTACGACTTTGCCATGCTCGGCTTTGCTTGGATAAAACCCTGGGCTGATGTACGCATCGGCACCGGCAAAAATCACCAACGCCTCGGCGCCGTTCTGCAATTCCTGCCATTGCGGATTGGCCCGGGCGAGGTGCCCGTAGAGAGTGCCATTCGGGCCGTGGTCGACATTCAGCAGCAAAGGTAGATGACTGGCTTGCAGGCCCTGTTCACCGTGGGTGACCAAGACAGCAAGACGAGTGCCGAGTATCTGCTGATGCAGTTCATTCAAATCATCGATGGCAAAGGCGCTGGGCGTGTACATGGAAATTTTCCTTGGCGAATGTCTGCATCCTAGGCAGGCTATTGGTCTGTTGTAAGAGCCATTAATGACCAATTTCACAGGTCCATTACCATGTCGAATACGCCGCTTCCCTCGTCATTCAACCCGGCGGGTATCGAACTCGACCGCCGCCAGGGCCTGAGTCGTCAGCTTTATCAGGCGTTACGGGTGCGAGTGCTCGACGGACGACTGGCCAGCGGCACACGACTGCCGGCCAGTCGCGATCTGGCGGCGGCGTTATCGATTTCCCGTAACAGCGTGGTCCGTGCCTACGATCAGCTTTACGCTGAGGGCTTCATCGAGGGGCGTGTTGGCGACGGGACTTATGTCGCGCAATTGCCTCAAGCTGCGGTGTCGGTGAAAAAATTATCCACAAAAGTATCCACAGGGTTTTCAACAGGGTTACCCACAGCCTTATCCACAAATTGGCTGGATTTACCTGTGGTTTCATCCAGTAAAGTTATCCACAGCGGTGCTTTGGTCCGGGTTGAAAAGAACCATTTGACCTTGCCTCCCAGTGGCCCACCTCGGGCATTTCGTGTCGGCGTTCCAGCCTTTGATCTATTTCCTTTCGAGGTCTGGGCCAAGCTGAACGCGGCTTTCTGGCGTAAGCCGGATTTAGAGCAACTGTGTTACGGCGACCCTGCGGGTGATGCACGATTGCGTGGGCTGATTGCTGCGTACTTGCGCAGTTCGAGGGGCATGCAGTGCACCGCTGAGCAAATAGTGATCACCAGTGGCGCACAACAGGGGATTAGCCTTTGTGCACAGTTGCTGGTGGAGCCTGGCGACGGGGTGGGCATTGAAAATCCGGGGTATCGAGCGGCGGGTCATGCGTTCGCTGTCGCCGGCGCGCGATTGCACGGGATAGCGGTGGATAGCGAGGGGATTGATTGCACCGAATTGGCGGGGCTCAGTGATTGTCGATTAGCTTACGTCACGCCGTCGCATCAGTACCCGACCGGAGTGGTCATGAGTCTGGCGCGGCGCCTTGAATTGTTGGCCTGGGCCGAACGCACCCAAGGGTGGATCGTCGAAGACGACTACGATGGCGAATACCGTTACAGCGGCGCACCGCTGGCACCGTTGGCTGCACTCGATCGGCAGGGGCGGGTGCTGTATGTCGGCACCTTCGGCAAGGTCGCATTCCCGGCATTAAGACTGGGTTATCTGGTGTTGCCGCCCGGATTGGTTGAGGCGTTCTCCCAGCGTCGTGCGGTGGACGTACGGCACTCGGAGGTCAGCACTCAAGCGGTCATGGCTGAGTTCATGGCGGCCGGGCACTTCCAGCGACACATCCGGCGTATGCGCCGTGCTGCGTTGAGTCGGCGTAACGTTTTGCTTGATGGCTGGCCTAGAGGTATCCCGGGCGTCGGTAAGCTGCCCAGTGTGGCGGCCGGTTTGCACCTGACGGTACGTGTCGACAGCGCGGCCCGTGAGCGCGAATTGATCGAACAAGCCACCAGCGTCGGGGTGGAGGTCAATGGACTGAGCAGTTATTGGCTGCCAGACACGACGCTCCCCGAGGACCAGCGAGCGGGGCTGGTCCTGGGGTTCGCCGCAGTGCCGGAGACGGCTATCAAGTCGGCACTGGCGAGGCTCAAAGAGATCTGGAGCCCGGTGTGAGCTGCGCCGCCCGGATCAGGTCCCTGACTTGATCTTGGTCCAGGCGCGGGTCCGTGCCCGTTCGGCATCACGAGGCAACGGTTGCAGGGTGTAAAGCGTACTCATCGCCGCTTCGGTGGGATACAGGTTCGGGTTGTTGCGGATCGCCGGGTCGACCATTTCCGTGGCGTCCTTGTTCGGGTTCGGGTAGCCGACAAAGTCGCTGACCGGTGCGATCACCTGGGGTTGCAGCAAGTAGTTGATGAAGGTGTAGGCGTCTTCCGGGTTTTTCGCGCCTTTCGGGATCGCGAGCATGTCGAACCAGATCGGCGCACCTTCTTTGGGCAGGCGCATGTCGACGATCACACCATTCTTGGCTTCCTTGGCGCGGTTGGCGGCCTGAGAGAAACTGCCGGAGTAACCGACCGCCACGCAAATGTCACCGTTGGCGATGTCGGCCATGTACTTGGACGAATGGAAGTAGGTGATGTACGGGCGAATCTTCATCAGCAGCGCTTCAGCCTTGGCGTAGTCCGCCGGCTTCTTGCTGTTGGGGTCCAGGCCCAGGTGTTGCAAAGCCAGAGGCAGGATCTCTGACGGCGAGTCGAGCAGGGCTACGCCGCACTGTTTGAGCTTGCTGATGTTCTCTTCCTTGAAGATCAGGTCCCAGCTGTCCAGCGGTGCGTTGTCGCCCAAAGCCGCCTTGACCTTGTCCGGGTTGAAGCCGATCAGGATGGTGCCGTACATGTACGGCACGGCGAATTTGTTGCCCGGGTCGTTGGCTTCGATCAACTTCATCAGCTTCGGATCGAGGTGGTTCCAGTTCGGCAGTTTGCTGCGGTCCAGCGGCTGGAACACCCCGGCTTCGATCTGCTTGGCGAGAAACACGTTGGACGGCACCACCACGTCGTAGCCGGAGTTGCCGGTCAGCAACTTGGCCTCCAGCGCTTCGTTGGTGTCGAAGATGTCGTAGACCAGTTTGGTCTGGTTGTTCTGGGCCTTGAAATCTTCCAGCGCTTTGGGGGTGATGTAGTCGAACCAGTTGTACACCCGCAAAGTACGTTCTTCAGCGTGAACGGCACCACTGAACACTGTGGCACATAGCATTGGAGCGATAAGACGCTTGAGTCGGTTCATCTGTTCTAATTCCTCATTGGGCGCTTTCAAAACCTTCGAGAACGTTCACGGCATTGATGCCGATTTCTTCCACCGCGTAACCGCCTTCCATCACGAACAGCGTCGGCTTGCCGAGGTCCGCGATGCGCGCGCCCATCGCCAGGTAATCCGGGCTATCGAGTTTGAATTGGGAGATCGGGTCGTCCTTGAACGTATCGACGCCCAGGGACACGACGACGATGTCGGCGCCGTACTTTTCGATCTCTTTGCAGGCCTGCTCCAGCGCCGCACTCCAACGGTCCCAGCCTGAACCGGCGGGCAAAGGGTAGTTGAAGTTGAACCCTTCGCCTGCGCCTTCACCGTGTTCGTCTTCGTAGCCGAGGAAGAACGGAAACTCGGCTTCTGGATGGCCATGGATCGAGGTGAACAGCACGTCGCTGCGTTCGTAGAAAATCGATTGGGTGCCATTGCCGTGGTGGTAATCGACGTCGAGGATCGCGACCTTTTTGTGGCCTTGATCGAGGAATGCCTGAGCGGCGATGGCAGCGTTGTTGAGGTAGCAATAACCGCCCATCAAATCGCTGGCGGCATGGTGTCCCGGTGGACGGCACAAGGCGAAAGCACTGCGAGCCCCGCGCTGGATCACCGCTTGGGCCGTGAGGGCAACTTGCGCCGCGCTATACGCCGCTTGCCAGGTGCCGGCGGTAATCGGTGCGCCACCATCGAAGCTGTAATAGCCGAGTTGGCCGTGCAGGCTGGTGGGCATGATCCGGCGCAAGGTGCGGGCCGGCCAGGTGTAGGGCAGCAAGTCGCCGTCGGTATTGAATTCGGTCCAGCGCGCCCAGGCCCCTTTGAAGAAGTCGAGGTAATCGCGGCTGTGGATGCGCTCGATCGGCCCGAGACCGAAATCCTGCGGCGCCTCGACCGGGCCCAGACGGCGGTACTGTACGCGCGCCAGCACATGGTCGGCCCGTGAGGGCATTTCGAAGCAGGGCATCAATTGCCCGTCCATCAGTTCACAACGGCCGTGATGCAAGTGGTGATCGTCCGAGTAGATCGTCAGCATTCTTGTTCTCCGCAGGCTGATTCGGTTGCACACAGTCTTGCGGCGGGCGGCGATTGGGAGAACGGCAGGAAAGGCCAAAAGGGGATCGATACGGCCAAAAGATTTGACCGAAATTCGCCCCTTATTGGCGCGACGGCGCCCTCGAATGACGCATCTGACCTGAGCGAGGCTTGCCCGCGAAGGCGTCCTCAAGTGCGCCAAAAGCTTCGCGGGCAAGCCTCGCTCCTACCGGGGTGGGTTGTCAGGGCCTGAACTGGCTGGGCGCCACACCACTCCAGCGCACAAACGCATGTCGGAAGCTCGCGGTCTCGCTGAATCCCAGCGCCTCGGCAATCCGATAGATCGGCAGTTGATCTTCGCAGAGCATCCGCTTGGCCTGCTCGAAGCGCAATTCATCGAGCAATTCCTGGTAGCTACAACCTAGCTCTTTAAGGTGTCGCCGCAGGGTGCGCGCCGAGCAGTTAAGCTGTTCTGCCAGCCCATCCAGGCCCGGAGCCGCGTTGAGTTGCGCAGCAAGTAGTTGGCGGATACGCCCGAGCCAGGCCTGACGCCCGGTGAACTCGGTGTTTTGCTTGCGACAGCGCTCGGCCATGGCCTGGTGGGTGATGGCGTCGGCCAGCGGCAGGGGTTGTTCGAGCCAGCGCTTGTCGAAGGCAAATCCGTTGGATGCCGCATCAAACTGCAACGGACAGTCGAAACGCTCGGTGTAGCGCGCCTGATAGTCCGGGGCCGGGTAATCGAAGCGAGCGCCAAGCAGAGGCAGGGGGTGGCCGAGCAGGTCTTCGCAGGTGACTTTCATCGAGACCAGGCAAAACTCGACATTGAATGGTGCCAGCGCGGGGTTTTCCCGATAGTCGCCCGCGGTGAGCCAGATGCGCTCGCCATCCTCCTCCAGGCTCAACTCGAACAGTGTTCCCAATAGCGCCGGATAGTGCAGCGCCAACCGCAAGGCGTCACCTAAAGTGGCGCTGGTGAGTAAGGCGTACCCGAGCAGGCCGTAGGACGAAACGTGCATCCGCCGGCCCAATTCCAGGCCGATATCGCGGCGTAACGCGACGGCGTTGGCGCAAACCAGCATCTCCTGGTTGGTGGTGATGCGCGTGTCCGCCCGGCTCAGATCCGCCGCGCTGATGCCGCTGCCGGCCAGTAACGCCTCGCTGGACAGGCCTTCAGCCTTGAAGGTGTTGAGCACCAGGGAGACGGCGTTGAGGGTGGTGAGGTGAGAGTGGAGCATGGGTGCTTCCAGCGTTGGGCATGCCGGAAGGAGAGCAAGTTATATGCCGGTTGTGAACGACCTGTAGGAGCGAGGCTTGCCCACGAAGGCGTCCTCAAGTGCGCCAAAAGCTTCGCGGGCAAGCCTCGCTCCTACAGGGTTTTGTGTAGTGTCAGATAAGTTCGCCGCACAGGTCGAGTTCAACCAGCCGCCGAACTTCAGCTGTCTCAAGCCCTGCACCCAGCAGCCCATGCAACTTGCCGAACGCCGCCTCACGAGTCATGCCGCCACCGGACAACACACCGGCGTCACGCAAGCGGCTGCCCGCCTCGTACACGTCGAGCTGCACACCACCTTCATGACATTGCGTGACCGCGACCACCACCACACCTTTGTCCCGCGCCCGTTCCAGGCTGGCGAGAAACCCGGGATTGTCGCTTGGCCCGGTGCCGCTGCCATAACATTCCAGCACCAGACCCTGGATACCACTGTTGAGCAGGCCATCCAGTTGATCGGCACCGATGCCAGGGAACAGCGGCAGCACCGCGACCTTCGCCAGCTGTTTAGGCTGGTTGTAGTTCAGCTGCACCGGCATGGAAGTCGCCTTCACGCCGCCGCCCTGACGCTCCAGCCGCTTGAACGGATGACGGCCGAAACTGCGAACCTTGGCGCAACGGGTCGGGTCGAGCAGTTCGCCGTGGAAGTACAGATGAACGCCCGGCGCCAGGCCCTGGCCAAGAGCAACCAATGCACCGCTGAGGTTTTCCCAGGCATCGCTGTCGGCCACGCCGGCGGGCAACATGGAACCGGTGAACACAACGCGAGCATGCAGGCCGAGCAACTGAAAGCTCATGGCCGCGGCGCTGTAAGCCAGGGTGTCGGTGCCATGCAGGATCAACACGCTGTCGCAGCCCTGGACATCAACGGCGTCGACCACCGCTTCACGCAGTTGCTGCCAGTAGGCGGGCGTCATGTTGGCGCTGTCGATCAGCGGCGACATCTCACGAAAGCGCCACTGCGGCACCACCAGCTCGGGCTGGCTGTGCAGATACTCGCGCATCCGCGCTTCGAAACCGGACGCCGGGGCCAGGCCATGGGCACTGGCTTGCATGCCGATGGTGCCACCGGTGTAGAGCACCATGACGTGCTGGGCAGCAGGAAAGGTCGAGGAATTCATGGAGGTTCTCCGAAAACGATGTGGGAGCGAGCCTGCTCGCGATGGCAGCGATGTGGTCTCAGGCTCGAACCAAAACGGCAGCATCAAAAAAGCTGCCACAACATACGACCGAGCATGACGTCGGTCGTAAGCTGTGTCACGCCGGACGCAGGGGATGCGCCCGGTTTTTTTACCAATCAGCGTTGCGCTGCGGTCACGCCTTCCGGCTGAGCCTGTGCCTTTGGAGCAGCGGCTGGCGGATTGGCTGGCCAGGCTTTCAGGTCCAGGTCCAGATCCGGGAACTTGCTCGAATCGAACACCGGGGTCTTGATGCCGGCAGCGCGCTGGTCATCGTAGTCACGCAGGATGCGCATGCCGATCTTGAACAGCAGGAACAGCGCGATCAGGTTCACGAATGCCAGCAGGGTCATGGTGATGTCGGCGAAGGCGAACACCGTGCCAAGGTTCTCGATAGCGCCCCAGAAGATCAACACCAGTACCAGAGTGCGGTAGCCGATCAGCGCCTTGCGGTTTTCGCCGATCATGAAGCGCAGGTTGCTCTCGCCCAGGTAGTAGTTGTAGAGGATCGAGGTGAACACGAACAACGACAGAGCCACCGAAATGAATATCCGGCCCCAGTCACCGACCACGGCGGCCAGGGAGTTCTGGGTCAAGGCAATGCCGTCACCTTCAAAGCCCGGGGTGTAGAAGCCCGACAGCAGGATCAGCAATGCGGTGCAGGTGCAGATCACGAAGGTGTCGAGGAATACGCTGAACGCCTGAATTACACCTTGCGAGACCGGGTGCTCGACCGAGGCCACCGCGGCTACGTTTGGCGCACTGCCCAGGCCTGCTTCGTTGGCGAATACGCCGCGCTTCACGCCCATGACGATGGCGCTGCCGATCAGGCCGCCGAACGCCTGATCCAGACCGAAGGCGCTTTTGACGATGGTCATCAACATGCCTGGAACGTGGTCGAATTGCAGCACGATCACGTAGAGGGTCACGCCGATGTAGGCCAGGGTTTTGACCGGTACCAGCAGGTCAGCGACCTTGGCAATCCGCTTGATACCGCCGATGAACACCAGACCCAGCAATACCGCCAGGGCCAGCCCGGTGTACGTGGTGTCGAAGCCGAACGCGTTGTTCAGCGAGTGGGTCACGGCATGGGCTTGCAGACCGTTGAAGGCGAAGCCGAAGGTGATCAGCAGCAGGAACGCCATGATCATCCCCAACCAGCGTTTCTGCAGGCCGTGCTGAATGTAGAACGACGGGCCGCCACGGAACTGGCCTTCGGAGTCGCAGCGCTTGTAGAGCTGGCCGAGGGAGCATTCGAAGAAGCTGCTGGACATGCCGACCAGCGCGGTCACCCACATCCAGAACACCGCACCGGGGCCACCAAGGGTCACGGCGATGCCGACACCCGCGATGTTGCCCGCACCGACGCGGCCAGCGAGGCTGAGCATCAGGGCCTGGAAGGAACTGAGCTGGCCAGCGCTGCTTTTGAGGCTGTCACGGAACACCGCGAACATGTGAAAGAAATGGCGGAACTGAACGAAACGCGAGCGGATCGTGAAGTAGCTACCGAGCCCGACAATGAGCACGATCAGTACTTTCCCTGAGAGGAAGTCGTTGATGACTTCGAGCATGGATTATTCCTCGCTATTTTTTGTGTGTGCAGATAATGGATGGACCGACACATCGCGTTACACCGGCTTGCGCGTGGTACAACAAGTGGATCGAGGTTCGTTCCGGTTCCATATCGCGGGTTTTATTAGTTCGGGTTTCGCATGGGTTTGGGCCTCGTTAACGACGACCGCTCACGCGAAGAGGGCCGGCACTATACCTAGGAGAGTGCCGGCCGTCTGCACGATTGTGGTGCAAGCGACGAAACGAAGTGCTGCAAAATCAAAAATCGCAGCCTTCGGCAGCTTCAATAGGGGCGTCAAACCCTGTAGAAGCTGTCGAAGGCTGCGATCTTGGCGGCACTGAAAACATTCAACATGTTGTGAAAATCCGCAAAGGGTTAAAAAAAAGGGCTTGAGGGAATAAATCCCCAAGCCCTCAAAAGGTGAGAGGTGTCTAGTCCCTCGACCTGGTGAGCGTGGCTCTCATTGGAGCCGGCGTTTGGTTAGGCCTTCAGAGGCACCAGACGCGGAGCAATCATGTTTTCCGGGCGCAGGATGTCGGCAAGCATTTCTTCGTCGAGCAAGCCTTCTTCACGCACCAGTTCCAGCACGCCGCGGCCGCTTTCAAGCGCGATACGGGCAATGCGGGTGGCGTTTTCGTAGCCGATGTACGGGTTCAGCGCGGTAACCAGGCCGATCGAGTGTTCGACCAGTTCACGGCAACGCTCCTCGTTGGCCGTAATACCGACGATGCAGTGCTCGCGCAGCATGTCCATGGCGCGCTGCAGCAGGCGGATCGAGTCGAAGATCTTGAAGGCGATCAGCGGCTCCATCACGTTCAGTTGCAGCTGGCCGCCTTCGGCCGCGATGGTCAGTGCCAGGTCGTTGCCGATGATCTGGAACGCAACCTGGTTAACGGCTTCCGGGATAACCGGGTTGACCTTGCCTGGCATGATCGAGCTGCCGGGCTGACGCGCTGGCAGGTTGATTTCGTTGATGCCGGTGCGTGGGCCGCTGGACAGCAGACGCAGGTCGTTGCAGATCTTCGACAGCTTGACCGCGGTGCGCTTGAGCATGCCGGAGAACAGCACGAAGGCGCCCATGTCGGAGGTGGCTTCGATCAGGTCGGCGGCCGGCACCAGCGGTTGACCGCTGATCAGAGCCAGACGCTGAACGGCCAGGGCCTGGTAACGCGGGTCGGCGTTGATACCGGTACCGATCGCGGTGCCGCCCAGGTTCACTTCGGTCAGTAGCTCAGGTGCCAGGGTCTTCAGGCGGGCCAGGTCTTCGCTCAGGGTGGTGGCGAAGGCGCGGAATTCCTGACCCAGGGTCATCGGCACGGCGTCTTGCAGCTGGGTACGACCCATCTTCAGAACGTGGCTGAATTCTTCACCTTTGGCGGCGAACGACTGAATCAGGCTGTCGAGGCTGGCCAGCAGCGCATCGTGACCCAGCAGCAGACCCAGACGGATCGCAGTCGGGTAGGCGTCGTTGGTCGACTGCGCCATGTTCACGTCGTTGTTCGGGTGCAGGTACTGGTATTCGCCCTTGCTGTGGCCCATGGCCTCCAGCGCGATGTTGGCGATGACTTCGTTGGCATTCATGTTGGTCGAAGTGCCAGCGCCGCCTTGAATCATGTCCACCACGAACTCTTCGTGGAAATCGCCGCGGATCAATCGGGCACAGGCTTCGCTGATAGCCGCGTGCTTGGCTTCGCTCAGATGACCCAACTCGCGGTTGGCGTCAGCGGCGGCCTGTTTGACCATTGCCAGGCCGACAACCAGCTTCGGGTAATGCGAAATCGGAACGCCGGAGAGACGGAAGTTGTTCACCGCTCGCAGGGTCTGGATGCCGTAATACGCTTGAGCAGGTACTTCGAGTACGCCAAGCAGGTCTTTTTCTGTGCGGAAAGATGCAGCGGAGGACATGATAGAAATCATCTCGATAGGGACCCGGTCTGTGCCGGAACACCGCAAATGCTAGGCGTGTGAAGAATTTTGGGCCAATGCTGTTAAACACTAGCCTATGCACATTCGGCATAATGCCCGTGTGACGCCGCATGTGCGGCGAGCGTGTGACCTAAATTGGTGCGTGTCCGGGAGGGCGTGATGAATCTGGAAAGCAAATGGCTCGAGGACTTTAGTGCTCTGGCCGCCACCCGCAGCTTCTCCCAGGCGGCTGAACGACGCTTCGTGACTCAGCCTGCATTCAGCCGGCGGATCCGCAGCCTGGAAGCCGCATTGGGGCTGACCCTGGTCAATCGCTCTCGCACTCCGGTCGAGTTGACAGCGGCGGGGCAGCTGTTTCTCGTCACCGCGCGAACCGTGGTCGAACAGCTGGGTGAAGTGCTGCGCCACCTCCATCACTTGGAAGGCGGGCAGGGCGAAGTGATGCAGGTCGCCGCCGCGCACTCCCTGGCGCTGGGTTTCTTCCCGCGCTGGATCGCACAATTGCGCAACGAAGGGCTGAACATCGCCACGCGACTGGTCGCCACCAACGTCGGCGATGCGGTGCATGCGTTGCGCGAAGGCGGCTGCGATCTGATGTTGGCGTTTTACGACCCGGATGCGGCCATGCAAATGGACCCGGAAATTTTCCCGTCGCTGCATCTGGGGGACACCGAAATGCTCCCGGTCTGCGCCGCCGATGCGGATGGCAAACCGTTGTTCGACCTGGAAGGCGAGGCCAGTGTGCCTTTGCTGGCCTACAGCGCCGGAGCATTTCTCGGGCGTTCGGTAAACATGCTGCTGCGCCAGCGCGCCCTGAGGTTCACCACCATTTACGAAACGGCCATGGCTGACAGCCTGAAAAGCATGGCGCTGGAGGGGCTAGGCATCGCTTGGGTACCGCAGTTGAGCGTGCGCGCCGAACTGGCGCGCGGTGAGTTGGTCGTCTGCGGTGGTCCGCAATGGCATGTGCCATTGGAGATTCGTCTGTATCGCTGCGCGCTGGTGCGCAAGGCCAGCGTGCGGTTGTTGTGGCGCAAGCTCGAAGGCGGCGCGGCCCAAAGTACACCTGGATCCTGAGACCACTGAAGATTCAATGTGGGAGCGGGCTTGCGTTGAATGTTCGCTGACCTCAGGGTCAATAAAACCGGCACCTTGCGCCGTATGACAGATGGTCGTATCGGGGGCTGTTTATCTGCTTCTTTGAGGTATACTGCGCGGCCTTCGGCCGGTTCGTCCGGCCATTTTTCGTACAATCAAGCCACGCATTTCTGCGTGGCTTGTTGTTTTTTGACGCGCCTGCGGGCGCCCAGAGAGAAGAGGCACGACGATGAGCGCACTGGTTGGCGTGATCATGGGCTCCAAGTCCGATTGGTCCACCCTTAGCCACACCGCCGATATGCTGGAAAAGCTCGGCATCCCTTACGAGGTGAAAGTGGTCTCTGCCCACCGCACCCCGGACCTGCTGTTCCAGTACGCCGAAGAGGCTGAGGCTCGTGGCATCGAGGTGATCATCGCCGGTGCCGGTGGCGCGGCCCACTTGCCAGGCATGTGTGCGGCCAAGACCCACCTGCCGGTTCTGGGCGTACCAGTGCAGTCGTCGATGCTCTCGGGCGTCGATTCGCTGCTGTCTATCGTGCAGATGCCGGCGGGCATTCCGGTCGCCACCCTGGCCATCGGCAAGGCTGGCGCGATCAACGCAGCCCTGCTCTCGGCGAGCATCCTGGGCGCCAAGCATCCGCAATTCCATACCGTGCTGAAAAAATTCCGCGCTGAGCAGACAGACAGCGTCCTGGACAATCCAGACCCACGCATCGCCTGAGGTTGTTGACGATGAAGATCGGTGTAATCGGTGGCGGCCAGTTGGGCCGCATGTTGGCGCTGGCGGGCACTCCGCTGGGCATGAACTTCGCTTTCCTGGACCCGGCGCCGGATGCTTGCGCAGCTGCGTTGGGCGAACATCTGCGGGCCGATTACGGCGATCAGGATCACCTGCGCCAGTTGGCCGATGAAGTTGATCTGGTGACCTTCGAGTTCGAAAGCGTCCCGGCCGAAACCGTGGCATTCCTGTCGCAATTCGTCCCGGTGTACCCGAGCGCCGAAGCCCTGCGCATCGCTCGCGATCGCTGGTTTGAAAAGAGCATGTTCAAGGACCTGGGCATTCCAACCCCGGCCTTCGCTGACATTCAATCGCAAGCCGACCTGGAGGCCGCCGTGGATTCCATCGGCCTGCCGGCCGTGCTGAAAACCCGCACCCTGGGTTACGACGGCAAGGGCCAGAAAGTCTTGCGCAAGCCTGAAGACGTAGCCGGCACCTTCGCCGAGCTGGGCAGCGTCGCCTGCCTGCTGGAAGGTTTCGTGCCGTTCACTGGCGAAGTCTCGCTGATTGCCGTGCGTGCTCGCGATGGCGAAACCAAGTTCTATCCGCTGGTTCACAACACCCACGACAGCGGCATTCTCAAGCTGTCCGTGGCCAGCACCGATCACCCGCTGCAAGCGTTGGCTGAAGATTACTCCAGCCGGGTACTCAAGCAGCTGGAGTACGTCGGTGTGATGGCGTTCGAGTTCTTCGAAGTCGACGGTGGCCTCAAGGCCAACGAAATCGCCCCGCGCGTACACAACTCCGGGCATTGGACCACCGAAGGCGCCGAGTGCAGCCAGTTCGAAAACCACCTGCGGGCCGTCGCCGGTCTGCCGCTGGGTTCGACGGCCAAGGTCGGCGAGAGCGCGATGCTCAACTTCATCGGTGTTGTACCACCGGTAGAGAAAGTGATCGCGATCGACGATTGCCATTTGCATCACTACGGCAAAGCCTTCAAGGTCGGCCGCAAGGTTGGTCACGCCAATCTGCGCTGTGCAGACCGTGATACGTTGGCTGCGCAGATCCTCAAGGTCGAAGCGCTGATTGCCGAATAGTTTCATGTGGCAGCGGCGGAACCTTCAGGAGCCGCCGTTCTCTGATGGCAGGATGCCAAAGTCTGGCTAGGCTTCAGCCAATTCAATCAGAGGGAAATGTCATGGGAATTATCGGAACCATCTTTATCGGCTTGATCGTCGGCCTGCTGGCTCGGTTTTTGAAACCGGGCGATGACAGCATGGGTTGGATCATGACCATCCTGCTCGGTATCGGCGGTTCGCTGGCGGCCACTTACGGCGGCCAGGCCCTGGGCATTTACCGCGCTGGAGAAGGCGCAGGTTTCCTCGGTGCGCTGGTGGGCGCGGTGGTATTGCTGGTGATCTACGGCCTGATCAAAAAAAGGACCTGATTGAAGTGACAAAGCCCTCTCTGCGTCATCCTCGGAGAGGGCTAGAATGCTCGGCGTTGCACCGTCCTTTCCTTTGCCGAGCACTTTCATGCGCCGTTTTCTATTGACTCTTCTCTTCCTGGGCAGTGGTTTGGCCCATGCCGGCGAACTGCCGGAAACCGATTGGCTCGAACTGATGCCCAAGTCGGACCAGAAGGCCCTCGAGGCCATGCCCGAGATCGACCACAACTCTCCGGAAGCCAATGGCACCTTTACCCAAAAGGGTGGCATGAAGCAGAGCAAAGGCTTGCCGGCGGTGATGTACTCGACCAAAACCGTGCCGTCGATGAACGACAAACACATCCGCATTGGCGGTTATCCGGTACCGCTGGAATCCGACGCCAAGGGCCACAGCACGCTGTTCTTCCTTGTGCCGTATCCAGGCGCTTGCATTCACGTGCCGCCACCGCCGCCTAACCAGTTGGTGCTGGTGCGTTATCCAAAAGGCTTGAAGCTGAATGACATCTACACGCCGCTGTGGGTGACCGGCACGTTGAAGATCGAAAAGGTCAACAACGACCTGGCGGACGCGGCGTATGCGCTGGATGCGGCACAGGTGCGGGTGGTCAAGGAGTCGGATTTGTAACGCGCCAGTCAGGTCGGCACAAACCAACGGTGGGAGCGGTGTTGCTATAAAGGTTTGCTACCGATGCTCACGCCCAAGGTATGACTTTCCCCCGGTGCCAGCGTCACCACATCACCCATCACATTCGCCGTTTCAATGCACAGCATGCGCTGCCAGCCATCGTCGGCCATGTCGCTGAACGCGGCGGCGCGGTCGATCCAGGGGTTCCAGATCACCGCAGAGCGCGAACCGCTGCTGGTCAGTTCGATGCGTCGTTCCCAGTGCGGGTCAACGATGCTCAGCTTCGGCGGGGTATTGAGATAAATGCGGTCGGTCTCGCCGGTAAAATGCAGATCACCGGCCTGGGTGACGGTTTTCCAGTCGTCCAGGGTTTCGATATAGCTCAAGCCATCCAGCCCCTCAACGTGCACGTTGCGCACATCGCTGACCGCGAAATAGCTGTGCAATGCCTGGCTGATCGTGACGTGTTCGGCGCCCTTGTTTTCGCTCGTCAGGCTGATATGCAACTGCTCATCCAGACGAATGCTCAGTTTCAAATCCACCTGATGCGGCCATCCCGGCAGACCGCCTTCGGGGTAGGGCAGGACGAATTCCACCTTCAGGCTATCGCCTTCGGTTTCGATGCCGAGCAACTCCCAGTCCATCGCTCGCACCAGCCCGTGGGCTGTTGGCGGTTCATTGCCGACGCGCATGGCCTGGACGCTCTGCGGGTTGCGCGACAGGTTGCCGAACCATGGCCAGCACACTGGCACGCCGGCGCGGATACTCTTGCCGGTCTTGAACACCGCCTCGTCGTTGAGCCAGATCAGCGGTGGCTCGCCAGCCAGTTGATAACTGAGGATGTGTGCGCCTTGCTGGGCCACCAGCAATTCGGCCTGACCGTGGCGGATACGCCAGCAATTCAGTTCATCCAGTTTCACGGCTTCAACGTTGGGCGTGCTCATGGGGCAACTCTCAATCAGGAACAGGACTGCAATGGACCGCAAAATGGTCGCCGGGTTTAACGAGCCCTGGGCGGAACCGAACGAGTGCGGCCGCTGCCGTCGATGGCGACGAACACGAAGACGGCTTCGGTCACTTTACGCCATTCGCTGGACAGTGGATCGTCGCTCCAGACTTCGACCATCATCTGAATCGAGCTGCGGCCGATTTCCAGAGCCTGGGTATAAAAGGACAGCTGAGCGCCCACCGCGACCGGTACCAGGAACGCCATGCGATCGATTGCAACGGTGGCCACGCGACCACCGGCAACCTTGCTGGCCATGGCGGTGCCAGCCAAATCCATCTGCGCCACCAGCCAGCCGCCGAAAATATCGCCAAAGCCGTTGGTTTCACGCGGAAGCGCGGTGATTTGCAGGGCCAGGTCGCCTTGCGGGATTGGATCTTCTTGTTCGAGCTCTATCATGCCGGGGGTGCCTCTGACCCGTAACTCTTCGTAGGTGTAGCGGGTGAATAGCCGTCTTGGAAAAACGATTCAGCCCCGAACATACTACGTTCGTCACGTTTTTCGTAAGGCGCCTAAAGGGAAACTCTGCGAAATCGGCTGACAGGCGCCAACGACGGTTTCGCACAGCAACCCCTTACAAGCCGTTGCAATGTTGCGAGTATATCGATCGGTAGACTCCGAGACGACCGCCGGGTTCTCATTTTGACCGTCAAATACGCGCCTCCATGTGCTTTTTTGAACAATTTGCTATCGTGCCGAACCTGCCCAAGCCTCTGCCAGCGTTGTTGAGGTTGCAGATCCGACTATAAGAGAAGCCCTTGCCATGACCACAGCGCCCTCGAGCATCGCGCAGCCTACCCAATCCGCACGTCCGCTGACCCGCAACGACTATAAGACGTTATCGCTGTCTGCCCTGGGCGGCGCGCTGGAGTTTTACGACTTCATCATCTTTGTGTTCTTCGCCACGGTGGTCGGCAAACTGTTCTTCCCCGCCGACATGCCCGAGTGGCTGCGCCTGATGCAAACGTTCGGCATCTTCGCCGCTGGCTATCTGGCGCGGCCGCTGGGCGGCATCGTCATGGCACACTTCGGTGATCTGCTGGGGCGCAAGAAGATGTTCACCTTGAGCATTTTCATGATGGCCGTGCCAACCCTGATCATGGGCTTGCTGCCGACTTATGCGCAGATCGGTATGTGGGCGCCGATCCTGTTGCTGCTGATGCGGGTGATCCAGGGCGCGGCGATTGGCGGTGAAGTGCCGGGGGCCTGGGTATTCGTTTCCGAACACGTGCCACAGCGGCACATCGGTTATGCCTGCGGCACGCTGACCTGCGGTCTGACCGCCGGTATTCTTTTGGGCTCGTTGGTTGCCACTGCGATCAACAGCATTTACACGCCGGTGGAAGTGTCGGATTACGCCTGGCGAATCCCGTTCCTGCTGGGCGGCGTGTTTGGCCTGTTCTCGGTCTACCTGCGCCGCTGGCTCCACGAAACCCCTGTGTTCGCCGAGCTGCAATTGCGCAAGGCCCTGGCCGAGGAAGTGCCGCTGCGCGCCGTGTTACGTGACCATCGCGGTGCGATTCTGATTTCCATGCTGCTGACCTGGCTGCTGTCCGCCGGCATTATCGTCGTTATTCTGATGACCCCGACCGTGTTGCAGACCGTTTACCACTTCGCGCCGACTACCGCGTTGCAGGCCAACAGTCTGGCGATCGTGTTCCTGAGCCTGGGCTGTGTGGCCTCCGGTGTATTGGCTGACCGCTTCGGCGCCGGTCGAGTGTTCGTGTTCGGTAGCGCCGCGCTGCTGATCAGTTCGTGGACGTTCTATCACAGCCTGTTCAACCATCCCGACTGGCTGTTCCCGATGTATGCCCTGACCGGTCTGCTGGTCGGGACCATCGGTGCGGTGCCGTATGTGATGGTCAAAGCCTTCCCGGCGGCGGTGCGGTTCAGCGGGTTGTCGTTTTCCTACAACCTGGCTTACGCGATTTTCGGTGGCCTGACACCGATGGTCGTCACCCTGCTGCTCAAGGAAAGCCCGATGGGGCCGGCCTATTACGTGGCGATTATTTGTGGGGTCGGGATTGTCGTGGGTGGGTATCTCTGGAAGAAGGGTCGCTAACCTTGTAACCGATCGTTCCCACGCTCTGCGTGGGAATGCCGCCATGGACGCTCTGCGTCCGCTTTTGAATGGGGCGAAGAGCGTCCCGAGATGCATTTCCACGCAGAGCGTGGGAACGATCTAAACACTGAATGCTGGCCTTTCATCCAATTGTCATATTTCAGCCATAGAGTGTTCACACGGCCTGCTGATACTTGGCCCCGACTTAACACACCTATCTGCTAGGAGTAAGGCATGAAACTGAAGCGTTTGATGGCGGCAATGACTTTTGTCGCTGCTGGCGTTGCGACTGCCAACGCGGTTGCCGCTGTTGACCCTGCTATCCCGAGCTACACCAAGACCACTGGTGTGTCGGGCAACCTGTCCAGCGTCGGCTCCGATACCCTGGCTAACCTCATGACCCTGTGGGCTGAGAACTACAAAAAAGAATACCCGAACGTAAACATCCAGATTCAGGCTGCCGGTTCTTCTACCGCGCCACCGGCATTAACTGAAGGCACCGCTAACCTGGGCCCGATGAGCCGCAAGATGAAGGACAACGAGCTGCAAGCCTTCGAAACCAAGTACGGCTACAAGCCAACCGCTATCCCGGTTGCCGTGGACGCCTTGGCAGTGTTCGTACACAAGGACAACCCGATCCAGCACCTGACCATGGAACAGGTCGACGCGATCTTCTCCTCGACGCGTCTGTGCGGCGCTAAAACCGACGTGAAAACCTGGGGCGACCTGGGTGTGACCGGCGACTTGGCCAACAAGCCGGTTCAGCTGTTCGGTCGTAACTCGGTATCCGGCACCTACGGCTACTTCAAGGAAGAAGCCCTGTGCAAAGGCGACTTCAAGCCAAACGTCAACGAGCAACCGGGTTCGGCTTCGGTTGTGCAGTCGATCAGCTCCTCGCTGAACGGCGTAGGTTACTCGGGCATCGGCTACAAGACCGCCAGCGTGAAGACCGTGGCCCTGGCCAAGAAAGGCAGCACCGAGTTCGTTGAAGACACCGAAGAAAACGCCCTGAACGGCAAGTATCCGCTGTCGCGTTTCCTCTATGTTTACGTCAACAAAGCCCCGAACAAGCCTCTGGCACCGCTGGAAGCCGAGTTCGTGAAACTGGTTCTGTCCAAACAGGGCCAGGAAGTTGTGGTGAAAGACGGTTACATCCCACTGCCAGCCAAGGTTGCTGCAAAAGCACTGGCTGACCTGGGTCTGCAGGAAGGCGGTAGCGTCGTAAAAAAGTAAAACCCTAGGCCCGGGCTAAACCCGGACCTGTAGGAGCGAAGCTTGCTCGCGAAGGGATCGCCTCGGTTCTCTCTTGAAACCGAGGCAATGCTCGCTCCTGCAAAGGCTCAGGGTTGCCACGTTGGCAACCCGGCCCTCCCAAATTTTCGATCCACTGCCAGTTTCCACCGGCGGCGGATTTGTTGCGTCACTGCATTGTCATCTTTCTGTCATACAGGATCGCTAGGGTGTGCGAATGAATGATCTGGCCAACTCCACCATGACTACAAATCCCCCCAAGCGAATTGACTTCAATACGCCTGAGCTGCAACGCAAGCGCCGTATTCGTGCGCTGAAAGATCGCCTGACCCGCTGGTACGTCCTTGTCGGCGGCCTCGCCGTTCTCGGCGCGATCACTCTGATCTTTTTCTTCCTCGGTTACGTCGTCGCGCCGCTGTTCCAGGGTGCCGACCTGACCGCCAAAGACGCCATCACGCCCGCCTGGATGCAAGACGCCGGCAAGCCGCTGATGATTTCCCTCGAAGAACAGAACCAGGTCGCCATGCGGGTTTCCGACAAGGGCCAGGCACTGTTCTTTGATATCGACACCGGTGCCGAGCTGCGCCGCGTCGACCTGCCGATTCCAGCCGGCACCAGCGTGACCTCCATTGGTGAAGATCAGCCCGGCCATCCATTGGTGGCGGTGGGCTTGTCCAACGGCCAGGCACTGGTATTCCGTCACACCTATAAAGTCAGCTACCCGGATGGCAAGAAAACCATCTCGCCAGCCATTGAATACCCATACGGCGAAACGCCAATCGCGCTGAACGAGACCGGTGGTGCGCTGGAGCACGTCAGCCTCAACGCGACCGATTCGACCCTGCTGCTGGCCGGCTCCAGCGGTGCGCAACTGCATGTCATCTCGCTGACCAGCGAAGAAAACATGATGACCGGCGAAGTCACCAGCGAGCAGAAGCGCATCGACCTGCCGCAAATGACCGAGCCGGTGAAGAACATCTTCGTCGACCCGCGTCAGCAGTGGCTGTACGTGGTCAACGGTCGTGCTCAGGCCGACGTCTTCAGCCTGCGCGACAAGAGCCTCAACGGTCGCTACAAATTGCTTGAAGACGGCAATGCCGAAGTGACCGCCAGCACTCAACTGCTGGGTGGCATCTCGCTGATCGTCGGTGATTCCAAGGGCGGTCTGGCCCAGTGGTTCATGGCTCGCGATCAGGATGGCGAACAACGCCTCAAGCAGATCCGTACCTTCCAGATGGGCACGACGCCTATCGTTGAAATCACCGCCGAAGAACGTCGTAAAGGCTTCGTTGCCCTTGATGCGTCCGGCAAACTCGGCGTGTTCCACAGCACCGCTCACCGCACTTTGCTGGTGGACCAAGTGGTCGACGGCCAAGGCCTGTTCGGCATGTCGCCACGGGCCAACCGCGTGATCGTGGAGCAGGGCGGCAAACTGCAACCGTTGCTGCTCGACAACCCGCACCCGGAAGTCTCGTGGAGCGCGTTGTGGAGCAAGGTCTGGTACGAGAACTACGACGAGCCTAAATACGTCTGGCAATCGACCGCGGCCAACACCGACTTCGAACCCAAGCTGAGCCTCTCGCCGCTGACCTTCGGTACCCTGAAAGCTGCGTTCTACGCGATGCTGCTGGCCGCGCCACTGGCCGTCGCCGCTGCGATCTACACCGCGTACTTCATGGCTCCGGGCATGCGTCGCAAGGTCAAACCGGTGATCGAGCTGATGGAAGCGATGCCGACGGTGATCCTCGGCTTCTTCGCCGGCCTGTTCCTGGCGCCGTATGTGGAAGGGCATCTGCCGGGGATTTTCAGTCTGCTGCTGTTGATGCCGATTGGCATCCTGGTCGCCGGTTTCACCTTCAGTCGCCTGCCTGAGTCCATTCGCCTGAAAGTGCCGGATGGCTGGGAAAGCGCGATCCTGATCCCGGTGATTCTGTTTGTGGGCTGGTTGTCGCTGTACATGAGCCCGTACATGGAAACCTGGTTCTTCGGTGGCGACATGCGTATGTGGATCTCCCACGACCTGGGCATCACCTACGACCAGCGCAACGCTCTGGTGGTCGGCTTGGCCATGGGCTTCGCGGTGATTCCGAACATCTACTCCATTGCTGAAGACGCCGTGTTCAGTGTGCCTCGCGGCCTGACCCTGGGCTCCCTGGCTCTTGGTGCCACGCCGTGGCAGACCATGACGCGCGTGGTGATCCTCACCGCCAGCCCGGGCATTTTCTCGGCACTGATGATCGGCATGGGCCGTGCGGTCGGTGAAACCATGATCGTGCTGATGGCCACCGGTAACACCCCGGTCATGGAAATGAACCTGTTCGAAGGCCTGCGCACCCTGGCGGCCAACGTCGCAGTGGAAATGCCTGAGTCGGAAGTCGGCGGCAGCCACTACCGCGTGCTGTTCCTCTCGGCGCTGGTGCTGCTGTTGTTCACCTTCATCATGAACACCCTCGCGGAACTGATTCGTCAGCGTCTGCGCAAGAAATACTCGTCGCTTTAAGAAAGGTAGAAGTCTGTGAAACAGAACTCCCTGAATGGATGGTTCAAGAGCGGCGCCCCCGGCGTCTGGATCAGCGGTGGCGCGGTGTCCATAGCGGTCATCATGACCATTGGCCTGCTGGCGGTGATTGCCGTGCGCGGTCTGGGTCACTTCTGGCCGGCGGACCTGATCCACGCCAGTTACGACGTGCCGGGCCAAGCCAATCACCTCGTCATCGGCGAAGTGGTGCAGAAGGAAGAAGTGCCACGCGAGCGCCTGAAAAGCGCTGGCCTGCCGGTGCCCGACCAGGGCCCGGAGTTCATGACGCGCGAGCTGATCAAGGTCGGCAACCGTGATCTGAACGGCACCGATTTCACGTGGATTGTCGGCGAGTGGCTAACTGACCAAACGACTCCACCCGAGCTGATGGCCATCGAGCGTCGCGAGTGGGGCAACTTCTATGGCTACCTGGTCAACGTCAAACAGGATGGCAAGGTCATCGCTGAAGGCGAGGCCGCATGGCCTGAGTTGCAGGCGCGTGTCGAGCGCGTCAACCAGCTCGCCGCGCAGCTCAAGACCCTGGAAAAGGTCGATATCGGCGCGATCAACGCCGGTCTCGAACGTGTGCGTCTGCACGGTCGCAAACTGGAACTGGCCGGCCGTCTCGACGCTGCCGCGCAAGCGGACCTGGAGTCCGAGCGCGCCGAGCTGAATGCCCGTTATCAGGAAATCGAAGCGCGCCTGAATGATCTGCACGCGCAGTTCAACCGCGACAGCCTGACCGCTCGCGACGCGAACGGCAAAGAAGTCGAAATCGGCATCGGCAAAGTGGTTCACGCCTACCAGCCGAACGCGATGGGTACCTTCACCAAGATCGGCTTCTACTTCAGCAAGGTCTGGGAATTCCTCAGTGACGACCCGCGTGAAGCCAACACCGAAGGCGGGATTTTCCCGGCGATTTTCGGCACTGTGATGATGACGCTGATCATGGCGATGATCGTGACGCCGTTCGGTGTGCTGGCAGCGGTTTACCTGCGTGAATATGCACGTCAGGGGCCGATGACCCGACTGATCCGCATCGCGGTGAACAACCTGGCGGGTGTTCCGGCGATCGTTTACGGCGTGTTTGGTCTGGGCTTCTTCGTCTACGTGCTCGGCGGTTCAGTCGACCGGTTGTTCTTCCCTGAAGCACTGCCGGCACCGACCTTCGGTACGCCGGGCCTGCTCTGGGCCTCGCTGACCCTGGCGCTGCTGGCGGTACCGGTGGTGATCGTCGCCACCGAAGAAGGCCTGGCACGGATTCCTCGCACCGTGCGTGAAGGCTCGTTGGCCCTCGGCGCGACCAAGGCCGAAACCTTGTGGAAGATCGTGCTGCCGATGGCCAGCCCGGCGATGATGACCGGCATGATCCTCGCCGTGGCCCGTGCCGCCGGTGAAGTGGCGCCGCTGATGTTGGTGGGTGTGGTGAAACTGGCGCCGTCGCTGCCGCTGGATGGCAACTACCCGTACTTGCACCTGGACCAGAAGATCATGCACTTGGGCTTCCACATTTATGACGTAGGTTTCCAGAGCCCGAACGTCGAAGCCGCGCGACCGCTGGTGTATGCCACGGCGCTGCTGCTGGTGCTGGTGATCGCCACGCTCAACCTGTCGGCCGTTTATATCCGTAACCATCTGCGCGAAAAATACAAAGCACTGGATAGCTAAGTTAATGGGTCGCCGCTGTCCCTTGTGGGAGCTGGCGTCAGACAGAGATTTTGAGTAAGCCGCTGGCCCGAATACCAAGCCAGCGGTTCAACGAACCGAATTTGTTAGCACAGGGAGCCTCCCATGCAGCACGAAGCACACACTCACGGCATCAACATGTCGGCCCTGGGCCGCGACAAACAGAGCCTGAGCCTTGAGCAGGAAACCGTGGCCATCGAAGTACCGGGCCTGAGCCTGTTCTACGGCGACAAACAAGCACTGTTCGACGTCAGCATGAACATCCCGAAACAGCGCGTGACCGCCTTCATCGGCCCGTCCGGCTGCGGCAAGTCCACGCTACTGCGCACCTTCAACCGCATGAACGACCTGGTGGACGGCTGCCGGGTCGAAGGCGCGATCAATCTTTATGGCAACAACATCTACCGCAAGGGCGAGGACGTGGCCGAGCTGCGTCGCCGGGTCGGCATGGTGTTCCAGAAGCCTAACCCGTTTCCGAAAACCATCTACGAAAACGTGGTTTACGGTCTGCGCATCCAGGGCATCAACAAGAAACGCATCCTTGACGAAGCCGTCGAGTGGGCGTTGAAAGGCGCGGCGCTGTGGGATGAGGTCAAAGACCGTCTGCACGAGTCGGCACTCGGCCTGTCCGGTGGTCAGCAGCAACGTCTGGTGATTGCCCGCACCATCGCCGTGGAGCCGGAAGTACTGCTGCTCGACGAACCCTGCTCGGCACTCGACCCGATCTCGACGCTGAAAGTCGAAGAACTGATCTACGAACTGAAATCCAAGTTCACCATTGTTATCGTGACCCACAACATGCAACAGGCCGCGCGGGTTTCCGACTACACGGCATTTATGTACATGGGCAAACTGGTGGAATTCGGCGACACCGATACCCTGTTCACCAATCCGGCGAAGAAGCAGACCGAAGACTACATCACCGGTCGTTACGGCTAGGAAGCCGTGGTTGCTCATTGAACTGACGCTGCGGTCCACCGCACCTTACCGGACGCTCCAAGGACGCCAACATGATTAGTAAAGAAGGCCTTACCCATCACATCTCCGCGCAGTTCAACGCTGAGCTGGAGGAAGTTCGCAGCCACCTCCTGGCCATGGGCGGGCTGGTGGAAAAGCAAGTCAACGACGCGGTCACCGCGCTGATTGAGGCCGACTCCGGTCTGGCCCAGCAAGTGCGTGAGATCGACGACCAGATCAATCAGATGGAACGCAACATCGACGAAGAATGCCTGCGCATTCTGGCCCGTCGTCAGCCGGCAGCGTCGGACTTGCGTTTGATCATCAGCATCTCCAAATCAGTGATCGACCTGGAGCGCATCGGCGACGAAGCCACCAAGATCGCCCGTCGTGCCATCCAGTTGTGCGAAGAAGGCGAAGCGCCACGCGGTTATGTCGAGGTTCGCCACATTGGCGACCAGGTGCGCAACATGGTTCGCGATGCCCTGGATGCGTTTGCCCGCTTCGACGCCGACCTGGCGTTGTCGGTGGCGCAATACGACAAGATCATCGACCGCGAATACAAGACCGCATTACGTGAACTCGCCACCTACATGATGGAAGACCCGCGCTCTATCTCGCGGGTCTTGAGCATTATCTGGGTGCTGCGTTCCCTGGAGCGGATCGGCGATCATGCGCGCAACATCTCGGAACTGGTGATTTACCTGGTGCGTGGCACCGACGTGCGTCACCTGGGCCTCAAGCGCATGAAGGAAGAAGTTGAAGGCACAAGTGCCGAAACCGCTAATGTTCCGGGCAAAGCTGACGATAAGTAAGATTGCCCAAGAAAAGCGCCCGGCCCTTTGGCCGGGCGTTTTTGTTTGTGCGGCTTTCGAATTGAAGAGCCGAATGAAAAAGCAGCACCCGCGAACGAAAAGTCCCGGCGTGACTGAAGAGTTTTGGCAAAGTGCCATCAGCCAGCGTTATGCTTGCCGGGATTTTTAAAGGGGTGTTGGATGAGCAAGATCAGTGTGTTGGTCGTGGACGATGCGTCGTTCATTCGTGACTTGGTGAAGAAGTGCCTGCGCAACTACTTCCCGGGGATCCGGACCGAAGATGCAGTCAACGGCAAAAAGGCCCAGGCCATGCTGGCCAAAGAAGCGTTCGATCTGGTCCTGTGCGACTGGGAAATGCCGGAAATGTCCGGCCTGGAACTGCTGACCTGGTGCCGCGAGCAGGATAACCTCAAGACCATGCCGTTCGTGATGGTCACCAGCCGTGGCGACAAAGAGAACGTCGTCCAGGCAATTCAGGCCGGGGTTTCCGGCTACGTCAGCAAGCCGTTCACCAATGAACAACTGCTGACCAAGGTCAAACAGGCGCTGAACAAGGTCGGCAAGCTCGACACCTTGATGAACAGTGCGCCGACCAAAATGAACTCGGCGTTCGGCAATGATTCCCTCAGCGCACTCACTGGCGGCAAGGCAGCCGTGGCCACCCCATCGGCAGCCATCGTCAACCCGTTCGCCAAACCTGTCGCCGCCGCACCAGCCCCCGCTGCCGCACCGTCTCGTGGCCTGCTCAACAGCCCGCCGGTCAAGGCGCCTGCGGCCTCTGCTGCTGCATCGGCTGGCGGTCGTGGCCAAGGCCAACTGCGCCTGCCGAGCGGGACCCAGCAATGCGTGATCAAGGCCTTGAGCATCAAGGAAGCGCTGCTGGTGGTGAAACGCACCGACACCTTGCCGCAAGTCCTGGACAGCGCCGTGCTCGACCTGGAGCAGGGTGACAACGCTGAAATCGCCCGTCTCAACGGCTACCTGCACGCCATCGTCGCCTTCGAGCCGAAACCCGACAGCGAATGGCTGCAACTGACTTTCCGCTTTGTCGACCAGGATGCGCAGAAGCTCGACTACATCTCCCGCCTGATCGCCCGTGGCACCGCGCAGAAGCATTTCGTACCCGGCGCGTAAGCCCGGCGTCGCCTGAAAGTTGATCGTTCCCACGCTCTGCGTGGGAACGCCTCCCCGGACGCTCCGCGTCCGCTTCGGATGGGACGCAGAGCGTCCCTTGCTGCATTCCCACGCAGAGTGTGGGAATGATCATTTGAAACATCTGCCGACTACGCTGGTCCATTTCAGCTGCTAGGCTCCTTCCCAGGCCTTACTCGACAGAATCTTGCCCATGCTCGCGCGCCTGCTTTTTTTCTGTGGTCTGCTCATGGCCTCCACCTCAGCTGTGGCCATGACGATTTACCGGTCCACCGACGCCAGTGGCGTGGTCTCTTACAGCGATCGCCCCACCAAAGGCGCGAAGGTGTTCGTTTTTCGGGACCGGATGGTCGAGCGTCTTGAGCGGCAGGTGTACCTCGATATCAAGAAGCAGAAGGGCATGGACAGTGTGTTCGTGCGCAACGATCTGTATGCGCCAGTCGAGATCGAGCTGAGTTTTTCCGGGCTGAGTAACGTCAGCGGTGCACCGAGCCGACCGATCCGCCGGGTGATGCCGGCGCGCAGTAACCTTCGTCTGGCACTGCTCAAGGCGACGAAGGCCGGAAGGCCGCTGGCGTATACCCCAAGGTTCGAATATTCCCTGGGCGACCCTGCAGGGGCCGCCATGGCCTATCGATATCCGTTGCCCTGGCGTGGTGGGCCGTTTCGGCTGAGTCAGGGCGCCAATGGCCAATACAGCCACTACGGGCCGAAAAACCGTTATGCGATGGACATCGCCATGCCCGAAGGCACGCCGATCATCGCGGCGCGCGGCGGGATGGTCGTTAAAACCGAGAATAGACAGACCGGGCGCGGCAACGATCCGTCGGGCAATTTCGTGCGGGTATTGCACGATGACGGGACCATGGGCGTGTACCTGCACCTCAAGAAAGGCTCGGTCAGCGTGCGGGAAGGTCAGCGAGTGGTGGTGGGCAGTGCGTTGGCGCTGTCGGGCAACACCGGCAACAGCAGCGGCCCGCACCTGCACTTCGTGGTGCAGCGCAATACCGGCTTGGGGCTGGTATCGATTCCGTACCAGTTCAATCAACCGGTGGGGGCGTTGCCCAACTTTGCGTTGGGCAAGCAGTGATGGGTTGTCTGGTCTGACGCATTTGCGAGCAAGCCCGCTCCCACAGGTCCTGCGCAAATCCTTGTGGGAGCGGGCTTGCCCGCGAAGGGATCAACACGGATCCGGATCAGCCTATCAATCCAGCATCAACACCTTGGCCAAAACGATCTTCGGCCCTTTCATCTTCTTGATGATGATGCGCAGACCTTCGACTTCCAGCACTTCTTCCTCTTCCGGCACCCGTTTCAGGGTTTCGTAGACCAGCCCGGCGAGGGTTTCCGCTTCGATGTGGTCCAGATCGATGCCCAATAGGCGTTCGACCTTGAACAGCGGCGTATCGCCCCGCACCAGCAGTTTGCCCGGCTGATACGCGAGGATCCCGCGTTCGGCCTTGCGGTGTTCGTCCTGAATGTCGCCCACCAGCACTTCCAGCACGTCTTCCATGGTCAGGTAGCCGATGATGTTGCCGTCGGCTTCCTCAACCAGGGCGAAGTGCGAGCCGCCCTTGCGGAACTGTTCCAGCAGTTGCGACAGCGGCATGTGGCGAGACACACGCTCCAGCGGCCGGGTCAGCTCGGCGAGGTTGAACGACTCGGGAATGTGATCCAGGGCCGCCAGTTCCAGCAGCAGATCCTTGATGTGCAGCAGACCGACGAACTCCTGGCGCTCGCTGTCGTACACCGGGTAGCGGCTGAACTTGTGGCGACGGAACATCGCCAGAATTTCCTTGAGCGGGGCGTTGAACTCCAGCGTCACCAGGTCTTCCCGGGAGTTGGCCCAGTCGACCACTTCCAGCTCACCCATTTCCACCGCCGAAGCCAGTACGCGCATGCCTTGGTCGCTCGGGTCCTGGCCGCGGCTGGAGTGCAGGATCAGTTTCAGTTCTTCACGGCTGTAATGGTGCTCGTGGTGCGGGCCGGGTTCACCTTGGCCGGCGATGCGCAGGATCTGGTTGGCGCTGGCGTTGAGCAGGTAGATGGCCGGGTACATGGCCCAGTAGAACAGGTACAGCGGCACCGCTGTCCAGAGCGACAGCAGCTCGGGTTTGCGGATGGCCCAGGATTTGGGGGCCAGTTCGCCGACCACGATGTGCAGGTACGAAATGATGAAGAACGCGGTGAAGAACGATACGCCCTTGACCACTTCGGCGGACTCTACGCCAACGGCGCTCAGCACCGGCTCGAGGAGGTGCGCGAACGCCGGTTCGCCGACCCAGCCAAGGCCCAGGGAGGCGAGGGTGATACCCAATTGGCAGGCCGAGAGGTAAGCATCGAGCTGACTGTGCACGGTACGCAGGATGTGCCCGCGCCAGCCGTGCTGCTCTGCGATGGCTTCGACCCGGGTCGAGCGCAATTTGACCATGGCAAATTCCGCCGCAACGAAAAAGCCGTTGAGCAAAACCAGGATCAGAGCAAAAAGAATCATGCCGAAGTCGGCGAATATTGTTGCGAGGGTCAAGCCAGGGGAAGGGTCCATGATGGAGTTTTGCGGGTTCCGTATATTCGAATGGTAAGAAAAAAGTGCGCCTGAAGGGCAGGCACAAGTCAGCCAATGTAGCGGCTGACCGGGCAATTGCCTAGTGGCGAGTGCTGACTGGTATCAGTCGGCGGCGCTGGTGACAGGGGTTTTGGTGACCTGGGCTGGGGCGAAATGGCAAGTAAACGTGCTGCCGTGGCCCGGCACACTACTGATTTCCATACGTGCCCGGTGGCGCAACAACACATGTTTGACGATGGCCAGCCCCAGTCCGGTGCCGCCGGTGTTGGAGTTGCGGCTGGAGTCGACGCGGTAGAAGCGTTCAGTGAGGCGTGGCAAGTGTTTGCTGTCGATGCCGATCCCCGAATCCTGCACGCTCAGGTGTGCGCCTTGATCGTCGCCCCACCAGCGAATGCGGATATTGCCCTCGGCCGGGGTGTATTTCACTGCGTTGAACACCAGGTTGGAAAATGCGCTACGCAATTCGGCTTCGCTACCCTTGAGTAGAATCGTCGGGTCGGCTTCCAGGGTGATGTGCTGATTGCGTTGACCGGACAGCTGCTGAGCGTCGCCCTTAATCGATTGCAGCAGGCTGTCGATGGCCACCGGTTGGTTGTCCGACGGGTAATCAGTGGCTTCCAGTTTGGCCAGCAGCAGCAAATCGTTAAGCAAGGTCTGCATGCGCCCGCCTTGCTGCTGCATCTGTTGCAGTGCACGGGTCCAACGCGGGTTCACGTCCTCGACGTTATCGAGCAGCGTTTCCAGATAGCCGCAGATCACCGTCAGCGGTGTGCGCAGCTCGTGGGACACGTTGGCGATGAAGTCTTTGCGCATCTGTTCCAGTTGATGGATACGTGTCACGTCGCGCACCAGCATCAAGTGTTCGTTGTTGCCGTAGCGAGTGATGTAGAGCTGAATACGCAGGCGATCATTGATCGGCGAGGGGATTTCCAGCGGCTCGGCGTAGCTGTCCTGCTCGAAGTATTCCTTGAAGCGCGGGTGGCGCACCAGGTTGGTCACGGGCTGGCCACTGTCCTGAGGGGTCTTGAGGCCCAGCAAGGTTTCGGCGGCGCGGTTCCACCATTCCAGGTTGCCGTCGCTGTCGAGCATGATCACCGCATCTTTCAGCGCAGCGGTGGATTCCTGGACCCGGTCGATCACCGCTTGCAGGCGCCCGCGCACCCGTTGGTCGCGGCGTTGCAGGTGGTAGATGCTGTCGAACACTTCACCCCACAAGCCATAGCCGTCGGGCGGTGCTTCATCGGGTTGGTGCTGGCGCAGCCATTCATGCAAACGCAGCAACTGCTTGAGGGTCCAGGCCAGATAAAGGCCCAGGCCCACGGCGAGGCTCCAGCCGTAGTAGCCGGAAATCAGGCCGATCACCAAGCAGGCGGTGACCAGCAACAGCATGTGGCGAATCAGGGTGCCATGCCAGTTTTGGTTCACGGAAAAATGCGTCCTTGTCAGCGAGTCTGGCGGTCGGCTCAGGCCTTGGTGGAAAACCGGTAGCCGGTGCCGCGCACGGTTTGTACCAGATTTTCATAGGCATCGCCGAGGGCTTTGCGCAGGCGACGGATGTGCACATCGACCGTGCGCTCTTCGACATAGACATTGCCGCCCCAGACCTGATCCAGCAACTGGCCGCGAGTGTAGGCACGTTCCTGGTGGGTCATGAAAAATTGCAGCAAGCGGTACTCGGTCGGGCCCATCTCGGCGGGTTTGCCGTCGATGGTCACGCGGTGGCTGATCGGGTCCAGCAGCAGGCCACCGACTTCGATCGGCGCTTCGCCATCGGTCGGGCCGGCGCGGCGCAGCACGGCTTTCAGGCGCGCCACCAGCTCACGTGGGGAAAACGGTTTGGTGATGTAATCGTCGGCGCCGACTTCCAGCCCCTGGATCTTGTTGTCCTCTTCGCCCTTGGCGGTGAGCATGATGATTGGGATATCCCCGGTCAGTTCATCGCGCTTGAGCCGGCGGGCCAGCTCAATACCGGAGGTGCCGGGCAGCATCCAGTCGAGGAGGATCAGGTCCGGTTTACGGTCGACGATGATGGCATGGGCCTGCTGGGAGTTCTCGGCCTCCAGGCAGTCATAGCCGGCCATTTCCAACGCAACGGCGATCATTTCGCGAATGGGCGCTTCGTCGTCGACGATCAGAATGCTCCTGCCAACCATGCCTTAATCCTCTTGTCATTTAACTGTCTTGCGCCGCATTAGATAACGGAATTATTGCAGTCGTGTGACAGTATTTTAGCCGTCCTGCGATTGTCGCGATCCTGAACTAAGCTCTAAGTCCGAATCCTGACAACCACAAGAGGAAGGTTTCCATGAATCACATTGCTCAATCCTGGAAGGCCCTGCTGGTTACGGCTGCGCTAACGCTGTCGCCCTTGGCCTTTGCCGCCGAACCGGCCACGATGAAAGACGGCATGATGGTCGACCACAAGGGTATGACCGTTTACACGTTCGACAAGGACAAGGATGGCAAGTCGATGTGCACGGGTGAGTGTGCGACGATGTGGCCACCGATGATGGCCCCGGCAGGCGCCAAGGCCGAAGGCAAATTTACGCCAATCAAACGGGATGACGGCACGATGCAATGGGCTTATGACGGTAAGCCGCTGTATATGTTTATGAAAGATGAAAAGCCTGGCGAAATGAAGGGTGACGGCATGAAGGATGTCTGGCGAGTCGTCCGTGAGTCGCAAAAGTAAACGGCTCAAGGTTGTAGCCGCTGCCGAAGCCTGGGTTCGGTAGCGGCTACGCGAAGATGTGGGTTGCTCAGCGATTGGCGTAATCCAGCACAATCCCGACAAAAATCGCCAACCCTGCCCAATGGTTATGCAAAAACGCCTGGAAGCAGCGCATCCGGTCCTTGCCGCGGGTGTACCAGAACTCCCACGCAAAACAACCCGCCGCCGCCAGCAACCCGAGGTGGAACCAGCCACCGAGCTGGAATTTCGAACCCGCCAGCAGCAGGCATCCCAATGCCAATCCTTGCAGGGTCAGAATGATCACTCTGTCGGCATCGCCAAACAGAATCGCCGTGGATTTAACGCCGATCTTCAGGTCGTCGTCGCGATCGGTCATGGCGTAATAGGTGTCGTAGCCCACGGTCCACAACAGGTTGGCGATCCACAACAACCAGGCCGTCGCCGGCAGCTCACCGGTTTCGGCGGTGAATGCCATGGGCATGCCCCAGGAGAACGCCGCGCCCAGTACCACTTGTGGGTAATAGGTGTAGCGCTTCATGAACGGGTAACTGAAGGCCAGGGCCAAACCACCCAGCGATAACCAGACCGTCTTCGCATTGGTGCACAACACCAGCAAAAAGCTCACGCCCATCAGCACCGCGAAGAACACCAGGGCTTCTTTCGAGCTGATCTTGCCACTCACCAATGGCCGCTGTTCGGTACGTTTCACGTGGCCATCGACCTTGCGGTCGGCCCAATCGTTGATCACACAACCACCGGCGCGGGTCAGTACCACGCCGAGCACGAAAATCACGATATTGGCCAACGAAGGCGAACCTTCACCGGCAATCCAGAGTGCCCACAACGTTGGCCACAGCAGCAAATAAATGCCGATCGGCTTGTCCATACGGGTCAGCTGAATGAAATCCCAGGCCCGAGGATTCACGCGGTTCAGGGACTTGAGCAGGCTCTGGTACATCAGCAATTCTCCGGATGGGCGCGGGTGGTGTTCCACAAGGTCGGCAGGAAAATCTCGGCCACCAGCACGCTCAAGGCACCGCGGTCGAAGCGCGAGCGCCGGCCCCACAGTTCAGGCGCCTGAGCGTCCACCGGCAACCATGCTTGAGGATAGTGACAAACTTCGATGGCCCGGCGCTGAAACGCTTGATCGCAAAACAGCAATTCGCCCAGCGAGCGGCTGCCCAATTCATCCATCTGTAATCCGTCGCCCTGCAACGCACTACGCGCCGCTACGCTGCGGGCAAACACCCAGGCTTCACCATGGCCGCGCAGATACACCTCGCGCACCCAGCCCTCGCTGCCTTCGGCCAGCTCCAGCGCGGCACATTCGTCCGCGCGTAGCGATTGCCAGCCTTCGAACAGCGGCGTGACGCTGAAACTGTCATTCGACAGGCGGGTCAGGCGCCGAGTCAGCGACCCTTCATCGAACAGCCAATCGAGCGTAGACGTGTCGGGGAGGGGCGTCAGTTGGCTTCGAGGAAGCCAGATCGGTGTCGCGGAGGGGGATTTTGAGTGCGGCACAGTGAGTCATTATTGGCAGCAAATGAGGCGGCGAGCTTACCATGTCAGGCGGCGAGTTTGATTGATCCGGCCTGCCGATGCGCCGAACAGGCTTGCATCTGCCGGGCCCGATCAGTACAAAACGCCCTGAGCCGGACGGCAGCGCTTCATCCATCGACCGTTCGCGCCGGCAAAAGCCTGAATCCTGAGGAAATACTTGAATGAAAAAGTGGCAATGTGTGGTCTGCGGCCTGATTTATAACGAAGCTGACGGCTGGCCGGACGATGGCATTGCGCCGGGCACACCGTGGCAGGACGTGCCGGAAGACTGGCTGTGCCCGGACTGCGGCGTGGGCAAAATGGATTTTGAAATGATTGAAATCAACTAAGCATCCAAGGAGTAAGGAATGAACACACCTGTCGTGATCGTCGGCACTGGGCTGGCTGGCTACAACCTGGCCCGGGAGTTTCGCAAACTCGATGGCGAAACCCCGCTGCTGTTGATTACCGCAGATGACGGGCGCTCCTACTCCAAGCCGATGCTTTCCACCGGCTTCGGCAAGAATAAAGACGCCGATGGCCTGAGCATGGCCGAACCGGGCGCCATGGCCGAGCAATTGAAGGCCGAAGTGCGCACCCACACGCGCATCAGCGGCATCGATCCGGGCCACAAGCGCCTGTGGATCGGCGAAGAATCGGTGATCTATCGCGACCTGATCCTGGCCTGGGGCGCGGAAACCGTGCGCGTGCCGATCGAAGGCGACGCGGCCGATGCCGTTTTCCCGATCAATGACCTTGAAGACTACGCACGCTTTCGCGCCGCCGCGGCCGGCAAGCATCGGGTGTTGCTGCTGGGCGCCGGTTTGATCGGCTGCGAATTCGCCAACGACCTGATTCTCGGGGGCTATGAAGTGCAACTGGTTGCACCCTGCGAACAAGTCATGCCGACCTTGCTGCACCCGGCGGCTGCCGCTGCGGTCCAGGCCGGGCTGGAAAGCCTGGGCGCGCGCTTCCACCTCGGGCCGGTGCTCAATCGCTTGCAGCGAGTGCCTGATGGCCTGGAAGCGCATCTGTCCGACGGCCAGGTCATCCCTTGCGATGTAGTGATTTCGGCCATTGGTCTGCGTCCGCGCATCGATCTGGCGGCCGCTGCCGGGTTGCAGATCAACCGTGGCGTGGTGGTTGACCGTCACCTGAAAACCTCTCACGCCAACATCTACGCCCTGGGCGACTGCGCCGAGGTCGATGGGCTGAATCTGTTGTACGTCATGCCCCTCATGAGCTGTGCGAGAGCGCTGGCCCAAACCCTCGCCGGAAACCCGACGGTGGTGAGCTATGGCCCGATGCCGATCACCGTGAAAACCCCGGTCTGCCCATTGGTGGTTTCACCGCCACCACGGGGCGCGGAGGGCGTCTGGACGGTCGAAGGGCAGGGCGCGGACATCAAAGTGCTATGCCGCGACAGCGCCGGCAAATTGCTGGGTTACGCCCTGACCGGCGCGGCGGTGATGGAAAAACTCGCCCTGAACAAAGAACTTCCAGCCCTGTTGGCGTAAATGCCTGTCGTTCTGTCGGAATCACCCCGTTTTTGCCCCTACAAAGGTCGCGGGGAGACTGGCGCCGCTCTTGCGCGCGTGCCATCCTCATTCCCGTCTGCCGCAGAGTAGAGCACCTGCGGCGCCTTGGGCGCTGTTCCAACGAGAACAGCACGGACATAACAACAAAAAACCGTCAAAGGGGCTTCACTAATGCGTAAACCAGAACTCGCCGCTGCCATCGCGGAAAAAGCAGACCTCACCAAAGAACAGGCCAACCGCGTTCTCAACGCCGTTCTCGAAGAAATCACCGGCGCTCTGCATCGCAAGGATAGCGTCACGCTGGTGGGCTTCGGCACCTTCCTGCAACGCCATCGCGGTGCCCGCACCGGCAAAAACCCGCAGACCGGTGAACCAGTCAAAATCAAGGCCAGCAACACTGTTGCGTTCAAGCCAGGCAAGTCGTTGAAGGACAGCGTTAATCCGTAACACGCATCGACTTCCCGCACAGCGGGTGAGCAGGATAAAAAAAATGGGCACGCCAACGAGGTTGGGTGCCCATTTTTTTGTGGGTGGCGGATTAGCTGACGCGGCTTTGTTTTCTGGCGAGAATCGCTGCTATTTCCGGCTCATTAAGGTGGTCCAGCGCGCGCTCTACCAACAAATGCACCCCATCAGACATGCGGCTGAGCGCCAGGGCTACGGAGCGGCGTGAACCGTCCACATCGTCGGCGAGGTCGGCGGCGATGGCGAGGGATCATGATGGGCGCGAGCTGGAAAAATGGGCACACCGACTGGATCAGGCCCCCATTTTTGTTGGCCGCAGAGATGAATTTCTAACGAAGTCCCTCTACCCGTATCTGGTCTTTTTCTCCGCCCCAAGGAACGTCCAACAGGTACTTGGCTGGTGCTTTGCCGCTCCACTTTTCTACTGCATTATCTCTGGATCCGGAGTCGGAATGACCACACTCGCCCAACTGGCTGTACGTTTGCGTTGTGTCAGAGCACGCAATGCTGCTGCGTCGGGTTCGCCTTTTTTCGTGAATTTGACAGGTGCCAAAACATAGAGCATCACCTTTTCATTGTCGGGGATCGTCTCTTTTTCAGTTTTCGTATCCCAGGCTTTATCCACGGCCACGAAAGCATCCACCTCGTCTGGCCAGGCCAGGTTGGCATACAAGGCATCGGAACGACGAATCAAGAAGCCTTCCGACAAGGGGCCATCATCGAACGTGTGGCGAGCGAGCAGAGACAGCAACTCAACCGGAAAAACCCAAGGACTGTGGGGGGTAAAACCTTGCTGCGTAAGAGGCCAGTCGCCAGGCAAACATACGAATAATTCGGTATGAGGACTTTTGGCAAAAAGTCCGATGGTGAAGAGTAACTTGAACTTGTTTTTGCCATCAATACAGCTGATACGCAACTCCAGACCCTCTTCATTAGTGAAGGGACTCAGTTGTGCGGGTAAAACCCAGCCAGCGGTGTTGTGCACGAAAGTGACTATAGAACCACCAAATTCCTCGGGTCGGCTTTCAACAATGTCCATGATACTGACCGCCCCCGATTTTCTTAAGGTGGACGCAATCTCTGTAAATCCCCAGGTATTGGCGATGTCCAATGGCGCGGTATTCAGCCTGGTGTGCAGTCGATTGATGTTGGCATGGTGTTCTATAAGAAGATTGACGACGTCCTGATGCCCAAAGGTAATCGCGTTAATCAGGGGGGTGGTTATGCTGTTAGGCCACCCATCCACCAAAGCACCGGCCTCCAGAAACCATTGGCATGTTTGTAGATGTCCATTGCCAGCGGCTGCGGCAAGTGGCGTGCTATTGCCGGAACTGACGGCAGGCTGGTCCAGCGCAATACCTAAAGACACCAATAAGCGGCAAATTTCGGTTTGACCCCGTTCGGCAGCCATATGCAGCAGGGTCTCTTGCCCATCAAGGCCGTACATGGGCAGGTGCAATAGAACGGAATTTTTCTCTAGGTGCTTTTTTAGTGAGGCTGCATTTCCCGACGCGATGTCTGCATGAATGGCTAATAGAGTTTTGATGTTCTTTTCATAGATTTCTTCTGGGTTCACCAGAAGACTAACCATAAAAGTGTTTTCAATCATCACTAATCCCAAGGAACGATCCTATTTGAAATCATGCCGTTAGCCGCTGCCAGCACGGCGCCGAGGATGCTATAACTTGTCAATGCTGATCAGCAAGATTGCGTGATGGTATGAAACGTTCTCTTGTTTTCATCAAAAAATAAATAAGCCTGAGAGTTGTCATGGCTTAAATCACTAATATCGAGTTGCCCCAAAAAAATCATTGGTTTTCCATCCTGTATAGGCCATTCGGGGTTTTGGAGCCATTTGGGTGGTGTCTTCAGAGAGCGAAAATCACTTTTTATTTTTTCCTTTAACCATAGCTGCAGCTCTTTGGCGCTAAGTGATTTTTTGTCTTCAATGAGGCTGGATAGATAATCTGATGGTAGGGATAACCATTTTGGCTGAACTTTAAGCGTTAGGTTAAATAGATCTTCATATTTTTTTTCGACCTTGTGGGGTATATTTTTCTTATTTAGAAAGTCAGATAGAAGAGTTTGGGTGTTATATATGGATTCAAGGTTTTCATAGTTTTGACTAATGGTGTATGTGTATAAGTCTGGCTCTGCCACGTAAGCTGGTAAATTTTTCTCGCTTCTTAGTAGTTCTTCAATTGATGGGTCAGCATAAATTTTCCCTTCGAATTCTTTTGGCGAAATGGATGCTTCGACAAATTGCTTCACAATTTCTATAGCAGTCATTACTTAGTTCCTAGATGTCTGAAATCATCAAGTTCGGCATGTTGTTCTCGTGTGACTTCCCGTAAGTTTCGGGGGTTGTTCACGCTGACTCCGCCATTGCGTTGAGGGTTGTGATGGTGCAACTCCATCGAGTTTCCGTTTGCGTCCAAGGGGGCCGAGCCGCGTTTCATTCGGCTCATATTGGCTGGACTGAACTCACCTGAAGTTTTCGAGGCTTCGTGTCGATTCTTCCAATACCTTGACCTCACTACGTCCCATGCAGGAGCTTTGCCGTTAGGCAGAGGTTTATCAATAGCGTCGCCTCTTTTCCAGCGTTTGAACTGGACACAACTCCAACCCCATGGGTCCACCCATCCAACGGGGTTATATCCATATTGATATAGGTTTAATCCTCCCTTCAACCCAATCGGATCCGGCGTAGTAAACCGCCCCACATCCGGATCATAAAATCTGAACGTATTGAAATGCAGCCCCGTCTCCCGGTCCAGGTACTGCCCCTGAAACCGCAGGTTTTGCTCTTCAATGTAGTACGGCTCGCGCACCTCTTCTAACGTGTTGCCCCACACCCGGTAGCTCGCCTGCCAGACGTTGTGGCCGTCTGCCTCGGTGAGCTGTTCCGGCAGGCCGTTGAGGTCGTTGTGGTAGTAGCGGATTTTTTGCAGCGGGCCGGTGCCGTCGACCCGGGCCAGGGGTTCGTAGCCTTCGTCTTCGTAGAGGTAGAGGCTGGTCTGCTGATGGCGATGTTCCTGCAACAGACGCAGGCCGTCCCAAGTGAAGCGGGTTTCGCCGAGTGGGTAGCCGTTGGTGTCGTGCTCGGTTTTTTCGATGCGTCGGCCCAGCGGGTCGTAGGTCATCCTGACCACGCTGCCGTTTTCATTGCGCACTTCAATCAACCGGCTTTCGGCATCGTAACCGAAGCGTTGCAGGCCCCGTTTAGCACTGCGTTTTTCGATCATCCGGCCAAACGCGTCATAGCGATAACGCTTGTCCTGATAGGTCAGCAGTTTGTTGTGCACCACCAGCCCGGCGCCGGGTTGTGGGCCGTCCAGCAGGTTGGCGGCGGCGTCGTAGGCGAAGGTTTCGCGCTGGCCGTGCAGGCTGTCCTGGCTGGCGATGATGCGGCCAGTGGCGTCGTAGTGCAGCAGTTGGCGGTGTTGCGCGGCAGGTTGCTGGTCGAGTTTGCCGATCAGGTTGTCGGCGGGGTCGTACTCGAAGTGTTTCTGCACCGCTGCCGGCATCAGCGATGGCTGGCTGCTGTGTCGGCGTTGGCGTGAGCGTAAGCGCCCGCTGCGGTCGTATTCGCTACGGGTGCTGATCTGGCCTTGGGTGCGCAGCACTTCGCGGTGCAGGCGGTCGCGTTCGAAGTCGCTGATGACCTGACCGTCGAGGTTGATCTGGTGCAGATGGCCGCTGCCGTAGTACAGGCGATTGACCCAGCGGTCGTCGGGCAGTTGGGTCTGGATCAGGTTGCCGAGTTCATCGTAGTGGTGGTGCAGGCTGCCGGCCGCGCTTTGTTCTTCGAGCAACTGGCCGAGGGCGTCGTAGGCGAAGCTCAGGGTTTGCGCGTTGCCCTGGTGGTCGGTGAAGGTGACGGCGGTGAGTTGGTCCAGTGGGTCGTAGGAGTAGTCGGTGCGGCCATCGTCGGTGACTTTGGCGATCAGCCGGCCGACGGCGTCGCGTTCCAGTCGGTGAACGATGGGAGCGGGGGGCGACTCGGGAACGACGGCCAGGCCGTTGCCATAAGGCGCCGGAACAGCTGTCACCGCCGCGACGTTATCCAGCAGGTCATAGGCGTAGCGCTTGGCGCTGCCATCCAGATCCTGTTGTTCGGTCAGCCGATCGCCAGCGTCCCAGGCAAACCGATAACTCTCGCCATTCTCATTGGTCAGCGCCTGCAACCGCCCGTAGCTGTCATACCCGAACTGCACCTGGCGGCCATGGGCGTCGGTACGCTGACGCACCTGGCCGCGACGGTTGTGTTGATAGAGCGTGGTGTGCCCGGCCGGGTCGGTATAGCCGGTCAACTGACCGCTGACGTCGCGCTGATATTGCTCGGTGCGCCCGTCCGGCAATTGGCTGCTGAGCAAGCGCCCTTGGGCGTCGTAGCTGAATTGGGTGCGCTCGCCGAGGGCATCGGTGATGGTTTGCAGATAGCCCCGGTGGTCATAGCTGAACCGCGTCGGATAACCCGAGCAATCGATGTGTTCGACCAGTTGGCCGAACGGGTTCCAGCGCAGCCTTTTGCTTTTGCCGGTGGCGTCGATGATCTCGACGACCTGGCCTTGGGTGTCGTAGCGGTAGCGGGTGATGTGGCCCAGCGGATCGGTTTCGGCGATGCAGTTGCCGCGCTGATCGTAGCGATATTGCCAGCTGCTGCCTGCAGCATCGGTTTCCACCAGCGGCAAGGCCCAGTGCTCGAGCCATAAGGTCGAGTCACTGCGGCCCAGCGGGTCGGTTTCGCCGATCAGGTTGCCGGCGTCGTCGTAGCTGTATTCGTAGCGCCCGCCCTGCGGGTCGGTGGCGTTGAGCAATTGGCGTTCGTCGTTCCACTCGAACTGCCAGGTCTGGCCGAGGTTGTCGGTGTATTCGGTGATCTGGTGCTGGGTGTTCCACCGGCGCGTACTGACGCGCTGCAGGCCATCGGTGATGCGCGTGACACCGGCGACGAGGTCGTAGTCGAACTGGTAAGTGTCGCCCTCGTCGGTCCAGTGCCCGACCACGCGCCATTCAAGGTCTTCAACCAACGCCCATTCATAAAAGCACCGCAGCCCCGTGGGCAACTGATGCTCGACCATCCGCCGCCCGGCGTCGTATCTGAAGCGCCGTTGCACCTGGCCGGTGGCGTCGCGCACTTCGGCCAGATTGCCCACTGTGTCGTAGCCATAACTGACGAGCACTTCACGATGCTGGTCGGGATACACGCGCTCCATTCGAGCCACGCGGTCGCGCTCCCGAATCAATTCGACCTGCACCAGATCGAAGGTGTCCCGCAGGCGCGCCAACCGTCCGGCGTCGTCATAGTCGAGGTGGATGCGGTTGTCATTGCGGTCGCCCAACTGATTCAGGCGCAGCAGCGATGCATTCCCCGGCGTCGGGTCGAACAGCCGATACAACCCGTCATCGCTTTCAATCAACAATTCCCCATTGCGATGCCGCCGAACACTCAGCCCTTCACCCGCACTGAACACCGCGCCACCCAGGGGGATCGAGCCCATGTCGATGCGCCGGCCCTGTTCGTCGGTGTACACCAGCGTTTCCCCGCCCTCCGGGTGAGGCAGGATTTCAACGCACACCTCGTAGGACACGCTCCAGCCTGCGCCGAACAGCCCGTCGCGGCGTTCGTCGCGGCTGTTGTAGAAGCGCTGCCAATCAATCGGCAAGATGCCCGGCAACACGAAGTCCAGCTCTTCATCGCCCCCCAGCACCTTGGCCCCGGTGGCGGCATGCACCGGGTTCGACGAGCCCATGGCGGCGTTGGCCATGGCGCCCATCGCGCTGCTGACGGCCATCGACGTCGCGCCGCCGATCAGCATGCACGGCAGTTTGCTGAAGAACTTGCCTTTGCCGCCCTTGAGCATCAGCAACGCGGTGACCGCCAGCCCCACGCCCGGGGTTTTGCCGCTGCGGATTTCGCGCACCACCACCGAACCGCCGCCAATGGTCACGTTGGAGGAAATCAGCCCGGACGATACGACCTTGGCATCGCAGGTGCTGCGGTCGCCACTGCGCACGGCGGGCTGGCCGTTGATGGTGACTTTGTCCGAGCCCTCGGCCATGAACTGCGGTGGCATCGGCGGATGCTTCATGCAGACGAGCAGGTCCAGCGGCTTGGGCACTGCGCCGGGCGCCGGGGTGGCGACAGTGGGGCGCCACATCTGGGAGAAGAAGCTTTCGGCCATGTCGAGGTAACTGGCTTCGGCTTCCGGCTCGGGTGCCTCCAGCTCGGTGCCGGCCGGCGCGACATGGGACGGGATCGCCCCGGCGGCGCGGGCGGCAGGGATGTTATTGGTCAGGGTGTTGGTGGAGCCGGTGAGAATGTTCGCCTGCACCGTGGGCGGAAACAGCGCGTTACTGAAGCTCTCGCATAAATTGCTCAGGCCTTTGTCGGCCCCGGTCTTGCTCATGGCGAGGCCGACGATCGTGCCCACCACCAAACCGAGCACGAAGCAACCGAGGCCGCCGGTGACGACGGTGATGCCCGTGGCCGCGACCACGGCAGCCGTCGCCACTGCGGTGATCGCAATGTTGGCCGCCACCTCCAGCACGCCGCCAAGAATGTCGGCCATCATCGAGGTGTGGCTGAGTGCATCGCCCAGGCGGGCGGCCCAGAGTGCGTCAGACATGCAGGGGGCTCATCCGACGTAAGCGTCTGACGGCTGCGTAATCGTTGCGCTTGTGGAGCAATTCGATGCCTTCCATTGCACCTTTCTCCGTGTCGGTTACGGCATACTCATCAGCGCCATTCTCAGGCGTTTGATCAGCTTCGGATTCTTGAGGCAATCGGCCGGCCGTTTGTTACCGAGGGCGGGCACTTTCTGTTCGATCCACCACAACCCTTCGTCAAGCCCTCTTTTACCGTTGAGGACGACCGCCATATCGAGGTTGCCATCCAAGGCTTTCGCCAGCGTGCGGGCGTCGTCGTCGATATAGTCCTCTTCATACAACTGCACAAAACTGTGCCAATCGGAATCGCCGGGGTATTCGTCTTCCAGTTGTTCCATCTTCTGCGCTCATTGGCCGGGTCAGATCCATGACCTAAAGATTAACCATAAAAATAATCAAAAAACCGTTCGAAATTTTCTTTCCCAAGCAGGGGGCTGACTTCCTTTGTGAGTAATTTCACGAACTTGCTGGAAAGTTCGTCATCATCGTTATAGATCTCAAAGATTTCGAATTTGCCGTGGACAACCTCAATCAATTTGGCAAAAGCGAAAAAGAAATCAGCCAATGAATCGGCAATTTTGAAAGGCAAAGCGACGTCATAGCTGGCAAATACAGGTGTACCCTCAATGTCGGTAACAGCGATGACAGGTTTACCGCCTCCGATATCATCCATAAATACTACAAAGCTGGCTGGCCAGCGTGGGTTGAGCTGCGACTTGTTTGAATTGCCATCCCACTTGTAGCCCACTTGGTCATCTTCAAGGGTGTTCAGGTCAAAAAAACGTATCGGAGTCAAACCTGTTTCTATCTCTATACCCACAGGCTCGTAGTTGTCATAGAAAAAATCAGTTTCGACAGAGCGTCCAAGCGTTTGCGGCCATGTGGCGTTGACTTGGCCATTCTTTTCGAAGCTGCCATCCAACTGGAACTTCTTGTGGATACGGCGCAGCTCTATCAATGCCTTTTCTAACGCACTCATGTTCATTCTCCGAGTAAAAATTCAAGTGCCGCATTTAGGCTTGCCGGGTGTTTTAAGGCGGTCAATCAAGCGTCCCTTTCCAGCGTTGCCGTAGTTACCGCGGTGCCCCTGAGGACTATTCAAATGCTCGTCCACACCGCTTGGGTGTTGCGCGTTCTGCAAGAATACAATATTCCTTGGATCGCCTTTCCAGGCTTTACCCAATGTTCCGTTGCCTTCGACACTGTTGATATGGTGTCCGGTATAGCCTGCTTTAGACATTTTGGAGTTCAGTTGCGCGTTGCTCTTGGTGTCCAAAATCATATCGCGCTCGGCCGCGGTCCAATCCCTTGAGCCACCGCCGCGTGAAACAAGCTCCCGTTCCTGACCCCAGGCACGGTTAATGGCTGTTCCTCGTCCACCAGGCTTCGGTTTGACGGTTTCTCTAGGCTTATAACGCACCAGGTCCTGCGGGTTTAACCCGAGCGGGTCTATCCACATTAATGGATTGGTTGCGTAGAGGTAGAGGTTAAGCCCTCCAGTGAGTCCTATGGGATCGGGTGTCGTAAATCGTCCAACATCCGGGTCGTAGAATCGGAAAGTGTTGTAGTGCAGCCCGATTTCCCGATCCAGATATTGTCCTTGGAATCTCAGGTTCTGCTCTTCTATGTAATAAGGCTCACGGATTTCTTCAACCGTATTGCCCCATACCTGATAGCGAGCCTGCCAGACCGTTTGACCGTTCGCCTCCGAAAGCTGCTCAGGCAGACCATTGAGGTCGTTGTGGTAATAGCGCACTTTCTGTTGCGCGCCTGACCCATCAATTCGGGCTATAGGTTCGTGGCCTTGGTTCCCATAGATGTAAAGGCTGGTCTGGGAGTGCTTGTACTCCTGTAGCAGGCGCAGGCCATCCCAAGTAAAGCGGGTTTCACTCAGGAGATACCCATTGCCGTCATAAGTGGCTTTGGTAACGCGCCTGCCTAGAGGGTCATAGGTCATCCGCACGACCGATGCGCGTCCAGCATGATCATTGCGCACTTCAATCAGGCGGTGTTCGGCGTCGTATGCGAAGCGTTGCGTTCCGCGAAGGCTACTGCGCTTCTCGATCATTCGGCCGAAGCCGTCATAGCGATAGCGTTTGTCCTGATAGGTCAGTAGCTTGTTATGCACCACCAGCCCAGAGCCTTGTTGCGGCCCGTCGAGTAGGTTCGCAGCGTCATCGTACGCAAAGGTTTCACGTTGCCCGCGCAGACTATCTTGGCTGGCGATAATTCTATCGGTGGCATCGTAATGAAATAACTGCCTGTTTTGGTCACCGGATTGCTGGTCAAGCTTGCCAATCAGATTATCTGTTGGGTCGTACTCGAATTGTTTTTGCGCAGTTGTGGTCAGCGGGCTTTGCCCACGTTTAAGAGAACGCAAGCGACCGCAGCGGTCATATTGGCTGCGAGTGGTTATATGACCTTGGGTGCGAAGCACTTCACGGTGCAGTCGATCGCGCTCGAAATCGCTGATGACCTGTCCGTCGACATTGATCTGGTGAAGGTGGCCACTTCCGTAATACAACCGATTAAGCCAGCAACCGTCAGGCGTTTTTGTCTGGATCAGGTTGCCCAGTTCGTCGTAACGATATTGCAGACTGCCGGCCGAGCTTTGCTCTTCAACCAATTGACCCAGTGCGTCGTAAACAAAACCCAATGATTGTTGCTGGCCAGTCTTATCGATAAAGCTGACAGCCGTAAGTTGATCCAACGGGTTATAGGTGTACTCGGTACGTCCATCATCGGTCACCTTCGCCACCAGACGCCCCATGGCGTCGCGTTCAAAACGATGGATGATCGGGGCTTCGGATGTTGTGGGCACCAAAGCCATGCCGTTGCCATAAGGCGCCGGAACAGTTTCCACCACCGCAATATTGTTCAGCGCATCGTAGGTGTAACGACGAGAACTGCCATCAAGATCATGCTGCTCGGCTACACGGTCATTGGCATCCCAAGCGAAACGATAATGTTCGCCGTTTTCGTTGGTCAGGACTTGGAGACGCCCATAGCTGTCATAGACGAATTGCACCTGACGTCCATGAGTGTCGACACGCCGGCATACTTGGCCCCGGCGATTACGCTGGTAGTGCGTGGTGTGCCCGGCCGGGTCGGTATAACCGGTCAATTGGCCGCTGCTATCGCGCTGGAGGCGTTCAACGCGTCCATCAGGTAATTGACTGGTCAGCAAGCGCCCCTGAGTGTCATAACTGAACAGGGTGCGTTCGCCCATGGCGTCAGTGATGACCTGCAAATAACCCCGATCGTCGTACCGGAAGCGAGTTGGGTAGCCAGAACAGTCGATATGTTCGCTGAGTTGGCCGAAGACATTCCATTTAAGCCTTTTGCTTTTACCTGTGGCATCGATGATTTCTACCAGTTGCCCGCGGTCGTCATAACGGTACTGAGTCACTTGTCCCAGTGGGTCGGTTTCGCCAATGCAATTACCCCGCTGGTCATACCGTAGTTGCCAACTGTTGCCTGCACTGTCCGTTCCTGCGACGGGCAAGGCCCAGTGCTTGAGCCATAAGGTCGATTCACTGCGGCCCAGCGGGTCGGTTTCGCCGATCAGGTTGCCGGCGTCGTCGTAGCTGTATTCATAGCGCCCGCCCTGCGGGTCGGTGGCGTTGAGCAATTGGCGTTCGTCGTTCCACTCGAACTGCCAGGTCTGGCCGAGGTTGTCGGTGTATTCGGTGATCTGGTGCTGGGCGTTCCAGCGCCGTGTGCTGACGCGTTGCAGACCATCGGTGATGCGCGTGACACCGGCGACGAGGTCATAGTCGAACTGGTAAGTGTCGCCCTCATCGGTCCAGTGCCCGACCACGCGCCATTCCTTTTCCTCGATGCAAGCCCACTGATAAAAACAGCGAAGGCCTGTGGGCAACTGATGCTCAGTCATCCGCCGCTCACTGTCGTAAACGAAACGACGCTGTACCTGGCCTGCGGTATCGCGAACTTCTATCAGGTTGCCTGAGGGATCGTAGCCATAACTCACCAACACTTCGCGGCGCTGGTCCGGGTAGACCCGCTCCATCTGACTGACTCGTGTCTGAAGGTAGATCAATTCCACCTGAACCAAGTCAAAGGTGTCGCGCAGTTTTACAAGGCGTCCGGCGTCGTCATAGTCGAGGTGAACCCGGTTGTCATTGCGATCACCCAGCTGGCTAAGACGCAATGCCGATGAGTTCCCAGGTGTTGCATCGAACAGTCGATACAGTCCGCTATCGCTTTCAATCAACAACTGCCCATTGATGTGGCGCCGAACACTCAGCCCTTCACCGGCACTGAACACCGCGCCACCCAAGGGGATCGACCCCATGTCGATGCGCCGGCCCTGCTCATCGGTGTACACCAGCGTTTCGCCGCCCTCCGGGTGAGGCAGGATTTCAACGCACACCTCGTAGGACACGCTCCAACCGGCGCCGAACAGACCGTCGCGGCGTTCGTCGCGGCTGTTGTAGAAGCGCTGCCAATCGATCGGCAAGATGCCCGGCAACATGAAGTCCAGCTCTTCATCGCCTCCCAGCACCTTGGCCCCGGTCGCAGCATGCACCGGGTTCGACGAGCCCATGGCCGCGTTGGCCATCGCGCCCATCGCGCTGCTGACGGCCATCGACGTCGCGCCACCGACCAGCATGCACGGCAATTTGCTGAAGAACTTGCCCTTGCCGCCCTTGAGCATCAGCAGCGCGGTGACCGCCAGCCCCACGCCCGGGGTCTTGCCGCTGCGGATCTCACGCACCACCACCGAGCCGCCGCCGATGGTCACGTTGGATGAGATCAGCCCGGAGCCCACCACCGTGGCATCGCAGGTGGTGCGGTCGCCGCTGCGCACGGCGGGTTGGCCGTTGATGGTGACTTTGTCCGAGCCCTCGGCGAGAAATTGCGGCGGCATCGGCGGATGCTTCATGCAGACGACCAGGTCCAGCGGCTTGGGCACCGCGCCCGGTGCCGGGGTGGCGATGGTGGGGCGCCACATCTGGGAGAAGAAGCTCTCGGCCATGTCCAGGTAACTGGGCTCGGCTTCCGGCTCGGGTGCCTCCAGCTCGGTGCCGGCCGGCGCGACATGGGACGGGATCGCCCCGGCGGCGCGGGCGGCAGGGATGTTATTGGTCAGGGTGTTGGTGGAGCCGGTGAGAATGTTCGCCTGCACCGTGGGCGGAAACAGCGCGTTACTGAAGCTCTCGCATAAATTGCTCAGGCCCTTGTCGGCCCCGGTCTTGCTCATGGCGAGGCCGACGATCGTGCCCACCACCAAGCCGAGCACGACGCAACCTAACCCCCCGGTGACGACCGTGATGCCCGTGGCCGCCACCACGGCAGCGGTGGCCACTGCGGTGATTGCAATGTTGGCCGCCACCTCCAGCACGCCGCCAAGAATGTCGGCCATCATTGAGGTGTGGCTGAGTGCATCGCCCAGGCGGGCGGCCCAGAGTGCGTCAGACATGCAGGGTGCTCATCAGGCCGGAACGTCGAACAACAGCGAACTCTTGATGGTCGCCCAATGCGCGGCTTCGGCATCGCCGAGTTTTTCGGCCTTCACGTAGCTCAGGGCGAGCATTTTGCGGGTGCCGGGCAACACCAGTGCCAACTGGTATTGGAAGACTTTGTCGTTGCCCTTGTTGAACTGGCTGCGCAACTCGATGCCTTCGACTTCCTGGCTGGCGCCCAGACGCACGGCGACGCCCGGTTGAAAACGCAAGTCTTGCACTTGTTTTTCCAGGCGCTTGAGCTGGTCGTCGAAGTTGCTTTGCAAGGTTTCGCCCTCGGCCAGCAAGCTGCGGCTGACAATCAGCGAAGTGCCCAGTTCAGGGAACTTGAGGATGTTGATCGACGCGTCTTGCAGTTCGCTTGCCGGCAGTTGGAACTGGAATTCATTGATTCGGTAAGTCATGGAACACAGATCTCGTGATTAGCCCTTGGGCTTGGGAAACGCGGCATTGATGTTGGCGTCGATGCTGGCCTTGACGCCCTGACCATCAGGCGTGGCGCCAGCGCCGCCGCCATTGTTCAGGTGCAGCACGCCGCCGGTGTTGAATTCGGCATCACCGCTGGCATAGAAGCTGATTTGCACGCCGGTCAGGTTGATCTGGCCGCTGGCATTGAGCTCCAGGATGCTTTCACCACAGACCAGCCGCAGGTTCTCACCCACTTCAATGACGTAGCTCTGGCTGATGCTGTCGGTCTTGCGCTGACCCACCGAAAGAATGTCTTCCTGTTTGACGATACGCAGGCGGTTGTTGCCGATGGTCACCGTCTCGTCATGCCCAATGCTTTTGTTGCGGTCGTGGCCCACCGAGTGGCTTTCATCCACCTCGACCACGATGTCCTGATTGCGCTCGGCATGGATGTACAACTGCTCGGCGCCTTTCTTGTCTTCCATGCGGATTTCGTTGAAGTTCGCCGGCGTGCCGCCCTTGCTCGAACGGCTTTTCATGCCGCTTTGGGTGGCGTTTTCGGGCAAGTCGTAGGGCACGGTTTGTTCGGCGTTGTAGACGCGACCGGTGATGATCGGCCGATCCGGGTCGCCTTCGAGAAAGCTGACGATCACTTCCTGGCCGATCCGTGGGATCTGCATCGAGCCCCAGTTTTTACCGGCCCAGGATTGCGACACGCGAATCCAGCACGAACTGTTTTCGTTGGACTGGTCGTGGCGGTCCCAATAGAAATGCACTTTCACCCGGCCGAACTGGTCGGTCCAGATTTCCTCGCCCTTGGGGCCGACCACCAATGCGGTCTGCGGGCCTTTGACGATGGGGCGGTGGGTGTTGGGCAGGGGCCGGTAGCTTTGTTGCGCGTCAATGCAGGTCAGGCTGCTTTCGAACTGCGCCGAAGCGGCGATGCCACCGGTTTCCCCGCTTTCCTGAGAGATGTAGTAGCGGGTGCTGGCGATCAGGTATTCGCGGTTCTGGTCCTGACGGCTGAAGCCCGTGAGGCTGAACAAATGACCCGATCCCAGACCCCGGGCGTTGCCGGCGAACTCGACCTGTTCGTGCAGGGTCTGCAAGGCTTCGATGCGGGTGCGGGCGTAATGTTCGCCGTCTGCGCTTTGCACATAGGTGCCGGGATAGTCATACAGCGGATAGTCGCCGGCGGTGTGCGGACGAGGCATGGCCGAGCGCACGTCAATGCGCGCGCTGGGGCGCTGGAAGTCATAGTCGTTGAGTTCCAGCGAGCCCGGCTGGACTTCCTGGGCCAGGTGCCAATCGTGGATGTGATCGCGTTCGCGCTGCTGTTCATTCTTGGGGTAGTAGGGCACCGAGGCGTAGCCGGGCACGCTGGTGTGGGCGCCGTAGGCATCGGCCAGCACCAGCACATGACGACCCTGTTCATGGCGGAAGAAGTAATAGATCCCTTCCTGCTCCATCAGGCGGCTGACGAAATCGAAGCTGGTTTCGCGATACTGCACGCAGTATTCCCACTCGCGATAGGGCCGGCTCAGGGCATCTTCGAAATCGGAAAAACCCAGGTCGCGAAACACCTGCTTGATGATCTGCGGGATGGTCAGGTTCTGGAAAATCCGGCAATCGGAGGTACGGGTCAGCAGCCATAGCCACGGCCGCAGCGTGGCCTGGTAGCTGGCGAACTGGCCCTGGTCGACGTTCTGGCTGCAACGGGCAACGATGCCATGGAAATAGCGCTCGCCACCGCCGTCCAGTTGCAGGCTCAGGCACATGGGTTTGCCCAGCAGCTGGTTGAGGTCGATGGCGTTGTCCAGCGAGTGCAGCTGCAGCTCATAGTTGAACAGCCGCCCCAGCTCTTCGCCGCCGCCCATGTCCTTGAGCAACAGCACATCCGGCCCCAGGGGGCTGGTGATTTTTGCCAGGCGTGAGAGTTGCTTGAATAGCATCAGTTATCCCGTAAACGTTGTAATCGCCGCGCCGCTTTTCCCTGCCGTAACCGGATCAAATGTGGGAGCTGGCTTGCCTGCGATAGCGGTGTGACATTCAGCATTGATGCCGATTGATACACCGCTATCGCAGGCAAGCCAGCTCCCACACTGACCGCATTCCTCCAGGGCTATGCGGCGTCGCTGAAGTCGTAGTGCAATTCGTTATCCCGGGCGCTGATCCGCACGCCGGCCAGCGCCTTGCCTTCGAGCATGCGAGTGAGGAATTCGCGGCTCATGTCCGGCAGCAGGCTGTTGGTCAGAATGGTGTCGATCATCCGCCCACCGCTTTCGGTTTCGGTGCAGCGGGAGACGATCAGGTCGATCACCGCGTCGTCGTAATCGAAGGCCACTTTGTGGGTGTTCTCCACGCGCTTTTTGATGCGGTTGAGTTGCAGGCGGGTAATGGCCTTGAGCATCTCGTCGCTGAGCGGGTAGTACGGAATGGTCACCAGGCGGCCCAGCAATGCCGGTGGGAAAATCTCCAGCAGCGGCTGGCGCAGGGCCTTGGCGATCGCTTCGGGTTCAGGCACGTTTTGCGGGTCTTTGCAGACCTGGGCAATCAACTCGGTGCCAGCGTTGGTGGTCAGCAGGATCAAGGTGTTCTTGAAGTCGATCACCCGACCTTCGCCGTCCTCCATCACGCCTTTGTCGAAGACCTGGAAGAAGATTTCGTGCACGTCCGGGTGGGCTTTTTCCACCTCGTCCAGCAGCACTACGCTGTAGGGTTTGCGCCGCACGGCTTCGGTCAGCACGCCGCCTTCGCCATAGCCGATGTAGCCCGGTGGCGCGCCCTTGAGGGTGGACACGGTGTGAGCTTCCTGGAATTCACTCATGTTGATGGTGATGACGTTCTGTTCACCGCCGTACATGGCTTCGGCCAGCGCCAGGGCGGTTTCGGTCTTGCCCACGCCGGAGGTGCCGGCGAGCATGAACACGCCAATCGGCTTGCTCGGGTTGTCGAGGCCGGCGCGGGAGGTCTGGATGCGCTTGGCGATCATCTGCAAGGCGTGGTCCTGGCCGATGATGCGTTTCTTCAGGTGCAGGTCGAGGTTGAGCACGGTTTCCAGTTCGTTACGGGCCATGCGGCCCACCGGAATCCCGGTCCAGTCGGCGACCACCGAGGCCACGGCCTGGTAATCGACCGTCGGCAGAATCAGTGGGGTTTCGCCTTGCAGGGTGCTGAGGCGCTGTTGCAGGTCCACCAGTTTTTCGCGCAAGGCGTGGCTGGTCTCGCTGCCGTCCTCGCTGTCCACCACACCGACGCGCTCGCGCAGGGTGGCGCGGGTGGCGAGCAATTCGTCTACCAGGGTTTTCTCTTCGGCCCAGCGACTTTCCAGCTCGGCGAGGCGTTCGCGTTCGGCACTCAGCAGGTTTTCGCTTTGGGTTTGGCGGGCGCCGATGACGATGCCGATGGCATGCTCGCGGGCGATGATTTGCAGTTCGGTTTCCAGCGCCTCGATGCGGCGACGGCTGTCGTCCACTTCGGCCGGCACGGCGTGCAGGCTGATGGCGACCCGGGCGCAGGCGGTGTCCAGCAGGCTCACGGATTTGTCCGGCAACTGGCGCGCGGGGATGTAGCGATGGGACAGCTTGACCGAGGCTTCCAGGGCTTCGTCGAGGATCTGCACCTGATGGTGTTTCTCCATGGTCGAGGCCACGCCGCGCATCATTAGCAACGCCTTGTCTTCGGACGGCTCGGCGACTTGCACCACCTGGAAGCGGCGGGTCAGGGCCGGGTCTTTCTCGATATGCTTTTTGTACTCGGCCCAGGTCGTGGCGGCCACGGTGCGCAGGGTTCCCCGGGCCAGGGCCGGTTTGAGCAGGTTGGCCGCGTCCCCGGTGCCGGCGGCGCCACCGGCACCGACCAGCGTGTGGGCTTCGTCGATAAACAGGATGATCGGTTTTGGCGAGGCCTGGACGTCTTCGATAACCTGGCGCAGGCGCTGTTCGAATTCACCTTTCATGCTCGCGCCGGCCTGCAACAAGCCGACGTCGAGGCTGCGCAGTTCCACGTCCTTGAGCGCCGGAGGTACGTCACCGGCGACGATGCGCAGGGCAAAACCTTCGACCACGGCGGTTTTACCGACGCCGGCTTCACCGGTCAGAATCGGGTTGTTCTGCCGACGGCGCATGAGGATGTCCACCAGTTGGCGGATTTCTTCGTCACGCCCGACAATCGGATCAAGCTTGCCGCTGCGGGCCTGCTCGGTGAGGTCGACGGTAAAACGCTTGAGCGCTTCCTGCTTGCCCATGGCGCTTGGGGCCATGGCGCCGCTGGCTTCACCGGGCACGCTGCCTGCGTTGAAACCATCGCTGGCGCTGAGCGCATTTTCCGGCGAGTCGCCGACGTACTCATCAAAACGCTCGCTCAGGGCCTCGACCTTGATCTTGTCGAACTCTGCCGACAGCCCCAGTAGCCCATGGCGCAGGCTCGGCGTCTTGAGGATGCCCAGCACCAGGTAACCGGTACGCACCTGGCTTTCGCCGAACATCAGGCTGCCGTAGACCCAGCCACGTTCCACAGCTTCTTCCACATGGGAGGACAAGTCAGTGATTGAAGTCGAGCCCCGTGGCAAACGGTCCAGGGCTTCGGTCAGGTCACGAGCCAGGCGCGCCGGCTCGATATTGAACTGACGGATGATGCGGTGCAGGTCCGAGTCCTGCAATTGCAGCAACTGATGAAACCAGTGGGCCAGTTCCACATAAGGGTTACCGCGTAGCTTGCAGAACACGGTGGCGGCTTCGATGGCTTTGTAGGCCACGCTGTTGAGTTTGCCGAACAACGCGGCGCGACTGATTTCACCCATGCTCATGGCTCCTTGAGATCTGTGAGGTGTTGGCCTGCTCGGCGTAATGCCGGGCCAGTATTAAATCCTTGGCATCTTTTTCGGGTTGGCCCAGCCAGGTATTGAAACCCAAGCGGAACTGGCGATTGAGTTGCAGCGCCGGTACTTCGGGCTGTTTCAGAATCAGGTTCAGATCCCAGTCCAGTTCATGGCCCAGGTATTCGGCCACCCAGGCCACCAGCTCATTGAAGGGTTGGCTACCGGGCAGCATGCTCATGTAGTCATCCAGCTTGAGTGGCCCCAGGCGAATGCGGAATTTGTGCTGGCGATCCCAGACATAACGGCCCAGGCAAAAATCCACGCCCAATTGATGGGCGCTGACGCCCACGCGGCTGCGTTCCGGCAGCTCCAGCCATTGGCCGACGTATTCTTCGATCTCCACCGGCAGGCCGAAGTACTCACTGAGAATGGCCTTCAAACCGTCCGGGTAGCGGGTTTGTGCCGACAGATGACCGCTGTAATGCAACTTCGCCGTGTCGGGGATCAGCCCTTGTTTGAGCAGGCTCGGCATGCCCCGGCCGCTCAGTGCTGCCAGGCGTGCCGACCAGTAGTCATCGTCCGGGCGGTCATGGCTGACCGTCGGCCGCGCTTCGGCCCAGGCCCGATAAAACAGGCTCAGCAGGCGGTGATGGAACACATCCAGGAAGCGTTTACTGGTGCTGTCGGCGTTGTTGCGCTGGCGTTCGCGCACATATTCGGTGAGGTGCAGCGGCAATGGGCCGTTGGGGCCGCCGAGGCCGAAAAAGAACTGCTCCAGGCGCGCCGGCGCACCGTCGACGCCCGGCTGTACCGACGCCAGGGTCGCCGGGGCAAAGGTGCAATCGGCCTGTTGCCCAAGGCGCAGCGGATCATCGGCCAGGCGCAACGAGTGGCCCAGGCGCGGCAGTTCAGGCGATTCGCACTCGATGCGCCGCAACGCCTGGAAGAAGTCGTATTCCCAGGGCTCCTGGTGCATCGCATCCAGGGTATTCACAGGGTCGGACGGCGTCCGGGCTTGGCTTTCCATCGCATGATCTCGCCGCGTTCGGTGGTACGGATCACCGTCTCGGTAAAACTGTTGATCGACACGTAGCGTGCCAGGAAGCGCTCGAACACTGCACCGAGCAAGAAGACTCCTGTGCCGCGAAACGCGTTTTCATCGAATTCCAGGGTGATCTCCAGACCACGACCAAACACGATCGGGCCCGGCATTGGCAAGCGTCGGGTACAGGCCTTGCTGCTGACTTCGCGCAGGCCTTCGATCTGCAATTGCAACGCCGCATCGTTGCTGTCGCCATACAGGCGCAGCAGTTCGCGCAGGGCGGCGGCGCCCTGGCCTTGCTCGCTGAGGGACAAGTAATTGAGCGACAGCTGGCTGATCAACCGCCAGGCCTTTGCGTCGTGGGCATGGCTGGCACGTGGGCGACTCGGGCCTGCCACGCAGCGCACCGCCGCTACCGGTGCGCTGTCGGCCAGGGTGAAATCGGTCTTGCTGTTGCCCACGCTCATGAACAGCGGCAGGTCGCGGTTGGTGCACAACGCTGTTACGCCCAGTTGGCGCAGGTCGTGGCGATAAGGCGCCTGCTGGCTGTCCACCAGGCTGACGAAGGTTTCGCTGCCGATGTAAGTCGAACGCGGGCCGTTGCGCCGCTGGCCGCTGGACAGCACGCGGGGTTCGCGTCGCACGGTGTACCAGGCCTGATCGCGGCCGTAGCGAGACGGATCGCGTACCGCATAGAACGGCAAAAAAGGCTGCTCCGACCCAGTGCCGTGGCCGGTGAGGGTGGTCAGGGAATGAATCTCGAAATCCATCGGCCGGGTGCGGTCGGCGATCACATGGTGTTCATTGACCCGTTCCGACAAGTGGATGCGATCCAGGCGCTTGGGAAACAAGTTGATGGCCGGGGTGCAGAACGGCAGGAACTGCGCGGCTCCGACGCTGCCTTCCAGGCTCGGATCGTGACGGTCGAACAGCACGATCAATTCCAGTTCCTGGCCGTCGCAGCGTTTGACCGCCCGACTCAATTGGGTGAAGTCGACAAACAGAAAGCGGTGGGGCAGGGCGAAATATTCCTGCAACAGGCGATAGCCCTGGAAGGCCCGCGAGACCACTGGCAGCGCGGCGTCGCTATCGTCGAATCCCTGGGAGCGCAGTGCGTCCTGCGGCAGGCGTTCCACCCAATCACCACCGGGCTGACGGGCGAACACGGCGCAGACGTTGCCCAGCAGCTGTTCGTAGAGGCGGAAGGGCTGCTCGTCTGCGCCGTTGAGGTACAACGGCAGGTTGTCCAGGGCCAGACTGTTGAACGGCAGTTCGGCGCCGGTGCGCAGGGTCAGGCGCAGGCCGGCTTTGGCCTTGGGTTCGCTGGCGGCCAGACGCCCGAGCATGGCAGACGGGTTGCCGAAGTACTCGGCCTGGCTGACCTGCAACGGCCACAACGTCACCGCGTGGGCGGTGCGGTACTCGCAGCAGGTTTGGGTTTCGCGGCCCAGGGCGGCGCGCAGGACCGTGTCCCGGGGCAGCGGGAAGCCGCTGCTCAGCGAGCCTTCATCGGGGTCGGCCTGCAATTGCACCACGGTCATCGACGGTGTCGGCGCCAGGTAATGGGGGTATGCGATTTCCAGCAGGTTATGAGTGAAGGTCGGGTATTCGGCATCGAGCTTGAGCTGTACCCGCGCCGTCAGATAAGCAAACCCTTCCAGCAAGCGCTCGACGTACGGGTCGGCGCAATCCATGCCGGACAACGTCAGCCGACTGGCGATTTTCGGATATTCCTGGGCGAACTCCGCCGCGCTTTCGCGCACGTGGTGCAATTCCTGGTTGTACAGTTCCAGCAGACGCGGGTTCATGAGCGTCTCCGCTGATCGGCGTTGACCACTCGCACATGGCCGGATTCCAGGTCCAGGTCGGTTTGCAGCATCAGGCGCAGCGGCACTGGCTGGGCCCAAAGATCGCCTTCGATCTCGAAACTCAGGGCGTTGTGGTTCATCTCGGCGGATGCCCGGGCCCGCACGCGCAAAGTGTTACGCAGAATCCGCGGTTCGAACGTGGCGATGGCCTGGTGGATCAGCGCTTCAAGCGCTGCAATATCGACGTTCGACGCACTGTTGCCGGCCAGGGCTGGCAGCCCGAAGTTGACCACCGACGTGCCGGCCGGGGTGTGCAACGTCGCATCGGCGCTGAGCAACGAAGTGGTGTTGAGCAGCCACGCCAGGTCACGCAGCACCGAGGCTTTGAGTTGGGTCAGGGAGAGCACGCGCTTGTCGGCGCTTTCCTTGAGGTTGCTCGGGTCGTCGTCGGTCAACCGGTCCAGCAGGGACGGTTGCAGGCGATCGCGGGTGGCGATTTCGGTTACCACGAGAAATGCGCCACGAAATTTTTCTGGTCCATGACGCCGGTCATACAGCCAGCACTATGGGCGACCTTTGACACTTCCATGGGCTGGCCTTTGATTTGGCGGATGGCCTGATACCGAGCGTCACAATCACGGCTCGGAAGGGGCTCGGGCGTGGAGTGCTCCACGATAATGATTTGGGCGTTGTTGAAGGTTTCGACCCGTGGCTGGCCCTTGCGATCGACACTCAGAAAACAAGGCCATGGCATGTCTAGTTTCAAGATGCTTTGGTCCTGTTTGCGTAACGCACATTGCTGATCGTGGTTTTCCAGAGTCAACGTTTGTCCCGCGACAATGACTTGATTGCTGGGGGCAGCAAGTGGTTGCTGCCCGGCCCAGGCATCGAGGCTCCACGGCAGGCAGCCAGACAGCAGCATCAACAGGGTTCGTTTGATCATTTCAACCCTCAAAGCCCAACCTGTTTTGCGCGATGCGCAGAGTCGTGAGTGATTGCATGCGAAGTCGTCTACCAAGTGAAAAGCGCTGTGTAGTCTTTCTGATCGCCTGCACCGCGCAGGCAACTGGCACTGCGAGAAACCACCGAAGGTTCGAGCTGACCTTTGATCTGGCGTACGGCGCGGTACTCGGACCGACAGTCGCGACTGTTGGCAGGGTCAACGCTTATGTGCAGCACGATGGCAATCGGCACATTGTTGAAGGACTCGACGTGCGGCTTGCCTTGGCGGTCGACCGCAAATTGGCAAGGCCATGGCATTTCGAGCGGCAGCACGCTCTGATCCGGTTTACGCAACACGCAGCGCTGCTGGTCGTTCTCCAGTGTCAGCTGTTGTGCGCCCAGGGTGACTACCTGGTCCGCGGCAGCAGACGGGGCTTGCTGGTCGGCGCACGCGGATACACTCGACAATACGCAACACAGGAGCACAGCGTTTCGGCTGGACTTGATCATGTCAGCTCCCAGAACCAGATGGCTCGGGATCGGTAGGAAGGATCGCTGTACCGGCCGATGGTCAGGCCGCGATTCCACAGGTCGATATGGTCGCCGGTGCGACTGTCCGATGACTCTCCTGTCTGCTGGAAACAATCCTTGAAGAAGATGAGTCCGGTCTTGTCTTGTAGCTTGCGGCGTTCTTCGGCACTTCCACCAAGAATCAGTGGCCGCCCCAGATGATGCTTCCACAACCAGTTCGCCAGCGACTCGGCACCCCGCGCGTGCTCATGTGCACACTTGGGTTCGGTATAGGTGGACTTGTTGACCTTGATGGTCAGCTCTGCATTGAGCGTCATGCTCATGCGGATAGCACACTGGTTTGCCCAAGGGCCATCACAGGGCTTTGCGTCAGGATACGTAACCAGGAGATCGGAATACGCTTTCCACAAATTAATAAACGAAGGCTTGGCCATGACTCAGACACCGGATGGGAAAGGATTGGATTCGAGCAAGCACCAAAACACCCCCGGCGTATAACGCCGGGGGCATCTTCGATTACACCTTGACGTTCTGGCGGATGTTCCAGCCGAACTTGACCGGCCCGCCTTCCTTGGTGCCATCGGCTTTTTGCGGCTGGTAGTCCACCAGCACCTTGGCAAAGTTCAGGGTGACGTTTTCGGTCAGGCGATCATCGCTGCCCGAGCCGCCGGTGCTCAGGGAAGTGATCAGCACTTCTTCCAGGTTGATGATCATGTACTCGACCTGGCTTTCGCCGCCGGCCTTGCGCACGGTCAGCTTGACCTTGTCGATGTGCTTGCCGCTGGCGCAATGCATCATCAGGTTCGGTGTGGCCTTGTCGACGTATTTGGTCAGCGACAGGTCCTGGATATTCACCTTGCCGGCACCGCCGCCGCTGCCCACGTGCATGTTGCCGGACTGAGCCATGCCCCAGCTCCAGTTCAAGACGTCGATCTCGTCCTTGTGGGCCTTGTCCATGGACTCGCCCTTGATGTCGCCGATCTTGATGAAAATATCAACAGCCATGTTTTCTCCCTGTGTGGTCTCTACCACATTGTGTTTTTGCTGATCGTTCCCACGCTCTGCGTGGTAACGCATCGGGTGACGCTCTGCGTCACTGGGACGCGGAGCGTCCCGGGCGGCATTCCCACGCAGAGCGTGGGAACGATCACATCAAGGGCGTTTTTATGCGCCTTTGGCCGAAGGCAGCTTGGATACCAGGCGCAGCGACACGGTCAGCCCTTCGAGCTGATAGTGCGGGCGCAGGTAGAACCTGGAGTTGTAGTACCCCGGGTTGCCTTCCACGTCCTCGACGATTACTTCGGCCGCCGCCAATGGGTGTTGGGCCTTGGTGGTTTCGGTGGAGTGCGCCGGGTCACCGTCGACGTAGTTGAGGATCCAGTCCTGCAACCAACGCTGCATTTCGTCCTTCTCTTTGAAGGAGCCGATCTTGTCGCGCACGATGCACTTCAAGTAATGGGCGAAACGGCAGGTGGCGAACAGGTACGGCAGGCGCGCGGCCAGGTTGGCGTTGGCGGTGGCGTCCGGGTCGTCGTATTCGGCCGGTTTCTGCAACGACTGGGCTCCGATGAACGCGGCGAAGTCAGTGTTTTTCTTGTGCAGCAGCGGCATGAAACCGTTCTTCGCCAGTTCCGCTTCGCGGCGGTCCGAAATGGCGATTTCGGTCGGGCATTTCATGTCCACGCCACCATCGTCAGTCGGGAAGGTGTGCGCCGGCAGGTTTTCCACTTCACCGCCAGACTCCACGCCACGAATGCGCGAGCACCAGCCGAAGTGTTTGAACGAGCGGTTGATGTTCACCGCCATCGCGTAAGCGGCGTTGGCCCACGTGTACTTGGAGCTGTCGGCACCGTCGGTGCTTTCTTCGAAGGCGAAGGCCTCCACCGGATCGGTCTTGGCGCCATATGGCAGACGCGCGAGGAAGCGCGGCATGGTCAGGCCGATGTAGCGCGAGTCTTCCGATTCGCGCAGCGAGCGCCAGCCGGCGTATTCCGGGGTGGTGAAGATTTTGGTCAGATCGCGCGGGTTCGACAGTTCCTGCCACGAGCCCATGCCCATCACGGTCGGCGATGCGGCTGCAATGAACGGCGCGTGCATGGCGGCGCAGACTTTCGACAACTCGCCCAGCAACTCGACATCCGGCGGCGACTGGTCGAAGTAGTAATCGCCCACGAGGCAACCGTAAGGTTCACCGCCGAACTGGCCGTATTCTTCTTCGTACATCTTCTTGAAGATCGGGCTCTGGTCCCACGCGGTGCCCTTGAATTTCTTCAGGGTCTTGTGCAGGTCAGTCTTGGAGATATTGAGCACGCGAATCTTCAGTTGCTCATCGCTCTCGGTGTTGTTGACCAGATAGTGCAGGCCACGCCAGGCACTTTCCAGTTGCTGGAAATCGGGGTGGTGGATGACCTGATTGACTTGGGCGGTGAGCTTGGCGTCGATGGCGGCGATGATTGATTCGATCGACTTGATGGCGTCGTTGGACACCAGGTCGGTCTGCGCCAAGGCCTGTTCGGCCAGGGTGCGCACGGCGGTTTCGACGGCTTCGCGAGCGCGTTCGGTCTTGGGTTTGAATTCTTGCAGCAGCAGGGAGGCGAACTCGCTGGCTTCTTCGGTGGTGCCCAGTGTCTGAGCGTCTGCACGTACTGAATCGGTCATGATCATTCGTCCTGATTAAGCCTGAGGCTCGGCTGGCTTCGGCGCACTGGCAAGCGCCTGGAGCAGCGCCGGATCCTTGATGGCCTTCATGATGATTTCTTCGGCACCGGTCTTGCCGTCCATGTAGGTCAGCAGGTTGGCCAGTTGGGTGCGCGCTTCGAGCAACTTGTTCAGCGAGTCGACCTTGCGCGCCACGGCGGCCGGGCTGAAGTCGTCCATGCTTTCAAAGGTGATGTCCAGGCTCAGGTTGCCTTCGCCGGTCAGCTCGTTGGGCACGTGGAACGCGACGCGTGGCTGCATGGCCTTGAGGCGCGAGTCGAAGTTATCGACATCCACTTCGAGGAACTTGCGATCGGCCACAGGCGCCAGAGGCTCGGCGGGCTTGCCGGCGAGGTCCGCCATCACGCCCATGACGAAGGGCAACTGGACCTTTTTCTCGGCGCCGTAGAGTTCGACGTCGTACTCGATCTGCACTCGAGGCGCGCGGTTGCGCGCGATGAATTTCTGAGAACTTTGCTTCGCCACGTTGCTGCTCCTGGTCGCTCAAGCGACGGTGTTGGCGTCATCGGCGGTACCGGTGACGTGACTGCGTGATCCGTTCGCTTTTATTCGCCGTCTGGTCCGCGCAGGTTTTCAAATTGGCTCATGCCGTCGGGAATCAGGTTGCGCACGATGGCCGCAAAGTCGGCGTGCACCAGATTCTTCGCCCGGTTCAACAGCACCGGCAGCGGGCTGGAGGGCTCATGACGGGTGTAATACGCAAGAATCCGGTCCAGGCTGCGCAGCACGTCGTCGCGGTTGTTGATTTCGCCGCTGCTGGTGCCGGTGTTGCGCGGTGTGCTCGGCGCGGTGGCGTATTCAACCCGCGCGGCACTGTCGTCGCTGATGGAATCGGGCAGGGGGCTGTCGCCGCTCTGTGGGGCGAACTGGCCGAGAATCTGCAAGGCCATTTTGAGCGGTTGCTTCAACGGGCCAAGGTCAACGCCCTGGGCGGAACCGACTTGTTCGCTGATTTGTTGCTCGATGGCCTCGGCGACGCTGCGGGCCTCATGCAACGCTGCGCGGGTGATTTCCAACTGTTCGGGATCGCTGTCCAGGAACGCCCCGGCGAGCTGCTCGGCGCCGAGGTTTTCGTCAGGGAAGCTTTGCAGGCCGCTGGCATTGGCGGCGGCGCGCAGGCTGACGGCACCAAAGGTTCGCGAACGGGCCAGGATGCTCTCGCGCAGCAGGCGAATGGTGGCATCGGACGTCAGGCCGGCGAGGGCATTGATGCGCACGGTGGGGTCGTTGTTGTCTTCGGCATCCAGGCGTGGATGCAGGTCGGCCCAGTATTGCTTGAGCAATTCGCTGATCAGCGTCAGGACGCGGGCCAGGCCGGTGACGCCTTCGAGGGCAAGCGAGCTTTGCAAAAGGAAATGGGTGATGCGCAGGTCTTTGCTGCGTTGCAACAACTCCAGACTTTGCTGCTGGATGCTGCGCCATTCGGGGGGGGCGGCAGGCAATATCGAATCGCCCATGCTGCGCTCGGGCTGGCCCAGGGAATCGCGTTCCAGGCGCAAAAAATCCGCGTCATATTCCAGATCTTCACCACAAGGCGAAGTCGCGGAAACGGCGGCGAGCAACAAAGGCACTTCCACTGAATTTGATCTCCCTATCGCCCGACTGACAGAGCCGGGCAGTTCACATGTTAGTTCCAGTTGGAACTTCACATGCTTCCTTGAGTGTAATAGCCCTTTGGATGCGTAATGATCTTAAAGTGCCATCATCTATATTCAAGAAGTTATGCATTTTTGGTGTAGTACTTATGGCTTGTCAAGGTAAGCTATTTCCTCTGTGTGACAGATGTGAGGTGCTTAACAACCCGCGCGACTGGTTGGTCGAGGCGGGCACTGATGCAGGTTTTTTGTCACGCAAGCCGGTTAAGATCAGCAATCATGCTGGTAAAAAGCCGTTTTCGAGGTTGTTTGCAAGGTAGTCGGACCGAGTCTAACGGGAGTAAATCCCGATTCGCCCGCGCGCAAAGTGTTCAGCAAGGAGGCAAGATGTCGCTGTGTTTGACTATCACTAGTTATCACAAAATTACCCCTGGCCAATGCCCTGAGAAATCCATGGATCAGGGTGTGATGGCAATAGGCCGCAATTCTGATAATGACTGGGTATTGCCCGACCCAGAGCGCTTGGTTTCCGGAAAACATTGCGTTATTCAATATAAAGATGGCCGGTATTACTTAACTGATAACAGCACTAACGGTGTGGAATTGGTCAAGGCCGGTATTCGTCTGCGCAAGGGCAACAGCGAGCCGTTGCAAGATGGCGAAGTTATCCGCATCGGTGATTATGAAATCCAGGCGCGTATCGATTTCAGTCTGCCAGTGACCGACGGCAACCCTTTCGCCGATTCGTCCAGCAGCTTCGAGGCCCTGATGGGGCGTCAGGGTGCCGTCGTGAATACGCCGACGTCGTTGCCCGTGACACCTCCTGCACATTTTCAGGGCGTATCGGCCATGGACACGATGCCGGACCTGTTCGACTTTCTGACACCGACCAGCGTCCCGCCGGCCACCCAGCCCGACCATGTCCCGGCCGAGCAACACGACTTCCGCCCACCGACCCCGATCCCAGACCCAACGCCCGTGGCCGAGCCTGTGCCGCCGGTGTCGGCCCCGTTGATTCCGGAAGATTGGGACCTGTTCAGCGACAAGCCTGCTCCGGTGATTGTCGCCCCCCTGCCTGTTGCAGAGGTTGCACCACCGCCCGTACCTCACATCAGCGTACCGATCGAGTCGGCACCCCTGCGCGAACCGCCCGTGGCCATCGTCGAACGCCCGGTCGCCCCGGCCGACAATGCTCAACCCGACCTGTTGCAAGCCTTTCTGCGCGGTGCCGGGCTGGATCAGTTGCGCCTGGACAAGGCCCAGGCCGAAGCGCAGATGGAAAGCATCGGCCGCAGTTATCGGCTGATGGTCGAAGGCCTGATCGATGTCTTGCGCGCCCGTAGCAGCCTCAAGGGCGAGTTCCGCATTCAGCAGACGATGATTCAGCCGGTGGAAAACAATCCGCTGAAATTCGCTCCCAACGTCGATGAAGCATTGCTGTTGCTGTTGCGCCACAGCAATCAGGCGTTCATGGCGCCGGACCTCGCTGTGCGCGACAGTTTCGATGACTTGCGTGCCCACCAATTGGCGGTGATGGCCGGCGTGGAAGCTGCGATCAAGCACCTGCTGGCGCGCTTCGAGCCGGCGCAACTGGAAGAGCGCATGGGCAAGCCCGGTGGCCTGTCGAGCATTTTCAATGGCTCGCGACAGGCCCAGTACTGGCAGCAGTTCACCGAGCTCTACAGCAATATTTCCCGCGAGGCCCAAGAGGATTTCCAGGACCTGTTCGGTCGTGAATTCAGCCGCGCCTACGAAGAGCACAGTACAAGGCAGCGCCACGGCTGAGCGTCGCCACCTTCATAGCAAAGAACGGAACAACGGATAGCTGAAACGTCATTGAGGACGCAGGATGATTCCCAGGTTTTTACTCGCAGTCGCCACCGCGCTTCTGCTGACCGCATGTGCCAAGGATGCGGCCAAACCCCAGCCCGAAGGGGTTGAGGCCGAGGCCGACACGGCCGCCGTCGAGTTGCACTTTCACGCCATTGCCGGGCTCAACCCCGGCGCCACTGGCCAGCCAGCCCCGGTCCGGGTGCGTATTTTCGAATTGAAAAATGCCGCCACCTTTGGCCGTTCCGATTATTTCGCACTGGCCGAACGGGCCCAGGCGACGCTCGGCGCAGACCTGATCGACCAGGACGAAGTGCTGATCCAGCCCGGGCAGCAGTTGAGCCTGCAGCGCGACCTCGACCCGGCCACCCGCCATATCGGCGTACTGGTGGGGTATCGCGAGCTGGATCAGTCGTTGTGGCGCGCGGTGATGAATGTCCCGCCGCGTCAATACACCGAATACCAGATCAGCCTCGACGTGCGAGCCGTGCGCAGCACCGTCGTGGTTTCCCCATCCAGCCCTGCCCAATAAGCACTCGGAGCCCCCCATGTCCTGGAACAATCGTGTGGTCTGGTCGGAAGGCATGTTCATTGGAACGCAGCACTTCCAGCAGCATGACCGATACCTGGAAAACCTCATCGACGCCCGGAGCCGCCCGTTGTCGGCCGGCGCCTGGGGTTTCTCCGAATTGCTGATCGACCAGGGTCTGCTGGCCCAGGGCAAACTGGCGATCATCTCGGCGCGGGGCCTGTTGCCGGACGGCACGCCATTCAACATTCCCCAGGACGACCTGGCACCGAGCCCGCTGAACATCGACGACAACCTGCGCGATGGTCTGGTGTACCTGGCTTTGCCGCTCAAGCGCGCCGGTGCACGTGACACCGTTGATGACGGCGAAACCCTGGGCGCTGCGCGCTACGTGAGCCAGGTGCGCGAAGTGCGGGACGACAACGCGCCATTCGAAAACCGTGCGCCAGTGGCTGTGGGTTCGAGAGCGCTGCGATTATTGACGGCTCAGGATGGCATCAGCGACTACGCCGCCATCGGCCTGGTACGAATCAAGGAGAAGCGCGCCGACCGCGCCCTGGTGCTCGACGACACTTACATCCCGCCACTGCTGGATGTGGTCGCTTCCAAACCCCTGGCCGCGTTTCGCAGCGAGCTGCTGGGCCTGCTGCATCAGCGCGGCGAAGCCCTCGCCGGGCGGGTGGTGGCGTCCGGTGCCGGCGGTGCCTCGGAGATTGCCGATTTCATGCTGCTGCAACTGGTCAACCGTGCCCAACCGCTGATCCAGCACTTGAGCCAGTTGAGCCCGTTGCACCCCGAGCGGTTCTACAGCGAGCTGGTGAGTCTGGCCGGCGAGTTCTCGACCTTTACCGCTTCCGGGCGGCGACCCCAGGAATACCCGCAGTACCAGCACGATGACTTGGCGCTGAGTTTCGCCCCGGTGATGCAAGCCCTGCGTGAGGCGCTGTCGATGCTGATCGACAGCAAGGCCACGCCGATTCCGATTGTCGAAAAAGCCTACGGCGTCCATGTGGCGATGCTGGCCGACAAGTCCCTGCTCGACAGCGCCAGCTTCATCCTGGTGGTGCGCGCCGACGTACCCGCCGAAACCCTGCGCAGCCACTTCGGCCAACAGAGCAAGGTCGGCTCGGTGGAGCACATCCGCAACCTGGTCAACCTGCAATTACCGGGCATTGGCCTGCTGCCGCTGCCGGTGGCGCCACGGCAGATCCCGTATCACGCCGGCTCCACTTATTACGAGCTGGACCGGGGCAGCGAGCATTGGCAGCAACTGGCCAACTCCGGCGGTTTTGCGTTCTACATCGCGGGGCAATTCCCGGGGCTGAACCTGGCTTTCTGGGCGATCCGAGGATAAACCGCAATGAGCAACGACGATCGTACCCAATTCATGCCGACACCCGGTGGCCGTGGCGCCGACCCGATCCGCCCGGAGGCTGGCCGTGCCCAGCCCGCGCCACTTTCGATGCCGGCCGCGCCGCTTTTGATCGGCAACGCCGAAGGTCTCAACCCCCTGGAGAGCGCCGCTGGCCCGTTGTTGGCTTTGCTGACCCGCTTGCGCAACACCATTGCCCACCCGGCGCCGGCGAGCCTGCGGGCGCAATTACTGGCCTACCTGCGCCAGTTCGAGGAGCGCGCCGAGGCTGCCGGCGTGGTGCGCAACGATGTGTTGCTGGCACGTTACGCCTTGTGCACCGCCCTGGATGAAGCGGTGTTGAGTACGCCGTGGGGGGGTGCCAGCGACTGGGGCAAACAGAGCTTGCTGATCACCGTGCACAACGAAGCCTGGGGCGGCGAGAAGGTGTTCCAGTTGTTGGAGCATTGCCTGCAAAGCCCCCGCGAACGTTTGTATTTGCTGGAGCTGTTGTACCTGTGCATGTGCCTGGGTTTCGAAGGGCGTTATCGGGTCATGAACGACGGTCGCAGCCAACTGGAAGCCTTGCGTGAGCGCACCAGTGCGGTCATCCGCAGTGCTCGTGGCGAGTATGAGCGTGAACTGTCGCCCCACTGGCGCGGCGTTACCGTGGCCCGCGACCGGCTGGCGCAATTCATGCCGCCATGGATCGCCGTGGCCATCGGCGTGGCGTTGCTGCTGGCACTGCTGTTCGGCCTGCGCTTGAAACTGGCCGCCGATGCCGAGCCGGTGTTTAAAAACATTCATGCACTGGGCGAGATCCCGGTGCAGGCCATCGACCGTCCGGTGGTGCAACCGAAACTGATCGAGCGTCCCCGTCTGGCGGGCTTCCTCGCTGATGAAATCAAAGCCGGTCGGATCGCCGTGGAAGATGCCGTTGACCGTTCAGTGGTGACCATCCGTGGCGATGAGCTGTTCGCCTCGGGCAGCGCCAGCATCATCGACAATTTCCAGCCGCTGATGCTGCGCATCGCCGATGCCGTTCGCAAGGTCAAGGGCCAGGTCCGGGTGACCGGCCACAGTGACAATCGCCCGATCGCCACCTTGCGGTTTCCATCGAATTGGGCCTTGTCCGAGGCGCGGGCCAATTCGGTGCTGCAAATCCTTTCGGCCAAAACCGGCCAGCCCGAACGCTTCAGCGCCGAAGGTCGCAGCGACACCGAGCCGCTGGCCTCGAACGCGACAACAGAGGGCCGCGCACGCAATCGTCGGGTCGAAATCACAGTGTTGGCGGAGGGGGTCGAGTGAAGGCGTTTTTCAGTTTTATCATCCGCTGGGTCATTCCGTTGCTGGGGCTGATCGCCCTGAGCCTGATCATCTGGTTTGTCGGGCCGCTGCTCGAATTCCTGGTGCCCGAAGGCCGGCGCTGGGCGCTGATCATTCTGGTGTTCGCGGTGTGGATCGCCTATCGGCTGTTTCGCATCATCCAGGCTCGCCGTCAGGCCGCCGAAGTGATGCGCAGCCTGGCGGCGCAAACTCCCCCGGACCCGACCAGCATCGCCACTGCCGAAGAGCTCGAAACCCTGCGCCAGCGCATGGACGAAGCCTTGGCGCTGTTGAAGAAGGCCAAGCTGGGCGGTGACGAGCGACGTAACCTGTACGAGCTCCCGTGGTACGTGATCATCGGCCCGCCGGGTTCGGGCAAGACCACGGCGCTGGTCAATTCCGGGCTGCATTTTCCGTTGGCGGCGCAGCTGGGCGCCGGGGCGGTCCGCGGCGTCGGTGGCACGCGCAATTGCGATTGGTGGTTTACCGATCAGGCCGTGTTGCTCGACACCGCCGGGCGCTACACCACTCAGGACAGCGACGCGACAGTCGATAAAGCCGCGTGGCTGGGTTTTCTCGGCCTGTTGAAAAAACAGCGGGCCCGGCGTCCGATCGACGGCGCGTTTATCGCCATCAGCCTCTCCGACCTGCTGCTGGGCAGCGACGCCGAGCGCGCGGCCCATGCCGCCGCGATCCGCCTGCGTATCCAGGAGCTGTACACGCAACTCGGCGTGCGCTTCCCGATCTACCTGATGCTGACCAAGCTCGATCTGGTGCCAGGGTTCATGGAGTATTTCGATACCCTGAGCAAGGAAGAACGGGCCCAGGTCTGGGGTATGACATTTGCCCTGGACGACGGTAAAAACAATGACAGCCCGCTGGCCCATCTGCAAAGCGAGTTCACCGGCCTGGAACAGCGCCTCAACGATCGTTTGGTGGAGCGTTTGCAACAGGAACGCGACCCGGCGCGGCGCGATCTGATCTACGGCTTCCCGCAACAGTTCGGCGCGTTGAAGGATTGCCTGCAAAGCTTCCTTGAGGGCGTATTCAAACCCAACGCCTTTGAAGAGCGTGTGTTGTTGCGTGGGGTGTATTTCACCAGTGGTACCCAGGAAGGCAGCCCGATTGACCGGCTGATCGGTTCCATGGCCCAGAGCATGAACCTGGACCGCCAGCACCTGGCGCGCCAGAACGGCACCGGGCGCAGTTACTTCATCGAAAAACTCTTCAGCGCCGTGGCCTTTGCCGAGCGTGGACTGGTGGGGGTCAACCCGAAAGTCGAACGTCGGCGCAAGTGGATCGCCCGGGGCGTGCTGGCCTCGACCGTGGCCCTGGTGCTGGTGGTCGGGACCTTGTGGTGGGTCAGCTACCGCGCCAACCAGGCGTATATCGCGCAAGTCGATCAGAAAGTCGCGCCCCTGGGCCAGGCCGTGCAGAACCTCAGCCCGGCACAACGGGATGTGCTCGCAGTACTGCCGTTGCTCAACGCAGTGAAGCATTTGGCCGATGACGCACCGAGTTGGGCCGAAGGCCTGGGCCTTTATCAGGGCGACATGCTTGAAGCCGAGTCCGGCAGCGTTTATCGCAAGCTGCTGATTGCGGTTTTCGCGCCACGCTTGCTCACACGCATCGAAGAGCAGCTGCAAGGCGGCGGCAATTCGGATTTCCTTTACGAAGGCTTGAAGGCCTACCTGATGCTCGCCGACAGCGAGCATTACGATGCCGACTTCATCAAGGCGTGGATCGCCCTGGACTGGGATCGCAGCCTGCCGCGCGACTTGCCGGCCGAGCAGCGTCTGGCCCTGGAGGAACACTTGCAGGCACTGTTCGAGCGCCATCCGCCCACCGCACGTCTGGACCCGCGCCTGATCGACGACCTGCGCCGCCAGTTGCAACAGCTGCCGGTGGCCCAGCGCGTCTATGACAGGGTCAAGCGGCAGAAACTGCCGGACGGCATTCCGGACTTTCGTATCAACGAAGCGGCCGGGCGTGATGCCGCACTGGTGTTCAGCCGCAAGAGTGGCAAGCCGCTGGGCGAACCCTTGAGCGGCTTCTTCACGGCCAAGGGTTACCGCCAAGGGTTTTTGCTCACCAGCCTGAACCAGACCGGTACCCTGGCCGAGGAGCAGTGGGTGCTCGGTCGCGATCAGGCAGAACAACAGAACGTCGCCAGCCTGGCCGCCGACGTGCGCCGCCTGTATTTCCAGGATTTCCAGCGTCAGTGGGACGCCTTGCTGGCGGATATCGACTTCGTGCCGATCACCAGCGTGGCCCAGGCCGCCGATGTGCTGCGGGTGATTTCCGGCCCGACCTCGCCGTTGAAAAAACTGCTGGTGGCGGTGGCGAAGGAAACCGACCTGCAACAGGAAGAACGCCTGCTGGCCGCCAAGGGTGCGCCGGTGGACGGTGGGGTCGACAAGCTCAAGGAACGCCTGGGCACTTTGCTCGGCCAGGAGCAGGCGACGCAAAACACACCCGAGGCCAGTGACGATCCCATCACTGCGCATTTTGCCGAACTCAACCGCATCGTCAGCAAGAACGAAGGCGAGCCGGCGGCCATCGACGGGCTGCTGGCCGACATGAATGCCCTGTATGTGCAGGTCAGCGCCATGGTCGGCGCCAGCGGCGACGCCTTGCTTGGTGAAGCCAAGAATCAGGCTGCAGCGGCCGCGACACGGGTCAGCCTCAACGCCGAACGTCAACCGCCGCTGGTGCAGGGCCTGGTCAAGTCGGTGGTCAACTCCACCACCAACAGCATGATGGGCGGGGTGCGCAATCAACTGAACGCGGCCTGGACCAGCGAAGTGGTAAACATCTATCGCCAGTCCCTGGCCGGGCGTTACCCGATGTCGCCGGGCAGTGCGCGGGACGCGACCCTGGACGACTTCGGCCAGTTCTTCGGCGTAGGCGGGGTGATGGACAACTACTTCCGCAAATACCTGCAGCCGTACGTGGATACCTCGACCCAGGCCTGGCGCTGGCAACCGGGCGCCGCACAGAAGCTCGGCATCGCCCCGGGCGTGCTGCAAACCTTCCAGCGGGCAGCGACCATCCGGGATGCGTTTTTCCGTTCCGGCGGCACCCAGCCGATGGTGCGCTTCGAACTCAAGCCAGTGGCGATGGACGCCACGATTACCCAGTTCTTGCTCGACCTTGATGGCCAGCAATTGAGCTACGACCACGGCCCGAGCCGCCCCACCTCCATGCAATGGCCCAACCCCGGCAGCATCGGTGTGGTGCGGATCTCGATCATGCCGCCTTCGGCCAGCGGTCGTTCGGGCATCACCCTGGACGGGCCCTGGGCCTGGTTCCGCCTGCTGGAGCAATCGGACCTGACTGCCGGCAACTCGCCGGATCGCTTCAACCTGCGGCTGCGGGTCGACGGCGCCAGCGTCTCTTATGAGCTGCGGGCCAACAGTGCCTTCAACCCGTTCAAGAGCCGTGTGCTCAGCGGTTTCAGCCTGCCGGAGCGTTTATGAGCACGCCGGGCTTCTATGGAAAGCTGGCCAGTCGCGGGGACTTTGTCAGTCGTGGCTTGCCGCAGAGTTTTATCGGCCCCTGGGATTCGTGGCTGGCGGCGGGCTTGCTCGCCAGCCAGAGCCTCGGGGACCGTTGGCTGGATGCCTATCTGGTCAGTCCGCTGTGGCGTTTTATGCTCGGGCCCGGTGTCTGTGGGCCACAGGCCGCCGTTGGGGTGGTGATGCCGAGCATCGATCGGGTTGGCCGGTATTTTCCGCTGACCGTTGCGGTGCTGCTGGATCACGATGCCGACCCGGCGTCGGTGGTGGGCGGTTCGGACGCCTGGTTTGAACAGGTCGAGCAATTGATGTTGAGCACATTGAGCGTGGAGGCGAGCTTCGAAGCCTTCGGTGCAGGACTGGAGATGCTGGGCAGCCCGGCGTACCTGCCACGCGCGCCAAGCAGCCGTTTTGCCGGCCTGAACCGCTTTGATGCCACCGATCCGCAGGCGCGAATGACGGCCCTTGCCGAACAGGCCTGCGAAGGGGCCAGTGTGTGGTGGGGCCAGGGTTCGGAGCGCATCGCCCCCGGTTTATTGCGGTGCCAGGGCCTGCCGGCCGCCGCTGATTTTGCGCAATTTTTGCTCGGCCAAGAAGGTGTTGTGTAGATGTCTCCAAGCGTTGGAAGGACCCTCAAATCTGCAAGCAAAAGCCATGTCGGTATGGTCCGTCAGGTTAACGAAGACGCTTGCCTGGACCTGCCGCAAAAAGGCCTGTGGGTGGTCGCCGATGGCATGGGCGGGCACGCGGCGGGCGACTATGTCAGCAGTCTGATTGTCGACAGCCTGCGTAGCATTGCCGTGGGCCGCTCGCTGGATGAATACGTCGCGGCGCTGAAAACCGACTTGCTTCGGGTCAACGCCGCCGTGCGTGAAGAAACCGCCAACCGCGGCGTGACCATGATGGGCAGTACGGTGGTGGTGCTGGCGGCGCGTGACTTGCGCGGGGTGTGCCTGTGGGCGGGTGACAGCCGCTTGTATCGCCTGCGTGACGGCCTGCTCGAAAGCATCTCGCGGGACCACAGTTACGTCCAGGATCTGCAGGACAGCGGCCTGCTCAGTGAAGCCGAAGCCCGGGTACACCCGCGCTCCAATATTGTCACCCGCGCGATCGGGGTCCAGGCCCAGCTGGAGCTGGCGATGGTCGAGTTGCTGTTGAAGCCCGGCGACAGTTACCTGTTGTGCAGTGACGGGCTGAACAAGACCGTTGAAGACCATGAGATCCGCGATGTGCTCGGCCACGACGAGCCAGGGGAAATCGCCAGCAGCCTGGTGTCCTTGGGTCTGATGCGCGGCGCTCCGGACAACATCACCGTCATCGTCGTGAAGGTGCCGTCATGAATTCCGCCCTGCACATTCTGATCCCCGGCTATGACATCGACGGCGAGATCGGCGAAGGCGCCATGGCCAGCGTTTACCTGGCGACCCAGCGCTCGCTGGAGCGCAAGGTGGCGCTGAAGGTCATGGCCGCCGCGCTGGCGGCCGACCCGAGTTTCTGCGAGCGTTTCCTGCGCGAAGGTAAAACCCTGGCGCGCCTGTCTCACCCGCATACGGTCACCATCCATGACATCGGCCATGTCGGTGAGCTGTATTACATGGCCATGGAATTCCTGCCCAACGGCACGCTCAAGGAGCGCATCGCCGCCGGCCTGACGCCGGGGCAGGGCCTGATCTATATCCGTCAGATCGCCTCGGCCCTGGGCTACGCCCATGGGCTGGGGCTGGTTCATCGCGATGTCAAACCGGCGAACATTCTGTTTCGCGCCGACGGCACGGCAGTGCTTTCGGACTTCGGCATCGCCAAGTCCATGGACGACCGCACCCAGTTCACCCAGGCCGGTTTCGCCGTCGGTACTCCCAGCTACATGAGCCCGGAACAGGCGCGCGGCCAGGATATTGATGGCCGGGCCGATCTGTATGCCCTGGGCGTGGTGCTCTACGAAATCCTCGTCGGCAAATTGCCGTATACCGGCAACGACGCACTCTCTACGGCCCTGGCGCATTTGACAGAACCGTTGCCCGAGCTGCCAGTGCATCACGGTCGCTATCAAGAAGTGCTGCGCAAGCTGTTGGCCAAGGATCCGGCCGACCGTTTCCCGGACGCCGCGGCGCTGTTGCAGGCGCTGGATAATCTGCCTCGGGAATCGGTGGAAGCGACCACCATCCGGCCATTGCCAATTCCGGTATTGCCGATTGCGGTGAGCAACGACCTGGCGGGACTGACGCCGGTGTCCATCGATATACCGACCGGCCCCGCGCAGCCACAACCGCAACCCAAGCTTGTTCCGCCGACTGTGAAGCCGACGCCGTCGTCCACGGTCTCGGAGCAGCGAAAGGGGCCGGTGTTTGCACTCGCCGCCGTCGCGGTGGCCGTGGCGCTGGCCTTGGGCGGCGTGGGTTATTGGTGGCTGTCCGGTGACGTCGAAGCCGAGGCCAAGACGCCAGTGGTTTCAGTGCCTCCGGTCAAAACACCGCCGCCAACCGTGGCGCCACCGGTGAACCCCCCTGTGGCGACAGAAGTCGATAATGGTCAGCGTCCACTGCTGATGGCCGGCAAAAAAACTTTGTTCCAGCGAGTACTCAGCAAGCCGGGGGCGAAACTCGCCAGCGACCCGGGGGCCACACCCGACAAGGCTTTGCCGGCGTTCTCGGTGCTTTACGTCTATCAGCGCAAAGAGGTTGATGGCAGCCCTTGGCTGCGTGTCGGCGCCGCCACCGACGGGCGCAGTGACGGCTGGTTGCCGGCCGCGCAAGTCAGTGACTGGAAGCAAAGCCTGGTACTTAAATTCACCGAACGCTCCGGCCGTGCGCCGGTGATGTTCCTGCGTCAGCCCGGTGATGTGGAGAAGCTGCTGGCAGATCCGTCGTCGGCAAAAAACCTGCTGCTCAAGGCCCAGCAGAATCGCGAAGACAATCAGCAGGTACTGGCTCTGGAACCGGCCGCCAGTGCGGTGCCGCAGAATCAGTTTTACCTGTTGCCGATTTTCGATTCGCGCGAGAGCTTCGATGAGAACGGTCAGTCGGTGCAGTTGCTGAACGTGGCGTCCATCGATCCCGGTGATGCTCCGAAGGCCGCTGCCAGCAACACGCCAATCACTACCGCTAACGCCGACGCGTTCCGCACCGCCGTGGTGTTGGTCGTTGACACCACCGTGTCCATGCAGCCCTACATCGATCAGGTTCGCGACGTAGTACATCAACTGCAAACCCGCATCGCCGAACGGGGCGAGCAGGACAGTGTCAGCTTCGGCCTGGTGGGGTTTCGAAGCAGCACCCAGAAAACCCCGGGCCTGGAATATGTCGCCAAAACCTTGATCACCCTGGAACAGGGCCGCGACCCGCAGCGCTTCATGGACCTGGCGCGGCAGGTCAAGGCGTCCACGGTCTCTAGCCATTCGTTCAACGAAGATGCGTTTGCCGGTGTGATGGAAGCGGTCGAGGGCATGGACTGGTCCGGCTATGGCGGGCGCTTGATTCTGTTGGTCACCGATGCCGGTGCCTTGCGCAAGAACGACCCGTATGCCGCCACGCAAATGAACGAGGCCGAAGTGCGCCAGGCCGCACTGGGCAAGCAGATCAAGATTTACGCCTTGCACCTGCTCAGCGATGCCGGCAAGAAAACCCATGGCGGTGCGCAAAGCCAGTATCGCACCCTGACCGCCGACGCCAACCCGCAGATTGGCGATCTGTACATTCCGGTGCCGGGCGCCGATGTGCGCAAGTTCGGTGAGCGGGTGGACGAGATCGGTTCGGTGTTTGCCGACCTGGTGCATCAGGTGCGTGGCAACAAGCCGCAAACCGTGCCGCTGCTGAGCGCCGCGCCGAGCCTGAGCGATAAATCGGCAGCCGTCGGCTACGCGATGCACATGGACTTCCTGGGGCGTAAGGCCGCCAGCCAGGCGCCGCAACTGGTCAGCGCCTGGACCGCCGACCGCGACCTGACCAACCCGGCACTGCCGGCGTTTCAGGTGTGCGTGATGCTGACCAAGTTGCAGCTCAACGACTTGCAGCAATCGCTGAAACTGATCGTCGATGCGGCCCGCAAAACACAGACCTCACCGAAGAATTTCTTCCAGGAAATCGCCAGCGCCAGTGCCTACATGAGCCGCGATCCCTCGGCCTTGCGCAAGGGCGGCAACCTGGCCGATGGCGGGGTTCTGGGTGAGTACCTGGAAGGGCTGCCCTACCGCAGCAAGTCGCTGAACATGACCCAGGATTTGTGGCTTTCGCTGAGCGTGGCCGAGCAGGAGGACTTTATCGACGAGCTGGATTCGAAGATCCGCCTCTACGAAACCTTCCACAACGACCTGGCTAACTGGGTACGTTTCGGTGATGCCGAACCGGGTGATGCCTTGTACCGCGTTCCATTGTCGACGCTGCCGTGATGCTGAACATGAACGCAGTGCACAAAAACCGCGGCGTCGGCAGCCAGCGCTACAGCCTGGTGATTCCACGGCTGCAACTGCGTGCCGGTGAACAACTGGCGGTGGTCGGCCCCAGTGGCTGCGGCAAAAGCACGTTGCTCGATTTGCTGGCGCTGGTGCTGGCTCCGGATCAGGCCGGGCAGTTTGATTTTGCGCCCGGCCAAACCAGGACGGACATTACCGGGCTGTGGCGCACAGATGCGCAAAGTGCCTTGGCGGACCTGCGCCGCCGACACTTGGGCTATGTGCTGCAAACCGGTGGCCTGCTGGATTTTCTGGACGTGCGCGGCAACATCGACCTGTCGCGCAAACTGCTCGGCTTGAAAGACGACGGCAGTGTGGATCGCCTGGCCGGGGCGTTGGATATCGCTGATCAACTGGGCAAAAAGCCGGGTGATTTGTCCGTCGGCCAACGACAGCGGGTGAGTTGCGCCCGCGCCCTGGCCCATGGGCCACATTTGCTGCTGGCCGATGAACCGACCGCCGCCCTCGATCCGCTGAACGCGGAACGCGTGATGCAGTTGCTGGTGAGCCAGGCCCGCGAGCATGGCGTGTGCTGCGTCATCGCCACCCACGATGAATCACTGGCCCGCGCCAGCGGTTTGCAGGTGCGGCGCATCAGTTGTCATCGCGACGTCGATGGCGGTGTCACCGCCACCCTCGGGGAGGCTTGCTGATGCGCGGCGCGCTGGTGGCATCCCTGGCCTGGCAGGATTACCGCAACGATGCGTGGCTGTCGGCCTGTTCGGTACTGGCGCTGGTGGCGGTGGTCGCACCGCTGCTGGTGCTGTTCGGCTTGAAATTCGGCCTGATCAGCAGTTTGACCGAACGCTTGGAAAACGACCCGGCCACCCGGGAAATCATTCCCCTGGGTGGCGGCCGGTTCAGTGTCGCGTTTATCGAACAATTGAGCCTGCGCGGCGACGTGGCTTTCGCCCTGCCGCGCACCCGACAGATTGCCGCGACGGCGGATCTGACCGCTGGCGCGTCGACGGTGACCGTCGAAATGATCCCCACCGCCGCCCACGATCCGTTGCTCGGCAGTCTACCGGTGCCCCAAGGGCTGGATCAGGTGCTGCTCAGCCAGACCGCTGCCGAAAAACTCGGGGCCAAGACCGGTGATTGGCTGGAGGCCAGTTTCGGCCGGCAGGTGGCCGGTCGTGGCGAGGCGCAGCGCACTCGTGTCCAGGTGCTGCACGTTCTGCCGCTGGAAGCCTTCGCCCGGGACGGATTGTTCGCCTCATTGGCGTTACTGGAAGCGGCTGAAGATTATCGGGACGGTCGCGCCGTACCAGCGTTCGGTTGGCCAGGTGATGCGGTGGGCGTGACGGAGCAGCGGGTGTATCCGGCGTTTCGTCTGTACGCCCGCAGCCTCAAGGATGTCGAGCCGCTGCGTCAGTACTTCGCTGCACAGAATCTGCTGGTCTCGACTCAGGCCCAGACCATCGCCCAGGTGCAGTCGTTGAGCCGCAATCTGTCGATCGTGTTCTGGATCATCGCCGGATTGGCCTTGGCGGGAGCGTTCGCGGCGATTTTTGCCGGTGCGCTGGCGGCAGTCGAGCGCAAGCGCCGAGCGTTGTCGGTGTTGCGCCTGCTGGGGTTTTCCACGGCAGCGTTGCTTTTGTTTGTGGTGGTGCAGGCGCTGTACAGCGCCGGTCTTGCCGCCCTGTTGAGTGCCGGGCTGTATGGCCTGGCGCAATCGGGTTTAAACCATTTATTTGCGCAGATGCCGGGTGAATACGCCAGCCATCTGCTGGCGCGTCACTACGCGTTGGCCCTGGCGGCCGTCCTCGGCGTCAGCGCCGTGGCGGCAGTCTGTGGTGGCTGGCGAGTGGCGCGTATCCAGGCGTGTGAAGGAATCCGAGATGTATAAGTTACTGGGCGCCGCCATGGCGCTGAGTCTGGCCGGTATGGTCTGGGCCGATGAAAGCACCGACAAACTGGACAACCCCAAGCCGTTGCCCGACGACGTCAGCCTGCCGCTGCCGTGCGAAGGGCAGATGGTGTTCCGTTACGTCTACATCCTGGCGCAGGGCACTCTGGACGATCGCGAGATCAGCCTCGGCTATCCATTCAGCGAGGGCGAGGCCGGTTATCAGCAGTCGTTTATCTCCGGTTACCGCCGGGACTTTATCAACGGCCAGTTCACCCTCAAGGATCTGCCCAAGGATTGGGGCAAAACCATCACGCCGTTGATGCCCAAGACGGACGCCAAGACCCCGCTCAAACCGATGCTCTATTTCATCGGCAAATACGAAGTCACCGCCCGCCAATACGCCCAGGTCATGGCCCAGGCGCAATCGTTGGCCAGCGGCGAGCCGGCACCGGCCTGCGAGGCATTGCAAGCCGAGGCGCCGCAAGGCATGGCCGGGCGTTTGCCCAAGGTGAAGTTGTCGCGATTCGAGGCCGAACGCTTCTCGGCGGTGTATAGCGCCTGGCTGATGAAATACCACAAGGACCTGCTACCGGTGAGCGGTCGTGGCACCTCGGCGGAAGAGGGCGGGCTGGGTTTTGTGCGTTTGCCGACCGAGGTCGAATGGGAATTTGCTGCCCGTGGCGGGCAGGCCATTAGCCGTCAGGACCTGGAAGGGCGTCTATTTCCCCGGCGCCTGGAAGGCAGCGAAAGCGACGGGCCACTGGCGGACTGGGCAGTCTTCAATCAGGTCGCCGGTGGCACCGGCCAGGCTGCGCGGCTGATGCCGATCGGTACCAAACTGCCAAACCCCATCGGCCTGTTCGACGTGATCGGCAACGCCGCCGAGATGGTCCAGGAGTCCTTCCAGCTCGTGCATGCCGGACGCCGCCAAGGCACCTACGGTGGCTTCGTGGTCAAGGGCGGCAACTACCTGGAAGGCGAGGGCACATTGTTCACCGGGATGCGTCGCGAGTACCCGCTGTTCGCCGCCGACGGCACCGAGCAAAACAACGAAACCACCGGATTCCGGGTCGCGATTGGCGCATTGTCGGCGCCACGTTCGCGCTACAAGGAACTGTTTGCCCAATGGCAGAAAGAAGGTCGGCTGGCTTCGCTGACCGATGCCATCGATGACGCCCAGGACCCGACCAAACGCCTGGACAGCATCATTGCCGCCAGCGTCGATCCGCGCCTGCAAGCCGAGTTGGGGCTGGTCAACGAAGAGCTCAAGCGCAACGTCTCGCTCATCGCCCAGCAGCGCGAGGAAGCGGCCGGCAACCTGATCCAGTCGGCTGCCCTGGTGGCCGAGACCGTCAACAACTACAACATTCGCCTGACCAATTTGCAGAAGAGTCGCCAGCAGGCCCTGGACGCCAAGGACGAGGCCAGCGCCAAGCTGTTCGCTACCGCCATCGAAAATGGCCGCAGCGCGCTGGACGGCGCGGTGGCGATCTACATCGACAACCTGGCGACCGGCACGCGCTACACCGATGCCGTGATCCAGGCGCAGTTTCAACGCATCAAGGAAGAGTTGGAGCGCAAGCCGGTACTGGGCAAGAGCCTGGTAACGCGCGCAACGTTATTCGTTCGCCATGTCGGTGATTATCGTCAGCAACGACGAGCCGACCCGGCGGCGATATTGAAGGAATTGCTCGCATCGAACGCCCAGCGGTCTTGATCGTTCGTTGTACAGCGAGCTTGGAAGGGACTCAGGCGGCGGTGGGCCGTGCTGAGCTGGTCAAACTTAAAAGAGAACACAACTATGCTTTCCTCCCGTAAACCTTTTGCTGCGCTTTCCAAGCGTCACTTGCTGCTGATGGCCGTCGGCTTCAGTACCGTACTGACCGGTTGCGCCACGTCGCCGACCTCCAAGGTCGCCTCGAGCACCAAGGTCGAGTACTACCCAAACTGCTACGAGCCAGTGCAGCACCTGCGTGCCACTGATTCGAACATGACCAAGTCGGTCGTCACCGGCGCGGCCGTCGGCGCTGTCGGAGGTGCACTGCTGGGCGCCTTGGTCGATTCCGAGAACCGTGGCCGCAACGCCGCCATCGGTGCAGCGGGCGGTGCCCTGGCGGGCGGCGCGACCGGCTACTACACCGAGCGCCAGAAGCAGATCGCCGATGACAACCAGCGCATCGCGTCCTACGCCTCCGACGTCAACAAAAGTGCCGCCGACATCGACCGCAGCACCGCGTACGCCAAGACGTCGCAGCAGTGCTACCAGAACGCGTTCACCAAACTGGTCGCCGACCGCAAGGCCAAGACCGTCAACGACACCGAAGGCCGCAAGCGCCTGGCGGAAATCGTCTCTGGCCTCAAAGAGTCCAACGACCTGATCGTTGCGGTTAACGGTAAAGCCAGCGAAGACCTGAACAACTACACCCAGGCTTACGAAAAAGACCTGCAGCAAGTAGGTGTGCAGCGCACCGACGTGGTCACCGTGGCAACCGCCGACACCACGCCAGTCGTGGCGCCGACCAAGAGCAAAAAAGCCGTGAAACCGGCGAAAAAACCGGTGCTGCCAACCGTGCCGAAAGAAGCGGTCACAACCGAGAAAACTCTGCAGACCGCACAAGCCAAACAGGCAGAAAGCAAGCAAGTGGCTAGCGCCGGCACCACTCAGGTCAACAGCATGTGCAAGAACCCGGACCTGGGCGACTGGGCACCGGTGCCTTGCCCGAATGTTTGATTGAGTTTTTGTAGGGCTTTGAGCATTCCCACGCGCTGCGTGGGAATGATCTGTACTGGCTACGCCTTGGCGCTATGCGCCGCCATCTCCTGCGCTGGCAATGATCCAGCGCTCGTTTCACCGGCAACTGCAGGTCATCCGTCATTCTGCTGAACGCCAATTTTCATTCCTGCCCGCTTCCGTAGGGATGCCGAATTTTTCTAGGTATGCCTTGGATGTTTCGGACAAAGGCCGCTGCTTGCCGCCGGATTTGCCTTCATAAGAGCCTCTTGGGTTAATGGTTCTCTTACCCAAAAGAATGAATGTCGGACGCGTCCAGAAAGTACGTCAGAGTTTTCCGCACTTCAGAATGTTGCGTCAGCAATGCGCGAATGGCTTTCGATTCTTTTGTAAGAAGTTTGAGGCGGACTGAGTACGTATTTGGAGAAAGATGGGTGAATAAAAGTGCCATCATTTTGATGGCACTTTGTATTGCTTATTGTCAATTATCGCTACGTCCATGGATGACTGTAACTTTTCGGAAAGCTCCTACATTTTTCAAGTTTTATTTTTGTCATGCTGGGTTCGGTTTCAGGGCGAGAGTGTCCTGTGATGATTGGCGTGGTTGATAAACCGCTCTGGCTCAATGGTTGTGGGGGTGATGTGGCGAAGGTGAGGGGGTCAAAACCGGCATCAGGGGATCCCTTGTCCCCTATAGGGAGATCTCCTACAGCAACAACGAAGACGCAGTTTTATTGTTTTATCGGATGCTTGCTAATGGCCATCATTGTGATTAGGATGCGCGCCTTGAAAGAGCGCGAACTCAATTGGATGAGACTCATCGCAGCTCTTTGATACTGTCCCGCGCCATTTCAACTCCAATGGCCGCATGACTGTAATCCTAATTAAAGGTCACGGATGTCCTACTCAAGCAAACTTTCCGCCCATTACCTTGAACTCGCAAAAGCCTCTGTTTCAAAAGAGCATTTCGCGGGCGAGGATGTTCGCTTTTCGAGCGAATATGAGGCGTTGGAAAGCGAGCTGGGTAAAGCCTCGTCCATGCACGAAAGCGGTCAGATCGACTGGCTGAAAATCCGCGAAAACAGTGAAAGCCTGCTGCGCACCCAATCCAAGGATTTGCGTGTTGGTGCGTGGCTGACCTGGGCGCTGTACCAGCGTGAATCCTTCCAGGGGCTGCTGGCCGGCCTCGGTTTGTTGCACCACCTTTGTGAAAATCACTGGGCCGAAATCCACCCGAACAAGGCCCGCACTCGCTCCGCTGCCATCAGTTGGTTGGTGCCGCGTCTTGAGCAGGTGTTGAACGAAAACGTCGCGATCAAAGAGCAGCTGCCGCTGTTCCGCCGTCTGGTCGAGCATCTGGAAGGTCTCGACGCCGCGTGCACCGAGCATCTGGGCGATGACGCGCCGTTGCTGCTGCCGATCTCCCGTCGCTTGAAAAACATGGTCCAGCGCGCCGCCGACAATCAGCCGGAGCCCGGTGTGGTGGGCGCCGCGGTGGCGCAGGTCAAGCAGGCCGCGACCCAGCTGTTCACTCCCGGCGCGCCGATCGATAACGAGAAAGAAGCCCATAAGGCCCTGCGCGCCCAGCAGGAAAGCGCCCGTCCGTTGTGCGCCTGGTGGCTCAAGCAGAAAGCCACCGACTTGCGCGCTCTGCGCCTCAATCGCACGCTGCTGTGGCTGCCCATCGATGCGGTGCCCGAGCGCAACGCAGAACAGATCACCGTTCTACGTGGCTTGCCGGCGGACAAACTCAAGGCCTATCAGGACCGCTACGACCAGGGGAAATACGCAGATCTGCTGGTAGAACTGGAGGCGAGCCTGGCGAAGGCGCCGTTCTGGTTCGATGGCCAGCGAATGGTCTGGGAATGCCTTCAAGGGCTGAACGCTGAGATGGCGATGCGCGAAGTGGAAATCCACTTCGCGCTTTTGGTTCAGCGCCTGCCTGGCATCATCGAGTTGCGTTTCCACGACGGCGCGCCGTTCGCCGATCCGGCCACCCGCGCCTGGATCAGCGCCCACGTCATGCCGCACCTGCAAAGCGCCAGCGCGCCGCGCAAGGTCGAAGTCGCCGATACCCAGCCTGCCTGGGAAGTGGCCCTGGAAGAAGTCATGCCGATTCTGCGCAAGGACGGCCTCAAGGCCGCCGTGCAGATTCTCAAGCAGGGCCTGCAAAGCGCCCATGGCGGGCGGGTTCGCTTCTTCTGGCAGTTCGCCCTCGCGCGGCTGTGCTTCATGGCCAAGAAATACGAACTGGCCAAGACCCAACTCGAAACCCTCGACCAAACATTACAGGACTCAGGCCTGCACGCCTGGGAGCCCGATCTTGCGCTGGAAGTGCTGCATTTGCTGCATAGCTGCTGCGAGTTGTTACCGCAGAACCATGCAGTGCGTGAACGCAAGGAAGAGATTTATCGCAGGCTGTGCCACCTCGATCTTGAAGTGGTACTCGAATAGGCCCCCGGGCCACAACCGCAAGGAGAAAAGCCATGGCCAAAGAAGGCTCGGTAGCCCCCAAGGAACGCATCAACGTCACCTTCAAACCCGCCACCGGCGGTGCTCAGGAAGAGATTGAACTGCCGCTGAAACTACTGGCAATCGGTGACTACACCCACCGCAAGGACGAACGCAAAGTCGAAGATCGCAAGCCGATCAGCATCGACAAAATGACGTTCGACGAAGTGCTGGCCAAGCAAGAGCTGAGCCTGACGCTGAGCGTGCCGAACCGTCTGCAGGAAGATGGCGAAGCCGACGAGTTGGCCGTGCAACTGCGCGTCAACTCGATGAAAGACTTCAACCCGGCCTCGCTGGTCGAGCAAGTGCCTGAGCTGAAAAAACTGATGGAACTGCGCGACGCGCTGGTGGCCCTCAAAGGCCCGCTGGGTAACGCGCCTGCGTTCCGCAAAGCCATCGAAGGCGTGCTCGCCGACGACGAATCCCGCGGTCGCGTACTGGGTGAGCTGGGCCTGAACGCCGCAGCCCCGGACGCCTGAGCCCCCATCAGCCAAGGAAGCCAACACAATGAGCACTAGCGCAGCACAGCAAAAGAGCAACGAGAGCGAATACAGCATTCTCGACAGCATCATCGCCGAAACCCGCCTGACCCCGGATGACGAAGCCTACGACATCGCCAAACGCGGTGTGTCGGCATTCATCGAAGAACTGCTCAAGCCGCAGAACAACGGTGAGCCGGTCAAGAAGGCCATGGTCGACCGCATGATCGCCGAGATCGATGCCAAGCTCAGCCGTCAGATGGACGAAATCCTGCACCACCCTGACTTCCAGTCCCTGGAATCGTCGTGGCGTGGCCTGCAGTTGCTGGTCGATCGCACCAACTTCCGCGAAAACATCAAGATCGAAATCCTCAACGTCTCCAAGGACGACCTGCTGGACGATTTTGAAGATTCGCCGGAAGTGATGCAGTCGGGCCTGTACAAGCACATCTACACCGCTGAATACGGTCAGTTCGGTGGTCAGCCAGTCGGCGCGATCATCGCCAACTACTTCATGTCCCCAAGCTCGCCAGACGTGAAACTGATGCAGTACGTGTCCAGCGTTGCCTGCATGTCGCACGCGCCGTTCATCGCGGCTGCCGGCCCGAAATTCTTCGGCCTGGAAAGCTTCACTGGTCTGCCGGACCTGAAAGATCTGAAGGATCACTTCGAAGGCCCGCAGTTCGCCAAATGGCAGAGCTTCCGCCAGTCGGAAGACTCCCGTTACGTTGGCCTGACCGTGCCGCGTTTCCTGCTGCGTAACCCGTACGACCCGGAAGAAAACCCGGTCAAATCGTTCGTGTACAAAGAAACCGTCGCCAACAGCCACGAGCACTACCTGTGGGGCAACACCGCCTACGCGTTCGGCACCAAACTGACCGACAGCTTCGCCAAATTCCGCTGGTGCCCGAACATCATCGGCCCGCAGAGCGGTGGCGCGGTTGAAGACCTGCCGTTGCACCACTTCGAAAGCATGGGCGAAATCGAAACCAAGATTCCTACCGAGGTATTGGTTAGCGACCGTCGTGAATACGAACTGGCCGAGGAAGGTTTCATCTCCCTGACCATGCGTAAAGGCTCTGACAACGCGGCGTTCTTCTCCGCAAGCTCGGTGCAGAAGCCGAAGTTCTTCGGCATCAGCGCAGAAGGCAAGGCGGCAGAGCTGAACTACAAGCTCGGCACCCAACTGCCGTACATGATGATCGTCAACCGCCTGGCTCACTACTTGAAAGTGCTGCAGCGCGAGCAACTCGGTTCGTGGAAAGAACGTACCGACCTCGAGCTGGAACTCAACAAGTGGATCCGCCAGTACGTGGCCGACCAGGAAAACCCAAGCGCCGAAGTTCGTGGCCGTCGTCCGCTGCGCGCTGCCCAAATCATCGTCAGCGATGTTGAAGGCGAGCCGGGCTGGTACCGCGTCAGCCTGAACGTGCGCCCGCACTTCAAGTACATGGGTGCCGATTTCACCCTGTCGCTGGTTGGCAAGCTGGACAAAGAGTAAGCGGAGCCTAACTCATGACTGGATACGGCAGCCTTTTCGAACGCCTGGGTGGCGACGCGGACAAACGCGTCGGCTGGAGCCGCGAGGTTTCCGCCATGGCGTCGGTGGCTGCCCATCTGGCCAAGATGCTCAGCACCCGTGCGGGCAGCGTGCAAACGCTGTCCGATTACGGGCTACCCGATCTCAATGACATGCGCCTGAGCCTCCACGACTCCCTGAGTCAGGCCCGTCTGGCCATCGAAAACTTCATCGAAGCCTACGAGCCACGCCTGAGCAATGTGCGTGTCATTTCCCTGCCGCGTGACAACGATCAGCTTCGCCTGTCCTTCAGTATCGAAGGCTTGCTGGAAGTTGATGGCTTCAAGCGTCAGGTCAGTTTCGCCGCGCGCCTGGATGGCAGCGGTCAAGTAAAGGTCAACTAAGGAGACTCCGATGTCCGGCAAACCCGCAGCACGCGTATCCGACCCCACCGCTTGCCCGCTCCCCGGCCACGGTACCAACCCGATTGCCGCCGGTTCCGGCGACGTGTTCTTCGACGGCCTCGCGGCCGCCCGCCAAGGCGATGCCTCGGCGTGTGGTGGTGCGATGGTTGGCGACCTTGCGACCACAGTTTTGATCAATGGAAAACCGGCGGCCACTGTGGGTTCGGTGGGCGCGCATGGGAACAAGGTTACGGCCGGATCCGGGACGGTGATTATCGGGAATTCGCATTCGCCGGCACCGTTTGTGGCGCCGTTGCCAGTGATCATTCCCGGTATATTCAATCGTGTCTTTGCGTTTAAAACAGCTAGTGGGAAAACAGTAGACGGATTGAATTATCGAATAACTTCTGAAAGTGGGATAGAAAAGGTGGGGGCGACGTTGTCCGGAATGTCTGGATGTTTTTCAACGGGGCAGAAACCTGAAGCTGTCACGATCTTTGTAACGTCGGAGTAAGCTCTTGGAAACGATAGTTGAAGTCGACGGCGTGCCTTACACCTTTGTTACAGAAGAAGGTGCTACTGCGTTAAAACTAGATAATAAAACTACCGCTAGTAACGATACGGATCCGGCGAACTTGAGTCTTCCGGATATTTGGTTGGTAACTCGATCTAACGGCGTACCCCTGTTTGCAGTGCGACCAGATATTTGTGACAAGCCTTTCCGTATTCTAAGAGCTGACAAGCTTTACGCTGAAAAAATTCAATGGTTTGAACCTTTAGCTGATTTTTATCGTGAGCGGCTATGGGTAAACCCTAAAAGTAGTATTGAAGGGTCGGAGGTTTACGACGCCTATAAGCAACACACATGGCAATCGATTATAGATTTTGCCATTGTTGATCGCCCTTCTTTTGCGTATTACAGAAATCTACCGGGAGACTGGAAAAAGCAACCTGAAGGCGGAGCTAAGTTTCTACTTTGTTTGGTCGAAGGTGATCCTTTTTGGACCGACGGTCTCGGACAAATTCCCTTTGCAGTGGATACCTTCCGTATGTATTGGCAGGAGACTCGCGATGTTGATGCCGCAATCAAGAAAACGGGTGTTACCGGTCTCGACTGGGCCGATGGATCACTTGGAGGAAGTGACAAGGGAAGTGAAAACGTATACGACAATTTTATAATTATAAGAGCCTGTTTATGGGCGTCTGAAAACTTTGAGTTGTTGATTGAGAGAAGGCCAATGGGCGCCCAAAGGTTTGGACCCAGTGGCGCAACAGTGGCGAGTACAGCGTTCAAGCCATCTTCGACTGTACGTCTCAAAACTTCGATTGATGCGGGCGTGTTGGCAAAATATAAAACATGGAAACCATGATCGTGAAAGTTCTCTCAGGTGTTGTCGTTTATCTGTTGGTGGGTGTTCTGTATTTTTTTGTTCATGATTTTGGGGTTGATTTTTACAAAGAGCACATGGGCGGATTTACAGATCGGGGGGCCGCAATAGGTGGTACCGCAGAGCTGACATTTTATTTTTTTATCTTCATGAATTTTATTGTCTTTTTTATGCCAAGGCTTTCATTGAAGATTCTGTTTATAGTTTTGATGTTGGGTGTCGTGTTGTTTTACTTTCTTCCGGATAACCCAGTCAGGGCGATTGCTTATGCTGGACTTACAGTCTGTATGAGTATATTGGCGTTAGTCGCACGCTTAATAGTTGATCGATGGTTTGCTCGGTATGTGCATTAATCAAGTCGTAATCTTCTAACTAATCAACTATTAAGCCAGGCTGCGCTAATACGTCTTGCACCCACTTGGAGAACTGAACGACATGCACGGGATAGGTGAAATGGAAGGTTATTTGGCGGTTATTGCTGACAGCAATTTGTTTGGCGCTCTGGCATTGCTGTGTCTTGTGCTGATTCTGACCGGGCTTCGTCGTGGATTCCGAGAGTCGCTGCTGCATCGCGGACTAACGCTCGTAGTGTTGATGGCCGTTGTTGTGATGGAACTCGCCGGCTCCTACTACGCGAATTTGAGTCAGGCATGAACAAAAATGTCAGCCTGTCCCTGTACCTGTTTTTCCATACCTTGGGGTGTGCCGTATGACCATGCTTAGCAGAGGCCGCCTAACCTTCTTCACGGTTTCCCTATGGGCGCCACTGCTGTTGTTAGTGAGTATTTTCACCAGCGATCTGTTGGCTGGTGAATATACGAAGCTGGATTCGGACTATTCCGAGTGGATGTATGTCCTCTGGTGGGGCATTCCCGGGTACGGTTTTTTTGCATTCTGGACAACCCGGACCATGACCGGAAGAAGCGAGCCCGAGGTGTTGCGAATGGTTTGGCTCGCTCCTTTGAAATACATCCCTTTTTATGCCGTGCCGTGGATCATTTTTTCACTCGGGCATGTGTTCACCGGGCATTCCGTCAGTTCCGCGATGACGCTCGGCTGGTTATTTGTTCTGCCTTTTCTGTTGGTTGCAGGCTACGTGTTTGCCGGTCTGACAGTCGCGCTCTACAGGACAGTTTTTTCATGAGTTCCACTACCAGGCAGGTACCCCGTGTCCTTTAACCACTACTACCAAAGCGAACTCACCGCACTTCGCCAGTTAGGTCGTCGTTTCGCCGAGCGTAGCCCGGCGTTGGCGCCTTTCCTCGGTCAGGCCGGGCGGGATCCGGATGTGGAGCGGTTGCTGGAGGGATTTGCCTTTCTGACCGGGCGCCTGCGCCAGAAGCTCGATGACGAGTTGCCGGAGTTGAGCCACTCGCTGATGCAGTTGCTGTGGCCGAACTACATGCGACCGCTGCCGGCGTTCAGCATTTTGCAGTTCGACCCGTTGAAGCGTTCCGGGCCTGCGTTGAGGGTCGAGCGTGATACGCCGGTGGAGAGTGTGCCGGTCGATGATGTGCGTTGCCGCTTCCGCACCTGCTACCCGACCGAAGTCTTGCCGCTGGATCTGGCCGCGCTGACTTACTCGGTGAAGGGTGACGGTTCGCTGTTGAGCCTGCGCCTGGAGATGAGCGCGGATGGTCACCTCGGCGAGCTGGAGCTGAGTCGTCTGCGCTTGCACTTCGCCGGTGAGCGCTACATCAGCCAGATGCTGTACCTGAGCCTGTTGCGCAACCTCGAAGGCATCGAGCTGATCCCGCTGGACGCTGCCGGCAAGGCCATCAACGGTGTGAGCGGTCAGCCGATGGCGTTCAAGATGCCCGGCGACCGTGTGCAACCAGTGGGCTTCGCCGAAGAAGAAGCGTTGATTCCGTACCCGCTGAACACCTTCCGCGGCTATCGCTACCTGCAGGAATATTTCGCCTTCCAGGACAAATTCCTGTTCGTTGATATCAACGGTCTGGACCTGCTCAAGGCACTGCCGGAAGACACGCTCAAGCAGATGCGCGGCCTGGAATTGCGCTTTGATATTCGCAAGAGCGGCATCATGCGGATGCGCCCGACCCTGGACAACGTGAAGCTCTACTGCACGCCGATCGTCAACCTGTTCGAGCACGATGCGCTGCCGATTCGCCTCGACGGCAAACAGGACGAGTACCTGCTGCTGCCGGCCGAATACGACCTGGAAAACTGCGGCGTGTTCTCGGTCGAAACCGTGACCGGCTGGAAGCCCGGCGGCCTCGGTTATCAGGAATACGTGCCGTTCGAATCCTTCGAGCACGACCCGAGTTTTGATGTGCCGACAAGCCGTCCGCATTACAGCATCCGCCAGCGTTCGTCCTTGCTGCACGACGGCCTCGACACTTATCTGAGCTTCGGCATCCGCCACACCGAAGCCCATGAAACCCTGTCGATCGAGCTGATGTGCACCAACCAGAACCTGCCGCGCAAGCTCAAGCTCGGCGACATCTGCATGGCCTGCGAAGAGACGCCGGAGTTCCTCAGTTTCCGCAACATCACCCCGGCCACCTCGAGTTTCGCGCCGCCGCTGAACCGCGACTTCCTCTGGAAGCTGATCAGCAACATGTCGCTCAACTACCTGTCGCTGGCCGACGTCAATGCGTTGAAGGTGATTCTCGAAACCTACGACCTGCCGCGCTACTACGACCAACACGCGGAAAAAGTCAGCAAACGCCTGCTGGGCGGGCTCAAGTCGATCAAGCACCAGCATGTCGACAGATTGCACCGAGGGTTGCCGGTGCGCGGGTTGCGCACCGAGCTGACCATCGACCCGGAAGGGTATATCGGCGAGGGCGACCTGTTCGTGTTCGCTTCGGTTCTTAACGAGTTTTTCGCGCTTTACGCCAGTCTCAATTCGTTCCACGAGCTGCGGGTAAAAAGCACACAGGGAGAGGTGTACCAATGGACACCACGTATGGGCCTGCAGCCCCTGCTTTAAGCGGGCTGACCCGGGTAATACGCGAGTACTCGCTGTTCCAGGCCGTGCTGCTGGTGATCGACCGGCTGCGCGATGCACACCCGCACCTGAGCGAAGACGACCTCTACGACCAGCTGGAATTCCAGGCCAACCCGAGCCTGGGTTTCCCTGGCAGCGACGTCGATCGCGTGGAGTTTTTCAAAGAGCACGGGCAGATGCGTGCGCGCCTGCGTTTCAACCTGATCGGCCTGGTCGGTTCCGGTTCGCCGCTGCCGGCGTTCTATGGCGAACAGGCCCTGGGCGACAGCGAAGACGGTAATCCGACCCGCAACTTCCTCGACCTGTTCCACCATCGCCTGCAACGGCTGATGCTGCCGATCTGGCGCAAATACCGCTACCGCGCCAGCTTTCAGAGCGGCGCGCTCGATCCGTTTTCGGCGCAGCTGTTTGCCCTGATCGGCCTGGGTGGCGAAGAGATCCGCAAGGCCCAGGAACTGAACTGGAAACGCCTGCTGCCGTACCTCGGCCTGCTCAGCTTGCGGGCGCACTCGGCGGCATTGATTGAAGCGGTGTTGCGTTACTACTTCAAGCACGCCGAGCTGACCATCGAGCAATGCATCGAGCGCCGCGTCGAGATCCTCGACGAGCAGCGCAATCGCCTGGGTCGCGCCAACAGCATGCTCGGCGAAGACCTGGTGCTGGGTGAACACGTGCGTGATCGCAGCGGCAAATTCCGCATTCACATCCGCGAGCTCGACTGGCAACGCTTTCACGAATTCCTGCCGATCGGATTCGGCTATCAGCCGCTGTGCGCGCTGGTGCGGTTCACCCTGCGTGACCCGCTCGATTACGACATTCGCCTGGTGTTGCGCCAGGAAGAAATCCGCGAACTGCGCATCGGTGAGCAGAACGCCTGTCGCCTGGGGTGGACCAGTTGGCTGGGCCGCGAAAAAGCGGACGGCGTGGTGACCTTGGGCAGCAAAATTCATTAAGGACAGATGACACATGATCAACGTAGACCTGCAACAACTTATCCAGGCGCTGGACGCCGAAACCCGTCGAGACCTGGAAAGTTCTGCCGAACGCTGCGTCGCCCGTGGCGGCAGCAAGATCCTCGTCGAAGACTTGCTGCTGGGCCTGCTGGAGCGCCCGCAAGGCCTGCTCGCACGCGCGTTGCAGGATGCTGAAGTCGATGCCGGTGAGCTGAGCGCCGCGTTGCAATCGCGGGTCGAGCACAGCGCCTCGCGCAACCCGGTGTTCGCCCCGGAACTGGTGCAGTGGCTGCAAGACGCCTTGCTGGTGGCCAATCTCGAGTTGGGCCAAAGCCAGGTCGAGCAAGCCGCGTTGATCCTCGCGCTGCTGCGCAACCCGATGCGCTATGCCGGCAGCCGTTATCAGTCGTTGCTCGCCAAGCTGAACATCGAGCGCCTGAAAGAATTCGCCCTGTCGCAGAAAGAACAACCGGCCACCGGTAAACCCGCCGTGCCCGGCGAATCGCTGTTGGAGCGTTTCACCCACAACCTGACCCAACAGGCCCGCGACGGCAAACTCGACCCGGTGCTGTGCCGCGATGGCGCGATCCGGCAGATGGTCGACATCCTCGCCCGTCGTCGCAAGAACAACCCGATCGTGGTCGGTGAAGCCGGCGTCGGCAAAACCGCCATCGTCGAAGGTCTGGCCTCGCGCATTGCAGCCGGTGAAGTGCCGCAAGTCTTGAAAGGCGTCGAGTTGTTGTCCCTGGACATGGGCCTGTTGCAGGCCGGCGCCAGCGTCAAAGGTGAATTCGAACGTCGTCTCAAAGGCGTGATCGACGAAGTCAAAGCCTCGCCGAAACCGATCATCCTCTTCATCGACGAAGCCCACACCCTGATCGGCGCGGGCGGCAATGCCGGTGGCTCCGACGCGGCCAACTTGCTGAAACCGGCCCTGGCCCGTGGCGAGTTGCGCACCATCGCTGCCACCACGTGGGCGGAGTACAAAAAATACTTCGAGAAAGACCCGGCCCTGGCTCGTCGCTTCCAGCCGGTGCAACTGCACGAACCGACCGTCAGCGAAGCGGTGACCATCCTGCGTGGCCTGGCTCAGGTCTACGAGAAGAGCCACGGCATTTACCTGCGCGATGACGCGGTGGTTGCAGCAGCCGAATTGTCCGCCCGTTACCTGGCGGGTCGTCAGCTGCCGGACAAAGCCGTCGACGTGCTCGACACCGCCTGCGCTCGTGTGCGCATCAGCCTCGCCGCCGCCCCGGAAAGCCTGGAGCGCCTGCGTGGCGAACTGGCCGAGGGTGGTCGTCAGCGTCAGGCCCTGCGTCGTGACGCCGAGGCCGGTTTGCTGATTGACCATGAAGCGCTGGACGCCTTGGAAGATCGCCTGGCTGACGCCGAAGACGAAAGGGTCGCCCTGGAAACCCTCTGGACCGAACAGAAAGAATTGGCCGAGCGCCTGTTAGAGCTGCGTCAGCAATTGGCCAAGGCCCGTGAAGCCGCTGCCGTCGAGCCAACCGTGACGGTTGAGGAAGACGCCGAAGGCACCGTGATCGAAACTCTTGAAGCGCCAGTGGACGAAGCGCAAAGCGTCGAAACCCTGGAAGCCGCGCTCAACGAAACGCACAAAACCCTGACTGAACTGCAAGTCAAAGAACGTCTGGTGAGCTTCGAAGTCTGCCCGCGTCTGGTGGCCGAAGTGATCAGCGCCTGGACCGGTGTGCCATTGGCGCAACTGGCCCGCGAGCACAACGCCAAGGTCGCGAGTTTCGCCACCGACCTGCGCACGCGCATTCGTGGTCAGGAACAAGCGGTTCACGCCCTCGACCGTTCGATGCGCGCCACGGCCGCTGGCCTGAACAAACCTGATGCACCGGTCGGCGTGTTCCTGCTGGTCGGCCCAAGCGGCGTCGGCAAGACCGAAACCGCCCTGGCCCTCGCCGATTTGCTCTACGGCGGTGATCGTTTCATCACCACCATCAACATGTCCGAGTTCCAGGAGAAGCACACCGTCTCGCGCCTGATCGGTGCGCCGCCGGGCTACGTCGGTTACGGCGAGGGCGGCATGCTCACCGAAGCCGTGCGCCAGAAGCCGTACTCGGTGGTGTTGCTCGATGAAGTCGAGAAAGCCGACCCGGACGTGCTCAACCTGTTCTACCAAATCTTCGACAAAGGCGTGGCCAACGACGGGGAAGGGCGCGAGATCGATTTCCGCAACACGCTGATCCTGATGACCTCGAACCTGGGCAGCGACCGCATCAGCGAACTTTGCGAAAACGGCGCGCGGCCGACTGCCGAAGTGCTTGAAGAAACCATTCGCCCGGTGCTCAGCAAGCACTTCAAGCCGGCACTGCTGGCGCGCATGCGTGTGGTGCCTTACTACCCGGTCGGTGGCCCGGTGCTGCGCGAGCTGATCGAAATCAAACTCGGCCGTTTGGGCGAGCGCCTGAACCGTCGTCAGCTCGATTTCACTTACTCCCAGGACCTCGTCGATCACTTGGCCGAACGCTGCACCCAAAGCGACAGCGGCGCCCGCCTGATCGACCATTTGCTCGACCTGCATGTGCTGCCGTTGGTGGCTGACCGTTTGCTCGACGCAATGGCCACCGGTGAAAGCCTCAAGCGTGTGCATGCGACGCTCGACGGTGACGCCAGCGTGATGTGCGAGTTCGCCTGAGGTGGGTGTGATGTTCACTCAAGTGCCGCAACCGCTGATCTATGCCGAAGCCTTGCTGGCGCAGTTCGCCAGCCTGTCGCGCGCGGCGGACGGCGCTGCGCTGCTGGGTGACTTCGTGCGTGGATTGGCCGAGCTCAGCGGTTGCGAGCTGACGCAGCTGTACCTGCTGGATGCGACCCACACCTGCCTGGGGATGAATGCCGAGTGCCTGAACGGCATCCTGCAACCCCGGGAAGCGGCGAGCCTGCCCGCGGATTACAACGGTGAACAACTGCTGCAATTCGCCCTGTGTCAAAACCGCGTGGTGTGCCTCAGCGAGCTGAGCGGCAGCCTGCACGAAACCAGTTTCCTGCCGCTCCAGGCCACGCCTTGGCAGTCACTGTTGTGCGTGCCGTTGGTCAATCGGCAGAAGGCTGTCGAAGGTTTGCTGCTGTGCGCCAGTCGCCGGCACATCGACCTGCAAGGCTTTGCCGATTCTCTCGGTCAACTGGGCTCGTTCGTGCTCGGCCAATTGCACTTGCTGCAACGTTTGCGTCAGCCGGCCGGCGATACACGACCGGCACCGGTCAACGTCCCGAGCGCCAGCGGTTATGGCTTGATTGGCAAGAGCGCAGCCATGCGCCAGACCTATTCGCTGATCAGCAAAGTTTTGCACAGCCCGTACACCGTGCTGCTGCGCGGTGAGACCGGCACTGGCAAGGAAGTGGTTGCGCGGGCGATCCACGATTGCGGCCCGCGGCGTTCCCAGGCGTTCATCGTGCAGAACTGCGCGGCGTTCCCCGAGAACCTGCTGGAAAGCGAGCTGTTCGGCTACCGCAAAGGTGCCTTCACCGGCGCTGACCGCGACCGTGCCGGGCTGTTCGACGCGGCCAACGGCGGCACCTTGTTGCTCGATGAAATCGGCGACATGCCGTTGTCCCTGCAAGCCAAATTGCTGCGGGTGTTGCAGGAAGGCGAGATCCGCCCGTTGGGTTCCAACGACACCCACAAAATCGACGTACGCATCATCGCCGCGACGCACCGGGATTTGGCGGTGCTGGTCAGCGAAGGCAAATTCCGCGAGGACTTGTACTACCGTCTCGCGCAATTCCCGATCGAACTGCCGGCCCTGCGTCAGCGCGAAGGCGACATCCTCGACCTGGCGCGGCATTTCGCCGACAAGGCTTGCGCGTTTCTGCAACGGGATGCGGTGCGTTGGTCCGACGCGGCGCTGGATCACCTGTCCGGTTATGCCTTCCCCGGCAACGTTCGCGAACTCAAAGGTTTGGTCGAACGCGCGGTGCTGTTGTGCGAAGGCGGCGAGTTGCTGGCCGAGCATTTCTCCCTGCGCATGGAAGCCATGCCGGAAGACAGCAGCCTGAACCTGCGCGAACGCCTGGAGCAGGTCGAGCGCAGTTTGCTGCTCGACTGCCTGCGCAAAAACGACGGCAACCAGACCCTCGCCGCCCGCGAACTCGGGTTGCCGCGCCGCACGCTGCTGTACCGCCTCGGGCGCCTGAATATCAATTTGGGTGATTTCGATGGTTAGGCAACAGACCGTCGATTTCACCGCGTCCGCTTATTTCAGCGCCGCCCAAACGGGCTGGCGCTTTGCGCTTTGTTTACCCCTGGAGACCCTCTGATGTCTGTTCGTCACTGGCAAGCCGTCCTGCTGACCCTCGTCGTTCTATGCGGCCTCGGCGGCTGTAGCGGCAATTACAAATACAACGACAACACCTATCGCCCATTGGGTGATCCGCAGGCGGTCAATCGCGGCAAGTGACCGCAAGGAGTATCACCATGGAACTGGTTTTCGAAATGCTGAACACCAAGCAGTTCGTGCCCACGGATTTGTGCCAGAAGACCTTCAAGCAGGCCGGTGGCGTAATCGGCCGGGGCGAGGATTGCGACTGGATCATTCCCGATCGCAAGCGTCACCTGTCCAACCACCACGCGTTGATCAGCTACCGCGAAGGCACGTTTTTCCTGACCGACACCAGCAGCAACGGTATCCAGGACAGCGACAGCGGCGCGCGCCTGCGCAAGGGCGAACCGATGCGCATCGAGCACGGCAGCGTGTATGTGCTGGGCGACTTCGAGATCCGTGCGCGGCTGGTGCGCGACCCGGCGACGTTCGACGTTGAAGTCGGCCGTCCGCAGGCTGCGGGCAGCATCATTCCAGACGATGCCTTCCTCGACCTCGACCCGCTCAATGCCCTCGATCAGCAAGAGCGCGTGTACTCGGAAATCGACGAACTGATCTCCCCGAGCACGGTGATTGAGGACACCCGTCAGCGTGCCGACTACGCGCGCATCGACATGGAAAGCCTGATGGTCCCGGAGCTGGTCGACGCCCCGGCAGAACCTGCGCCAGCCCCGCCGCCAAAAGCGGTAGAGCGCCAGAGCGAAGGTTTCTGGGAGCACTTCGGTGCGGCGTTGGGCGTGGACCTCAAAGGCCTCGACCATGACGCTCGCGAAGCCCTGGCCCTGAACGCCGCGCGCCTGCTCAAGCAGAGCGTTGGCGGTTTGCAGCAGAGCCTGCGCACCCGCAGCGAACTGAAAAACGAACTGCGCCTGGCCCAGACCACCGTACAAGGCACTAACAAGAACCCGCTGAAATTCGCCGTCGATGCCGGCGAAGCGCTGGGCATTCTGTTGCAGGGCAACAAGCCGGGTCAGTTGCCGGCGGAGCAAGCGATTTCCCGTGCCTTCCGTGATTTGCAGGCGCATCAAGTTGCCTTGCTGACCGCCAGCCGCGCCGCCGTTCGCGGCACCCTGGAGCACTTCTCGCCACAACAGCTGACCCTGCGTTTCGAGCGTGACAACAAACCGTTGCTCGCCACCTCCGGCAGTCGCTGGAGAGCTTACGGGCGTTATCACCAGGCCCTGCGTCTGGACGATGACTGGAGCGAACGCCTGCTGGCCCGCGACTTCGCCCAGGCCTACGAAGAGCAGATCCGCCTGATTTCCACCCTTCACACCGACCACCAAGGATGATGCGCATGTCTCGCTGTTCCACCGCTTTTTTCAAGACGCTGACGGCGCTCATTGCCCTGGTGCTGTTGGCCGGATGTTCGTCGTTGTCGCCTTATTCCAAAGTGACCAAAGTCAACCTGAAGCTCACCGGTAGCGATCAGCTGAACCCGGACCTCAACGGGCGTCCGTCGCCAATTGTCGTGCGTCTGTTCGAGCTCAAGCACCCGGTGACGTTCGAGAACGCCGACTTCTTCAGCCTGTACGAACGCGCGAAGGAATCCCTGGTCCCGGATCTGGTGGCCAGCGAAGAACTCGAATTGCGTCCGGGTGAAACCATCGAACTCAAGCTCAGCGTGGAGGAGGGTAGCCGTTACGTCGGCGTGCTCGCGGCTTACCGCGACCTACCGGAAACCAAATGGCGCTACACGGTGCAAATCACTCCGCTGGAAGTCTCCGTGGCTGACCTGACCCTCGATCAGGCCGGCATCCGCAACACCCACGAAACGCTCGCCAAGGCGGATGACTGATCATGAATGCCCATAAAGTCATTTGGCAGGAAGGCATGCTGCTGCGTCCGCAGCACTTCCAGCACAACGATCGTTACTACGACCACCAGATGAAGACCCGCACCCAGTTGCTGGGCAGTTATACCTGGGGCTTCCTGAACCTGGAAATCGACTTGCAGTTCCTCAACATGGGCAAACTGGTGATCAGCCAGGCCTCGGGGATTCTGCCGGACGGCAGCCTGTTCGAACTCGGCGGCAACACCGAGCCGTTGGCGCTGGACGTGCCGCCGAATACTGGCAACACGCCGATCTACCTGGCGCTGCCGCTGGTCACCGGTAACCACATCGAGTCTCGCCGCCCGGAGCAGTCCGACGTGCTGGCGCGCTACACCGCGTACGACGCGGAAGTGGCCGACTCCAATGCCGGCGACGACTCCGCCAGCCAGGTCAGCTGCGGTCGTCCGGACTTCAAACTGTTGCTCGGCGAGCAGCAGAGCGACCAGGCCTACGTGAAGCTGAAGATTTGCGAAGTGCTCGACACCACGCCCGACGGCGTGATCAGCCTCGACCCGGACTTCGTGCCGACCTACATTCAGGCGCATTCGTCCAGCTACCTGCTGTCGTGCCTCAAAGAAGTGATCAGCATGCTCGGCCACCGGGGCGACACCATAGCCGACCGGATCCGCTCCAACGGCAAGGTCGGTGGCGCGGAAGTCGGCGACTTCATGATGCTGCAACTGATCAACCGCACCGAAATGCTGCTGCGCCATTACCTCGGCCTGGAACAGGTTCACCCGGAAGAGTTGTATCGCACGCTGCTGACCATGCTTGGTGATCTGGCGACGTTTTCCAGCGAGAGCAAGCGCCCGCGTCTGGACAGCCGTTACCAGCACAGCGACCAGGGCGCGAGCTTCCGCAAACTGATGGAGGCGATTCGTCAGGTGCTGTCGATGGTGCTCGAACAGCACGCCATCGAACTGGTGCTGCAAGCGCGCCAGTACGGGATCATCGTGTCGCCGTTGCACGACCACAAACTGCTGGGCTCGGCCTCGTTCGTACTCGCCGCCAGCGCCAACTGCGACTCCGAAGAACTGCGCCATCGCTTGCCGGCGCACCTCAAGGTCGGCCCGGTGGAGCGCATCCGCCAACTGGTCAACCTGCATCTGCCGGGCATCAAGGTCAAACCGTTGCCGGTGGCCCCGCGGCAGATCGCGTTCCACTCCAACAAAACCTATTTCATTCTCGAACTCAGTTCCGAAGACCTGGCGCAACTCGAGCGCTCTGGCGGCTTCGCGTTCCACGTGTCCGGCGAATTTGCCGAGCTTGAACTGAAATTCTGGGCCATCAGGAACTGACCGACATGATCAAGGACATGGAATATAACCAGGACGACAAAACCGTCCTGCTCGACCGCCAGGGCCACGGCCCGGCGTCGAGTCCGCTGACGGACTTCGCTGCACCGCCACGTTTCGAACAGCTGGAAGAACGGATGATCTACGCCGCGCGTTTGCGCCCGGCCGAAGCGTTTAACATCAGCCTCAATTCGCTGGTGGCGGCGGCGTCCGAGCTGCTTTCGGAAGTGGTGCGCCTCAAGCACAGCGACACCCGCGAAGACCTGTACGCGCTCAACGAACGACTGACCGCCGGGCTGAAACTGTTTGAAGTGCGTGCGCTGCACAACGGCGCTGAAAGCAGCCAGGTGATGGCCGCCCGTTACGTGCTCTGCACTGTGGTCGACGAAGCCGTCGTCACCACGCCGTGGGGCAACGAAAGCGAGTGGTCGCAGATGAGCCTGCTCAGCAGCTTTCACAACGAAACCTTCGGTGGCGAGAAGTTCTTCCAGCTGCTGGATCGCCTGTCGAAAAACCCGGTCAAGCACCTGCCGATGCTGGAGCTGATGTACCTGTGCCTGTCCCTCGGCTTCGAAGGCAAGTACCGGGTGCAGGCCCGCGGCATGCTCGAACTCGAAGGCATCCGCGACGCCTTGTATCGGCAGATTCGTCAACTGCGCGGCGACGTGCCTCGTGAGCTGTCACCGCATTGGGAAGGCTTGAATGATCAGCGCCGCAGCCTGGTGCGCATTGTGCCGGCGTGGATGGTGGTGCTGTTCACCGTCGTCTGCCTGGTGGTGATGTATTCGGGCTTCGCCTGGGTACTGGGCGAGCAACGCGAAACCGTTCTGCAACCTTATCAGCAGCTAGATCCGGCCGCGGTCCAGCCGCAGTCGCAGCAGTAAACAGGGACGTGTGATGAAAAAGTTTTTCAAGAAAGTCGGCGCATTCCTGCGCCAGACCTGGGTCTGGACCCTGCTGCTGGTGCTGTTCGTCGCGCTGCTGGTGTGGTTCGTCGGGCCGCTGCTGGCGGTCAATGACTACAAGTTCTGGGAAAGTTCGACCTCCCGCCTGCTGACCATCAGTGTGCTGTTCCTGATCTGGGGCCTGACCATGGTCTTCGTCAGCTGGCGCGCCGGTGTGCGCAAAAAGGCTGTGGAAGAAACCGAAGACGGCCAGGACCGTATCCGCCGTGAAGAGCTGATCGACGAAGAAGAGAAAGAGTTGAAGGTGCGTTTCAAGGACGCCCTGAAAACCCTGAAGACCTCGAGCCTGTATCGCGGTCGCAGCGAGCGCTGGCGCAGTGATTTGCCGTGGTACTTGCTGATCGGCCCACAGGGCAGCGGCAAGACCAGCCTGCTGGACTTCTCGGGCCTTGAGTTTCCGATCAACAAGATCGACCGCAAACTCACCCGCGACACCCTCGGTACTCGGCATTGCGACTGGTACTTCGCCGATCACGGCGTGCTGATCGACACCGCCGGGCGTTACCTGACCCAGCCGGATGCCGAAGTCGATGGCAGCGCCTGGAGCACCTTGCTTGACCTGCTGCGCAAGCGTCGTCGCAACCGTCCATTGAACGGCGTGCTGGTGACCATCCCGGTGGAAACACTGCTGGGCGGCAGCGAGCAAGACCTCGACACCCTGGCCCGCCAGGTGCGTGCGCGTCTGCAAGACGTGCATCAGAAACTGCACGTCGACGTGCCGATTTATCTGGTGCTGAGCAAAGCCGATCGCCTGCTCGGTTTCGACGAGTTCTTCGATCAGCTGACCCGCGAAGAAAGTGATCAGGTGCTCGGCACCAGCTTCCGCAAAGAGCAGAGCGGTACTGACGTGGCCGTGCTGCGCGCCGAGTTCGAAGAGCTGCTGCGTCGCCTGAACAGCCAGGTGATCATGCGCATGCACCAGGAGCGCGACACCCAGCGCCGTGGTCGCATCCTCGACTTCCCGCATCAACTGGGGCAGATCGGCGAGCGCCTGTGCCTGTTCGTCGACATGGCATTCACCGGCAACCGCTACCAGCGTGTCAGCCAGTTGCGCGGTTTCTACCTGACCAGCGCACCGCACCTGACTCAAGAGATGGACCAGACCACTGCCGGCATCGGCGCGAACCTGGGCATGAACGCCGGCGTGCTGCCGACCCTGCGCAGTGGCCGTTCGCGGTTCATTCACCATTTGCTCAGCCGGGTGATTTTCCCCGAGGCCGATCTGGCCGGTCTGGACAAGCGCGAACGCAGCCGCATTCATTGGGGCCAACGTGCCCTGTACGTGGGCGCACTGGCGGCGCTGGCGCTGTTCGGCATGCTCTGGGCGGGCGGTTTCTCGGCCAACTATGAGCGTCTGGAAAACCTGCGTTCCCTGGCACAAACCTGGAAGCAACAACGCTCGGCACTGACTGTGCGTGATGACGCCATGGCAGTGCTCAAGACCCTCGACACCAGCTACGCGGCAACGCAGGTCTTCCCGAACAAAGGTGACGTGTCGTACCACGAGCGCGGCGGCTTGTACCAAGGCGAAGACGTCAACCCAGTGGCCAAGAGCGCCTACGAGCGTGAGCTTGAAGCGCAACTGCTGCCACGGGTTGCGACGCTGCTGGAAGGGCAGATCCGCGCCAACATGAAGGATCGCGAACGCCTGCTCAACAGCCTGCGCGCGTACCTGATGCTGAACATGAAAGATCGTCGCGATGCGGCATGGCTCAAGGATTGGGTTGCCACTGACTGGTCCCTGCGCTACGCCGGCAACACGGCGGTGCAGAACGGCTTGAACACGCACTTCGAGCGTTTGCTCAAGCAGCCGTTTATCTACCCGCTGAACGATCAACTGGTGACGCAGGCCCGTCAGGTGCTGCGCAGCGAGTCGCTGGCCAACGTGGTTTACCGGATGCTGCGCGAGCAGGCTCGCGTTCTGCCGGAATACCGTTTCAGCCAACACTTGGGCCCACAGGGTGCGCTGTTTGTCGGCACCGATTACGTGATTCCGGGGTTCTACACCCAACAGGGTTATCAGCAGTACTTCTCGGTCCAGGGCACTGCGCTGGTTACCGATATCCTGCGTGACAACTGGGTGCTGGGCGAAGGCTCGGGCATCAGCGGCATGGACTTGCGTCGTCTGATGGTTGAACTGGAGCAGCTGTACTTCCGCGACTACGCCAACTTCTGGAGCGAAGCGGTCGGCCAGGTTGCCTTGCCACCGATCAACGACGCCGGTGAAGGCGCCGAGCAACTGGCGGGCCTGACTTCCGCCAACTCCCCAGTGCTGCAATTGCTGGTGGAAGTGCGTGAGAACACCCGTTTTCAGGTCATCGCAGACAGCGCTGATGAAGCCGCCGATGCGGCTGACAAGCTGGGCGAGAAGGGCGGCAAGTTGGGCAAACTCGCTGCGGCTGCCGCTGACAAAGCGTCGGACATGGCGAAGAACTTGCCGGACACCGCGAAGAAATCCCTGCAACGTCGCTTCGAACCGCTGCACCGTTTGCTGGATGACAACAACGGCCCGGCCGCAGACCTGACCCCGGCCCTGACGGCGCTCAACGACCTGCAACTGCAACTGTCGAGCCTGGCTCGGGCCAGTGCGCCGGAGCAGGCTGCGTTCGAAATGGCCAAGACCCGCATGAGCGGCCAGCGTGATGCGCTGAGCAACTTGCGCAACGCGTCGAACCGTCTGCCGCGCCCGGTAAGCGTATGGTTCAACGTGCTGGCCGAAGACACCTGGCGTCTGGTGCTCAACGATTCCTATCAGTACCTGAACCAGCGTTATCAGAGCGAGCTCTACAGCTTCTACGGCAAGGCGATCAACAAGCGTTACCCGTTCAGCGCCCACAGTACCAGCGACGTCGCGATCAGCGACTTCCGCGAGTTCTTCAAGGCCCAGGGCATCGCCGACCGCTTCTTCGAGAACTACATGCGTCCGTTCGTGAGTGGCGATCCAGGCAACTACCGCCTGCGCAGCATTGACGGTCACAGCATGCCGATCTCCAAGGTCTACCTCGACCAGATGGCCGCGGCACAAGTGATCCGCCAGAGCTTCTTCTCGATCAACCCGGCCGAGCCGCAAGTGCAGTTCAAACTGGAGCCGTACACCCTCGATCCGGCCGTCAGCCGTTCCGAGTTCAAGTTCGGCGACAAAACCATTGAATACCGTCACGGCCCGATCGTGCCGGTGTCGTTCAAATGGCCGACCGACGCTGAAGACGGTCGCACCAGCCTGGTCCTCGACAAAATGGCCGGCCGCCCGATCGGCATCGAGAAGAACTCCGGCCCATGGTCGCTGTTCCGTCTGTTCGACCTGATGCAGACCGAGTACCTGATGGGTCGCGACGTGCTGGTACTCAAGGCTGACGTGGGTGGCCTGCGCGCCAACTACTTGCTGTCGAGCCAGCGCACGCCGAACCCGTTCGACATGGGCGTGCTGCGTACTTTCCGTATGCCGGTGCAACTCTGATGCTGGTTGCCAGTCCCTGGCGCAGCGCTGCGCGTACCGATCCAGGCAAGGTTCGGGCGCGCAACGAAGATGCTTTTCTCGACTGTCCACAGCAGGGGCTGTGGGTGGTCGCGGACGGCATGGGCGGTCATCAGGGTGGCGACATCGCCAGCCAGTTGATCGTCGCCAGCCTGGCGGAATTGCCGGTGCAGAATGACTTCGACGAACGCCTCAAAGGTATTCGCCAGTGCCTGCACTGGCTCAACCGCCGCTTGGGTCAGGAGTTGACTGTCACCGCCGGGCGCCACGACAGCATCATGGGCAGCACCGTGGTGGCGCTGCTGGTGGAAGGCAATCGCGCGGCCTGCATCTGGGCCGGCGACAGCCGTTGCTACCTGTGGCGCGGCCAGCGTTTGTATCAGCTGTCCAAGGACCATTCGCTGCAACAGCAACTGATCGACGAGCAGAACATGAGTGTCGAAGACGCTCGTGCGCATCCTGCTGCTCATGCGCTGACCCGTGCGGTCGGCGCTGCCGAGCAACTGACGCTGGATGTGTTGGAACTCGAGGTCTATCCCGGCGATGCGTTTCTGTTGTGCAGCGACGGTTTGTATCAAGGGCTGACTAGCGACGCCTTGGGCAACGCCCTGAGCCTGACCGCGCCGCACGTTGCGCTGGAGCGTCTGTTCGACGGCGCTTTGCGTGGCTCGGCCCGGGACAACCTGACTGCCGTGGTGATCCGCCAATGACTGAATTCATGCCACCGTTCGACGACCTGCTGGTGACCGATGAAGACGCCAATAACCTGACTTACTTCGCGTTCGCCACGCCGCTAAATGGAAAGCCGCTAAACGGAAAACCGCATCAGGCCGAGCCTGCGCTGGCGCCGACCAAGGCCAGCATCGGCGAACTGCCCGATGTGCTCGCCGGGCGCTACCGCCTCGAGCGCCTGCTGGGTGCCGGTGGCATGGGCGCGGTTTACCGTGCACGAGATTTGCTGAGCGAACAGTTCGGCGACCCCGACCCTTACATCGCGCTGAAAATCCTCAGCGAAGAATTTGCCGAATCGCCGGACGCCAGTGCCTTGCTCTACAGCGAGTTCGCCCTGACCCGACGACTGCGCCACGACAATGTGCTGCGACCGCACACCTTTGAAGTGGATACCGACTGCCAGCGCGCCTTCATCACCATGGAACTCATGCGTGGGCTGACCCTGGACAAATTACTCTGCGAGCGGCCCCTGGGCCTGCCGTGGAAAGAACTGCGTGACATCGCGCTGCCGCTGCTCGACGCGCTGGCCTACGCCCACGCTCGCGGCGTGCTGCACGGTGACATGAAGCCGAGCAACGTGATGCTCAGCGAAGAAGGCGTGCGCCTGTTCGACTTCGGCCTCGGCCAGGCGCAAGAGGGCATCTTGCCCGGCCTGCCGCACCTGAGCCGCAACCGCTTCAACGCCTGGACCCCCGGCTACGCCGCCCCCGAGCTGCTCGAAGGCCAGACGCTGTCGGCCAGCGCAGACGTGTACGGCGTGGCCTGCGTGATCTACGAATTGGCGGGCGGCAAACACCCGTTCCGCCGCTTGCCCTCGACCGAGGCCCGCGACGGCCAACTCGACCGCGAGCTGCACGCCCCTCGAAATCTACCGAAACACTGCTGGCCAGCCCTGCGAACGGCGCTGGCTTTCGATGCGGCCAAGCGCACCATCACCGCCGCCCAATTGCGTGACGCCCTGGGCGCCACTTCGTCTTTGCTGCAACGCCTGCGACTGCGGGCGTAACGGATGACTACCGAACAGGGAGCAAGCAATGTTCAACTCAGCTAACGAAACGCACTTCAGCCTCACCGTCGAAGACTACGCCGGCGACCTGCAAGTGCTGTCGTTCACCGGCACCGAAGGCATCAGCCAGCCGTATCGCTTCGACTTGGAACTGGTCAGCGAAAACCCCGACCTGGACCTGGAAAAGCTCCTGCACAAACAGGCGTTCCTGGCATTCGACCCGAACGGAAGCGGCATCCACGGCCAGATCTACCGCGTCGCCCAAGGTGATGCCGGCAAGCGCCTGACCCGCTACAAAGTCTCCCTGGTGCCGCAGCTGCAATACCTGCATCACCGCACCAACCAGCGCATCTACCAGCAGATGTCGGCGCCGAAAATCATCGCGCTGATCCTCGAAGAACACGGCATCAAAGGCAACGCCTACCGCTTCCAGCTGAGCACGCCGTGCCCGGACCGCGACTACTGCGTGCAATACGACGAAACCGACCTACACTTCGTCCAGCGCCTGTGCGAAGAAGAAGGCATCCATTACCACTTCCAGCACAGCGAAAAAGCCCACTTGCTGGTGTTCGGCGACGACCAGACCGTGTTCCCGAAACTCGGCCAGCCCACCGCCTACGTCCAAGGCAGCGGCATGGTCGCCGACGAGCCGGTAATCAAAGGCTTCAAACTGCGCCTGGAAACCCGCACCGGCCGCGTCACCCGTCGCGACTACGACTTCGAAAAGCCCAATCTGCGACTTGAAGCGGCGTACAAACCCGACGGCGAAAGCACCGAACCGGACCTTGAAGACTACGACTACCCCGGCCGCTTCCTCGACCGCGCGCGCGGCAAATTCCTCAGCCAGCGCGCCCTCGAACGCCACCGCGCCGACTACCAGCAAGCCGAAGGCCATGGCGACCAAACCACCCTCGTCAGCGGCCACTTCCTGGAAATCTCCGACCACCCGCGCACCGAGTGGAACGACCTGTGGCTACTCACCGAAATCGTCCACGAAGGCAAACAGCCGCAAGTGCTCGAAGAGGCGGTGACCAGCGACACCACCGACAACAAAGACGACTTCCACCAGGGCTACCGCAACCGCTTCCTCGCCACCCCTTGGAACGTGTTCTACCGCCCCGCACTGCAACACCCCAAACCCCGCGTGCTCGGCAGCCAAACCGCCATGGTCACCGGCCCCAAAGGCGAAGAAATCCACTGCGACCAATACGGCCGCATCAAAGTGCAATTCCACTGGGACCGCGAAGGCCTCGCCGACGACAAAACCAGCTGCTGGCTGCGCGTCTCTTCGAGCTGGGCCGGCGACCGCTACGGCGCCATCGCCATCCCGCGCATCGGCATGGAAGTGCTCGTCACGTTCCTCGAAGGCGACCCCGACCAACCGCTGGTAACCGGTTGCCTGTACCACAAGGAAAACCAGGTTCCCTACGACCTGCCAGCGAACAAAACCCGCACCGTATTCAAAACCCTCAGCTCACCGGGGGGCGGCGGGTACAACGAACTGCGGATTGAAGACAAGAAGGGAGCGGAGCAGATCTTCATTCATGCCCAGCGGGATTGGGATGAAAACATCGAGCATGATCAGAAGATTCGAGTGGGGAATGAACGCCACGATACGGTGGTGAAGAACACCTACACCGAGCTGAAGGCGGAAGAGCACCGCACCACCATCGCCGACCGCAAGACTGAAGCGCGGATGGATGATCACCTGACGGTTGGGCAGAACCAGCACATCAAGCTGGGGACTGCGCAGCTGACCAGTGCCGGGAAGGAGATTCACCTGAAGGCTGGGGACAAAATCGTTATCGAGGCTGGGATGGAGCTGACCGTGAAGGCGGGAGGGAGCTTTATCAAGCTGGATGCGGGAGGTGTGACCGTGGTTGGGCCGGTGGTGAAGATTAATGCTGGTGGGTCGGCGGGCTCGGGGACTGGGATTGGGATTAAGCCACCGGTGCTGCCTGGGGCGGCGGATAAGGATAAAGCGGGGAGTTTGATGGATCAGGCGTTGGGGAATGTAGTGTCTGAGAAGGTTAAGCCTACTGTCGATTACCCATTCTCCCTGTAACCATAAATATGCTCTGAGCAATTAACCAAGGATTAGGAAACGGACACATGATAATTAGCCCTCCTTTTTTACCGGCACCTTTGGCCGGAGAAAGTGATGAAGCTTTCATAGCAAGAGCGATGCCAGGAGGTACGCCAGGAGACGGGAGCTATCCTCTAAGCTTCGATCTCAACTGGCACAGCGGTGTCCATCTAACGGCACCCCGTGAAGGTCTCGATGCACTTTCCGTTCGAGCTATTGCGGACGGAAAATTAGTATATTTTCGCCAGCCAGCGGAGCCGTCAAGTGATGTCACTGAGCCGCTATACTACCGAGAAAGTTGGACGGATAATGGTTGCGTTGTTCTTAAGCATGAAACAGAAATAGGCGAGGGAGATAATTGCAAAGTTGTTTATTTTTCCATATATATGCATTTGTCAAAATTGCTGATAACACCTGCTCCGGTAATAGGTGCTCAAATATACCGTAAGGATGAGTTAGGGCGGGCTGGAAAAATATATGGGCAGCCAGACAAAATCCATTTTGAAATAATTGCCAGTGAAGTGGATAAGCTGGTTGGGCGGACCTCCCCAACTCTAGAATATAAAACCACCAGTGGTCGCAAAGAAAGCTGTTGGGGGGACATGCATTTTTTCTTGCCATCCGAAGCGGTTTGTTATGCAGAGCATCCGGCAAACTGGGTAGAAACTAATAATGTTAGTGCTGTTGTTGCTCGCCCGCAGGAAGATTTGTTTGTTCGCATGCGGTACGAGAAAGGAAAATGTGTACTAAGCACATATACTGAGAATGGTGGGTTGCTCGGTGAATTTACAGAAGCAGATAATTTTGAATATAAACTTTTCGAGACTGCTAATGAGCGATTTGCGGCATGTCCCAGTGCAGGTTTTGAGCTGCTGCGCTTCGGTCGTGTGCTAGGGCCAGATGCTCTTCAGCCGGTAGCAGCAGCGCATTGGCGTCAGATTTTTCTTCCCGCAGGTAACGCTTGGGTTAATTTAAATGGATCAACAGTTAGCTGTTTTAGTGATTCGGACTTTCCCAGTTGGCAGGGTTGGCAACTGATTGATGATGATGTTGATACCGATAGTCACTGTCAGTCTTCTCGTATAAGGGAGTTGCTGAAACTTAACGGGAATGAGCAGTTTCCTGACGACACGGATGCAATTTCAATTGCTAACTCTTCTACTTATTCGGGGATGTCGGCGGAAGAAAAAAACGCTCTGTCTGAACGCTATGTTATAGAGCGCTCTCGCAACACTGAGATTCTTAGTCTAGCCGAGAGCCAAGAAAAGTTGAAGCGCTGTATAGTGAAATTTCCTAGCGAATGGAATAAGGGTGACTTTGACGCTAGATATGGTTGGCTGCTGAAAGTCGCAGAGGGAGGGGCATTGCCTCAAGTGAGCTATGATAAACTTAAAGCTCATCAAGAAAAATTAGCATTTTGGGAGGAGGCCGCGTTAGATGGGATAACATCAAGTCATTGGCACTTCCCGCCGAAAGAGTTTATAGCTACTTTCAGAAAGTGCAGTTGGTTGAGCAGGAATGAGCTCGTTCAGTTGCTGCCAATGAACTCGTTGCGAAAAGCAAACCCAACCTGGCAGTGGGAGTCCGTAAGCTTGCCAAATGCTTCAACAATGCTTTCCAGTTCAAATGCAGATGCTTTAACGCGTCGTGTTGACCTGAATAAAGCATTGCGAAAATTTCTTGTTGTAACTCCAGTAAGGCTGGCATGTTTTTTTGGCAATGCGACACAAGAAACCCAGTGGTATCAAAAGCTTCATGAAGGAAGTCAGTACTGGTATAAGCCATGGGATGGCAGAGGGTTCCTGCAGTTGACTCATGCGAGTAACTATATTAAGTATTGGAAATTTAAGGGTGAGCCTGTCAGTCAGCAAGTTTCGCAGACATTAACAACCCACACCACAATGGCAAATAATAATAGGCCGATAGTTAACGGCAATAAGTCCATGTATGACCCTACAAATTCTTTAAGTGACGCTTCAACTGGCATCCCACAAGCAGTTATTGCAAAGCGGGAAGCTGTGAAAACCTCGTTTGATGCTGCAAATAGTGCTGGTGCTTACTGGGCGTGGTCTGGAGCTTCCAAGCAGGCGGATGGGTACTACAGTTCTACAAGTAGTACATTGAGAGCATTAACGACGAACGCACAGACTAAGCATTACTACGAAAACACAGCGTTTGGGAATGTCGCTGCTACTGTTAATCTCGGTTCGCCATCGACTAATTTTTCATCGATATGGGGAGTTCAAGCGCGTTTTCTCGCGTTTGCTAATGCGCAAGTAGTACTGCTTGATCATTTGGTATTTCCAACATCAACTGGCTCTTCATCTAATACCCCACAAGACTTTGTTCGTCGGAGCATTGAATAGTGAAAAAAGAAAGCAGATGGTACGTATCCATAGTCGGATGTTTGATTTCGGTGCCGGCATTTTCCTCTGAAACTGGACAAGTTTCTGTCGTGGATATAGGGAATCAACCAGGCTACTCTGCTTATGCTTCAGGAAAAACAATAGCTGCAATACATCAGGGTAATTGCAGTTATTCTATGGTGTTGCTTGAAAATCAGTATGTAAAATTTAATACTCCTGATGTTGTATTTCTTGAGTCAAAAACCGCACCGAAAGACAAGAGTTGGCCATATCTTGCACAGGCAGAAATGTCTGCTGGGTATAATTGGAGTTTCAAGAAAGATAGTGATTTGAAATCAAAGTGGTTTGGCCTGATGTGTGATGGTGCAGAGAATTTCGATTTGCAGGGCGCTGGCATAAATTCTAATCCAGAAGAGCTTAGTCCAGAGCTTCAAGATGTAAAAGAAGCTAACAATCTTAAATGCCCAGCGAAACTGACAGAGAAAGGGTGGGTGCCAAATAGCAATGCCGGACGACCAGAAGGGTATGTTTTTCAAGAACTCAATGGTGCTAACTGGTCGGGGTTTATATTTGGCTTTAGAAATAAGAGGAAAGACAGTATCGATCGTATCAGCTTCTGTCTGGTTCGAGATGGTAATGTTTTGGTTGGCGCAGCTGAAAATTATTCCAAGCCATTGTTGCTTAACCAAAAGGACTTCGAGGAAATAAAAGCCACATTGAAAACCGTGAGGTTTTTGCAGTGATTGGGTCGGTGTGAAGACATTCAGGAGTAAGAAAATAGTAAAAGGGGTCGGATTTATTTACTGGATAGGGTTGTCCATCAATAAATAAATCTGTCCACTTTCTCCTTAAGAGGCAGAAGCAGTGATTAACAAAAAGGGGACGGATTTATTTGTAAAGTAGGTTGGCTTTCGATAAATAAATATGTCAAAATTTTTAAACTAAATGGAATTAGCTCTGTGGTTAAAGATATAATTTTCTTGGCATGCTCAGCATTTTTTGTATCTAGCGTTGCTACCGTTCAAGCAGAACCGTTCTATTCCGCGAAGATATTACAAGCCGACTATTCTGCGGCCCCTAACTTGAGACTGCTAATTAGAATTCAAGATGTAGAAGCGGGAAGTAATGAGCCGAGCGGCTCTACTCGAGCGGACTGTATGCGTGCTAGCAAGTCAGCTGCTCAGCCTGGGCCAACCCCTTGTTTTTCTTTCGAACTGGATGAGGGAAATGGAAATGTCAGTGTTTTAAAGCAGACTCTGCTAAATGATCCGCAACGGGGAAGCGACCCAATTTATATTGAGTTGCTTTACAAAACGGAGCAGGAAAAAAATCAATATGGGTGGTTTGATAATAAAACGGTCAAGCTAAGAGTTGATGACAATAATGGATTGAATAACTGGGATGCGGATCTACCCCAGAGTCTACCTCAAGTCAAAATAGTGCAAGAAAGCGATATTTATCAGTTGGTTTTGGCGGATGCGGATGCGCTGCTTAATTCGGCTTACCATGATAAGGCAAATCGTTTAAGTGACGAAAAAAGAACCGCGTTTCGTGAGGTTCAACGAGCTTGGATGAAGCTTCGGGACCTCGAGTGCGTAAAGTCTATATATGGTGAGCAATCTGCTAGTTGCTTGATTCGTCTGACCCTTGATCGTGCCAGGCAAATCGCGGTTGCTCCGCCATCAAAGTAGCTGAAATAAACTTAAAAATAGGTATGTTCCATAATCAAGGATTGAAGACAGTGAAACGCTTTGTTTTAGGGTTAACCAGTGTGCTAATCGCGTTCGCGCTACTGCCGGTTTCAGCTGCGTTCGCCCAAGACGACTGCAGTGAAATCAGCTCTAGCTCGCAGGTTGTCCCGTGTTCCGAGGCTGCAAAGAATTCCGCAGATTCTCAGTTGAATACGAGCTATCACCAACTGATGGCAAGGCTTGAATCTCAATATTCAGTTGACCCGAAATTAGGGGGGGAGTATTCGACGCAGGTAAAGGAATCCCAGCGTGCGTGGATCAAATTACGGGATACGAATTGCACCGTAGAGGCGTTCGAGATTGAGGCAGCCATGCCGGCTCATGTGGCGGTTGTGAACAATTGCATTGCAAAGATGAGTCGGGAGCGTTCGGCTTATTTGGATGGGATCGCGCCTGAGACTGTGGGTCGTTCAGGCAGTGGGGGCGGGGGAAGTGCTTCGTGTCCTTCCTCAGACTTCGCGCAGTTTCTGCCAGTGTTTTCCGCCAATGCCGAGTCCCAGAAGCGCCTTACCGCACTGGCGGTGAAAATATTGGTGTTGAAGCGCACCTCGGACCCTGGTCGATTTGAACCGCAAATTACTGCGGAGACTGGCTCCAGTTTGACGTTTCCGTTGATGACTGCGATGGAAGGCAAGACTGAAGGAATTGAGATCGAAACGGTCGACGACACTCACATGAACGTTGTGGATAAACGGGCCGGTAACAGCAACATCAAGATTTTTAACTTTGCTAAAAAGTCGTGCTGGTCGCTGGTGGGAATTGAGGATTGGTCGATCAGCGAGAGGGAGCTTGTCGCACCCGATAGACCCGGAATGAGCCGCGCGGAGAACCTTTGTTATCAACGTGCTGAGGGCTTGGGTGGGTTGGGGTTTCTTGAACGATACCGTCTGACTGGGGAGTTGATTGAAGCGTCACTGGAAAACTATGTCTGTGCTGCAGAGTCGGGTGATCCACAGGCGAGTCTGTCGGCGGCAAGCTTAAGTCTTTCGCAGATGGCACCTCAGCTGGAAACCAGCAAGGTTGAGGCTTTGTTCAAAGCGGCATCGACGACAGCGAGCGGAGCGCTGGGTTATGCCACTTATTTTTGTAACGGTAATTCCACCGACTATAACGGCCCTTGCCTCCACCCCGAGCAGGCAGAAAGGGAAGTTATTCGCGCGGTTTCCATGGGATCCACAGAGGCGATGAACTACCTGGGGTCTTCTTTTGAGAGTGGTGAATTGGGAACAAAGGATATGTCCCGGGCGTTGGCCTGTTATCAGATGTCAGCTGATAAAGGTAGCCCGGGGGGTAGCGACGGCGTGAAGCGTTTGGTTTCGCAAGGCTCAGACATAAAGGCCAGTCACTGCCTGTAAATTTCGCGGTGCAGGTATAACGCTGAGGAAGGGGACGTTAAGTCCCCTTCATATTTTTCGCTACGCCTTCGCCCGATGCTCCGCCGGATTCGGCGAATCGATATGATCCAGCGCTCGCTCTACCAACAACTGCACCCCATCCGCCATTCTGCTGAGCGCCAGGGCGACTGAGCGGCGGGTGCCTTCGATGTCGTCAGCCAGGTCGGCGGCGATGGCGCTGATGGACTTCAGGTCTTCGGAGGCGTTGGCCAGGAGGGCTTCGGTGTCGATGTCGGGGGAGACGGTGAAGAGTTTGCCTTTGCGCTTGGGTTTTTCGTTGGGTGGCGGGCCGAAATGGTGGTCGAGGGCGCGTTCGGCGGCTTCGTGGAGTTTTCTGGAGTCTAAGGATTCATAGGGGGATGTGGCTGGGTTTTCTGGTGGATTCGGTGTTGGCTTGAACATAAAGTGTTACTCCAAAATTTAAGGAGCTGACACCGTTTCGCGTGCACTTCGAAAGAGGTGGCAGCTGTGCATAGGTGTGCAAGACCGGTGGAGTCACCCGGCAGACCCGAAGGTCTCCCATACACAGCAGCCATAACGATTCGCGAGCATAGGAAAACGCTCGATGAATTGCCATAACCGAATGTGTACTCCATCGGACTTGCACGTCCGAGTCACCGATTTTGCGGTGACGAACAGAGGTTATCTGTGAAGGTGAGGGCTGCCTAGTTCACGGACAGCCCGGCGTTTTGAAGGAAATGTCCGAGAGGTTTGAGGGCATCAAGATCAAAAGATCGCAGCCTTCGGAAGCTCCTACAGAAATGTGTTTCTTCAGGTGTAGGGCGGGTGTTGGGTGTGACGCGGAGCGTCACGGGATGCATTACCACGCGGGAGCTTGGGAACGATCAGGGTTGAGGCGGGAAAGCGTGACTTGGTGGTCATCATGCGGGAAAAGTGGTTTATCTTCTTCTAACGTAAGTCGATGGTGGCGTTCTGGCTTGGAGCGGCTACACTGCGCCGGCCGTTCATTTTTCTTTTGAGGCTGTGCGCATGAAATTTCGTTTTCTTCTGTGGATGCTGGGTTTGTTGATGGGTAAGGCCAGTCGGACTAATCCTGCGTTTCAGCAGCAGTTGGGTGACAAGGCATTGGTGTTTCAGCTACAGACCCTGGACGGGAAGGTGGCGCGGCATTTCGTGGTGAAGGATCAGCGCATTACCAGCAAGTCCGGCGTGTATGCCGAGCCGGCGTTTGCGATTGCCTTTAAGGACGCGGCGTATGGCTTTGCCACGATGCAGGCGAAGAACAAGCAGTTGGCGTTTATGACGGGGATTCAGGACAAGTCGATTCAGATCAAGGGCAACCCGGCGCTGGTGATCTGGTTTCAGGGGTTGACCAAGTATTTGAAGCCGAGGAAGGCGAAGCCGAAGGTGTAGGCCCCCAGAGCGGTGTGTCTGCCTTACTTTTGGGTTGAGTTTGCTGCACAACTGAACGGGGCAAGCCCGTTCCTACAGGGTTTATTTGATCCCCCTGTGGCGAGCCTGCTCGCGATTGTTTTTAGGTCTGGAGAATTGCGAGGCGAGTTCGGCCTCAAGACCATTGCTGATGACGTCGTTTGGCTTTGTCACGGGTCTTGGAAAAGGGACGCCCATTAGCTGGTCTTACAGGGGTGATCAGATCAGTGGCTCCACAAGTCAGTCATCTGGCTTCCAATGAATATTGAACTGTCATTTGTAACAGGTGTTTCGGGCGCTGCCCCCGTGCTCCACTGTGACTGTGTCCCTAGAAGGATATCTTTTCACACCACGATGGAGCGCGGTCATGACCCAAGCACAAAGCAAAAAATCTGCGGAATTTTTAGATCCCACCTTCGGTAACGGCGGTGTTCTTGAGTTGCCTTTCGAAGAAATCGTTGGCAGGTTTCCTCAGTCGGTTCTCCCATTACCTGATAAGAAATTACTGCTGCTCTTCAGCGCTTCGTCCTCAGAGAATTCTCCAACCAAGGTGGCACGACTGAATGAGGACGGTTCGCGTGATTTGCGATTTGGAAATCAGGGAATCGTCGAAATCCCATTCAAGGACGGGTCGTCATTTTCTGGCCGCCATCTGCGAGCTTTGGAAAATGGCGGATGGCTGATTACCGGCACCGTTGAACACTCGGACGGTTCAACTGATCTCGCGGTCGTTCGCCAACTTCAGAATGGGCAGCTGGACACTTCCTTCGGTCCTGAAAAGGACGGCAAAGTCACCCTCAATGTTTATGACCTTATCGATTCTCGCAGCATGCCTGGCGCTAGTTTTGTCACTCGCCGTCATGACGAAAAGAAGGCGGAGAAATCATCGGTAAGTGCGGTCGATGTCGGGACGGTGGCCGTCGGTCAGCAGGATGGAAAAATTGTCTTGGTCAGCACTGTTTTGTTCGCCATCGACTACCTGAGGGGAATTGCAGTGCGCCTGAATGCAGATGGCTCACTGGACACGACGTTCAATGGGAAAGGCTTTGTGCTTGTCGAGCTTCCAGGCGTTACTCATAACTGGAATTACGCTACTGGTGTGGCCGTCCAGCAGGACGGCAAAGTTCTGGTATGTGGTGATTTCAGCAGAGAGGGCCCAGAGGAATGGCCTGATGCTTATGTAATGCGCTATGACCAGGACGGTAACGTCGATGCGAGTTATGGCGACAATAAGAACGGCGTTGTGACCATCACTGACAGCAGTCGATGGCTTGACCTTGGCTCAATGGCCTTGAAGCCTGACGGTGGGGTTGTAGCAGTGGGGTCCGCAGGCCGCGATGGCAACCACGAAGGATTGATCGTCTCTTTAAACCCCAGCGGCAGTTTCAATCTTGTTTTTAACAATGGGAGACCACTGTTCTCCGATTTTACGGAGCATGGTGTTTCCTGGCGGCGTTGTGTTCTGCAAACGGATGGAAAGCTGGTTGTCAGTGGGCAAGGTGGAGGCACGTTTGTTGACGAGAATAGTTCGGTCGTGACTGCGCGTTATGACTCTAAAGGCTCTCTGGATGTGACGTTTGCGGGTAAAGGATGGGCAGTCTTCAACAATGAAAGCGGTATCGATCTGTTCCGGGGGTGCACAGTTATGGCGGATAACCGGGTGGTTGTTAGCGGCTACGCTTCCTTTGCTCCTCCGCCTCTTCCGGGATATGTGGTGCGCTACCTGGCTTGAGTCGGTCAGTTAGACCGGGTTGGATTCATCGCGGGCAAGCCCGCTCCCACAGGGATCGCCTGAATCCTGTGGGAGCGTGGCTTGCCCGCGATGCTTTTAGGCCTGGCTAAATTGTGAGGCGAGTTCGCGCAGCAGCACTTCAGCCTCAAGCACTTTGCTGACGACATCGTTGGCTTTGTCGCGGGTCAGGCCTACGCGCTCCAGCAAGGCATCGGGAATGTCTTCATCCGGCCCGGACCCAATCCCGCGACTACGCAGCAGACGCACAGCCAGACACACGAGGTTCGGGTATTCGGCGTAGTCACCGTCGTAGCTCGGGTCATGCTGGAAGCGCAGGGCGGTGGCCAGTTCTTCGGGCATGTCCCAGTAGCGCATCAGCCATGAGCCGATCTGTTCGCGGCTGATGCCCAGCAGGTGTTGTTCCACGTAGCTGTGGCACAGGTGCGGGTTGACCTCCAGGTGGCGGCAGATCAGCGAGAAGTGCGGCGGGAACACGTGGGCCAGTAGCAGGTAGCCGAAGTTGTGCAGCAGGCCGGCGAGGTAGGTCAGGCCGGCTTCCGGGCGCTGGGCGCGGGGCATGGCGCGGGTCAGGCCTTCGATGACGGCGGCGGTGTAGATCGATTGCTGCCAGTACGGCGTGGTGTGTTGCGGGTGGTCTTTGGGCAGGCTCAGGGTTTTGCCCAGGGCCAGGCCCAGCGCCAGGTTGATCACCAGGTCAAAACCCAGCACGCGGACGATGGCGTCTTCCACTGAACGAATCTTGCCCGGTGAGGCGTAGTACGGCGACGCTGCCCAGCTGACGACTTGTGCGGCCAGGGCCGGGTCGGTTTCGACGACGCCGGTGATGTCGTCGATGGTGGCGTTGGGGTCGACCCGCAGTTTGATGATTTTCTGCGCGGTCTCGGCCAGCGGCGGAATCTCGATGGTCGCTTCCAGACGTTGCTGGATGCGCCGCGCGGTGAACGCTTGCACGGCTTGGGTGATTTCCTCGCGGTCATCGTCGGGACGGTCGAGGTTCGGGCGGATGCGGTTCACCGCTTCGCCGAAATTGCCGGCGCTGGCCTTGGTCAGCATGGTTTTGAAATCGTCGCTGGTGATTTCCAGCAGCACGCCCGGCTCGCCCGAGTTGATCAGCAACATTGGTTCGCGCAGCAGGCTTTCTTCATACAGGCACGGCGAGCTGGTGAGTGCCGGCAGGCCGGGCAGCAGGCTCAGGTTGTGTTTGCCGAGCATTTTTACCAGGCGATCGGTAGATACAGCAGTCAACCGGCGGCCAGTGAGTTCGGCGAGGCGATTGAGGTCCAGCAATTGGCTCTGGGGGAACAGCACCATGAGCGCGCCGACGGCATCGTCCAGCAAAACCGCCTGCACTTTACGCGCGGCGTTCAGGCCGTGATGGTCGAGGACTTCTTCGTAGGCGATGCCCAGCTTGCCGAGCAGCAGCCGAATAACAGACGGAGCGTGCGGGGTTTCGGGGGCGAGGGCAGCTTCTGTCATGGTCTGTATCCGTTTGCAAACAATTGCAGGAGTATAACCAGCTTGTTTAAAGCCAGGGCCCAGAAACTGCGACAGTGCTCACACTTGGCCGTATTGCTGCCCATGGCGTAGCCAGCGGTCGAGCAGCGGGCTGACGTGATCCGGCCAGCGTTCGAGCAAGGCCTGGGCGGCGTCGCGCACGGCGGGCAGCAAGTCGGCATCGCGCATCAGGTCCGCGACCTTGAATTGCAGCAGGCCGGTCTGGCGCGTGCCGAGCATTTCGCCGGGGCCGCGCAGTTCGAGGTCTTTTTCGGCGATGACAAAACCATCGTTGGTTTCGCGCATGATGCCCAGCCGCTGACGGCCGATCTGCGACAGCGGCGGATGGTAAAGCAGCACGCAATGGCTGACGGCGCTACCCCGACCGACACGGCCACGCAATTGGTGCAGCTGCGCGAGGCCGAGACGTTCAGGGTTTTCGATGATCATCAGGCTGGCGTTGGGCACGTCCACGCCGACTTCGATCACGGTAGTGGCGACCAGCAGTTGCAGGTTGCCAACCTTGAATTCGGCCATCACTGCGGCTTTCTCGGCGGGCTTCATGCGACCGTGGATCAGCCCGACCTTCAACTCGCCGAGGGCGGCGGTGAGGTCTTCATAAGTGGTTTCGGCGGCTTGGCAGGTCAGCTCTTCAGATTCTTCGATCAGCGTGCACACCCAATAGGCCTGACGGCCCTCGGCACAAGCGCCGCGTACCCGTTCGATCACTTCGACGCGCCGGGTGTCGGTGACCAGCACCGTGTTTACGGGCGTACGGCCGGGGGGCAGTTCGTCGAGGATCGAGGTATCGAGATCGGCGTAGGCGCTCATGGCCAGCGTCCGTGGAATCGGCGTGGCGGTCATGATCAGTTGGTGCGGACACATCCGCCCGCCGACGCCTTTCTGCCGCAATGCCAGACGCTGCTGCACGCCGAAGCGGTGTTGCTCGTCGATGATCGCCAGCGCCAGGTTCTTGAATTGCACCTCTTCCTGAAACAGCGCATGGGTGCCGACCACCATTGGCGTGCCGTTGGCGATTTGCTCCAGCGCGGCTACGCGATTTTTACCCTTGAGCTTGCCGGCCAGCCAAGCCACTTCAATGCCTAGCGGTTCGAGCCAGCGCTTGAAGGTGATGAAGTGCTGCTCGGCGAGGATTTCAGTGGGCGCCATCAATGCGACCTGATAACCAGCCTCTAGCGCTTGCAGCGCGGCGAGGGCGGCTACGACGGTTTTGCCGGCACCCACGTCGCCCTGAATCAGCCGCAACATCGGTTCGTGTTGGCTAAGGTCGTAAGCGATTTCGTTGCCGACCCGTTGCTGGGCGCCGGTCGGCGTGAAGCCGAGGTTGGCCAAATACTGAGCGGGCAGCTTGGTGGCTTTCGGCATGGCCGGCGCGCGCAGGGCACGCATGCTCTCGCGCAGGCGCTGCTGGGACAGCTGGTGGGTCAACAGCTCTTCGAAGGCCAAACGGTGTTGGGCCCAGTGATGACCGAGGGCGAGTTCGTCGACGTCGGCATCGGCGGGCGGGTGATGCAGGTAGCGGATCGCGTCGGCCAGCGGCGCCAGTTGATAGTCCCGGGCCAGCTCCTTCGGCAGCCAGTCGGGCAGGCTGCTGGGGCCGAGCAGGGTCAGGGTTTGCATGCACAGTTGGCGCAAACGCTGCTGGGTCAGGCCTTCGGTGAGCGGGTAGACCGGGGTCAGGGTTTCATCCACCGGCGGTGGTTCGTCGCCGGTGATGGCGCGGTATTCCGGGTGGTAGATCTCCAGCCCCGACGCACCGGGCCGCGCTTCGCCATAGCAGCGAATGCGCGTGCCGCGTTTCAGGCCTTCTTTCTGGGCGTTGCTGAAATGGTAGAAGCGCAGGCTGAGCCCGCCGGTGCCGTCCTGCAAACGGACAACCAGGCTGCGGCGTCGGCCCATGACCACGTCGGCGCCGCTGACGGTGCCTTCGATCACGGCGTCTTGCCCGGGTCGCAAATGGCCGATCGGGACCACACGGGTGCGGTCCTGATAACGCAGCGGCAAGTGGAACAGCACGTCCTGGAGATTTTCCAGGCCGACCTTGGCCAGTTTCTCGGCCATGGCTTCGCCGACACCCTTGAGTGCCGTCACCGACACTTGCGACAACTCGGTCATGGCAGCGACTTAACCGGCCACCACCGGCGCTGGCGGCTTGGCCACCGAGCACAGGCGAATGGAGTCGGCGAGGATTTCAATCGCCTTCGGCCGCGGGAAGCTCGCGCGCCAGGCAATGGCCACGGTGCGGAATGGCACGGGCGCGCTCAATGGGCGCACTTCGATCACGCCGGGAGCGTAGTGATGGCTGTCCACCGCCGACAGCGGCAGGATCGAAATACCCAGGCCGGACGCGACCATGTGGCGAATGGTTTCCAAAGAGCTGGATTCCACCGTGGTGTGTTTGGCGCCGTCGTTGCCTTTGGCCAGGGTCGGGCAGGCTTCCAGCACTTGATCGCGGAAGCAGTGGCCTTCGCCGAGCAGCAGCAAGCTCTTGTCGTTGAGGAGGGCGGCGTCGATGGATTCTTTTTGCGTCCACGGGTGCTGGGCCGGCATCAGGACGTAGAACGGCTCGTCGTAGAGCTGCAGGGTCAGGACGTCGGCTTCGTTGAACGGCAGGGCGATGATGATCGCGTCGAGCTCGCCGTTGCGCAGTTTGTCGCGCAGCACGTGGGTGAAGTTTTCTTCGATGTACAACGGCATCTGCGGGGCGACCCGGTGCAGTTGTGGAATCAGGTGCGGAAACAGGTACGGACCGACGGTGTAGATCGCACCGACTTTGAGCGGCGCGGTCAGCTGATTCTTGCCGGCCTGGGCCAGTTCGCGAATGCCTTGGGCCTGTTCCAGGACTTTCTGTGCCTGGGCAACGATGCCTTCACCGACCGGAGTCAGGCGCACGGCACTCTTGCTGCGCTCGAAAATCAGCACACCGAGTTCGTCTTCAAGCTTTTTCACGCCCACCGACAGGGTCGGCTGGCTGACGTGGCAACGCTCGGCCGCATGGCCGAAATGCTGCTCTTGGGCGAGGGTAACGATGTAGCGTAATTCTGTGAGAGTCATAGCAAGCGTCCATGAAGTTGCGGGCCAAGCATACCGGCTGCAATCGATAGACGCACGTTATCAGACTGAGTGTGTTGAGTGACACAGGGCAATGCGGGTTTGCCGTTTCCAGATATGCAAAAAGGCACCTTTCGGTGCCTTTTTCACGAGATCGCGGATCTTTCTGAAGTAAGCATGACCCTGTGGGAGCGGGCTTGCCCGCGATGAGGCCATCACATCCAACATCTTCGCTGACTGTGATATATCGCTATCGCGGGCAAGTCGGATCGCCGCACCGCCGCGCCCACAGGGATTTGTATTGCTTCTTAACGGCGTCGTTCCAGCGAGTAAACAAATGGTGCAACGATTTCGATGGAGCCGTTGTTCAGCATGTCGGCCGGTGGCTTGGGCAACGGTTGGGCGCGGCGGATCATTTCCAGGGTGGCCCGGTCCAGATCGGCGTTGCCGGAGCGGCTCACCAGTTCGAACGACAACACATTGCCTTCAGCATCCACCACGAAACGCAGACGGTTCAAACCTTCCTTGCCCCGCGCCTGTGCGCTGGCCGGGTACTTTTTGTACTTGGCCAGGTGCGCGAGCAGGGTGCCTTGCCAGCTGGCCTTGGCGGCTTGCTGCGCCGGCGATGGGCCGGGTGCCGGCTGAGCGGATTTCTCCGTCGGTGCCAGGGTCGGTTGCGCGTCGCTCGGTTTTTCCTCGGAGGGTTTCTCCTTTGGTGGCTCCGGCTTCTTCTCCACAGGCTTGGGCGGTTGAGGCTTCGGCTTGGGTTTGACCGGCTTCGGCACAGCAATCTCGGCCTTCGGCGCTTCAGCGAGTTTCGGCAGCGGCAATTCTTCCACCGGGGCCGGTGGCTGTGGCGGCGTGATCACCTTTGGCGGTGCGGGCGGTGGCGGGGCCGGAACCGGCGCCAGTTCGACCATCATCGCTTGCGGCGGCAGCTCGATCGGTGGGCGCGACGTCCAGTTCAGCGCCAGCGCAATGGCCAGCGCATGGACGCCCAGCACCACGGCCAGGCTACCGCTGTAACGCGTCAGCTTTTGGCGCGTGTTGATCATTTCTTGGCTGCCGTCTCGAGTCCGACCAGGCCGACCTTCAGGTAACCGGCGGCGCGCAGGGCGTCCATCACGCTCATCAGGTCGCCGTAGTCCACGCCTTTGTCAGCCTGGAAGAAAATCGTCGTGTCTTTCTTGCCCTGGGTCTTGGCGTCGAGCGTGGCGCCGAGGGTTTCGGCCTTCACTTCGTCTTCGCCGAGGAACAGGCGCTGGTCGGCTTTTACGCTGAGGAACACCGGTTTTTCTGGCCGCGGCGCCGGTTTGGCGGTGGAGGCGGGCAGGTCGACCTTGATGTCCACGGTGGCCAGCGGCGCCGCCACCATGAAGATGATCAACAGCACCAGCATCACATCGATGAACGGCGTGACGTTGATTTCGTGGTTCTCGGCCAGATCGTCGTCTGCGCCTTCTTTCAAATGCAGGCCCATGGCCGATTACCCCACTTTCACCATGTGCGGTTGCGAGCTGCGCTCGGTCGGCAGGTGGTCGAGATCACGGCTGACCAGCAGCAGGACTTCTGCCGAGGCGTCAGACACTTGCGCCTTGTAACCGGCGATGGAGCGGGCGAAGACGTTGTAGATGACCACCGCAGGAATCGCTGCAACCAGACCCAGCGCGGTTGCCAGCAGGGCTTCGGCGATGCCGGGCGCTACGACGGCGAGGTTGGTGGTCTGGGTTTTGGCGATGCCGATGAAGCTGTTCATGATGCCCCACACGGTGCCGAACAGACCGACGAACGGCGCGGTGGAACCGATGGTGGCGAGTACACCGGTGCCGCTGCTCATGTTGCGACCGCATGCAGCGACGAGACGCTCGAGGCGGAAGCTCACACGTTCCTTGATGCCTTCTTTCTCGCGGCTGTTGGCCGACAGGCGCATTTCTTCCAGCGCGTCGTGGACCAGCAGGTTGGCGAGGGTGCCTTCCTTGGCTGCCGTTGTGCTGGCTTCTTTAAGGGTGGCGGCTTTTTTCAGGTGAGCGATTTCAGTGCGCAGACGACGCTTGGCGCCCATCAGCTCGAAGCCCTTGGCGATCCAGATGGTCCAGGTGATGATCGAGGCGATGGCCAGGCCGATCATCACGATCTTCACGATGATGTCGGCATTCTGGTACATGCCCCACGGCGACAAGTCATGGGCCATGCCCAGGGTATTATCAGCTTCGAGGATTTCCGGTACGTCAGCGGCGTCTACGGCCTGGACCGGATCGGTGGCGGCAGGCGCTACGGCTGGTGCGGTGGGTGTTTGAGCGGCAGCAGGCTGTGTGGCCGGTGCTTGTGCATCAGCGAAGGCGGCGGTCGGCGCCAGCATCAGGCTGAGCAGCAGGGCGGCCACTGCGCTCCAGGCGCGAGGTCGTTTGGTTGGCGAAGCGGGGAATTGATTGGGTGTCATGCTGGCCGGACCTGAAAGGAAAAAACGGTAAATGTTCTTCCAGGCCTCGTGAGGCCGAGAACAAAAGTGGCGTGCATTATTGCAAGTAATTCTTGTTAACAAAAGTAATAGAGTATCTTTTTTTCCTTCATTGCTAGCCGCGTGTCCTTTGCCGACGCTAGTCTGTAGCTTTGCGATAGGAGTTTTCTGATGTCCGCGCCTTCTGTTTTGATCGCCGGCTGCGGTGATGTCGGCAGTCGTCTGGCCACGCAATTGCTGGCTGCCGGGTGGGAAGTTCATGGCCTTAGGCGTGATGTCTCTCGCCTGCCTGACGGGGTCATTGGCGTTGCCGGCGACTTGTTCAACAAGGACTGTCCTGAGACGTGGCCCATCGGTGCGGTGGATTACCTCGTGTATTGCGCGGCCGCTACCGATCACGATGAAGCCGGTTACCGCGCTGCCTATGTCGAAGGCTTGCAGCATGTACTGGAATGGCTGAACGACTACGGCCAGGTGCCCAATCGCCTGCTGTTCGTTTCCAGTAGCAGTGTGTATGGCCAGCAGAATGGTGAGTGGGTCGACGAGACTTCGCCGACTATTGCCTCAGGCTACTCGGGTCGATTGATGCTGGAAGCTGAGCAAGTGGCACTCCAGAGCGGCATCCCGGCGAGCATCGTGCGCTTGACCGGCATTTACGGCCCGGGCCGGGAATGGCTGCTGACCCAAGTGCGGCGCGGCTATCGCGTGGCCGTTGACCCGCCGCTGTACGGCAATCGCATCCACGCCGAGGACGCGGCGGGGTTGATGGCGTTTCTGCTTGAAGCCGATCGACGCGGGGTGGCGCTGGATGACATCTATATCGGAGTGGACGACGCGCCGGCGCCGTTGGCCGAAGTGGTGGGCTGGTTGCGTGAGTATCTGGGCGTGACCGAGTGGGCTGACGACGCGAGCGTCCGGCGCACGGGCAGCAAGCAGTGCAGTAATGCCAGGGTGAAGGCCTTGGGCTGGGCGCCTAAGTACCCGACCTATCGCGAAGGTTATGCCGCCATTCTCGAAGGCCGCGGCTGACTTCCAGTTGCACACAAGCCACTGTGGGAGCGGGCTTGCCCGCGATGGCGTCACACCAGTCACCATCAATGGTGCCTAATACATCGCTATCGCGGGCAAGCCCGCTCCCACAGGGTAATCTGTTGGCTGTTAGTGCCGGGTTACTGCTTTTCGAGCAACCACTTGCGATCACCCGGCGTAAACGAAGGCATCTCGTCCGCCAGTGCGGTATTCACCGTCTGGAAAATCTCCAGTTCCTTGTCCTTGCGCGCAAAGATCCAGGTATTGCCCTGGCCGTTCACCTGCAGCCAGATGTTGTCGTTGCCGCCGCTCATCGACGCGCAATCGCCCGCCAGGCACAGGGCATAACGGTCCGCTCCGGGCAGGCCGGCAACCTGGCCATCGGGTTGGAACTGCACGGTGTTGCCTTCGCCCGGGCCGCTGAGAATTTTCCAGCTGCCGCCCATATAAGCCGAATACAGTGCCCGCTCGAAACTCGCGCCAATCGGTGCGCCTTCCGGCACCGGGACCGATGCGCGATCGAAGACTTGCTCCGGCTCGTTGTCGTTGGCGGCCTGGCTCAGTTGCTTGCCATCGCGCTTCAACTCACTGGCGGAGCTGCCATAAAAGTCGACTTTCCAGGCGCCGGACTCTTCGCCCAGCAGCTTGCCTTCGACATTCTCAAAACCATTGGTGTAGCGGGCCTGACCGGCTCTGGTGTTGACGTCCCATTCCAGGTTCGGGCCATAGGCCTGGAGCGCTTCCCGCAGGGGGCCGCCTTTGGATGCAGCATCGATTGCCGACTGATTGATCCAGGTGCCGCTGATATCACGGTCGGCAGGGTCGCTGGCACAACCGCCCAAGAGAAGGGCGACCAGCGAGAGAGCTAGCGCTTGGCGCATGGTGGAATCCTTTCAAAGCAAGATCGGCGCAGCCGTTGGAAGGCTGCGCCGGACACATTACTCGATGACCAGAATGGCATCCATCTCAACCTGCGAACCCTTTGGCAGGGCGGCTACGCCGATGGCGGCGCGGGCTGGGTAAGGTTGGTCGAAGTACTTGCCCATGATCTCGTTGACCTTGGCGAAGTGGCTCAGGTCGGTGAGGAAGATGTTCAGTTTGACGATGTCCTTGAATGAACCACCGGCCGCTTCAGCCACGGCTTTGAGGTTCTCGAACACCTGGACGGTCTGGGCTTCGAAGCCTTCGACCAGTTCCATGGTTTTTGGGTCCAGAGGAATCTGACCCGACATGTAAACGGTGTTGCCAGCCTTGATCGCCTGGGAATAAGTACCGATGGCGGCCGGGGCCTTGTCGCTGTTGATAACGGTCTTGGTCATGTATGACTCCTTGTGAAGGGTGGGCTACGCGCGCATGCGGGTGATGCGAATGACCCCGGTCAGGGCGCGCAGTTTCTTGATCACGCGGGCCAGATGCACGCGGTCGTGCACACTGACCACCAGTTGGACCACGCTGATACGACCGTCGCGTTCGTCCATGCTGATTTTTTCGATATTGCCATCGGCCGCGTTGACGCTGCTGGCCAGCAGGGCGATCAGGCCGCGCTGGTGTTCCAGTTCGACGCGCAGCTCGACGTTGAATTCGCCGGTGACATCCTTGGCCCACGAGAGCTGGATGCATTTTTCCGGGTTGTGGCGGATTTCGCTGATGTTGCGGCAGTTGTCCAGGTGCACCACCATGCCTTTGCCCGCGGAGAGGTGACCGACAATCGGGTCGCCCGGGATCGGCGTGCAGCACTTGGCGTAACTGAGCACCAGGCCTTCGGTGCCACGAATCGCCAGCGGACCTTCCGGGCTCGGCAGCTGTTCGCCTTCGCCAAGCAGGCGACGGGCGACCACGTAAGCCATGCGATTGCCCAGGCCGATGTCTTCGAGCAGGTCTTCGATCAGTTCGAGGCGGTATTCGTGGAGCATCAACTGCACACGCTCGGCCGGAATTTTTTCCAGGGAGCTGTCGAAGCCGTTGAGCACCTTGTTCAGCAGGCGTTCGCCGAGACTGATGGATTCGGAGCGGCGTTGCAGTTTCAGTGCATGGCGGATGTGGGTCCGCGCCTTGCCGGTGACCACGAAGTTGAGCCAAGCCGGGTTCGGCCGTGCGCCGGGGGCGCTGACGATCTCGACCGTGGAGCCGCTTTGCAGTGGTTCGGATAGCGGCGCGAGACGACGATTGATCCGGCAGGCGATGCAGCTGTTGCCCACGTCGGTGTGCACCGCGTATGCGAAGTCGACCGCCGTGGAGCCTTTGGGCAGCTCCATGATCCGGCCTTTGGGCGTGAACACGTAGACCTCGTCCGGGAACAGGTCGATCTTCACGCTTTCGATGAATTCCAGCGAATTGCCGGCCCGTTGCTGCATTTCCAGCACGCCTTTGACCCACTGGCGGGCGCGGGCGTGAGTGCCTTTGGGCTGCTCGTCGCCGCTGGATTTGTACAGCCAATGGGCGGCGATGCCGTTGTTGGCCATCTCTTCCATTTCACGGGTGCGGATCTGAATCTCGATCGGTACACCGTGCATGCCGAACAGCGTGGTGTGCAGCGACTGGTAGCCGTTGGCCTTGGGGATCGCGATGTAATCCTTGAAGCGCCCCGGCAACGGTTTGTACAAATTATGCACAGCACCCAGCACGCGGTAGCAGGTATCGACCTTGTCGACGATGATCCGGAACGCATACACGTCCATGATCTCGTTGAAGGCCCGACGCTTGCCGCGCATTTTCTTGTAGATGCCGTAGAGGTGTTTCTGACGACCGCTGACCTCGCCCTGAATGCCGTCGATGGCCAGGCAGTGGCTGAGGGACTCTTCGATCTTGTTGACGATTTCCTTGCGGTTGCCCCGGGCGCGTTTGACCGCCTGGTTGATCCGCGCGGAACGCATCGGGTGCATGGCCTTGAAGCCGAGGTCTTCGAACTCTATGCGTATGGCGTGCATGCCCAGCCGGTTGGCAATGGGCGCATAGATTTCCAGGGTTTCCTTGGCGATCCGCCGGCGTTTTTCGCCGGACAGGACTTCCAGGGTTCGCATGTTGTGCAGGCGGTCGGCCAGCTTGACCAGGATCACGCGAATGTCGCGCGCCATGGCCATGGCCATTTTCTGGAAGTTTTCGGCTTGAGCTTCGGCTTTGGTCTCGAAGTTCATCTGGGTCAGTTTGCTGACCCCGTCGACCAGTTCGGCCACGGTTTCGCCGAACTGCGCTTGCAGCGCTTCCTTGGCAATACCGGTGTCTTCGATCACGTCATGCAGCATCGCGGCCATCAGGCTCTGATGGTCCATGTGCATGTCGGCAAGAATATTCGCAACCGCGAGTGGGTGCGTGACGTACGCCTCACCGCTGCGGCGGCGTTGGCCGTCGTGGGCTTGTTCGGCGTAGAAGTACGCTCGGCGGACCAGATTGACCTGGTCCTTGCCGAGGTAGGTCGATAAGCGATCGGCGAGGGCGTCTATGCTCGGCATGATAATTCCTGCCGTTCGTTGTGACCCCGCGCCGTGCTACGTCGACCAGGCATGGACTTATACTGCCTCGTTGGACTCGTCCTCGAACGCTGCGAACAGCGGTTCGTCTTCGACGATTTCAGCGTTGGCGATGAACTCGTAGCTCATCAGGCCTTCAGCGATTTCACGCAGCGCTACAACTGTAGGCTTGTCGTTTTCCCACTGAACCAGGGGCTCTTTGCCGCCGGTGGCCAGTTGACGGGCACGCTTGGTAGAGAGCATGACCAGCTCAAAGCGGTTTTCCACGTGTTCTAGGCAGTCTTCAACGGTTACGCGGGCCATGGTATTCCTCGGAGCGAATGCAATATGCGCGCTGCCCGGTTGGGCGAGCGGACTCAACAGTTTAAAAAATCACCAGCGATTAGGGAAGCGCTGATTTTTTGATCAGGCTCTTCAGCCCGCTATAAGTGCCAATGTAAAGGCCTCGCAGCGGTTTTGGGAAGCGCTGTTTAGCCGAGCAATTCAGCCAATAATTTGCCATGACGCTGCTGCTGACGCTTCTGATGCAGCTGATTGGCGCGGAAAATCGCCTTCAGATCGTCCAGTGCGTGGGAAAAATCGTCGTTGATGATCAGGTAGTCGTAGTCGACGTAGTGGCTCATTTCGCTGACGGCTTCGCGCATCCGGCCGTCGATAATCTCGTCGCTGTCCTGGCCTCGATTGGTCAGGCGCTGGTGCAAGGCCTCCAGGGACGGCGGCAGAATGAAGATCGAGCGGGCTTGTGGCATCAACTTGCGTACTTGCTCTGCACCCTGCCAGTCAATTTCCAGAATCAGGTCATGGCCTTCATCCAGGGTCTGCTGCAGGTGGCTTTGCGAGGTGCCATAAAGATTGCCGAACACTTCGGCGCGCTCGAGGAAATCTCCGTGCTCGATCATCTTCACGAACTCGCTGCGTTCGACGAAGTGATAGTTCACGCCATTCACTTCACCCGGGCGCATGGCGCGGGTGGTGTGGGAGACCGAGACGCGGATCGCCGGGTCAGTGTCGGTCAGGGCTTTGACCAGGCTGCTCTTGCCCGCGCCCGAAGGCGCGGAAATGATGTACAGGGTGCCGGTGCTGTGGGTCATGTCGGGTTTGCCTTACTCAATATTCTGCACTTGTTCGCGCATCTGCTCGATCAACACTTTGAGGTTGACCGCCGCTTGGGTGCTGCGCGGGTCGAAGGCTTTGGAGCCCAATGTGTTGGCTTCGCGGTTGAGTTCCTGCATCAGGAAATCCAGGCGCCGACCGGCAGCGCCGCCGGACTTGAGCACCCGGCGAACTTCGATGATGTGGGTGCTCAGACGATCCAGTTCTTCGGCGACGTCGCTCTTTTGCGCGAGCATGACCATTTCCTGCTCCAGTCGCTGCGGGTCGAGGTCGGCCTTCATGTCGGTGAAGCGGTCGAGGACTTTCTGGCGTTGGGTCGCGAGCATCTGCGGGACCAGCTCACGCAGGACCACCACATCCCCTTCAATAGAAGTCAGGCGCTCGTTGATCAACCGCGCCAGCTCTGCGCCTTCGCGCTCGCGTCCGGCCTTGAGTTCTTTCAGGCCCTGATTGAACAGCGCCAGGGCTTCGGCGTTCAGCGCTTGCGGGTCGGCGGCATCGGCGACAAGCACGCCGGGCCAGGCCAGGACTTCCAGCGGGTTCAGTGCGGCCGGGTTCTTGATCAGACCGGCGACCGTCTCGGCGGCAGCCACCAGTTGAGCGGCGCGCTCACGGTCCACTTGCAGCGGTTTGCCGGTGCTTTCTTCGGTAAAACGCAGGGTGCATTCGAGCTTGCCCCGGGACAGTTCCTGGCGCAGGGCTTCGCGGACCGCGCCTTCGAGGTCGCGGAAAGATTCCGGCAGACGCAGGTGGGGTTCCAGGTAGCGGCTGTTGACCGAGCGCAATTCCCAGCTCAGGGTGCCCTGGACGCCGGCTTTCTCTACGCGGGCGAAGGCGGTCATGCTGTGCACCATGGAGGTACCTCGCAATGCAGGTCAGCGCATAACCCATGGTTTCGCGGACCCGCTATCTGTGAATTAAAGCCGACAGGCAGCAAAGGCGCAGGATTGTAGCGCAGTGGGGCGGATGCGCCCAAACACACGCTGTGACAAAGAGCTGCAGGCCGTCGGCTAAGCTCTATTCAGGGGCTTCAATCGTCGGTCGATTTTTTTAGAAGTGCCCACCGGCGGCTCGCGGCTCTATAATGCTCGGCAGTTTTCCGTCCTCCGTACAGGTAATCCCTATGAAACGTCCAAGTGGTCGCGCTGCCGATCAGCTCCGCTCGATCCGCATTACCCGCAACTACACCAAACACGCCGAGGGTTCTGTGCTGATTGAGTTCGGTGATACCAAAGTCATCTGCACTGTCAGCGTCGAGAATGGCGTGCCGCGCTTCCTGAAAGGTCAGGGCCAGGGTTGGTTGACCGCAGAATACGGCATGCTGCCGCGCGCCACTGGCGAACGTAACCAGCGTGAAGCGAGCCGCGGAAAGCAAGGCGGCCGTACTCTGGAAATCCAGCGTTTGATCGGCCGTTCCCTGCGCGCTGCGCTGGATATGTCCAAGCTGGGCGATGTCACCCTGTACGTCGACTGCGACGTGATCCAGGCTGACGGCGGCACCCGCACCGCGTCCATCACCGGTGCGATGGTTGCACTGATCGACGCCTTGAAAGTGATCAAGAAGCGCGGCGGCCTGAAAGGCGGCGACCCGCTCAAGCAAATGATCGCTGCCGTTTCGGTGGGTATGTACCAAGGCGAGCCTGTGCTTGACCTCGACTACCTGGAAGACTCGGCTGCCGAGACTGACCTCAACGTGGTGATGACCAGCACTGGCGGCTTCATCGAAGTTCAGGGCACTGCCGAAGGCGCGCCGTTCCAGCCGGAAGAGCTGAACGCGATGCTGGCACTGGCGAAGAAAGGCATGAACGAGATTTTCGAACTGCAGAAGGCTGCACTGGCCGACTGATCGGACCCGCTCCACGCAAGGAGGACTCCATGAGTGACGAGCAACTGCCGCTACCCACACCGAGCCGTGAAGTTCGTCAGTGGGCGATGTTTTGTCACCTGTCCGCCTTGCTGGGGATCTGGCTGCCGTTCGGCACGCTGATCGGGCCGCTGATTCTCTGGCAGATGAAGCGCGAGTCAGACCCGTTCATCGACGCGCAAGGCAAGGAGGCGTTGAACTTTCAGATCACCGTCGCCATTGCTTCCGCCATCTGCTTCCTGCTGATGGTGGTGATCATCGGGTTCTTCCTGTTTGGTCTGGTCGCAATCGGTGCGCTGGTATTGACCATCATTGCCGGCGTGAAGGCCAATGAAGGGTTCCCTTACCGATATCCGTTCACCTGGCGCTTGATCAAATAATGATTCGCCACGCTTTTAAGCAAATGCCCTGACTTGTCGGGGCATTTGCTTTTTTGAAACTGCTTCCCAAACGTTGCCATTTGCAATATTCCGTCGCCGCAGGTATTACGGCGCACTATCGCTCTTACACTTCTAGTCACAACTGCTTCGCCTCAGCGCCGCCTATGCGCTTGGCAATGAGACTTCGCGGTTGATAAAGTTACCCCAAGTAATATTCCTTCAGAAATATTTCGATATATTCAGACCATTGAAGGTCCTTGAATTTAAAGCAAATCAGTGTTGAGAAGATCAACCTGTTCTAGAGGCGTGTCCAGGTAAAAAGTTCGCCCCTGAATATATATCAAAGAATAATCCCAATGGTTCAACTCGATTTTTATGGAACACTTGTGGCCGCCTCTTTAGTACTGTTACTGGGACGCGGACTCGTCGCACGAATCGGTTTTTTACGCAGTTACAATATCCCTGAGCCTGTAGCAGGCGGCCTGGTGGTTGCTCTGCTTCTCTTGGCTTTGCGAGGATTTGATATTGACGTCCGATTTGAGACCTCACTGCAAACACCCTTGATGTTGGCTTTTTTTGCCACCATCGGCTTGAGTGCAGACTTCGCCAGCCTGAAGAAAGGCGGGCGCGTAGTGGGGATCTTTCTACTGGCGGTGATCGGGCTTCTGGTGGTCCAGAATGCCATGGGCATCGGTCTCGCAAAGGCCTTGGGGCTCGATCCGTTGATGGGTTTGTTGACGGGCTCGATTACGTTGTCTGGCGGTCACGGTACAGGCGCTGCGTGGGGAGCGACGTTCAGCGAGAAGTTTGGTCTGGCTTCCGCCTCTGAGCTCGCGATGGCCTCTGCTACATTTGGCTTGGTGCTGGGTGGTTTGATTGGTGGTCCGGTCGCTCGCCTGCTCATCAAGCGTGTCCAGGCACCCGGCCTCGAGCAAGGCAAGCCGCGTCTGCCGAAGGGCTTTGAGCAGCCAAACAAAGAGCGCTCGATCACACCCTTTTCGTTTGTCGAGACGCTCGCGCTGATCGCCGTCAGTCTGATGGCAGGCTCCCTCTTGAATGGCCTGCTCCACGGAACTGCATTTGAGTTGCCGACGTTCGTATGTGTTTTGTTCGTGGGTGTGGTTTTACGCAACGGCCTTTCCGCACTTGGCTTGTATCAGGTGTTTGAGCGTGAAGTTTCCGTGTTGGGGAATGTCAGCTTATCGCTGTTTCTGGCGATCGCTTTGATGTCGCTCAAACTGTGGGATCTGGCAGCACTGGCTTTGCCATTCTTTATCATCCTGGCTGCGCAAGCGTTGGTCATGGCACTGTTTGCGATTTTCGTGACATTCAGAGTGATGGGCAGCAACTACGATGCGGCAGTTCTGGCGGCAGGGCACTGCGGTTTTGGACTAGGAGCCACGCCAACTGCCATCGCTAACATGCAAGCGGTGACACAACGTTACGGACCTTCGCAAATAGCGTTTCTAGTGGTGCCAATGGTGGGTGCTTTCTTCATCGACATCATTAATGTCATCGTCATCAAGTTGTACCTGGCGCTGCCGTTTTTCGCCGCTGCTTGAAGGTATAAAGCATAAGTAAAATGCCCGTATCGCAAGATACGGGCATTTTCGTCAACCGGGTCAGCAGGTTTTCGTGTCAGCGAAACCTAGATCGTCAGCGTCCAGTCGTAGTCTACGATCAGCGGGGCGTGCTGCGAGAACCGTGGCTGACGTGGCAGGCGTGCGCTGCGTACGAAGCGGCGCAGGCCTGGGGTCAGCAACTGGTAGTCGAAACGCCAGCCCAGGTTAAGCATCTCGGCCTGTTCGTTGTCCGGCCACCAGCTGTACTGGTCGCCTTCACGGCTGACTTCGCGCAGGGCATCGACATAACCCATGTTGCCGACAATCTCGTCCATCCAGGCACGCTCAGGTGCCAGGAAGCCCGGGGATTGCTGGCTGTCGCGCCAGTTCTTGATATCCAGCTTCTGTTGCGCCACGTACAGCGAGCCACAATAAATGTACTCGCGACGTTTGCGTCGCTGTTTATCCAGATAACGGGCGAAGTCGTCCATTAGCTTGAACTTCTGGTTCAAGTCTTCATCGCCATTCTGCCCCGAAGGGAGCAGCAAGGTCGCGATGCTGACCTTGTCGAAATCGGCTTGCAGGTAACGCCCGTAGCGGTCGGCCGTCTCGAAGCCGAGACCGCTGATGACTGCCTTCGGTTGCAACCGCGAGTACAAAGCCACGCCACCTTGGGCGGGAACTTCAGCTTCGCAGGCATAAAGGAAGTAGCCATCCAGTTGGAAGGCTGGATCGTCCAGTTCAAAGGCGGAGGCGCGGGTGTCCTGCAGGCAGATGACGTCGGCATTCTGTGCTTGCAGCCAACTGAGCAAACCACGCTCGACTGCAGCCTGAATCCCATTGACGTTCACACTGATGATCCGCATAAGTGGCCCCAAAAATCGCGTGCGGGTATGATACACGGCGTCTACCTAATTAGCTAAATCCGTGGTATTTGGGGTTTTTTTCATGCAAGCGTATCAGCGCGACTTCATTCGTTTTGCCATTGATCGTGGCGTTTTGCGCTTCGGTGAGTTCACCCTGAAGTCCGGGCGCACCAGTCCTTACTTCTTCAATGCCGGCCTGTTCAACTCCGGTTCTGCCCTGGCGCAGCTGGGGCGTTTCTACGCGGCAGCCATCGTCGAGAGCGGTATTTCGTTCGATGTGCTGTTCGGCCCGGCTTACAAAGGCATCCCGTTGGCGGCGACTACCGCCGTGGCGCTGGCCGAACATCATGGCCGAGATCTGCCATGGTGCTTCAACCGCAAGGAAGCCAAGGCCCACGGCGAAGGCGGCAGCCTGGTTGGCGCGCCATTGACCGGCGACGTGCTGATCATCGACGACGTGATTACCGCAGGCACGGCGATCCGCGAGGTGATGCAGATCATCGCTTCCCAGGACGGCGCCAAAGCCGCGGGCGTATTAATCGCCCTGAATCGTCAGGAGCGTGGCAACGGCGAATTGTCGGCCATCCAGGAAGTGGAGCGTGACTTCGGCATCCCGGTGATCAGCATTGTTTCGCTGAACCAGGTTCTCGAGTTCCTGGCGGACGATCCCCAGCTCAAGCAACACCTGCCGGCAGTTGAAGCCTACCGCGCCCAATTCGGCGTCTGACCATAATCCTTGTGAGTGCTGCGCACTCAAGCGGGAGCAAGCTCCCTCGCCACACTAGGTGGATTGTCACAGGGATCGAAAGCAAAAAAAGACCCCGCTCAGCCAGTCTGAGCGGGGTCTTTTTTGTCAGCGCAGTCTTAATGACGTCTGGGCGTCGATCGTGAACGAGATCTACATGGCTCAGTCCGCCAGGATTATTTTTTGCTGGTGCTGCTGAGTGTCGCGGCCTTTTTGATCCCCACGGGTTTATTGGCTTTCTCTGGGTACGGATCAATAGCGGCATCGCCCTGACCTGTAAGAGTTTTCCAGCCATGACGGGTGTGTGGGGTTTTCCGGATTTGCGGGCACGGCGGCATCGAGGTCTTGGCCTGGTTCGAGTACTCATGACCGCAATCGACGCAGGCATAGGTGCCAGGTGAAACATCACTGCCATAGGGGACATAGTCTTTTTGCATGGGGTAATTCTCCTGTGGGTACGGGGAGATCCTATGCAGATTGCTTCCTTCGCGATGTCGGATGTTTCGCTTAGTCAGGTCAGGCGTTTCCTGCGCGCATAAAAAAGATCGCAGACTTCGTCAGCTCCTACAGGGTTTTCGTACATCCGAAAATCCGCCGTTCCAGGAGCTGCCGAAGGCTGCGATCTTTTTAAGGTTTGAATCAGTGACGCTTGCGATTGCTGATCAAAGTGCCCACACCGGTATCGGTGAAGATTTCCAGCAGAATCGCGTTCGGCACCCGACCATCGATGATCAACGAGCTACCCACGCCGCCTTGTACCGCTTCCAGCGCGCAGCGAATCTTCGGCAGCATGCCGCCGTAGATAGTGCCGTCGGCGATCAGGTCGTCGACCTGTTGAGTCGTCAGGCCGGTCAGAACCGTGCCCGACTTGTCCATCAGGCCGGCGATATTGGTCAGCAGCATCAGCTTTTCAGCCTTCAGCGCTTCGGCCACTTTACCGGCCACCAGATCGGCGTTGATGTTGTATGACTCGCCGTTGGCGCCGACGCCGATTGGCGCGATCACCGGAATGAAATCGCCTTTGACCAGCAGGTTCAGCAGGTCGGTGTTGATGCCGACCACTTCGCCCACTTGGCCAATATCGATGATTTCCGGCTGAGTCATTTCCGGCGTCTGACGGGTAACAGTGAGTTTTTTCGCGCGAATCAGCTCGGCGTCTTTACCGGTCAGGCCGATGGCGCTGCCGCCATGACGGTTGATCAGGTTGACGATGTCCTTGTTGACCTGGCCGCCGAGGACCATTTCCACCACGTCCATGGTCTGCGCGTCAGTCACGCGCATGCCATCGATGAAGTGGCTCTCGATCGACAGACGCTTGAGCAGGTCGCCGATTTGCGGGCCGCCGCCGTGAACCACCACCGGGTTGATGCCCACGGCTTTCATCAGCACGATGTCGCGGGCGAAGCCGGTTTTCAGCTCCTCGCTTTCCATCGCGTTGCCGCCGTATTTGATCACCAGCGTCTTGCCGACATAGCGGCGAATGTAAGGCAGCGCTTCGGACAGGACCTTGGCGGTGTTGGCGGCGGCTTCGCGTTCGAGGGTCATTCAGGGCTCCGGGTGCTTCAATAGATCAAAACGGTAATTGGAGATCAGGTGCAACGCGCTTCAGCTGGACGTGGAACACATCCTTGATGCGCTGCAATTCAGCCTCGTCATCGGCCTCGAAGCGCAGCACCAGCACCGGTGTGGTGTTGGAGGCGCGAACCAGGCCCCAGCCTTTGGCATAGTCGACTCGCACGCCGTCAATGGTGGTCAGGTCGGCGCCTTCACCCCATTGCGCATCGTGCAGTGCATCAATGATGCTGAATTTGCTCTCTTCGGTCACATGGATATTGATCTCTGGCGTAGAAATATCGTTCGGGAAGGTCGCGAACAGCTCTTCCGCGGTGGATTTTTCCTTGCTGAGGATCTCCAGCAGCCGCGCGGCGGCATAGATACCGTCGTCGAAACCGAACCAGCGTTCCTTGAAGAAGATGTGCCCGCTCATCTCGCCGGCCAACAGGGCGCCGGATTGTTTCATTTTCTTTTTGATCAGCGAGTGACCTGTTTTCCACATCAGTGGACGACCGCCGTATTCCTTGATCAGCGGAATCAGGCGACGGGTGCATTTGACGTCGAAGATGATTTCCGCGTTCGGGTTGCGCGCCACGACGTCGCGGGCGAACAGCATCAACAGGCGATCAGGGAAGACGATGCTGCCGGTGTTGGTGACGACACCTACACGGTCACCGTCGCCGTCGAAAGCCAGGCCCAGGTCGGCGTTGGTTTCCTTGACCTTGGCGATCAGGTCCACGAGGTTTTCAGGCTTGCCCGGGTCCGGATGGTGATTCGGGAAGTTGCCATCGACTTCGCAGAACAGCGGGATGACTTCGCAGTTCAGGGCTTCGATCAGCTGCGGGGCGATCACACCGGCCGCGCCGTTGCCGCAATCGACCACCACTTTCAGGCGGCGGGCGAGTTTGATGTCCTGGACGATTTCAGTGTTGTAGCGGTCGAGGATCTCGACCTTGGTGATGCTGCCCTTGCCGCTGCTCAGGTTGTTGGTCTTGAGGCGTTCGTGCAGGGCCTGGATCTGTTCGTTGGCCAGCGTGTCGCCGGCAATGACGATCTTGAAGCCGTTGTAGTTCGACGGGTTGTGGCTGCCAGTGAGCATTACGCCGGATTTGCCGGCCAGTACGTTGGCGGCGTAATACAGCGCAGGGGTTGGTACCAGGCCGACGTCGCTGACGTGGCAACCGCTGTCGGCCAGGCCTTTGATCAGTTGCTCGACCAGTTCCGGGCCGGAGAGGCGACCGTCACGGCCGACGGACACGTTGGGTTCGTTCTGGGCCAGGCTCTGGGAGCCGATGGCGCGACCAAGCCAATAAGCTGTTTCAGCGTTCAAGAATTCCGGGACGGTGCCGCGAATGTCGTAGGCGCGGAAGATGCTGTCGGGGAACTTGGGTGCGACTTGGGCTGGGGTGCTCATCTGTAGGAATGCTCCATTTTGAAAGTGGCTGGTCCTGTCGGCGAAAAACTCGCCGGCAGGCTCAAACTGAAGGGTATGACGGTGTTTTCCACCGAGAGTTCGTGGTGTGAAAAGGCCATGCCATCAGCATTGGCGAGCAATTGGCCGGCCAATGCCTTGATTTTCAGTGGTAAACCTTCCAGATGACGACAATGCAATTTTCATCCTTAAAATGCAGAGGGCAGGTCAGGTCGGGCAGTGCTCCCAGCCTGAATGCCGGTGATCAGTGGCTGCCGGAATGGCCGAAACCGCCGGTGCCGCGTTGGGTTTCGACGAACTCTTCGACCATTTCAAAATGCGCTTGAACCACCGGTACCAGCACCAGTTGGGCCAGGCGTTCGCCTACCACCATGTTGAAATCGGTCTGGCCACGGTTCCAGCACGACACCATCAGCGGGCCCTGGTAATCGGAGTCGATCAAGCCGACCAGATTGCCCAGCACGATGCCGTGCTTATGGCCCAGGCCGGAGCGCGGCAGAATCAGCGCGGCCAAACCTGGATCGCCAATGTAGACAGACAGGCCAGTCGGAATCAGCAGGGTTTCGCCCGGCTTGATGACGGTGTCTTTTTCCAGCATGGCGCGCAGGTCGAGGCCGGCGGAACCAGGCGTGGCGTACTGTGGCAGCGGGAATTCGGTACCAATGCGTGGGTCGAGGATCTTGGCTTGCAAAGCGTGCATGTAAATTAAACCTGGTTCAGACGATCGGCGATAAAAGTGATCAGCTGGCGAGCGATTTTGCTCTTGCTGGTCTGGGCGAAAAGCGTGGCGTGCAGCTCGCGGTCAATCACGCTGCAGGCGTTTTCTTCGCTGTTGAAGCCAATGCTCGGGTTCGCGACGTCGTTGGCGACGATCAGATCGAGGTTCTTGTCTTTCAATTTGCGGGCAGCGTAATCGAGCAGGTGTTCGGTTTCGGCGGCGAAGCCGACACTGAACGGACGGTCGGGACGGGTGGCGATGGTGGCCAGGATGTCTGGGTTGCGGACCATCTGTAGCAACAAGCCGTCGCCGTTCGTAGGGTCTTTCTTGAGTTTCTGTGGGGCGACGACTTCCGGGCGGTAGTCCGCGACCGCAGCAGAGGCGATGAACAGGTCGCAAGGGATCGCCGCTTCGCAGGCCGCGAGCATGTCGCGGGCACTGACCACATCGATGCGCGTGACACGATCCGGGGTCGGCAGGTGCACGGGACCTGTGATCAGGGTCACGCGGGCGCCGGCTTCTACCGCAGCTTCGGCCAGGGCGAAGCCCATTTTCCCGGAGCTGTGGTTGGTGATGTAGCGTACCGGGTCGATGTTTTCCTGGGTCGGGCCGGCGGTGATCAGCACGTGTTTACCGGTCAGCGCCTGGCGCTGGAAGCAATCTGCCGCGCACTGGACTAGGTCGGTGGCTTCGAGCATGCGGCCCATGCCGACGTCGCCGCAGGCCTGGCTGCCGGAGGCTGGGCCGAAGACCTTGAGGTCACGGCTTTCGAGGGTTTGCAGGTTTGCCTGAGTCGCCGGGTCGCGCCACATGGCCTGGTTCATCGCCGGGGCGACCGCGACCACTGCGTCGGTGGCCAGCACCAGCGTGGTCAGCAGGTCGTCGGCAATGCCTTGGGCCAGACGGGCGATCAGGTCCGCGGTGGCGGGAGCGATCAGCACCAGGTCGGCCCATTTGGCCAGCTCGATGTGGCCCATCGCGGCTTCGGCCGCCGGGTCCAGCAAATCGAGATGGACCGGATGCCCGGACAACGCCTGCATGGTCAGCGGGGTAATGAATTCGCTGCCACCACGGGTCATGACTACGCGCACTTCGGCGCCCTGGTCGATCAGGCGGCGAACCAGCTCGGCGCTCTTGTAGGCAGCAATGCCGCCGCCGACGCCCAGAACGATGCGTTTCCGATACAGCCGCTGCATAGGTCTGCCTTTCATTTCGTTGATGACTGCTTGGCGATACCCCCTCCCCAGGGATGAATTCGCCAGCAAAAAAGATGGGCTACGATATCACAGCGACCGCTACGGAACAGCGGCGCCCACATTCCAGGGAGGTGTTATGAGTATTCGCGATTGGCCGGCGGCGGAGCGGCCGCGGGAGAGGTTACTGGAGTTGGGCTCGGCGAGCCTTTCGGATGCCGAACTGCTGGCGATTTTTTTACGAACCGGCGTGTCCGGTAAAAGCGCGGTGGATCTGGCGCGACATCTGCTGAATCAGTTTGGTAGCCTGCGTTCACTGCTCGAGGCCGATCAGGCAGCGTTCAGCAGGCAGTTGGGGCTCGGGCCAGCAAAATTCGCTCAGTTGCAAGCGGCGCAGGAAATGGGCAGGCGGCATTTGGCCGAACGTGCTCGCCAAAAAACGGCGCTGGAAAATCCGCAGGCGGTTCGTGATTATCTGAAGTCGATGCTCCGACACGAGCCGCACGAGGTGTTCGGCTGTCTGTTTTTGGATTCCAAACATCAAGTGCTGACCTTTGAAGCGTTGTTTCGTGGCTCGATCGACAGCACGAGTGTCCATCCACGACAGGTGGTCAAGCGTGCCTTGGCCCACAATGCTGCCGCACTGATCCTCTGCCCCAACCATCCGTCGGGTAACACCAACCCCAGTCAAGCCGATCGAGTGCTGACCAAGCGCCTGCAAGAGGCGCTGGACCTGATCGATGTGCGGGTACTCGACCATTTCATTGTCGGTGACGGCGATCCGCTGTCCATGGCCGAGTATGGGTGGATGTGAGCGAGGGATACAGAGCTAAGTAAGTCCCTGTGGGAGCGGGCTTGCCCGCGATGGCGTCGGCAAATTCAACATAGTTGTCGCCGGAAAGTCCGCTATCGCGGGCAAGCCCGCTTCCACAGGTTTTGTGTCGGCGCTGATTACTTGAGGTTGACCTTCGAGTAGTCCTGTCGGCCGAACGGACTGACCTGATAGCCCTGCACATCCTTACGTGTCAGCGCAAAGGCCGTTGGGTGAGCCAGCGGCAGCCACAACGCCTGTTGCTGGATCTGCGTCTGGGCCTGCTCGTAGAGCTTGGTGCGTACACCTTGCTCGCCAGTGGTCTTGCCGGCGCTGATCAGTTTATCCAGGTCCGGGTTGCAGTAGCGGGCGAAGTTGGTGCCGGATTTGAGCCCCGCGCAGGAAAACTGCGGCGTGAGGAAGTTGTCCGGGTCGCCGTTGTCGCCGGCCCAGCCCATGAACAGCAGGTCATGCTCGCCGGCCTTGGCGCGGCGAATCAGCTCGCCCCACTCGATCACGCGAATCTCGGCCTGAATGCCGATTTCCGCCAGATCAGACTGAAGCAATTGTGCGCTGAGGCTCGGATTGGGGTTCAGCAGGCTGCCGGAAGGGCGGGTCCAGATAGTGGTCTGGAAGCCACTCTTGAGCCCGGCCTTGGCCATCAAAGCACGGGCCTTTTCGACGTCATGCGGGTAGCCCGGCAAGCCTTTGGCGTAGCTCCAGGTGTTGGGCGGATACGGACCGTTGGCGGGTTCGGCGGTGTCTTCGAACACGGCTTTGACGTAGTTGGCCTTGTCGAACGCGAGATTGATCGCCTGGCGTACTTCAGGCTTATCCAGCGGCGGATGCTGGCTGTTGATACCAACGAAGGCGGTCATGAAGGCGTCAGTCTTTTCGACTTTCAGGGTCGGCTCTTTCAGCGCGGCCTGTACGTCCAGCGGTTTGGGCGACAGGGCGATCTGGCACTCGTTGCGGCGCAATTTCTGCAAGCGCACGTTGGCGTCCGGAGTGATGGCGAAGATCAGCGGGTCTACCGATGGCTTGCCACGGAAGTAATCCGGGTTGGCCTTGTAGCGAATCGAGGCGTCTTTCTGGAAGCGCGTGAAGATGAACGGGCCGCTGCCGATCGGCTGGTTGTTGAGTTTTTCCGGGGTGCCGGCCTTCAGCAGTTTGTCCGCGTACTCGGCCGAATAGATCGAGGCAAAACCCATGCTCAGGGTGGGCAGGAAAGTCGAGTCCGGGTGATCGAGGGTGAAGCGGATGGTAAGCGGGTCCAATGCGTCGATCTTCTTGATCAGTGCCGGTAACTGCATCGACTGGGCGTGCGGGAAGCCGCTCTGGGCGACTTTGTGCCATGGGTTCGCCGGGTCGAGCATGCGGTCGAAGCTGAACTTCACGTCTTCGGCGGTCAGGTCACGCGTCGGGCTGAAGTATTCAGTGCGGTGAAATTTCACCTGCGGGTGCAATTTGAAGACGTAGGTCAGGCCGTCGGGCGTGACTTCCCAGCTGTCCGCCAGGCTGGCGACCACTTTGCCGCTGGCCGTGTCGAAGTCCACCAGGCGGTCCATCAGCACATCGGCCGAGGCGTTGGTGGTGGTGAGCGAATTGTATTGCACCACGTCGAACCCCTCCGGGCTGGCTTCAGTGCAGACGCTCAGGGCAGCGGCATGGGCCAGGGGGCTCAGTAGAAGCGGGGCGAGCAGCAGCGGTAGGGCAGCGAGGCGCATGGTCGGATTCCTTTACAGATCGAAGGCCCATCTGCAAGTGCAGTCTGGAAAAGGCTTACCCTAGTGGGCTCTTTTGCAAATGACTATCCCCTTTTTCGTTTTAAGGGGAGTATGGGCGATTGTTTTCGGTGAGTGGCGGTTGAGGAAACCCTGAATTGGCCCGTTGGCTGATTCTCTACGACGAGCGGTCGTTCTCGGGCACAGCCTTTATCCAAGGCACTCGGCGCCCGCAAAACCGGGTTTTTATCAACTCAATGCACACCGGTTGTTGTTGCTCTCTAGTCTTTCTGGTATAAAGCAGCGCTCTTTTCTAGGGGCCCGGTTCCTTCACTGTAGGTGTAGCCGGTAAGACCTCTAAAGAAACGCGGCGCCTGGCGCCAAATGACTGAGAGATTAAGCGGCCAACCCATGCCGGGTTGGGCATGTGGTTTTAGAGGGCTGAGGCATGTCGAGAGTCTGTCAAGTTACCGGTAAGGGTCCGGTGACTGGGAATAACATTTCCCACGCAAACAACAAAACCCGTCGTCGTTTCCTGCCGAACCTGCAGCATCACCGCTTCTGGGTTGAAGAAGAGAAACGTTTCGTGCGTCTGCGCGTATCTGCCAAAGGCATGCGTATCATCGACAAGCGTGGCATCACTGTCGTGCTGGCCGAAATCCGCAAAGCTGGCAAGATCTAAGGGAGCTAATCATGCGTGAATTGATTCGTTTGATTTCGAGCGCCGGTACTGGTCACTTCTACACTACCGACAAGAACAAGCGCACTACTCCGGACAAAATCGAGATCAAGAAATTTGATCCGGTTGTTCGCAAGCACGTGATCTACAAAGAAGGCAAAATCAAGTAATTGATTTTTCTCTCTTACGAAAAAGGCCCGTATCGCGAGATACGGGCCTTTTTTGTTGCCTGTGGGTTATGCGGTGTCTACCAGTGCGCCTTCGCGGGCAAGCCTCGCTCCTACGGTGAGTCGCGTCCGTTCTGTAGGAGCGAGGCTTGCCCGCGATGAGGCCGGCCCAAACAGCACAAATTTTCAAGCCTTCTGTTCAAACACCACGTAAATCTTGCGGCACGGCTCCAGTACTTCCCAGGTGCCTTTGAAACCGGCCGGAATCACGAAGCGATCGCCCACGCGCAGGGTCTTGGCGTTGCCATCGCCGTCGCGCAGCACTGAAACCCCCTGAACGATTTCGCAGTATTCGTGCTCGGTGTAGTTCACTAGCCACTGGCCGACTTCGCCTTCCCAAACACCTGCACTCATCTGGCCACACGGGCTGTTGTAATGGTTGTACACCGCTTGCTCGGGGTCGCCCTTGAGGACTTTCGCCGGGTCGGGCCGATAACGATCGGGCTGGGTGTTGGCCTGGCTGAAATCGACGATATCCTGAATGCTCATGCTGGTATTCCCCCGTGATTGCGCTGGAAAATTGAAAGTCTATGTTTATTAAAATGAACATCGCAAGGCCGTTTGCCAGCCTTGTGTCAAATATATTGAAACTTCACCGGCCGCTGGTTTAGGGTAACGGTTGCCTTGAGCCGAAAAGCAGGCTGGCCGGGCAGAATTCCTGACAGCACCCGCATAGAACGCGGGGCACTCGTATTCAATAAGAGGAGGACACTCGAATGACCACCCTGACTCGTGCCGACTGGGAACAACGGGCTCGCGATCTGAAGATCGAAGGCCGCGCTTATATCAATGGCGAATACACCGATGCTGTCTCCGGTGAGACCTTCGAGTGCATCAGCCCGGTCGATGGCCGTCTGCTGGGCAAGATTGCCAGCTGTGACGCCGCCGACGCCCAGCGTGCCGTGGACAACGCTCGCGCCACTTTCCATTCCGGCACCTGGTCGCGCCTGGCGCCGACCAAACGCAAAGCCACCATGATTCGTTTTGCCGGCCTGCTGAAACAGCACGCCGAAGAGCTGGCCCTGCTCGAAACCCTCGACATGGGCAAGCCAATCAGCGATTCCCTGTACATCGACGTTCCCGGCGCGGCGCAAGCCCTGAGCTGGAGCGGTGAAGCCATCGACAAGATCTACGACGAAGTCGCTGCTACCCCGCACGATCAACTGGGTCTGGTGACTCGCGAGCCGGTCGGCGTGGTCGGTGCGATCGTGCCGTGGAACTTCCCGTTGATGATGGCCTGCTGGAAACTCGGTCCGGCGCTGTCTACCGGTAACTCGGTGATCCTCAAGCCTTCCGAAAAGTCGCCGCTGACGGCCATTCGCATTGCAGCGCTGGCCGTTGAAGCCGGCATCCCGAAAGGTGTGTTGAACGTGCTGCCGGGTTACGGTCACACCGTCGGCAAGGCCCTGGCCCTGCACAACGACGTCGACACCCTGGTGTTCACCGGTTCGACCAAGATTGCCAAGCAACTGCTGATCTACTCCGGCGAATCGAACATGAAGCGAGTCTGGCTCGAAGCCGGCGGCAAGAGCCCGAACATCGTGTTCGCCGATGCGCCGGACCTGCAAGCTGCTGCTGAATCGGCTGCCGGCGCCATTGCCTTCAACCAGGGCGAAGTCTGCACCGCCGGTTCGCGCCTGCTGGTCGAGCGTTCGATCAAGGACAAATTCCTGCCGCTGGTGATCGAGGCCCTGAAAACCTGGAAGCCGGGCAACCCGCTGGACCCGGCAACCAATGTCGGTGCGTTGGTGGATACCCAGCAGATGAACACTGTGCTGTCCTACATTGAGTCCGGTCACACCGATGGCGCCAAACTGGTGGTGGGCGGCAAGCGCATTCTTCAGGAAACCGGTGGCACTTACGTTGAACCGACGATTTTCGATGGCGTGAGCAACGCGATGAAAATTGCTCAGGAAGAAATCTTCGGTCCGGTGTTGTCGGTCATCACCTTCGACAGCGCTGAAGAAGCCATCCAGATCGCCAACGACACGCCTTACGGCTTGGCCGCTGCAGTCTGGACCGCCGACATCTCCAAGGCTCACCTGACCGCCAAGGCTTTGCGTGCCGGTAGCGTGTGGGTCAATCAATACGACGGCGGCGACATGACCGCGCCGTTCGGTGGCTTCAAACAATCCGGCAACGGTCGCGACAAATCGCTGCACGCGTTCGACAAGTACACCGAACTGAAGGCGACCTGGATCAAGTTGTAAGTCAGTGAAGGAGCCCGATTGAACATCGGGCTCCTGAAGGACACAGATCCTCTGTGGGAGCGGGCTTGCCCGCGATAGCAATCTGACAGCCAACCTCGATGTTGAATGTTAAGACGCCATCGCGGGCAAGCCCGCTCCCACACTGTTTTGCGCTGCACATAAAATATCCACAGGAGCGTGGAACATGCGTTGGGCGACTTATTTCGCCGTTTTGGCGTCTGTCTTGAGTGTCGGCCTGGCCTTGGGTGTCAGCATGCCGTTGGTCTCGCTGCGTCTGGAAGGCTGGGGTTACGGCTCGTTCGCGATCGGCGTGATGGCGGCGATGCCGGCCATCGGCGTACTGCTGGGGGCGAAAATCTCCAGCCACCTTGCGGCCCGTCTGGGCACGGCCAATCTGATGCGCTTGTGTCTGTGGGCCGGGGCGGTGTCCATCGGTTTGCTGGCCGTGTGGCCAAGCTACCCGATCTGGCTAGTGTTGCGGTTGATGATCGGGGTGATCCTGACCCTCGTCTTCATCCTCGGTGAAAGCTGGATCAACCAACTGGTGGTCGAGCAATGGCGCGGTCGGCTGGTGGCGTTGTATGGCAGTAGCTATGCGCTGAGTCAGCTGGCCGGGCCGTTACTGTTGGGGGTGTTGGGCACCGAGCACGATTACGGCTTCTGGGTCGGCGTCGGTTTGCTGATGACGTCACCGTTCCTGCTGCTGGGCCGCGGCGGCGCACCCACCAGCGAAGCCTGCAGCGTAACCCTCGGTGACTTGTTGACCTTCTGCCGCGGCTTACCGGCGATTGCCTGGGCGGTGTCGCTGTTCGCTGCGTTCGAAGCGATGATCCTGACCTTGCTGCCGGTCTACTGCCTACGTCAGGGCTTCACCACGGAAATCGCCTTGGCGATGGTCAGTACAGTGGTGGTGGGTGATGCCTTGCTGCAATTGCCGATTGGCGCGCTGGCTGATCGCTTGTCGCGGCGTACGTTATTCACCGGCTGTGCGATGCTCTTGTTGCTGTCGAGCCTGGCGATTCCATTGCTGATCGACACGCTACTGATCTGGCCGCTGTGGGTGTTGTTTGGCGCCAGTGCCGGCGGTTTGTTCACCTTGTCGCTGATCCTGATCGGCGAGCGTTATCGCGACGATGCGCTGGTGCGGGCCAATGCCCATATCGCACAGCTATGGGGAATTGGTTGCCTGATCGGGCCCTTGGCGGCCGGTGCCGGAAGCCAGTGGATCAGCGGGCATGCCTTGCCGTTGCTGATGGCTGCGGGCGCATTGGGGCTGGTGATTCTGGTGTCGAGGCAAGGGGCGTTTGGCACGGTTGCTGAACCGGCCTGAGCGCTGCACAGAGCGGATCTACAACATCCGCTCCAGGCCAACCATGCTGCTGAGCCATGAATTGAAGTGTCGCCACCAACCTCCCGGTTCTTTGGTCAATGTATGCTGCTTGCCGTCATCTTCGGTGACCCAGACGATCTGACCCTTTTCCAGTCGGACCTGATAGCTGAGGGCAGGCGCCATACCCTCCAGTGCCAGTTCGCGCACTCGCCCGGCGAGTTGCGGGTTATCCACCAATACCCCGACTTCGGTGTTCCACAGTACCGAGCGCGGGTCGAAATTGAACGAGCCGATGAAGGCTTTCTGTCGGTCGAAAATCATCGCCTTGCTGTGCAGGCTGGAGTCGGAGCCATGGGAGGAGTTGCTTCCGCTGTGAAACAGGCTCGGTCCGCTGCCGCTATCACCGTTGTCGCCGGGCTGGCGGCGTAATTCGAACAGCTGTACACCATGATCCAGCAAGGCTTTGCGATAAGGCGCGTAACCACCGTGCGTGGCCGGTACGTCGGTGGCTTCCAGTGAGTTGGTCAGCACACTGATCGATACGCCGGCATCGGCGCGACCGGTCAGGTAAACCAGCCCCGTTTGGCCGGGTACGAGGTAGGCCGAGACCATGATTAACTCTTGGCTGACCCCATTGAGCTCGGGCTCCAACTGGGTGGTCAGCAGCAAGTGCGGGTCAGGTTCGCCGTCGGACAGCACCTTGCTCGGTGCGTCCCACAACGCCTGGTTCCAGGCCCAGATCAGCTCACGGCGCCAGACGTCCAGGCGCGGGTGAGTGGTGTAGGCCATCAACTGCCGATAAAGCGCGTGATTCTGTTTGCGCGTTTCTTCCAAGGATTCGTCCAGTCGGGTCCGGGTATTTTTCAGATCCCTGGCTGTCGGCTTGGTCGAGAGAAACTGTTCGATCGGCTTGCTCAGGGCGCTGTTCCAGTATTGGTCGAAGCTGTGTCCCAACTGCTCTGCAACCGGGCCGACGCTGAGCATGTCGATGTCGGTGAAATTCAGGTTGGGCTCGGCATCGAAATACTCATCCCCCAAGTTACGCCCGCCAACGATCGCCGCGCTGTTGTCCGCCACCCACAGTTTGTTGTGCATGCGCCGGTGTTGCAGCGACAGGTTGAAGAACCGGCCCATCGTTCGCGTAACGACGGTGCTGCGGCCCAGGTGCAGCGGGTTGAACACGCGGATCTGAATCTTCGGATGTGCGGCGAGGGTCGCGATGATCCGGTCCAGGCCATCGCTGGTGGTGTCGTCGAGCAAAATCCGCACCCGCACACCGCGGTCAGCGGCCTTGAGCAGCTCGCTCACCAATATTCGTGTGCTGATGCCGTCATGGACGATGTAGTACTGCAGGTCGAGGCTGCTTTGAGCGTTGCGAATCAGCTCGGCGCGGGCGGTGAAGGCTTCGGCACTATCGGAGAGCAAGCGAAAGCCCGATTGGCCCTTATGGGGGGCAGCCTGTGCCTGGATTGAACGGCCGAACGCCGAATTGGCCGCCGGCAGGGCCTGGCTCGGTTCGCGAGGGACATTGAGTGTCGTACAGCCACCAAGGAGCGAGGCGAGTAACAGAAGAGCAAGCAGGGGCTGTCTGATTCTCACGGAGGGTATTCCGGATGGTGGCGGTTAGCATATGGACGCCGCATCCCGAAGAAAGGTCAGTCGGTTTCCGCCAGTAGTTTGATCGCTGTCGCTCCGACCTTGCGCACGGCTTCTTCGATCTGCGGGGTTGTTTTGGCAGCGTAGTTCATCCGCAGGCAATTGCGGTATTTACCAGAGGCGGAAAAGATACTGCCGACCGCAATCTGTACGCCTTGATCATGCAGCGCACGATTGAGTTTCAGGGTGTCGAAGCCCTCGGGCAGTTCGACCCACAGCATGAAGCTGCCTTGCGGACGGCTGGCCCGGGTGCCGGCGGGAAAATAGCGGGTCACCCAGTCGATCATCGCGTCACGATTGCGCTGGTATTGCGTGCGCATCTTCCGCAAGTGCGGTTCGAAGTGCCCGGCCTTGAGAAATTCGGCAATCGCAATCTGCGGTTGCGGCGCGGTGGAGCCGGTGCTGATGTATTTCATGTGCAGCACCCGTTCCAGATAACGGCCCGGTGCGACCCAACCAATACGCAGGCCCGGTGCCAGGGTCTTGGAAAAAGAACTGCAGAGCAGGACGCGGCCGTCTTCGTCGAAGGATTTGATCGTGCGGGGGCGAGGGTAGGTGTAGGCCAGTTCGCCATACACATCGTCCTCGATAATCGCCACGTCGAAACGCTGTGCGAGCGTCAACAGCGCGCGTTTGCGCGACTCCGGCATGATGTAGCCCAGCGGGTTGTTGCAGTTGGGGGTCAACTGTATGGCTTTGATCGGCCATTGCTCCAACGCCAGTTCCAAAGCATCGAGGCTGATGCCGGTGAGCGGGTCGGTGGGGATTTCCAGGGCTTTCATGCCCAGGCCCTTGAGCGTCTGCATGGCGCCGTGAAAGCTCGGAGAATCCACGGCGACGATATCACCCGGCTCGCAGATCGCGCGGACACTGGTGGACAGCGCTTCGTGGCAACCGGTGGTGATCACCAGATCGTTGGCACTCAACTGGCAGCCGGAATCGAGCATCAGGCGAGCGATTTGCTCGCGCAATTCAAGGGTGCCGTAGATGTTGTCGTAATACAGGCCGGGCATGTCCTGCCGACGGCTGATTCGCGCCAGGTTGCGCAGCAGCGGCTTCATGGTTGGCGTGGTGATGTCCGGCATGCCGCGACCCAGTTGCACAACGTCCTTGCGCGGTACGGCGCGGATCAGCTCCAGCACTTGATCCCACTGCGAAATATCCACCGGTCGTTGGGCTGGCCGGCCAACCACTGGCAACTCGGGCAGTTCGCGACTTACGGGCACGAAGTAGCCGGACTTGGGTTTGGGCATCGCCAGACCAACGTCTTCCAGCACTCGATAGGCCTGCTGCACTGTGCTCAGGCTGACCCCGTGTTCGACACTCAGCGCTCGCACCGAGGGCAACCGGTCGCCGGGACGATAGAAGCCTTGTTCGATACGCGTGCCGAGCAACTCGGCGAGATTGACGTAGAGGGTCATGGCGCAGTCTCGGTGTGGAAAAATTCGGTTAACCAATACAGATGGGGCAAAAATATGTGATTCAGAGGCTGAAACGGAAAATCTGTATGGAATTAATACACCATCGTTGAATCTGTAATGCTTTTCGACGTCCGCGCATCATGAAAGCTCTGGCTACCCAAGTAAACAGGAGCGACGAAAATGAACGGCTTGAGCGATGTGCGGCTGACGTTACACAGTCAGGAACTGGCGGCAGGGCAAAAAAACGGCGCACGCGAGGCGGTCATGCGCAACGCACCGTCCGGCCTGGGTCGCTGGGGCCTGTTCTGGCATCGTCTGCACACGCGCAAGGCGTTGCTGGAGCTGACGCCGGAACAATTGAAAGACATCGGTTTGAGTCGGGCTCAGGCACGGGAGGAGGGGCTTAAACCCTTCTGGCGGATCTAGTACTGATTGTTGATCGTTCCCACGCTCTGCGTGGGAATGCCGCCCCCGGACGCTCCGCGTCCGCTGTGACGCAGAGCGTCACTGGATGCATTCCCACGCAGGAGCGAGGGAACGATCATCTTCCTCAAACCAACTCTTTAAGCCGATGCCACAACATCCCCAACGCCAATAACGGCGAACGCAAATGCTTGCCGCCCGGGAAAGTAATGTGTGGCACCTTGGCAAACAGATCGAAACCACCGCTCTGCTGACCGCTGATGGCCTCGGCCAACAACTTGCCCGCCAGGTGCGTGGCGTTTACGCCATGGCCGGAATAGGCCTGGGCGTAATACACATTCGGCTGCTCCTTGAGCCGGCCGATCTGCGGCAGGCGATTGGCGCCAATGCCGATCATCCCGCCCCATTGATAGTCGATTTTCACCCCGGCGAGTTGCGGGAACACTGCCAGCATCTTCGGTCGCATGTACGCGGCGATGTCTTTCGGGTCACGTCCTGAATAGTGGCAGGCGCCGCCGAACAGCAAACGTCGATCCGCCGAGAGTCGGTAGTAATCCAGCGCCACCCGTTGATCGCAGACCGCCATGTTTTGCGGCAACAGCGCGTGGGCCTGTTCTTCGCTCAAGGGTTGCGTGGCGATGATGTAACTGCCGGCGGGCAGCACCTTGCCGCCGAGTTGCGGATTGAGATCATTGAGGTAGGCGTTGCAACCCAGCACCAGCGTCTTGGCGCGAACCGAGCCCTGAGCGGTGTGGACCTTGATCTCGGGGCCGTAATCGATGCGGGTCACCGCCGATTGTTCGAACAGCTTCACGCCCAATTGTTGGGCGGCGGCCGCTTCGCCGAGTGCCAGGTTCAAGGGGTGCAGATGCCCGGAGCCCATGTCGATCAAGCCGCCGACATAGCGATCGGAACCCACCACGCTGTGCATTTCATTGGCTTGCAGCAGACGGGTTTCGTAACGGTAGCCGAGGCTGCGCAGCTCGGAGGCGTCTTCGGCGAAGCCTTCCAGGTCGTGAGCGTTGTTGGCGAGGTCGCAGTAGCCCCAAGTCAGGTCGCAAGGGATCTGGAAACGCTCGATCCGCTGTCGGACGATTTCAACCGCTTCCAGGCCCATCAGTTTCATCTGACGCACACCGTCTGCACCGATCACGTTGGCGAACTGATCAAGGCCATGCCCGACGCCGCGAATCAATTGCCCGCCATTACGTCCGCTGGCGCCCCAACCGATCTTGTGCGCTTCCAGCAGCACTACGCTGAAGCCACGTTCGGCCAATTCGAGGGCGGTGTTCAGCCCGGAGAACCCGCCACCCACCACGCACACCTCCGCAACCAGCTCGCCTGTGAGCACCGCAAGATCGGGCTGCGGCAGGCTGCTGGCGGCGTAATAAGAGGCCACGTGTTGATGGCTCGGGGCGGGTTGCTGAACGGGGGCGTTCATGTACGTCATCCTGAGTTCGTGTGTTTGAAAAAGTTGACGGAGCATAAGCCGCCGCTTCGGACACGGGCAACACCGGTCGGTTGGCGCTGTCTGGATCGGGGCTTTTGAGTCAGAATCCCAGTCTATTCCGCATTCGGTCACCGCTTCGATGAGTTGCAACAGTCAGAAAATTCGTACGCTGCGCCAGCAGATTCCCTCTTTCGAGTGTGTGCCCGGCTGCCATGACTGCTGTGGGCCGGTGACCACCTCGCCCGAAGAAATGTCCCGACTGCCGCGCAAGACCCGCGCCGAGCAAGACGCGGCGATGGAGGAACTCAATTGCGTCCATCTGGGCCCTCACGGCTGCACGGTGTATGACGAACGACCGCTGATCTGTCGGCTGTTCGGTACCACCAAGACCCTGCCATGCCCCAACGGGCGGCGACCGGTGGAGCTGATCCATCCGCGCGTCGAGAAGCAGATTCACGAATATATGGCCAGTACCCGACAGGTATTGGTGTAGGGATGATCGTTCCCACGCTCTGCGTGGGAATGCCTCAACGGACGCTCCGCGTTCGGCTTCTGGGACGCAGAGCGTCCCGGGCTGCATTCCTTTGCTGCGCGTGGGAACGATCATTGTGAGCCTCAATCCGGAATCGGCAGACTCAAGCTCTCTTTCACTTCTTCCATCACGATATAGCTCTTGGATTCGCGCACATGTGGCAGCTTGAGCAGGATGTCGCCCAGCAGTTTGCGGTACGAGGCCATCTCGGAAATCCGTGCTTTCACCAGGTAATCGAAGTCGCCTGACACCAAATGGCATTCCAGTACGTGGGGCAGTTTCAGCACCGCGCGTCGGAACTCTTCGAAAGTATCGCCGGATTTGTAGTCGAGGCTGATCTCGACGAACACCAGCAGGCTACCCTTGAGGTGCTGCGGATTCAGGCGGGCGTTGTAGCCCATGATGATCCCTTCGCGCTCCAGTCGCCGTACCCGCTCGGTGCAGGGCGTGGTGGAGAGGCCGACCTTTTCCCCCAGCTCGGTGAAGGAAATACGCCCGTCCGCTTGCAGGATCCGCAGGATGTTGCGGTCGATCTTGTCCAGCTCACGTTTGGTCTGAGTGTTGGTCCGCATAGGGGATGCGCCTCCGTGAAAAGGGTTTTTGCCGAGAATTGTCGCCAAATATAGGCACTTATATAGTGAAAAGCACTGGCTAATCTTTTTTAAACTGCCCACATCTTCGGTCTGCACAATAAACGTCAGCGGTAAGCCGCGATGAGGGATATGAAAATGCGCGTTCTGGTCTTGGGTAGCGGCGTCATCGGTACCGCCAGTGCCTATTATCTGGCACGGGCCGGCTTTGAAGTGACGGTCGTGGACCGTCAACCAGCGCCGGCCATGGAAACCAGTTTCGCCAACGCCGGGCAGGTTTCGCCGGGTTATGCCTCGCCTTGGGCCGCGCCGGGCGTGCCGCTCAAAGCCATCAAGTGGCTGTTGCAGCGTCACGCACCATTGGCGATCAAGGCCACCGCCGACATCGACCAATACTTGTGGATGGCGCAGATGCTGCGCAACTGCACCGCCAGCCGTTACGCGGTGAACAAGGAGCGCATGGTGCGTCTGTCTGAGTACAGCCGTGACTGCCTGGACGAATTGCGCGCCGAAACCGGCATTGCCTACGAAGGCCGCAGCCTCGGTACTACCCAACTGTTCCGCACCCAGGCACAGCTCGATGGCGCCGCCAAAGACATCGCCGTGCTGAAAGAGTCCGGCGTGCCGTTCGAACTGCTCGATCGCGCTGGCATTGCCCGGGTCGAACCGGCCCTGGCCAGTGTCACCGACATCCTCGCCGGTGCCTTGCGCCTGCCGAATGACCAGACCGGCGACTGCCAGATTTTCACCACCCGCCTGGCCGAAATGGCCACGAAACTCGGTGTGGAATTCCGTTTTGGCCAGGACATTCAGCGCCTCGACTTCGCCGGTGATCGCATCAACGGTGTATGGATCGACGGCAAGCTGGAAACCGCCGACCGCTACGTGCTGGCGTTGGGCAGCTACTCGCCGCAACTGCTCAAGCCGTTGGGCATCAGGGCTCCGGTGTATCCGCTCAAGGGTTACTCGCTGACCGTGCCGATCATCAACCCGGCGATGGCCCCGACGTCGACCATTCTCGACGAGACCTACAAGGTCGCGATCACCCGTTTCGACAACCGCATTCGCGTCGGCGGCATGGCTGAAATTGCCGGTTTTGACCTGTCATTGAATCCACGTCGGCGTGAAACCCTGGAGATGATCGTCAACGACCTTTATCCTCAGGGCGGTAATCTGGCCGAGGCGAGTTTCTGGACCGGCCTGCGTCCGACCACCCCGGACGGCACCCCGATTGTCGGTGCGACGCCGTTCAAAAACCTGTTTCTGAACACGGGCCACGGCACACTCGGCTGGACCATGGCCTGTGGCTCCGGTCGTTTGCTGGCCGATCTGATGGCGAAGAAAACGCCGCAGATCAGCGCCGAAGGCCTCGATATTTCCCGTTATGGCAACAAACTTCAGGAGTCCGCAAAACATGTCAATCCAGCGCCAGCTCACCAATGAGCGCATGAGCCAGATCGTTGTCCACAACAGTACCGTGTATCTGGCAGGGCAGGTCGGCGATGACATGAGCGCCGGGATTGAACAGCAGACCCGTGAAACCCTCGCCAACATCGAGCGTTTACTGGATCTGGCCGGGACCGACAAGAACCGTCTGCTGTCGGTGACGATTTACCTGAAAGATATCGATGCGCACTTCGAAGGCATGAATTCGGTGTGGGACCAGTGGCTGCCAAAAGGCGTCGCCCCGGCCCGCGCTACCGTTGAATCGAAGCTGTGCGAACCGCAAATCCTGGTTGAGCTGTCGGTTGTTGCCGCGCTGCCATAACGCTCAGCCAGAAAGATCCCTCTCCCGGCGCTGTTGGCGGTTCACGCTGTCAGCCAGCGCCGGTTTTTTTCAAATGACCGACTAGAAGTCTGCCGCCATGCGTCCAGCCCGTGCCCTGATCGACCTTCAAGCCCTGCGCCACAACTACCGGATCGCCCGTGAAGTCACTGGTGCCCGTGCCCTCGCGGTGATCAAGGCCGATGCCTATGGCCATGGCGCGGTACGTTGCGCCCAGGCGCTGGAAGCCGAGGCGGACGGGTTTGCCGTGGCGTGCATCGAAGAAGCGTTGGACCTGCGTGCAGCCGGCATTCGTGCACCCGTTTTGCTGCTGGAAGGTTTTTTCGAAGCCGATGAGCTGTCGCTGATTGTCGAGCATGACTTCTGGTGCGTGGTGCATTCGCTGTGGCAGCTCGAAGCCATCGAACAAGCCGCGCTGAGCAAACCGATCACGGTCTGGCTCAAGCTCGACTCGGGCATGCATCGGGTTGGCCTGCACCCGGCGGATTACCAGGCGGCCTATCAACGGCTGCTGGCCAGCGGCAAAGTGGCGAAGATCGTGCTGATGAGTCACTTCGCCCGCGCCGATGAGCTGCACTGCCAGGCCAGCGCCGAGCAGGTCGCGGTGTTCGAGGCGGCGCGTCAGGGGTTGTCGGCCGAAATCAGTCTGCGTAATTCGCCGGCGGTGCTCGGTTGGCCGCAGATTCCCAGCGATTGGGTGCGCCCGGGCATCATGCTCTACGGCGCGACGCCTTTCGAAGAGGCCAATGCCGTGGCGTCCCGCCTGCAACCGGTGATGACCCTGGAATCGAAAGTGATTTGCGTGCGTGAACTGCCGGCCGGCGAGCCGATTGGTTACGGCGCAAAATTCATCACACCCAAGCCGATGCGCGTGGGCGTGGTGGCGATGGGTTATGCCGACGGGTACCCGCGTCAGGCACCGACCGGTACGCCCGTGATGGTCGCCGGGCAGCGCAGCCAGTTGATTGGTCGCGTATCGATGGACATGCTCTGCGTCGACCTGACTGACGTGCCGCAAGCCGGTCTTGGTTCGCCCGTCGAGTTGTGGGGTAAAAACATCCTCGCCAGTGACGTTGCGACGGCTGCGGGCACGATTCCTTACCAGATCTTCTGCAACCTGCGTCGAGTGCCGCGGCTCTATTCCGGGGCCTGACGAATCACGTGCCCGACCGAAAGTCGCTTCGCCCAACTGGATTCAGGCCCAAGTGTTGTAAATACTGAACGCTGTCGCCATGATAACGCTCAATATTCCTGCAACCTGAATCCCTGGAGGCTCCAGCATTGGACGTCGGTGAACGACTGCAATCGATCCGTAAGCTCAAAGGTCTTTCCCAGCGTGAGCTCGCCAAACGCGCGGGTGTTACCAACAGCACCATTTCGATGATCGAGAAGAACAGCGTCAGCCCCTCGATCAGTTCGCTGAGGAAGGTACTGGGCGGGATTCCCATGTCCATGGTCGAGTTCTTTTCCGAAGAAATCCTGCAGGAAAAACCGACTCAGATCGTCTACAAAGCCCACGAGCTGATCGATATTTCCGATGGGGCAGTGACCATGAAACTGGTCGGCCGGGCTCACCCGAGCCGGGCTATCGCATTCCTCAACGAAATCTACCCGCCAGGCGCCGACACCGGTGACGAGATGCTCACCCATGAGGGCGAGGAAACCGGGATTCTGGTGGAGGGGCGACTGGAGCTTGTGGTCGGGCTCGAAACATTTGTGCTCGAAGCTGGCGATAGCTACTACTTTGAAAGTACCAAGCCGCATCGCTTCCGCAATCCGTTCGATGCCCCGGCGCGACTAATCAGCGCAGCTACCCCAGCGAATTTCTAAGAGAAGAGGCGTCCTGCCCGGATTGTGGAGACGCCCATGCTGTATTCCCATCCCACGACAAGACCCCTTCGACTTTGGGGTTGTTTCAGTGTGGCGGGCTTACCGCTATACTTGCGCCCGCCTGCGAACCGTGGCCGTGGGCGTGACTAGCCACCATTGAGGGTGAACGCGTGAATCTAATTATGAAAATGCTGGCCGTACCAGCAACCGTATTGGCCCTTTGGGCAGTCAGCGCACAAGCAGCGACCAACGACGATATTGCTAAACGTCTTGAACCAGTCGGCCAGGTCTGTGTGCAGGGCAAAGAGTGCAAGGGGATGGAAGTCGCTGCTTCTGCGGGTGGCGGTGATGCCAAAACCCCTGACTCAGTGATTGCAAAACATTGCAACGCTTGCCACGGCACCGGCCTGTTGGGTGCACCGAAAATCGGTGATGCTGCAGCCTGGGGCGAGCGCGCCAAGAAAGAAGGCGGTCTTGACGGCTTGCTGGCGAAAGCAATCTCCGGCATCAACGCGATGCCACCCAAAGGCACCTGCGCCGACTGCTCTGATGGCGATCTCAAGGGCGCCATTCAGAAGATGTCCGGCCTGAAATAAGCCTTCATTTTCAGCGAAAAGCCGCTTTCGAGCGGCTTTTTTGTGCCTGCGATTTGCCTGAGGCTATTCTTTGCAGCAAAGACCCGGCAAGCTCGATCCAACCCCAATTCATGGAGCGGGCGGGAGGATCAGATGGTGCAGTTGTGTTCTATCGAGCAGGCGGTCGATGACGTCCTGGCACGGTTGCCGGCGCATATCCACATGGGCCTGCCGCTGGGGCTGGGCAAACCCAACCACTTCGTCAACGCGCTGTATCAACGCATCGCGCAACTGCCCGAGCGGCAGCTGACGGTCTACACCGCCCTGTGCCTTGGACGCCCGCCCTTGGGCGATGGTTTGCAAAAGCGCTTCCTCGAACCCTTCGTCGAGCGGGTGTTCGGCGATTACCCGGAACTGGATTTCCTCGCCGACCTGCATCGCGACAGCCTGCCGACCAACATTCACGTCCATCAATTCTTCCTGCAACCAGGCAGCCTGCTTAACAGCGCATCGGCCCAGCAGGATTACGTCAGCAGCAATTACAGCCACGCCGCTCGGGACATCAATGCCGCCGGTTTGAACCTGGTCGCACAACTGGTCGCCAGCCACAGCGAGCATCCCGATCGCCTGAGCCTGAGCTGCAACCCGGACATTACCCTCGACCTGTTGCCGATGATCGCCAAACGCCGGGCGGCGGGGGAGACGATCCTGCTGGTGGGGCAAGTGCACAACGAGTTGCCGTACATGCCCGGCGATGCGGAAATCGGCATCGACACCTTCGATCTGCTGATTGACGCGAAGGACAGCACCACGCTGTTTTCCACGCCGAACATGCCGGTGGGTTTCCAGGATCACTTCATCGGCCTGCACGCCAGCACGCTGGTGCGCGACGGCGGCACCTTGCAGATTGGCATCGGCGCCATGGGCGATGCCCTGACGGCAGCGTTGCTGGCGCGGCAGGCTGACAGTGACGGTTACAAGGCGTTGCTGGCGGATCTGAATCTCAGCCAGTGGGCACAATTGATTGAGCGCGAAGGAGGCATCGAACCGTTCGCCAAGGGCCTTTACGGTTGCAGCGAAATGTTCGTCAACGGCTTGCTGGTGTTGGCGGATGCCGGGATCGTGCGGCGCAAGGTTTACCCGGACGTGCCGACCCAGCAACAGGCGAATGCCGGCACGCTGGATGAGACCGCACAAACCGACGGGATCTGCGTGCATGGCGGATTTTTCCTCGGGCCGCGCAGTTTCTATGAACGCCTGCGGGAGATGCCCCAAGGCAAACGGCTCGAATTCAACATGACCCGCATCAGCTACATCAACGAGCTCTACGGTCAGGAAGAACTCAAACGCTTGCAGCGCCTCGATGCGCGCTTCATCAACACTGTCTTCACCATGACCCTGCTCGGCGCCGGCGTGGCCGATCAACTTGAAGACGGGCGGGTGCTGAGCGGCGTCGGCGGGCAATACAACTTTGTCGTCCAGGGCCATGCGCTGGAAGGCGCGCGTTCGATCCTGCTGCTGCGCAGTTGGCGCGAGTCGGGCGGTGAAGTCAGTTCGAACATCGTCTGGGAATACGGCCACTGCACGATCCCACGGCACCTGCGGGACATCGTCGTCACCGAGTACGGCATCGCCGATTTGCGCGGTAAGACCGATGCGGCAGTGATCGAGGCGTTGCTGAATATCAGCGACTCACGTTTCCAGTCGGGACTGATCGAGCAGGCGCAGAGCGTTGGCAAATTGCCGAAGCATTTCCGACTCGATCCGCGTTTCGCCGACAACAGCCCACAGCGTTTGCAGGCCATTCAGGCGCGGCATTCGAATCTGTTTCCGGAGTATCCGCTGGGCTGTGATTTCACCGCTGAGGAACGGGACTTATTGCGGGCGCTGAACTGGTTGAAGAGCAAGTTCAAGCTCACGGAGATTCTGGAGCTGGGCAAGGCGGCGCTGGATGCACCGGAGCCTTCGGAGTTTCCCGTGCATCTGGAGCGGATGCAGCTGACGAAGCCGGAGGGGTTGAAAGAGGATTTGTTTCAGCGGTTGTTGCTCACTGGCCTGAAGGCCACTGTGCAGTAACGGCCACCACAAAAACCTGTGGGAGCGGGCTTGCCCGCGATATAGGAGTCAGCTCGAAGTGCCTGTTTAAAGGTGTTTAGAGTCATCATGTTGGCGGAACTGGCAGTGAATAGGATGCTGGATAACGTCAAGGTGTCCAAGTAACCAGCGGGAAACCGTGTAATCGTTCATCGCGAGCAGGCTCGCCCCTATTCGGATCTCCAGAGAACACAAATTTTGTGTCCGGCGAACATCCAAAGTAGGAGTGGGCTTGCCCGCGATAGCGATGTATTCAGCAACGCAGGGGGGGCGCACATGCGCAGGCGTTGTTGCGACAGAGATATAGAACAGATGTTTTTAACGTTATCGGGTTGCTACTGAATTAACTAGTGTATTGGGTTTACGTTCACGGAAGGGCTAAGGAAGTCTATGTGGTAACCGGAAGATCCATCACCAATGGCTAAATGAACCCCGCTGATGCCTTCATTCATTTGTGAGTTGATCTTGTAATCAATATTTGATGCGATAGCCTCGTTTACCCCGATGGCGAACTCCGTCAGTTGAAGTCCACGAGAACCAGCCGCAAGATCCAGAAGCTTTATGTGCTCCTCATTTTTTACCTTTAGTGAAGTGATGGTGTTGTCTTTTATTGATAAGAGTGCACCTTCTTCCGAAATTCGATCACTCAGCCATCTAATAGAGGTTTTCAAACCCTCTGGCAGTATCGGATTAGGTTTTCTAAGTACTGTTAATATTCCCGCGATTTTTAATGTGCCGGTAAAAGAAAACGGACAGGGCTCCTGTGGGTTCATGTGTGCGTAATGAACTTCAAAAAACTCTGCCACGGACTGAACAAAATCGTGAGACACGTCTTCGGCAAGTAGTGCGTAAGGCTGGGCGTGCGGAGAAACCGAGACCTGCGCATCGGCGTCGTTACCAGACAGGAGAAATGACTCATTTGAATTGAGCATGTTTAACACGGATCGCTGTGTACATAAGGCATGTTCAAAATTGCAGCTCAGCAAAAGCTTCAGGCTATAAAGCGCCGCAGCTACAGTGGGCTCGAACACTTGAGTTGCGCAGAAAACGCTTTTCTTGCTCTCCGTGTTTTTTGCTAGCTCAAACGTCATTTTTGCAGCGTCGTTGCTAAAAGAAAAAACAATACTGTTTTTTGGTAATTTCTCTAGCTTTGAAATATTGGCCGTATTGAACCCTAGAAGCGCACATTCTCTGAGGAAGTCCTCTGAGTCCGCAATGATTGATAATTCCTCATGGCCGAAGAGTGTCGATATCCTATTCGGTGGTGACATAAAATCCTCCTGTTTTTTTCCAATGTGCGGCAAAAATGCTTGCCGCACATTGGTATTATTTACTCTTCTGTGTGAGCCCAAGCCAACGGAGCCCACCCAAAATTATCCGGACCAGAAGTGATCCGGTTAAGCTTTTCTTTGACGATTTTTTCATTTTTCATCTGATCATCCTTTTTCATTTTTTGGTTTTTCTCCCTGAATTTCTTGGGAGTGGAATGATTAATACAGAATTTTCTAATGTGTTAAATGATTTGTTGGGCGATTTTTAGAATAAATTTATCGGCCAAGGTTTTCGGAAGGTTTAATTCGGTTATTTGTGTGGGGTGCATCTGTAGTCTTGTTCTGAAAATCCGATATCTGCCATTTTTTTTGTTGTGGTAGTTGATCGTTTGTCGTTAAGTTTATTTATGGGCTTGCTTTTCTGGCTCGATATTCAACTGTAGATTGAGGGTTATATAGTGCGCGCATCAAAGAAATACCTGACAGATACTTCTGTCCATCAGGCCCTGTTACTGGTTGATCTAACCGAAACTAATGATCCCGACCACGCCGTCCGACTGCTGCTAAATGAAATTCTCCAAGGACTCTCTGAAAAAGGTTGGCCCCAAGCGCAGATACAAACCGGGCCGAGGATTGTGTCTGCTGAAGAAAATTACGGTTTGCTCGGTTATGACCCGGCAGAGGTTACGCTCGGGAGTGAACACACCCGTTGGGTCGATGAGTGCTCGCTGTTGCGAACACAAACCACCAGCCAGATTCCGGCAGCGCTTCAGCGAGCGGCTCAGGTGCGGCAGCCGGGGCAGACGATATTGCTGGCAGCACCAGGTATTACTTTCCGTCGTGATAGTCGGGATCGTTGGCATTGCGCTGAACCGCATCAAATGGATATTTGGGTGCTGGGTGATCCGGAACTGGCAACGCACGAACATCTGTTGCGTTTGGTCGGCGATATCCTTAAGTCCGCCGTTCCTGATAAACGTTGGGTCTACAGTGATAGTCCGCATCACTACACGGAAGGCGGAATCGAAGTGAATGTCTTGAATGATGGGGCTCCGGTTGAGGTGCTGGAGTGTGGTCGTATTGCGAGGTCTTTGTTGGAGCGCTTGAACATAGACCCGCTGCATCATGGAGGGTTGGCGCTCGGGATGGGGCTGGATCGCCTGACGATGTTGCGAAAAGGCATTCCGGATATTCGCTTGCTGCGCGATCAGAACGTGCGAGTGCAGGCGCAGATGTATGATCTGAATCCATGGACGGCGGTATCTCGTTTGCCGTCGATTGCTCGTGACATTTCGTTGGCGGTAACGCCGGGCCTGAGCGAGGAAGTGCTGACCGAAAGAATGTTGCAGGCGGCCGGCGACTGCTCTGACTGGATCGAGGAGATGCAAGTCCAGGGACGGTGGGAGTTCTCGGAATTACCCGCGCAGGCAATTGAGCGGCTTGGGCTGCTGCCGGGCCAGGAAAATGTGCTTTTACGCGTGGTGCTGCGCGATTGTTCGCGATCAATCACCACCGCTGAGGCGAACGCCTTGTATGCGGACATTCAAGCGGCGATGCATGAAGGAGCGCCTGGGGCGGGTTACAGGATGGACTTGCCAAAGGCTTGAAACCGAAGTGTCCAAGTAATAGCTGAATTGCCGCGCTATCGTTTATCGTCGGAACGCCGCCCGGAGCAAGCTCGCCCCACAGCTGACCGCGTTGTCCAAGCAGACGCGGTTTAATGTGGGAACGAGCAAGCCCGCTCCCACATTGGTTTTTGCGGTGTGGCGGTTTATTCGATGAAGGTTACAACGCCATCCTTCAGCGACTGAACGCGAGCCAACGATTCAACCCGATAACCCTGGGCATCCAGTTCCGCACGGCCACCCTGAAACGACTTCTCGATCACAATACCCAAGCCTGCAACGGTCGCGCCGGCCTGTTTGATGATCGAGATCAGCGCTTGCGAGGCCTTACCGTTGGCCAAGAAATCGTCGATGATCAACACGCGGTCGCTGCTGGTGAGGTGGCGCGGAGAGATCGCCACCGTGCTTTCGGTCTGCTTGGTGAACGAGTAAACGGTCGCCGACAGCAGGTTTTCAGTCAGGGTCAGGGACTGATGCTTGCGGGCGAAAATCACCGGCACGCCGAGGTTCAGGCCGGTCATGATCGCCGGGGCGATGCCCGAGGCTTCGATGGTGACGATCTTGGTGATGCCCGAGTCCTTGAACAGCGTGGCGAATTCGTCGCCGATCAGCTTCATCAGGGCCGGGTCGATCTGGTGGTTCAGAAAGGCGTCGACTTTCAGAACCTGGTCGGAAAGCACGATGCCTTCTTCGCGAATTTTCTTGTGCAGTGCTTCCATGAAGCTTTCCTCTACTGGCGCCTTGGGCGCCTAGCTTGTAAAAAGTGTTCGGTTAGAAAGTAGGCAATTCTAGCGCTTCAACATCGCGCGTATGTCCGCCAATGCGGTATTACCGCGAACCGCTTTGACTTCGGTCGGGGTGTCGTCGTTGCCTTCCCAGGCCAGGTCGTCCGGAGGCAGTTCATCGAGGAAACGGCTGGGCGCGCAGTCGATGATTTCGCCGTATTGCTTACGCTTGGCGGCGAAGGTGAACGCCAACGTCTGACGCGCTCGGGTAATCCCGACGTAGGCCAGGCGACGTTCCTCTTCGATGGTGTCGGCTTCGATGCTGGAGCGGTGCGGGAGAATTTCCTCCTCCATGCCCATGATGAACACGTACGGAAATTCCAGACCCTTGGAGGCGTGCAAGGTCATCATCTGCACGCCTTCGGCACCGTCTTCCTCTTCCTGCTGACGTTCCAGCATATCGCGCAGAACGAGTTTGCCGATGGCGTCTTCGACGGTCATCTCGCCTTCTTCGTCTTTCTCCAGGGTGTTCTTCAACGCCTCGATCAGGAACCAGACGTTACCCATGCGGTAATCGGCGGCCTTGTCGCTGGAGCTGTTGGTGCGCAACCAGTTCTCGTAGTCGATGTCCATGACCATGCTGCGCAGGGCGGAGATCGGGTCTTCGCCGGCGCACTGCTCGCGGACCTTGTCCATGAAACGCTTGAAGCGCGACAGGCGATCGGTGAAGCGCGTGTCCAGATGCTCGCCCAGACCGATTTCGTCGGTGGCGGCGTACATCGAGATTTTTCGCTCGGTGGCGTAGTTGCCCAGCTTCTCCAGCGTGGTCGAACCGATCTCCCGGCGTGGGACGTTGATCACCCGCAGGAAGGCGTTGTCGTCGTCCGGGTTCACGATCAATCGGAAGTAGGCCATCAGGTCTTTCACTTCCTGACGTCCGAAAAAGCTGTTGCCGCCGGACAGGCGATACGGAATCTGGTGGTGCTGCAGCTTCAGCTCGATCAGCTTGGCTTGATAGTTGCCGCGATACAGGATCGCAAAATCGCTGTATGGCCGATCCGTGCGCAGGTGCAGGGTCAGCAGTTCCACGGCCACGCGCTCGGCTTCGGCGTCTTCGTTGCGGCAACGGATCACACGGATTTCGTCGCCGTGGCCCATCTCACTCCACAGTTGCTTTTCGAACTCGTGCGGATTGTTGGCGATCAGCACGTTGGCGCAACGCAGAATGCGGCTGGTGGAGCGGTAGTTCTGCTCGAGCATGACCACTTTCAGGGACGGGTAATCGTCCTTGAGCAGCATCAGGTTTTCCGGACGGGCGCCGCGCCAGGCGTAGATCGACTGGTCGTCGTCGCCCACCACGGTGAATTGGTTGCGTTTACCGATCAGCAGTTTCACCAGCAAATACTGGCTGGCGTTGGTGTCCTGGTATTCGTCCACCAACAGGTAGCGGACCTTGTTCTGCCATTTTTCCAGGATATCGTCGTGTTCCTGGAACAGTTTTACCGGCAACAGGATCAGGTCGTCGAAGTCCACCGCGTTGAACGCCTTGAGCGTGCGCTGGTAGTGGGTGTAGACGATGGCGGCGGTCTGTTCCTTGGGGTTGCGCGCGTTTTCCAGGGCTTCGGGTGGCAGGATGAGGTCGTTTTTCCACGAGCCGATCATGTTCTTGATCTCGTCGACGCCGTCGTCGCCCGAGTATTCCTTCTGCATGATGTCGGTCATCAGGGCTTTGACGTCGGTCTCGTCGAAAATCGAGAAGCCCGGTTTATAGCCCAGCCGCACATGTTCCTTGCGGATGATGTTCAGGCCCAGGTTGTGGAAGGTGCAGACCGTCAGGCCGCGGCCTTCGCCGCCCTTGAGCAGGGTGCCGACCCGTTCCTTCATCTCGCGCGCGGCCTTGTTGGTAAAGGTCATGGCGACAATGTATTGGGCGCGGATGCCACAGCTCTGGATCAGATGCGCAATTTTGCGGGTGATCACGCTGGTCTTGCCGGAGCCTGCGCCGGCGAGCACCAAAAGAGGGCCGCCGACGTAGCTCACGGCTTCTTGCTGCCGGGGATTGAGTCGGGACATACGAAATCAGGGAGTCATTAGCGAAATGGGCCGGCATTTTAACAGGCTCAGCGAATTGTGCTGCTCTCTCCGACTTGTGACGCAACACGCGATCTCTATTTGCCGGTTTTGATACTTTCACGCAGGATGCGTAGTGAATTTGCGTCTAATGTTCCTATTCGAGACGCAAAACCCGTGTTTGATAACCGATGTCATTTGGTCATTGGTTATCCGCGCGGCATAATGCCCGCCGCCTACATCTTTGCAGAGTCTAGGGAGCTAGCTTGTCTACGCCTGTCGAACCCTTGCGTTTGCTGCTGTTGGCCGAAGAGCCAGCGTGGGCAGCGTTGTTGCGCGAGTGTCTGGCTCCGATGGGGAGTTCGGCTGTGCTGCTCAGCGCGCCGAGCTGGGAGTCGGTCAGCAGCCTGTTCGATGACAACCGCAGCGCGGTGTTATTGACGATTCCCGCTCTCCAGCCAGCCCCCGGCCGTTGCAACCTGCCGACCGTGTTGCTGCTCGAACACGAGCCGCTGGCGCCACCCGACGGTGTGAGCGACTGGCTGGTGCGCAATCTGCTGGATCCTGGCATGTTGCGCCGCTGCCTGCGCCATGTGCGTGAACGCGGCGTGCTGGAAAACACCTTGCAGCGCCTGGCCGAACAGGATCCGTTGACCGGTATCGCCAACCGCCAGGGTTTCCAGACCTTGCTGGCGGCGCGTCTGGCTGAAAACGATGGCCGGGGCCTGGCCCTCGGTCACCTCGACCTCGACAATTTTCGACACGCTAATGACGCCCTCGGGCATCAGGCCGGCGACCGGTTGATCCTGCAGGTGGTTTCGCGGCTGAAAAGCCAGTTGGAGGCCGGCGATCAACTGGCTAGGTTGGGCAGCGATGAGTTCGCCCTGCTAATCGACACTCGCCGCGCCCCTCAGCGCGCCGAATGGATGGCTGAACGTATTACCGAAGCCCTGTCCGAACCCTATTGGATCGACGGCGAAAGCCTGTTGATCGGTTCCAGCCTCGGCATTGCCCACGCACGAGCCCAGGCCGGTGCCGACCCGTTGATGTGGCATGCGCACATCGCCATGCAGCAGGCCAAGAGCACTCAGGGCTGCACCTTTCACATCTTCAACGAACGGATCAATCGCAATGCCCGCAGCATCGCCGATCTTGAAAGCGAGCTGCGCCGGGCCTTGCGTCGCGATGAGCTGGAGTTGCATTACCAGCCACGACTGAACCTTGAGGACGGCCAGATCGTCGGCCTCGAAGCCTTGGTGCGCTGGCGTCATGGCGAGCGCGGCTTGCTGCCCCCCAGCGAATTCGTGCCACTGGCCGAGCAAAGCGGCTTGATCGTGCCGCTGGGTTACTGGGTGATTTCCCGGGCCCTGCGGGACATGCAAGCGTTGCGCGAACGAGGTCTGCCGGCGCTGCACATGGCAATCAACCTGTCGTTCCGGCAGTTTCAGGACAGCCAATTACTGACGACCCTGAGCCGGCTGATTGCCGAGCGAGGCGTCGAGGCTCAATGGCTGGAATTCGAACTGACCGAAACCGCGGTGATGCGTCGCAGCGATCTGGTCAAGCAGACCATGGACGCCCTCGGGCGCCTCGGCGTGCGCTTCTCGCTGGACGATTTTGGCACCGGGTTCTCTTCGTTCGTGCACCTCAACAGCCTACCGATTGCCTTGTTGAAGGTCGACAAGAGCTTTGTCGGCGGCATGGAGGAACGGGAAGAGAATCGCAAGCTGGTGCACGCGATGATCAACCTGGCGCACAACCTCAACCTCGAAGTGGTCGCCGAAGGTGTGGAAACACCGGAGCAACTGGATTTGTTGCGCGGCTTTGGTTGCGATCAGGTGCAGGGATATCTGATCAGCAAGCCGTTGCCGTTGGCGGAACTGGTTGAGTATTTGACCTTCGGCAGCAACCAGCAGCCCGCACTGGAAGTCGTGGTTTAACAGCCACCACGACCCCTGTAGGAGCGAGGCTTGCCCGGCTTCACACTGTATGCCTGATTCACCGTGCAACGGCCTTCGCGGGCAAGCCTAGCTCCTACAGGTGATTTCATTCGGTCTGAACAGCCTCGAAACTTTGAGACGACGGCTCCCGTCGAATCATCCCCTTCATCTTCCACTCAAATGCCAGTGTCAGGCTCACCGCCGCACATGCCAGTCCCAGTGCCAGACCCCACCAGACCCCCGTTGGCCCCCAGTTCAAATGGAAAGCCATCCACCAGGCGGCCGGCGCGCCGATCAGCCAATAGCAACCCAAACCCACCAGGAACGTGGTCTTGGCATCCTTGAGCCCGCGGATGCAACCCATGGCGATGGTTTGCGTGCCGTCGAACAGCTCGAACCATGCCGCTACCGCCAGCAGGCTCACGGCCAGGTTAATGACTTCGCGAAACGCCGGGTCGTTGTGGTCCAGGAACAAACCGATCAACTGATGCGGCAGCAGCCAGAAGACCATCGCAAAGCCGAGCATGGCCGCCGCACCAAAGGCGATCCCGACCCGTCCGGCCAACCGCGCATCAAGCAATTGCCCGGCGCCGTAATGCTGGCCGATGCGCATGGTGATCGCGTAGGAAAGCCCCGCCGGAATCATGAACGCCACCGAGACGATTTGCAGGGCGATCTGGTGCGCCGCCAGTTGCGTACTGCCCATGGTGCCCATGCACAGCGCGGCGAAGGCAAACAGACCGACTTCCACCGCATAGGTCCCGCCAATTGGCAGGCCCAGGCGCCACAATTCCTTCAAGTACTGACGGTTGGGCCGCGACAGCCCCTGACGCAATGGATACGCGTCGTAAGCCGGATGCCGACGAATGTGTAGCGCGAGCGCCAGCGCCATGAGGTTGGCCACGATCGCCGTGACCAGCCCGATGCCCACCAGACCCATTTTCGGCAGGCCGAACATGCCGGTGATCAACGCATAGTTGAGCAGGAAGTTGGCCACGGTGCCAGCGAGGCTGATGACCATCACCGGTGTCGCTCGGCCGATGGCGCTGGTGAAGCCGCGCAGCGCCATGAAGCTCAGGTAGCCGGGCAGGGCGAACGGCAGGATCAACAGAAACTGGCCGGCCGCCTGGACGTTGGTTGCGGTCTGGCCGAACAGCAGCAATACCGGTTTGAGGTTCCACAGCAGCAGACCCGCCACCAGCGCCATCAACCATGCCAGCCACAACCCGGCCTGGGTCAGCCGCGCCGCGCCAATGATGTCGCCCGCGCCTTGACGGATCGCCACCAGGGTGCCGACGGCGGCGATCACGCCGATGCAGAAAATCGACACGAACGAATACGTCGCTGCGCCCAGACCACCACCGGCCAGCGCCTCGGGACTCAGGCGCGCCATCATCAATGTGTCGGTGAGGACCATCAGCATGTGCGCCAACTGCGAGGCAATCAACGGCCCCGCCAGCCGCAGGATGGCCCAGAGTTCAATACGCGCTGGATGCTGCATGATCATCACGCTCGATTGTCAGAGAGAACAGGAAGCGTCGATTCTCGGCGCTCTGCGGGGTTTCCACAAAGGGATAAAAAGGATGGGTGGCATGATTAAAACTCATGCCAGGGACTTTCTGATAAGTTGAGGCAACCGCGCTATAGGAGCTTTCCCAATGTCTCGTCGTCTTCCTCCCTTGTATGCCCTGCGAGCATTCGAAGCGGCGGCGCGACATAGCTCGTTCACCCGCGCCGCCGAAGAACTGTCGATCACCCAAAGTGCGGTCAGCCGGCACATTCGTACGCTCGAAGAGCATTTCGCCTGTCGGTTATTTCATCGCAGCGGGCGCAACCTGCAACTGACCGAATCGGCGCGGCTGATCCTGCCGGGCATTCGTGAAGGCTTCACCGCCCTTGAGCGGGCCTGCAATACCTTGCGCGCCGAGGACGACATCCTGCGCATGAAAGCCCCGTCGACCCTGACCATGCGCTGGCTGTTGGCGCGGCTCAGTCGTTTTCGACACCTGCGACCGGGGAACGAGGTGCAATTGACCAGCGCCTGGATGGACATCGATACGGTGGACTTCAACCATGAGCCCTTCGACTGCGCCGTCATCCTCAGCAACGGGCATTTTCCACCGGACTGGGAGGCGACATTCCTGTTCCCCGAAGAGCTGATTCCGGTGGGCGCACCGAATCTTCTGAAGGATCAACCATGGGACGTTGCGCGCCTGGCCAGTACCGAGTTGCTGCACCCGACGCCGGACCGTCGTGACTGGCGCAACTGGCTGGAGCGCATGGGCCTGACCGATCAAGTCTCGCTCAAGGGCGGGCAAGTGTTCGACACGCTGGAGCTGGGCATGATCGCCGCAGCCCGAGGTTACGGCGTGTCCATGGGCGACTTGCTGATGGTGGCGGAGGATGTTGCGCAGGGACGTCTGAGTTTGCCGTGGCCGACGGCCGTCGCCAGTGGTGAGCATTATTACCTGGTCTGGCCGAAAACCCGCCCCGGCGGCGAGCGTTTGCGCCGCCTCAGTGATTTCCTGCAAGGCGAAGTCCGGGCCATGGAATTACCGGATGTCGAACGCCTGGGCTGAATCGATGGAGCCGCCGCAATGGCGGCCTTGAGCCATATCCCCGTTAATTGCTCAAGTATTCAGCTTTGCCGCCGAAAATCTGCTGATGGCACCGTCGTGCAGGTTCCATGTTTTCCCCACAATCAGAAATTTTGCCGAGTGTGCGACGGGTCAGAATGATCCGGCCACTGGGTCAGGAGCTGTCATGTCTCAACCTCGTGCTCGGATTGCCTCACAGCTGGGTCTTGCGCTTGCCGTGATTCTGGCGATTGTCATCAGTGGCAGCACAGTATTTGCCCTGCGCTCGCTTGACTCGGCCAACCTCGCCACCCGCGAAGAGCATCTGGCCAGTGAGGCCCGCTTGCTTGCCGATCAGCTGAGCACCTTTCACGGCACCTTGCGTGAAAGCACCCAGCGCCTGGCCGGCCTGTTCGAGAAGCGCTTCAGTGCCGGTTTGAGCGTGCATCCGGATGAGCCGGTGACTGTGGCGGGTGTGCAGACTCCGGGCCTGCACCTGGGCAGTGATGTGTTGAACAACAACTTCGCCGAAGTCGACGAGTTCAAGCAGATGACTGCAGGCGTCGCGACCGTGTTCGTGCGCAGCGGTGAAGAGTTCATTCGGGTCAGCACGAATGTCACCAAACAAGACGGCAGCCGTGCCATTGGCACGCTGCTCGACCACGCGAATCCGGCTTACGCCCGTTTGATGGCGGGGCAGAACTATGTGGGTCGAGCTTTGCTTTTCGAACGCTTCTACATGTCGCAGTACACCCCCGTACGCGACAGCAGCGGTAAGGTCATTGCCGTGCTGTACGTGGGTTTCGATTACACCGACGCGCAGAACGCGCAGTTCGCCAACCTCAAACGCTTCCGCATCGGTCAGACCGGTTCGCTGGCATTGCTGGATGAACAAGGCAAATGGCTGGTGCCTATTGCCGGTGTGGAGGCACTGGATCAGGCGGTCTCGAGCATCGTCGGTCTGGCCAAAACACCGGGCAAAGGCGACTTCTGGAACGACAAGTCGCAAGACTTTTACAGTGTTGCCGTACCGTTCGAAGGCGGGCCGTGGTCGGTGGTGGCGAGCATGCCGAAAACCGAAATCCGCGCCGTGACCTGGAGCGTCGGCATTCAATTGGCGATCGGCAGTCTGCTGGCGATGTTGCTGGCGGTGGGGGCGGCGGTCTGGTTGCTGCGCAGCAAATTGGCGCCACTGGGTGACTTGGTGCGCCAGGCCGAAGCCTTGGGCGCTGGTGATTTGAGTGTTCGCCTGAACGTGTCGAGCAATGACGAAATCGGCCAACTTGCCCGCGCCTTCAATCAGATGAGCCAGGCCCTGTCGACCATGGTCGAGCACATCCGCAAAGCCTCGGGTGAGGTCAACAGCCGTGCCCAGGCGTTATCCGGTTTGTCCGGTGGCGCCTATGAAGGGATGGAGCAGCAGTCCGGCGAAATCACCAGCATGGCCGGCGCCGTAGAAGAGTTCAGCGCCACCTCGCTGAACATTGCCGATAACATGAGCAACACCCAGCGTCTGGCGCAGGAAAACGCACAGCAAACCCAGATCGGTCGTACGTCGATGGACGAAGCGTCCTCATCCCTGGAGCAAATCGCCGGTGCACTGAACAGCACCGCGACGGTGATCAATACCTTGGGGCAGCGCTCCCAGGAAATCGGCGGCATTGTCGGGGTGATTACCGCGATCGCCGAACAAACCAACCTGCTGGCGCTCAACGCCGCCATCGAAGCCGCCCGCGCCGGTGAGCAGGGCCGTGGGTTTGCGGTGGTGGCCGATGAGGTGCGCAACCTGGCCTCACGCACCCGCCAGGCCACTGACGAAATTTCCGGGATGATCCAAAGCATCCAGCAGGAAACCGGCAACGCCATCAGCACCATGGAGCAAGGCAACGTGCTGATGCAGGAAGGCCTGTCGCGCAACGCCAACGTTGCTTCGGCCCTGGCACGGATCGACGAGCAAAGTCGCTCGGCCGGTCAGCAATTCGCCGCCATCACCACCGCCACCCAAGAGCAAAGCAGCACCGCGACCTTGCTCAGCAGCAATCTGCAAAGCATTGCCTTGGCGAACAGTGAGCAACGGGAAGTGGTATCGAACCTGGCTGTGACTGCCAAAGAGCTGGAGAAACTGGCGGCGGATTTGCGGCATGAGGTTGACCGGTTTCGTTGAGTCGCCTCTGAAACCGCTTTCGCGAGCAAGCCCCACATTTGGACCTGCGGTGAACACAGTATCTGTGAACGCTAGAGAGCATGTGGGAGCGGGCTTGCCCGCGAAAGGATCGACTCGGTTCCCGATTTCCCCCCAAACCTGTGGATCAACTATCCGATTGTCTTTCTTTGGTGTTTGCGCCGCTATCTCGGTTTTTATGCTTGCTGAAACGTTTCTTCAAGTTTATAAAAATGGCACAACTCCAATAAAGGCTGCTGCCATGACCCCGCTCAAACTCTTCGTTGCTCTCAGCGCACTGTCCGCTGCCTCCCAAGCCATGGCCTGGGACTACGTCCTGCTCGACACCGACAAAGCCGCCCAGAACTGGCAGATCACCAGCCAGCAACTCGGCGTAAAAACCGACAAACCCTTCAGTGTGACCCTGCGCACCTTGCACGGCGGTCGGCAGGAGGGTGTCAGCATCGTCGACATCGATAATGGCACGATGAAACTCTCGGTGGTGCCGACTCGCGGGATGAACGTCCTACAGGCGTCTGTAGGCGATGTGCGCATGGGCTGGGATTCGCCGGTCAAGGAAGTGGTCAATCCGTCCTTCATCGAACTCAACGGCCGTGGTGGCCTGGGCTGGCTGGAAGGTTTCAATGAGCTGGTCACCCGCTGTGGCTACGAATGGGTTGGCCATCCCGGCATGGATAACGGCGAGCTGCTGACCCTGCACGGTCGCGCCGCCAATATCCCTGCAAACAAAGTCACCCTGCACATCGATGAAAAACCGCCGTACGCCATCAGTCTGCGCGGCGAGCTGAAAGAGCAGGCGTTCAAGAAAGTCGACTTCTCGGTCGCGACCGAACTGGTCACCGAACCCGGCAGCGTAGTGTTCACCCTCAACGACACCCTGACCAACAACGGTGACTATCCGAAGGAATACCAGGCGCTGTACCACAGCAACTTCAGCACTCCGTTCCTGGAACAGGGCGCCCGTTTCGCCGCGCCGGTGAAACAGGTGTCGCCGTTCAACGACAAGGCCAAAGGCGATCTGCCGGACTGGCAAACCTACCGCGCACCGACCAAGGACTACGACGAAACGGTCTACAACGTGGTGCCATATGCCGATGCCAAGGGCGATACGTTGACCGTGCTGCATAACAAGGCCGGCAGCCTGGGTGTTTCGGTCGGCTTCAATACTCAAACACTGCCCGTGTTCTCCCTGTGGAAGAACACCGATACCCAAGGGCAGGGCTATGTCACGGGGCTGGAGCCGGGGACGAGTTTTTCCTACAACCGCCGGTATCAGCGGCCACTGAATCTGGTGCCGACGATTGGGCCTAAGGAACAGAAGCAGTTCGGGATCAGCTACAGCTTGTTGGCGGATAAGGCTGCTGTGGATAAGGCGTTGAAGCGGGTGAGCGAAATTCAGGGCGGGCGGGAGACTGAGGTGCGGCAGACGCCGTTGGTTGATCTCACCAAGGGGTGATGCCTGCTAATTTGTGCTCGGCCGGTATTGCAGTGCCTCGGCCAAGTGCTCGCGGGTAATTCCATCGACTTGCTCAAGGTCCGCCAGGGTGCGCGCCACTTTGAGCAGTCGATGGGCTGACCTCAGCGACAAGGTCAGCCGTTCACACGCCGTTTCCAGCCAGGTTTGGTCAGCAGTGACGTGAATCGCGCGAGCCCTCCCAAAATGCCCTACCGGGTTTTCAGTGCATTGGCCAGGCGCAGCATGGCCGCTTCGATTTCATAAGCGGTCAGCGACGAGTAACCCAATAACCAGCCTTGTTTCTTCTCCTCACCGGCGTACAACCGGCTCAGACCGGAAAGCTGAACGCCCGCGCTGGCTGCTTGGCGGATGGTTTTTTCTTCAGACCAGCCATCGTGCAGCAGGCAGGGAATTTGTAGCCCGCCAGGAGGGCGCAAGGCGGTAACGATGCCGTCCAAGTACTTACCGATCGTGTCGAGCATGATGGAGCGGCGTCCGGCATACAGCTTGCGCATGGCTCGGACGTGGGCGTTGTAATGGCCGTCCTCCATAAAGCGCGCCAGGGTCAGTTGCAGAATTTGGGGTGTATGGCCGTCAATCATGCTGCGGGCGTAGGTAAAAGCCTTGATCAGCTCGTGGGGCAGTACCATGTAACCCATTCGCAAACCGGGGTAGAGGGTCTTGCTGAAGGTGCCGATATAGAGCGTACGCTGATACTTGTCCAGACCCTGTACGCAGGCGGTCGGTTGCCCGTCGTAGTGAAACTCGCTGTCGTAATCATCTTCGATGACCCATTTGCCTTTCTCCGCTGCCCAGTTGATCAACTCAAGACGACGCTCCAGTGGCAAGGTTGCGCCGGTGGGGTATTGATGAGAAGGCGTGACATAAACGCAATTGGCGCCGCTGCGGTCGGCGTGCAGCAGGTCGGTGCGTATGCCCAGTTCATCGACATCGATGGGAAGAACGTTGGTCTCGGCGGTTTCAAAGGCTTTCTTGGCGCCATAGTAACCCGGGTTTTCCAGCAGGATCGGTTTGCCGGCGTCCACCAGCAACTGCGCACACAGAAAAAGAGCCTGGCGAGTGCTGCTCAATACCATGATCTGGTCGGGGGAGCATTTGGCCCCGCGCTCGAGGTTCAAGTAGGTGGCGATGGCCTTGCGCAGCGGCTCGGCGCCTTGCGGGTCGCCGTGCAACAGCACGTTGGCGCGATAGTCCTTCATCACCTGGCGTTGCAGGCGCTCCCAGACATCGGTAGGGAAGGTACGGGTTTCCGGCAGCCCGGTCGCAAACGCCTTGATTACCTGCTGATCGTTCACGCCGCCACTGTCGAAGATCATCCGCCCGCGCTGGCTCAATCCCGCCCCCGGTGCCGCCTGACTGCTTTTGACTTCCTGCGCCTTGATGCGTCGGCGCGCTGCGCCGCGCAATTCGGTGCCCAGCGTTTCACAGACATAACTGCCAGCCCCCTCGCGCCGCACGATAAAACCGTCGCGGTGCAGTTGCACGTAGGCGTTTTCAACGGTGTCGCGGGCAATCCCGAGTGACTTGGCCAGGACCCGGGTCGCGGGCAGCTTCAAGCCTGGGGCAAGGGCGCCATCGAGGATCAATGCACGCAGTGCGCGCTGAATCCGCTGATGCAGATTCAACAGCTGAAACTCAACATCGTTGAGGCGCATTTTCAGCGTTTCCAGCTCGAACGTTTTCGCCATGCGGTCTGCCTGATCTTATTAAATTGGCCTGCAAAGGCAGGCCAGTCTATCCGTAGAATCCGCCCCTCGTCACTGCCTTTGCGCTCGGTGATCGGTCGATGCATTGAGCGACTTCATGAAGAATTTTGCCCGCGGGCTGAGGCAGGGATCGCTTTCAGTCACAGCAAGCGGTCTGGTAAGTGGTCTGGCCTTCTGCGAGAAAGTGTAGGGGCAAAACATGCCATTTCAACGTTATAAATCCGCCCTTATCCGGGACAGGCACCTCGTTTTGCAAGGAGCAAAGCCATCATGTCGTCTTCAGCATTGCCATCGCCCCTGCGTCTACGGGACCTTATGCATCCGATTGTCGCCGGGCTGATTTCAGTCATCGTCAACTATGGCGGCACTTTCATCCTGGTCTTTCAGGCCGCCAAAGTGGCCGGGCTCAGCCCAGAGCTGACGGCGTCGTGGGTATGGTCGGTGTCGATTGGCGTGGGCATTACCGGGCTGTTTCTGAGTTGGGTGAGCCGTGAGCCGATCATTACCGCCTGGTCGACACCCGCGGCGGCTTTTCTGGTCGTCGCGCTGTCCACCACGCCTTACGCCGAGGCGGTGGGTGCGTACATTATTTCGGCCGCCGCCTTCGTGCTGCTGGGTTTGTCCGGTTGCTTCGAAAAACTCATCCGCCTGATTCCGTCGGGTGTGGCTGCGGGCCTGCTGGCCGGTATCTTGCTGCAGTTCGGAATCGGCGCGTTTGGTGGCATGAGTCTTGACCCAGTGTTGGTCGGGTTGCTGATTGCCGCTTACGTTGTGCTCAAGCGCTTTACCGCGCGCTACGCGGTGGTGGGCATTCTGGTGCTGGGGCTGGCGTTTCTTCTGACGCAGGGCCGTGTAGAACTGTCGGGGCTGGCGCTGCAATTCGCGGCACCGGTATTCACCCAGCCTGAGTTTTCGATCAATGCACTGCTCAGTGTGGCACTGCCGCTGTTCCTGATCACGCTCACCGGCCAGTACATGCCGGGCATGCTGGTGCTGCGCAACGATGGCTTCAGCACCAGCGCTAATCCTATCCTGACTGTCACAGGGCTGGGCTCCTTGCTAATGGCGCCCTTCGGTTCTCACGCCTTCAATATCGCGGCCATCACGGCGGCCATCTGCACCGGCAAAGAAGCCTCGGAGGATCCGTCCAAGCGCTGGATCGCCGGGGTTGCTGCGGGACTGTTCTACATCCTCGTAGGGATTTTCGGGTTGACCCTCGCTGCAGTGTTCATGGCGTTACCGGCCACCTTCATTACGACGCTGGCCGGGCTGGCCCTGCTCGGCACTATCGGCGCGAGCCTGGCCAGCGCCATGGCTGACGTCAAAACCCGCGAAGCCTCGCTGATCACCTTTCTGGCGTCCGCCGCGAACATCACCTTGCTGGGGATTGGTGGGGCGTTCTGGGGATTGCTGATCGGTCTGGCGGCTTACGCCTTACTCAATGGCCGCTTACCGCGTCGCGAGACGATGGTCATTCCGGCTGCCGACGTTGTTGTGACGACCAAAGGAGCCACCCACTGATGTTTGATCAATTGGAAAAAACCGTCACCCTGCACGAGCGTCATGGCCGTTACCCACAGGCCACCAGCGTCGAGGACTTTCGCCGCAACCTGGCAGCCGTGCAGCAGCGGATCGCGAACGCCTGTCAGCGGGTTGGACGTGATCCGGCGAGTGTGCGCCTGCTGCCGGTCAGTAAAACCTTTGACGAAGCTCATCTGCGTCTGGCCTACGCTGCCGGCTGCCGGCTACTGGGTGAGAACAAAGTGCAGGAAGCGCAGCGCAAATCGCAGGCCATGGCCGATCTGGCCGACTTGCAGTGGTCGGTTATCGGCCACCTGCAAACCAATAAGGCCAAGCAGGTGGCGCGTTTTGCCAGTGAGTTTCAGGCGCTGGACAGCCTGCGAGTGGCCGAGGCCCTGGATCGTCGCCTGCACATCGAGGGGCGCCAGCTGGATGTGTTCGTTCAGGTCAATACCTCCGGCGAAGCCAGCAAATACGGCTTGGCGCCCGAAGCCGTCGCGGACTTTTTGTCCGCCCTGCCGGCGTTCTCGGCGTTACGGGTGCGTGGGTTGATGACACTGGCGCTGTTTTCGGCCGACGTGCTCCGTGTCCGCCCTTGCTTTGTACGGCTGCGCGAACTGCGCGAGCGCTTGCGCCAGCGCGCCCCGGCGGGCGTCGGGCTGGAGGAACTGTCCATGGGCATGTCCGGTGATTTCGAAGTCGCCATTGAAGAGGGGGCCACCGTGGTGCGTGTTGGTCAGGCCATCTTCGGCGCACGTGCCATGCCGGATGCCTACTACTGGCCGACCGCGGATGCCCATCCGGGAAGTGATGAGTAGTCGTCGCTGACATTCCCCTTAACATCTTGATCCAGCTCTACAGGAAGCCAATCCGATGTACGACTCAACGCTGACCCTTAAAGCATTCGACGCCGAGCTGTGTGAGGCGATTCATAACGAAGAACATCGTCAGGAAGACCACGTCGAACTGATCGCTTCCGAAAATTACGCCAGCCCTCTGGTGATGAAAATCCAGAGCACCGTGCTCACCAATAAATACGCCGAAGGCTATCCAGGCAAGCGCTACTACAGCGGCTGTGAGTATGTCGATGTGGCCGAGCGCCTGGCCATCGAGCGGGTCAAGGCCCTGTTCAACTGCGACTACGCCAACGTGCAGCCGCATGCCGGTGCCCAGGCGAACGCCGCGGTATTCCTGGCATTGATCAATCCCGGCGACACGGTGATGGGCATGAACCTGGCCCAAGGTGGCCATCTGACCCACGGTAATCCTTCAAACTTCTCGGGCCGTCATTACAAGATCGTTCCTTATGGCCTTGACCCGGAGACGGGCTTTCTCGACTACGACGAGATGGAGCGTATTGCTCTGGAAACTCGACCGAAGATGCTAATCGGTGGTTTTTCTGCCTACTCTCGGTACAAAGACTGGGCGCGCATGCGGGCCATTGCCGACAAGGTCGGGGCCATTTTCTGGGTCGACATGGCCCACGTCGCAGGTCTGGTCGCCGCTGGCGAATACCCGGACCCATTGCCGCATGCCCATGTGGTCACTAGCACCACGCACAAGACCCTGCGGGGCCCACGGGGTGGCTTGATTTTGTCCAAGGGGCAAGACGAAGCATTCTACAAAAAGCTCGATTCTGCGGTATTCCCAGGTGTCCAGGGCGGTCCATTGATGCACCAGATCGCCGCCAAGGCCGTCGCTTTCAGGGAAGCACTGAGGCCCGAGTTCAAAACCTATCAGGCACAGGTGGTGATCAACGCCCGGGCCATGGCGGCCGTGCTGCAAGAGCGGGGTTACAAGATCGTCTCCGGTGGCACCGATAACCACATGATGCTAATCGACCTGTCCGACAGGCCCTATACCGGCAAGGAAGCCGATGCGGCCCTGAGCAATGCCTATATCACCGCTAACAAGAACTCGGTGCCCAACGACCCGCGCTCACCGTTCGTGACCTCCGGGCTGCGCATCGGCACCCCGGCCATCACCACCCGTGGTTTCGGCGTGATCGAATGTGAACAATTGGCGGGCTGGTTGTGCGACGTACTGGACGCCCTGGAAAACGGCAACAGCGAGAAGGTGGGGCATCACGTGCGTGAACAGGTGGTGGAGCTCTGCCGCCGTCATCCTGTCTATCGTTAACCCTGTTACTCCGGGCTATTGCCAGGCTGATGTCATCATTGGGCGAAAAACCAGGCGCGCGGCAAGACGCCTGGGACGAATGGGTGCATCCGATGCCAACCTGTTGCGTCTCTAGCTGGGTGCTGATGGCCGATATTGCAGTGCTTCGGCTACGTGGCTGCGACCGATAGCGTCTACTTGTTCCAGATCCGCCAGGGTACGGGCGACTTTCAGTAGGCGGTGAGCCGCACGAAGCGAAAGAGTTAGTCGCTCGCAGGCGCTTTCCAGCCAACCTTCATCTGCTTTGGATAACGCGCAATGCTGGCGTAGCCCTGGCAGGTCGAGAAAGGCGTTGGCGCAGCCCTGACGCTGTTGCTGACGCTCCCTGGCCTGGGCGACCAGGGCAGAAGCGCTGGCCGTGTCGTCACCGGTTTTGATCGGGTTCAGTGCCGTGCTTTCCCGGGCTACGGTCAAATGCAGGTCGATGCGGTCCAGCAAGGGCCCGGACAATTTGTTGCGATAGCGCTGAACCATGTCCGGTGTACAGGTGCAACGGCCGCTCGGCTCGCCAAGATATCCACAGGGGCAGGGATTCATCGCGGCGACCAGTTGAAAGCGCGCCGGGAAGCGTACCCGGTCCTTGGCGCGGGAGATCACGATGTGGCCGGATTCCAGTGGCTCTCTCAATACCTCCAATACCTTGCGATCAAATTCCGGGAGCTCATCGAGGAACAACACGCCATGGTGGGCGAGGGTGATTTCGCCAGGTTGCGGTTTCGAGCCGCCGCCCACCAGTGCCGGACCTGAAGCGGAGTGGTGTGGCTGTCGGAAGGGGCGCTGCGGCCAATGACTCAACGGCACACAACTGGCGACGGATTGAATCGCCGCGACTTCCAGCGCTTCACTCTCGGCCAATGGCGGCAACAGGCCAGGCAGACGACTCGCCAACAGGGTTTTCCCTGTTCCTGGCGGTCCGCTGAACAGCAAGTTATGAGCTCCTGCCGCTGCAATCAGCAAAGCACGCTTTGCCGCAAGCTGACCCTGCACTTCATTCAAATCGGGGTAGGGTTTGCTGGCGTAGAGCAAACCATTGGAAGCGTAGGGTTCAATGGGCGTGTGGCCATTGAAATGCGCGACTGCCTCCAGCAAATGATCCACCGCAATCACTTTCAACCCCGAGGCCAGGCAGGCCTCCTCGGCATTCGCCCGCGGCACCACCAGCGTGCGCCCGGCCTTGCGCGCTGCCAGCGCCGCGGGCAACACCCCCCGAACCGCCCGCACAGCGCCCGACAACGCCAGCTCTCCCAGGCACTCCACATCGTCTAGCGTCAACGTCGGCACCTGCACACTGGCCGAGAGAATCCCCAAGGCAATCGCCAGATCGAACCGTCCGCCGTCCTTCGGTAAATCCGCCGGGGCGAGATTCAGAGTGATGCGCCGAGCCGGAAATTGCAGGCCTGAATTGATGATCGCGCTGCGTACCCGATCCTTGCTTTCCTTCACGGCCGCTTCGGGCAAACCGACCATCGTCAGTGACGGCAAGCCGTTGGCCAGATGCACTTCTACGGTAACGGCGGGTGCTTCCACGCCAACCTGGGCGCGGCTGTGGACGATGGAGAGGGACATGGTCGTTCCTTGAGCTGACAGGGAACCGCTTCCTGCGGTTTTTGAAGGGTAGCCGGGGAGTGAGGGTTTAGCGTGGCGGCAAGGGAAGGAAACTTTCGCAGGATGTTGCGAGTTTTGGTGAGCTAATTCGGGAGCTTCGTCAGGCTCGTGCCTGCAAGCCAGCCACTCGGTTCAAGTTCTTTGCCCTGAGCAGCTGCGACATCAAAAAAGCGGCGTTGATTGACCGATACGCTCCTGGCTAACCGGAGTGCCTCAGCATGGTGTTCAGCGACGAGTAACTGTCTGGCTTTTTGTTTTTTAGATTTCATAGCGACCTCTTTTGGCTTTGTAGATTGTTTTTTTGGTCAATCAGCTTAAGCGGTGGACACGGTTTTGATGCAATGGGAATTGGCGCTTGTTTTTGTAGGATCCGGCTGGATTTCGAAAGCCTTCTGAAGGGCGCAGGTAGTCTTTTTCCTAAAGTTTTGAAAGGGTGGCCAAGAATCGCAACACCGCGTTTGCATAAGTGAATTCAGGTTATACACTCAAGATTAATGCATAACGTTAAGCTTTAAATTATGATCGTTAGCTTTAAGTGTTCTGAGACCGAGTACCTGTTTCGCAACGGAAAGACCCGTATGTGGTCAGCCATTCTGAGTGTCGTGGAACGAAAGCTGACGATGCTTGATGCTGCTGCCGTGCTGATGGACCTTCGATCACCACCAGGCAATCGATTGGAGGCGCTGGAAGGAGATCGAAAAGGTCAGCACAGCATCCGCATCAACGCTCAATGGCGAATTTGCTTTGTTTGGGGTCTTAACGGGCCAGAGAATGTCGAAATCGTCGATTATCACTGAGGTGAGTAATGACTAAGAATGGTATGCGCCCGGTTCATCCTGGCGAGATCCTCAAAGAGGAATACCTGGAGCCTCTGAGCCTTACGGCTGCGGCCTTGGCCAGAGCGTTGAGCGTTTCGACGCCTACGGTGAACGACATCGTGCTTCAGCGTCGAGGTGTCAGTGCCGATATGGCTCTAAGGCTATCTATCTGCCTGGACACGACTCCCGAGTTTTGGCTGAACCTGCAATCGACATACGATTTGCGAAAAGCCGAGATCGAACGAGGGGCTGCGATCCGGGATCAGGTTGAGCGTCTTCCGCACTGTGCTTGATCCTCTGCTCCTGAACGAACCCCACGCTACGAACGTGGGGTTTTTTTGTCGTTCAGAATGCCTGAAGTATTCGCGACGCACGTTTCCACCACGGCGCATTGACCGAATGCTGTGGCTGTTCTCGATCTGGCAGGATCTGCGGAACATCCTGCAATCGAATCCACGGCTGGTTATTCCAGTGCAGCAAACTCAACGACATTTCCGGCCAATTCAGCAGGCTCAGGATCGGGCGCTCTGTTGAGGTGGGTTGTTGGGCGTCTCTGAGCGCCGGCACCACGTCGTGGGTCAGCCATTCGCGCAGGCCTCGGTATTCGGGGCAGTAGTGGTAGACCAGTAATGCGTAGACACCGGATTCGCTGATGAGCAGGGTGTTTTCGACGGTGCCATGGATGAGCATCTGTAGGGTTTGGTGTTGGTCGGGGTCGAGTTTGCGGACGGCGCGTTCGTCGAGGAAGAGGCGCAGGAGTCGGCCGAGGTCTCGGGCGCTGAACCAGGGTTGGTTTCCGAGGAGGAGGGCGTGGAGGTGGAGTTTGTGGCGGGTGAATATGTGTGGTGTCAGATAGTTTTCGTCCATAGTGCAGTGCCCAAATTCGCTTGATAGATGACTGCCTCTTATCGTCGCCAAACAATAAAGGTGGCAGCTGCGTGCGGGTTGGCGAACCGGCCAAGCGAATACCGGCAGACCCGAAGGTCTCCCACACACAGCCGCCATATAACGAATCGAGAGAAATACCCGATATCGAATGACGTTGCGTGCATAGCTTGGTTCCAGGTCGCCAAACCTAGTGCTGACATTCAGCATCAGGTGAGCTTAGGAGCCGGGGCTTTGCGACGCTATCGGACGGCGGTGCTGATCTTTGTAGGAAGTTGCCGGGATGTTTGCGGGGCTTAAGATCAAAAGATCGCAGCCTTCGGCAGCTCCTACAGGGGTGGTCGTTCCAGCGAGGGGCTGCTGGAACACCGTGGTGACTCTATCGCGAGCAGGCTCGCTCCCACATAGACCCCATTGTCAAAGGGGATCGGCGGGGTTACTCGGTCGGTGGATTGAGCTTCGCTTCCAGCTCCGCCACTTTCGCCTCAAGACCCTCCAGGCGTGCCCGGGTCCGCGCCAGCACAACCATTTGGCTATCAAACTCTTCCCGGCTCACCAGGTCCAGCTTGCTGAAGCCGCTCTGCAACAGAGCCTTGAACTGGCTTTCGATTTCGCTTTTTGGCAGCGGGGTGTCGCCGCTGAAGAGGCGGGAGGCGGTGCCGCTCAGGGCGTCGAGGAAGTCTTTGGGCGCGAGCATGGGAAATGTCCTGTCAACAATGGCGGGCAGTGTATCACGCAGTGTCTATAGTCAATCTCGGCAGCTGCGATGCACGCTTTTCGCGCAGTCGAGTGGGCAGTCGCGCACTGTTGTTGTGCGTAACGGTTGCGCCAATCGGTCGAAAGGCGCTTTGGCAGCGGCCAAGGTATTGAAATCAATGGGTTTTGGATAGATGGCAAGCTTTCTGCTTAGTCGCTGGTGACCCATGCACTGATGCAGTCGCTGTGACGAATGCAGTGCGCCAAGCGGAACGGGGGAAGTTTCGTGCGGAGTGGTTCGCTGGCGTCGGACGGGCAGGTAAGGCCGACGATGCGTTACAAAGCCAGGCACTGCGCTTAGACTTGAGTCGGGTTTGTTTTCCTGGGGCAAGTCCACCAATTCGGGAGAGAGTTTTCATGAAGCTAGTCACTGCCATCATCAAGCCGTTCAAACTGGACGACGTGCGCGAGTCGCTGTCCGAGATCGGCGTGCAGGGCATTACCGTTACTGAGGTCAAAGGCTTCGGTCGGCAGAAGGGTCACACCGAGCTGTATCGCGGCGCGGAGTACGTGGTCGATTTTCTGCCCAAGGTGAAGATCGATGTCGCCATTGACGACAAGGATCTGGACCGGGTTATCGAGGCGATAACCAAGGCCGCCAACACCGGCAAGATCGGTGACGGCAAGATCTTCGTGGTCAATCTGGAACAGGCGATTCGCATCCGTACCGGCGAAACCGATACCGACGCAATCTAAGCCGCCACAAACCCAACGCCCCAGGAGAAAACAATATGACTCTGCGTAAAATCGCAGGGCTAGGAGCCCTGTTGTCCCTCGTAATGCCCGGCCTGGCCATGGCGGCAGACGAGGTGGCGGCCCCAGTCCTCAATTCCGGCGATACCGCCTGGATGATGACCTCGACAGCCCTTGTGCTGTTCATGACCATTCCCGGCCTCGCGCTGTTCTACGGCGGCATGGTTCGCTCGAAAAACATTCTTTCCGTGATGATGCAGTGCTTCGCCATTACCGGTCTGATCAGCATTCTGTGGGTCATTTATGGCTACAGCATTGCGTTCGACACCACCGGCATGGAGCAGGGCGTCGTCAACTTCAACTCGTTCTTCGGCGGCATGGGCAAGGCGTTCCTCGCCGGTGTCACGCCTTCGAGCCTGACCGGTCCCGCGGCGCTGTTCCCCGAGGCGGTCTTCATCACCTTCCAGATGACTTTCGCCATCATTACCCCAGCGTTGATCGTCGGTGCTTTCGCCGAGCGGATGAAGTTCTCCGCCATGCTGGTCTTCATGGGCATCTGGTTCACTCTGGTTTACGCACCGATCGCGCACATGGTCTGGTCCGGTAACGGCGGCCTGATGTGGGACTGGGGCGTGCTCGACTTCGCCGGCGGCACCGTGGTGCACATCAACGCTGGTGTGGCCGGTCTGATTGCCTGCCTGGTATTGGGCAAGCGTAAAGGCTTCCCGACCACCCCGATGGCCCCGCATAACCTTGGCTACACCCTGATGGGCGCCGCGATGCTGTGGATCGGCTGGTTCGGCTTCAACGCCGGTTCCGCTGCTGCCGCCAACGGCACTGCCGGCATGGCGATGCTGGTCACCCAGATCGCTACCGCTGCTGCGGCGCTGGGCTGGATGTTTGCCGAGTGGATTACTCACGGCAAGCCAAGCGCACTGGGTATCGCTTCGGGTGTTGTGGCCGGTCTGGTTGCAATCACTCCGGCGGCAGGCACCGTGGGCCCGATGGGCGCCTTGGTGATCGGTCTGGCGGCGGGTGTGGTGTGCTTCTTCTGCGCCACTACCCTTAAACGTAAACTCGGTTATGACGACTCCCTGGACGCCTTCGGCGTGCACGGTATCGGCGGTATCCTCGGCGCGATCCTGACCGGTGTGTTCGCGGCACCGGCCCTCGGTGGCTTCGGCACCGTCACCGACATCGGTGCACAAGTCTGGATTCAGTGCAAAGGCGTGGGCTTCACGGTGATCTACACCGCGATCGTCACCTTCATCATCCTCAAGGTCCTGGATGTCGTGATGGGGCTGCGTGTTACCGAGGAAGAAGAAGCTGTCGGCATCGATCTGGCGCTTCACAACGAACGCGGCTACAACTTGTAAGCACGCGCATGAAAAATTTGCCCGGCTTGCCGGGCATTTTTTTGTCCGGGATTTGTCAGTGAAGGAAGGGCTGAAAGGTTTTTTCATACACGTTCAGTCGCGTTTATGACGGGCGTTTTTCTGCGGCCAATGGCTTACACGATTGAAGGAATATTAGGGCCTTTGTTTTTTTCCAGAGCGCGCTAGAATGCGCCCCGAACGTGCGGAGAACAGTATGTGGCAACAGACTCTGATCACCTTGCGAGCACGGCCCCGAGGCTTTCATCTGGTAACGGACGAATTACTCGCCGGCTTGCCTGAACTCAAGGCGTATCGAGTCGGTCTGTTGCATTTGTGGTTACAGCATACCTCGGCGTCGTTGACCATCAACGAGAACGCCGATCCGGCGGTACGTCGCGACTTCGAACGATTTTTCAATCGTCTGATCCCACAAGGAACAGACGGCTATGAGCATAACGACGAAGGCCTGGACGACCTCCCGGCGCACTTCAAGGCCAGCGTACTTGGCTGTCAGCTCAGTTTGCCGATCTCGGCGGGCCGACTGGCGTTGGGGACCTGGCAAGGTGTTTATCTGGGCGAGCACCGTGATCATGGCGGTGCCCGTAAAGTCCTCGCCACCGTGCACGGTGAAGGGGCATAAAACCGCTGGTTACCAGCGGTGGTTGATTTTTTTCCGGCAGCCGTCGACAGACGGCAAAGCTGGGCTATAACTAATCTGCTTTTCGCAAGTCATGAGGTAGAACATGAGCGACGATGATCTGGAAAACGACGACCTCGAAGTAGGCGACGACGAAACCGAAGAAGGCCTTGAAGCGGCGGCAGAAGACGTCGCTGAAGACGACGGTGGTGATGTGCCCGTTCCGACTGCCAAAGGCAAGGCCAAGGCTGCGGTATCGGTCGATGAGCTGCCGAGCGTCGAAGCCAAGAACAAGGAACGCGATGCCCTGGCCAAGGCCATGGAAGAGTTTCTGGCACGGGGCGGCAAGGTGCAGGAAGTGGAGGCCAATGTGGTCGCCGATCCTCCCAAGAAGCCTGATAACAAGTACGGCAGCCGGCCTATCTAAGCGCCTGCTTCTTGCTTGCTGAAAAAGCCCGCCGTCGCTGCGGGCTTTTTCATGGGTGAGGATAAGTGGGCCGAAGGCGATCTCGAAGACGCTACGAAACCGAATTCCACCGCGCCAACAACCCCGGCAATTCGTTCAGGCTACGAATCTCGGCATCCGGCGCCTTCTCCGCTTCCCACACTTTGCCCGCCGGGTTAAACCAGATTGCCCGCAACCCCGCCTGCTGGGCGCCGGCAATGTCATCGCCAGGATGGTCGCCGATATGCACCGCTGTTTCGGCGGTCGCGCCGCCCCGCTGCAGTGCTTCATGAAACAGTCGCGCATCCGGTTTGGCGATGCCGATGTCTTCGGCGCACAGGGCAAACTTGAAGTAGTCCGCCAACCCCAGTCGGCGCACATCGGCGTTGCCGTTGGTAACCACGCCAAGCGCATAGTGATTGGCCAGAATTTCCAGGGTCGGTTGCACCTCCGGGAAGATCTCCAGCTGATGCCGCGCATGCAGAAACACTTCGAAACCCTGATCGGCCAGGTTAGATGCGTCGGTATGCCCGTAACCGGCTTCTTCCAGCGCATGGAACAACACCCGCCGACGTAAGGCACTGATGCGGTGCTTGAGGCTCGGTTCGTTGCTCAGCACTCGTTCGCGAATCGACCACAGGTGTTCCACCGGCACCGCGCCCAGGTTCGGCGTGTGCTCGGTCAGCCATTCACGCAATATGGCTTCGGCGCTGGCAATCACTGGGGCGGTGTCCCACAGGGTGTCGTCGAGGTCGAAAGTGATCAATTGGATGGTCATGAATCATCGCCTTTAATGCGTTTGGCCCGTGGATGGGCACTGTCGTAGACCGTCGCCAGGTGCTGGAAGTCCAGGTGGGTATAGATCTGGGTGGTCTTGATGTCCGAGTGGCCGAGCAGTTCCTGTACCGCCCGCAAGTCCTGGGAGGACTCCAGCAAATGGCTGGCGAAGGAGTGTCGCAACATGTGTGGGTGCAGGTTCTGCCCCAGCTCGCGTTCGCCAGCGGCCTTGACCCGCACCTGAATTGCCCGGGGGCCAAGACGCCGGCCTTGCTGGCTGACAAACACCGCGTCGTCCGCCGGGTTGGTCATGGCTCGTAGCGGCAGCCACAATTCCAGCGCTTCGCGAGCCTTTTTGCCCACTGGCAACAGGCGGGTTTTACTGCCCTTACCCAGCACCTGAACCATACCGTCAGCCAGATCCAGCTGATCAAGATTGAGCCCCGTCAATTCAGAAAGGCGCAGGCCGGAGGAATAGAACAACTCCAGAATCGCCTGATCCCGACGCGCCAGAAAGTCATCCTCAACCGCGCCCTCCAGCAGTTGTAGCGCGCGGTCGGTGTCGAGGGTCTTCGGCAGGCGGCGTTCGCCCTTGGGCGGTGCCAGGCCATTGGCCGGGTCGTGATCGCACAGGCCTTCGCGGTTCAGATAGTGATAGAGCCCGCGCACTGCGGAGAGCAGCCGCGCCAGGCTGCGGGACGATTGACCTTGGGAATGCAGGCGAGCGATCAGGCTGCGCAGGCGCTGGATGTCCAGCGCGGCCCAGCTGTCGATGTTCTGTTTGGTGCACCAGCCCAGCACTTTGTCGAGGTCGCGGCGGTAGGCGTACAGCGTGTGCGGCGACACCTGCCGCTCACTGCGCAGGTGTTCGCAGTAAGCGTCCAGTTGTCGTTCCATGGTCAGCGTACCGAGCGCAGGGAGCTGTTGACCCGTGGCAGCACGCGGCCCATGACTTCGGCGATGTAGCTGAGGAACAACGTGCCCACCGAACTCTTGTAGTGCTGCGGATCGCGGCTGGCGATGGCCAGAACACCATGGATGCCCTGGTAGCTGATGGCGACGACGGCGGTGGAGCCGATCTGCTTGCGCTGTTCTTCGCCGAACAGGAAGTCCAGTTCGTGCTCACGCAGGCTGCCGCTGACGCTTTTGTCTTCCGAGAGCAAGCCGCCGATGGCTGTTTGCGCGTCGGCATGCGTCACCCAGCGGCCCACCGGCATCGGGTTGTCGCCCAGCAGGATCAGGCTGACGAAGGGCACCTGGAAGTCCTGGCGAAGACTGTCTTCAACGCTGATCACCACATCTTCCAGGCTGGTGGCGTCCATCAGCGTGAGAATCAGGCGGCGGGTCTTGTCGAAGAGTCGATCGTTGTCCCGGGCCACGTCCATCAAGTGCGAGAGACGATGACGCAACTCGATGTTGCGGTCGCGCAGAATCGTCATCTGACGTTCGACCAGCGAAATGGTGTCGCCGCGCTGGTGCGGGATACGCAGGGCCGGGAGCAGTTCTTCGTGCTCGATGAAGAAATCCGGATGAGCCTCCAGGTACGCGGCAATCGCCGCCGCCTCAAGGCTTTCGGAAGGGGATTCGTCGGGCTGTAGGGCGGGAACCTGGGGCTTGTCGGTCATGGATTTGGCTCACTCAAAGACGCACTTGTCCTTCGTATACGCGCACTGCCGGGCCGGTCATCATGACCGGTTGGCCAGGGCCTGCCCATTCAATGGACAGACGCCCGCCAGGCAGGTCGATCAATAGCGGCGAATCCATCCACCCCTGGCTGATCGCAGCCACTGCAGCTGCGCAAGCGCCGGTACCGCAGGCCTGGGTTTCCCCGGCGCCACGTTCCCAGACGCGCAACTGCGCGCGGTTCCGGTCGATGACCTGGAGAAAACCGACATTGACTCGCGCCGGGAAGCGCGGGTGATGTTCGATTTTCGGCCCCAGTTCATGTACCGGTGCGTTGTTGATGTCGCTGACCCGCAACACGGCATGGGGGTTGCCCATGGACACTGCGGCCAGTTCGACCGTGGTGCCGTCGACGTCGACCTGATAGCTCAGGGCCTGGCTCGGGGCTTCGAATGGAATCTCGGCCGGCACCAGGCGCGGGGCGCCCATGTTGACGCTGATCTGACCATCGTTGCGGATGTCCAGTTCGATGATGCCGCTTTTGGTCTCGACGCGAATCTGCCGCTTGGCGGTCAGGCGCTTGTCGAGCACGAAGCGGGCGAAGCAGCGCGCACCGTTGCCGCACTGTTCCACTTCGGAGCCGTCGGAGTTGAAGATCCGGTAGCGGAAGTCCACGTCCGGGTTACTCGGCGCCTCGACGATCAGCAACTGGTCGAACCCGATGCCGGTGTGCCGATCGCCCCATTGCTTGGCATGCTTGGGCAGGATGTGCGCGTGCTGGCTGACCAGGTCGAGAACCATGAAGTCGTTGCCCAGGCCGTGCATCTTGGTAAAACGCAGCAGCATGGGTTTACTCCGGCAGCAGGCTTTCGCCAGCAAACAACTCGGCTACCGTCTCACGGCGACGCACTTCAAATGCCTGATCACCGTCCACCAACACTTCAGCGGCACGGCCGCGGGTGTTGTAGTTGGAACTCATGACAAACCCATAGGCACCGGCCGAATGCACGGCCAGCAGGTCGCCTTCTTCCAGGGCCAGTTGACGATCCTTGGCCAGGAAGTCACCGGTTTCGCAGATCGGGCCGACGATGTCGTAGGCGCGAGCGTCGCTGTTGCGCGGGCGCACGGCGGTGACGTCCATCCAGGCTTGATACAGCGCCGGGCGGATCAGGTCGTTCATGGCCGCGTCGACGATGGCGAAGTCTTTGTGTTCGGTGTGCTTGAGGTACTCGACCTGGGTCAGCAGCACGCCGGCGTTGGCGACGACGAAACGACCCGGCTCGAATACCAACGCCAGGTCACGACCGTCGAGACGCTCGCGCACGGCCTTGATGTAGTCGGCAGCCAATGGCGGCTCTTCATCGCGATAACGCACGCCCAAACCACCACCGAGATCGATGTGGCGCAGGTAGATGCCGCAATCGCCGAGGCGGTCGACCAGGCCCAGCAGGCGGTCGAGGGCGTCGATGAATGGCGGCAGGGTGGTCAGTTGCGAACCGATGTGGCAATCGACGCCGACGACTTCCAGGTTAGGCAGTTGCGCGGCGCGGACGTACACGTCTTCGGCGTCGGCGATGGCGATGCCGAACTTGTTCTCTTTGAGACCGGTGGAGATGTACGGGTGCGTGCCAGCATCGACGTCCGGGTTCACGCGCAACGAGATCGGCGCGCGAACGCCCAGCTCGGCGGCGACCACTTGCAGGCGTTCGAGCTCATCGGTGGACTCGACGTTAAAGCAATGCACGCCGACTTCCAGCGCCCGACGCATGTCGTCACGGGTCTTGCCGACACCGGAGAACACGATCTTGTCAGCCGTGCCGCCAGCGGCCAGTACGCGCTCCAGCTCGCCACGGGAAACGATGTCGAAACCGGCGCCCAAACGCGCCAGGACATTCAGCACGCCCAGGTTGGAGTTGGCCTTGACCGCAAAGCACACCAGGTGTGGCATGCCGGCCAGCGCATCGGCGAAAGCCAGGTACTGGGCTTCGATGTGGGCACGGGAGTAGACGTAAGTCGGTGTACCAAAGCGTTCGGCGATGGCGGACAGGGCAACACCTTCCGCGAACAGCTCACCGTCACGGTAGTTAAAAGCGTCCATAGCGTTCCCTTAGTAGACGTCGTGCTTGTGTGCTTTCGACGGAGTCTGCTGCGACGATTTGGCTTGCTCTGCAGGGTCCTGATTTTCATCGGGCAGGTACAGCGGGCCTTTTTGACCACAGGCCGATACAAGGCAGGCGACCGCGACGAGCGCAGCAAGGGAAGAGATCAGGCGCTTCATGGCGAAATCCTTGAAAATGCGTTAATTGCGCCGGAGTATACCGGCCACCCGGCAGCTTGCCTATGCGACGCACCTCCCGTCCGGCGGGGCTTGGCCGGATGTGCGTCGGTTTAATGCAAGCCCGCTCCCACAGATCGGCGCTTGGACGTTATCCTTTGCAATCACCGGGGCTCGGCCGTATCTTGCGGCGCTTGAGCGTGAGTAGACACTTTTTGAGGTTCCCGCAATGAGTTTGACCGAAGCCCGTTTCCACGACCTGGTCGATGCCACCCAGCAGACGCTGGAGGATATTTTTGACGAGAGTGGCCTGGATATCGATCTGGAGAGCTCGGCCGGTGTGCTCACCGTCAAGTTCGAAAACGGCAGCCAATTGATCTTCAGTCGTCAGGAACCGCTGCGTCAGCTGTGGCTGGCGGCCGTGTCGGGTGGCTTCCACTTTGATTACGACGCAGAAAGCGAGCGCTGGATGTGTGACAAAAGTGAAGAGCAGCTCGGTGAGATGCTTGAGCGCATCGTCAAGCAGCAGGCCGACGTCGAACTCGACTTCGAAGGTCTGTGAGAACGTGACCCAGCCTGCGCCCGTTCGTCCGCCCAAACCGCTTTACAGCAATGTCAGCCCGGCGGTGCCTTCGCCGTGCAGCGGTGTGTGTTGGCTGGATGAACAGAAGGTTTGTCTGGGGTGTTTTCGGCATGTCGAAGATATTCGCGAATGGCGCTCGGCCGATGATGAGCGGCGGCGGGTGATTTGTGCGCAGGCCTCGAATCGTAAGGCCGCCGCCAGTTCACTGTAGGAGCGGAAAACCGTCCGCCGCCCCTCACTTGTATATTTATTGAGCTGTGATAGTGTCCAGAGACGCCTCAACCCATCGAGGCTCGTGAAAACCCCGCCTTTTTCTGGCGGGGTTTTGCTTTTTTCGTGCAGAAGAAAGGAGTCTGCCCTGATCATGACCGCACCTTCCATCACCCTTACCCGTCTGGACGTACAACGTCTGGAGCGCCTGATCGACAGCCTGGATGACACGCTGCCGGGCGTTATCGCGCTGCAAACCGAATTGGATCGCGCCGATACCCTGGTCGGTCACGAAGAGGTGCCAGCCGATGTCGTGACCATGAATTCCCGTGTGCATTGCCGTGAAGAGAGCAGCGGCAAGGACTATCACCTGACCTTGGTCTACCCCAAGGATGCCAACGCCGACGAAGGCAAGATTTCCATTCTGGCACCGGTCGGCAGCGCCCTGCTGGGTCTCAAGGTCGGTCAGCACATTGACTGGCCAGCGCCGGGTGGCAAAACCCTGAAACTGACCTTGCTGGCAGTCGAGTCGCAACCGGCCAATGGCGGCGACTTTCCGGAATAAAACCCTCAGACCTGCTCGAGCGCCTCGTTCAGTGCGCGTTCCAGGTCGGCCTTGTAGCGCAGATACAGCTGGCTTGAACCCTGACCATCACCGAGCAGGCCCGACAGGTCCAGGTCGGTGATGTAGCAGCGATAGCGTTCAGCTTCGCGGCGCTGCTCGACGATTTCCCCAGCGACCACACTGAACAGTTGGTCGCCATATTCCAGCTCCGAAAACTCCCGCTGATTGCAATACAACGTGACCTGCACCTGCCCTTGTGCGGCTTTGCCGACGATCGCCTGCACGTCATAGAACGGTTTGTTGACCGGCGTTTGCGGCTCCGACCGGGCTTCGACCCGACGTGCCCGTGCGGTACCTGAAGGCAACAACTGGTAATACAAAGTCTCCAGGCTCAGCGGCTGGGCGGCATCCATCGGCAGCAAGGCATCGCGTCGGTACTGGATCGATTGCAGGAAACGTTGCAGTGGCACCAACAGGCTTTGTTCATCGTGATAAGGCAAACGCTGCTGCCACAAGGCATTGAACTCATCCAGTACATACACATCGGCCTGGTATTCGTTGATCCGGTAGAACACCTGAACGCAGTCGGGTTGCCCCATGGGCAGGATCAGCGCCAGGTCGTGGTCTTCCAGTGCCGTCGGGTCCAGATGAAACGGGCTGTAGCTCTCCAGCTCTTCGCCGAGGTAGTCGAGCAGCGCCGGCAGGGTAGCAAGGGCGACATGATTGACCTGGCCCGGCACCAGCTCCAGTACGTGGTAATGCTGCTGGACCTGTATCAGGTAACGATGATTGAGTTTGCTCAGCAGCAGGTTCTGCGCGGTGTCGAGGATTTCTTCGACCCGCCGGGCAATGAATTGCGCGCGGTTGTGGCAGAAACAACGCACCCGCAGCTTGGGTTGTTGTGGTCCGTCCGGCAGGTTATTGAGGTAATCGCGCAGGCAGTCGAGCAGGGCGTGGGGGCCATCAAAACGGCTGACCAGCACTTCGTTCCAGCTATTGAGCGTGACCTGATCCAGGGTCAGCACCAGGTTTTCCCGCACGCCGGCGTAGCTCAGGGAATCGGTGCGCTCGGTGGTCATCAGGATGTTCAGGTCGCGATGGTGCTTGAGCGGATCGACGCCGACGTTCACCAGGATCAGTATTTCGCTCGGCACGCTGGCACGCAGCAAAGGCTCTTCGGCGACTGTGGCCAGGGGCAGGGTGATGCTTTGTTGCAGGCTGCCGAGCAGGTTGAACAGTTCGAATTCGCTCAAATCGCTGGTGCCGGGGTGCAGGGCCAGGCGGGTGCTACTGTCGATCACGCCGTTACGGTGGCACCAGGTGAGCAGCTCCAGTAACTGGCGGCTGCGCTTGATCGGCGCGAAATGTTCCCACTCATGGGCGGCCAGGCTGCCGTTGTACAAACCCCATTGGGTTTGCCCCGGTTCTTTCTTGTTGGGCGCCTGCACCAGCGTCAGAGTGTCTTCGGCCAGGTCGGGAGCGATGCCCGGGTTGATGAATTCGACCTTGTCGGCCTTGCGCTCGAAGGCCGCGTACAGCCGTCGGCCCAGTACATTGAGGTCGCGTTTGTTGATCAGGCTTACGGTCTGCTCGTTGCGGGCAAACTGCGTGAGGAAGCGGTAGCTGTAATTCAGCTCGCCAACCAGGGCTCGACGTTCGGCGCTGACCTGGCGGACTTTCCATTGGCTGCGGCTGTCGAGCAACGCGAGCTGGCGCTGATCCCAATGCCATTCGTGGGCCAGGCGTTCGAGCAACGAACGCTGCCAGCTCTGGGTACGACCGCTGCTGGCGGTGAGCTTGCGATTGACCTTCAAGTACAGCGCGCGGCGTACCAGCTCCAAACGTTCCGGTTCACCCCGGGCAGTGAGGTATTCCTCGATTCGCCGGTAAACCACGACGTATGGATCCAGTTCATCGAGGTCCAGTCGATTGGCAAACACCGCCTGCTTGAAGCGCAGGCTCAGGCAATGGACCTTGGGGTGTTCGCTGGCGTAAACCTCGGTCAGCAGCAGTTTGAGCACTGATTTGTACGGTGACTCGATGCCTTTGAACAACTGCCAGAGCCCGGCACCGATGAATTCCCCGGGCGGAATATAGGCCAGATGCCCCAAGTCCAGGGTTTCGTCGGCACGAATGAAACGCTTGGATAACAGCGTGTGGGTATAACGGTCGTATGCCGCCTCTTCATAAACCGGCACCAGCCACCAGACGGGTGTACGGCCGGCCAGCCAGATCGCGGTGCGGTAGAACTCGTCCAGCAGTAGGTAGTGCTGGGTGGTGCCGCAGTCTTCCGAACTCAGTTGGGTATCGCGCTCGCCGAGCACGAAGCGAGCAGGGTCGATCAGGAAGAAATGCGCCTCGGCACCCTGGCTGGCGGCCCATATCTCAAGCAACTGGCATTTCTTGCGCAGCTCTGTGAGCTCGCTTTCGCTCAAGTCCGGCCCGTGACAGACCCATACGTCCATGTCGCTCTGATCGGCTTGGGCCAAGGTGCCGAGGCTGCCCATCAGGAACAGGCCGTGAATCGGTCGCGGCGGATTGCTGCCGTGGCGCGGCTTGTAGGAAAACGAGCGCGTCAGGCGCTGGGCTTCGGCGAGGGCGTTGGCGTCAGGTTCGAAATTCGACAGCCCGGCCGGGGTGCTACCTGAAACATATCCAGGCAACAGCGGGTGATTGACGTGGAAAAACAGCGGCAACAGGGTCAGAACCGTTTGCTGGCGGGGCGACAACCCTTCCATGGCACGGGCCATCCGGCCCTCGTTGAGCTTCAGAAAGCGGGCGCGCAGCTGGCTGAGAACCTTGCGGTCGATTCCCTCGTCCAGATCGGGGCGGATTTCATGGGTGCGGGTCATGTCAGCTCAATCCGGCTCGCGGGGCTCGGACGTGGAGGGCTCGGGATGAGGGGCAGTTTAGCGCCTCGGCCCCGGGACTTTTCAGCGGATTTTGTATTTCTGGCGTCAGATTTCTATCACGCGGCGACAGCGGGCACCAAAGTGTGCCCGCGGAAATCCCGTGACAGAGGTTTCCGTGGGCGATGCGATGCGATGAGGCTCAGGCTGTTTCGCGCACGGACAGAATGGTTAGAACGGTTTGCACATTTTGTGCAGCGTCACGCCCCAGGCTGGTCAGGTAACCGCCATCGGGCTGGGTGATCAATTCTTTGTCGAACAGTCTTTGTGCGGCGGCAATGGCTTTCGGGGCAGCGGTCTGATGAATTTTCAAACCTTCCTGGGAACTGTCCAGGTTGAAGAGGGCGAGGATTTCCAGTTCGGCAACCAACTCAGGGGTAAGCGACATAAGGACTCCAGACTTTCTAGGAATTAGACGATAGCGCCCCTAAGGTGAACCCGTCGGTGAGGCATGTCCAGTGCTGGCAACAGGGTTTTTCACCCCGAGAGGCATTCCCCGAAGGGTGGTACGGAAAGCGGGGGTGGTTTCTGTAGGAGCGAGCGCGCTCCTACAGGGGGAGGGCGGGGTTATTGCTTTTCCGGCGGCAACTCTGGCAGTGCGCGCAGCGCCGTTTCATACCATTCGGTGTCGAATGCACGGTCCTCATCGAGCATGGCGTCGATCTCGTAGGCCAGCACATGGGCCATCAGGTTGAGGATTTCTTCACGTTCGTAACCCACCAGGGTCAGCTTGTTGAAGGTTGCCTTGGCCGCTGGCGGGTTGTCGCTTTCGATCTGGTTTTCGATTGCTTCGATCAGCGTCGTTTCGGCGAACTCTTCTTCGTCGTTGTCGATATCGTTTGGCTCGCTCATGGCAGGCTCCTCAAGGAAAGGCGGGCAGTTTACCTGCATTCAGCGCTGTGATGCTGCTGGCAAGAAGTGCCCGGGCGTTCTATAACTGGCGCTGCCAACCCCCTGCACGGCCTGGAGGCTATGTAATGCTCAAGCTTTATGGATTTTGCGTCAGCAACTATTACAACATGGTCAAGCTGGCGTTGCTGGAGAAGGGACTGCCGTTTGAAGAGGTGCCGTTTTACCCAGGCACTACCCCCGAGGCGCTAGCTATCAGCCCACGTGGAAAGGTTCCTGTGCTGGGCGTCGAACAAGGTTTCATCAATGAAACCAGCGTGATTCTCGAGTACATCGAGCAGAGCCAGAAAGGCACGCCGCTGCTGCCGAGCGAGCCTTTCGAGCGAGCGCAGGCGCTGGCTTTGGCCAAGGAAATCGAGTTGTACATCGAGCTGCCGGCGCGCGCCTGCTACCCCGCAGCGTTTTTCGGCATGTCCGTGCCGCAGGCTATCCAGGAAAAGACCAAGGCCGAGTTACTGCTGGGGTTTGCCTCTCTGGGCAGGCACGGCAAATTCGCTCCTTATGTGGCGGGTGACAGCCTGAGCGTGGCCGATCTGTATTTCCTCTACAGCGTGCCGATGGCCTGTGCCGTGGCGCAGAAGCTGTTCGATATTGATCTGCTGGCCGAGATGCCGGCGGCCAGGGCGCTGCTGGAGCGTCTGGAGCAGAATCCGCATGTGCAGCGGATCGCAAAGGACAAGGACGCGGCGATGCCAGCGTTTCTGCAGATGATCGCGTCCAAAAAGTAGACGTGTAACGATCTTGAGAATGCCTTCGCGGGCAAGCCTCGCTCCTAAAGGGACAAACACAGTCCCCTGTAGGAGCGAGGCTTGCCCGCGAAGCTTTTAACGGCTGGCGAGCAATGCCTGACCGCGAGCCACGGCAGCCTTGACCTGTGCCGGCGCGGTTCCGCCGATATGGTCACGGGCATTCACCGAACCTTCCAGGGTCAGCACGGCAAACACGTCCTGCTCGATCTGGTCGCTGAACTTGCGCAGTTCTTCCAGGCTCATTTCCGCCAGGTCCTTGCCGCTGTCTACGCCGTACTTCACCGCGTGGCCAACGATCTCGTGGCAATCACGGAACGGCAAGCCGCGGCGTACCAGGTAGTCGGCCAGGTCGGTGGCGGTCGAGAAACCGCGCAGGGCAGCTTCGCGCATCATCGCGTGCTTGGGCTTGATCGCCGGGATCATGTCGGCAAAGGCCCGCAGCGAGTCGCGCAGGGTGTCGGCGGCGTCGAACAGCGGTTCCTTGTCTTCCTGGTTGTCCTTGTTGTAAGCCAACGGCTGGCCTTTCATCAGGGTCAGCAGGCCCATCAGCGCGCCGAACACCCGGCCAGTCTTGCCGCGAACCAGCTCCGGCACGTCCGGGTTTTTCTTTTGCGGCATGATCGAGCTACCGGTGCAGAAACGGTCCGGCAGATCGATGAACTGGAACTGCGCACTGGTCCACAGTACGAGCTCTTCGGAGAACCGCGACAAGTGCATCATCGCGATGCTCGCGGCCGAGCAGAACTCGATGGCGAAGTCGCGATCGGACACGTTGTCCAGGGAGTTGCCGCCAACAGCGTCGAAGCCCAGCAACTGCGCGGTGTACTCGCGGTCGATCGGGTAAGTGGTACCAGCCAGTGCAGCACTGCCCAGCGGCATGCGGTTGGTACGCTTGCGGCAGTCCACCAGGCGCTCGTAGTCGCGGCTGAGCATTTCGAACCAGGCCAGCATATGGTGCCCGAAGGTCACCGGCTGCGCGGTTTGCAGGTGAGTGAAGCCCGGCATGATGCTGGCGGCTTCGCGCTCGGCCTGCTCCAGCAAGCCTTGTTGCAGGCGAGTGATTTCGCTGAGGATCAGGTCGATCTCGTCTCGCAGCCACAGGCGGATGTCGGTGGCGACCTGGTCGTTACGGCTGCGACCGGTGTGCAGCTTTTTACCGGTGACGCCGATGCGGTCGGTCAGACGCGCCTCGATGTTCATGTGCACGTCTTCAAGGTCGATGCGCCAGTCGAACTGGCCGGCCTCGATTTCACCCTGGATGGTGTTCAGGCCATCGATGATGCTGTCGCGCTCGGCATCGGTCAGCACGCCGACCTTGGCCAGCATGCTGGCGTGGGCGATCGAGCCCATGATGTCGTGGCGATACAGGCGCTGGTCGAAGGTGACGGAGGCGGTGAAGCGGGCGACGAAGGCGTCGACGGGTTCACTGAAGCGGCCGCCCCAGGACTGATTGGTCTTGTCAGTGCTCATGAATTCGCTCGTATCGGCTTGAAGAAAGATGGCGTGGAACGCTGACGCGGATAATAACAGGGTTGCCAATCCTGTCGCTGACACTGGTCGACAGGTTTTTTTCTCATCGCGCCGCCCCTGCTCGAAGCAAGCGATGCGGAAATTGCGCAACGATATTTTTCAATTGAGCAATAACGTCCCGGCAACCGTCTACAGTTGGACAGAGGATCAGCGCACTTCTCGATGCTGCAGCTGACTATAGAGAGAAGAGGGGTGTTCATATTGTGTATCAGCAAACCCTACGGCGATGCCTCGCCAGTGCGGGCCTGGGCCGCCAGTCACGCGGCAGATGAAAATTTAGCCGCCGGTCTCGCGGCACTTTTTGGCCCTCGCGCTAGTCTTAGCGTGGATCGCGGTGACGGACGTCACTTCACCTGTCTACGCTATCCTTGTGCGAGACTCACGCAGGAATCCAGCGCAATATGAATGTCCTGATCGTTGATGACGAACCCCTGGCCCGCGAGCGCCTGAGCCGAATGGTCGGCGAACTCGAGGGATACAATGTCCTGGAGCCCAGCGCCACGAACGGCGAAGAGGCGTTGGCACTGATCGACAGTCACAAACCGGATATCGTGCTGCTCGATATTCGCATGCCGGGCCTCGATGGCCTGCAAGTGGCTGCACGATTGTGCGAACGCGAAACCCCGCCCGCCGTGGTGTTTTGCACCGGGCCCGATGAATTTGCCGTGGAAGCCCTACAGGCCAGCGCCGTGGGCTATCTGGTGAAGCCAGTGCGCACAGAACAGTTACACGAAGCATTAAAGAAAGCCGAGCGACCCAATCGCGTCCAGCTCGCGGCCTTGACTCGTCCGGCGGCCGAAACCGGTAGCGGTCCGCGCAGCCACATCAGCGCCCGCACCCGAAAAGGCATCGAACTGATTCCGTTGGGTCAGGTGGTCTACTTCATTGCCGACCACAAGTACGTCACCTTGCGTCATGAAGGCGGTGAAGTGCTGCTCGACGAACCACTCAAGGCCCTCGAAGACGAATTTGGCGACCGTTTCGTGCGGATCCACCGCAACGCCCTGGTTGCTCGCGAACGCATCGAACGGCTGCAACGCACGCCCCTGGGGCATTTCCAGCTGTTTCTCAAAGGCCTGAACGGCGATGCCCTGATCGTCAGCCGACGTCATGTGGCCGGCGTGCGCAAAATGATGCAACAGCTTTAAGGGCGGATTTCTACCCTATTACCGGACATTGAGGGCCAGGGAGGCCATGCGGTTTCTGATACAAGTCAAAGTGGATTTGGCTGAGCTGTTATTATCCGCCGTATCTATTCAGTACGGATTGATTGATCCATGTCCTCTCGCGAAATCCGCATCGCCACCCGCAAAAGTGCTCTCGCCCTGTGGCAGGCCGAATACGTCAAGGCTCGTCTGGAACAGGCCCATCCGGGCCTGCTCGTGACGCTGGTACCCATGGTCAGCCGCGGCGACAAGCTGCTCGATTCGCCGCTGTCGAAAATCGGCGGCAAGGGCCTGTTCGTCAAGGAACTGGAAACCGCGCTGCTGGAAAATGAAGCCGACATCGCCGTGCATTCCATGAAAGACGTGCCGATGGACTTCCCCGAAGGCCTCGGTCTGTTCTGCATCTGCGAGCGCGAAGACCCGCGCGATGCCTTCGTTTCCAACACCTACGCCAGCCTGGATGAGTTGCCAAAAGGCAGCATCGTCGGCACCTCAAGCCTGCGTCGTCAGGCGCAGTTGTTGACCCGCCGCCCGGACCTGGAAATCCGCTTCCTGCGCGGCAACGTCAACACTCGCCTGGCCAAGCTCGATGCCGGCGAATACGACGCTATCATCCTCGCCGCGGCGGGTTTGATTCGCTTGGGCTTCGAAGACCGCATCGCTTCAGCCATCAGTGTCGAAGACAGTCTGCCGGCCGGTGGCCAGGGCGCGGTCGGTATCGAATGCCGTAGCGCCGACACTGAAATCCACGCGCTGCTGGCGCCGTTGCATCATCAGGACACGGCCATTCGCGTTACTGCCGAGCGTGCTCTCAACAAACATTTGAATGGCGGCTGCCAAGTGCCAATTGCTTGCTACGCCGTGCTTGAAGGTGAGCAGATCTGGTTGCGTGGGTTGGTAGGCGATCCGAGCGGCGGTCTACTGCTCAGCGCCGAGGCCCGTGCGCCACGGGCTGATGCCGAGGCATTGGGTGTGCAAGTGGCCGAAGACCTGCTGAGCCAGGGCGCCGCCGACATTCTGAAAGCAGTCTATGGCGAGGCAGGGCACGAGTGACTGGCTGGCGCCTGTTGTTGACGCGCCCTGCGGATGAATCGGCGGCGCTTGCCCGTGTGTTGGCCGACGCGGGGGTTTTCAGCAGCAGCTTACCGCTTTTGGATATCGAGCCGATTCCCGCCTCTGACACAATGCGCGAAGTGATTCAGAACCTGGAACGCTATTGCGCGGTGATCGTGGTCAGCAAACCGGCCGCCAGAATCGCGGTCGATCTGCTCAACCAGTACTGGCCGCAGCCACCGGCTCCGAAATGGTTCAGCGTGGGCGCGGCGACGGCGCAGATCCTCGAAGATAACGGACTGGATGTGAGCTTCCCGGTCGACGGCGACGACAGCGAAGCATTGCTTGAGCTTGTGTCGTTGCGCGAGGCTGTTGTCCGACCCGATCCGCGGGTGCTGATCATGCGCGGGGAGGGTGGCCGCGAGCTGCTGGCTGAGCGTTTACGCGAGCTTGGTGCTAGTGTCGAGTATCTGGAGTTGTACCGACGCGGTTTACCGCGGTACCCGTCGGCAACGCTGCCTGACCGGATCAAGGCGGAACACTTGAACGGGCTGGTGGTCAGCAGTGGACAGGGTTTTGAGCACCTGCACCGATTGGCTGGCGATGCCTGGCCGAGCATGGCGCGGTTGCCGTTGTTTGTTCCAAGCCCCAGGGTCGCCGAGCTGGCACGTGCCGCCGGGGCCAAAACAGTTGTGGATTGTCGTGGCGCCAGTGCCGCGGCCTTGCTGGCGGCGTTACGGGAACACCCCGTGCCCGTTTTCTAATGCAAAGGATGGATACGTGAGCGAAACAGCCTTGCCTAAAGATGACGTCCGGCCCGTGCTTGATGCACCGGCTGATGCACCGGTTGAAACTGCGCCACCTGCTGTTGAGCAGCACCGAGGCAATGGGTTGGCAATCGTCGCGCTATTGTTGGGCGCGGCCGGAGTTGCCGTGGGCGGTTGGGGAGTCTGGCAGGTGCGTCACCTGCAAGCCAATAACCAACAACAGTTGAGTCAACTACAGGCGTTGAATGATCAGGCGCAGAGCCTGAAGCTCAACGAGCAACGCCTGACGGCTCGCCTCGAGCAAATGCCTGCCGCCGAGGAGCTCGACGCACGCAGTCGTCTGGTCACTCAACTTCAGGGCGATCAGCAGCGTCTGAATCAACGTCTGGAAACCGTACTCGGCGCGAGCCGCAAGGACTGGCGTCTGGCCGAAGCCGAGCACTTGCTGCGTCTGGCCAGCCTGCGCCTGTCTGCGTTGCAGGACATCAGCAGTGCCCAGGCCCTGGTGCAAGGCGCCGATGAAATTCTCCGTGAACAGAACGACCCGGGGGCCTTTGCCGCTCGCGAGCAAGTGGCCAAAACCCTGGTAGCCCTGCGCAGTACCGAACAGCCGGATCGCACCGGGCTGTTCCTGCGACTGGGTGCCTTGCGCGATCAAGTGATCAACCTCACCGAGTTGGCGCCTGAGTACAAGGACCGTGGCGAATCCCTGCTGGGCCTGACCGCCGATGGCGACGGTGCCAGTCGCTGGGCGCAATGGTGGGATCAGATCTCCCGTTATATCCGCATCGATTTCAGCGCTGACAAGAATGTCCGGCCGTTGCTGGCAGGACAGAGTCTGAGCCAAGTGCGTCTGGCCCTGAGCCTGGCGCTGGAGCAAGCACAGTGGGCCGCGCTCAATGGCCAGGCGACGGTTTACACCCAGGCGCTGGCCGAAGCGCGGGACGTGCTCAAGGGCAATTTCAACCCGGACAACCCTCAGAGCAAAATCATGCTCGAGCAGGTGGTCGAGCTGAGCAAGCAGCCGGTCACGGTGGTCACGCCAGATCTGACAGGCACGTTGAGTACGGTTCAGGCCTATCTTGAACGGCGCAACGTCAACGCCGAGGATTCGGTGAAACCTCTGGCCAAACCTGCCGCGAACACTATGCAGGAGGCCACGCCATGAAGCGCCTCTATGTGATCGTGTTCGTGGTCATCGCCGCTGCCGCCGCGCTGGGATTGGCGATTGCCGAGCATTCCGGCTATGTGCTGATCGCCTACAAAACTTTCCGTTACGAATCGAGCCTGTGGGCAACTCTGGCCCTGGTGGTCGTGCTGTGGCTGGTGTTCTGGGGCATCAAGGCGTTGATCGAGTTGGTGACGACTTCCGGTGGAGTGGTCAACCCATGGTCTCGGCGCAATCGCAGTCGACGGGTGCAAGTAGCGATCGAGCACGGTCAGCTGGATCTGGCCGAGGGCCGCTGGGCCAGTGCGCAGCGTCATCTGTATCGCGCAGCGGAAGCCGAGCGCCAGCCGTTGCTCTATTACCTCGGTGCCGCCCGCGCCGCGAACGAACAAGGTCACTACGAGGAAAGCGACAACCTGCTGGAGCGCGCCCTCGAGCGACAACCCCAGGCCGAGCTGGCGATTGCCTTGAACCATGCCCAATTGCAGACTGACCGCGGCGACACTGAAGGCGCTCTGGTCACCCTGCAAGCCATGCACGAGCGTCATCCTCATAACGTCCAGACTCTGCGCCAGTTGCAGCGCCTGCATCAGCAGCGGGGCGACTGGTCGGCAGTGATTCGCTTATTGCCAGAGTTACGCAAGGACAAGGTGCTGCCACCGGCGGAACTGGCTGAGCTGGAGCGCCGCGCCTGGGGTGAAAATCTTTCGTTGGCGGCGCACCGGGAAGAGGACGGAACGGTTGGTCTGCAATCGCTCAATCGCGCCTGGCAGCAACTCACCGCTGCTCAGCGTCAGGAACCGCAACTGGTGCTGGCCTATGCCGAGCAATTGCGGCAACTGGGGGCGCAGGTCGAGGCCGAAGAGGTCCTGCGTGCAGCCCTCAAGCGCAAGTACGACAGCCATCTGGCACGCCTGTACGGGCTGGTTCGCGGCAGCGATCCGGCCAGGCAACTGCACGCCGCCGAGGGTTGGCTCAAGGATCATCCCGCCGACCCGAGCCTGTTGCTGACGTTGGGCCGTTTGTGTCTGCAAAACAGTCTGTGGGGCAAGGCTCGTGATTATCTGGAGAGCAGCCTGCGCGTGCAGCGCAACCCTGAAGCCTGCGCCGAACTGGCGCGGTTGCTGGCGCAACTGGGTGACACCGAACGCAGTAATCAGCTGTTCCAGGAGGGCTTGGGTCTATTGGATGAGCGCTTGCTGGCGGCACCGCTGCCGGTGCCGGTTCACGCCTGATTCCCGCGCGGGGCCAATGTAGGAGCTGCCGAAGGCTGCGATTTTTTGATCTTCTTATAAAGAGCGCAGTCACTTCGAATCCGCCACTGTTTCAGCGTTGTAATCCTTCACCGGCAAAGTCCTACAAAGGACTACATCAAATCCTCTCGACACTGTCGGGAATTCCCTACACTTCTGGTGAAGTGTCCGTGGCGGCCTGCCTTGAAAGGCTGCCGCGCTTTCCTCTACCGTAACCACCTGTCTCTACTGTTACGGAAAAGCCATGTCTTTGGCCTGCTCACGCTCCTTGTTTTTCATGGTTTTCATTGCAGGTGCCCTGGCCTTGGGCGTTTCCTATCACCTGGAATATGTGGTCGGCCTCAAGCCTTGCGGGTTGTGCCTGTTGCAGCGAGTTTGCCTGGCACTGCTCACGACTGTCTGCCTGGCGGCTTCAGTGCAGGGACCTGGCCGCTTTGGATCCTTCCTGTATTGGTTGCTGGGTCTGCTTTGCAGTCTGGCGGGTACCGTCACGGCGTGGCGGCAAGTTCTGTTGCAGAGCAATCCGGTGCATCAGCTATCGGCATGTTCGCCCAATTTGGCCGATCTGTTCGCCAGTACGCCCTGGTTGTGTGTCGTGCAGCGAATGTTTAAAGGAACCGCCGACTGCGCGGAAATTTCCTGGACGCTGTTCGACCTGAGCATCCCGGAATGGAGTCTGCTGTTCTTCGTTGCGATGATGATTCTGGGCGGGTATCAGTTGTTGCGCCTTGTCTGGATCGCATGTCAGCGACCGCTCAGCGGCGAGTCGTCGCACCGGGTACTGCCAGGTGATTAAACACTTGTATGAACTTTATCTCCTGCGTACCTTGAAGCCATAGGCGCGCGGGCATAATCTGGCCCGCACGTGTCATTGGAATTATGTTGCTCGTTGCTGTTCTGCCTGACCAAGACCGGATGTGCCGAGTGTTGGGGGCAGGCGTAGAACGGCATGACCCATTAGGGAAGTGAGATCGCCATGTTAGATAGTTGTCAGAATGCTCAGGAACGCTGGGGTGGGGTTCATAAGCTCATTGACCGCTGGCTACAAGAGCGTGAAGAGTTGGTAAAGGCATTCCACGACTTGCGAAATGCCAAACCGGCTTTCGCCGACAAGTCCTTGAACGGTCGGTTCTGCGAGATTCTTGTCGATTATGTTTCTGCCTGGCACTTCGAAGTGAGCGAGCATCTGGTCAATGAGGCGAAGGCCTTTGGCGACGATGGCGGCCTTGAACTGGTGAAGCAGATCAACCCGCGTATCGACGTGAGCACCGAGATGGCCCTGTCCTTCAATGATCATTGCCACAAAGGTGATTGCAACGATACGGAGCGTTTCGCTGAAGCGCTGGAAAAACTGGGCAGCCAACTGCGTGAGCGCTTCGAGCTGGAAGATTGCCTGATCGAAGTGCTGCACACTGCTCACAAGGAAGAAAGTTCGGTTCAGGCCTGAACCCTTCTCGGCTAGAAACTGAAAACGGTGCGCAAGGCGCGCCGTTTTTCGTTTCCGGCATTCAGCTTGTAGCACCCCGCAATTCGACTTCGAATACCAGCGGGGTGAACGGCGCGATCAAGTCGCCGGCACCGTCGGCACCATAGGCTTGGGCCGATGGAATCACCAGGCGCCATTTCGCGCCGACCGGCATGTTTTGCAACGCACTGCGCCATCCGCTGATTACGCTATCAAGACTGAACCACTGCGGCTGGCTGTTCTGGTCGAACACTGTGCCGTCAGGCAGGCGTCCGATATACAGCACCTGGACCCTGCCATTGGGGCCGGCCTTGGTACCGGTGCCCGGCGCCAACTCTGTCAGCAATATTCCATCGGCCAGTTCGCGAACGCCAGGTTTGGCTTTTTCCTCGGCTAGGAAACGTCGCTCGTTTTCCAAAGCCAATTCGGTTTGCGGCACAGGCGATTGCATGGCAACCCGGGCTTCATGCTCGGCCAGAATCTGTTCGATTCGCTCATCTTTCAGTGCCAGCGGCTTGCCTTGATAGGCTTGCTGCAAACCTTCGAGCAGGGCCTGGAGCTGCAGATCCGGAACTTCCTGGCGCAAGCGTTCGCCAAGGCTTGCGCCCAAGCTGTAAGCGAGATCGTGAGCGTCATTTGCGGCGATTTTTTCGGCGGCCTGGGCCACGGAAAAAAACACGCACAGCGATAAAAAAAGGTAGCGCGACATGGGCACTCTCCGACCTGAGATGCGCAGGATTATGCCAGTGCGAATGCGCTCGAAGGTGAACTGGTTTTACCTAAGCGCAGAACTTTTTTGATTCGTTGCAACGGAGTACTTTAGATACTGTCAACATGCCCTAGCGGCGGTAGCAGCAGAGGTCTAGTATGAGCCGCATTCACGTCAGCCAGGAGGTAAACCATGTCGGCCACCAAGAAGCCTGTAAATACTCCGTTGCACTTACTCCAACAACTCTCGGGCAGCTTGCTCGAGCATTTGGAAAACGCTTGTTCCCAAGCTATGGCTGATGCTGAAAAACTGCTCGCCAAGTTGGAAAAGCAGCGCGGAAAAGCGCAGGAAAAACTGCACAAATCCCGGACCAAATTGCAGGACGCTGCGGCGGCCGGCAAAGCCAAGGCGCAAGCCAAAGCCAAAGATGCGGTGAAAGAACTTGAGGACTTGCTCGATGCCCTCAAGGATCGCCAGTCCGAAACGCGCAGCTACATCCTGCAACTCAAACGCGACGCTCAAGAAAGCCTGAAACTGGCCCAAGGTGTCGGTCGTGTCCAAGAGGCTGTCGGCAAGGCGTTGTCCCTGCGTTCGGCCAAGCCAGCTGCGGCACCTGCGAAGAAAGCCGCTGCCAAACCGGCTGCTGCAAAAGCATCGGCCAAGCCTGCTGCCAAAGCTGTAGTGAAAGCCGCAGCCAAGCCAGCTGCAAAACCGGCGGCGAAAAAACCAGTCGCTGCCAGTGCTGCGAAACCAGCGGCTAAAACGACGGCTGCCAAACCTGCCGCCAAGCCAGCTGCTGCTAAAACAGCTGCCGCTAAACCGGCTGCAAAAACCACCGCGGCAAAACCAGCGGCTAAATCTGCTGCCAAGTCAGCCGCTAGAACTGCCGCCGCTAAACCGGCTGCCAAGCCAGCCGCTAAACCTGTCGCGGCTAAAACCGCCGCAGCCAAGCCTGCTGCAAAACCAGCGGCTAAACCCGCTGCCAAGCCAGCCGCTAAACCGGCTGCCAAAACTGCTGCTGCGAAACCTGCTGCTGCCAAACCAGCCGCCGCAAAACCGGCTGCAAAACCAGCAGCCAAGCCAGCAGCAAAACCGGCCGTGAAAAAGCCAGTCGCCACTGCCAAGCCGGCCGCTGCGCCAACGATCAAGCCAGCAACTCCGGCCCCGGCTTCCTCGGCTTCGCCCTCGCCGGCAGCAACCACCTCGACCACCACGTCTGCGCCAACGCCAGCCGCGTCGTCGAGCACCAGCACCACCCCAACCAGCGCTTCCTAAGTGCCGGTTGCCGCGACGCGCAGCTGATGCAGCGCGTCGCGGTCCAGGTTGGCGGCGTCTGCTGCCACACCTTCCAGCCAGGCCGTTCGTTCGGTCTCCTCACACTGCGGCCAACTCTGTGCCAATCTTTCCAGCCGTGACAACAGATGTCGTTCGGCTTCCATCTCTAGTGACTTTACTTGTTCGCGCAAATCATTCAGCCCGGCATCCTCGCTAGCGGCGGCTTTCCATTGCAGGCGCAAGGCGCGCAACGGTTGCACGACATCCGCGTCCCAAGGCCCGGCTACATCGCGAAGCAGCTGCAAGCGTTGCTTGTTGCAGGTAACTCCACGCTCTTCCAGCCACAACCCGCATAGCAGCAGGCACACATTCACGCCTGCCGACTGCAATTGCAGGCACGCACGTTCTACCCCGCGACGGGAATAAGTGAAAACGGAAAAGCTCCACAGGTCAGAGGACATAGTGCTACTCGCGCCAGTTGCGAGCGAAGCTGGTAGACTCCGCCGCCATTATGATTCGACTTCAGAACCTGACTTTACAGCGTGGCCCGCAACGTCTGCTAGAAGACGCCGAGCTGACCCTGCACGCCGGCCACAAAGCCGGCCTCATCGGTGCCAACGGCGCCGGCAAATCGAGCCTGTTCGCCTTGATTCGTGGCGAACTGCACCCGGACTCGGGTGACTGCTTCCTGCCGGCCGACTGGCGCATCGCCCACATGCGTCAGGAAATCGAGACGCTCGAACGCCTGGCGGTCGACTACGTGCTCGATGGTGACCTGCGTCTGCGCCAGGTGCAACATGACCTGGCGGCAGCCGAAGCAGCCCACGACGGTGCCGCTCAGGCCCGCCTGCATTCGGAACTCGACAGCGCCGACGGCTACACCGCCGACGCTCGGGCTCGAAAGCTGCTGGCCGGCCTTGGGTTTACCAACGAGCAGATGGATCGACAGGTAGGAGATTTCTCCGGTGGCTGGCGGATGCGTCTGAACCTGGCGCAGGCTTTGATGTGCCCTTCGGACCTGTTGCTGCTCGACGAACCGACCAACCACTTGGACCTTGACGCCATCATCTGGCTCGAAGAGTGGCTTAAAAGCTACCCCGGCACCTTGCTGCTGATTTCCCACGACCGGGACTTCCTCGATGCCGTGGTCGATCACGTAGCCCACGTCGATCAACGCAAGATCACCCTGTATCGCGGTGGTTACAGCGCCTTCGAACGCGCCCGTGCCGAACGTCTGGCCCAGCAACAACAGGCCTACGAGAAGCAACAGGCGCAACGTGCGCACATGGAAAGCTACATCGCCCGCTTCAAGGCCCAGGCCACCAAGGCCCGTCAGGCCCAGAGCCGGATCAAGGCGCTGGAGCGGATGGAAGAGCTGTCCGCCGCCCACGTCGATTCGCCGTTCGACTTCGTTTTCCGCGAATCGACGAAAATTTCCAGCCCACTGATTGACCTATCGGATGCTCGACTGGGTTACGGCGACAAAGCCGTGCTGGAGAAGGTCAAGCTGCAACTGACCCCCGGCGCGCGGATCGGTTTGCTCGGCCCCAACGGCGCGGGTAAATCGACCCTGATCAAAAACCTCGCCGGTGAGCTTGAGCCGTTGGCCGGTCGCCTGACGCGCGGTGAAAACACTGTCGTTGGCTACTTCGCCCAGCATCAGCTGGATTCCCTCGACTCCAAGGCCAGCCCGTTGCTGCACTTGCAGCGCCTGGCGCCGACCGAGCGTGAGCAGACCCTGCGCGACTTCCTCGGCGGTTTCGATTTCCGCGGTGCGCGTATCGATGAGCCGGTACTGAATTTTTCCGGCGGAGAGAAGGCGCGTCTGGCCTTGGCATTGATCGCTTGGGATCGACCGAACCTGTTGCTGCTCGACGAACCGACCAACCACCTGGACCTGGAAATGCGTCTGGCGCTGACCATGGCCCTGCAGGAGTTCAGTGGCGCGGTACTGGTGGTCTCACATGATCGCCATCTGCTCAAAAGCACCACTGACAATTTCTATCTGGTGGCAGACGGCAAGGTCGAGGAGTTCGACGGCGACCTGGAAGACTACGCCCGTTGGCTGGTCGAATACCGTCAACGCAATGCCCCGGTCAGCAATACCCCGGTCAATCCGGACAAGACCGACAAGAAGGCCCAGCGCCAGGCCGCTGCTGCGTTGCGTCAGCAACTGGCACCGCACAAGCGTGAGGCCGACAAGCTTGAAGCCGAGTTGGGCAAGCTGCACGAGAAGCTGGCGAAAATCGATACCAGCCTTGGCGACAGCGACATTTACGAGCCGATGCGCAAGAACGATTTGCGTGATCTGCTGGCTGAACAAGCCAAGCTGAAAGTGCGTGAAGCCGAACTGGAAGAAGCCTGGATGGAAGCGCTGGAACTGCTCGAAAGCATGCAGGCGGAGCTGGAGGCACTCTCCTGATGGAAGCCTTCAAGCTGCCGTTGCCGGCGATGTGGGTCGAGCCGCTCTGGCTGGTCGTGCAGATTCTGCTGATCCTGCTGGCCGGTTATATCGTCCAGCGAATCGTCGCTAAATGCCTGACGCGATTGGGTGAGCGCTACCCGTTTCCGCCGCAGTTTTTCATGCCGCTGCGCGGCGGTTTGCGCTGGCTGATCATGGGCAGCGCGTTGATCTTCGTGCTGGAACGCCTCGGCGTGTCGGCCACGGTGCTCTGGACGGCGTTGTCCGGTTTCGTTGCGGTGGCCGCCGTGGCGTTTTTCGCCATGTGGAGCGTGCTCTCCAACCTGCTGTGCGCGATCCTGATCTTCACCGTCGGCCCATTCCGTATCGGCGATGTGGTCGAGTTGGTGGATACCACCGACAAGCCCGGCGTCAAAGGCCGGGTGGTGGCGATCAATCTGCTCTACACCACGCTGATCGAAGCCGAAGAACTCGGTACCGGCAGCGCTATGGTGCAAGTGCCCAATAGCCTTTTCTTCCAGCGTTCGGTTCGACGCTGGCGCGGTACTGATGTGTTTCCTTCGAACGGGTTCGAAAGGTAAGCCTTCTGTTGCCTGACACACCGCTTTCGCGGGCAAGCCCGCTCCCACAGGTTTTTGGAGTGGATTGCAGGTTTGTGATCAGCCCAAAACTCTGTGGGAGCGGGCTTGCCCGCGATGGCGGTCTGTCAGACGATGGGCCCTTCAAGCCGTAAACGCTGGTCGACAGTCGCTCTGTCCTACAAAAAATCGGTAGTCATTGGCCCGAAGGCACATTAGCTTAGACATCTGTCACGAGTCTGAGTCGAGGTGTGCGATGGAGCTTCAAACATGGATGGCGTTTTTTGCCGCTTGCTGGGTAATCAGTCTGTCTCCCGGTGCCGGCGCCATTGCGTCGATGTCTAGCGGTCTGCAATACGGATTCTGGCGCGGTTACTGGAACGCCCTGGGCCTGCAACTGGGCTTGGCGGTGCAGATCGCAATTGTGGGTGCCGGTGTAGGCGCGATTCTCACGGCATCGGCCACCGCTTTCTATGCGATCAAATGGTTCGGCGTGGCGTACCTGGTTTATCTCGCGATCAAGCAATGGCGCGCGCTGCCCAGCGACATGAGCGACGATGCGGCCGTGCGCCAGATCGGCAAGCCGATGGCCCTGATGTTCCGTGGTTTTCTGGTGAACATCAGCAACCCCAAGGCGCTGGTGTTCATGCTCGCGGTGTTGCCGCAGTTCATCGACCCGCATGCGCCACTGCTGGCGCAATACCTGATCATCGGTGTAACCATGATCTGTGTCGACCTGATCGTCATGGCCGGCTACACCGGGCTTGCGGCCAAGGTGCTGCGTCTATTGCGCACGCCCAAGCAGCAAAAACGCATGAACCGCACCTTTGCCGGGCTGTTCATCGGCGCGGCGGCGTTCATGGCGACCCTGCGCAAGGCGGCGGTGTAAAACCTTCAGGCACAAAAAAAGGCGACCTCTTCAGGTCGCCTGATCGATCCCACGCGGAGCGTGGGAACGATCAGAGCCTGCTCAGTGCAGAATCACCGGTGCCGTATCCCGCGGCAGGTTATTGCGCAACGGCGCTTGCCCCGGCTGCTCGTAGCCACCGCCACCGAGCTGTTGGCTCAGTTGCGCAGCCACATCCTCACCCAATGCCTTGGACACATCGCGCACCACCCGTGGGCGGTTCAGCGAAATCTTGATATCCCGGCCATTCACCAGTTTGGTGTCCTGACCTTCGCCCATCGCCGTGAAGGCCGAGGTGATCTCGAAGGTCTTGGTATTGATCAGGCTGAAGTCCGCCACTAGCGTCAGCCCCAGCACCGCTGAATAGCTGTCGGTGTTGGCCAGCTCATTCATATCGCGAGTGAAGTCGATGTCTGACACGGTGCCGAACAGCACATAGTCGGCACCCTTGAAGCTGCCGGCCTTGATGCGCTTGATCACGTCATACACGTCACCTTTGGACGATGCGGTGTAAGGCGTGCCCTGCACCAGCTGGAACATGCCGGTGCGCAGGATCTCACCCTTGATGTCGCCGGTGAATTTTCGCAGTTCACCTTGCTCGATGTAGCTGCTGGTTGCTTCGTACTCTTCGTAACTGGACGAACCGCTGGCGCCGTAATAGCTCTGGCTGTGGTTGCTCTGGGCCGAAACAGTGTGGACGTATTGCTCCACCCGTTCTTGATACGCCAGGTCCGCTACTGCGACTTTCGGGGCCGCTTGCACGCTGAACGCGCAAGCCAGGGCCATCATGCCAATCCATGCGCGCATCGATTAACGCTCCGTGGTTTTGCGAATCTCTTTTTCGTCCATCCACTCGGCCAGACCGCTTTCAACGTCGATCAACTGCAGGCTGAATTTGTAGAAGACGTCCTTGTAGTCGCTGCTGCGTTTGACGATCGAGCTGATCGAGCCTTCGATGCGATATTTGGCAGCGATCATGTTGCCGGTCTTGGCCACGGTGCTTTTCTTGTACAAGCCGCTCTGGTTTTGCAGCTTGAGCTGGTCGACCTGGCTTTGCATCGCGGTGTTGTCGCTGGCGAAGCGGGCGACGCCGGTCTTCATCAACTGGGTCTTGATGCTGGTGGTGATTTCGCGGGTATCGATGTACTCGCTGGTCTTGTTCTTCACGTCGTAGACCTGAACCACCGGACGGCCTTGCAGGATGCCGGACTGGGCCAGGGAGCGGGTCATGGATTCGGCGATCATCTGCAGGTCGGTGGAGCCGAACTCGTTGGTCACGGTTTCCACGGCTTTGGTGTCGCCGTAGCTGATGTTTTTACTGCCCAGGGTCGGCGAAGTGTTGGCGCAACCGCTGGCCAGGAGGGCAATGACGGCGATGAACGAAAAGCGTGCAAACATGGGAATGCTCTCTAGAACTGAACGAATAGGGTGTCGGGCTTAAGGCGTTTTGATTTCGAGACGGAAATCCACGGCTTTGGCGGTTGGCGCGATAGCCTGAATGAAGCTGGTCTGCGCGCCGTACATCATCTGGCTTTTCCAGACTTCTTCCTCGGCCACCGGGAAGCCTTCCGGGCCGAGCCAGGCAAAGCGGTAGTAGAACGTCTTGTTGCTGTTGAGGGTGTTGCTCAACTGCACATTAACGGTCATGAAACCGTTCTCGCGGGCGACGCGCATGGCGCCGACCACGATGTGTTTCTGCGGGCCCATGGCCACGACCTTGCTGGCAGCGCTGCCTGGCTCCGGCGGTGGCGGGGTGGCGCAGCCGGCCAGCAAGGCGAGGGCGACGACAGCGATGAATTTGAAGCGCATGCAAAGACTCCGTTCTTAAGGTTGTTTGAGGCTGGCCACGGCGGTCGGGTTGGCGCTCGCGATCACGTGCGCAGCCACGCCGTTGGCGAATACGTGATTGCCCACGGCGCGCAGGGTGATGACCTGAAAACGCTGATCGACGTTGACCTTGACCACCGAGCCGCCCACGGCGCTCGGCAGCGTGAGGCTATGCTCGCCTTTCTTCAGACGCAGACGCACCACCTGAGTGTTGTCCGGCAGCGTGCGCCACGTACGGGTATCGGCGCCTTCGAGTACGGCTGAAGTGATGCCGACCGCAAGACCGGCCAGTGGGTTGGTTTCGTTGATCTGCTTCTGTGCCACGCCACGGGTGATCGCCCGCACGGTGGTGCGCAGGATGATGCCCGGCATGTCATCACGCAGCGCGCGACGGGACATGGCAGTGGTGCTGTTGAGTTGGGTCAAGTCCAGCTGCTGACCGTCCACGCCGATCTGGGCGAAGGTAGCGGTGGAGGTGTCCGGTTTGATGATCGGAAACGACAGCGGCGTGATCACCACGTTATTGCTGATCGGCAATGGCAGCGGAATGCGGATCGAGTCGCGGGACGGCGCCAGGCCGCTTTGCACAACGATCAGGATGTCGCTGTCATCGTTCTTGGCGGGTTTGTCGAGATTCACCAGTGCCTGTTCCAGCAGCGGTGTGTTCGGGCGCAGCTCGGCGGCCTTGCGATAACCCGGCGCCGCCAGATCTTTCTCGCCCAGGGCTTCATAGACGAAACCGGCCAGGTAATGGCTGAATGCGCTCTGGTAGCTGTTTTTCAGACCGACCACTTCCGGGGCATCGAGGCTGGCCACCGGATAGCCCTGAAGATCCTTGTACTGGGTTTTGACGCCTTCTTTCTCGGCTTGCTCTTCGCTCTTGAGGTATTCCTTGTCACGCAGGTCGGCGATCACCGCTTCACGCTCGTGAGTCTTCTTGATTGCGGTGCGCGCGCCGTCGAAGTCATTCACTGCCAGCAGGTTGAGGGCCATCTGCGTGGTCAGCATGACTTTTTCGTAGTCGTAGCCTTCGTAGCGACGAACCTTGTCGTTGACCAGGAAGCTGCCGAACTGGGCCAGGTATTTGTCGGTGTCGAGCTTGACCGCATCTTCCCACTTGCCCACCACCTGATCGGCGCTGGTCCAGGCGTTCTGGCTGCCCGACAAGTCGCCCTTGGCGCGCAGCAATTCACCCTTCTCGAAGTAGTAGAGCAGGTCTTTGTCTTTGCTGGTGTTGTTCTTTTCCAGCAGGGTCAATGCGGCGTCGACGTTGCCGGAAGCCAATTGCTGGTTGGTTTGCGCAAGTTCCGAATCGTAGTTACGAAAGGCCGAGCAGCCGGAAAGCAATGTGACAGCGCTGAGCGCGATCAAGGTGGGGGCACGGAATGCCATAAGGGGTACGTCTTCCCTGAATATAAGCAGCCGCGTGCTGGTCGGGCTGTTGGGACCATCGGCAGGGCTTTGGCCTCCTGCCAATTCCTCATAAAAAGAGGAGCTTAAATGCCGCATCGCTATAACGACGGCGCGGCATTATAAACAGGGATGCTGGCTATGTAATGGCTTTTTAATTTCATTGTTCCACGGCGTGCCACTACTTATTTCAGGCCTGATACCTCAGCGTTTCGCCCTGGAAATACCAACAAAGCTTGAGTGAAACTCATTGGGAGTGAACAATGTGTTACTTCGTATTTCCATTTGAGATTTATTCATGATTGCCTCCTCTCGTTTTCTGGCGTGGCTCGTGCTGCCGGTGATCGCGTTTTGCAGCTTCAATGCGCTGGCCGAAACCGCGGAAGGTGCGCCCAAGGCCCTGCATTTGCTCGATTACATCGGCGCCGATTACCCGGCGACGGTCGAGGCGGGCAAAATCATCGATGAGTCTGAATACCGCGAACAGCAGGAATTCCTGAAGGTGCTGCAAGGTTTGATCGCCGACTTGCCGGCCAAACCCGAACGCGCAGAGCTGGAGCAGGGCGTCAGCAACCTTGGCGCTGCAATCGCCGCTCGCAAGGACGGCGCGGATGTCGCCCGTCAGGCGCGGCAGCTGGGGGCGAAACTGGCGGTGACCTATGAGGTCAGCCAGGCCCCGGTCATCACTCCGGACCCGACTCGCGGCGCGCCGCTGTATGCCCAGCAATGCTCGGTATGCCATGGCGATGCGGGCGCTGGTGATGGCCCGGCAGGCGTCGGCATGACGCCACCGCCGGCCAATCTGCGCGATGCCGTGCGCCTGGACCGTCTGAGCCTCTACGCGATCTATAACACGCTGGGCATGGGCGTCGAAGGCACCGACATGCCGGCCTTCGCCGATCAACTGGATGATCGTCAACGTTGGGACCTGGCGACCTACATCGCCAGCTTCAGCGCCGACCCGGCCGCGGCAAAATCCGGGAAAACCTACAACATCGCCGACCTGGCACGTCAGACGCCGGCCGAAGTGCAGGCCGCCGAGGGGCCGCAAGCGGCCGCGACCTTCCGTGCGCAACGAGCGCAACCGCCGCAGGTCAAGCGTGGCCCGGGGCAATTGCTGGATTACACGGCGGCCACCTTGGACAAGAGCATCGCAGCCTACCGCGCCGGCGATCACGATCAGGCTTACGACCTGTCGGTGGCGGCGTACCTGGAAGGCTTCGAGCTGGTCGAAAGCTCTCTGGACAACGTCGACGCCAATGTGCGCAAAGACACTGAGAAGTCCCTGATGGCTTACCGCCAGTCGTTGCAGGATGGCTTGCCGGTGGCCCAGGCCGAGCAGCGTCTGGAGGCGGCCAAAGCCAAATTGAAAGAGTCCGCTGGCCTGCTCGGCAGTGATGGCTTGAGCTGGTCGCTGAGCTACATTTCCGGTCTGTTGATTCTGTTGCGAGAAGGTCTGGAAGCGATTCTGGTGCTCGCGGCGATCCTCGCGTTCCTGCGCAATACCGGTCAGCAATCGGCGGTGCGCAGCGTCAATATCGGCTGGGGCCTGGCACTGCTGGCCGGGCTGGCGACCTGGGCGGTGGCGGCGTATGTGATCGACGTCAGCGGTGCCCAGCGTGAACTGCTGGAAGGTGCGACGGCGTTGTTTGCCAGTGTCATGGTGCTCTGGCTCGGGGTGTGGATGCACGACCGTCGCCACGCAGCGGCCTGGCAGGATTACATCAAGAGCAGCCTGGTGAGCGGTGGCGGGCGTTTCGGCTTTGCGATCCTGGCGTTCTTCTCGGTGTATCGCGAACTGTTCGAAGTGATCCTGTTTTACGAAACCCTGTGGTTGCAGGCCGGGGCGGCAGGGCACAACGCCGTAATGGCGGGCGGGGTGACGGCGCTGGTATTACTGATCGGTCTGGCTTGGGTGATTCTGCGCGGCTCGGCAAAACTGCCGCTGGCGTTGTTCTTTGGCATCAATGCCGGGCTGCTGTGCGCGTTGTCGGTGGTGTTTGCCGGCCATGGCGTGAAGGCGTTGCAGGAAGCCGGGATCTTCGGCACGCGGCCGGTGCCGTTCTTTGACTTCGACTGGCTGGGGATCCACGCTGATGCCTATTCGCTGAGTGCGCAGGCCGTGGCGATCATTGCGATCATCGTGCTGTACAGCCGTAGCCGGATGGCCGAGAAGCGGCGGGTGCAGGTTTCCTGAAGCATTCGCTGCGCTCATAATCGCGGGCAAGCCCGCTCCCACAGGTTCAGCGCTAACCTTGTGGGAGCGGGCTTGCCCGCGATGCTTTTCAACAGAGGAAACCCAATGCGCGTGTGGATCGATGCCGACGCTTGCCCTCGGGCAGCCAAGGATCTGGTGGTGAAGTTCGCCCTCAAGCGCCAGTTCGAAGTGGTGCTGGTGGCCGGGCAGCCGCAGATCAAACCGGGCCTCGCCCTGGTGAAGCTGATCGTGGTGCCCAGCGGCCCGGATGCCGCCGATGATTACCTGGTGGAACACGCGGTGCCGGGTGAGCTGGTAATTTGCAGCGATGTGCCACTGGCGGATCGGTTGGTGAAGAAGGGCGTTGCGGCGCTGGATCCACGAGGTAAGGAGTTCGATGCGCAGAACATGGGCGATCGACTGGCGGTGCGTAACCTGTTCACCGATCTGCGCGAGCAGGGGCAGATGAGCGGTGGGCCAGCACCGTTTGGCGATCGCGAGAAGCAAGCGTTCGCCAATGCGCTGGACCGGATTCTTACGCGCTTATCGCGTAGGTAATGATCGTTCCCACGCGGAGCTTGGGAACGATCAAGGCTCCTGCAAAGGTTCGCGTTACTCGTCGTTTTCGTGGGTCAGTTCCAGTACGCGATCGACCAGTTTGTTGATGCCGGAAGCAGCCTCGCTGATCGATTGCGCCAGCATGTACGCCGGAGTGCTCACTAGCTTGCGCGCCTTGTCTTCGACGATGTCGGTCACTGCGCAATCGGCATGGGTGGCGCCCATTTTGCTCATCGCGGCGGCGGTATCGGCATCGTTGCCGATGGTGCAGGTCACACCCGGGCCGTAGATCTTGGCCGCCAGGGCCGGCGAGATGCAGATCAGCCCCACCGGCTTGCCGGCCTCGGCGAATGCTTCGGTCAGCGCCAGGACGTCAGGTTGAATGCTGCAACCGGCGCCTTCGACGGCAAAGTTCGACAGGTTCTTGGCCGACCCGAATCCGCCAGGAACGATCAGCGCATCGAAGTCTTCGACGCTGGCTTCACGGATATCCTTGATGTTGCCCCGGGCGATCCGCGCCGATTCCACCAGCACGTTGCGCGACTCGGGCATTTCTTCGCCGGTCAGGTGGTTGATCACATGCAATTGCGCGATATTGGGTGCGAAACACTGCACCTGGGCACCGCGCTGGTCCAGCCGCAGCAGGGTGATCACGCTTTCGTGGATCTCGGCGCCGTCGTACACGCCGCAACCGGAAAGGATCACTGCAATTTTTTTGCTCATGGGCGTTTCTCCAGATTCATGGCGTTAAATGTCCACTAATTTGTCACTCGTTGCCATAGGGTTGATACGCGGCTACACCTAATCTCTGCTGAACGATTCTGATCAGGGCGCGTCATGGACTTCATTCTGTATGCGGTGCCGTTTTTCTTTGTGCTGATTGCGGTCGAGTTGCTGGCCGACCGTTGGCGCGGGGTGAGCAATTACCGCGTGGCAGACGCGATCAACAGCGTCAGTACCGGTGTGCTGTCGACTACCACAGGCCTGTTGACCAAAGGCGTCGGCCTGGTGACTTATGCCTTCGCCCTGAAGCATCTGGCCGTGATTGAGCTGTCGGCCGACAGCGTCTGGGTCTGGGTGTTTGCTTTCGTCTTCTACGACTTCTGCTATTACTGGCTGCATCGCATGGGCCACGAGCGCAACATCCTCTGGGCCGCCCACTCGGTGCATCACCAGAGCGAGGACTACAACCTCTCCACGGCCTTGCGCCAGACCAGCACCGGGTTTCTGTTGAGCTGGATTTTCTACCTGCCCATGGCCGTGCTCGGCGTGCCGCTGCTGGTGTTCGTCAGCGTTGCGGCGCTGAATCTGCTGTACCAGTTCTGGGTGCATACCCGGCACATCCCCAAGCTCGGCTGGCTCGAATGGTTCTTCGTCACACCGTCCAATCATCGGGCTCACCATGCACAGAACGCTCTCTACATGGATCGCAACTACGGCGGGGTGTTCATTATTTGGGACCGCCTGTTTGGCTCGTTCCAGGAAGAGGACGACAACGAACCGGTGATTTTCGGCGTGACCACACCGCTGGCGAGCTGGAATCCCTTATGGGCGAACGTGCAGTTCTATGCGCAGCTGTGGGATGACGCCCGGCGCGCCGAACGCTGGTGGGACAAGCTGCGGATCTGGTTCATGCGCACCGGTTGGCGGCCGGCGGATGTCGCGGCCAAATACCCGATGAACAAACCGGACCTGAGCCAGTTCCGCAAATTCGAGGTGCCGCTGGACGGGCGCCAGCAGTGGTATGTGGCACTGCAATTTTGCGTCTACATCGCCTTAGGCAGTTACTTGATGAACCTGGAGCTGAGCCTGCCGACTTCAGCCCTGGTGTTGGGCTGGGGGGCTGTGGCATGGGGGCTGTTTGTGTTGGGCGTGGCCCTGGAGAATCGCCCGCAGGCACTGAAACTGGAGCTATTGCGGCTGGCATCGAACCTGCCGCTGGTGTGGCTGGCACCAATGGTCGGGTTATGGCCGGTCAGCGCGGTGAGCTGGGTGGGGCTGCTCAGTTACAGCCTGCTCAGCGGAATCGGTCTCTACTGTTGTAGAAACCGCTTCACTCGATGGGCGTCGTAGGTTCGCTGGACTTGGCCTGTTCGGCTTTCAGCGCTTGCTCGTCGGCGTAGATCTTCTTCGCCAGACGGGCATTCTTGAAGCGCCGCCGCAGCCACAGGCAAAAGCCCAGTACCAGCAGGGCGCCCAGCACCCATAGCTCGTACTTCTTGACGCTGCCGAGCATGCCTTCGAGCACCGCGCCGAAGTGATAGGCAGCGGAAGCCAGCGCGGCGGCCCAGATGGCTGCGCCAATTCCGTTGAGCAGCAAATAACGTCCCGGCGGATAGCCCGACAGACCGATCGCCACCGGCATCACGGTGCGCAACCCGTAGACAAAGCGGAAGCTCAGCACCCAGATGTCCGGGTGCTTGCGGATATGTTCCAGCGCCCGATCACCCATCAGTTGCCAGCGCGGTTTGCGCGCCAGCAATTTGCGCCCGTGCTTGCGTCCCAGGAAGTACCACAGCTGATCGCCGGCATAACTGCCGAGGAATGCCACGAGCATTACCACCTTGATGTCCATGTATCCACGGAACGCAAGGAAGCCCGCGAGCACCAGGATGGTTTCGCCTTCGAAGAACGTGCCGAGAAAGAGGGCGAAGTAGCCGAATTCCTGAAGAAATTGTTGGAGCATTGTCTGGGTGCTGGCGAAATGAACGCGCAGCCTAACGCTTCGTGCACATTCATGAAAGTGTCCAAATGTGTCTCGACGTGAACATTTCCTACAAGGACAATGGAATGCGGCTATAGGGGTGCACATAACTGTAATACGTTCGTCATAATGGCCGCTTATAACTGTCACGCTCGCCCGCCAGCGCGGGCTCAGGAGTCTGCCGTGAGCTTTACCCCCGCCAACCGTTTGTTTCCTGCAACTCGCCTGCGTCGCAACCGTCGTGATGATTTCTCGCGTCGACTGGTCCGTGAAAACGTACTGACCGTGGATGATCTGATCCTGCCGGTGTTCGTGCTGGACGGTGAAAACCGTCGCGAAGCGGTGGCCTCGATGCCGGGCGTCGAACGCCTGACCATCGATTTGTTGCTGGAAGAAGCGGCCAAGTGGGTCGAGCTGGGGATTCCGGCGCTGGCATTGTTCCCGGTGACACCACCAGAGCTCAAATCCCTGGACGCCGCCGAAGCGTGGAACCCGAACGGCATCGCCCAGCGCGCCACCCGAGCCCTGCGTGACCGGTTCCCGGAGTTGGGTGTGATCACCGACGTCGCCCTGGACCCGTTCACCACCCACGGTCAGGACGGCATCCTCGACGAAGAAGGCTACGTGCAGAACGACATTACCGTCGACGCACTGGTTAAACAGGCCCTGTCCCACGCCGAAGCCGGCGCTCAGGTGGTGGCCCCGTCAGACATGATGGACGGTCGCATCCAGGCGATCCGCGAGGCGCTGGAGCTGGCCGATCACGTCAACGTGCGGATCATGGCTTACTCGGCCAAATACGCCAGCGCCTATTACGGCCCGTTCCGCGATGCGGTGGGCTCGGCGCTGAACCTGGGCAAGGCCAACAAGGCCTCCTATCAGATGGACCCGGCCAACAGCAACGAAGCCCTGCACGAAGTGTCGGCGGACTTGTCAGAAGGCGCGGACATGGTCATGGTCAAGCCAGGCATGCCGTATCTGGATATCCTTTACCGGGTCAAAGAAGAATTCAAAGTGCCGACCTTTGTCTATCAGGTCAGCGGCGAATACGCCATGCACATGGCAGCGATCCAGAATGGCTGGTTGAGCGAAGGGGTTATCCTCGAATCCCTGACCGCTTTTAAACGTGCAGGCGCTGATGGCATCCTGACTTACTTTGCCGTCCGCGCTGCTCAATTGTTACGAGAGCAGAAATAGCCCTCCCAGGAACATTCGATGAATACCGAAGGACTCACTGAAGTTGCCGTAAAAGATGCTCAACCTGTGGTGGAGCAAATCGCCGAAACCCCGCCGGAACTGGAGCCTGCTCCACCCGCGGTAGTGGCCGAGCCCGTTGTGGCGGCACCAGCGATTGCCATTCCCGGGCTGGATGACAGCAGCCTGTACATCCATCGTGAGCTCTCGCAACTGCAGTTCAACATCCGCGTGCTGGAACAGGCGCTGGATGAGTCCTACCCATTGCTGGAGCGGCTGAAGTTTCTGCTGATCTTCTCGAGCAACCTGGACGAATTCTTCGAGATTCGTGTAGCCGGCCTGAAGAAGCAGATCACCTTCGCCCGTGAACAGGCTGGCGCCGATGGCTTGCAACCGCACCAGGCGTTGGCTCGCATCAGCGAACTGGTGCACGGTCATGTCGATCGCCAATACGCGATCCTCAACGACATTCTGTTGCCGGAACTGGAAAAACATCAGGTCCGCTTCATCCGTCGCCGCTACTGGACCACCAAGCTCAAGACCTGGGTTCGTCGTTATTTCCGCGACGAGATTGCGCCGATCATCACCCCGATCGGCCTCGACCCGACGCACCCGTTTCCGTTGCTGGTGAACAAGAGCCTGAACTTCATCGTCGAGCTCGAAGGCATCGACGCCTTCGGTCGCGACTCCGGTCTGGCGATCATTCCGGCGCCGCGTCTGCTGCCGCGAATCATCAAGGTGCCGGAAGAAGTCGGTGGGCCCGGCGACAACTACGTGTTCCTGTCGTCGATGATCCACGCCCATGCCGATGACCTGTTTCAGGGCATGAAGGTCAAGGGTTGCTACCAGTTCCGCCTGACCCGAAACGCCGACCTCGCGGTCGATACCGAAGACGTAGAAGACCTGGCCCGCGCCCTGCGCGGCGAGTTGTTCTCCCGTCGCTACGGTGACGCGGTGCGGCTGGAAGTAGCCGACACTTGCCCAAAACACCTGTCCGATTACCTGCTCAAGCAGTTCAACCTGCACGAGACCGAGCTGTATCAGGTCAACGGCCCGGTCAACCTGACCCGGCTGTTCAGCATCACCGGCCTGGACAGTCATCCGGAGCTGCAATACACCCCGTTTACCCCGCAGATCCCGAAACTGCTGCAAAACAGCGAGAACATTTTCAGCGTGATCAGCAAGCAGGACATCCTGCTGCTGCACCCGTTCGAATCGTTCACCCCGGTGGTCGACTTGCTGCGCCAGGCGGCCAAGGATCCGCATGTACTGGCGGTTCGTCAGACGTTGTATCGCAGCGGCGCCAACTCCGAGATTGTCGATGCGCTGGTGGACGCTGCGCGTAACGGCAAGGAAGTGACGGCGGTGATCGAATTGCGTGCGCGGTTCGACGAAGAATCCAACTTGCAACTGGCCAGCCGTCTGCAAGCGGCCGGTGCGGTAGTGATTTACGGCGTGGTCGGCTTCAAGACCCACGCCAAGATGATGCTGATTTTGCGCCGCGAGGCTGGCGAGATTGTCCGCTACGCCCACTTGGGTACCGGCAACTACCACGCGGCCAACGCCCGTCTGTACACCGACTACAGCCTGCTGACCTCCGACGATGCCTTGTGCGAAGACGTCGGCAAACTGTTCAGCCAGTTGATCGGCATGGGTAAAACCCTGCGCATGAAGAAACTGCTGCATGCGCCGTTCACGTTGAAGAAGGGCATGCTCGACATGATTGCCCGGGAGACGCAGTTCGCTCTGGACGGCAAACCGGCACACATCATCGCCAAGTTCAACTCGCTGACTGATCCGAAGGTTATCCGTGCGTTGTACAAGGCCAGTCAGTCCGGGGTACGTATCGATCTGGTGGTGCGCGGCATGTGCTGCCTGCGGCCGGGCATCGCCGGGGTTTCGCACAACATCCACGTGCGCTCGATCATCGGTCGCTTCCTGGAGCACACCCGGGTCTTCTACTTCCTCAACGGCGGTGAAGAGCAGATGTTCCTGTCCAGCGCCGACTGGATGGAGCGCAACCTCGACAAGCGCGTCGAGACTTGCTTCCCGGTCGAAGGCAAGAAGCTGATCATGCGGGTCAAGAAAGAGCTGGAGCTCTATCTCACCGACAACACCCACAGCTGGAGCCTGCAGGCGGACGGTCGCTACGTGCGCAATACGCCAACCGGCAACCAAAACCCGCGCAGTGCCCAGGCAACTTTGCTTGAGCGTTTGGGTAGCCCGATTCTGGCCGTTCGTTAACGTAGGTTCGGTTGATACAAAAAAGGGCGATCCATGTGGATCGCCCTATTTCAGGACTAGACATTGTGGCGAGGGGGCTTGCTCCCTCGCCACAGGGCTTAGCGGACGTTGAGCACGAAGCTGACGCGGGTCAGCCATTCCGCTTCGAGGGCGAAGTCGGCTTGAGTCAACTGGTTGTCGTCCAGCCAGTGTTCCGGGAACAACACATCCAGGCTGTCGCCATTGGCGTGCAGCACGACTTGTGGCATTTCCTGGGTGCCGCGGATGTGATGGAACAGAATCGCAAAGCGCAGCAGCACGCACAGGCGAATCAGTTTGATGCCGTCGTCGCCGAAGTCGGCGAACTTGTCCTTGGGAATATTGCGTCGGTGGCCTCGTACCAGCAGCGCGAGCATTTGCTGGTCTTCGCGGGAGAATCCGGCCAGGTCCGAGTGCTCGATCAGGTAGGCGCCGTGCTTGTGGTACTGATAGTGGGCGATGTCCAGGCCCACCTCATGGACCTTGGCTGCCCAGCTCAGCAATTCGCGCCAGACGCCGTCATTCAGGTCCCAGTCTTCAGCCACTTGATCGAAGGCGTGCAGTGCCTTGCGCTCAACTCGTACGGCTTGTTCCAGGTCGACGTGGTAACGCTCCATCAGCGAGCTGAGCGTACGCTCACGGACGTCTTCGTGATGATGACGGCCCAGCAGGTCATAGAGCACGCCTTCGCGCAACGCGCCTTCACAGTGATCCATGCGTTGCAATTCGAGGGCATCGAAGATCGCTTCGAGAATCGCCAGGCCGGCGGGGAAGATTGCCCGGCGATCGGGCTTGATGCCTTCGAAGTCGATTTTCTCGATATCGCCGAGTTTGAACAGTTTGCGCTTGAGCCAGGCCAGGCCTTCGGCATTCACTTCGCCAGTGCCATGCCCGCCGGCCTTCAGCGCCAGGCCAATGGCGCGAATGGTGCCCGAGGAGCCGATGGCTTCATCCCAGGTCAGGCGGTGCAGGGCGTGTTCGATGCTCATGATCTCCAGCCGCGCCGCGGTGTACGCCTGGGCGTAGCGGGCCGGGGTGATCTTGCCATCCTTGAAATAGCGCTGGGTGAAGCTGACGCAGCCCATTTGCAGGCTTTCGCGCAGCAACGGCTCGAAACGCTGGCCGATGATGAATTCAGTACTGCCGCCGCCGATGTCAGCCACCAGGCGCTTGCCCGGGGTGTCGGCGAGGGTGTGGGAGACGCCGAGGTAAATCAGGCGCGCTTCTTCACGGCCGGAGATGACTTCTACCGGATGACCGAGGATTTCTTCGGCGCGATGGATGAATTCGGCGCGGTTACGGGCTTCGCGCAGGGCGTTGGTGCCGACGATCCGCACCGTGCCGGGCGGCATACCGCTGATCAGTTGGGCGAAACGCTTCAGGCAATCGAGCCCGCGTTGCATGGATTCTTCGCTGAGTTGGCGCTCTTCGTCGATGCCGGCGGCCAGCTGAACCTTCTCCCCGAGACGCTCGAGAATCCGGATTTCGCCGTTCTGGGCCTTGGCCACGACCATGTGAAAGCTGTTGGAGCCCAGGTCGATTGCGGCGATCAGGGACAGATTCTTGGCTTGGGATAGCGGCATGGTCAGGGGGTCTCGGTCGATAACCCCGACATCCTGCCACGATCAAACGCTGCCGCCAACGCGCAGTGTTCAAAGCCTTGATCCAGCGCAGTCATGCAGGTGACCGCTGTGCGGTCAATCGCGGGCAAGCCCGCTCCCACAGGTTTTTGCGTCGAACACATGATCGCGTTCCAACAGAGAGCCCTGTGGGAGCGGGCTTGCCCGCGAAGGCGGCCTCAAAGGCACTAAATTATCCTTCAGCCTGCCGCTTCCACCGTTCCGATGAAATTCGCCAGCTCCGCCGTCTGCGGGTTGGCAAACAGAATCTTCGGATCCCCCACCTCATGCACCTTGCCGTGGTGCATGAAGACCAATTTGTCCCCAACCTCCCGGGCAAAACGCATTTCATGGGTGACCATGATCAGCGTCATGCCTTCCTTGGCCAGTTGCCGGACCACGCTCAGCACTTCGTTGACCAGTTCCGGGTCCAGCGCCGAGGTGATCTCGTCGCACAGCAGCACTTTCGGTGACATGGCCAACGCGCGAGCAATCGCCACCCGCTGTTGCTGGCCGCCAGACAGTCGATCCGGGAACGCATCGAACTTTTCCCCCAGCCCGACCCGTTCCAGCATCTGCCGCGCCAGTTCGGCGGCTTTGGCTTTCGGCACTTTCTGCACCACTTGCGGCGCGAGCATGACGTTTTCGCCCACGGTCAGGTGCGGGAACAGATTGAACTGCTGGAACACCATCCCGACTTTCTGCCGCAAGCTGCGCAGGTCGGCGCGGGCGGCGTCGAGGTATTCGCCGTCGACTTCGATCACGCCATCATTGATCGATTCCAGACCATTGAGGGTGCGCAACAAGGTGGATTTCCCCGAGCCGCTGCGGCCGATGATCGCCACCACCTGGCCTTCGTCGACACTCAGGTCGATGCCTTTGAGCACATGGTGGTCGCCGTAATATTTATGCAGGGCGGAAATTCTAAGCAGAGGCATGCAGTCTCCTTTCCAGGTAGCGCGCACTGAGGGACAAGGGGTAGCAGAGCAGGAAGTAACCGAGGGCCACGAGGCCGTAGACCATGAACGGTTCGAAGGTCGCATTGGCGAGCATGCCGCCGGTCTTGGTCAGTTCGGTAAAGCCAATGATCGAGGTGACGGCGGTGCCTTTGACCACTTGCACCGAGAAGCCCACGGTCGGCGCCACGGCGATGCGCAGGGCTTGCGGCAGGATCACGTAGCGCAATTGCTCCAGCGGATTGAGCGCCAGGCTCGACGACGCTTCCCACTGGCCGTTGGGGATCGAATCGACGCAACCGCGCCAGATCTCCGCCAAGTAGGCGCTGGTGAACAGCGTCAGGGCAATCGCCGCCGCCATCCACGGTGAAATCTCCACACCGGCCAACGCCACACCGAAGAACACCAGAAACAGCTGCATCAACAGCGGCGTGCCCTGGAACAGTTCGATGTAGGTACGGGCGAAGTGGCTGGGCAGGGATTTTTTTGAAATCCGCATTACCATGATCAGCAAACCGATCAGCCCGCCGCCGATAAACGCCACCAACGACAATGCCAAGGTCCATTGCAGGCCCGTGAGCAGGTTGCGCAGGATGTCCCAGAAGGTGAAATCGCTCATTGGCTGCTGCTCCTTGCTATGTAGCGCCGGCCGATCCAGTTCAGCAATTGGCGGATCAACAGCGCCATGCACAGGTAGATCAGTGTGGTCAGGGCATAGGTTTCAAAGGCGCGGAAGTTGCGCGATTGAATGAAGTTGGCGGCGAAGCTCAACTCTTCGGTGGCGATCTGCGAGCAGACCGCCGAGCCGAGCATCACGATGATGATCTGGCTGCTCAGGGCCGGCCAGACCTTGCCCAGCGCCGGCAGCAGAACCACGTGGCGGAAGGCTTCGAAACGGCTCATCGCCAGGGCGGCCGCGGCTTCCAGCTGCCCGCGGGGGATCGCCTGAATGCCGGCGCGGATGATCTCGGTCGAATAGGCACCAAGGTTGATCACCATCGCCAGCACCGCCGCCTGCCATTCGGAAATCTGCAGGCCCAGCGACGGCAAACCGAAGAAAATGAAAAACAACTGCACCAGGAAGGGCGTGTTGCGGATCAACTCGACGTAAACCCCGAAAATGCCGGCGAACGGGCGGATATTCCACGCCCGCACCAGCGCCCCGACGATGCCTACACCCACCCCGAGTAACGCACCGATGGCCGTCAGCTCAAGGGTGAACAGCGCACCACGCAGCAGCAGGTCGGTGTTTTCCACCACCGGCAAGAAATCGAACTGATAAGCCATAAATCGTCTCCCGCGCGATCGATCAGAGATCGGCCGGCAGCGGCTCTTTCAGCCAGGTTTGCGAATTCTTTTCCAGCGCACCGTCAGCCTTGGCCGTGGTGAGGATGTCGTTGACCTTGCCCAGCAGCGCTGGCTCGTTCTTGTTCACGCCAACGTAAACCGGTGAATCCTTGAGTTTCACCTTCAGCGCCGGCACGCGTTTCGGGTTTTTCTCGCTGATCGCCACCATTACCACGTTGCCGCTGGCGATCAGGTCGACCTGGCCGGCGAGGTAGGCGGCGATGGTCGAGTTGTTGTCTTCGAAGCGTTTGATGGTCGCGCCTTCGGGGGCAACTTTGGTCAGCTCGATGTCTTCGATAGCACCGCGGGTGACGCTGATGGTTTTGCCCTTGAGATCGTCCAGGCCCTTGATGGCGGCGTCTGGCGGGCCGAACACGGCAAGGTAGAAGGGGGCGTAGGCACGGGAGAAGTCGATGACTTTTTCGCGCTCAGGGTTCTTGCCAAGGCTGGAAATCACCAGGTCGACTTTGCCGGTGGTCAGGAACGGAATGCGGTTGGTGCTGTTGACCGGGGTCAGTTCGAGTTTGACCTTGAGTTGGTCGGCCAGCAGTTTGGCGGTATCGATATCGAGGCCCCGAGGTTTCATGTCCGGGCCGACCGAACCGAAGGGCGGGAAGTCCTGGGGCACGGCGACTTTGAGGGTGCCGCGTTTGACCACATCCTCCAGACCGTCGGCGTGGGCGGGTGCCTGGCTCAGCATCAGGCTGGCAAACAGGGCTGCGAGGAGGGAGCTGTAACGCATGGTCATGGCAAATCTCCGGATCGGCGGGAAGTGATTTCTGCGGATCGACAGAGCACGGGCCATGCCAAGATTCGGTTTCGGGGGGCGCAGGCCACGGTTTTGCTGGCGTCGCTCGGTCTTACTGGTCTGAACAGTCAGGAGCCATTTCGCACCCTGATGGCGCACCCGTGAAAATTCCCGAACCCCCATGGGGCACGACTTGCCGGACGTCGCGAATAGCTTTACAACTAGCCGCTCATTGGCCTGGCTCGTCTGAAAAAACCATGAATTCGATCTCTCGCGCCGTACCCGAAGTGGCGCTGCAAGCCATCCGCAAACTGATCTCCGAGCAAGGTTTCGGGGCGGGGGATGCCTTGCCCTCGCAACGGGACCTGGCAGTGCAGTTGGGGGTCAGTCGGGCGTCGTTGCGTGAGGCGTTATCGTCCCTGAGTGCGCTGGGCGTGATCAGTATCCAGCCGGGCAAGGGCGTGTTCGTGCAGTCACCGGTTGATCTGCCCCGGGGCGATGCGGCGCCGGGCTGGCCGTTCGCGGCTCAGGCATCACCGCTGGACATCTTTCAGTTGCGCTACGCGCTGGAAGGTTTTGCCGCTGGGCTGGCGGCCGTGACCCTGAGCACCGATGAGCTCGATGCCCTGGAAGACAATGTCGCCGCCATGCGCAACGAACTGCGTGCCGCCGACTTCGATGCAGCGGCACGACTGGATTTCGAGTTTCACCGGCGCATCCTCCTGGCCAGCGGCAATCAGGCGATGCTGAGCATTCTGACGGCCAGCGCCGACATCTTCCTGGAGAGCCAGAAGCTACCGTTCATCCGGGCCGAACGGGCCATGGAAACCTGGCAGGAACACCGTAAAATCCTCCGTGCGCTGGCTCGTCGGGCCTCTGGCGCCGCGCAGAAGGCCATGCAGGAGCATGTGCGCAACGCCGCCCTGCGTACCGGAATCGCTTTCGTCGCTCCCGCCACCCCATGACTTGAGCTATACCCAAACTCATGGGCCACCATAGCGAGACTCAATCATCTGCACCTTCCTGAACGAGGGAAGGGCAGCTATGATGGGCCACGTTTTTTTGCTTACAACCTGGAGACTTCCATGAGCAGCGATCTTATCAAACACGTTAGCGACGCTAGCTTCGAGGCCGACGTACTCAAGGCCGAAGGCGCTGTACTGGTCGACTACTGGGCTGAGTGGTGCGGCCCTTGCAAAATGATCGCTCCTGTTCTGGACGAAATCGCTGAGACCTACAAAGGCAAGCTGACCGTTGCCAAGCTGAACATCGACGAAAACCAGGAAACCCCGGCCAAGCACGGCGTACGTGGTATCCCGACGCTGATGCTGTTCAAGAACGGCAACGTCGAAGCCACCAAGGTCGGCGCGCTGTCGAAGTCGCAACTGGCTGCTTTCCTCGACGCCAACATCTAAGCGTTGTTATAAAGCGTCATGAAAAGGCCCCGCATAATGCGGGGCCTTTTCGTTATTGAGGGCTAGACGCTCCGAAACTCAGGTGGTACATTCGGCCCCGCACTGGTTTCTCCACTGCCCCCTGCTAGCCGTCGCCGACGCACTCCTTTTCGAATAAGTACGCGATCCTGTCGCCTTCTCTGCGGCGCGGCCTCATTAAGCCAAAAGCTTAATTTCCCCCCTCCATAAATGATTACGTCATTCCTATATGAATCTGACTGAACTCAAGCAAAAGCCGATTACCGAACTGCTCGAATTGGCCGAACAGATGGGCATAGAAAATATGGCCCGTTCGCGCAAGCAGGACGTGATTTTCTCCCTGCTCAAAAAGCACGCTAAAAGCGGCGAGGAAATCTCCGGTGATGGCGTGCTGGAGATTCTCCAGGACGGCTTCGGCTTCCTGCGCTCCGCTGACGCTTCCTATCTCGCCGGCCCAGACGATATCTACGTCTCGCCGAGCCAGATCCGCCGCTTCAACTTGCGCACCGGTGACACCATCGTTGGCAAGATCCGCCCTCCAAAGGAAGGCGAGCGTTATTTCGCGCTGCTCAAGGTCGACACGATCAACTACGATCGTCCCGAGAACGCGAAAAACAAGATTCTCTTCGAGAACCTGACCCCGCTGTTCCCGACCGTGCGCATGAAGATGGAAGCCGGCAACGGTTCCACCGAAGACTTGACCGGTCGTGTCATCGACCTGTGCGCCCCGATCGGCAAAGGCCAGCGCGGCCTGATCGTTGCACCGCCGAAAGCCGGTAAAACGATCATGCTGCAGAACATCGCGGCAAACATTGCTCGTAACAATCCTGAAGTTCATCTGATCGTATTGCTGATCGACGAACGCCCGGAAGAAGTGACCGAAATGCAGCGCACCGTGCGCGGCGAAGTGGTTGCCTCGACGTTCGACGAGCCGCCAACCCGCCACGTGCAGGTTGCCGAAATGGTGATCGAGAAGGCCAAGCGCCTGGTCGAACACAAAAAGGACGTGGTGATCCTGCTCGACTCCATCACCCGTCTGGCGCGTGCCTACAACACCGTGATCCCGAGCTCCGGCAAGGTACTGACCGGTGGTGTCGATGCCCACGCCCTGGAGAAACCGAAACGTTTCTTCGGCGCGGCACGGAACATCGAAGAAGGCGGCTCGCTGACCATCATCGCTACCGCGCTGGTTGAAACCGGTTCGAAGATGGACGAAGTGATCTACGAAGAATTCAAAGGCACCGGCAACATGGAACTGCCTCTGGATCGCAAGATCGCCGAAAAGCGTGTGTTCCCGGCTATCAACATCAACCGTTCCGGTACTCGCCGCGAAGAGTTGCTGACGGCCGACGACGAACTGCAGCGTATGTGGATCCTGCGCAAGCTGCTGCACCCGATGGACGAAGTCTCTGCCATCGAGTTCCTGGTCGACAAGCTGAAACAGACCAAGACCAACGACGAGTTCTTCCTGTCGATGAAACGCAAGTAAATCGCAGAAAGTCAGCAAAGGCCGGGGAAACCCGGCTTTTTGCTATCTGATTTTTGATGAACTGGCAGTTCGTGGTTCTGAATAGAGGGGTTCGGCGCTAAACTGCCTGCCCCGAACGCCACGGCCAACACGAGGCTCACGCATGCAGTATCGCGACTTGCGCGACTTTATCAGCGGCCTGGAAAAGCGCGGCGAACTCAAGCGCATCCAGGTTCCAGTGTCCCCAGTGCTCGAAATGACCGAGGTCTGCGATCGCACGTTGCGCGCCAAGGGCCCGGCGTTGCTTTTCGAAAACCCTACCGGTTATGACATTCCAGTACTCGGCAACCTGTTCGGCACTCCCGAGCGCGTGGCGCTGGGGATGGGCGCAGAAGCTGTCAGCGAGTTGCGCGAAATCGGCAAGCTGTTGGCGTTCCTCAAGGAGCCCGAGCCACCGAAGGGCCTGAAGGACGCCTGGTCCAAGCTGCCGATTTTCCGCAAGATCATTGCCATGGCGCCAAAAGTCGTCAAAGACGCGGTGTGCCAGGAAGTGGTCATCGAGGGCGACGATGTCGATCTGGCGATGTTGCCGGTACAGACCTGCTGGCCGGGCGACGTCGGTCCACTGATCACGTGGGGCCTGACCGTCACCAAAGGTCCGAACAAGGATCGCCAGAACCTCGGTATCTACCGTCAGCAAGTGATCGGCCGCAACAAGGTGATCATGCGCTGGCTGAGCCACCGTGGCGGCGCGCTGGATTACCGTGAGTGGTGCGAGAAGCACCCCGGCCAACCGTTCCCGGTCTCAGTGGCCCTGGGCGCTGACCCGGCCACCATTCTTGGTGCCGTGACGCCGGTGCCGGACAGCCTCTCCGAATATGCTTTTGCCGGTCTGTTGCGGGGTAACCGCACCGAGCTGGTGAAGTGCCGCGGCAATGACCTGCAAGTACCGGCCACCGCCGAGATCATCCTCGAAGGCGTGATCCATCCGGGCGAAATGGCCGACGAAGGCCCGTATGGCGACCACACCGGCTACTACAACGAAGTCGACAGCTTCCCGGTGTTCACCGTCGAGCGCATCACCCACCGGATCAAACCGATCTACCACAGCACCTACACCGGCCGTCCACCGGATGAGCCGGCGATTCTCGGTGTGGCGTTGAACGAAGTGTTCGTGCCGATCCTGCAAAAGCAGTTTCCGGAGATCACCGACTTCTACCTGCCGCCCGAAGGCTGTTCGTACCGCATGGCCATTGTGACCATGAAGAAGTCGTATCCCGGCCATGCCAAGCGGGTAATGCTCGGTGTCTGGTCGTTTTTGCGACAGTTCATGTACACCAAGTTCGTTATCGTCACCGACGACGATATCAACGCACGGGACTGGAACGACGTGATCTGGGCCATCACCACGCGCATGGACCCCAAGCGCGATACGGTGATGATCGACAACACGCCGATCGACTACCTGGACTTCGCCTCGCCGGTCTCCGGCCTGGGTTCGAAGATGGGACTCGATGCCACGCATAAATGGCCGGGCGAAACCACTCGCGAGTGGGGCCGGGTCATCGTCAAGGATGAAGCCGTTACCCAACGGATCGATGCCATCTGGAATCAGTTAGGAATAGATTGATGCGTGTAACCTTGCAGCCCTCCGGAGCAGTGCTGGATATTCTGCCCGGCGAGCGGATTCTCGATGGCGCGCGGCGCCTGGGCTATGAATGCCCGCAAAGCTGTCGTAACGGCAATTGCCATGTGTGCGGCGCGTTGCTGGTGGAAGGGCGGGTCGAACAGGCCGGCGATGTGCGCGACCACGGCGAGTTCTACACTTGCATTGCAGAGCCGCTGGAAGACTGCATTGTGCTGTGGGATGGCGTGCTCGCGCTGGGAGAATTGCCGGTGCGCAGCGTGTCGTGTCAGGTCATTGAATGCAGGGACGTCGGCGGCGATACCTGGCGCGTGCGTCTGCGTGCGCCTGCGGGCAAGCCGCCGCGCTATCACGCCGGCCAGTATCTGATGATCGAGCGTGAGAACGGCGAGAAATCCGCCTTCTCCCTGGCCTCTGCACCGCACTCCGGCCGCGATCTGGAAATTCACGTGCTGGCGCGCGAAAGCAGTGCGCTGAGCCTGATCGAACAGCTTCAGCGCAACTCGATGGTGCGCATTGAGATGCCGTTCGGCGATACCCATCTGGCGGAACTGCCAGACGGTCCACTGGTACTGATTGCTGCCGGTACTGGCATGGGCCAGATCCACAGCCTGATCGAACATTGCCGGGCCACCGGTTTCAAGCATCCGGTGCATCTGTATTGGGGCGTGCGTCGTCCCGAAGACTTTTATGACATTGAGCATTGGGATGAATGGGAAAAACTGCCCAATCTGTTCCTGCATAAAGTCGTCAGCGATCAATGCGGCTGGGGAGGGCGCTGCGGCATGTTGCATGAGGCGGTGTGTGAAGATTTTCCTGATCTGAAAGCCCTGCACGTCTACGCCAGCGGCTCTCCGGCGATGGTCTATGGCACGCTGGATGCGTTGGTCGAAGCAGGGATGGATGCCCATCAAATGCGCGCGGATGTTTTCGCTTACGCGCCCCGATCTTGATCCGCGATCTAAATCGTTATAACTCCATATATAGCCGATCGGTATTTATAAAATCATATAAATGCCGGTAGGTTATATCTCGTCCCGGCATAAGTTTTAGAACTCCGCCATGGCACTTAAATTGCCTTAAACCATATGTGCCTTATTGTTAAAACGGTGCGTTCTATTAAGTAATTCTTTAACCGCGGGGAGCTGAACGCTATTCGCCATGAGCGCCATTGAATCTGCTTTTTTGAATCTGGCTTACCCTCCGCGGCTTGATCTGGGGCCGCAGCTTACGCACGAACAATTGCTCAGCTCGATGCAGTCGACCATGGCGCGCCACAAGGGTGGGCCGGTCTGGCTGTTCGCTTATGGTTCGCTGATCTGGCGCCCTGAATGTGCGGCGGTTGAGCGAGTGCGCGGTCGCGTGCATGGCTACCATCGCGGTTTGTACCTGTGGTCCCACGAACATCGCGGTACACCTGAAGTGCCTGGGCTGGTGTTTGGCCTGGATCGCGGCGGTTCATGCAGCGGGTTTGCCTATCGCTTGCCCGAAGAACAACTCGAAGCTTCGCTTTATGCACTCTGGCAGCGTGAAATGCCATTTCCGTCCTATCGCCCACACTGGCTCAACTGCCGTCTCGAAGACGGTAGCCAGGTTCAGGCATTGGGATTTGTATTGGAACGGCACCTGCCCAGCTATGCCGGCAACTTGCCGGATCATGTGCTGAGCCAGGTGTTCGAAAGCGCTTGCGGACGTTATGGCACCACTCGCGAGTATGTCGAGCAGACCGCCCACGCCCTGCGTAGCCACGCCATGCCAGACCGGAATCTGGAGGCGCGGCTCAAGCGCTGCAAATCAAAGGCCGATCAGGCGAGCGCTTCGCGGCTTTGACTGGCGACTTGCTTGTGCCACAGCGTTGGCGCAAGGAAGGCCATCGCCAGCAGGCATGCGCCGATCAGCAAGACGAAACCGCCGTCCCAGCCGAAGTGGTCCACGGTGTAGCCCATCGCTGCACTGGCCGCGACTGAACCACCCAGATAACCGAACAACCCCGTGAAGCCTGCTGCAGTTCCGGCGGCTTTCTTCGGCGCCAGTTCCAGCGCTTGCAGACCGATCAGCATTACCGGGCCGTAGATCAGGAAGCCGATCGAGACGAGCGCGATCATGTCGACGGTCGGGTTGCCGGCCGGGTTAAGCCAGTAAACCAATGTCGCCACGGTCACCAACGCCATGAACACCATGCCGGTCAGGCCACGGTTGCCACGGAAGATCTTGTCCGACATCCAGCCGCACAGCAGCGTGCCCGGGATCCCCGCCCACTCGTAGAAGAAATACGCCCACGAGGTTTTATCCACGGTGAAGCCTTTGGCTTCCTTGAGGTAGGTCGGTGCCCAGTCCAGCACGCCATAACGCAGCAGGTAGACGAAGACGTTGGCCATGGCGATGTACCAGAGCATTTTGTTGCGCAGCACGTACTTGACGAAGATTTCCTTGGCGCTGAATTCCTCTTCGTGGCTAGCGTCGTAACCTTCCGGGTAGTCGTTCTTGTACTTCTCGATCGGCGGCAGGCCCACCGACTGTGGCGTGTCGCGCATGGTCATGAAGGCAAACACCGCCACGGCCAGAGCCACCGCTGCCGGTACGTAAAACGCGGCGTGCCAGTCGTTGAACAGACCCATGCCGAGCAAGAACAGTGGGCCGATCAGGCCGCCGCCGACGTTATGTGCCACGTTCCACACAGACACCACGCCACCGCGCTCCTTCTGCGACCACCAGTGCACCATGGTTCGGCCACTCGGCGGCCAGCCCATGCCTTGGGCCCAGCCATTGATGAACAGCAGGATGAACATCATGGTCACGCTGGACGTTGCCCAAGGCGCGAAGCCGAAAACGAACATCACGCCGGCCGACACCAACAGGCCAAACGGCAGGAAGTAGCGCGGGTTGGAGCGGTCGGACACCAGGCCCATGAGGAACTTCGACAGGCCGTAGGAAATCGCAATCGCCGACATTGCCAGGCCCAGTTGACCACGGGTGTAACCCTCGTCGATCAGGTACGGCATGGCCAGGGAGAAGTTCTTGCGCAGCAGGTAGTAACCCGCATAGCCAATGAAAATCCCGGCGAAGATCTGCCAGCGAAGGCGTCGGTAGGTGCTGTCTATTTTTTCTTCAGGCAATGGAGCCTGATGTGCGGCAGGACGAAAGAAAGCAAACATTCAAGAGCTCCAGATTTCTTGTTTTGACTGCGGATGCGAATGTTACAGTTTCGTTACCGAAAATAGCACCGGTTCGCATCGGCCAAACAGAGGAAATGTTGGAGATCGCATGTTCTTTTATGAACATGTCGCTCAGGTATAAAAGCAGGGCGGTATGGGGATAGTAGAACCGGATCGCAAGGCTGCGACCCGGTTCAGGTCAAGCAGGTCAGGTAAACAATCAGCGAACCTGAACCACCACTTTCCCGACCGCCTTGCGCTGGCCAAGATCATTGATGGCCTGCGCCGCATTGCTCAGCGGATACACTTGCGACACCAACGGCTTCAGCTTGCCCTCGGCAAACCAGCCAAACAGTTGCTGGAAGTTCGCCGCGTTGTCCTGTGGCTGGCGTTGGGCGAAAGAGCCCCAGAACACGCCGATCACCGCAGCACCTTTGAGCAGCGCCAGGTTCACCGGCAGTTCGGGGATACGTCCACTGGCGAAACCAACCACCAATAGACGGCCGTTCCAGGCGATGGCGCGGATGGCCTGGTCGAACAGGTCGCCACCCACCGGATCGTAGATCACGTCGGCGCCCTGGCCGTCGGTCAGGCGTTTGATCTCGTCCTTGAGGCTGGTTTCGCTGTAGTTGATCAGTTCATCGGCGCCGGCAGCCTTGGCTACGGCGAGTTTTTCCGCACTGCTGGCGGCGGCGATCACCCGGGCGCCCATGGCTTTGCCGATTTCCACGGCAGCGAGGCCGACGCCGCCGGAAGCGCCGAGTACCAGCAAGGTTTCACCCGGTTGCAGGTTGCCCCGTTGCTTGAGGGCGTGCATCGAAGTGCCATAAGTCATGCTGAAGGCGGCGGCGGTGTTGAAGTCCATCGATGACGGGATCGGCAGCACGTTGTAACCCGGCACCGCGACCTGCTCAGCAAAGCTGCCCCAGCCCGTCAGGGCCATGACCCGGTCACCGACCTTGAGGTGGCTGACCTTTTCACCCACCGCGCTGACTACGCCAGCCGCTTCGCCCCCCGGCGAAAACGGGAAGGGCGGTTTGAACTGGTATTTGCCCTCGATGATCAACGTGTCCGGGAAATTCACCCCAGCCGCGTGCACGTCCAGCAGGATTTCATTCTTCTTCGCGACAGGACTGGCGACGTCTTCCAGCACCAGCGATTCGGCAGGGCCGAAGGCTTTGCACAGCACGGCTTTCATCAGGGCTATTCCTTTGGGAGTGATGGCCGATAAGTGTAGGTGTGTGAGTCATTGGGTCAACGAGCATGCCCGACCCTGATAGTCAGCCATAAGCTTGTGCTTGAGCGGCGGGTCGTTATGCTTGGCCGCAAACCGGATAAGGAGCGAATTGTGAAAGCGTGGATCATGTTGTTGCTGGCCCTGTCTCTGCCTGTGGCAGCGATGGCCGAAGAAGCCAAAGAAGGTGAAGCCCCGAAGGTCAACTACATCACCCTGAGCCCGCCATTCGTGGGCAACTATGGGCTGGACGGTACGCCGAAGCTCAAGGTCTACAAGGCCGATGTGGCGTTGCGGGTGACCGGCGAAGAGGCGACCAAAGCGGTGAAGGCCAATGAGCCATTGATCCGCAATCAGCTGGTGGCGCTGTTTGCGCAACAGACTACCGAAGCCATGAACAACGTCGAAGCCAAGGAAAAACTGCGTCAGGAAGCCTTGAAGCAGACTCAGCAAGTGATGAGCGACGAAACCGGCAAGCCGGTGGTTGAGGATCTGTTGTTCAACAACCTGATCATTCAATAAGCCTTTTGCTGTCCGGGCGGGCCTCATTGCGGGCTTGCCCGCGAAGGGCGCGACGTGGTCCTCAGGAAGCCAGGCTCTTGCGAAACCGCATCAGCGCAATGGTAAAGAACAGCAGGCCGATGGCGCTTAATGCCAGCAAGTCTGGCCAGACGACACCGATGCCGGCGTCGCGAAACAGTATCGCGGCGCTGAGGCTGACGAAGTGTGTCGACGGCGAGCCCTGCATCACCCATTGCAGCCATTGCGGCATGCTGTCCAGGGGCGTACTGCCCCCGGAAAGCAGCAACATCGGGATAATCACCGGAATCGCCAACAAGCCGAACTGCGGTGTCGAGCGGGCGAGGGTCGCGAGGAAAATTCCCAGCGCCGTGCTGGCGAACAGATAAACCGCCGTTACCAACAAGAAAAAGCTCATGGAGCCGGCCAGCGGCACGCCAAGGGCGCCTTTGACGATCACTTCCAGCGATACCCAGGTGCACAGCACCACCACCAGCATGTTGCTCCAGACTTTCGCCAGCATGATTTCCAGTGCCGTCAGCGGCAGTACCAGCAAATGGTCGAGGGTGCCGTGCTCGCGTTCACGCAGTAGCGCTGTGCCCGTCAGGATGATGGCCAGGATCGTGATGTTGTTGACGATCTGAATCACCGCCAGGAACCAGCCACCCTCCAGGTTGGTATTGAACAGGGCTCGTGTCGTCAGCAGCACCGGTGTCTGGCTCGCCGCATCGCCCTGGCCACTGTAGGTCAGCAGCTCGCGCTGGAAAATCCGCCCGATATAGCCTGCGCCCATGAACGCCTGGCTCATGGCGGTGGCGTCAACGTTGACCTGCACCGCTGGCTGGTGGCCGCCCAGCAGATCGGCCTGAAAATTGGCTGGAATATTGATCACGAAGGTGTACCGCCCGCTGTCCAGTACCTCGTCCAGTTGGCCATAAGGCAGCGGCACCGGCGGTTGAAATTCCGGCGGCCGCAGAACCTGGGCCAGCTGGCGTGACATGGGGCTGTGATCTTCATCGACCATGGCCACACTGGCGTTGTGCACCCCAATCACTGAGCCTGCGGCCGGCATGTAGATCGCCACTGTAAAGGCGTAGAGCAGGAACAGTAGCAACACACTGTCATGTCGCAGGCTGGTGAGTTCCTTGAGGCCAAGACGCAGGATGTGCGCAAGCTTATGCATCAGACCTCCTGCTTTTTCAGCATGGCCAGGCTGAGCCCGGTGAACCCGAGAAAGAACCCGAACAGTGCCAGGCATTGTGGCCACAACTGCCGGATATCCAGCGCCTTGGTAAAGGTGCCGACAGCAATATCGAGAAAATAGCCTGCCGGAAACAGCATACCCATGACCGCGGCCGCACCATCGAGGGCCGATCGCGGCACGATCAAACCGGAGAACTGGATCGTCGGCAGACTTGTGATGATCATGGTGCCGAGAATCGCGGCGATCTGGGTTCGAGTGAACGCCGAAATCAACATCCCCATGCTGGTGGTCGCCAGCACGTAGAGCAGCCCGCCGAAAGCCAGGGTCAATGCGCTGCCCTTGAAGGGTACGCCGAACAGCCAGCGGTTCATGGCTGTCAGCACGGCGAGATTGATCAGACTGACGGCCAGATACGGCACCTGTTTACCTAACAGGAACTCCAGGCGGGTCAGCGGTGTGGCGTAGAAGTTGGTGATCGAGCCCAGTTCCTTCTCCCGCACGATGCCCAGCGCAGTCAGCATGGCCGGGATGAACGCCAGGATCAGCGCCATCACTCCAGGGCCGATGGCGTTGACGCTGACGACGTCCTGGTTGTAGCGGAAGCGGGTTTCCAGTTTGGCTGGCGCTTGCTGGGGTGGTGCGGGGCTGGACTGATCCGCCAGTTGTTCCAGGTTGGCCTGGTGTACCGCTTCCACATAATTGCGGCTGGTTTCGGCGCGAAACGGCATACCGCCGTCGAACCAGGCCGCCACCGTGGGTTGGCGACCGGCGAACAGATCCCGGCCGAATCCTGGGGGAATCTCCAGCGCCAGTTTGATTTCCGAGCGCTGCAATCGTCGATGCAACTGCGCCGGATCGCCTATCGGGGGCTGCTCTTCGAAGTAACGGGAACCGCGAAATGCCTCCAGATAAGCCCGGCTTTGCGGGGTCTGGTCCTGGTCGTAGACCGCGAAAGCGAGTTTCTCCACGTCCAGGGAAATGCCGTAGCCGAAAATCACCATCATGAGCATCGCCCCGAGTAGAGCGAAGGCCAGGCGCACTCTATCGCGCAGCAGTTCCTTGGCTTCACGGTTCGCCAATGCCCGCAGTCGCCCAAAGCTGAAGCGACGGTCTTTCATTGATGGGGTGGGTGCGAGCATCGTTTCGATAGGCGTTGGTGGCGCCGCGGTTGCGACCGGACTCTGGGCCTGCTCCAGACAGGTGACGAACGCGGCCTCAAGTGTCTGGCCGTTGAACTGCTGTTGCAGTGCTGCCGGGGTGTCGCAGGCCAGTACCTTGCCTGCGTGCATCAATGAGATGCGGTCGCAGCGCTGGGCTTCGTTCATGAAATGGGTGGACAGGAAGATTGTCACGTCCTGTTCACGGGACAGTTCGATCAGCAGTCGCCAGAAATCGTCCCGCGCCGCCGGGTCGACGCCGGAGGTGGGTTCGTCGAGGATCAGCACTTCCGGGCGATGCAGCACCGCCACCGCCAGGGATAACCGTTGACGCAGACCCAGCGGCAATGCACCGGAGGGCTGATGGGCGACGTTGGCCAGGCTGAAGCGCTGGATCAGTTCGTCGATGCGCTGAGCACTGTCGGCCTGGGGTAGATCGAACAAGCGTGCGTGCAAGTCCAGGTTCTGCCGCACGCTGAGTTCGCCATACAGCGAGAAACTCTGAGACATGAAGCCGACGCGCTTGCGGGTGGCCAGGTCCTTGGCGTTCACCGGGTTGCCCAGCAGCGTGGCACTGCCTTCGCTGGCCGGGATCAGCCCGGTGAGCACTTTCATGGTGGTGGTTTTGCCACAGCCGTTGGAGCCCAGAAACCCGAAGATCTCGCCACGGCCGATGGCGAAGCTGACCTTGTCCACCGCCGTGAAGTCGCCGAAACGCAGGGTCAGGTCATGGGCCTGGATGGCGATATCGGCCGTAGCGTTGGTTCGGGGAGGGATCACCAGTGGTTGGTTATCGTGGCCGGTGTCGCCCTGAAAGTGGGTGAAGGCTTCATCGAGCTTGCCGCTGGGGGTTACCGCCCGCAGGTCGCTGCTCAAGCCGGCGGCGATCAGCTTGCCGCCGTCAAGCATCAGGCAATGCTCGAACTGCTCGGCCTCTTCCATGTACGCGGTGGCGACCAGTAGCGTCAGTTGCGGGCGTTGGCGCCGAACGTCATCAATCAACTCCCAGAAATGCCGTCGGGACAAGGGGTCGACGCCAGTGGTCGGCTCATCGAGGATCAACAAATCAGGCTCATGGATCAGTGCGCAACAGAGGCCGAGCTTCTGTTTCATTCCGCCCGACAGCTTGCCGGCCGGGCGCTCGGCAAATCGCAGTAGATCGGTGGCGAGCAGCAGGCTGTGCATGCGCTGATTGCTTTCAGCCCTGGACAGCCCGAACAGTGTGGCGAAGAAGTGAATGTTCTCGCGGATCGACAGATCAGGGTACAGGTTGCCGCCCAGACCTTGAGGCATGAATGCGATGCGCGAGTAGAGGCTGTTGCGGTGGCGCCGGTCCTGGATCGAGCCACCGAGCACTTCCAATTGACCTTCCTGCAGCGTCTTCACGCCAGCGATCAATCCCAGCAAACTGGATTTACCGGCGCCATCCGGGCCAATCAACCCGCACCGGGTACCGATGGGCAGGCTGAGCGTGATGTCGGTCAGCGCATGCCGTTCGCCATAGCGGTGCTGAAGGTGGGTGGCTTGCAGTGCCAGGCCGGTCATTGAAGATTGGCCGGCCAGTCAATGGGAGCGGTGCGCACGTAGCCATTGCCGGGCATCCCCGGTTTGGCCTGGGGCACGGCGCTGGGGTGGGTCAAGTGTAGCTTGACCCGAAACACCAGCTTCTGACGTTCGTCGCGGGTCTCGACTTCTTTGGGCGTGAACTGCGACTTGGCCGCCACGAAACTGATTTTTGCCGGCAGCGGCTGGTCGGGCAGGGCGTCCAGCAGGATCCGCGCTTCATCGCCGACCGCCAGGCGTCCGGCGACGGATGCTGCAAGATAGAGGTTCATGTATTGGTCGTTCGGGTCAATCAGCAGCAATACTCGCCCACCTGCGCCGAGCACTTCTCCGGGTTCGGCCATGCGAAGCTGAATTATCCCGTCGATGGGGGCCCGCAAGCTGCTGTCGTCAATTTCGCTGTTTAGCTGAGCCACTTGCGCCTGTGCCGCGCCAATGGCTGCGCCGACGGCGGACACCTGAGCGCGGGCTGCAGTAACAGCCGCGTTGGCGGTGTCGAAGCGTGACTGTTGTTGATCGATGATCTGGCCGCTGGCGAAACCGCGATTGAACAACGCCTGGGAGCGCTTGAGCTCTTGCTGGGCAAGCAGTTGCTCGCTCTGGCGCAGTTTCACATTGGCCTGGGCCGCGGCAAGATTTTCCCGGGCGCGTATCACTTCGGCTTCAGCCTGGTTGCGCTGGGCTTCGAGGGTACGGGTGTCCATGCGGGCCAACAGTTGACCCTGAGTTACCTTGTCGCCTTCTTCCACCAACACTTCAGCCAATCGACCGGGTGTTTTGCTGGCGATTTGCACTTCCGTGGCTTCAAGTCGACCATTGCCGACGTACAACCCTTCGGGCAGTCGGTTAACGGTCGACCGCCAATAACCAAACCCTCCGGCGGCCAGCAACACAGTCCCCAGTAAAAAAACGAAGAAAAGCGAAGAACGGCTGTGCGTCGACATATCGGCATCCTGCGTCTATAGCGTTCCAGTCTGACAGGAACGCGCTTGAGCACCTTGATGTTAGTCAACTGAGGGCCAAGCCTGACCGGTTGGCAAGGTAAGCCAGAGTGTCCGGCGGTTATGCATTATTTAGCGCAGATCAAGCACCGCTGCCCATTGCTCGGCTGTCACCGGCATCACCGACAGTCGCGAGCCTTTCTGCACCAATGGCATTTCGGCCAGCGCCGTTTGCTGTTTCAGATAATCCAGCTTCAGCACCTTGGAAAACGTTTCGATGTGAGCGACATCGATCGCGCTCCAGGCGTTTTTCTCGGCAGTGGCCTTCGGATCATAGTAATGACTCTCAGGTTCCAGTGCCGTCGGGTCCGGATAGGCTGCCTCGACAATCTTTCCGATCCCGGCAATCCCAGGCTCAGGGCAACTGGAGTGATAGAAGAAAAATTCGTCGCCCACTGCCATGGCCCTTAAAAAATTGCGCGCCTGGTAGTTGCGAACCCCGTCCCAGCGCGCTCGGCCAAGCTTCTCCAAGTCATTTATGGAGAGTTCGTCAGGCTCGGATTTCATCAGCCAATAGGCCATGGTTTGGCTCCTTGCGAGGTGAGTGGGAGAGCGGTCGGGCAATTTTATGACAAACCGACAGTCGGTTGACGCCAGCGTTTGCGTGTCGGTTCACGTTGTCGCAAAATGCCGGCCTTCTAAGCTTGACGCTGCTGCACGGCCTACACCTACAACGGAAACCGCTGCTGTCATCGTGTTGATGTGCCTTTGGGGGGCAATCGATGAAACGCAAACCGGATTTACTATGGATTTTGGTTATTTTGTTCGGCCTTGGTGTCGTGACCACCGGCTATGCCCAAAGCCTGTGGAACAACAAATCCGATGCTCCCGTCGAGATCGCGCAGCAACAGCCGTCGGCCTTCAAGCGCTGAACCTGTCTTTCGACGCCGCTGAAATCAGTGGCGTCTAGCCCGCGAAATACCACGCCTTGTCCGTGACCGTTCCCTGCAGCGGTACATCCCAGCTCGCCTGAGCCAATCGTTGAACCTTCTGACATTCATGGGCCAGGCCCAGCAGCGTCGGTTTGCGCCAGTTTTTGCGGCGCGCCAGGTACGCCAGGCTTCGGTCGTAGAAACCACCGCCCATTCCCAAGCGCCCGCCGACATCGTCAAACCCCACCAGCGGTAACAACACCAGATCCAGCGCCCAGACTTTGCGTTGTCGGGCGATGTTGTGCCGTGGTTCTGGGATGCGAAAACGGTTGGGTTTGAGCTTTTCGCCGGGACGAACCCGCTGGAACACCATTTTGGTTTGTGGCCAGGCACTGAGCACCGGCAGATACGTCGCCTTGCCCCGACGTTGCGCGGCGCGCATCAGCAGGCGTGGATCGATTTCACCGTCGGTGGGCAGGTACAGGGAGATGTGCTTTGCACGGCGGAACAGCGGGTGCTGGGCCAATTGCTTATACAGCCCGCGAGCGGCCTCGCGCTGCTGACTGGGCGTCAGTGCGCGGCGGGCCTTGCGCAGCATGCGTCGAAGTTGCGGGCGGGGCAGCAGCGCAGGTTCGGTCATGGATTCAGGCTTCGGAAGTGCGAGTACTAAAGCGTACCCGTAAAAAAGCCGATGCCGGTATAAAAACCGGCATCGGACTGGAATCAGGCTCCCCGGATGAACCGCTGTCGACTTAGCCCTTGAACCCGAAAGTTCAAGGTGGAAGATGCAGTAGGCTTTAAGGCTTTCCGTCTAGCGGACATGCACACCAGCCCAACGTGCAACCTCCAGGGTAGTGCGAATCGGCTCAGGGACGTCGTCAACTGGCAAGCACCCCAGGGAGTGATGCGAGTATACCCCAAGCGGTCACGCGAATCAGCCCTTGGTGACATCCGGATCGGTGGCCAGTACCAGATCGACGCGGTCCAGCAGGTCGCGAACCTGCTCCCGGGTCGAGCCGCTGGCCTGCACATCCGGGCGTTCTTCCTTGTGCAGAAGATCGTGCGTGATGTTCAGCGCGGCCATCACGGCGATGCGGTCGGCGCCGATGACTTTGCCGCTGCTGCGGATTTCGCGCATCTTGCCGTCCAGGTAACGGGCAGCGCTCACCAGGTTGCTGCGCTCTTCCTGGGGGCAGATGATCGAATATTCTTTGTCGAGGATCTGCACGGTAACGCTATTGCTTGAACTCATGAGTCTTGCTCCAGGGCCTTGAGGCGCGAAATCATCGATTCGACCTTACGCCGGGCGATTTCATTTTTTTCAATGAGGTGCGCGCGTTCCTCGCGCCAGCTCTTTTCCTGAGCTAATAGGAGTCCGTTCTGACTCTTTAGTTGCTCGACTCGAGTAATTAGCAGTTCGAGTCTGGCCATCAGCGCTTGCAGGTCGGTGTCTTCCATTGTGTCCACTGGTTGTATCTGATGGGTGGCAAGCTCGTAGGCCTGGCTGGCGGACAGCCTTTAATAGTCTTGGCGAGTCTGTCGATGTAGGATACAAGGCCTTCATTCTAGACATAGCGCCGTCTGGCGCCTAGCTACCCATGCCCATTCAGAATTCTCCGTACCAAGCCTTTGCCACCCTGCTGAGCACCAGCGGCCACCCCGTCTCGCCTGCCGAACTGCACGGCTTGTTGCTCGGCCGCAGTTGCGCCGGTGCCGGCTTCGAAGCCGACAGCTGGTTGGCTGACGCCGCCGAGCTGCTCGAAGGCGAGCCACAAGACAACGTTCGCAACGCCTTGATCGGACTGCAAGAGATGGTCAAGGGCGAGCTTACCAGCGACGACATGACCGTTGTTCTGCTGCTGCCGACCGACGACGCGCCGCTCACCGAGCGAGCGGCTGCACTGGGCCAGTGGTGCCAGGGCTTCCTTACCGGCTTTGGTCTGACACGCCGCGAATATGCCTTGAGCACTGAAGCCACCGAAGTGCTGCAGGATCTAGCCGCCATCGCCCAGGTGCAAGACGCGCTGGAAGAGTCCGACGACGGCGAAAGCGACTACATGGAAGTCATGGAGTACCTGCGCGTCGCTCCGTTGTTGCTGTTCACCGAAACCAAGAAAACCGACGAAGCGGCTGCCAAACCGTCGTTGCATTAATCGCGTGCCAGGGAAAGCCATCTGCCCATGATTCATATCCCGAAATCGGAATACAGCCGTCGCCGCAAGGCGCTGATGGCGCAGATGGAACCCAACAGCATCGCCATCCTGCCCGCCGCCGCGGTGGCCATCCGCAACCGCGACGTCGAGCACGTCTACCGTCAGGACAGCGACTTCCAGTACCTCAGCGGTTTCCCCGAGCCTCAAGCCGTCATCGTCTTGATGCCCGGCCGTGAGCACGGCGAATACGTGCTGTTTTGCCGGGAACGTAATGCCGAGCGGGAATTGTGGGACGGCCTGCGCGCCGGCCAGGAAGGCGCGATCCGCGACTTCGGCGCCGATGACGCATTCCCCATCACCGACATCGACGACATCCTGCCGGGCCTGATCGAAGGCCGCGACCGGGTGTACTCGGCCATGGGCAGCAACCCGGAATTCGATCGGCACCTGATGGACTGGATCAACGTGATCCGCTCTAAAGCGCACCTCGGCGCCCAGCCGCCGAACGAATTCGTTGCCCTGGATCATCTGCTTCACGACATGCGCCTGTATAAATCGGCGGCAGAAGTGAAGGTGATGCGCGAAGCTGCGCGGATTTCCGCCCAGGCCCATATTCGTGCGATGCAGGCCAGCCGTGCCGGTTTGCATGAGTTCAGCCTCGAAGCCGAACTCGACTACGAATTCCGCAAGGGCGGGGCGAAGATGCCGGCTTACGGTTCGATCGTCGCCGCCGGGCGCAACAGCTGCATCCTGCACTACCAGCAGAATGACGCGGTGCTCAAGGACGGCGATCTGGTGTTGATCGACGCTGGTTGCGAGATCGACTGCTACGCCAGCGACATCACCCGCACCTGGCCGGTCAACGGCAAGTACTCACCGGAGCAGAAGGCGATTTACGAGTTGGTGCTGGCTTCCCAGGAAGCGGCGTTTGCCGAGATCGCGCCGAACAAACACTGGAATCAGGCGCACGAAGCCACGGTCCGGGTCATTACCGCCGGCCTGGTGAGGTTGGGCCTGTTGCAGGGCGAGGTCGACGAGTTGATCGCCAGCGAAGCCTATAAAGCGTTTTACATGCACCGCGCCGGCCACTGGCTGGGCATGGATGTGCATGACGTTGGCGAGTACAAGGTCGGCGGCGAATGGCGCGTACTGGAAGTCGGCATGGCGCTGACCGTGGAGCCGGGCATTTACATTGCTCCGGACAACCAGAACGTGGCGAAGAAATGGCGCGGTATTGGCGTACGCATCGAGGACGACGTGGTGGTCACCAAAACCGGTTGTGAAATCCTGACTAACGGCGTACCGAAAACGGTCGCCGAGATCGAAGCCTTGATGGCCGCCGCACGGACACAAGCGGCATGAGTCGCGTCAATCTGGCAATCATCGGCGGTGGCCTGGTCGGCGCCAGCCTGGCGTTGGCTCTGCAGGCCGGGGCCAAGGCCCGTGGCTGGAAGATCGTGCTGATCGAGCCCTTTGCTCCCGGCCACACGTACCAGCCGAGCTATGACGCCCGTTCTTCGGCGCTGTCCTTTGGCGCCCGGCAGATTTATCAACGGTTGGGCGTGTGGCAGGAAATCTCCCGCCGTGCCGAGCCGATCAAGCAGATTCATGTCTCTGACCGTGGGCGTTTCTCCACCGCGCGGCTGTCGGCGATGGAAGAGGGCGTACCGGCGTTGGGTTATGTGGTGGAAAACGCCTGGCTCGGCCAATGCCTCTGGCAAGGTCTGGACAACGACGTAGTCAGTTGGCGCTGCCCGGCGGAAGTCACCCGCATGGAACCGCTGACCGACGGCTATCGTCTGACGCTCAACGATGAAACCGTCCTGGAATGCGACCTTGCGGTGCTCGCCGATGGCGGCCGTTCCGGCTTGCGTGAGCAACTGGGTATTGGCATCAAGAAACGCCCGTATAACCAGAGCGCGCTGATCGCCAACATCACCCCCAGTGAAGCGCACAACGGCATGGCCTTCGAGCGTTTCACCGACGATGGCCCGATGGCCTTGCTGCCGTTGCCGGACAATCGCTGCGCTTTGGTCTGGACCCGTTTGGGCATGGATGCGCAACGGCTGGCGGCCCTTGATGACCGCAGCTTTCTCGCTGAATTGCAGGGCATCTTCGGTTATCGCCTCGGCACGCTGAAACAGGTCGGGGCACGGCATCTGTATCCGCTGTCGCTGATTGAAGCCGAGGAGCAAGTTCGCCCGCATCTGGCGGTTCTCGGCAATGCTGCTCATAGCCTGCATCCGATCGCCGGGCAGGGTTTCAACCTGTCGTTGCGTGACGCCCAGGCGCTGGCCGACAGTCTGTTGGGCAGCGAGACATCGCCCGGCGATTTCGCCACCTTGCAGGCCTACCGCGAGCGTCAGCGTCTGGACCAGAGCCTGACCGTAGGCTTCTCCGATCAGGTGACCCGGTTATTCGGCAGCACTCAGCCGCTGGTTTCCCTGGGCCGCAACATTGGGTTGCTCGGCCTCGATCTGCTGCCGCCGGCCAAGCGCTGGTTCGCCCGGCAGGCCATGGGCTTGGGTACGCGACCCGATGAGTAAGCAAAAACCGGGCAGGGTGCACCTGCAAGTCGATATTCATGGCGGCGCGAGCACTTGGGTGGCGCGGGTCGAGAAAAACCTTTATGTGCGGCTCAAGCCGCAAGCGAGACAGGCTTAAAGCATGGAAATGCGCGCAGATCTGCTGATTGTCGGGGCCGGAATGGTCGGCAGTGCCCTGGCGCTGGCGTTACAAAACAGTGGGCTCGAAGTCCTGCTGCTGGACGGTAGCCCCCTGAGCGTCAAACCCTTCGATGGGCAGGCTCCGTTCGAACCGCGGGTGAGCGCCTTGTCGGCCGCCAGCCAGCGCATACTTGAACGTCTGGGTGTCTGGGAGGGCATCGCCAGCCGACGCTGCAGTCCTTACACCGACATGCATGTCTGGGACGGTAGTGGCACCGGGCAGATCCATTTCTCGGCGACCAGCGTCCATGCCGAAGTGCTCGGGCATATCGTCGAGAACCGCGTGGTTCAGGATGCCTTGCTCGATCGACTGCACGACTGCGATCTCGGGATGCTGGCCAATGCGCGTCTGGAGCAAATGCGCCGCTCCGGTGACGAGTGGCTGCTGACCCTGGCCGATGGCCGCACCTTGCGGGCACCTTTGGTGATCGCCGCGGATGGCGCCAACTCGGCCGTTCGGCGCCTGACCGGTGTTGCGACTCGCGAGTGGGATTACATGCACCACGCGATCGTTACCAGTGTGCGCAGCTCAAAACCCCATCGAATGACCGCGTGGCAGCGATTCACCGACAACGGCCCGCTGGCGTTTCTGCCGCTGGACCGGGACGGTCAACAGGATTGGTGCTCGATCGTCTGGTCGACCACGCCGAGCGAAGCCGAACGCCTGATGGCGCTGGACGACGAAGGCTTCTGCAAGGAGCTGGAGCGGGCCTTCGAAGGCTGCCTCGGCACAGTGCTCAGCGCGGACCCGCGTTTGTGCGTACCGCTGCGTCAGCGTCATGCCAAGCGGTATGTGGCTGAAGGCCTGGCGCTGATCGGCGATGCGGCCCACACCATCCATCCGTTGGCCGGGCAGGGCGTGAACCTCGGTTTCCTCGATGCCGCGGTGCTCGCCGAAGTGCTGCTGCAAGCGGCCGTGCGTGGTGAGCGGTTGGCGGACGTGAAAGTGCTCAGTCGCTATGAGCGTCGGCGCATGCCCCACAACCTGGCATTGATGGCGGCGATGGAAGGGTTCGAGCGATTGTTCCAGGCCGATCCGTTGCCGGTGCGCTGGTTGCGTAATACCGGGTTGAAGATGGTCGATCAAATGCCCGAGGCCAAGGCGTTGTTCGTGCGCGAGGCGCTTGGTTTGATCGGTGATTTGCCGGCGTTGGCCAAGTCTTGAAATTTTCGCTGCAGTAGCTGGCCCCATCGCGGGCAAGCCCGCTCCCACAAGGATCTTCAGCGCTCACACATAATGCATTAACAGCTGAATACCTGTGGGAGCGGGCTTGCCCGCGATGGCGGCAGATCAGCCACCATATACCCAGGTTGTGCAACATCCAGTAACGCCTCCACTCACTGTTCGATTGAGAAGCGAAATGTGAGTCCTTATCATTTGTCCTCACTTCCCCATTCGAGAGATCGCTTCCATGTTGGCACCCAAGCGTCTACTGACTGCACTGGCCCTGACCCTGATTGGCAGCACCGTCGCCCAGGCCGCCGACGAGGTGGTGGTTTACTCCTCGCGTATCGATGAGCTGATCAAGCCAGTCTTCGATGCCTACACCCAGAAAACCGGCGTGCAGGTGAAGTTCATCACCGACAAGGAAGCGCCGCTGATGCAGCGGATCAAGGCCGAGGGCGAAAATGCCACTGCCGACCTGCTGCTGACCGTCGATGCCGGCAACCTCTGGCAGGCCGAGCAGATGGGCATTCTCCAGCCGTTCACTTCCAAGGTGATCGACGCCAACATCCCGCTGCAATACCGCGCTTCCTCCCATGCCTGGACCGGCCTGAGCCTGCGGGCGCGGACCATCGCCTACTCCACCGACCGGGTGAAACCCGGTGAGCTGACCACCTACGAGGCGCTTGCCGACAAGCAGTGGGAAGGCCGCCTGTGCCTGCGCACGGCGAAGAAGGTCTACAACCAGTCCCTGACCGCCACGATGATCGAAGTCCATGGCGCCGAGAAAACCGAGAAAATCCTCAAGGGCTGGGTCAACAACCTGTCCACTGACGTGTTCTCCGATGACATTGCGGTGCTGGAGGCGATCAACGCCGGGCAGTGCGATGTCGGCATCGTCAACACTTACTACTATGGCCGTCTGCACAAACAGAAGCCGGACCTGCCGGTGAAGCTGTTCTGGCCGAATCAGGGCGACCGTGGCGTGCACGTCAACCTGTCGGGCATCGGCCTGACCAAACACGCGCCGCACCCGGAAGCCGCCAAGGCGCTGGTGGAGTGGATGACCACGCCTGAAGCGCAGAAGATTTTCGCTGACGTGAACCAGGAGTTCCCGGCCAACCCTGCCGTTCAGCCTTCCGCTGAAGTCGCGAGCTGGGGCAAGTTTGTGGCCGACACCTTGCCAGTGGAAATCGCCGGCAAGCGTCAGGCCGAAGCGATCCGGATGATGGATCGGGCTGGATGGAATTGAGTCTGTCGATATACTGCGCCACAGAATGAAGTCGGCGGCGTCCCTGCCGGCCTGATCGTTCCCACGTTCTGCGTGGGAATGCATCCACCGACGCTCCGCGTCGAGGCGTGACGCAGAGCGTCACAAGATGTGTGCCCACGCAGAGCGTGGGCACAATCATTTAAACGAGAGCTTTCCTTGGCCCACCCCGCTCAACGCCGCTGGTATCCCCTGGTCTTCGCCATTGCTGCGCTGGTCCTGCTGCCCCTGAGTGTCCTGCTTCTTTCCTGGCAAACCATCGATCAGCAGATCTGGTCTCACCTGTGGGACACCCAGATGCCGCGACTGCTGGGCAATACCCTGACTTTGGTACTCGGCGTCGGTTTCGGTGTAACGCTGCTGGGCGTCAGCCTGGCCTGGCTCACCAGCCTCTGCGAATTCCCCGGGCGGCGTTGGCTGGACTGGGCGCTGATGCTGCCCTTTGCAATTCCTGCTTATGTGCTGGCATTTGTCTTCGTCGGCCTGCTGGATTTCGCCGGCCCCGTGCAAACCTTGCTGCGCGAATGGTTCGGCGGCGGTTTGAGGCTGCCGCGAGTGCGTTCCACCGGCGGTGTGATTCTGGTGCTGGTGCTGGTTTTCTATCCCTACGTTTACCTGTTGGCGCGTAGCGCATTCCTGGCTCAGGGCAAAGGCTTGATGGAAGCAGCGCGAGTCCTTGGGCAATCCCCGTGGCAGGCGTTCTGGCGAGTGGCGTTGCCCATGGCGCATCCGGCCATCGGCGCGGGAGTGGCATTGGCGCTGATGGAAACCCTGGCGGATTTTGGTGCGGTGTCGGTGTTCAACTTTGATACGTTCACCACCGCTATCTACAAAACCTGGTACGGCTTCTTCAGCCTGTCCACCGCCGCGCAACTGGCCAGCCTGTTGCTGTTGGTGGTGATGGTCGTGTTGTATGGGGAGCGCCGTGCCCGCGGGGCTAACCGAGCGAGCAACGAACGGCCACGGGTCAAGGCGTTGTATCACCTGCGCGGGGTCAAGGCGCTGGCGGCCATGAGCTGGTGTGGTCTGGTGTTCGCCTGCGCGTTCGTCATTCCCGTGCTGCAACTGGTGGTGTGGTTCTGGCAACGCGGACGCTTCGATCTGGATGAGCGTTACACCGGATTGATCATCCATACCCTGTACCTGGGCGGCATGGCGGCGTTGATCACCGTCAGTGTCGCTCTGGTGCTGGCCTTTGCCCGTCGATTGGCGCCGACCCGGGCGATCCGTTCCGGCATCAGCCTGGCCAACCTTGGCTACGCCTTGCCGGGCTCGGTGCTGGCGGTGTCGATCATGCTGGCGTTCAGTTACCTGGATCGCGAACTGGTGATCCCGCTGTCGGGATGGCTTGGCGGCGCGGGCAAACCGTTACTGCTGGGCAGTCTGTCGGCGTTGTTGCTGGCCTATCTGGTGCGTTTTATCGCGGTAGCCTATGGACCGCTTGAAAGCAGCCTGGCGCGAATACGGCCTTCTTTGCCCGAAGCGGCACGTAGCCTTGGCGTCAGTGGGCCACGACTGTTTTTCAAAGTGTATCTGCCGTTGCTGCTGCCGGGCACGTTGAGCGCGGCGTTGCTGGTGTTCGTCGATGTGCTCAAGGAAATGCCCGCGACCTTGCTGATGCGCCCGTTCGGCTGGGACACGCTGGCGGTGCGGATCTTTGAAATGACCAGCGAAGGCGAGTGGGCCAGGGCCTCGTTGCCGGCACTGACACTGGTTTTGGTCGGACTGTTACCGGTCATCGGATTGATCAGAAGGTCGGCGCATCGAAACACCTAGGTGTCAGTCCTACACCTTGCGGCTACAATGCGCGGCATTCGGTGCGGTCCGTCCTTCAGACCGGGTCGCTGAAACGGCTGAGAGCCTTTTATTTCAAGGCATTTCAACCTACAGCGCCTGACCGCACCTTCGCCACGCCCGGAAGGAGAAACCCATGGGACAGCGTACGCCTCTGTATGACCTTCATCTCGCCCTCGGCGCGAAGATGGTCGATTTTGGCGGTTGGGATATGCCTCTGCATTACGGCTCGCAGGTCGAGGAACACCATCAGGTGCGCCGCGATTGCGGGGTTTTCGATGTATCCCACATGACCGTGATCGATGTTGACGGCCCCCAGGCCAAGGCCTGGCTTCAGTATTTACTGGCCAATGACGTCGAACGCTTGCACAGCCCCGGCCGTGCCCTGTACAGCGCCATGCTCAACGAGCACGGCGGCATCGTCGACGACATGATCGTCTACCGTCTCGAGGACGGTTATCGCTTGGTGGTCAATGCCTCCACCCGCAATCAGGACCTGGCCTGGATGCAAGCTCATCTCGGCGACTTCGATGTGCAGCTCAACGAGCGCTCCGAGCTGGCGATGCTGGCCATTCAAGGGCCTCATGCCCGGCACAAGATTGCCGAACTGGTGACTCAGTCCCGTGGCACGCTGATTCAGCAGCTCAAATATTTCGAAGGTCAGACCGACGGTGACTGGTTCATCGCGCGCACCGGTTACACCGGTGAGGATGGTCTGGAAATCGTGCTGCCGGCCGATCAGGCACCGGGCTTCTTCAACGATCTGGTGGGCGCGGGTATTTCCCCGATCGGCCTCGGCGCCCGCGATACCTTGCGTGTCGAAGCCGGCATGAACCTCTACGGTCAGGACATCCATCAAGAAGTTTCGCCATTGGCCTCCAACATGGCCTGGAGCATTGCCTGGGAACCGGCCACGCGTCAGTTCATCGGCCGCACTGCACTGGAAGCCGAACAGGCCGATGGCGTACAGCACAAACTGGTGGGTCTGGTCCTTGAAGAACGTGGAGTTCTACGGGCGCATCAAGTAGTTCGCATCGCCGATGTTGGCGAAGGGGAGATCACCAGTGGTAGTTTCTCTCCTACGCTTAGCAAGTCGATAGCACTGGCGCGCGTGCCGGTGGCCACCGCCGACCGCGCTGAAGTGGAAATCCGTGGCAAGTGGTACCCGGTTCGAGTGGTCAAACCGACCTTCGTACGCCACGGCAAAACCTTGATCTAACTTTTTTTGGCGGGCAATGACCGCTGACATTTTTCTTGAGGACACAGAACATGAGCGAAATCCCTGTCGACCTGCGTTTTGCCGAAAGTCACGAATGGGCCCGTCTAGACCATGATGGCGGCGTGAAAGTGGGTATTTCAGACCATGCTCAGGAAGCCTTGGGTGACGTAGTATTCGTTGAGCTGCCGGAAATCGGCAAAGTGTTTGCTGCCGGTGAGGCTGCAGGTGTCGTCGAGTCGGTCAAGGCCGCGTCCGATATCTACTCACCAGTTTCCGGCACAGTCATTGCCGTTAACGAAGAGTTGGCCAACAGCCCGGAACAGGTCAACAGCGCACCTTATGACAGCTGGTTCTTCAAGCTTGAGCCAAGCGATACCTCTGAGCTGGACAAGCTGCTCGACCCGGTGGCCTACAAGGCTGCTATTGGCGAATAAGCCTTCAGCGTTACCCCAAAAGCCCCGATTTTTCGGGGCTTTTTTGTGTCCGCTAACTTGATGCGCTGAAGATTAAATGTGGGAGCGAGCTTGCTCGCGAAAGCGATTAATCATTCAACGTATATGTCGACTGCCCCACCATTTTCGCGAGCAAGCCCGCTCCCACAGGGTAAGTGTCAACCTTTCCCACAGGTTCGCTGCTGGCAGCGACTGCTATGCTGGTTTGACCGCATTGCATCGACGCCGAGCGCCAGTCAAGAGAGAGCCCGTCATGTCCCAGTTGCCGTCCTTGAGCCAGTTACGCGACCCCAATACCTTCCTGCGCCGCCACTTGGGCCCCGATGCCGCCGAGCAGCAGGCAATGCTCGACAGCCTTGGTCTTGGCAGCCGGGTCGAACTGATCGAGCAAACGGTGCCGCCGGGAATCCGCCTCAACCGGCCGCTGGACTTGCCGCCGGCCCTCGACGAAGAAGCCGCGCTGGCCAAGCTGCGGGGCTACGCCGAGCAGAACCAGGTCTGGACCAGCCTGATCGGCATGGGATACCACGGCACCCTCACGCCGGCCGTCATCCTGCGCAACGTGCTGGAAAATCCCGGTTGGTACACCGCCTATACGCCCTATCAACCCGAGATCGCCCAAGGCCGGCTCGAAGCATTGTTGAATTTCCAGCAGCTGACCATCGACCTGACCGGCCTGGAACTGGCCAACGCCTCACTGCTGGATGAGGCCACGGCGGCAGCCGAAGCCATGGCACTGGCCAAGCGCGTGGCCAAATCCAGAAGTAACTTGTTTTTCGTCGATGAGAATTGCCACTCGCAGACCATTTCCGTGGTGCGGACCCGGGCCGAAGGGTTCGGTTTCGAGCTGATCGTCGACTCTGTGGATAACTTGAAACAGCACCAGGTATTCGGCGCGCTGCTGCAATATCCCGACACCCATGGTGAAGTTCGCGATTTACGTCCCTTGATCGATCATCTGCATGCCCAGCAAGCCTTGGCCTGTGTGGCGACCGATCTGCTAAGTCTGCTGTTGCTGACCCCGCCGGGGGAACTGGGCGCCGACGTGGTGTTCGGTTCGTCCCAGCGATTCGGCGTGCCCATGGGTTACGGCGGCCCGCACGCGGCGTTTTTTGCCAGTCGTGACGAATACAAACGGGCGATTCCCGGGCGAATCATTGGCGTATCGAAAGATGCTCGCGGCAACGTCGCCCTGCGCATGGCCCTGCAAACCCGCGAGCAACATATCCGCCGGGAGAAGGCCAACTCCAACATCTGCACCGCCCAGGTGCTGTTGGCCAATATCGCCAGTTTTTACGCGGTCTATCACGGTCCGGAAGGGCTTAAGCGAATTGCCCAGCGCGTCCATCGGCTGACCTGCATCCTCGCTGCCGGCCTGGAGCGTCACGGGATCAACCGTATCAATCAGCACTTCTTCGACACCCTGACCCTGGAGGTCGGTGGCACTCAGACCGCGATCATCGAAAGTGCCCAGGCGGCGCAGATCAACTTGCGCATTCTCGGCCGTGGGCAGTTGGGCCTGAGCCTCGACGAAACCTGTGACGAAATCACCGTGGCGAAGCTGTTCGATGTATTTCTCGGGGCCGATCATGGGCTCAACGTCGACGAACTGGACGCTGAAGTCTTGATGTCCGGCATTCCTGCCGGGTTACAGCGCAGTACGCCGTATCTGCGTCACCCGGTATTCAACGCTCATCACAGCGAAACCGAAATGCTGCGTTACCTCAAGCAGCTGGAAAACAAAGACCTGGCGCTCAATCAATCGATGATCCCGCTGGGCTCCTGCACCATGAAACTCAATGCCACCAGCGAGATGATTCCCATCACCTGGCCGCAATTCGCCAACCTGCACCCGTTTGTGCCGAGAGAGCAGGTGGTGGGTTATTCCTTGATGATCGAGGAGTTGGAGCGCTGGCTCTGCGCGATCACCGGTTTCGATGCGATCTGCATGCAGCCCAACTCGGGTGCTCAGGGCGAGTACGCCGGGTTGCTGGCGATCCGCAAATATCACGAGAGCCGCCATCAGGGCGCGCGGGATATCTGCCTGATCCCGTCCTCGGCCCACGGCACCAATCCGGCCTCGGCGCAAATGGCCGGGATGCGGGTGGTGATCGTCGAGTGCGACGAGGGGGGTAATGTCGATCTGAATGATCTGAAGGAAAAGGCCACGGAGGCGGGGGACAAACTCGCCTGCCTGATGGCGACTTATCCTTCGACTCACGGGGTCTACGAGGAAGGCATCAGCGAGATCTGTGAAGTTATCCACAGCCATGGCGGTCAGGTGTACATGGATGGCGCCAACCTTAATGCGCAGGTTGGATTGGCACGGCCGGCAGACATCGGTGCCGACGTGTCGCACATGAACCTGCACAAAACCTTCTGCATTCCCCATGGCGGTGGCGGACCGGGGATGGGCCCGATTGGCGTTCGGGCGCATCTGGCGCCATTCGTCGCCAATCACCCGGTGGTGCCAATCGATGGCCCGCTGCCGGAGAACGGCGCGGTGAGCGCGGCACCTTGGGGCAGCGCTAGCATTCTGCCCATCAGCTGGATGTACATCGCGATGATGGGGCCGCAACTGGCGGATGCGAGCGAGGTGGCGATTCTCGCCGCGAATTACCTGGCGCAGCATTTGGCCGGCGCATTTCCAGTGCTCTACACCGGGCGCAACGAGCGAGTGGCCCACGAATGCATTCTCGACTTGCGACCGCTCAAGGCGCAGACCGGGATCAGTGAAGAGGACGTTGCCAAACGCCTGATGGACTATGGCTTCCATGCGCCGACCATGTCATTCCCGGTGCCGGGGACGTTGATGGTCGAACCGACCGAGAGTGAGTCGAAGGCGGAACTGGACCGTTTTATCGGCGCGATGTTGAGTATCCGCGCGGAAATCACCGAGGTGCAGAACGGCAACTGGCCGGCAGAGGACAACCCGCTGAAACGTTCGCCGCATACCTTGGCCGACATCACCGGGGTTTGGGAGCGGCCGTACAGCATCGAGCAGGCAGTGACGCCGGATGCTCACACCAAGGCCCATAAGTACTGGCCGGTGGTGAACCGTGTGGACAATGTCTACGGTGACCGCAATCTGTTTTGCGCGTGTGTGCCGGTGGACGAATACCGCTGACGGGGAGCGCTGATCGTTCCCGCGCTCTGCGTGGGAGCGATCATCGACAATTGATCGCATTTCAGGCAAAAAAATGCCGCTCATGTGAGCGGCATTTTGTTAAGCAGCGAACCTTATTTCGAGGCGATGGCATTCTTCGCCAGGATGGCGTTCGCCAACTCCATGTCCGTGGCTTGCAGGCCAGGGTTTTCGGAGCGGACTTTCTGCATGGCGGCTTCCAGGTAGGGGCCGCGAATGGCGCCGTCACTGGCGACAAAGCTGCCGGCGTCGTCCTGGGCCGCGACGACCAGCTTGTGATCCCTGGAGGTCAGGTAGGACGAACCGGTGGTGGCACCGGAAGTAAGGACGCTCTGCCAAAAGCTGTCATCAGCCATCGCCGAACCGACTGGAAGGGACAACACGGCGAAGGTAGCGACAGCAAGTTTGAGACGCATAAAAGGTGACTCCACTGGGTTTTAACTGCGGGCTTTGATTGCCAATAACCCAATCGAGTTCCGTGACGTTAGTCGGCATCAGGTCTACTTCTGCTCACTCTGCGGCGTCACTCGCAACACCTCCTCGATCGTGGTCAATCCCGCCGCCACTTTCTGCGCCCCCGACAAGCGCAAACTGCGCATGCCTTCCTTGAAGGCCTGACGGCGGACCGCCAGCAAATCGGTATCAGGGTTGATCAGCGCTTTGATGCCGTCAGTCAGTTGCATGATTTCGTACACCCCGGCGCGGCCGCGATAGCCGGTTTCGCGGCATTCCAGGCAACCGATGGCACGTTGTGCGTTGCCTGGCAGTGGCGCTTGCCAGGGTCGGGTCAGGGTTTGCCAGTCGTCCTCGCCCAAGGTCAGCGGCGCCTTGCAATGCGGGCATAGCGTTCGGACCAGACGCTGGGCCATGACCCCAAGCACCGTGGCCTTGATCAGGTAATGCGGCACACCGAGTTCCAGCAGCCGGCTGATGGCGCTCGGGGCGTCGTTGGTGTGTAACGTCGACAGCACCAAGTGGCCGGTGAGTGCCGCTTGAATCGCCATTTCGGCGGTTTCGAGGTCGCGGATCTCGCCGATCATGATGATGTCCGGGTCTTGTCGCATCAGTGCGCGCACGCCGGCGGCAAAGGTCAGGTCGATGTTGTGCTGGACCTGCATCTGATTGAACGCCGGTTCTACCATTTCGATCGGGTCTTCGATGGTGCAGAGGTTGACCTCAGGCGTCGCCAGTTTCTTCAGGGTGGTGTACAGCGTGGTGGTCTTGCCTGAACCGGTCGGCCCGGTCACCAGAATGATGCCATTGGGCTGGCGGGTCATGTCTTGCCAGCGGCGCAGGTCATCGGCGGAAAAACCCAACTGATCGAAATCCTTGAGCAGCACTTCCGGGTCGAAGATCCGCATGACCATTTTTTCGCCGAACGCCGTCGGTAATGTCGACAGCCGCAGCTCGACTTCGCCGCCGTCCGGGGTTTTGGTTTTGACCCGACCGTCCTGAGGTTTGCGCTTTTCCGCGACGTTCATCCGCCCCAGGCTTTTCAGGCGGCTGACGATGGCCATGGTCACCTGCGGCGGGAATTGATAGACGTTGTGCAGCACGCCGTCGATACGAAAGCGCACCGTGCCTTGCTCGCGTCGGGGTTCGATGTGGATATCACTGGCCCGCTGCTGGAACGCGTACTGGAACAGCCAATCGACAATGTTGACGATGTGCGCATCGTTGGCGTCTGGCTCCTGATCGCTGGCGCCGAGGTTGAGCAACTGTTCGAAGTTGCCCAAGGTGCTGGTCTGTTGATCGGCGTTGGTGGCGCCGCTGACCGATTTGGCCAGGCGGAAAAACTCCACACTGAAGCGCTGGATGTCCACCGGGTTGGCCACCACGCGCTTGATCGGCAGCTTCAGCACATGGGTCAGGTCGGCTTCCCAGCTACTGACGAAGGGCTGGGCGCTGGCCACGGTGACAGCTTCGCGGTCGATGCATACCGCCAGAATCTTGTGGCGTTGGGCGAAGGCATAGGACATCAGCGGCGTGATGGCCGCGACGTTGATTTTCAGCGGGTCGATGCGCAAGTAAGGTTGACCGGCCTGCTGGGACAGCCACAGCGTCAGGCTTTCCAGATCGAGGTGTTTGCCGGGACGGCTGAGGTCGTCCAGGTGTTGGCTGGCGATGAATTCCAGCGGGTGCTGCTGACCATTTATGGCGTGACGGCGGCGGGCGTTGAGTGCATGTTCGGCCGAATCCTGGCTGATAAAGCCTTGGGCGACCAATTCACGCAGCAAATCATTGAGGTCCAGCCAGCGGTCCTGAGTGGCGAGTTGAACGGACATGCGGGCTCCTTATGAACAACCGTTCGCAAAGGATAGCCGCGCACCCGCAGACCGTTGGGCCACTACCCGACCAAGACGTGTCGGGTTTTTTCAGCCAGCTGCCTGAGCCGGCTCTCCCCACGCAGAATCAGCCGCTTGCAGGTTCACCGAGCAGACGCTGATCTGGTTACGTAATTTTTCCGCGATCACTTGAGCACGGTGCCAGCTCAGGCCGTCCATGATGATGTCGATCGACAGCAGATCGTCCATGCGCTGCACGTTGACCTGCTGCGGCGTCAGAAACTGCAAGGCGAACAAGTTGAGCGCCCGACACAACAGATCCGGCTCGGCCTCGGCCAATAATTGATAGTGAACGCGGCAATGGGCGTTGCTGACGTTCCAGACATCGGCGCGGGTGGGCGGGGTGTTCACGGCTTCTAAATGCGGCATGGTCGGTCTCCGAAATCATTGGAGGAATTTTTACATTCGGTGCCGGGCATTTCTTATCTATGATTGGGTTTATTGACCATTTATCGAATCAAACAATTCGATTTAGTACCCACTACAGGTTTTTCTATGCACAGCGAGCTGGATGGCTACGACCGCAAGATTCTCGCGTTGCTGCAAGAGGACGCTTCGCTCTCCAGCGCGCAGATCGCCGAACAGGTGGGGCTCTCGCAGTCGCCGTGCTGGCGGCGGATTCAGCGGATGAAGGAAGAGGGGATCATTCGCGGTCAGGTGACGTTGCTTGACCGAAAGAAAATCGGCCTTAACACGCAGATCTTCGCCGAGATCAAACTCAACGCCCACGGACGCTCGAACTTCACTGAGTTCACCGAGGCGATTCGCGGTTTTCCCGAAGTGCTGGAATGTTATGTGTTGATGGGGTCGGTGGATTTCCTGCTGCGGATCGTCACGGCAGACATCGAGGCTTATGAGCGCTTCTTCTTCGAGAAGCTGTCGATGGTGCCGGGGATTCAGGAGGTCAACTCGATCGTGGCGTTGTCGGAAATCAAATCCACGACGAGTTTGCCGGTGTTGCGGGGGTAGAGATTTGCAGCGTTTGGGCAGGCCTCTTCGCGGCCAAGCCTCGCTCCTACAAGGGCAGCATGATCTCTTGTAGGAGCGAGGCTTGCCCGCGAAGGCGATTTTACAGACGCAGCAAAGTCTTCCAGGCACGATTCTGATACACCGCAATCGCCTGATGCTTACGCGCATCCAGCGATTCATCGGTGATCGGCTCGTTGGCCAGTTGCGTCAGTTTGTTCAGCTCACCATACAGGCGATCCATTTCCGGGATCTCCAGCACGCCACGAGCATGGTGCAGCCAGGCCTGGATGCGCTCGATGCGCGGCAGCTGCTCGGCCAGGTCTTCCGGCTGTTGCTGGTAACGCTGCAATTGCAGCGAGTTGGCTTCTTCGCCCAGCATGCGCGGCAGCCAGCTGCCCAGTTGTGCAGCGCCCTGGCGATTGCCGCGGGTGTTGCGATCGGCGGCCCAGGTACGGGCCAGCAACCAGCGCGAAGTGTTCAAGGAGAACAGGCCCCAGCGCGGATCTTCCAGCTCTTCGAGGAATTGCTCCGGCGCGGCTTTGCGCACGTCTTCGTCGTCCAGGCCGGCTTGTACCAGCGGGCGCCAGTCTTCCAGCAGGGCATCCAGCGCGACCCGCAGATCGTGAGTCGACTGACGTGGTGCGGCCTGACCGAGGCTGCTGATCAGAGCGCGCATTTCGGCGAGGTTCTCGACCCAGTCCTGCAACAGGCGCCAGTGGCCATTGAAGCGATATTGCTCGGCCAGACGCTGGCTGCTGCTCAGCAAATGCCAGCTCAGGGCGGCGAACGCATCGTCCAGCGGCATTTCGGCGGTGATCTGCGGCGCCGGCAAACTCAGGGAGTAGCTGTTGGCGTCGAACAAGCGATAACCGCGTTCGGCCTTGCTGATGTCACATGGCATCAGCGCCAGGGTCGCGGCCAGTTCGGCGGCCAGTTCCAGTAGCGCGGCCGGTTCGCCTTCGCGCAGTTCCAGTTCCAGCTCGCAGATTTCTTCCTTCTGCTTGCCGACCACTACGTGGCCCAGGTCCAGCGCGGCTTCGATGACCACTTTGGTCTTGCCACGGCCCCAAGCGATTTCCGCGCGTTCGCGAACAAAATCGGTGGTGAAGATGGCTTTCAGAGTTTTCTTGTCCAGCTCGGCCAGCTCTTCGGGCCAGCATTCACCGTCGAGTTTCTTCACGTCGAGTTTGGCTTTGGGCAGGGACCAGTCGTACTCGTGACGCTCGGACAGACCGGCGACGCTCTGGCCACGGGTCTTGAGCGTCTGAATCACTTCTTCGCCATCGCGGCGCAGGCGCAGGGCAACCTTGGCGCGGGCCAGGTCGCGCTCAGGCGTGTCGAAGTACTGGTTCATCAGTTCACGGCGTTCCCAGCCACTTTTGTTGCGTTTTTTCAGGAGCGGGTGCTCGCGCAGGGCGGCGAGGGTTTCGCGGCTGACGCGGAGTTTGATTTCGGTTTCTTTCTGCATGGCCGGAAAATCCAGGATCGGGAGCGCAGCCGGGGGAATGTGTGGCTGCCAAGGTCGTGCAGTGTACAGGACTCATACGTCCTACGTGCCGTGGCGGTTTATTCCTGTCGCCGGATGGTTCTATGATGGACTTCAATTCGGGAGTTGGAGTCAGCGATGCCTTTGCCGTCCATGAAAGATCAGTTCGCTGCGCTGATCGCCGCGCCGTCCGTCAGCTGTACCCAACCCAGCCTGGATCAAACCAATCGGCCGGTCATCGACTTGTTGGCTACATGGCTCGGGGACTTGGGTTTTGCCTGCGATATCCAGCAGGTCAGCCCCGGCAAATTCAATCTGCTGGCCAGTTTTGGTTCCGGCCCCGGTGGCTTGGTCCTGGCCGGTCACAGCGATACGGTGCCGTACGACGAGGCGTTGTGGCAGACCGACCCGCTGAAACTGACGGAAGTGGACGGTCGCTGGGTCGGCCTGGGCAGTTGCGACATGAAGGGTTTTTTCGCCCTGGCCATCGAAGCCGTCAAACCCTTGCTCGACCAACCGTTCAGGCAACCCTTGCTGATCCTTGCCACCTGCGATGAAGAAAGCTCGATGTCTGGCGCTCGCGCTCTGGCCGAAGCCGGGCGGCCATTAGGTCGCGCGGCGGTGATCGGTGAGCCGACCGGGCTGAAGCCGGTGCGGATGCACAAGGGCATCATGATGGAGCGCATCGACATCCTCGGCCAGAGCGGCCATTCCTCGGACCCGCGCCTGGGCCATAGCGCCCTCGAAGCCATGCACGACGCCATGGGCGAACTGCGCGGCTTGCGCCTGGCGTGGCAGCGCGAATTCCGTAACCCGCAGTTCAGTGTGCCGCAACCGACCCTTAATTTCGGCTGCATTCACGGGGGCGACAATCCCAACCGCATCTGCGGCCAGTGCTCGCTGGAGTTCGACTTGCGTCCGTTGCCGGGCATGGACCCCAAAGCCCTGCGCGCGGCGATCCTGGAGAAGCTCGACCCGATTGCCGAACGGCATAAAGTGAAGATCGATTACGCGCCGCTGTTCCCCGAAGTGCCGCCCTTCGAGCAGGCCGAGGACTCGGAATTGGTGAGGGTCGCCGAAAAGCTCACCGGCCATCGCGCCGAAGCAGTGGCGTTCGGCACGGAAGCGCCTTATCTTCAGCGTCTTGGTTGTGAAACACTGGTATTGGGACCGGGTGATATCGCCTGCGCCCACCAACCGGGGGAATACCTCGAAATGTCACGTTTGCAGCCTACCGTGCATCTATTACGACAACTGATTGAACATTACTGCCTGACGCCGGCAAAAACGACGATGCCAGTGTAGGAGCGTGTATAAATTGCCGATGTCCCAACCCGTATTCATGAGGAGAGCGCGCGTGTCGCCAAGCCTGTTCCGACGATAACCATCAGCCCGCTGTGCGTTTACTGCTTTATCCTTTTTTCGGCTGCTATTTATTACAGGCCCAGGTTCATGCCCGAATACGTCAATTGGCTTCGTCACGCTTCGCCTTACATCAACGCCCACCGCGATTGCACCTTCGTCGTCATGCTGCCCGGCGACGGCGTGGAGCACCCGAACTTCGGCAACATCGTCCACGACCTGGTGCTGCTGCACAGCCTGGGTGTGCGACTGGTGCTGGTTCACGGTTCCCGTCCGCAAATTGAAACCCGCCTCGCGGCTCGCGGCCTGACCCCGCACTATCACCACGGTATGCGCATCACCGATGCGGCGACGCTTGAATGTGTGATCGATGCGGTCGGCCAGTTGCGCATAGCCATCGAAGCGCGATTGTCCATGGACATGGCTTCGTCGCCGATGCAGGGTTCGCGTCTGCGGGTGGCCAGCGGCAATCTGGTCACTGCGCGGCCGATTGGCGTGCTCGAAGGTGTCGACTATCACCACACCGGCGAAGTGCGTCGGGTCGACCGCAAGGGCATCAATCGCCTGTTGGACGAACGCTCCATCGTGCTGTTGTCGCCATTGGGTTACTCGCCGACCGGTGAGATCTTCAACCTCGCGTGCGAAGACGTCGCTACCCGTGCAGCTATCGATCTGGGGGCGGACAAGCTGCTGCTGTTCGGCGCCGATTTGGGCTTGATCGATGAAAATGGCCGGCTGGTCCGCGAGCTGCGCCCGCAACAAGTACCGGCGCATTTGCAGCGTTTGGGCAGCAACTATCAAGCCGAGCTGCTGGATGCTGCCGCTGAAGCGTGTCGGGGCGGGGTGGCGCGCAGTCACATCGTCAGCTACGCCGAAGATGGCGCGCTGCTGACCGAACTGTTCACCCGTGACGGTGGCGGTACGCTGGTGGCGCAAGAGCAATTCGAAGTTGTGCGTGAGGCAGCCATCGAGGACGTCGGCGGTTTGCTGGACTTGATCAGCCCGCTGGAAGAGCAGGGGATTCTGGTACGCCGTTCCCGCGAGGTGCTGGAGCGTGAGATCGAGCAGTTCAGCGTGGTCGAACGCGAAGGCATGATCATCGCCTGCGCGGCGCTGTATCAGATTGCCGATTCGGATGCCGGGGAGTTGGCGTGTCTGGCGGTGAACCCGGAGTACCGCCATGGCGGTCGTGGCGATGAACTGCTGGAGCGCATCGAAACCCGCGCCCGGGCCCAGGGGCTGAAAACCTTGTTCGTGCTGACGACCCGGACCGCCCACTGGTTCCGTGAGCGGGGGTTCGTGCCGAGCAGCGTTGAACGTCTGCCGTCGGCGCGGGCGTCGCTTTACAACTACCAGCGTAATTCGAAGATCTTCGAAAAAACTCTCTGACCTCCGGGCTACCCGAACCCTGTTGATCGTTCCCACGCTCTGCGTGGGAATGCAGCCCGGGACGCTCCGCGTCCCTCAAGAGCCGAACGCAGAGCGTCCGAAGTGGCATTCCCACGCGGAGCATGGGGAACGATCATTCCTGCACAAATTTGCCGCTGACGTACGGCGAATAATCCAGCAGCACCGTCTCGACCTTCCCTTGCTCCTTCAAGAACTTCGCCGTCTCACCAATGGCCTTGGCCGTGCCGCCATCGAGCAGCGCAGTGGTCTGTTGTGCCTTGGCATCCGGGAATGCGGAACCGGCCAGCAACTCCGGCACATCGGCGGCATTGGCACCGGTCAGTTTGGCGATTTTCTGCACCGGCACTGAATCGGCGGTCCAGCTGTCTTTATGGGCGGCATAGTCGGCGAAGGAGTCCAGGGTAACCTTGGCAAATCGGGCCACGACTTCAGGATGCTTCTCGGCGTAATCCTTACGAGCGACCCATACCTCGAAGGTTGGCGCGCCCCATTGGCCGACCTGCGCGGCGTCGGTCAACGTCTTGCCGGTCTTGCGGATTTCCCCCAGTGCCGGCGACCAGACAAACGCGCCATCGATGTCGCCACGTTTCCAGGCGGCGGCGATTTCTGCCGGTTGCAGGTTCACCACTTTGACTTTCGAAGAATCCAGGCCCCAATGCTTCAGCGCGCCGAGCAGGCTGTAGTCGCCTGGGCGGAAAAAGAAAATATAAGCGATACACAAACTGTAACAAATTGACTGGATAGTGCGCGTTTGGCCATGATGGCGTCGCCTTTTCGCAAGTGATTGACGTATGGGGGGATGCGTCAACGCTAATCGATCTAAAAAAAGGTCAACAAATACCATTTAGGAATTAGCTTATGAGCCGATACCGTGAGTCCCGGTTCGGATCATTCATGGAAAGCTATATTCCTAAATGGTATGAAAAAGGATGAAATAATTCTTTTTGGGTTTATGAGGAACTCATTACCCTGCAGGGACCAAATCACGGCGGTTAGACCTTGGTCGTAGACACACATGGTTACGATTGACTTGCCAGTCATGGGACCAGTGCTAATCGCGCATCTGTGGATCTGGGGCGTTAGACCCGAGACCAAAGAACACAAAAATTAGAACGAGAGGAGCGAAACAATGAAGAAGTCCACCTTGGCCCTGGCTGTGGCCGTAGGGGTTTTGGCGCAGCAGGCAGGCGCCGCCGGTTTCATTGAAGACAGCAAGGCTACATTGGGGCTGCGTAACTTTTACATCAACACTGATAACCGCGATTCAGGCACCAAAGCTGCTGGCGCTCAGAACAAGAACGAAGAATGGGGCCAAGGTTTCGATCTGCGTTTCACCTCGGGCTACACCCAAGGCACCGTTGGCTTCGGTATTGATGCTATCGGCCTGCTGGGCGTGCGTCTGGATTCGGGCGGCGGCACCAACGGCGCCACTGCTACCTCTTATGGCGGCACTGTATTCCCAAGCAAATCCAACGGCGAAGCGGTTGATAACTTCTCCAGCCTGGGCCTGACTGCCAAAGCCAAGATCTCCCAGACCGAACTGAAGTTGGGCACTCTGCAGCCAAAACTGCCAGTGATCGTGACCAACGACGGTCGTCTGCTGCCGCAAACCTTCCAGGGCGGTCAGATCACCTCGAACGAAATCAAAGACCTGACACTGGTCGGCGGTCAGATCGAGCACGCCAAGGGCCGTAACTCCAGCAACAACGAAGAACTGTCGATTGCGGGTGCGAACGCTACCACTGCTTCCGGGCGTGACAGCAACAAGTTCATCTACGGTGGCGGTGACTACAAAATCACCAAAGACCTGACTGCCCAGTACTACTACGGCAACCTGGAAGACTTCTACAAGCAACACTTCCTGGGCCTGGTTCACAACTGGTCGATCGGCCCTGGTGTGTTGAAGTCTGACTTGCGTTACTTCAACAGCTCCGATGACGGTGCCAACGGCCACGACTCGGCTTATTTCAGCTCCGGTAACGATGAGGGCTTCCGTTCCGGTCGAGGCAAAGTCGACAACAACCTGTACAGCGGCCTGTTCCTGTACACCGTTGCCGGTCACACCTTTGGTGGCGGTTATCAGGTCAGCAATGGCAGCAGCGACTTCCCTTGGCTGAACCAGGGTGACGGCTCGTCTGCTTACCTGCCTACCGACAGTCAGATCGCCAAGTTCGCCCGTGCCGGCGAACGTACCTGGCAAGCTCGCTACTCGTATGACTTCGCCAAGGTGGGCCTGCCAGGCGCTACTGCCGGCATCGTTTACCTGCGTGGCGACAACATTGATACCGTTGGTACCAATGGTCGCGAGAACGGTTCCGGCCGTTCCGAGTGGGAACGCGACCTGACCCTGGCCTACGTAGTGCAAGGGGGGCCGTTGAAAAACCTGGGCTTCATGTGGAAGAACGCCATGTGGCGCAACGACATTCCAGGTCAGCGCGACCAGGACGAAAACCGTCTGATCGTCAGCTACTCGATCCCGCTATTGTAATAGGGCTCGCGTAACCGACGTAAAAAAAGCCCCGCCCGGCATCTCGCCGGGCGGGGCTTTTGCGTTTTCAAAGCGGGGTCACCCCCGTAATCCCGCCTTGAAAATCCCCTCTTTACAGCAACTCAAGGCCTTCTCGAACCTTGTCGGCGATGTTCGTCCTCATGTTCATTCATGTCCAGTGAACAGATATTTAATATTCACTTATGATCTAAATAAATCGATATTTATTCTTTTTGATCTCTAAGGAACGCAGGCACAGTTGAGCTCAACAAGCACTCATCAGGAGCAGCACCATGAGCCTCAGACTTGGCGATATCGCCCCCGATTTCGAACAGGATTCCAGCGCCGGCACTCTCCGTTTCCACGAATGGCTGGGCGATAGCTGGGGCGTGTTGTTTTCCCACCCGGCGGACTTCACGCCGGTGTGCACCACCGAGCTGGGTTTCACCGCCAGGCTCAAGGATGAATTCGCCCAGCGTGGCGTCAAAGCCATCGCCTTATCCGTGGACCCGGTGGATTCACATCACAAGTGGATCGAGGACATCAACGAAACCCAGAACGCCATCGTCAACTTCCCCATCCTCGCCGACGCGGACCGCAAAGTGTCCGACCTGTATGACCTGATCCACCCAAATGCCAATGACACCCTGACCGTACGTTCGCTGTTTGTGATCGATCCGAACAAGAAGATTCGGCTGACCATCACTTACCCGGCAAGTACTGGCCGTAACTTCAATGAAATCCTGCGAGTGATCGATTCGCTGCAGCTCACCGACAACTACAAGGTGGCCACCCCAGCCAACTGGCAGGATGGTGATGAAGTGGTGATCGTGCCGTCGCTCAAGGACGAAGATGAAATCAAACGACGTTTTCCCAAGGGTTATCGCGCAGTGAAACCGTATTTGCGTCTGACACCGCAACCGAACAGGTAACTCAACTAACTCTCGTTCCCACGCTCTGCGTGGGAATGCAGCCCGTGACGCTCCGCGTCCCTTGAGGCATTACCACGCGGAGCGTGGGAACGATCACCATAAAGCAGGGGATTTCGGGCCGTTTCGACGGCCTGTTTTTCTGCCCGGAAAAAGATAATTTTCATATTCATTTAAAGTATAACCAAATGAATAAATATGATTTATGGATATATAAATCAGCTGTTAAGGTCACTCCATCAACGCGAGATCGCAAGCCGCGAATCGCTAACACCGCTCAAGGAATTGTCTGAATGCTGGTCGTCTCACTCGGTGGCAGTCCCAGCCCACGCTCCCGTTCCGGGGTTTTGCTGGAGCGTTCGCGACGCTGGTTGCAAGAGCAAGGGGTGGAAGTGGTGAGTTATCAGGTACGAGACTTCCCGGCCGAAGATTTGCTGCATGCCCGCTTCGACAGCCCGAAAGTGATCGACCTGTTGCAACAGATTGAAAACGCCGATGGCTTGCTGATCGCCACGCCGGTTTACAAAGCATCGTTCTCCGGTGCGCTGAAAACCTTGCTCGATCTTCTGCCCGAACGCGCCCTGAGCCACAAGGTGGTTTTGCCGATGGCTACCGGCGGCAGCATCGCCCACATGCTGGCAGTGGATTACGCGCTCAAGCCGGTGCTGTCGGCGTTGAAAGCCCAGGAAATGCTGCAGGGGATTTTCGCCGTGGACAGCCAGATCGCTTACGGCGAAGGCAGCGCCCAGGCGCAGTTGGCGCCGGAGCTTGCGCAACGATTGTTTGAGGCGCTGGAGCAGTTTTTCAGCGCCATGGCTCGTCGGCCCAAGCCGCTCGATCCGAACCTGTTGAACGAACGTTTGCTAAGTGCTCGCTGGAGCATTTAAGCCTCACCCGAAATTGATGTACTGGCCTTACTCGCCCGCTAACGGGCAAGCAGGTGCAGCCAACACCCAACTGCAAAAAGGAGAGCGCTATGCGCACTGTCATTTTGCGTCGTGGTCTGGTCGCTCTGTTTGCTGCGGCTGTAACCTTCGGCGCCATTACTCAAGCTCAAGCCGAGACGCTAAGAATCGGTTATCAAAAGTACGGCACCCTGGTGCTGCTCAAAGCCAAAGGCACGCTGGAAAAACGCCTCGCCGCCCAAGGCGTGGACGTGCAATGGACGGAATTCCCCGGCGGCCCGCAACTGCTCGAAGGCCTGAACGTCGGCTCCATCGACTTCGGCGTCACTGGCGAAACGCCTCCGGTTTTCGCTCAGGCCGCGGGCGCCGATCTGCTCTACGTCGCTTATGAACCGCCAGCGCCACACAGCGAAGCGATCCTGGTGCCCAAGGATTCGCCGATCAAATCGGTGCAGGACCTCAAGGGCAAGAAAGTCGTGCTCAACAAAGGCTCCAACGTGCACTACCTGTTGGTGCGTGCGCTGGAAGACGCCGGCCTCAAATACACCGACATCCAGGCCGTGTTCCTGCCGCCAGCCGATGCCCGTGCTGCGTTCGAGCGTGGCAGTGTTGATGCCTGGGTGATCTGGGACCCGTACCAGGCCGCCGTCGAACAGCAACTGCAAGCACGCACCCTGCGCGATGGCAAAGGCCTCGTCGATAACCACCAGTTTTACCTGGCGACCAAGCCTTACGCGCAGAAAAATCCTGAAGTGATCAAGGCTCTGGTGGAAGAAGTACGCGCGGTTGGCGAATGGTCCAAGGCCAATCCCAAGGACGTGACCCAGCAAGTTTCGCCACTGCTCGGCCTGCCAGCGGACATCACCCTGACCTCGGTGAAACGCCAGGGCTACGGCGCGCTGTTCCTTACGCCGGAAGTCGTCGCTGCCCAGCAAAAAATCGCCGACAGCTTCTACCAGCTCAAGCTGATTCCCAAACCCTTGAGCATCAAAGACGTGATCTGGACGCCCCCGGCGGCCGTAGCCAAAGCGCCGTAATTCGACTTCCCAAGGAGACCACTCCATGAGCCTCAATATTTTCTGGTTCCTGCCTACCCACGGCGACGGCCATTACCTTGGCACCGCTGAAGGAGCTCGCGCCGTTGACCACGGTTACTTGCAACAGGTCGCGCAAGCCGCGGATCGCCTGGGCTTTGGCGGAGTGCTAATTCCCACCGGTCGCTCCTGCGAAGACTCGTGGCTGGTGGCCGCATCGCTGATCCCGGTGACCCAGCGTTTGAAATTTCTCGTCGCCCTGCGCCCCGGGATCATTTCCCCGACGGTGGCGGCGCGTCAGGCCGCAACGCTGGATCGTCTGTCCGGCGGTCGTGCGCTGTTCAACCTGGTCACCGGAGGCGATCCGGAAGAATTGGCCGGCGACGGTTTGTTCCTCAGTCACGAAGAGCGCTATCAGGCCTCGGTGGAATTCACCCGCATCTGGCGCCGGGTGCTGGAAGGGGAAACCGTCGATTACGACGGTCAGCACATCAGCGTGAAGGGCGCCAAATTGCTCTATCCGCCGATCCAGCAACCGCGTCCGCCGCTGTATTTCGGCGGCTCTTCGGAAGCTGCGCAAGACCTCGCGGCAGAACAGGTCGAAATGGTCTTGACCTGGGGCGAGCCACCGGCCGCCGTGGCGGAAAAAATCGAGCAGGTTCGTGCCAAAGCCGCGAAGCTCGGCCGCACCCTGCGCTTCGGTATTCGACTGCATGTGATCGTTCGTGAAACCAATGCCGAGGCATGGCAAGCGGCGGATCGACTGATCTCGCATCTGGACGACGACACCATCGCCCGTGCCCAGGCGTCTCTGGCGCGTTTCGATTCGGTCGGCCAGCAACGGATGGCGGCCTTACATGGCGGCAGCCGCGACAATCTGGAAGTTAGCCCCAACCTTTGGGCCGGCGTCGGTCTGGTGCGCGGCGGGGCCGGTACGGCACTGGTCGGCGACGGTCCGACCGTGGCCGCTCGGGTGAAGGAATACGCGGATCTGGGCATCGATACGTTCATCTTCTCCGGTTATCCACACCTGGAAGAATCCTATCGGGTGGCGGAGTTGCTGTTCCCGCACCTGGACATCGAGCGCCCGGAACTGCCGAAAAGCGCCGGATACGTCAGCCCGTTCGGCGAGATGGTCGCCAACGACATTCTTCCCAAAGCCGCGTCCCAGAGCTGAGGCGTGGCCATGAAGAAAACTATCCACAACCTCGTGCCCTGGGCATTGCCGATCCTGTTGCTGGCGGTATGGCAGTTGTCGGTGTCGGCGGGCTGGTTGTCGACGCGGATTCTGCCGGCACCGATCGCGGTGATCGAAGCCGGTGTGAGCCTGGTGCGCAGCGGTGAAATCTGGACTCACCTGGCGATCAGCGGCTGGCGTGCGGCGCTCGGTTTCGCCATCGGCGGCGGCATTGGTCTGGCCCTGGGCTTTATCACCGGTCTGTCGACGTGGGGCGAACGCCTGCTCGACAGTTCGGTGCAGATGATCCGCAACGTGCCGCACCTGGCGTTGATTCCGCTGGTGATCCTGTGGTTCGGCATCGACGAGTCGGCGAAGATTTTTCTGGTGGCGTTGGGCACGTTGTTCCCGATCTACCTCAACACGTATCACGGCATCCGCAACGTCGATCCGGCGCTGGTGGAGATGTCCCGCAGTTATGGTTTGTCCGGTTTCAGCTTGTTTCGCCAAGTGATCCTGCCGGGTGCATTGCCTTCGATTCTGGTCGGCGTGCGTTTTGCCCTGGGTTTCATGTGGCTGACCCTGATCGTCGCTGAAACCATCTCTGCAAGCTCCGGCATCGGCTATCTGGCGATGAATGCGCGGGAGTTCTTGCAGACCGATGTGGTGGTGCTGGCAATTCTTTTGTACGCGGTACTCGGCAAACTGGCCGACCTTGCGGCGCGCGGGCTTGAACGCGTGTGGCTGCGCTGGCATCCGGCCTATCAGGTTGCCAAGGGAGGTGGCGCATGAGGGCTCAACAACCTCCACGCCTACTGCGCGGTATTCCGCTGGTGGTGCGCAAGCTGCAAAAGACCTTTGGTTCACGGCAAGTGTTGCGCGAAATCGATCTGCATATTCCCGCCGGCCAATTTGTGGCGGTGGTCGGGCGTAGCGGCTGCGGCAAAAGTACCTTGCTGCGCTTGCTCGCCGGTCTCGACAAGCCCACCGGTGGTGAGCTGCTTGCCGGCGCAGCGCCACTGAGTGATGCGCGGGAAGACACCCGATTGATGTTCCAGGAAGCCCGTCTGCTGCCGTGGAAAAAGATCATCGACAACGTCGGTCTCGGGCTCAAGGGCAACTGGCGGCCGCAAGCATTGGAAGCGCTGGAAGCGGTCGGCCTGGCAGATCGCGCCAACGAGTGGCCGGCAGCCTTGTCCGGTGGGCAGAAGCAGCGTGTGGCCCTGGCTCGCGCGTTGATCCATCAACCGCGCTTGCTGTTGCTCGACGAACCGCTGGGCGCATTGGATGCCCTGACCCGCATCGAAATGCAGCAACTGATCGAACGGCTCTGGCAACAGCATGGCTTCACCGTGTTGCTGGTGACCCATGACGTCAGCGAAGCAGTGGCGATTGCCGATCGAGTGATCCTGATTGAAGAGGGCGAAGTCGGCCTCGACCTGACAGTGGAACTGCCGCGCCCTCGGGTCCGTGGCTCCCATCGGCTGGCGGCGCTGGAAACCGAAGTGCTCAACCGCGTGCTATCGCTACCCGGCCAACCGCCGGAACCGGAACCTGTTTCACCACTGCCTACGCAATTGCGCTGGGCTCAATAACTTAAAGATTCATTCAACGACAGGAATCAACATCATGACTATCAAAGCCATCAACGTTCGCAACCAGTTCAAAGGCTCGATCAAGGAAATCGTGCTGGGTGACGTGCTGTCGGAAATCGACGTACAGACCGCCTCCGGCATCGTCACTTCGGTGATTACCACCCGTTCGGTGAAAGAGCTGGAACTGGTGGTCGGCAGTGAGGTAATCGCGTTTGTGAAATCCACCGAGGTGTCGATCGCCAAGTTGTAAGCGCGTGGGCCAACTACAACCCTGGGGGTGTGAGCCCTGATCGTTCCCACGCAGAGCGTGGGAACGATCAAAGTGCTGCGCGCTTGGGCAGATAGGGTGGCAAATACAATCCAAGATACGCATCAAACACCCGCATCCCTTCCTCAGCCATGCGCGGCGTGATCTGCCCATGTTGCTGCACCGAGCGTGCATACACCCGATCGCCCAGCTCCATGGCCAGCGCAAACACATCGACATCACTGGGCAGCGTTGGCAGTTCGAAATGGTGGTCGAACAGCTTGTGCATCAGGTCGCCGAGTTCGATGTCGTGCTGGCGGTCGGCCTGGGTGACTTCGGTCAGGCCATGCTGGGCGAGGATCAGTTGGCGGGCAGCGGCGTCTTCCTCGTAGATGGCGAGCATGCGTTGTTCCACCAGTCGCGACAGATCGCGCCAGCCGTTGAGGGCATGGTGGTCGATGGGCGCTTGCAGGCAGGCGCGGAACGCGGCGTGGACGTCGGCGGTCAGGGCTTCAAGCAGGGCCGGGACGCTGGCGAAAAAATGGTAGACGGAGGAGGGCGGGATCTCCGCGCGTTCGGCGACGCTGTAGATCGACAGGCTGGCCACGCCCTCGGCGGCCAGCAGCGTGCGGGCGGCATCGAGTATCGAATCGATCCGGGCCTGACTGCGGGCGCGGGGTTTGCGAAGGGTGGCGGTGCGCGTCATTGAAGTCTCCTGCAGGGCAGCGGGCATTGTACGAGCAGGGTTTGATGTTGTCTGCCAGGACGCTATCGCGAGCCTGCTCGCGATCCGTCGCAGGCGGCCATAAAAAAACGCCGCCGGCCTTATCAGCCGGCGGCGTTCTTTTTACTGCAGTCGCTTACACGGTATGCAGGTACCAGTTGTACTCGAGGTCAGAGATGGAATGTTCAAACTCCTCCAGCTCGCTCTCTTTGCAGGCCACGAAGATATCGATGTATTTCGGATCGATGTACTTGGCCATGACTTCGCTGTCGTCCAGCTCACGCAGTGCATCGCGCAGGTTGTTCGGCAGGCTTTGCTCGTTCTGCTCGTAGGAGTTGCCTTCCACGGGTGCGCCTGGCTCGATCTTGTTGGTCAGGCCGTGATGCACGCCCGCCAAAACCGAAGCCATCAACAGATACGGGTTGGCGTCGGCGCCGGCGACACGATGCTCGATGCGCACGGCATCGGAGGAACCGGTCGGTACGCGGATGGCCACGGTGCGGTTGTCCAGACCCCAGCACGGCGAGTTCGGCACGTAGAACTGTGCGCCGAAACGACGGTAGGAGTTGACGTTCGGGCAGAGGAAAGCCATCTGCGCCGGCAGGGTCTCGAGCACACCGCCGATCGCGTGACGCAGTGCGGCGTTCTGCTCGGGATCCTCGCTGGCAAAAATGTTTTTGCCATCTTTATCAAGAATCGAGATGTGGACGTGCAGACCGTTACCCGCCTGGCCTGGGTAAGGCTTGGCCATGAAGGTGGTGTCCATCTCATGGTCGTAGGCGATGTTTTTGATCAGACGTTTGAGCAGGACCGCATAGTCGCAGGCCTTGATCGGGTCGGCCACGTGGTGCAGGTTCACTTCGAACTGCGCCGGGGCACTTTCCTTGACGATTGCGTCGGCAGGGATGCCTTGCTCTTTCGCACCTTCCAGAATGTCCTGGAGGCAGTCGACGTATTCGTCGAGGTCGTCGATCAGGTAGACCTGTGTCGAGTGTGGGCGTTTGCCGGAGATCGGCGAGCGTGGCGGTTGCGGGCGACCGTTCACGTTCTCCTGGTCGATCAGGTAGAACTCCAGTTCGAACGCGGCGCAGATGGTCAGGCCCATCTCGTCGAACTTGGCGACGACTTGTCGCAGGACTTCGCGCGGGTCGGCGAAGAAAGGATCACCTTCGAGTTCGTGCATGGTCATTAACAGTTGCGCAGTCGGGCGCTTCTGCCAGGGCTCATTGCACAGGGTGTCGGGGATTGGATAACAGATTCGGTCAGCATCGCCGATGTCCAGGCCCAGGCCGGTGCTTTCCACCGTCGAGCCATTGATATCCAGAGCAAATAGAGAGGCCGGCAGGTTGATGCCTTTCTCGTAAACCTTGTGGAGACTGGTGCGTTCAATGCGCTTGCCGCGCACCACACCATTCATATCCGCAATCAGAAGGTCAACGTACAGAACCTCAGGATGTTCCTTAAGGAACGCGTTCGCTTCGTTAAGCTGAACGGCACGCGGGGGTACCGACATGATGCAACACCTTTGTTGTTAAAAATATCAATCATTGGTCTCTTCGGATTCCAGTCAACCCGAACGGCATGCCGAAGTCAAGCGAGGCCTTTTTTGCCCTAAAAAAGCACTCGCAAGGCTTTTTTGAGGCACTTTGGGGCGTTTTTTGGCCTTCAGCTCTCTTGGCGCCCGCGAGCTTGAGCGGGCCGTGTTGTATTTTTTACGGGGGTGTTGTGTAAAAAAATGAACAAGGCTAAGCTCGATTTAAACCCATAACAGCAATAATACCGGGGTGCTTCATGTCTCGCCTGCCGTTAATCGGCGTCACCGCCTGCTCAAAGCAGATCGGTCTGCATGCTTATCACATCAGTGGCGACAAATACGTACGCGCCGTGGCTTCAGCTGCCAAGGGCCTGCCGTTGATTCTTCCATCCCTGGCGGATCTACTGGCGCCGTCCGAAATTCTGGACGCTCTGGACGGCATTCTCTTTACAGGCTCCCCTTCTAATATAGAACCGTTTCACTATAACGGCCCGGCCAGTGCCCCAGGTACTGCTCATGATTCTGCACGCGATGCCACCACTCTCCCGCTGATCCGCGCCGCTGTCGAGGCCGGTGTCCCCGTGCTCGGCATTTGCCGCGGCTTCCAGGAAATGAATGTGGCGTTCGGCGGCAGCCTGCATCAGAAGGTCCACGAGGCCGGTCCATACATGGACCACCGTGAAGACGACAGCCTGCCGCTGGAAGGGCAGTACGCGCCAAGTCACCCGGTGCACGTCCAACCGGGCGGGGTACTTGCAGGTCTCGGGCTGGCGAGAGAGATTAATGTCAATTCCATTCACGGTCAGGGCGTCGAACGACTGGCGCCGGGCCTGCGTGTGGAAGCGGTGGCGTCCGACGGGTTGATCGAAGCCGTCTCTGTTATCGAAAGCAAGGCTTTTTCCTTGGGTGTGCAATGGCATCCCGAATGGCAGGTAAGCTTGAATCATGACTACCTTGCGATTTTCCAGGCATTTGGCGATGCCTGCCGCAAGCACGTTCTACAACGCGACGCCGATGCGTCAAACAACGCCTGACTTATAAGAGTCAGGAAACTCAGCCTAAGAGGCATTTATGAGTAACAACCTCGACCAGCTCACCGATTGGTTGAAAGACCACAAGATCACAGAAGTCGAATGCATGATTGGCGACCTGACCGGCATCACCCGGGGCAAGATCTCGCCGACCAATAAGTTCATTGCCGAAAAAGGCATGCGCCTGCCCGAAAGCGTTCTGTTGCAGACGGTGACCGGCGACTACGTCGAAGACGACATCTATTACGAACTGCTCGACCCGGCCGACATCGACATGATCTGCCGCCCCGACCAGAACGCGGTGTTTCTGGTGCCGTGGGCCATCGAGCCCACCGCCCAAGTGATCCACGATACCTACGACAAGCAGGGCAATCCGATTGAGCTGTCGCCGCGCAACGTGCTCAAGAAGGTGCTGAAACTCTACGCCGACCACGGCTGGCAGCCGATCGTGGCGCCGGAAATGGAGTTCTATCTCACCAAGCGCAGCGATGACCCGGACTATCCTCTGCAACCGCCGATTGGCCGCTCCGGTCGTCCGGAAACCGGTCGCCAGTCCTTCTCGATTGAAGCCGCGAACGAATTCGATCCATTGTTCGAAGACGTCTACGACTGGTGCGAACTGCAAGAGCTGGACCTCGACACGCTGATCCACGAGGACGGCACCGCGCAGATGGAAATCAACTTCCGTCATGGCGATGCCCTGTCCCTGGCCGACCAGATTCTGGTGTTCAAACGCACCATGCGTGAAGCCGCGCTCAAGCACAACGTGGCGGCGACCTTCATGGCCAAGCCCATGACCGGCGAGCCGGGCAGCGCCATGCACTTGCACCAGAGCATCATCAGTATCGAGACCGGCAAAAACGTTTTCTCCAATGAAGACGGGACCATGAGCCAGTTGTTTCTCAACCACATCGGCGGCTTGCAGAAATTCATTCCTGAGCTGCTGCCGTTGTTCGCACCCAACGTCAATTCGTTCCGCCGCTTCCTGCCGGATACCTCGGCACCGGTGAACGTGGAGTGGGGCGAAGAGAACCGCACCGTGGGCCTGCGGGTTCCGGATGCCGGGCCGCAGAATCGTCGGGTGGAAAACCGTCTGCCGGGTGCCGATGCCAACCCTTACCTGGCCATCGCCGCCAGCCTGTTGTGCGGCTTTATCGGCATGGTCGAAGGGCATAACCCGAGTGCTCCGGTCGTGGGTCGTGGTTATGAGCGGCGCAACCTGCGCCTGCCACTGACGATTGAAGACGCCCTGGATCGCATGGAAAACAGCAAGACCATCGAAAAGTACCTGGGCAAGAAATTCATCACGGGCTACATCGCGGTCAAGCGGGCCGAGCATGAAAACTTCAAGCGCGTGATCAGTTCGTGGGAGCGGGAATTCCTGCTCTTCGCCGTCTGATGCGCCGGGCGCCGCTGTTCATGGCGGCGCCGTTACTGGAATCCAAGGAGAATTCGCATGACCAGCAACAACCCGCAAACCCGTGAATGGCAAGCCCTGAGCAGCGAACACCACCTGGCCCCGTTCAGCGACTTCAAGCAGCTGAAAGAGAAAGGCCCGCGCATCATCACCAGCGCCAAGGGCGTGTACCTCTGGGACAGCGAAGGCAACAAGATCCTCGACGGCATGGCCGGCCTGTGGTGTGTGGCGATCGGCTACGGTCGCGATGAACTGGCCGATGCCGCCAGCAAACAGATGCGTGAACTGCCTTATTACAACCTGTTCTTCCAGACCGCTCACCCGCCGGTGCTGGAGCTGGCCAAGGTCATTGCCGATGTTGCGCCTGAAGGCATGAATCATGTGTTCTTCACCGGTTCCGGTTCCGAAGGCAACGACACCATGCTGCGGATGGTTCGCCACTACTGGGCGATCAAGGGCCAGCCGAAGAAGAAAGTCATCATCAGTCGCAAGAACGGCTATCACGGTTCCACCGTGGCCGGCGCGAGCCTGGGCGGCATGACGTACATGCACGAACAGGGCGACTTGCCGATCCCGGGCATTGTCCATATTGCCCAGCCGTACTGGTTCGGCGAAGGCGGCGACATGACGCCGAACGAATTCGGTATCTGGGCGGCCAATCAGCTGGAAGAGAAGATTCTGGAAGTCGGCGTCGACAACGTCGGTGCCTTTATTGCCGAGCCGATCCAGGGCGCCGGCGGCGTGATCATTCCGCCAGACAGCTACTGGCCGCGCATCAAGGAAATCCTCGCCAAGTACGACATTCTGTTCGTGGCCGACGAAGTGATCTGCGGTTTCGGCCGTACCGGTGAGTGGTTCGGTACCGATTTCTACGACCTCAAACCCCACATGATGACCATCGCCAAAGGCCTGACGTCCGGCTACATCCCGATGGGTGGCCTGATCGTGCGTGACGACGTGGTCGAGGTGCTCAACGAAGGCGGTGATTTCAACCACGGTTTCACGTATTCCGGGCACCCGGTGGCCGCTGCGGTAGCGCTGGAAAACATCCGCATCTTGCGCGATGAGAAAATTGTCGAGCGCGTGCGTACAGAAACGGCACCTTATTTGCAAAAGCGTCTACGGGAACTGAACGATCACCCGTTGGTGGGGGAAGTGCGTGGGGTCGGTCTGTTGGGGGCCATCGAACTGGTTCAGGACAAAGCCACCCGCAAACGTTACGAAGGCAAGGGCGTCGGCATGATCTGCCGCACGTTCTGCTTCGAAAACGGCCTGATCATGCGTGCCGTCGGCGACACCATGATCATTGCTCCGCCACTGGTGATTACACCGGCTGAAATCGACGAGTTGGTGACCAAGGCACGCAAGTGTCTGGACCTGACCCTGAGTGCGTTGCAGGGCTAAGTGCTAGGCTCTGAGCGAGGTGCGAAGATTGCACTTCGCTCAGTGCAAACAAAGGACGGGTCTTTCCTTGAAAGCCTGCCTTGGATCTTGCCAGACTACCGGTTGTTCGGATGCCCAGTAACAGGCCGCTGAGCACGTGGTTAAAAAGAAAAATTGGAGCATTACCCATGAAGGCATTAGGTATGAAGATAGCTGGCAAGACCCTCCTCGCCATGTCCCTGATGGGCGTGATGGCGGGTGCCGTTCAGGCTGACGACAAGGTGCTGCACGTGTACAACTGGTCCGATTACATCGCACCGGATACCGTCAAGAAGTTCGAGGCCGAGTCGGGTATCAAAGTCGTCTACGACGTGTTCGACAGTAACGAAACCCTTGAAGCCAAGTTGCTGGCGGGCAAGTCCGGCTACGACATCGTTGTGCCGTCGAACAACTTCCTGGCCAAGCAGATCAAGGCCGGCGTTTACCAGAAGCTGGACAAGTCCAAGCTGCCGAACTGGAAAAACCTGAACCCGGACCTGCTCAAAGCGGTATCGGTGAGCGACCCGGGTAACGAACACGCGTTCCCTTACATGTGGGGTTCGATCGGTATCGGTTTCAACGCCGAGAAGGTCAAGGCTGCACTGGGTGCCGATGCGCCAACCAACTCCTGGGACTTGCTGTTCAAGCCTGAAAACGCTGCCAAGTTGAAGTCGTGCGGTATCAGCTTCCTCGATTCGCCAACCGAGATGATTCCGGTGGCGTTGCATTACCTGGGCTACCCAACCGACACCCAGGACAAGAAACAACTGGCTGAAGCCGAAGCGCTGTTCCTGAAGATTCGTCCTTCGGTGGGCTACTTCCACTCGTCCAAGTACATCTCCGACCTGGCCAATGGCAACATCTGCGTCGCCGTGGGTTACTCGGGTGACATCTACCAGGCCAAGGCTCGTGCCGCTGAAGCCGGTGACAAGGTGAAAGTCAGCTACAACATTCCGAAAGAAGGTGCCGGCAGCTTCTACGACATGGTCGCTATCCCTAAAGATGCCGAAAACGTTGAAGGCGCCTACAAGTTCATGACCTTCCTGCAGAAGCCGGAAATCATGGCCGAGATCACCAACGCCGTACGTTTCCCGAACGGTAACGCGGCGTCTACTGCGCTGGTCGATAAAGAAATCACCAGCGATCCAGGCATCTACCCGCCAGCGGAAGTGTTGGCCAAGCTGTACGCGATTGCCGACTTGCCGGCCGCGACCCAGCGGATCCTGACTCGCAGCTGGACCAAGATCAAATCCGGTAAATAAGTCATAAACCCTGTAGCAGCTGCCGAAGGCTGCGTTGAGGTCCAAAGGACCTCCGCTTTTCGACAGCACAACTGCTTCGCAGTTGAACGCAGCCTGCGGCAGCTGCTACAGGATCTTCATAAAGTTTGCTGGAACGGTTTTTCGAGGGTAAGTTGCGCGCCGGTTTTGTTGTCAGGCAGCCATGGCTGTCATGTAACGCGGGGCAACTTGGGCCCAACTAATTTTAGAGGACCTCCACGTGCCTATTTTTTCTTTGTTGCGCAATGCCCTGCTGGTCGGCGCCGGGCTGACACTTGCTGTCAGTGTTCAGGCCGCTGGCACAGTGCATATTTATAACTGGTCGGACTACATCGGTGAGACCACCCTGGCCGACTTCCAGAAAGAAACCGGCATCAAGCCGGTGTATGACGTATTCGATTCCAATGAAACCCTGGAAGGCAAGTTGCTGGCCGGGCGTACCGGTTATGACGTGGTCGTGCCGTCCAACCACTTCCTTGGCAAACAGATCAAGGCCGGGGCTTTCCAGAAGCTCGACAAGTCGAAGCTGACCAACTACTCCAACCTCGATCCGGTACTGCTCAAGCGCTTGGAGAAGAATGATCCGGGTAATCAATACGCCGTGCCGTATCTGTGGGGCACCAACGGCATCGGTTACAACGTCGAGAAAGTCAAAGCCGCACTGGGCGTCGACAAGATCGACTCGTGGGCCGTGCTGTTTGAGCCGGAAAACATCAAGAAACTTTCCGGTTGCGGTGTGGCGTTCCTCGATTCAGGGGATGAAATGCTTCCGGCCATGCTGAACTATATGGGCCTGTCGCCAAACAGCGAGGACCCTGAAGACTACAAGAAAGCCGAAGCCAAACTGCTGGCGATTCGGCCTTATGTGACCTACTTCAACTCGTCCAAATACATCTCCGACCTGGCCAATGGCGAGATCTGTGTGGCCGCCGGTTTCTCCGGTGATGTGTTCCAGGCCAAGGCGCGGGCCGCCGAAGCCAACAAGGGCATCGACATTGCCTACGTGATTCCCAAAGAGGGCGGCAACCTCTGGTTCGACATGCTGGCCATTCCCCGGGACGCTACCAATGTCAAAGAGGCTCATGCCTTCATCAACTATCTGCTCAAGCCTGAGGTGATCGCCAAGGTCAGTGATTCCGTCGGCTACGCCAACCCCAACCCGAAGGCGGGCGAGTTGATGGATCAGGCCGTACGCACGGATGAGGCGGTCTATCCCTCGCAGGCTGTCGTCGACAAGCTGTATGTCAACACAGAGTTGCCACCCAAGATTCAACGACTCATGACGCGCAGCTGGACCAAGGTCAAGTCGGGCAAATAGCTTCAAACTATCCAGGTTCGCCACCTTGAGCGAGCTGCACATTCTGTTGGGAGTTTCGTAAATGGCAGTTGCCTCCGGCGCCTATAAGAAAGCCCTCGAGGGCGACCAGACACCTAAACAGGTGCTGGTCAAAATCGACCGGGTCACCAAAAAGTTCGACGAGACGATTGCCGTGGACGACGTGTCCCTGGAAATCAAGAAAGGCGAAATCTTCGCCCTGCTCGGCGGCTCGGGTTCGGGCAAATCCACCTTGCTGCGGATGCTGGCAGGTTTCGAACGGCCCACGGAGGGGCGCATTTTCCTCGATGGCGTAGACATCACGGACATGCCGCCGTACGAGCGGCCGATCAACATGATGTTCCAGTCCTACGCCTTGTTCCCGCACATGACGGTGGCGCAAAACATCGCCTTCGGCCTCAAGCAGGACAAGATTCCGTCGGCTGAAGTCGACGCTCGCGTGGCCGAGATGCTCAAGCTGGTGCAGATGAGCCAGTACGCCAAGCGCAAACCCCATCAATTGTCCGGCGGTCAGCGTCAGCGTGTGGCGCTGGCGCGTTCATTGGCCAAGCGGCCGAAATTGTTGCTGCTCGACGAACCAATGGGCGCGCTGGACAAGAAACTGCGCTCGCAAATGCAACTGGAACTGGTCGAGATCATTGAGCGGGTCGGCGTGACCTGCGTGATGGTGACCCACGACCAGGAAGAGGCCATGACCATGGCCGAGCGCATCGCGATCATGCACCTGGGCTGGATCGCCCAGATTGGCAGCCCGATCGACATCTACGAAACCCCGACCAGCCGTCTGGTCTGCGAGTTCATCGGCAACGTCAACATCTTCGAAGGCGAAGTGGTGGACGACGCCGAAGGCCATGCACTGATTACCTGCAAGGATCTGGACCGCAACATTTACGTGGGTCACGGCATCAGCACCTCGGTGCAGGACAAGTCCGTCACTTACGCGATCCGTCCGGAAAAACTGCTGGTGACGGCCGACATGCCGACCTGCGAATACAACTGGTCCAGCGGCAAGGTGCATGACATCGCCTACCTCGGCGGCCACTCGGTGTTCTACGTCGAATTGCCGAGCGGCAAACTGGTGCAATCCTTCGTCGCCAACGCCGAGCGCCGCGGCCAGCGGCCAACCTGGGGTGACCAGGTTTACGTGTACTGGGAAGACGACAGCGGCGTGGTGCTTCGCTCATGAACCTGCGCAAATTCAAACGCCGGCTCAATCGAATAATTCCCGGTGGCCGTCAGCTGGTCATCGGGGTTCCGTTCATCTGGCTGTTCCTGTTCTTCATGCTGCCGTTCTTCATCGTCCTGAAGATCAGCTTCGCCGAAGCCGACGTGGCCATTCCGCCGTACACCGAGATCTACAGCTTCATCGACCAGAAGCTCCAGGTGCTGCTTAACCTGAGCAACTACGCGATGCTGGGCGATGACGAGTTGTACATCGCCGCTTACCTCGGCTCGCTCAAGATGGCGCTGATCAGCACCGTCCTCTGTTTGCTGATCGGCTATCCGATGGCCTACGCCATTGCCACCGCCCGCAAAGAGCTGCAAACGGTGCTGGTGCTGCTGATCATGATGCCGACCTGGACCGCGATCCTGATCCGCGTGTATGCGTGGATGGGCATCCTCAGCAACAACGGCCTGCTCAATGGTTTTCTTATGAGCATGGGCTGGATCGACGAACCGCTGCAGATACTCAATACCAATTTGGCCGTGTACATCGGCGTGGTGTATTCGTACCTGCCGTTCATGATCCTGCCGCTCTACGCCAACCTGGTCAAACACGACACCAGCCTGCTGGAAGCCGCGTCGGACCTCGGTTCGAGCACCTTCAACAGTTTCTGGAAGATCACCGTGCCGCTGTCGAAAAACGGCATCATCGCCGGCTGCATGCTGGTGTTCATCCCGGTGGTGGGTGAGTTCGTGATCCCGGAACTGCTCGGCGGTCCGGAAACCCTGATGATCGGTAAAGTGCTGTGGCAAGAATTCTTCAACAACCGTGACTGGCCGGTGGCATCAGCGCTTGCGGTGGTGATGCTGGCGATCCTGATTGTGCCGATCATCCTGTTCAACCGTAGTCAGGCCAAAGAAATGGAGGGCAAGGAATGAAGCGCTTCCGTTTCTCAAGTTTCATGCTGGTAGCGGGTTTGCTGTTCATCTACGCGCCGATGCTGATCCTGGTGATCTACTCGTTCAACGCCTCGAAACTGGTGACGGTGTGGGGCGGCTGGTCGATCAAGTGGTACGTGGGGTTGATGGACAACACCCAACTGATGGGCTCGGTGGTGCGCTCGCTGGAAATCGCCTGCTACACGGCGATTGCCGCAGTGGCACTGGGGACGCTGGCGGCCTTCGTGCTGACCCGTATCACCCACTTCAAGGGCCGCACGCTGTTCGGTGGTCTGGTCACCGCGCCGCTGGTAATGCCGGAAGTGATCACCGGCCTGTCGCTGTTGCTGCTGTTCGTGGCCATGGCGCAGATGATCGGTTGGCCACAGGAACGCGGCATCGTCACCATCTGGATCGCCCATACCACCTTCTGTGCAGCGTATGTGGCAGTGGTGGTATCGGCGCGCTTGCGTGAGCTGGACCTGTCCATCGAAGAGGCAGCCATGGATCTGGGCGCGCGGCCGTGGAAGGTGTTCTTCCTGATCACCATCCCGATGATCGCGCCGTCGCTGGCGGCGGGTGGCATGATGTCGTTCGCCTTGTCGCTGGATGACCTGGTGCTGGCGAGCTTCGTGTCCGGCCCCGGTTCCACGACCCTGCCGATGGAAGTGTTCTCGGCGGTGCGCCTGGGCGTGAAGCCCGAGATCAACGCCGTGGCCAGCCTGATTCTGCTGGCGGTGTCGCTGGTGACGTTCCTGGTCTGGTACTTCAGCCGTCGTGCCGAAGAAATTCGCAAGCGTGCGATCCAGCAGGCTATCGAAGAAGGCGCCGCCGACTCCTGGAAACAACCGGACGTGCGCCGGGCGCAGGCATCGGAAGCGGCTTGATCCACGCATGATCGTTCCCACGCTCTGCGTGGGAATGCCTCAACGGACGCTCTGCGTTCGGCTCTTGATGGGACGCGGAGCTTCCCGGGCTGCATTCCCACGCAGAGCGTGGGAACGATCGGGTCAAACGACCCAAGGTGATTTGCGGATGATCTCGACGAAGTTCATCGGCTTGAAGCCCGGCTCGCTGTCCACCAGTACATCCGCGTTTACGGTGCCAAACGTGCTGTCCGGCTTATGTTTGAAGCCATTGGCGAACGCACACAGAATGCACTCCTTGAACCCTTCACCCCGTGGATGCGCATGCACCACTGCTTCACGCTGCACGGTGGAAAACGCCGCGTAGTCGATGCCCAGCACATCCATCTCGACGCCGGCCGTCACCAGCGCCACGTTGGGACGCAAGTGTTGCGGCACGCCCGGTGTGGTGTGCAGGGCAATCGACAACCAGACCTGTTCGATATTGTCGTCAGACAAACCATAGGGTTTGAGGAACGCTTTGGCTGCGTTGGCACTGTCGACTTCGAATCGCTCATCATCGCTGCGGTGACCCTCCACCAGGCCCAAGTCATGGAACATCGCGCCGACATACAGCAACTCCGGGTCGTAGGCCAATTGCTTGCGCTCACCGCTCAAGGCACCGAACAGAAACACCCGGCGAGAGTGGTGGAACAGCAGATCGGACTCGACGTCGCGAATGTATTCCGTGGTGGCCCTGGCCAATGCGCTGTCGGGGATGTTGATACCGGCGATGATGCTGCTCATGGTGCTGTCCTCAAGGGGAACGCCGTGGCGGCGCTGATGGGGTCAGTCTGTTCGCGTAGCCGAAACCGGACAATCGATCCATGGCTGCGATCCCGGCCAATGAGCCTGCCTATCGCGCCAACCTCGCTTGTTGGGCTTGGATTGGCTAGGGTTGGCGCAGATCTCCCGAAAGCACACCGCCCTGTAGCAGCTGCCGAGCCTGCGAGGCTGCGTTCGGCTGCGAAGCAGTCGTGAAATCAGATACCGCGGTCTTTCAGGTGAATCGCGTGCGCAGGATTTACGACTGCTCCGCAGCCGAACGCAGCCTCGCAGACTCGGCAGCTGCTACACGTCGAGTGATAGCTGACATCCAGTCCAGTGCCATAGAAGGCGTTTCGTATCATGAGTAAAACCATTGCCATCGTGGTGTTCCCAGGCGTCCAGTCGCTCGACGTCACCGGCCCCATGGATGTATTTTCCGAAGCCAACCGTTTCCTGGCCCCGGAGGATCACTATCGGCTGGAGGTGATCGGTGTCGAGCATGGGGTGATGGCGTGTTCCAATGGTTTGTCGCTCAATGCCCACCGGCATTTCAGTGAAGCACTGGAGGCTTATGACCTGCTGTTGGTGGCGGGCGGGCCGCAGTTGCCGTTCATGAATTTTGGCGCGGTGTTCGATGCCTGGCTGCGCGATGCCTGCGCGCGGGCGCAACGTTTTGGCTCGATCTGCAATGGTGCATTCATGCTCGCCCGGGCCGGATTGCTCGACGGGCGAACCGTCACCACCCACTGGGGCGATGCCGCGGCGCTGGCGCAGTTGTGCCCATCGACTCAGGTCGAGGCCGATCGCTTATACGTGCAGGACGGCGAGCTTTACACCTCGGCCGGGGTCACTGCAGGGATCGATCTGTCGCTGTATCTGCTGGCCCGGGATCACGGGCCGGACGTGGCACTCAGCGTGGCCAAGCGGCTGGTGGTGTTCACTCAGCGTTCGGGCGGGCAATCGCAGTTCAGCCCGTTTCTCACGCCCCATGCCGAACCGACTTCGGCGGTGGCGCTGGTCCAGCTCTATGTGTTGGCCAACCTCAATGGCGACTTGACCATCGCTGATCTGGCCAACGCCGCCAACATGAGCACGCGCAACTTTTCCCGGGTGTTTGCCAAGGAGGCGAAAATCACCCCGGCGGAATTCGTCGAACGGGCGAGGGTGGACGCAGCGCGGGTGATGCTCGAAAGCACTCATGCTCCCCTGAAAACCGTGGCGTACCAGTGCGGGTTTCGCGATGCCCAGCACATGCGCAGTGTGTTCAACCGCAGGCTGGGAGTGACGCCGCAGCAGTTCAGGTTGAATTTTGCGGTGATGGTTTAGCGGCAATTTGTGTTGCTTGTCAGGGCCTCTTCGCGAGCAGGCTCGCGATGGGGCCCGCCGGGCCAACAAAAAATCTACTGGGTAGCCCGCGCCGGCAACAGCTTCAACGTACTGCGGGTATTGGCCGTCACTTCTTCATCATTGAAATGCGCCTGGTAATAAACCCCTTCGATATACGCCTCGGCCTGATCGGCATAGTGGCTGTCGAACGGCACTCCGCTCTGGCCGACCGGGTTGATGGTCAGGCTGTGGGCCGGGTCGGCGAAGTCGATCAGCCGTCGTGTCGACGGGCCGTAAGTCACAGGCCACGGCGCCGGGCCGATCTTGGCCGAGAGGTTGTTCGGCACTTCGTGGGTGCCGGGCGCCGCGAATGGCCCGACGTTGAAGATGCGGTCCAGCGGTTTCTGCATCCCTAGCGGATGGCCGTGAGTCAAGGTATGCGCCTTGCCCCACTGCCATTGTGTGGAATCGGCGCCCAGGGTGGTTTTGAGGTGAGCCATGCTCGCTTGCCAGGCAACCTTGACCGTGTCGGCACGGGTTTCCTTGCCGGGGGTGTTGCGGTTGTCCCACCACGGCGAATCGGCGGAGGCCGCCAGGCGCGGCAGTGCGGCATCGATCACCCGGGTCGGGAGCAGTGTTTCGAAGAAGTCATTGCCCAGTTCATCGCGCATCGCCGCGTCGGTGAGATTGAACAAGAACTGGTTGAACAGCGTGGCGCTGATCGAGTCCAGCGGGTAATCGCCGCTCCACTGCGCCAGTTGCTCCACTAGTTTGAGCTCGGCGGGATCGCTCACCACTTCACGCAGTACCGGCAGCAACGGCGCCAGCAAACGCGGACCGTAGTCGGTGGTGGTGCCCAGTTGCAGCTTTTGGTTGGACTCGTTGTCCCACTTCACGTTCTTGTCGCTGAGTTGACGATTGAGCTGCTGACCGCGATCGGCGAGGTTGTAGTAACCGGGAATTTCCATACCGGTCGGCGACACCGGCTGGAAGTTGGCCGAGACGATATAGCCCCGCGCCGGGTTCTCTTCCTGTGGGTTGGCGCTGAACGGGTAAAAACCTTCCTTGTCCGCCTGAGGGGTGCTGCCGTCGAGGATGAACCCGGGCTTCACCCCGGCCGGGCGCTTGGGCAGCAGCGCCGAGGCCCACCAACCGATGTCGCCCTTGGCGTTGGCGTAGACGATGTTCAGTCCCGGAGCCTGAACCTTGGCCGACGCAGCGCGGGCCTTGGCCAGGGAGTCGGCGCGGTTGAGCTGGTAGAAGCCGTCGAGGATCGGATTCGGGGTCTCGAGGAAGGCCCACCACATGGCGACCGGCGTCTTGCCGGCGGCGGTGCCGAGCGCATCGTTGATGATCGGGCCGTGGGGCGACTGGCGCAGGGTCAGCGTGACCGGTGACTGGCCTTTGACCGCGATCTGTTGTTCGGTGTTGACCATGTCGACCCACTGGCCGCGATACCAGACCTGGTTCGGGTTGTCCGGGTTGACCTTCTCGGCGATCAGGTCCAGATCGTCGTTCTGGAACATCGTCAGGCTCCAGCCGAAGTCCAGGTTGTGGCCAAGAAACGCAAACGGCACCAGCGCCTGATGGTAGCCATAAAGCTCGAAACCCGGCGCTGACAGGTGCGCTTCGTACCACACCGACGGCGCCGAGAAGCGAATGTGCGGGTCACCGGCCAGCAGTGGCTTGCCGCTTTTGCTGCGGTTGCCGGAAATCACCCAGGCATTGCTGCCTTCGAATTGCGGCAGGCCATTGTCGACCAGCGCCTGCTCACTCAAACGGGCGAGGGCGTTCAGACCCTTCCAGTCATTGGCGGTAAGGGCCGGCGCAGGGTTGGCGCGCCCTTTGGCCAGCACGCCCTTGGGCTGCCAGTCGAGATCGAAGATGTTCAGGTACTCGGCGCCCAGTTGGTCGCGCACGTAAGTCAGCAACGGTTCGGTGCGAAACGCCGCGGCAAAGCTGTAGGCCATGTAGCCGGCGATGCTGATGCTGTCTTCGGCGGTGAAAGGGCGCTTGGGGATCCCCAGCACGTCGAACTCTACCGGCGCAGCGTGGCTGTCCTGATATTGATTGATGCCATCCAGATAGGCTTGCAGAGCCTTCCACGCCGGCGACTGACGATCCAGCGCGGCCACATAGCTTTCAGCCCGTTCGCGAATGCGCAGGCTGCGAAACAGTTTGTCGGTGTCGATCAGTTTCGGGCCGAGGACTTCGGCCAGCTCACCACGGGCCAGGCGCCGCATGGCTTCCATCTGGAACAGTCGGTCCTGGGCATGCACGTAGCCGAGGGCTCGGTAGAGGTCGGTTTCGTTTTCGGCCCGGATATGCGGCACGCCGCGCACGTCGTAGCGCACGGTCACCGAACCTTGCAGGTGCTGCAATTCCACCTGGCCCTGGCGCGTCGGTTGCTTGCTGTACACATACCAGCCGCCCCCGGCGACGAGTACGACGATCAGCAAGGCAAGTACGGTGAGGACGCGTTTCATGCTGACTCCTTGTTCTTTCGGGATTGCCGCCCGTGTGGGCTGCAAACGTGTAGCACAGACCTCCTGTGCCGGGCATCGCGGTCCTGGAAAAGTCGGGAATGCCTTACTTCACCTCAGCAGGCCACGGGCAGTAGCAACCCACCGCCAGCGTGTGGGTGGCGTTCACCGCCCGGCCTTCATTCAGCGCTTGCAGAATAGGCTCGATAAAGCTGTTGCTCGAATTGCAGGTCAGGCCTTCGCTGTACGGACCGAAATACGCCAGCCTGCCACTGCGGTCCCAGATCGCTACCGCCGGGCTGGCGGGGATCTGTTCGGAACCTGGCAGGACAGTAATGGTTTTAAGGCGACTCAACGTGCTGGGCAATTGACCGTGGCTTCCGGGCTTTTGGACCGCATAGAACTCGACGCCCTGCGGTAGATACTGCTCAACCAGTTCGGTCAGGTGTTGTTGGTTGCCGACATTGCATGGGCAGGCCGGGTCCCAGAAGTGCACCAGGCGGATGGCGCCGGGGCCGGCGAGTTCGTCCGGCAGGCGCAATGGGTCGCCGGAGAACACCGCGGTGTGCGAACTGAAGGCGCGCAAGTAGCGCCCCTGAAACCAGTCATAAGCGGCCCACAGCACGCCGGCACACACAAGGGCGAGCAGGCTGGCAAGCAGTGTGGTGCGGTAGGCCGGACGCATGGGTTTCAATCCTCGAAGGTCGGCTAGCTTGCCATGCTTGCCGCGACAGATGAATATCGCAGGCCTATAAAGTCCGTTTCGCGCTCTGGAATAGCCCATGTCCGCCACTTTCGACCCCGATCATTTGCGTGCCAGCCTGCGGCCATTGGCCGAGTGGCAGCCGCTGTCGACGGAGGCCATGGCCTATCAGCATTTTTATGGGCTGGATTTTCCCCTGCGAACCTTGCGCACTGGCCTGGGGCGTTTCGAGGTCGATGGCTATGAAGTGGTCAGCCAGCTCTGGTGGCCCGAGCGGGCGAAGGCGACGCTGTTTTTGTTTCATGGCTTCTACGATCACACCGGGCTCTATCGGCATGTGATCGAGTGGGCGCTGGACCAGGGTTTTGCGGTAATCGCCTGTGACCTTCCAGGGCATGGCCTGTCCAGTGGCGAACGGGCGAGCATCAAGGATTTCGCCGAGTATCAACGCACGCTGCAAGGGCTGTTGGCCGAGGCGCAATCGCTGGCCCTTCCGCAGCCCTGGCACTTATGCGGGCAAAGCACTGGTGGGGCGATCGTGATCGATCATGTGCTCAATCAGGGCGCGAACAGTCCCGCTCAGGGGCAAGTGATTCTGCTGTCGCCACTGGTGCGGCCGCGAGCCTGGGGCTGGTCGCAGCTCAGTTATTACTTGCTCAAGCCGTTCGTCAAAGGCATCGCCCGGCGTTTCAGCGAGAACTCCAACGACCCTGAATTCCTGACGTTCCTGCAAGCCGATCCGCTGCAACCGCTACGTCTGCCCACGGCGTGGGTCGGTGCGCTGGGACGGTGGATCAAGCGCATCGAAGCGGCACCGAGCAGCCCGCGGCGGCCACTGATTGTGCAGGGGCAGGCGGATATGACCGTGGATTGGCAGCACAACCTTGACGTATTACGAGGCAAGTTCGATCGGCCTCAGGTGCTGATGCTGCCTGAGGCACGGCATCATCTGGCGAATGAGTCACCGGGATTGCGGCAGGAGTATTTCGGGTTTTTGACCAAGCGGATGAAGGGACGGAATCTGTAGCGGCCATCGCTGCAGATTACTGGGCAAGGCTCGACGTACTCTGCCCCACCGCCAACCCCGCCCGAATCGCCGCCAGTGCCGCTTGATAGTAAGCCTTGCCTTCAGTGGACTCGGCAAACGTGGCGAACTCTTCCAGCTCTTCATCCGACAGGTCGCGATAGACATACAGCAGCGTGTTGTTCAGGTCAGCGCCGATCTGCTCCATCAGGCGCTGGCGCTGACCGTTCAACATGCCTTGAGCCTGACCGCCGCCGAGCAGGCCGGGGATCATCGAGCTCAGGCTGTCGGCCGCCACGCCCGCGATCGCCAGGCTGACTTCGGCGCCGGCCTCGCGGGCGGGCAGGGCCTGGGCCAGGTGACCGATGATGAGTTGACGGGTATCGCTGGCCTGCATTTTCGGCAAGCCCTTGGCGTTTTTCGCCAATTGATCGCGACGGGTCGCCAGCAGTTCGGCGGCGACGATCTTCTTGCCCAGGGGCGATTGAAAGAAGATCAACGCAGGTTTGGGATCGGCGAGGTTTTTGCGCAGCTGCGCTTCGGCGCGCTGGTCCATGGCCTTGGGGGCGAAACGCTGATTACTGTTGTTGACCAGGGCCTGAAACACCGCCGGCGGCAGGCTATTCTGGTAACGCTGCTGAGCAGCCGAGAGAGCATCGTTGAAATGCGCGCGTTGTTCTGGCCAACCGGCGACCTTGTACAACTGGTCGTGGCCGTCCGCCCAAGCGGGCAAAACGCAGAACATCAGCAGTGAAAAAAGCAAGCGACGCATAGGGACTCCTGTCAGCAGGCGACTATTCTCCGTGCGGCATTCGTACTTGTCGAGAATTCGTATCAGGTTGCGTGCCTTATCCGACCAATCCTCCGCTGCGCGGCTCTGTCGGATTTGCGGGCACAGGAATACTATGCGCGCCATGCAAATATCCTCTGATCATCCGCTGCTGTTACGTATCGTCGACGACCTGGCTGAGCGCGGCTGGTCGCAGCAGAATATTTTCCTGCCTCTGGATCTGACCCGGGCGCTGGCGGCCGAGTGCCGCAAACGTGCCGCTGAGGGCGAACTCGCCCCTGCCGCCGTGGGGCGCGGGCCGTTTTCGGAGATCCGCGAGGGCATTCGCGGTGACCATATCCAATGGCTCGAACCCGGTCAGGTCGAGGCCTGCGACAGCTATCTTGGGTTGATGAACAGCCTGCGTGAGGCGATGAATCGCGGTTTGTTTCTGGGCCTGGAAGATTTCGAGAGCCATTTCGCCCTGTACCCGCCTGGCGCTTTTTACCTCAAGCATGTCGACCGGTTCCGCGATGATGACCGGCGCATGGTCTCGGCGGTGATCTACCTCAATGACGGCTGGCTGCCCGAGCATGGCGGGCAGCTGCGCATGTACCTCGACGAAGGCTTCGAGCACGATGTGGTGCCTACCGGCGGATGCCTGGTGGTGTTCCTGTCGGCCGAAGTCCCCCACGAAGTCCTGCCCGCGACCCGAGATCGCCTGTCGTTGACGGGCTGGTTCCGCCGTCGTGGCAACGAGCCGTTCTGATCATGCAAAAGATTCTGGTAAGCCGCTGTTTGCTCGGTCACCGCGTCCGTTACGACGGTGGCGCCAGTGGGCCATTCAATCTGTTGGAACAGTGGATCGCCGACGGCCGGGTGGTGCCGTTGTGCCCGGAAGTCGCTGGTGGTTTACCGACGCCAAGGGCCGCGGCGGAGATTCCGGGTGGGCAGGGCGGTGAAGTGCTTGATGGCCTTGCATCGGTCATCACCACCGAGGGCGAGGACGTCAGTGCCGAGTTTCTTTCGGGGGCTTGTCAGGCGCTGGAGCTGGTGCAACAGCACGGCATTCGTATCGCCGTGCTCAAGGCCAACAGCCCGTCTTGCGGGAATCTGTTGACCTATGACGGGACGTTCAGTGGCGTGAAGGTCAGCGGTGAGGGGGTTACCGCAGCATTGCTCAAGCGCAATGGTGTTCAGGTGTTCAGTGAGCTGGAGTTGCCACAAGCGGCGCAGGCCTTGGCAATACTCGACTAACAATCCACGAAAAAAACCTGTGGGAGCGGGCTTGAATCAGGGTTTCGGCGCCACGCTCGTATCCGCCCCGAACCACTTCTGCGACAACGCTTCCAATCGCCCATCTCCCTTGATCCGCTGTAACGCGTTTTCGAGGCTGGCGTGAAATGCCGGGTTGCCCTTCTGAAATGGAATCGCCAGGCTCACCGGGCGGCCGGCCTTCGGCTCCTCTTCCTTCAGTGTCTGCACCAACATGAGTGGGCGCGGCTGCTCTTCTTTTTGCGCTAACAATTGCGCGTCGGCGTAGCTGTAAGGTGCGCTGAAGTCGAAACGATCCTTCAAGTCCGGGGTCAGTGCTATGTGGTTGATGGCCACGTCGTACTTGCCGCTTTCGACACCAGCCAGCAAGTCGACAGAATCGGTGACGACGAAGTCGGCCCTTACATCCAGTTCATCGGCCAACAATTGACCCAACTCAACCTCGAAGCCGGTCAGTTTGCCGTCATCCTTGAAATTGAAGGGCGGGGTATTAGCCTCTAGGGCAATGCGCAATTCGCCGCGGTCGTTTACATCATCAATCAGTTCGGCATGAGCCAAAGGGCTCAAAAGGGGTAGCAGGCAGATCAGGCCAGGCAAAAAGCGCATGGTCACTCCTTTGAGTTCATTTATTGCGACGCGCTGTTCAGGCTCGCTTTGCTATGGTTGTCGTGTGCCTTCGACAACGAATGGCCGTGAAGTTGTCACGGTCGAGCGAATTTTACGGAAAAACTGGAGAAGAGAATGAAAAGCTTTATGTCACGTGCAGCGTTGGCTGGCCTGTTGCTGGGTGCATCGATGCTGGCAACGGCTGCTACACCGGCTCCCAAAGGTGCAGAAGTGTCCATCGTTTCTCCTGCGGACGGAGCCACGGTTCCGCAAACCGTCGTCGTCAAGTTCGCTGTCGAGAACATTGCGCTAGCGCCCGCGGGCGATGTCACCAAAAACACCGGCCATCACCACTTGCTGATCGATGTCGATAAACTGCCAGCCGCCGGTGCACCGATCCCCAACGATGCCAACCACCTGCACTTCGGCAAGGCGCAGACCCAGGCTGAAGTAAAGCTGACGCCGGGCAAACACACCTTGCAGCTGGAGCTGGGTGATAGCGGCCACATGCCGTTCGATCCGCCTATCGTGTCGGAGAAAATCACCGTCAACGTTAAGTAACATTCGTCACACCCATGAAAAAGGAGACCCGAAGGTCTCCTTTTTTTGTCACTCAAGTCACTATCAGAACAACACGCGGCAACGAATGGTGCCGTTGATGTGCTGCAGCTTCTCTTGCGCCATTTCCGAGTATTCGGCATCGACGTCGATTACGACGTAGCCGACTTTCTCGTTGGTCTGCAGGAACTGACCGGAAATGTTGATGCCGTTTTCGGCGAAGACCTTGTTGATCTCGCTCATCACACCCGGAATGTTCTCGTGGATGTGCAGCAGGCGGTGCTTGCCAGGGTGAGCCGGCAGCGCCACTTCCGGGAAGTTCACGGACGATACCGAAGTACCATTGTCGCTGTACTTGACCAGTTTTTCCGCCACTTCCAGACCGATGTTGGCTTGCGCCTCAGCAGTGGAACCACCGATGTGCGGGGTCAGGATCACGTTGTCCAGGCCACGTAGCGGGCTTTCGAACTCTTCTTCGTTGGAGCGCGGCTCCACCGGGAATACGTCGATGGCCGCGCCGATCAGGTGCTTGTCCTTGATCGCGTCCGCCAGGGCGTCCAGTTCGACCACAGTGCCGCGAGCAGCGTTGATCAGAATGCCGCCCTTCTTGATGGCGCGGATTTCCTTCTCGCCGATCATCCACTGGGTGGCAGCGGTTTCCGGAACGTGCAGGGTGACGATGTCGGACATGCCCAGCAGTTCGTGCAGGTTGCCGACCTGGGTGGCGTTACCCAGTGGCAACTTGGTCACCGTGTCGTAGAAATACACCTGCATGCCCAGACCTTCAGCCAGGACCGACAGTTGCGTACCGATCGAGCCGTAACCGACGATGCCCAGCTTCTTGCCACGGATTTCGAAGGAGTTGGCGGCGCTTTTGATCCAGCCGCCACGGTGGCAGGAAGCGTTCTTCTCAGGGATGCCGCGCAGCAACAGGATCGCCTCGGCCAGCACCAGCTCGGCAACGGAGCGAGTGTTGGAGTACGGCGCGTTGAATACCGCGATGCCGCGTTCGCGAGCCGCGTTGAGGTCGACCTGGTTGGTGCCGATGCAGAAACAGCCGACGGCCACCAGTTTCTTCGCGTGATCGAAGATCTCTTCGGTCAGTTGAGTGCGGGAGCGAATGCCGATGAAGTGCGCATCAGCGATCTTTTCCTTCAGCTGGGCTTCCGGCAGAGAACCGGTGAGGTACTCGATGCTGGTATAGCCCGCCGACTTGAGAACGTCGACAGCCGATTGGTGGACGCCTTCGAGAAGAAGGAACTTGATCTTGCTCTTATCGAGAGAAGTCTTGCTCATCTGCGTAAACCTGTATCCCGGAGAAAAATGGCAGGAGATAGCCAGCAGACGCTGACCCGGACGGCAGGAAAGCCGTCACCGCAGAATGGCCGTTGGGCACGATGCTGCGGGGTCGGTATGCTAGCATATGCACCCCGCTAAACACTCATTCCTGCGACGTGAAGCGTTCTCAGGATGACCATGAATTGTTCGAGAGTTCTGTCGATGACCAATCCTGCGCTGATTGATGAGCTGAAGACCTTGGTTGAGCCTGGCAAGGTGCTGACCGACGCCGACTCCCTGAATGCTTACGGTAAGGATTGGACCAAACATTTCGCCCCGGCCCCGACGGCCATTGTGTTCCCCAAGACCACCGAGCAGGTCCAGGCTATTGTCCGTTGGGCCAATGAACACAAGGTGGCGCTGGTGCCGTCCGGCGGTCGTACCGGGCTTTCGGCTGCGGCCGTGGCTGCCAATGGCGAAGTGGTTGTGTCCTTCGACTACATGAACCAGATCCTCGATGTGAACCTGACTGACCGCACGGCTGTTTGTCAGCCAGGCGTGATTACCGAGCAATTGCAGAACAAGGCCGAAGAGCACGGTCTGTACTACCCGGTGGACTTCGCGTCGGCAGGTTCCAGCCAGATTGGCGGCAACATCGGCACCAATGCCGGCGGGATCAAGGTGATTCGCTACGGCATGACCCGCAACTGGGTGGCCGGCATGAAAGTCGTCACCGGCAAGGGCGATTTGCTGGAACTGAACAAAGACCTGATCAAGAACGCTACTGGCTACGACCTGCGTCAGCTATTCATTGGCGCCGAAGGCACCCTCGGCTTTGTGGTCGAAGCCACCATGCGCCTGGACCGTGCGCCGAAAAACCTCACCGCGATGGTCCTCGGCACCGCCGATTTCGATTCGATCATGCCGGTGTTGCACGCATTTCAGAGCAAACTTGACCTGACTGCCTTCGAATTCTTCTCCGATAAAGCCTTGGCCAAGGTCATGGCGCGCGGTGATGTGCCGGCACCGTTCGAATCCGATTGCCCGTTCTACGCGCTACTGGAATTCGAAGCGACCACTGAAGAAGTGGCCAACCACGCCCTGGAAACCTTCGAGCACTGCGTCGAACAGGGCTGGGTGCTGGACGGCGTGATGAGCCAGAGCGAAACCCAGTTGCAGAACCTGTGGAAGCTGCGCGAATACATCTCCGAAACCATTTCCCACTGGACGCCCTACAAAAACGACATTTCGGTCACGGTGTCGAAAGTCCCAGCGTTTCTGAAGGAAATTGACGCGATCGTCGGCGAACACTACCCGGATTTCGAAATTGTCTGGTTCGGCCATATCGGCGACGGCAACCTGCACTTGAACATCCTCAAGCCGGATAACCTGAGCAAGGACGAGTTCTTCGCCAAGTGCGCGACCGTCAACAAGTGGGTGTTTGAAACCGTCGAGAAGTACAACGGTTCGATTTCCGCCGAACACGGCGTGGGCATGACCAAGCGTGACTACTTGACCTACAGTCGCTCGCCGGTTGAGATCGAGTACATGAAAGCCGTCAAAGCGGTGTTCGACCCGAACGGCATCATGAACCCGGGCAAGATTTTCGCTGTTTGATTCTTCGAACTTTAAGAGCACGAAGCAGGAGTCGGTAATGAGCTATCAGCACCAGTATGTCGACGGTACGCGTATTCATTTCCCGCTGGGGAAAGTGGTGTGCATCGGCCGCAACTACGCCGAACACGCCAAGGAACTGGACAATCCGGTGCCTACCGAGCCACTGCTGTTCATCAAGCCGGGCAGTTGCGTGGTGCCGCTGGAAGGCGGTTTCAGCATTCCGACCGAGCGTGGCTCGGTGCATTACGAAGCGGAAATCGCCGTGTTGATTGGCAAGCCATTGTCGACCAAGCCGAGTCGTGAAGAAGTGCTGGACGCCATCTCCGGCATCGCCCCGGCTCTGGACCTGACCCTGCGCGACAAGCAGGCCGAGCTGAAAGCCAAGGGCCTGCCATGGGAAATCGCCAAGTCCTTCGACGGTGCGGCAGTGATTGCGCCGTTCGTGGCTGGCAGCACCTTCGCCGACCTGACCGACATCGGTATCCGCCTGACCATCAATGGCGAAGTGCGCCAGGATGGCAACAGCAAGGACATGCTCAATCCCATCGTGCCGATGATCCAGTACATGGCCGGCTGCTTCTCGCTGCAGGCCGGTGACGTGATCCTCACCGGTACGCCGGTGGGCGTTGGTCCGCTGAATGTCGGTGACGAACTGGTGCTCGAATTGCCGGGCGCCAGCCGCTTCACCAGCAGCGTGCGCTGACCCGACGCAAAACCCTGTGGGAGCGGGCTTGCCCGCGATGAGGCCGTAACAGTCAACATTGATGTTGAATGTCAGACCGCCATCGTGGGCAAGCCCGCTCCCACAATGGTTTCTAGTGGTCGCAAATTTCTGTATCCACACAGGGCAATCCCGCCATTTCCCGTTTTTTTCACATCATGTCCGGATAATTCCGGGGCTTCTGGCGTCTGAGCCAGTCCCAATGTGCTATTACCCATAGCCTGAATTTCTGGAACGCATCCCTGCATGGCCACCCCACCGTTGTCCAAGCTGAAAACTGCCCGCCGCTCGCGCTTTGTAATGCGTTGGTATTCCTGGCTTTTGCTGGTGGCGGCTGCCGTGTATGGCCTCGTGTTTGCGATGCACTGGGATGATCGCGGCGTGCTCTGGGTGATGGAGCGCTTCGAAAGTCTGGCCGAACGAAAAGAGAGTATCTGGCTGCCGGATTACCGAGTGGTCATCGACGCCAAGCGGCTGCCAGGTATGGAAAAGGACGAAGCGTCAGACGTGTCTTATGACCCGCAGACCAAAACCCTGTTTGCGGTGATGGGCAAGAACCCGTTTCTGGTCGAGCTGACGTTGCAGGGCGATGTGTTGCGCAAAATGCCGCTGGTGGGTTGGAGCAACCCGGAAGGGGTGGCGGTCATGGGCAATGGTTTGCTGGCGATCACCGATGAGCGCGCGCACCTGCTGTCCATCGTCAAGGTCGATGCCGATACTCGCGAACTGAATATCGCCAGTTTCCCGAAATACGACCTGGGCCCGTCGAAAGACCAGAATAAAGCCTTCGAAGCGATCGTGTGGGATGCGCGCAACCAGCAACTGCTGCTGGGAGAAGAGCGTCCGCCAGCGCTGTTCAGCTGGAAAAGCGACGGCAGCCAAATCCTCAAGGGCGACAAGCAAAAGCTGTCCAGCGACGAACTGGATATCCGCAACCTGTCGGCCCTGGCCATCGATTCGCGCACCGGCCATACCCTGGTGCTGTCCGCCGATTCGCATCTGTTGCTGGAGTTGGACGAGAAAGGCGATCAGGTCAGTTTCATGACCTTGCTGGGTGGTTTCAATGGTCTGAAGAAAACCATTCCCCGTGCCGAAGGTATGGCCATGGACGAAGCGGGCACGCTGTACATTGTGAGTGAGCCGAATCTGTTCTACCGGTTCGAAAAACAACCGTAGGAGTTCGGTCATTGTGGTCGAAGGCCACTGGCCATTAAGCTTGAATTCATACTGCCGTGGTATTTCATCCACCCGTCTTGTTTTCGAGCCCGCCTGAATGCGCCGACTTGCCCGTCCCAAGCCCCTGATATTGATCCTGTCGGTCATTGCGCTGATCGTATTGGTTGCCGTCGGCCAGTACCTGCGTCTGTTCGAGCGCACCTGGTTCAATGTGCAGACGCTATGGCAGCCGATGAATGCTCAGTCGATTGGCCTGGATCAGTATCAGGTAGCGATCGAGGCGCGAGTCATTGACGGTCTGGACGATGATGTTTCGGCGCTGACCTTCGATCCCGTGCGCAAAAGCCTGTTCACGGTCACCAACAAAAATGCCGAACTGATCGAATTGTCCCTGGAGGGCAAAATCCTGCGGCGTGTGGCGCTGGTCGGGTTTGGCGACCCGGAGGCGGTGGAATTCATCAGCGCTGACACTTACGTGATCACTGACGAGCGTCAGCAGCGGCTGATCAAGATTCATCTGGAGAAAGATACGACGTTCCTCGATGCCGCGGACGCCGAACAGATGACCCTCGGTGTGCACATGAGTGGCAACAAGGGGTTTGAAGGGTTGGCCTATGACTCGGTGGGCAAGCGCTTGTTTGTCGCCAAGGAACGCGATCCGATGCTGATTTACGAAGTGCAGGGTTTTCCGCATTACAACCCGGAGAAGTCGTACGCGGTGCATGTGGTGAACAACCCAAAACGCGATGCCGGAATGTTTGTTCGAGACCTGTCGAGCTTGCAATACGACGAGCGCAGCGGCCATCTGCTGGCGCTGTCCGATGAGTCGCGGCTGATTCTGGAGCTGGATGTCGACGGGCGGCCGCTGACCACCCTGTCACTGAGCAAGGGCCGTCAGGGATTGCAGAAAACTGTGCCGCAAGCAGAAGGCATCGCCATGGACGACGACGGCACCCTGTACCTCGTCAGCGAGCCGAATCTTTTCTACGTCTTCAAAAAGCCAGCACAACCCTGACTAACACCACAAAACCAATTGTAGGAGCTTCGCTCCTACAAGAGGACAAGGCGTCAGGCTTTGAGGGTTTTCACACCTTCACTCGTCCCCAGCAGCAGCAAATCAGCCGGGCGGGCTGCGAACAAACCGTTGGTGACCACGCCGACGATGGCATTGATCTGTGCTTCCAGTTCCACCGGGTTGGTAATCTGCATGTTGTGCACGTCGAGGATGATGTTGCCGTTGTCGGTCAGCACGCCTTCACGGTAAACCGGGTCGCCGCCGAGCTTCACCAGTTGGCGGGCCACGTGGCTGCGGGCCATCGGGATCACTTCCACCGGCAGCGGGAACGCACCGAGGACCGGCACCAGTTTGCTGGCGTCGGCGATGCAGATGAAGGTCTTGGCTACGGCCGCAACAATCTTCTCGCGGGTCAGGGCCGCGCCGCCGCCCTTGATCAGGTGCAGGTGCTCGTCGCTTTCATCGGCGCCATCGACGTAGAACTCAAGGTTGCTGACAGTATTTAGCTCATACACCGGAATGCCATGGCCCTTGAGGCGGGCGGCGGTGGCTTCGGAACTGGCGACCGCGCCATCGAACGCGCCTTTGTGCTTGGCCAGGGCATCGATGAAGCAGTTGGCGGTGGAGCCGGTGCCGACCCCGACGATGCTCTTGTCGTCGAGTTTTGGAAGGATGAAGTCGACGGCGGCCTGGGCTACGGCCTGTTTGAGTTGATCCTGGGTCATGCGGGCTCCGAAGTGCCGAAAGGGGACGAAAGGCCGGCATTATAGGCTTCGCGATGGGGAAGGTCATTGCCCGATTGGCGGGTCAAATGCGCACATCGCACGACTCCTGTACCTGTAGGAGTGAGGTTTGCCTACGCGAAAGCGATCTAACCGCCAACATTTATGTTGGATGTTAAGACCTCTTCGCGGGCAAGCCTCGCTCCTACAAATGTCATGATCCTCCCTGGTGAACCTAAAACCTCTTGATTCGTATGGTCGCCCGCCCAAAAGCCGGGTTAGACTCCTTGGCCCTGCCCAACCCGCTCAGTGATGCTTTCCGATGCTCGAACAGTACGTCAAAAAGATCCTCACCTCGCGCGTTTATGACGTTGCCGTAGAAACCCCATTGCAGACTGCCCGCCAGCTCTCCGAGCGGCTGGGCAACGATATCTTGCTCAAGCGTGAAGACTTGCAGCCGGTGTTCTCGTTCAAGATTCGCGGCGCCTATAACAAGCTGACGCAACTGAGCGATGAAGAACGTGCTCGCGGCGTGGTCACCGCGTCGGCGGGCAATCATGCGCAAGGCCTGGCCCTGGCGGCCAAAGTACTGGGCGTGAAAGCGACCATCGTGATGCCTAAGACCACCCCGGAGATCAAGGTCGAAGGCGTGCGTTCGCGCGGCGGCAAAGTGTTGTTGCACGGGGATTCGTTCCCGGAAGCCCTGGCCTACTCGCTGAAACTGGTCGACGAAAAAGGCTACGTCTACATTCACCCTTACGACGATCCCCACACCATTGCCGGGCAGGGCACGGTGGCCATGGAGATTCTGCGCCAGCACCCGGGGCGCCTGGATGCGATCTTCGTTCCGGTGGGCGGTGGCGGGCTGATCGCCGGCATTGCGGCGTACGTGAAATACCTGCGCCCGGACATCAAAATCATCGGCGTCGAACCGGATGACTCCAACTGCCTGCAAGCCGCCATGGCGGCCGGCGAGCGCGTGGTGTTGCCAACCGTGGGTCTGTTCGCCGATGGCGTGGCGGTGGCGCAGATCGGTCAGCATACCTTTGACATCTGCAAAGATTACGTAGACGAAGTCCTCACCGTCAGTACCGACGAGATCTGTGCGGCAATCAAGGATATCTACGACGATACCCGCTCGATCACTGAACCTGCTGGTGCTTTGGGCGTGGCCGGGATCAAGAAGTATGTCGAACAACGCGGCATCACGGGTCACACCTTCGTGGCCATCGATTCCGGTGCCAACGTCAACTTCGACCGCTTGCGTCACGTGGCCGAGCGTGCCGAGCTGGGCGAGGGGCGCGAAGCCATCATCGCCGTGACCATTCCCGAGAAACCAGGCAGTTTCAAGGCGTTCTGCGAAGCCATCGGCAAGCGCCAGATCACCGAATTCAACTACCGCTACAACACCGGCAGCGAAGCGCACATTTTTGTCGGCGTGCAGACGCATCCGGACAGCGACCCGCGCAGTGTGCTGCTCGCCAGTCTCACCGAGCAGGGTTTCCCGGTGCTCGACCTGACCGACAACGAGCTGGCCAAGTTGCACATTCGCCATATGGTGGGCGGCCGTGCTGTCCATGTGGTCGATGAAGTGGTGCTGCGCTTCGAATTCCCGGAGCGTCCGGGCGCGTTGTTCAACTTCCTCAACAAGCTCGGCGGGCGCTGGAACATTTCGATGTTCCACTACCGCAACCACGGCGCGGCGGATGGCCGAGTGGTCGCGGGCCTGCAAGTGCCGCACGACGAGCGTCATCTGGTTCCGGCCGCGCTGGAAGAAATCGGCTACCCGTACTGGGACGAAAGCGACAATCCGGCCTATCAGCTGTTTCTCGGCTGAGCGGCTACGCTGACGAGCAAGCCATAAGGAAATCGAACAATGGAAACGTTAACCGCCCTTAAAATCGCTCACATGGTGGCGACGGTGGTGCTGTTGATCAGCGCACTGGGGCTGGCGATCTGGGTCTGGCGCACACGCCGTAACGGCGACGCGACGGCTCATACCCGTACCTTGCAACGGCCGCAGGTGTTCATCTGGCTGTTGATGGGGCTGGCATTGCTGAGCATGCCGTTCACCGGTTGGTGGATGGTACATCTGGTGGGCTGGCCGTTGGGGCAGACCTGGCTGCTGGCTTCCAGTGTGCTCTACACCGTGGCGGCGCTGGGCTGGTTCTGGTTGGTGGTACGGCTGAATCGGCTGCGCAAGGCGCCCGCTGGGGGGAATGGGAAGTTTACGTTTGCGTTGGCGTTGTTCAGTTTTGTCTGTTTCGTCGCCATTGCGGGGTTGATGGGCGCCAAGCCGGTATAGCGCGGAATCTGTAGCAGCTGCCGAGGTACGAGGCTGCGATGGGCTGCGAAGCGGCCCCAAAGGGCGGTCCTGCGGACCGCAACGCAGCCTCGTACCTCGGCAGCTGCTACAGGCTTAATCAATCGCGCAGAGTAATCACCGGCCAGCCACGTTTCTCGGCCTCGGCCCGTAGATTCGGATCCGGATCGACCGCGATCGGATTCGTCACCTGCTCCAGCAACGCCAAGTCATTCATCGAGTCGCTGTAGAAATAGCTGTCATCCAGGCTGTGGCCGGTCTCAGCCAGCCAACGATTCAACCGGGTCACCTTGCCCTCACGGAAGCATGGGACATCGGTGCTGCGCCCGCTGTAACGGCCGTCGATCATTTCGCATTCGGTGGCGATCAGGGTTTCAACGCCTAAACGTGCGGCAATCGGCCCGGTCACAAAGCGGTTGGTGGCGGTGATGATCACCAGCTTGTCGCCGGCCTCACGGTGTTGGGCCAACAGTTCGAGGCCCTTGGGCAGCACAATCGGTTCGATGCAGTCGCGCATGTAATCCAGGTGCCATTGATCCAGCGTGGCCATTTCGGTGCGGCCGAGGACTTCCAGGCAGAAGTTCAGGTACGCGTCGTTATCCAGCTTGCCGGCCAGGTAATCCTGATAGAACTCGTCGTTGCGCGCCTTGTAGGCGACGGCGTCGAGGAAACCGCGTTCGCACAGATAATCGCCCCAGGCGTGGTCACTGTCACCGCCCAGAAGCGTGTTGTCCAAGTCGAATAAAGCCAGCCGCATTGCAGTTACTCGCTGAAAAGTCTGTAGAAAGGTCTCCAGAATACGGACTTTTCACAAGAGTGCACATAAGGTAGGTCGGCTCGTTGCTGCTTTCACAACCTTTGTGGAACAATGCGACGACATGCGTTTGCGAGGTTGTTGCCGTGATCGACCCCGATGGTTTCCGCCCCAATGTCGGGATCATTCTGACGAATGATGCCGGCCAGGTGCTATGGGCTCGCCGTATCAATCAAGATGCCTGGCAGTTTCCACAGGGAGGGATCAACCCCCAGGAGACGCCGGAAGACGCCTTGTACCGCGAGTTGAACGAAGAAGTGGGCCTGGAGCGCGAAGATGTTGAAATACTCGCCTGCACCCGGGGCTGGTTGCGCTATCGTTTGCCGCAACGTCTGGTCAGGACGCACAGCCAACCGCTATGCATCGGCCAGAAGCAGAAATGGTTTCTCCTGCGCCTGATCTCCAACGAGCAGCGGGTGCGGATGGATTTGACCGGTAAACCGGAATTCGATGGCTGGCGCTGGGTCAGTTATTGGTATCCGTTGGGCCAGGTGGTGACATTCAAGCGCGAGGTTTATCGCCGCGCTCTCAAAGAGCTTGCCCCGCGCCTTTTAGCGCGCGACTGACGACGGAGTTCGACCCCGAGCCATGCTCAATACGCTGCGCAAGATCGTCCAGGAAGTTAACTCCGCCAAGGATCTCAAGGCGGCGTTGGGGATTATTGTGTTGCGCGTCAAAGAGGCCATGGGCAGCCAGGTCTGCTCGGTCTACCTGCTTGACCCAGAGACCAACCGCTTTGTGCTGATGGCCACCGAGGGCTTGAACAAGCGCTCGATCGGCAAAGTCAGCATGGCACCCAACGAGGGTCTGGTCGGCCTGGTCGGCACGCGTGAAGAACCCCTGAACCTCGAAAACGCCGCGGATCACCCGCGCTACCGTTACTTTGCCGAGACCGGCGAAGAGCGCTTTGCCTCGTTCCTCGGAGCGCCGATCATTCACCACCGCCGCGTCGTCGGTGTGTTAGTCATTCAGCAGAAAGAACGCCGCCAGTTCGATGAAGGTGAAGAAGCCTTCCTCGTGACCATGAGCGCGCAGCTCGCCGGCGTTATCGCCCACGCCGAGGCCACTGGTTCGATCCGTGGCCTGGGCCGTCAGGGCAAAGGTATCCAGGAAGCAAAGTTCGTCGGTGTACCGGGTTCGCCGGGCGCGGCGGTCGGAACCGCGGTCGTCATGCTGCCGCCGGCCGATCTGGACGTGGTGCCGGACAAGACCATCACCGACATCAACGCAGAACTTGGCCTGTTCAAGACCGCCATCGAGGGCGTGCGCGCCGACATGCGTGCCTTGTCCGCCAAGTTGGCGACCCAACTGCGGCCTGAAGAGCGGGCACTGTTCGACGTTTACTTGATGATGCTCGACGATGCCTCGCTCGGCAGCGAAATCACCACGGTGATCAAGACCGGTCAGTGGGCTCAGGGCGCGTTGCGTCAGGTGGTCACCGAACACGTCAACCGATTCGAATTGATGGACGACGCCTACCTGCGTGAACGCGCCTCGGACGTCAAAGACCTCGGTCGGCGCTTGCTGGCTTATCTGCAGGAAGAGCGGCAGCAGACGCTGGTCTACCCCGACAACACCATTCTGGTCAGCGAAGAACTGACGCCGGCGATGCTCGGCGAGGTGCCGGAAGGCAAGCTGGTGGGTCTGGTGTCGGTACTCGGTTCCGGCAACTCCCACGTGGCGATCCTGGCGCGCGCCATGGGTATCCCGACGGTGATGGGCCTGGTCGACTTGCCGTACTCCAAGGTCGACGGCATCCAGATGATCGTCGACGGCTACCACGGTGAGGTCTATACCAACCCGAGTGACGTGCTGCGCAAGCAGTTCGCCGATGTGGTCGAGGAAGAGAAACAACTGGCCCTTGGGCTGGACGCATTGCGGGACCTGCCGTGCGTAACGGTCGATGGTCACCGCATGCCGCTGTGGGTCAACACCGGCTTGCTGGCGGACGTGGCGCGGGCGCAGAAGCGCGGTGCCGAAGGCGTGGGGCTGTACCGCACCGAAGTGCCGTTCATGATCAATCAGCGCTTCCCGAGTGAAAAAGAGCAACTGGCGATCTATCGCGAGCAACTCGCCGCGTTCCACCCGCAGCCAGTGACCATGCGCAGTCTGGACATCGGCGGCGACAAGTCGCTGTCGTACTTCCCGATCAAGGAAGACAACCCGTTCCTCGGCTGGCGCGGCATTCGTGTGACCCTCGACCACCCGGAAATCTTCCTGGTGCAGACCCGTGCGATGCTCAAGGCCAGCGAAGGCCTGAACAACCTGCGGATTCTGTTGCCGATGATCTCCGGCACCCACGAGCTGGAAGAAGCCCTGCACCTGATTCACCGAGCCTGGGGCGAAGTCCGCGACGAAGGCTGCGACGTGCCTATGCCGCCGATTGGCGTGATGATCGAGATTCCGGCGGCGGTGTATCAGACCAAGGAACTGGCCCGGCAAGTGGACTTCCTGTCGGTCGGTTCCAACGACTTGACCCAATACCTGCTGGCTGTGGACCGTAACAACCCGCGGGTGGCCGACCTCTACGACTACCTGCACCCGGCAGTGTTGCAGGCCTTGCAGAGCGTGGTGCGCGATGCCCATGCAGAAGGCAAGCCCGTGAGTATCTGCGGCGAAATGGCTGGTGACCCGGCGGCGGCGGTGTTGTTGATGGCGATGGGTTTCGACAGCTTGTCGATGAACGCCACCAACTTGCCGAAAGTGAAGTGGATGCTGCGTCAGATCAACCTGAGCAAGGCCAAGGAATTGCTGGCTGAGCTGATGACCATCGACAACCCGCAAGTTATCCACAGCTCGCTGCAGTTGGCGCTGAAGAACCTTGGGTTGGCGCGGATGATTAATCCGGCTTCGGTCAAAACCCTTTAAAAGGTTGATGGCCTCTTCGCGGGCAAGCCTCGCTCCTACAGTATGGTGATGATCTCCTGTAGGAGCGAGGCTTGCCCGCGAAGGCGTCCGCAAACACCCCACATCTTCAAATCCTGATCTCCACCTCTCCCAAATGCCCCCCATACGGCCCTAAACTCCGTTCAACCATATGCCGCACCCCGTCCGCCTGAACAATCAACGCCGTGCTCGCCCGTGTCCCGTAAGTCGGGCTCTGGATAAACACGCTCGACAACAACGTCTCGGTAGCCTGCCCCACGCCAGTGTCCGGTAATTCGGCAAGCGGCGCCGTCTGCGGGTCGCTCAGCAAGGCCAATAGCGCCTGCGGCTGCGGATCGCCCAACACCTCGCTCAATGCCGCCTTGGCCTTGAGCACTTTCGGCCACGGCGTATCCAGCCCCGCGTTCGATAATCCATAAATGCCCGGTTGGAGCATCACCGCCTCCGTCTCCCGGGCATTGAAGTGCCAGAGCTCGTTGGTATGGCCGATCAGCAGGTTAAACCCGGCATATTCAGACGAACGTCCGACAACGTCCGTTAAATAGTCGTCAATCGACATGTCTCCGCTGAGAAACTGCGCCACCAGCTCACCTCGTGATTTAAGCGCCGGCGGTTGAAGGGGATCACGGATATTAGTCAGCGCGGCAAAGCGTCCGTTGGCGCCGACACCGAGCCACGTGCCGCCAGCCTCAAGGTCGCGACCGGCGTATACATGCGGGGCATGCGGCCATTGCGCCAGGGGCAGGCTGGGCCGGGCATAGAATTCGTCGCGGTTGGCCGCCACGATCAGTGGCTGGGCATGGCCCGGCCGCCAGGCAAAAACAATCAGGCACATAAGGTGGTCCTTGTGTGTTTTTTGCTCACTCTACGCAGACATCGCTCATCGATCCATCGCCATCCACAGTGGAGCCCGAGGCCATGCTTCCGTTACCATGCCGCTCCTGTTTTGGGATGACTGGGGATGCGGACATGGAATTTCTGCTTTATCTGGCGCTGGGCGCCTGTGCCGGCGTGCTGGCCGGGCTGTTCGGGGTAGGTGGCGGGATCATTATCGTCCCGGTGCTGGTGTTCAGTTTCACCTTGCAGGGGTTCGATGCATCGATTTTGACGCATCTGGCCGTCGGCACCTCCCTGGCGACGATCATCTTTACGTCGATCAATTCGGTTCGCGAGCACCATAGCCGTGGTGCCGTGCGTTGGCCGATTTTTGCCTGGATGACCCTCGGCATTCTGATCGGTGCCGGCTTCGGCGCGCTGACTGCCGAAGCGATTTCCGGGCCGAACTTGCAGAAGATCATTGGTGTATTTGCGCTGATCATCGCCGTTCAACTCGCTTTGGACTTCAAGCCCAAGGCCAGCCGAACGGTGCCGGGCAAAGTCGGTCTGACCGTGGCTGGCAGCATTATTGGCTGGGCCTCGGCGATTTTCGGGATTGGCGGCGGCTCGTTGACCGTGCCGTTCCTGACCTGGCGCAGCGTGCCGATGCAGCAAGCGGTGGCCACTTCATCGGCCTGTGGCCTGCCCATCGCCTTGGCCAGTGCATTAAGTTTCATGATTCTGGGGTGGCACGATCCACTGCTGCCGGCCCATAGTCTCGGTTTTGTTTATTTGCCGGCGCTGCTGGGGATCGCCCTGACCAGCATGGTTTTCGCCCGCCTCGGTGCGCGACTGGCCCATACGCTGTCGCCGCGCTTGCTGAAAAGACTGTTTGCCGCTTTGCTGTTTTGCGTCGGCTTGAGCTTCTTGCTCTGACGCGCAACGCAATCCTGGCTTAATCCTGGCGTGACAGCGTCGCCCGGGAATTTGAAGGTTTCAACTCTAACGAGGAGTCGCAATGCTGCCTTACCCGCAGATCGACCCGGTGGCCCTGGCCATCGGTCCGCTGAAAATCCACTGGTACGGCCTGATGTACCTGATCGGCATCGGCGGTGCGTGGTGGCTGGCGTCACGCCGGCTGAATCGCTTCGACCCGACCTGGACCAAGGAGAAACTCTCCGACATGGTGTTCTGGATGTCGATGGGTGTCATCGTCGGCGGCCGTTTGGGTTATGTGTTGTTTTACGATCTGAACGCCTATCTGGCCAACCCGACCCTGATCTTCGAAGTGTGGAAGGGCGGCATGTCGTTCCACGGCGGGTTTATCGGTGTGATGCTGGCGGCGCTGTGGTTCGGTAAAAAGAACGACAAGTCGTTCTTCCAGCTGATGGACTTTGTTGCGCCGATGGTGCCGATCGGCCTGGGTGCCGGGCGCATTGGCAACTTCATCAACGCTGAATTGTGGGGCAAGGCGACCGACGTGCCGTGGGCGATGGTCTTCCCGACCGATCCGGCGCAACTGGCGCGTCATCCGTCGCAGCTGTACCAGTTCGCACTGGAAGGCGTGGCGCTGTTCGCGATCCTCTGGCTGTTCTCGCGCAAGCCGCGGCCGACCATGGCGGTGTCCGGGATGTTCGCGCTGTTCTATGGCATCTTCCGCTTCATTGTCGAATTCGTTCGTGTACCGGACGCGCAACTGGGTTATCTGGCCTGGAACTGGCTGACCATGGGCCAAGTGCTGTGCGTACCGATGATTGTCGGCGGGCTGTTCTTGATCTGGCTGGCTTATCGACGCGCCCCGGCGGCTCCAGCGGCCGCAGTATAAATTCGAACCCCGGGGCGACGGTCCCGGGTTCAAGGACACAGGTAATTCATGAAGCAATATCTCGAACTGGTCGCCCACGTCATCAAGAACGGCACCAAACAGGCCAACCGCACCGGCGTGAACACCATCAGCTTTCCGGGCGCGATGCTGCGCTTCGATCTGCAGGAAGGTTTCCCGGCGATCACCACTCGCAAGATGGCCTTCAAATCCGCCATCGGCGAGATGTGCGGTTTTCTGCGCGGGGTGAACAACGCCGCTGAATTCCGTGCGCTGGGCTGCAAGGTCTGGGACCAGAACGCCAACGAAAACGCCCAATGGCTGGCCAACCCGTTCCGCCAGGGCGAAGACGACCTCGGCGAGATCTACGGCGTGCAATGGCGAAAATGGCCGGCGTACAAGCAGATCCCGGTCAGCAACCAGGCCGCCATCGAGCAGACCCTGAGCCAGGGTTATCGTCAGATCGCCGAAGGCGAGGAAGACGGTCAGGCCTACGTGGTGCTGTACAAGGCGATCGACCAGATCCGCCAGTGCGTCGACACCATCATCAAGGACCCGGGCAGCCGTCGCATCCTGTTCCACGGCTGGAACGTCGCCCAACTCGACGAAATGGCCCTGCCGCCGTGCCACTTGCTGTACCAGTTCCACCCGAATGTCGAGACCAGGGAAATCTCCCTTACCCTCTACATCCGCTCCAACGATCTGGGCCTGGGCACGCCGTTCAACCTCACCGAAGGCGCCGCGCTGCTGAGCCTGATCGGTCGCCTGACCGGTTACACACCGCGCTGGTTCACCTATTTCATCGGCGACGCCCACGTCTACGAAAACCACTTGGACATGCTCAACGAACAGCTCAAGCGCGAGCCGTTCCCGATGCCGAAGCTGGTGATTTCCGACCGCGTGCCGGAGTTTGCCAAGACTGGCGAGTATCAGCCGGAATGGCTGGAGCAGATCGAGCCGAGCGATTTCTCGCTGGAAGGCTACGAGCACCATGCGCCGATGACTGCGCCGATGGCGGTCTAAAGCTCGCCACTAAACCTGTGGGAGCGGGCTTGCCCGCGATGACGGCGTCACATCCAATATTGATGTGACTGACAAACCGCTATCGCGGGCAAGCCCGCTCCCACAAGGTTTTGTGGTGTTGCTAATGCCCGTGGCTTCTCCCGACATGGGAATGCTCAATCTCCGTCGCCACAACCCCGCCGCTCACTTCCAACCGCTGCAAAATCCCACACTGATCGGTATCCGGCCCTTCGCTGCAGCGTTGGCGCAGGTCGAGCAATTGTGTCTGCAAGGCCAACAAACCATCGATACGAGCCTTCACATGGTGAATGTGTTCGTCGATCAACGCGTTGACGTTTTCGCATTGATCCTGCGGGCTGTCGCGCAGGGCCAGCAGGCTGCGGATTTCCTCGAGGGTCATGTCGAGGGTGCGGCAGTTGCGGATGAAGGTCAGGCGCTCGGCGTGGGCCTGGGTGTAGACGCGGTAATTGCCGTCGCTGCGGGCCGGTTCCGGCAGGAGGTTTTCGCGCTCGTAGTAACGGATGGTTTCCACGGCGCAGTCGGTGAGTTTCGCCAGTTCTCCAATCTTCATCGCGACCATCTCCAAAAGGGTGCTTGACCCTATAGTGGCTACAGGGTCTTTACTTGGCAACAGGCACCTTCATGGACGCGACCAATGAGCGATTCTCTTCACACCCACAAACCCGAGGCTGATCACAGCCACAAGCTGCAGCCTGTGCAGACACACCAGCATGGCAGCCACGGGGATTCCTGCTGTGCCTCCAAAGCCGCAGCGCCGTCGTTGATCAAGTTGAACGAGACGCCGACCGCCGGCGCCCGGCTGAGCAGTTTTCGTATCGAAGCCATGGACTGCCCGACCGAACAGACGCTGATCCAGAACAAACTCGGGAAGCTTGCGGGTGTGCAGCAACTGGAATTCAACCTGATCAACCGGGTGTTGGGCGTGACCCATGACCTGCCAAACACCCTGCCGATCATCGATGCGATCAAGTCCCTCGGCATGCACGCCGAGCCGATGGAGCAGGATGCTGAAGCGCCAGCGTCGAGCCCCGTACCTGCGAAAAAGCCTTGGTGGCCGCTGGCGTTGTCCGGCGTCGGGGCGCTGGCCGCCGAGCTTATCCACTTCACCAATGCGGCGCCGAACTGGGTGGTGGCGGTGATTGCGCTGATCTCGATCCTCAGCGGTGGCCTCAGCACTTATAAAAAGGGCTGGATCGCCCTGAAAAACCTCAACCTGAACATCAATGCGCTGATGAGCATCGCAGTGACCGGCGCGATTCTGATCGGCCAATGGCCGGAAGCGGCGATGGTGATGTTCCTGTTCACCGTGGCCGAGTTGATCGAGGCCAGGTCTCTGGACCGGGCGCGCAACGCCATCGGCGGGCTGATGCAGATGACCCCCGAGCAAGCCACCGTGCAGCAGGCCGACGGCAGTTGGGTCGCACAACCGGTTAAAAACATCGAACTGGGTGCGCGGGTGCGGGTGCGTCCCGGCGAGCGGATCGGTCTGGACGGCGAAGTGCTGTCCGGCAACTCGACCATCAATCAGGCGCCGATCACCGGTGAAAGCCTGCCGGTGGAGAAAACCATCGGTGACAAGGTGTTCGCCGGCACGATCAATCAGTCTGGCTCGCTGGAATACACCGTGACTGCCGAGGCCAGCCACTCAACCCTGGCGCGCATCATTCATGCCGTGGAACAGGCCCAAGGCGCGCGGGCGCCGACCCAGCGTTTCGTCGACGCCTTCTCGAAAATCTACACCCCGGCGGTGTTTATCCTGGCCTTGGCCGTAGCGGTGATCCCGCCGCTGTTCATGGATGCGCTATGGTTCGACTGGATCTACCGGGCGCTGGTGTTGCTGGTGGTCGCCTGCCCGTGTGCATTGGTGATTTCCACCCCGGTGACTATCGTCAGTGGCCTCGCGGCAGCGGCGCGCAAAGGGATTCTGGTCAAGGGCGGGGTTTATCTGGAGCACGGCCACAAACTCGATTACCTGGCCCTCGACAAGACCGGCACTCTCACGCATGGCAAACCGGTGCAAACCGACTATTTGTCTCTCGACCCGACCGCCGATCAAACAGCTCCGGCCATTGCGGCGGCACTGGCCGGTCGTTCGGATCACCCGGTGTCGCTGGCCATCGCCGATGCGGCTGTGAGTGCAGTTGTGGATAACCAACGCGCGCCGCTGATTGTGGATAACTTCGAAGCCCTGGCAGGGCGTGGTGTGCGCGGCGAGATCAACGGCGAGCTCTACCACTTGGGCAACCACCGCCTGGTGGAAGATTTGGGCCTGTGTTCGCCAGCGCTGGAAGAGCAACTGTTTGCTCTGGAGAAACAGGGCAAGTCAGTGGTGCTGTTGCTCGACAAGTCGGGTCCACTGGCACTGTTCGCCGTCGCGGACACCGTGAAAGCCTCCAGTCGCGAAGCGATCCAGCAATTGCATGAGTTGGGCATCAAAACCCTGATGCTGACCGGCGACAACGTTCACACCGCTCAGGCCATCGCCGCCCACGTGGGCATCGATCAGGCGCAGGGCGATCTGTTGCCGACCGATAAGCTGCAAGCCATCGAAACGCTGTATGCACAAGGCCATCGGGTCGGGATGGTCGGCGACGGCATCAACGACGCCCCGGCACTGGCGCGAGCCGAGATCGGTTTCGCCATGGCGGCCGCCGGTACCGATACCGCCATCGAAACCGCCGATGTCGCCCTGATGGACGACGATCTGCGCAAGATCCCAGCCTTCATCCGCCTGTCGCGGCAGACCTCGAGCATCCTCAAACAGAACATTGCCCTGGCATTGGTCATCAAAGTGATCTTTCTTGGGGTAACCTTCGCCGGAATCGCCACCATGTGGATGGCGGTGTTCGCCGACATGGGCGTGAGCCTGTTGGTGGTGTTCAACGGTTTGCGCCTGTTGCGCAAATAGACGATGAGGGAAGGGTGTGCTGAGTGCCGAGCTGAAGGCGTTTTACATGGTTGCCCGGTTGGGCAGCATTACCCTGGCGGCGAAAAAGCTCGGCCTGAGCCAACCGACGGTGACGACCCAGATTCGGCATCTGGAAAGCCAGTATTCGGTTGAACTGTTCTACCGTGGCGGTCGCCGCCTCAGCGTCAGTGACGAAGGCGCGCGGTTGCTGCCGATGGTCAAGGCGCTGTTGCAGCAGGAAGCCGATATCGAGTTCTTCCTGCGTAACAGCGGTCAGGTCCAGGGCACATTGCGCATCGCTGCCACGGCGCCGTATTACATCCTCGATCTGGTGAAGACCTTTCGCGAACGCTTGCCGCAAGTGGAGGTGTCGGTGGAAATCGGCAACTCCCAACAGGTGCTCGAAGCGCTGGAGGATTACCGGGTCGATGTCGCTGCGTCCTCGCAGTTGCTGGACGATGCGCGGCTGATTCGCCGGGTGCTCGGCAGCGATCCGCTGGTGCTGGCGGTGCACCGCAATCATCCGCTGGCGGTGCATGATCATGTGCCGCTCAGTGCGTTGGCGGGGCATACCTTGTTGATGCGTGAATCGGGCTCGACCACTCGGCGCTTGACCGAAGAGTTGCTGGCCAGCGCCGGGGTGAGTTTTGGACCATTGCTGGAGATTGGTAGCCGGGAGTCGATTCGTGAGGCGGTATTGCGCAACATTGGTATCAGCATCATTGCTCGGCAGGAAGTGCCGCATGATCCGCAATTGCGGGTGTTGACCATCGAGAATGCACCGCAGATTCCTGAGTATCTGTACTGCCTCAAGGAGCGAAAAGGTGCGCGGCTGCCGGCGGCGTTTCTGGGGTTGGCGCAGGAAATGGCTCCGGCCTGAAATCTCCATTGCCTATACTGGCGGCCTCATCGCGGGCAAGCCACGCTCCCACAGGATTTATGCAGTCCTGTGGGAGCGGGCTTGCCCGCGATGGCGTCAGTTCAGTCACAGCATGACTTCAACCCAAATCCCCGAATACCACTATCGGCCGTTTTTGCCTCATTGCCACATGACGGACGCATTGCAAACCTAGGATGGCCCTCATCTGCTTGATGAGGTCTGTCCATGAACCACTCGACTGCAACTGCCCTGACCAACCCCGGCGCGCCGATGAAAGTGCGCGGCGTGCAGAAACGCTTTGGTGCGTTCACCGCGCTGGATAACGTTTCCCTCGAGGTGGCGGCCGGTGAGCTGGTGTGCCTCTTGGGGCCGTCGGGCTGTGGCAAAACCACCTTGCTGCGCTGCATCGCCGGCCTTGAGAAACAAGACAGCGGCGAGTTGTACCTCGGCGATCGCGACGTTTCCCACCTGGCACCTCAGGCACGGGACTACGGCATTCTCTTCCAGTCCTACGCACTGTTCCCCAACCTCACCGTCGAAGCAAACATCGCCTATGGCCTCGCCGGCAGCAGTCGCGAAGACGTGCGCCAGCGGGTCGGTCAGATGCTGGAACTGGTCGGCCTGATCGGCAGTGAGAAAAAATACCCCGGTCAGTTGTCCGGCGGTCAGCAGCAACGTGTGGCACTGGCTCGAGCCTTGGCACCAGCTCCTTCATTGTTGCTGCTGGACGAACCGATGTCGGCGCTCGACGCTCGGGTCCGCGAGCATCTGTGCACCGAACTGCGCCAATTGCAGCGCAACCTCGGTGTCACCACCCTGATGGTCACCCACAATCAGGACGAAGCCATGCTGATGGCCGACCGCATCGCCGTGATGAACAACGGCAAGGTCGAGCAGTACGCCACGCCGCAGGAAATCTACGACCGCCCGGCCACACCGTTTGTGGCGGAGTTCGTCGGTCAGGGCAACTGGCTGCCATTCCACCGCAGCAGCGACAGTCATGCCCGGGTCGGCGGGATGAACATGCTCCTGGCCGAAGGCAGCGCTAAAACCGCCTCGGGCCGTTTGTTCTGCCGCCCCGAGGCCATCAACGTCAACCCGCCGGTGCATGAAGAAAATCTGTTCCCGGCCAAGGTTCGCGAGATCACTTTTCTCGGCAACCGTTGCCGCATGAGCTTCGAACTTGATCAACTGCCGGGCCATGCGCTATTGGCGGAGCTGGCGCCGGAAGCCATGCCGCGTCTCGGCGCGCAGCAGATCATGGTCGCCTTGCCGCCGCGCAGCTTGCAGGTGTTTGCCTGATGAGCGCGAACGTCGCGCTGCCGATACCGCACAAGCAGGTTCGGCAGACCTCCCGTGCCGAGATCGGCGATCGGCTATTCGTGGTCGGCGGCAAGGTTCTGTTGCTGGTGTTGCTCGGCGTTGCGGTGTTGATGCCGTTACTGGCGATCTTCTGGCGCGGTTTCAGTTCTGAAGCCGGGCAGGGCGGTGGACTGATTGCCGCTCGCGAACTGCTGAGCAGCGCAAATTTCCACTGGTTGCTGGGCAACAGCCTGAAAGTTTCTCTCAGCGTCGCGGCCATTGTCGTACCGCTGGCCTATCTGTTTGCCTACGCTCTGCAACGTACGTTGATTCCCGGTAAAGGCATCTGGCGTGGCATGTCGCTGCTGCCGTTGATGGCGCCGTCGATGCTGCCGGGAATTGCGCTGGTTTATCTGTTCGGCAATCAGGGCATGCTGCGCGGGTTGCTCTCGGACAATATCTACGGCTTCTGGGGCATTGTTCTGGGCGAGGTCATCTACACCTTCCCACACGCCTTGATGATTTTGCTGTCGGCGCTGTCCCTGGCGGACGCGCGACTATTCGATGCTGCTTCAAGCATGGGCGCTAGCCCGGCGAAAGCCTTTCGTAGCATCACCTGGCCGGCGACTCGTCAGGCGGTGTTCGCGGCGTTCTGCCTCGTCTTCACCCTGACCATCACCGACTTCGGCGTGCCCGTGGTGGTCGGGGGCGACTATCAAGTGCTGGCGCTGGAGGCCTACAAAGCGGTGGTCGGCCAGCAACAATTCGGTCGCGGCGCGCTGATCGGCATGGTCTTGCTGCTGCCGGCGCTGTTCAGCTTCGGCGTCGACGCCTGGCTGCGTCGGCGCCATGGCGATTCCATGAGTGGTCGGGCGCAAGTGTTTCAACCGGTTCCATCGAAGCGGCGCGACGCTTGTTATCTGGCCATCGTGCTGTTGATCTGCGCGGTATTGCTGCTGGTGTTCGGCATGGCGGTGTACTCGTCACTGGTGAAATTCTGGCCGTACAACCTGTCGCTGTCGCTCAACCATTACCAGTTCAACGACACGGCGGGCGGCGGCTGGCTGGCCTACGGCAACAGCGTGAAGATGGCGTTGTGTACGGCGTTGATCGGCAGTGTGCTGATCTTCACTGGCGCTTACCTGATGGAAAAAACCAAGGGCCAGCGCGGACTGAATCTAACACTGCGCATGCTCAGTTTCGTACCGATGGCGGTACCGGGTCTGGTGCTGGGTCTTGGTTACGTCTTCTTCTTCAACCTCACCGGCAACCCGCTGCATGTGCTTTACGGGACCATGACCCTGCTGGTGGTCTGCACCATTGCTCACTATTTGACCACTGCGCAAATGACCGCCACCACCGCGCTGCGCCAACTCGATGCCGAGTTCGAAGCCGCCGCGCTGTCGCTCAAGGCGCCGCTGTACCGGCACTACCTGCGGGTCACCGTGCCGATCTGCCTGCCGGCATTGCTGGACATCGTGCGCTACCTGTTCGTTTCGGCCATGACCACCGTCTCGGCGGCGATCTTCCTCTACAGCCCCGACACCATCCTTGCGGCAGTGGCGGTGCTGAATATGGACGACGCCGGCAACGTCGGCGGCGCGGCGGCGATGTCGACCCTGATTCTGTTCACCTCGGCGGGCGTGTCCCTGCTGCTGGCCTGGGCTTCGCGCGGTTTGCTGCGTCGCTCCCAAGCCTGGCGGCAGACCGCGCCCGGTCATTGATTTGCCCCCACACCTCAACTCAAACAGGAAAAGATCATGTTCAAGCCTTTGGCCCTGGCCGCTGCTGTCCTCACCGCTTTCAGCCTGAACGCCTTTGCGGCGAAAACCGAGTTGACGGTGTACACCGCCCTCGAAGCTGAACAGCTGAAGACCTACAAAGAGGCCTTTGAAAAGGCCAACCCGGAGGTCGAGATCAAGTGGGTGCGCGATTCCACCGGCATCATCACCGCCAAACTCCTGGCCGAAAAAGCCCGCCCGCAAGCTGACGCAGTGTGGGGCCTGGCGGCGTCGAGCCTGGCGATTCTCGATCAGCAAGGGATGCTGCAAAGCTACGCGCCGAAGGACCTGGGCAAGATCGGCGGCAACTACCGCGACGCGGCCAACCCGCCAGCCTGGGTCGGCATGGACGTCTGGGCCGCGACCATTTGCTTCAACACCGTCGAGGCCGAAAAGCAGGGTTTGAGCAAGCCCGTGAGCTGGCAGGACCTGACCAAGCCTGAGTACAAAGGCAAGATCGTCATGCCCAATCCGGCTTCGTCCGGCACCGGTTTCCTTGACGTCAGCGCCTGGTTGCAAACCTTCGGCGAGAAGCAGGGCTGGCAGTACATGGACGACCTGCACCAGAACATCGGCCAATACGTTCACTCCGGTTCCAAGCCGTGCAAACTCGCCGCCGCCGGGGAATTCCCGATCGGTATTTCCTTCGAATATCCGGCCGTTCAGTTGAAACGCCAGGGCGCGCCGCTGGACATCATCCTGCCGAAAGAAGGCCTGGGCTGGGAGATCGAAGCCACCGCCGTGATCAAAGGTACACCGCACGAAGACGCGGCGAAGAAGCTGGCTGACTTCTCTGCAAGCCCGGCGGCGATGGAGCTTTATAAAGAGAACTTCGCCGTGCTCGCGCAACCGGGTATCGCCAAGCCGCAGACTGAGCTGCCGGCGGATTATGAGCAGCGGTTGATCAAGAACGACTTTGCCTGGGCCTCGAAGCATCGCGACGAGATCCTCGCCGAATGGCGCAAGCGTTATGACGGCAAGTCCGAGAAAGTGGCTGCCAAGTAAATCTTCGTAGGCTGACAGGGCCCCATCGCGGGCAAGCCCGCTCCCACAGGGTCTGTGGCGTTCACAAAACCTGTGGGAGCGGGCTTGCCCGCGATAGCGGTCTCGAATTCAGGGACAAATCCCCATGACACACCGCAACGACATGCTGATCGTCGGCGCCGGCATTCTCGGCCTGTCCCACGCCTATGCCGCCGCCAGACGCGGTCTGAAAGTCACCGTTTTCGAGCGCAGCGAAACGCCATTTGGCGCTTCGGTGCGCAATTTCGGCCAGGCACTGGTTACCGGCCAGCCCCCCGGCCCAATGCTGGAACTGGCCAAGGCCAGCCGCGACATCTGGGGCCAATGGGCGCAATTGGCCGGCTTGCAACTCAAGCGCAACGGCTCTTATCTGTTCGCCCGTACCGAAGCGGAAGAACACCTGCTCGAAGCCTTCTGCGCCGGTCGCGCCGTGGAACACGGTTACCGCGTCGACCTGCTGCGCAGTGCGGCATTGCGCGATTTATACGGCGGCCAGTTCAGCCATCACCGCGCTGCGTTGCACGGCATGGACGACCAGCAGCTGTATTCCCGCGAAGCAATTCCGGCGTTGATCGACTACCTGCGCCGCGAATTGGGCGTCGAGTTTCACTTCTCCACGCTGGTGCGCGACATCGAGCCAGGTCGACTGCACAGCACCGCCGGCACCTTCAGCGCCGAGCAGATCATCGTCTGTTCCGGTCACGATTATCAGACCTTGCTGGCCGAGCCGATTGCCGAACTCAACCCGCAAGTCTGCCGCCTGCAAATGCTCCGCGCCCGGCCGCAGATCAATCTCAACCTGCAACACGCGTTGCTCACCGGGTTGAGTTGCGTGCACTACGGCGCCTTCGCCGATCTGCCGGAAGCGGCGGCGGTGCAAGCGCAGATTCTGCGCGAGGCGCCTCATCTGCATGAAAACGGCATTCACCTGCTGATCAGCCCGACACCGTACGGTGAGTTGATCATCGGCGACTCTCACCACTACGGCAGCGATCCATCACCGTTCAATGCCGAGCAGGTGGACGACTGGATGCTCGAGCTGGCCGAGCAGACGTTGGGCTGCAAGGTGCAAGTGATCGAGCGCTGGCAGGGTGTTTACGGTTCGCGCGGGCCGGGGCCGTTCTCCTTTCTGCGGCCGATGCCGGGTGTGAGCGTGGCGCTGATGCACACCGGTGTCGGCATGAGCGTCGGGCCGGCGATGGCTGAGCGTAACGTCGCGACCTTATTGGGAGACAGTTGATGGACCGCCATGAGCAAGTGATCGCCGAGGTGTTCGGTCTGTACGAACGGTTTGGCGATAACGACTACATCGGTGAACCGGTGTCGCAGATCGAGCACATGTCGCAAGCGGCCGAACTGGCGATGGCCGAGGGCTTCGATGATGAAGTGGTGCTGGCGGCGTTCTTTCACGACATCGGGCATCTCTGTGCCGAGGGGGCCGAGAGCATGGGTGGCTTCGGGGTGGTCAGCCATGAGCGTTTGGGCGCCGATTATTTGCGTCGGGCCGGTTTCAGCGAACGCATGGCGCGGCTGGTGGAATATCACGTGCAGGCCAAGCGTTATCTGACGCTCAGAGAGCCTGGGTACTACGAGCGTTTGAGTGAAGCCAGTCGGCGGACGCTGGAGTATCAGGGCGGGGTGATGAGCGCTGAAGAGGCTGTGGCTTTTGAGCGCGATCCATTGTGCGAGGTCAGTCTGCGGATGCGTCAGTGGGATGAGCGCGCCAAGGACATGGACGTGCCGGTGATGGACCTCGACGTCTTGAAGCGCAAGGTTGCGGGCCTGTTGTCCGGCGCTCTGCGCTGAGTTGTCTGACACACGATAGGGAATCGGTTTATGGATCAACGCGCGTCGAAGCATCAATCTGGCCTTTTCGCAAAGGAGTGTATGGATGCATTTTTTGAAAGTGATTGCACAGGATCGAAGCGGGAACGGCTCGGCAGATACCGTCGCTTTCCAGTTTTTTGAAGGTGAACAGTTGCAGCGCGAGGCGACAGGCGCGGATCGTCAACAGCTCAAGTCTTTTGGCAAAACGTACTTGAAGTGCGCCTGGTATAACGCGGATGAGGCTGAGGAGCGGCACTTGCGCATCTTCTCGCAGAATCCATCCGCTGACGGTACGCCTGAGACGGTACGACTGCATTTTCATGACGGACCGAGGATTGCCTACAAGGCTGCGGTCCGCGATCTGGATAACGATGGGGTTTTTGAGTGGGTATTGAGCTCGGATGTGGACAATGACGGGCGAGCGAACAGGACCGATCGTAGCCGCGTGAAGGCATTGGCCAAAGAGTTTCTGAAACTGGATTGGCGCTGACGATCATTGGTTAAAGCTGCTGCGCCAACACCTCAACCTGCTCCTGCCGCTCCGCCTGATTCACCTTCGAATGAGGATTGAGCGACGACCACTGCGGATGCGCCCGCGCCTTGTTCAGCGCTTCCGGGAGTTTGCCTTCGCGCCAGGTTTTGTCCTGCGGCGTGGCGACCTGAATACTGTCCATCGCCGCGTGGCCACGGGAATTCAGGGCCTGCAGCAATTGCCGTTGGCGCAAGGCCAACAGCCGTAGCACGCCGTCGTCGACGGTCAGTTCTCGCTGGCCTTTGATCTTGCCCAGCAGGCGGCTGCCGTAACTGCGGGTGGTTTGCAGGGCGCCGCCGGCAATCGCCCCGGCCAGTGCCGCCGCGCCGAGGGTCAGGCCGCCCACCAGCAAGTCGACCCCGGCCCCGGCTGCCGCGCCAGCCGCGATGCCACCGCCGACCCGCACACCGAGCTGTTTCAGGGTTTCCGGGTTGAACAGGTCATCGCCCCAGCGGCCATCGAGCAACGGCAAGTCACTGGCCGCCGCATCTTGTGGGCGGAAGGCGTAGAGCTTGAGCAAGGCCTCGACGCAGCGTTGTTCGCGCTGACGCACTGCTTTGCGCAGTTCGCTGATCGCTTGCTGCTCCTGCGCCGCCTCGCTGACCACACTGCGGCGGCAGGCGGCGCAATCGATCAATAAATCGGCAATCAGCCGCGCTGCACTTTGCTGACGGGCCAGGCGTTGGGCCTGCTGGTCGGCAATCAAACGCTCCAGTTGTACGCGGGAGTTTTCCAGCAGCAGCGCGAGGCTTTCATAGAGTCGACGCTCGCCATCTTCCGGTGGCGCGACGCTGTCGAAACGCACCAAAGCATGCAAGCCCAATCGCGCCAGGGCTTCACGCCAATCAGGTTCACGATGCTGGGCGCTGCTGACAAAATTCAACACCGGTAGCAGCGGTTTGCCGCAACTGGCCAACACTGCCAGTTCGTCGCGGTACTTGGCCAGCACTGGTTCCCGGGCATCGATCACATAGAGACCGGCGTCCGAGGCGAGCAGTTGCCGCAGCACCTTGGCTTCCTGTTCGAAGCGCTGCCGGGCTTCGCTGCCCTCAAGGAATCGTGCCAGTCGTGCCGGGCCATCGAGACGTTCGCCGGGTCGTTCCAGGCGTTCGAGGTAGTCGAGCAGGGCGATGGCATCTTCCAGGCCCGGAGTGTCGAAGAGATCAAGCAACGGCTCGCCGTCTACCGACAATCGCGCGCCCTCGACGTGGCGCGTGGTGCTGGGGCGATGGGACACTTCGCCGAAGCCGACATCTCGGGTCAGCGTTCGCAGCAACGAGGTTTTGCCGACATTGGTGTGGCCGACCACGGCGAGCTTCAAGGGCTGTTTCCAGGCATCAGTCATGACCCGTCTCCAGCCAGTTCAACGGCGCGCAATCGGCGAACGGCAGGTCCAGTTGTTTTAACGCAACATGCCAGTCGCCCAGGCGTTCGGCATCCAGTGCTTCGCCGGGCGGCGCTTGCAATAACCACACGCGGGTGGCGGTGGCGCTGCGAGCCAATTCGGCAATCAGCGCCAGGCTGCCACGGTCCGGCGAACGTCGGGGGTCGCAGGCGATGGCCAGACGAGCCGGTGGGAAACGACTCAGCTGTTCGAGCAGTTTGTGCCGGGATTCGCGGCTGTCGAGGACGCCGGCGTTGTTGACGTTTTTCGGTAACTGCGGCGGCCAGGGGCGTTGGTCGTCCAGTTCGATGGCCACCAACAGCGCGCCATCGCTTTGCAGATCGCTGGCAGCATTTTCAACCCGATGAAGTTGTTCTGGCGCGGCATCGCTGATGCCCAGGCGTTCACTGGTGGGCATCAGCCGTTCGCGCAGTTGGGCGTAGCCGGGCAGGTTCAAATCCAGATGCAGGGCTGCTTGACCGGTTTTCCAGCGCCACAGGCAGAACAATGCGAGCAGCAAGCGCGGCAAAACGCCGTACACCAGCAGCACCCCAACCAGCCACGCCGCCCAGGCCTGGCGGGCGCTTTCTATGTTCAGCGCGGCATCACCGCTGGCCCGGATCATTTCCACGCTGGGCACACTGAAACCGAGCAAGGCCGGCAGAGCACCGAGGGCCTGGGTCATGGCGACGAAGGTGTCGCCGCCGAGAATGGTGGTTTCCCAGACAAAGCCGTAGCGCCGGGTCGCCATCAGCGTCAGCACCATCACCAAGGCGCTAAGCATCGCCAACAACCACAATCCATTGACCAGTACACCCAGCGCCCAACGATTGAGTTTCTGCCGTTGCAGCAACAGCAGCAGGGCCGGCGCCAGTTGCGCGGCGTTGGCATCGCGGGCGAGTTTTTCACTGAGCCACAGCCATAAGCGTCCGAGGGCGGCGCCTTGTTCACCGGCAAACACCAGGCCCAGGGCCCAACTCAGCAATAAAATCAGATTCAGCCCGAGCAGGCTGCCCAACGCCCAGAACACATTGACCGGGGCCTGGCCGTCGCCTAACGCGGCAAACGCCAGGCCGGCGCCGCTGATCACGGCCAGTACGGCCAGCACGATCAGCGCCAGTCGCGCGCCTTGCAGCCAATGTTTGAGGGCGTGGGTCTGCCCGTCGCGCTCGGCCAGCCACAGGGCGCGGCGTTGAATGCGCGTCGGCAGGTCGCCGCCGGCGCTACGGGCGATTCGATTGGCTTCCAGATCGTCCAGGGGGCCGGCGTGTTCTTCACGCAGGCGCACGGTTTCGCTCAGCCAGAGGTTTTGCAGTGGAGTCAGTTCAGTCACGCGGCTTCCCGTCGCTTAATTGAGCGGTGAGCATAACCGCTGTGACGCTTATCGGGGTAAGGGAGGCTCTGGTATCCTCGCCGACATGACTAAATCACTCCCCCTCAGCCTGATCGCAGCCCTCGGTGAAAACCGTGTGATCGGCGTCGACAACAGCATGCCCTGGCACTTGCCGGGGGACTTCAAATACTTCAAGGCCACCACCCTCGGTAAGCCGATCATCATGGGTCGCAAGACCTGGGATTCCCTCGGTCGTCCGCTGCCGGGCCGGCTGAACATCGTGGTCAGCCGTCAGGTGGATCTGCAGCTGGAAGGCGCGGAGGTTTATCCGTCGCTGGAAGCAGCGGTGGTTCGGGCGCAGGAATGGGCGAACGAGCAGGGCGTCGATGAGGTGATGCTGATTGGCGGGGCGCAGTTGTATGCGCAAGGTCTGGAGCAGGCCGATCGGCTGTACCTGACCCGCGTGGCGCTGAGCCCGGAAGGGGATGCGTGGTTTCCGGCGTTTGATGTGAACCAGTGGAAGCTGGTGTCGAATGTTCCGAACCCGGCGGAGGGTGACAAGCCGGCGTATAGCTTTGAGGTGTGGGAGCGCACATAGATCGTTCCCCCGCGGGAGCGTGGGAACGATCAGTACGGGTTAAGCCTGAGCCAACTCCGAATGCTCATCCGCATCCAGCAACGCTTTATCCGTCTGCTGCATCATCTGACTGGTAATCGCACCCGCCGTGATCGAACCACTCACGTTCAACGCCGTACGACCCATATCAATCAGCGGCTCAACCGAAATCAGCAACGCCACCAGTGACACCGGCAAACCCATGGCCGGCAGCACGATCAACGCGGCGAAGGTCGCGCCACCACCGACCCCGGCCACACCGGCTGAACTCAGCGTCACTATCGCCACCAACGTCGCGATCCACAGCGGGTCCAGCGGGTTGATGCCCACGGTCGGCGCAACCATTACCGCCAGCATCGCCGGGTACAGACCGGCACAGCCGTTCTGGCCAATGGTCGCGCCAAACGAAGCGGCGAAACTGGCGATGGACTGCGGAATCCCCAAACGGCGGGTCTGGGCTTCGATGCTCAGCGGAATGGTGGCGGCGCTGGAGCGGCTGGTGAAGGCAAACGTCAGCACCGGCCAGATCTTGCGGAAGAAGCGCAGCGGGTTGATCCCGGCCGCCGACACCAGCAGGCCATGCACCACAAACATCAAGCCCAGGCCGATGTAGGACACCACCACAAAACTGCCGAGCTTGATGATGTCTTGCAGGTTGGAACCGGCGACCACTTTGGTCATCAGCGCCAATACGCCGTACGGGGTCAGCTTCATCACCAGACGTACCAGACGCATCACCCAGGCTTGCAGGGTGTCGATGGCGTTGATCACTTTCTGACCTTTCTCGACATCATCCTTGAGCAGTTGCAGCGCCGCGACTCCAAGGAATGCCGCAAAAATCACCACACTGATGATCGAAGTCGGTTTGGCGCGAGCGAGGTCGGCGAACGGATTTTGCGGGATGAACGACAGCAGCAGTTGCGGCACATTCAGGTCAGCGACCTTGCCCGCGTAATCGTTCTGAATGGTTTGCAGGCGAGCCATTTCCTGGGTGCCGGCGACCAGGCCTTCGGCGGTAAGGCCGAACAGGTTGGTCAGGCCGATACCGATCAGCGCCGCGATGGCGGTGGTGAACAGCAAAGTGCCGATGGTCAGGAAGCTGATCTTGCCCAGCGACGAAGCGTTGTGCAGGCGCGCCACGGCGCTGAGGATCGAGGCGAACACCAGCGGGATCACGATCATTTGCAGCAACTGCACGTAACCGTTGCCCACCAGATCGAACCAACCGATCGAGGCTTTCAGTACCGGGTTGCCCGCACCATAAATCGTGTGCAGGGCGACACCGAATACCACGCCAAGAACCAGCGCCAGCAACACCTTTTTCGCCAGGCTCCAGGTGGTGTGGCGGGTTTGCGCCAGGCCGTAAAGCAAGGCGAGGAATACCAGCAGATTGAGGATCAGCGGCATATTCATAGAGGCTCCATAGACTTGTGCCAGCCACCTTCGTGTGTGACTGCGAACCGGCAAGCCTAACAGCTTGATATGTAATGAATTAATATCAAAAATAGCGGTCGACTGTCGTTTTTGGAATAAGCCGATGGCGCTGTAAGGAATGCGGCTGGCGGAATCAGGATGCAAGCAGTCGCGGGCAGGCGGGGACTGTCATACAGATTTGTTAGCGTCGAATCTCTTTGAATCAGGGAGAAACGCCGATGAAGCTTGCACCGAAATTTTTGGCTGCCGTATTCTGCTTGGGCCTTGCCGGCCAGGCGCTCGCTACTGACCTGAAGCACTGGCCAGCCGATCAGGCCAAGGCGCTGGACGCGATGATCGCGGCCAATGCCAACAAAGGTAACTTCGCGGTGTTCGACATGGACAACACCAGTTACCGCTACGACCTCGAAGAGTCGTTGCTGCCGTTCATGGAAAACAAGGGCCTGATCACCCGCGAGAGCCTCGATCCCTCCCTGAAACTGATCCCGTTCAAGGACACTGCCGACCATAAGGAAAGCCTGTTCAGCTACTACTATCGCCTCTGTGAAATCGACGACATGGTTTGCTACCCATGGGTCGCCCAAGTGTTTTCCGGCTTCACGCTTCAGGAGCTCAAGGGCAACGTTGATGAGCTGATGGCGTCCGGCAAACCGGTGCCGAGCACTTATTACGAAGGCGACGTGGTCAAGACCATCGACGTCAACCCGCCGAAAATCTTCACCGGTCAAAAAGAGCTCTACAACAAGCTGATGGAGAACGGCATCGAGGTCTATGTAATGACCGCTGCCTCCGAAGAATTGGTGCGCATGGTCGCTTCCGATCCGAAGTACGGCTACAACGTCAAACCGCAGAACGTGATCGGCGTGAGCCTGCTGCTCAAGGACCGCAAGACTGGCGAGTTGACCACGGCGCGCAAGCAGGTCACCGCTGGCAAGTATGACGAGAAGGCCAACCTGGGCCTCGAACTGACCCCGTACCTGTGGACCCCGGCCACCTGGATGGCGGGTAAACAGTCGGCGATCCTGACGTACATCGATGAATGGAAAAAACCGGTCCTGGTGGGTGGCGATACCCCGACCAGCGACGGCTACATGCTGTTCCACAGCGTCGATGTGTCCAAGGGCGGCATCCATTTGTGGGTCAACCGCAAAGACAAATACATGACCCAGATTAACGGCATGATGGCCAAAAACGCAGCAGCCCAGGCGAAAGAAGGGTTGGCGGTGACGGCTGACAAGAACTGGGTGATCGTGAAGCCGGAAGATATCCAGTAGGAATTGATCGTTCCCACGCGGGAGCGTGGGAACGATCAGCCCCGCACTCGGCGGGGCATTTTTTTGTCCAACGGTTAAGTATTACAGCCCGTCGAGCATCGCCTTGTTACGTACCGCACCCTTGTCGGCGCTGGTGGCCAACAGGGCATAGGCTTTCAGCGCAGTGGTCACTTTACGTGGACGCACTTCCACCGGTTTCCAGCCTTTCTTGTCCTGCTCGACACGGCGCGCGGCCATTTCTTCATCGCTGATCAACAGGTTGATCGAGCGGTTTGGAATGTCGATCAGTACCTTGTCGCCATCCTGCACCAGGCCGATCGCGCCGCCGGCAGCGGCTTCTGGCGAAGCGTGGCCGATGGACAGGCCCGAAGTACCGCCGGAGAAACGGCCGTCGGTGAGCAGGGCGCAGGCTTTGCCCAGGCCTTTGGATTTCAGGTAAGACGTCGGGTACAGCATTTCCTGCATGCCCGGGCCGCCTTTCGGGCCTTCGTAGCGAATGATCACGATGTCGCCGGCCTTCACTTCGTCGGCGAGGATGCCGCGTACGGCGCTGTCCTGGCTTTCGAAGATCTTCGCATTGCCTTCGAAGACGTGGATCGACTCGTCGACGCCGGCGGTTTTCACCACGCAACCGTCCAGCGCGATGTTGCCGTACAGAACGGCCAGGCCGCCTTCTTTCGAGTAAGCGTGTTCGACACTGCGGATGCAGCCGTTTTCACGGTCGTCGTCCAGGGTTTCCCAACGGGTCGACTGGCTGAACGCGGTTTGCGTCGGGATGCCCGCCGGGCCGGCCTTGAAGAAGTGATGCACGGCTTCGTCGGTGGTCTGGGTGATGTCCCACTTGGCGATGCCTTCGGCCATGGTCTTGCTGTGCACGGTCGGCAGGTCGGTGTGCAACAGGCCGCCACGGGCCAAGGAGCCGAGGATGCTGAAGATCCCGCCGGCACGGTGGACGTCTTCCATGTGGTACTTCTGGATGTTCGGCGCAACTTTGCACAGTTGCGGTACATGGCGGGAGAGGCGGTCGATGTCGCGCAGGTCGAAATCGATTTCGGCTTCCTGGGCCGCGGCCAGCAAGTGCAGGATGGTGTTGGTGGAACCGCCCATGGCGATGTCCAGGGTCATGGCGTTTTCGAACGCCTTGAAGTTGGCGATGTTGCGGGGCAACACCGACTCATCGTTCTCGCCGTAGTAACGCTTGCACAGCTCGACGATAGTGCGGCCAGCTTGCAGGAACAGCTGTTCGCGGTCGCTGTGGGTGGCCAGGGTCGAACCGTTGCCCGGCAATGCAAGACCGAGGGCTTCGGTCAGGCAGTTCATCGAGTTGGCGGTGAACATGCCGGAGCACGAGCCACACGTCGGGCAGGCGCTACGCTCGTACTCGGCGACTTTCTCGTCGGATGCGCTGGAGTCGGCGGCGATCACCATGGCATCGACCAGGTCGAGACCGTGGCTGGCCAGTTTGGTCTTGCCGGCTTCCATCGGCCCGCCGGACACGAAGATCACCGGGATGTTCAGGCGCAAGGCGGCCATCAGCATGCCAGGGGTGATCTTGTCGCAGTTGGAGATGCAGACGATGGCATCGGCGCAGTGGGCGTTGACCATGTATTCGACGGAGTCGGCGATAATCTCGCGGCTCGGCAGCGAATAGAGCATGCCGTCGTGGCCCATGGCGATGCCGTCATCCACGGCGATGGTGTTGAATTCTTTGGCGACGCCGCCGGCCCGTTCGATTTCACGAGCGACCAGTTGCCCCAGATCCTTGAGGTGCACATGGCCCGGTACGAACTGGGTAAAGGAGTTGGCAATGGCGATGATCGGCTTTTTGAAGTCGTCATCTTTCATCCCCGTGGCGCGCCACAGTGCGCGGGCACCGGCCATGTTGCGGCCGTGGGTGGATGTTTTCGAGCGGTAATCAGGCATGAAGCACTCCGGGCGGCTAATCAGGTAACAAAGGGGAAGTGAGCTTCTATTGACGTCTGGAACACTCAGAAATGGCCGTGTGTCCGGAAGTTGCCGATAACTTTGCGGGATCGCCGCGCGCTTCAGCTTGAGCTCATAAACCCGCCGGGGGATGAATGGCGATGAATCTCGCGATTCTACACCGCTGGCGTCAGGAGGGAATGCCGGAAAGTGTTGATCCGACACTGACGAGGCGTGTGGGATGACGGCCGGTGGGATTATTCGACGCTTGGGCTGACTCCCAGGCTTTTGGCTCGACTGTTGATATGGCTGTTAAGAACCAGCGCCACGCCGCTCAGGATGATGAAGCTGTATCCCAGGGTGGATTGCAAATTGGCCGGGCTCAAGCTGATAAGTGCACTGATCAAACCGCCGCAGATGAAAATCACCGTGCTGCCGGCCGACGCCGAGGTTCCTGCATTTTCAGGGAACAGGCTCATGGCTTTTGAGGTGGCGGCCGGTCGGACGATAGTGGTACCGGCGGTACAGACGAGCATCGGTACAAGGACGGTGGCTGCTGACAGCGCAAAATGACTTAAAAGATAAAGCATGATCAGGCCGGACAGCAGGATCAGGCTCAGCCCGCTGATGATCTGATGACCCGGACTCATGTATCTACCCAGCACAATCGCAACGCTGCCGCCGACGATGTAGGCGCCGCCATATACCAGCAGGATTATCGAGAAGTCATAGGCCGATAGCTGGAGTTGATCCATGAAGATCAGCGGCGAAATGACGATGAAGGAAAAATGGCAGGCGAAAGCGAAGGCTGAAATCAGCCAGTAGGACAGAAAGTCGAAATCACACAAGACCTGCCGGTAGGGCAGGAAGATATTCGGTCGCGCTCCGGTTGTCGTCGGCCGAGTGTTTTCGAGAATAAAACAGGCTTTGAGCAGCACGATTGCAGCCAGTGCGATAAAAACCCAGAAACTGCCCTGCCAATCCAGGGTGGCTTGCAGGAACGTACCGGCCAACGGTGAGACCGAGATGAAAATGCCGGTGGCGGTGACCATCAGAATCCGCAATCGGTCGCGTTCCTCACCCTTGAACAGATCCTGAACCAGAGCCTGTGACAGGACGAAACACCCGCAGCCGAGCGCCTGAATGACACGGAACAGCAGGAAATGGACATAGTCCGTGGTCAGAATGCAGCCCACTGCACCGAGCATCGAAACGGCGATTCCGGCGAGTAACAGTCCTTTACGCCCGATCACATCCGACAGCGGCCCGATCAGCAGTTGAGAGGCCGCTATACCGACAGCAAACAGACTGATCGACAGCGCGATGTCGGCCGGCGTGCTGCGAAAGTGTTCGGCGAGCGCTGGGAACGACGGAAGCAGGACATCCAGCGGGAACACGCCAAGCAACACCATTGCCAACAACAGGCTGACCGCCCCTCGACGTTGTTTGACGGTTGGCTCAGATCGTCCTTCATCCATCGATAAGTCCTGCCTTCATGAACAGTTGCTGGTTGTAAGGCAGGTCAAAGAAACCGGCCTTTTTCAAAGCCTGAAGCGTCGCCCCGGCGCCGGATCGCGCACGCAGAAGGGTGGCTTGGGGGCTGGTCAGTTCGCCGAGAACCTCCGTGACGGCGGTCTCGCCGATACCCGCGCCGTACAGGCTTTCCCGCAGCCATCGCTCATCGACCTCGAAGAAAATCCGGATGATGTCCAGCAGCAGCCTGGCAGCGAACGTGCGTTGGCGGCTGTTCATCGTCAGCCACAGGTAATGGAACACTTCAGAGAAATAGCGACTGTGGCGAGCCTCGTCCGCGAGATGCTCCCTGAGCATTGCCTGGACGCTGGACACCAGATCGTCACGGCAGACGTCGAGCAGTTCTTTGGCAATGATCGTCTCCGACACGAACCCGACGAGAAACCAGGCCAGCGCCCGGTGTTTGTCAGGTGTGCGCTCGAGCAAAGTATTCAATCGCGTGATGCGGTGCGGCATGACCGGGCGCAGGCTGATCCCGTAGACCCCGGCAATCTGTTCGGCGAGGCTATTGGAGAACAGGGCGTGATAACCCTCGTCGGTATAAAGCTGAAGTGCAGCGGTCTTCATCCGTGGGGGAATGTTGACCTTCAATTCACCGTGGATGATGGTCTCCACGGCGCGGTTGACGATGCGATGTTCGAGCACGGTGGTGTAGTCGAGGAAGTACACCAGATGATTGGCCGACAGCCGATGGATGACGGTCTTCCCCAGCGCTTCGATAGCCGGGTGATTCAGGTAAGCCAGGAAGCCTGGGGGAAACCAGTGACGTGTTTCCAGTTGCTGTTCCAGATCTGGGGGCAATAGATAGTCATGCTCGCTGGTGCGCACCGACGCGCGGGTATTCCAGTCGCCGAGGGTGAAGCGCAGAGACCAGGAAACGGGACGGTCTGACGGGGCAATGATGGCGGCGGTCATTGTTGCGGCTCCCGACGGCTGAGCAGATCTTTCAATTCCTTGCACATCACCTGTCCGTCGCTGTGGCCACAGCCGACAAAAAACAAGGGTTGTTCCGCGTTGTCCTCGAGCCCCAGCAAAGTTTCGACCTGATCGTCCGTCAGTGCTCCGGTCAGCCACGTGTTCAGCCCCAGTGCGGTGGCCACGAGTTGAAAGGTCTGGGAAATATGGCCTGCCTCGACGTAAGCCATTCGGTAGGCTCGTGAGTGTTCATATTTCCACCACAACTTGTCGAAGCGAGCAGTAATGAACAGGCCCACGGGCAGGTTATTGATGAAATGTTGCCCACACAGCAATTGACCCAGAGGCGAGTCAGGTGCCGGGTTGACGAAGCTCAGGGCATGATTGGTGGAATGGTAGGCGTAGAGCCCGGGTTGCAGGCCGCTGACGTTCTGTACATAAAGAAAGCCTTCGCAAGCATTCAGGCCTCCACCGGACGGGCTGCTGCGTCGGGCACCGAGGCCTTCGACAATGGTTTCGTCGACGTCGTTTTCGCGCTCATGCAAGTAGCCCAGAGACAGGTAAAGCAGTGTGCCGACATCTTCCAGTGAAATCGCTTCATCCGTGAAGGTGCGGCAGGTTTTTCGGCCGATCAGGACGTTGGCAAGAGAATCCTTCGGCAGGCAGGAAGGTTCTGGCAGGGCAATCAGCTCGCGTGCCTGACGTTCTGTGAGTCTGGCGTTCGGTGCGGGTGCTTCCAGTACTTCGGTGCAATGGTCCAGATAGTATCTCGACCATTCATGAATATTCTGAGGAACATATTCGCAGGGGATGTTCTTGGTGCCGATATGAAATATTTTCGACAGTTCATCCCAGCCCCAATCAATAGTATCTTGTATTGAGGTGGTCAGTATTCCGGAGTTTAGAAGTTGAATGTCTATTCTGTTGTTGTCGTTATACAAGTCAGGGTTGCTGATAAGTTGTGCAAGTCGGGTTGAATATTCAAGGTTGAGTTCAAATTGTCTGTGATTCTTGTAATCCCAGACTATTTGGCCGGGCGTACGGGGAAGTATGAACAGGTATGAATTTATCTGCATGATGGGCGGTTTACTCTGGGCTGTGTCATAGAAAACGCTGGGTAGCCGGCACTCCCCAGCGTCTCATTTACTTAACGGGCTTTTGGCGCAACCAGAAAAGCCAGATTAGCGATCTTGTTAGCTTCCAGAGTAATTGCTTTCATGTTTTGAACTCCTTGTCATTAATAGTAAGTGTCACTTCACGGTGACAACTTAATCATAGGCTGTAATGGGCTCTTATCAAGGGGGTGTTAAGTAGGAATGTTTCAGTAATTTTGTCGGAACGATCTGAGGGTTAAAGCAAGTTTGTAGGTTATTTGATTTTAAGTAAGAGATGCAGGGAAACGTCCTGCAAGTCACTAGGACCGCAAGAGTAAGAAGCCAGGATTGAAGAGTGGATGTCGTGGCGTTAAAACGGCTGACGGAGAGCCCGTTGGCTCCCCGTCAAACCAGCGTACTCAGCTGTTTGGCAGCAGACGGCAGGTGATGCTCTTGATATAGCGAGTCTCGGCAATCGCCGGGTGCACCGGGTGATCCGGGCCCTGACCGCCGCGCTCCAGCATCTGGATGTTGCGGTCCAGGTGACGGGCGCTGGTCAGCAGAATGTTTTGCAGATCGTCTTCCGGCAGGTGCATGGAGCAGGAAGCGCTGACCAAGATGCCGTCCTTGCTGAGCAGGCGCATGGCTTGCTCATTCAGGCGACGGTAGGCGCCTTCACCGTTTTTCATGTCTTTCTTGCGTTTGATGAAGGCAGGAGGGTCGGCCACGATGACGTCGAAACGCTCTTCGCTGGCTTTCAGTTCCTTCAGGGCTTCGAACACGTCGCCTTCGATGCAGGTCATTTTTTCGGCGACGCCGTTCAGTGCGGCATTGCGCTCCACGCCGTCGAGGGCGAAGGCCGAAGCATCGACGCAGAACACTTCACTGGCGCCGAAGGCAGCCGCTTGAACGCCCCAGCCGCCGATGTAGCTGTACAAATCCAGTACGCGTTTGCCTTTGGCATAAGGGGCCAGACGCGCGCGGTTCATGCGGTGGTCGTAGAACCAGCCGGTTTTCTGCCCCTGGATGACTGGCGCTTCAAATTTCACGCCGTTTTCTTCCAGCGCGACCCATTCCGGTACCAGGCCGAACACGGTTTCGACATAGCGGTTGAGGCCTTCGGCATCACGGGCAGCGGAGTCGTTCTTGAACAGAATGCCGCTTGGCTTGAGCACTTGGGTCAGTGCCGCGATCACGTCGTCTTTGTGAGCTTCCATGGTCGCCGAGGCGATCTGGACTACCAGGATGTCGCCGAAACGGTCGACCACCAAGCCTGGCAGCAGGTCGGAGTCGCCGTAGACCAGTCGATAGAATGGCTTGTCGAACAGGCGATCGCGCAGGGACAGGGCAACGTTCAGGCGATGCACCAGCAGCGACTTGTCCAGCGGCAACTTGATGTCGCGCGACAGCAGGCGGGCGCAGATCAGGTTGTTCGGGCTCATGGCAACGATGCCCAGCGGCTTGCCGCTGGCGGCTTCGAGAATCGCCTGGTCGCCGGCCTTGAAACCGTGCAAAGGCGTAGCAGCTACATCGATTTCGTTGCTGTAGACCCACAAGTGGCCATTTCGCAGGCGACGGTCGGCGTTGGCTTTGAGGCGCAGGCTAGGCAGGGACATGACGTCGCTCCGGAAAAAAGAGCGGGAGTATAGCGTGTTGAGAGAGTGGCGGGTTTGGTGGTCGATGAAACGCTGATGAAGGCCGTCAGTAAGGTGCGGAACCTGTGGGAGCGGGCTTGCACGTGAGTGACTGTCGGATCCATCTTTTTAAGGGTTAGAATCCCCGCCTGACCCGGAGTGCGTACTTATGTCCCAAGAGCTGACGACCGAACAGATTCAACAGTCCCTGCAAGGCATCAGCGTGCCGCCCCAGCCGCAGATCATGGTGGATCTGCAGATGGAGCAGTACATGCCCGACCCGGATCTGGAAGTGATCGCGAAGCTGATCTCCCAGGACCCAGGCCTTTCCGGTGCCTTGTTGAAAATCGTCAACTCGCCGTACTACGGCTTGAGCAACAAAATCACCGCGATCCAGCGGGCAGTGAACCTGTTGGGCAGCCGTTCGATCATCAACCTGATCAATGCCCAGTCGATCAAGAGCGAGCTGAACGACGACGCCATCGTCACCCTCAACCGTTTCTGGGACACGGCGCAGGACGTGGCGATGACGTGCCTGACCCTGGCCAAGCGTGTTGGTATCCAGGCCGGTGATGAAGCCTATGCGCTGGGGCTGTTCCACGATTGCGGCATCCCGTTGATGCTCAAGAAATTCCCCGACTACATGAAAGTGCTGGAACAGGCCTATGGCAACGCCAGCGCCGAATGCCGCGTGGTGGATACCGAGAACAAGCAATACAACACCAATCACGCCGTGGTCGGGTATTACACCGCCAAATCCTGGCGCCTGCCGGAGCACGTCACCCAGGCCATCGCCAACCACCACAATGCCCTGGCCATTTTCAGCGATGAGTCGTCCCGCAACACGCCGCTGAAAAATTTGCTGGCGATCCTGAAGATGGCCGAGCACATTTGCGCCTCCTTCCGGGTACTGGGCAACCAGTCCGAAGACCATGAATGGAACAGTGTCGGGCCGCTTGTGCTCGATTACATCGGTCTGTCGGAATACGATTTCGAAACCCAGAAGCAAGAGATTCGTGACCTCGCCACTCGTTGAGTGTCGAACCTCGCCTGATACGAGAGCCCCATGCCTGAACTGCCGGAAGTCGAAACCACCCGCCGCGGGATTGCACCACACCTGGAAGGCCAGCGCGTCAGCCGGGTGATTGTGCGTGAGCGCCGTCTGCGCTGGCCGATCCCCGAAGACCTGGATGTGCGACTGTCCGGCCAGCGCATCGTGCTGGTGGAGCGGCGCGCCAAGTACCTGCTGATCAATGCCGAAGTCGGCACGCTGATCAGTCACTTGGGGATGTCGGGGAATCTGCGGCTGGTGGAAGTCGGCATGCCGGCGGCCAAGCATGAGCATGTGGACATTGAGCTGGAATCGGGCCTGGCCCTGCGCTACACCGACCCGCGACGCTTTGGCGCGATGCTCTGGAGCCTGGACCCGCTCAACCACGAATTGCTGATTCGCCTGGGGCCGGAGCCGTTGACGGATCTGTTTGACGGCGATCGGCTGTTCCAGCAATCCCGCGGGCGTTCCATGGCGGTCAAGCCGTTCATCATGGACAACGCGGTGGTGGTCGGTGTCGGCAACATCTACGCGACCGAAGCGTTGTTTGCGGCCGGCATCGACCCGCGCCGTGAAGCCAAGAGCATTTCCCGGGCGCGCTATTTGAAGCTGGCAATCGAGATCAAGCGCATCCTGGCCCTCGCCATCGAGCGCGGCGGCACCACGTTGCGGGACTTTATCGGCGGCGACGGTCAACCGGGTTACTTCCAGCAGGAATTGTTCGTGTACGGCCGTGGTGGTGAACACTGCAAGGTTTGTGGCACGGGGCTGCGGGAGGTCAAGCTTGGGCAGCGCGCCAGCGTCTTTTGTCCGCGTTGTCAGAGCTGATATCGGCGACGGTCTATAGTCAGTGTTCTCACTGCCTAGCCGAAGGACCGTGCCATGAATCTGTTTCGAACCCTTGTCGTTGCGCTGCTGCTGAGCGTCGGTGTGCCCGCGTTGGCGGCTGAAAACGGCAGCGGCGATCCGCGTTACACCATCCAGAACCCACCGGCCTATGCCATGCTTGGCGATTTACTGATTGCCCGACCGTTATTGGTGGCGGCGACGGTGATCGGTGCCGGGGCGTTTGTGGTGTCGTTGCCGTTTACCGCGTTCGGTGGCGGCATTGGCGATGCGGGGCAGGCGTTGGTGGTCGATCCGGCGAAAGCCGCATTTGTGCGGTGCCTGGGGTGTATCGGGGAGGGGTTTGAGCAGCGGGAGTGAACTCTAAGAGCTTCGCGGGCAAGTCGGATCGAGCGGTGCGGCGATCCGACTTGCCCGTGAAGGCGCCCTGACAGGCGCCAAATGAATCAAGCCTTACCGGTAATCTTGCGATATTTCTCCATCAACTGTTCTTCAGTCTCCGGATGAGCCTCGTCCAGCGGAATGCAATCCACCGGGCAGACCTGCTGGCACTGCGGTTCGTCGTAGTGGCCGACACATTGTGTGCACAGGTTCGGGTCGATCACGTAGATCTCTTCGCCCTGGGAGATGGCGGCATTCGGGCACTCAGGTTCGCAGACGTCGCAGTTGATGCAATCGTCGGTGATGATCAGGGACATGCTAACTCCAGCCGGGGCGGCAGGCCCGGGCGCAATAAATCAATGCGCACAATTGTGCCGCATTGGCGCCCGCAGTGCACGCGGGCGCGATCAAGTGCAGCGATCGAAGATTGCGGTAGCCGTAAAAGATCGCAGCCTTCGGCAGCTCCTACTTTTTAAAGCGTAGGGTAAGGGCGTCGGCCACCGCCGGGTGGACGAACTTGGTGATATCGCCGCCCAAGGCCGCGATTTCACGCACCAGCGTCGAGGAAATGAACGAATAACGCTCGGACGGTGTGAGAAACAGGCTTTCCACATCCGGTGCCAGTTGGCGGTTCATGTTAGCCAGCTGGAATTCGTATTCGAAGTCCGACACCGCGCGCAAACCACGCAGGAATATGTTGGCGTTCTTCTCTTTGGCGAAATGCGCGAGCAACGTCGAGAAGCCGACGACTTCAACGTTCGGCAAATGTTTGGTGACCTCGCGGGCCAGCTCCACACGTTGTTCCAGGGGAAACAGCGGGTTTTTTTTCGGGCTGGCGGCGACGGCGATGATCACATGATCGAACAGGCGCGAGGCGCGTTCGACCAGATCGCCATGGCCCTTGGTAATAGGGTCGAAGGTACCTGGGTACAACACTCGGTTCATCGCGTCGTCCTGGCGGGAGTCCGTTGGGGAGTCGGATGGTATCGCAGCCTTCCCGGTCGGCCAAGTCGCCTGTTGGGTAAGAAAGCACTATAGACGATGGGAATATTCCGCGTTTTCATGGGTTTTTCAAACGTTCGGTCAGCGAAGTGGCCAATTGCGCCGTCAGTCCGTAGACCGACAATTGTGGGTTTGCGCCAATGCTGGTGGGGAAAAGCGAGCCGTCGTGAATCGACAGATTGCGCAACTGGTGATGTCGACCGAGGCTGTCGGTCACCGCGCTTTTCGGGTCTTCACCCATGGCACAACCGCCCATCACATGGGCACTGCCCAGACGCGTGCGATACAACTCAAGGCTCAAATCGTCGATCAATGCGCGCGCTTCGGTGAGGTTTTTCACGTAACGAGCGTCGGCGTGCATCGGCATCACGGCGTTGGCGCCCCCGGCGAACTGGATCTCGGCCATGCTGTGGAATGCCCGGCGCAACCCGTCCCAGGCGTAGGGTGAAACCTGATAGTCGAGCACTGGCGTGCCATCACCGCGCAATTCAACGCTGCCGCCAGGGCTGTCCGGGTGAAAACCGTCCCGCAGCAACGCCAGCATGGCGTGGGTGTGCGGCAGGTTTTCCATATGCCGGGCGTTTTCCGTGCCGAAGCCGCCGAGCAGGGTGCTGGCCAGCGCGGGGTGCAGCGGTGGGACTTCCAGCTTGTAGGACATCTTGCCAGTGGTGCCATCCCGCCACTGGAAATGGTCGGAATAGATCGACTGCGGCGCGCCGTAGAACGGGTTGATCACCTCATCAAACAGCCCGGCGGACATATTTACCAGGTGCAGGAATGTCCGTTTACCCAGTCGTTCGTGAGGATCCGGTGCCTCGGAGCGCAATAGCAGCGCCGGGCTGTTGATCCCGCCGCCGGCCAACACGTAATGCCGCGCCTTGACCGTAATTGTGCGTCCGGTGGGCGCAACGCAACGCTCATCCATCGCCACACAGTGCAGGTCCGTAACCTTGCCGTCCTTGATCGACAGCTTTTCGGCGCGGGCCAGATAGAGCAGCTCGCCACCTTTTTCCAGGGTTGCCGGGATGGTCGTGACCAGCATCGATTGCTTGGCGTTGGTCGGGCAACCCATGCCGCAGTAGCCGATGTTCCAGCAGCCGCGCACGTTGCGCGGGATCACATGCCAGGCGTAGCCGAGTTTTTCGCAACCTTTGCGGATGACGTCATTGTTGGCATTAGGCGGCACCATCCATGGGGCGACACCCAGGCGTTGTTCCATTTTCTCGAACCAGGGCGCCATTTCGGCCGGTGTGTGGCCTATGACGTCGTGCTCTTTGGCCCAGTGTTCCAGCGTCGGGTCCGGGGTGCGAAAGCTTGACGTCCAGTTGATCAGCGTGGTGCCGCCCACTGCCCGACCCTGGAGGATGGTGATCGCGCCATCCTTGCTCATGCGCCCGATGCCTTCCTGATAGAGGCTGGTGTAGGCCTGGTCTTCGAGCATCTTGAAGTCGCTGCTGGTCTTGAGCGGGCCTTCTTCGATCAGCAATACCTTGTAGCCGGCGGCGCTGAGGATTTCGGCGGTGGTCCCGCCGCCGGCACCGCTGCCGATGATCGCCACGTCCGCTTCGAGGGTCAGGTCTTGGGTCAGTCGGGCGCCGTTGTGGGTTTTCCAGCCACGGGCCAGGCCTTCGCGGAACGGATCGGGTACGGGCATGTTTGGGTTCTCTTATTATTTTGGATTGGGTGGTGAGGCGGCAGACGCTATCGCGATTTCAAACGGTGGGCGGCCCGGGGTACCCGCAATGCGCCCACGACTCCGCCCGGCTGTACCACGCCATCATCACCATTTGCAGTAACGAGCTATGGCCCATGCGCAGCAAGCTCAGCGAGCTGTTTTCCCAGCGGTCGAGAAAGTGCCGGATCTGTTCGCTGCTGGCGTTTTCCCAGCTGCCCCAAATTCCGGTCAGTGGGCCGCGGGTGATGCTCATCCCCAACACATCGAACAATTGTCGGGTCAGTTTGAGCATTTCCGGCGACAGGTGATTCAGGCCGCTATCCAGGCTGTGCAAAGTCTCGGTGACAGCGGCCGGCATTTTTTCCATGGCCACGGCGCCGTCGAGCATTACCGGAATCACTGCCCGCAGAAACAGCAGGTCACTGCTGCGAAGAATCGCGAAACCGCTGGCCGGGTTGCTCGATGAGCAGCCGCTGAGGCTCGCGCCTAATCCAGCCGTGGCCAGAAAAGCGCTGGCGCCGAGGCTGAATTTAAGCAGGCCGCGCCGTGACAGCGCGGGTGTGTCGGACAGGCTTGGGTTCATTATTGTTATTACCCGGCGGTGATGATCGTTAGCGGATAAACAGTTTCTGGATCAGTTTCTGAACGGATTTGCCGTACGGCGGATAGATCAGCTTCGCCGCATTGAAACGCTGTTTGATCAGCACGCCCTTGGCCTTGCTGAAGGTCAGGAAACCTTCGTGGCCGTGGTAATGGCCCATGCCCGAGGCACCGATACCGCCGAACGGCATGTCGTCCTGAGCAACGTGCAGCAAGGTGTCATTGAGGCAAACGCCGCCGGAATGGGTTTCGTGGAGGACGCGGTTTTGCTCGCCCTTGTCGTAGCCGAAGTAATACAGCGCCAGCGGGCGAGGGCGTTGGTTGATGTAGGCAAACGCTTCGTCGAGATCCTTGTATGGCACGATCGGCAGCAACGGGCCGAAGATTTCGTCCTGCATCACCGTCATGTCGTCGCTGACGTTGAGCAGCAGGCTATGACCCATGCGTCGGCCCTGACCCTGATCGAACAGCGGAATCAGCAGCGCGCCCTTGCTGGTGGCGTCGCTGAGGTAGCCGTTGAGGCGCGCCAACTGTCGGTCGTTGATGATGGCGGTGTAGTCCGGGTTGTCGGCCAGTGTCGGATAAAACCCGCGAACCGCCTGACGATAGGCTTCGACGAAAGAGCCGACGCGGTCTTCCGGCACCAGAACGTAGTCGGGGGCGACACAGGTTTGCCCGGCATTGAGGGTCTTGCCGAAAGCGATGCGTTCGGCGGCGTCCTTGAGCGGGACATCGCGGGAAACGATGGCCGGGGACTTGCCGCCCAGTTCGAGGGTCACCGGCGTCAGATTCTCGGCCGCCGCACGCATCACGTGTTTGCCGATGCTGGTGGCGCCGGTGAACAGCAAGTGATCGAAACGTAGCCGCGAGAACGCCACGCCGATATCGGCCTCGCCCAGCACCACGCAGACCAAGTCCTGGGGAAAAACCCGGCCCAGCAGTTCCTTGAGCAGCAAACCGGTGGTGGGGGTCGATTCGCTGAGTTTGAGCATCACCCGGTTGCCCGCCGACAACGCACCTGCCAGCGGCCCGATGGCCAGGTAAAGGGGGTAGTTCCACGGCACGATCACTCCGACCACGCCCAACGGTTGATAAACCACTTTGGCCGACGCTGGTTGAAAGGCGAGACCGACTTTGCGTCGTGAGGTTTTCATCCAGTTTTTGAGGTGCCGGCTGGCGTAGTGAATACCGTGCAAGCTGGGCATCAATTCGGCGAGCAGGGTTTCATCGGCGCTGCGGTGGCTGAAGTCCTGGCTGATGGCGTCGATCAGGGCCTGGCGCTCTTTGCTCAGCAGGTCCCGCAACGCTTTTAGCCATTGTTGGCGCTGAGCGGCGGGTGGCATCGGGTTGGCTGCATACGCTGCGCGCTGAGCGTCGAACAGGGTTTGGAGTTCGTCCAGAGGCTGCTGCAGGTTGTTCAGGTAGGCAATGTCAGCAGGCATGCTCGGCACCGGATTTATTGGAATGAGGAACTTTTTAGAGTCTATGCTCTAGAAAGTCAAATGGCACTTTGGTACGGCTTTGTTTTAACCACGGGCGGATAGGTCGTAAGATGCCCTCATCGCACAATTAAAGCTCAAGCCATGGCCCCTCGGATCAAAACCAGCGAGCGCATCGTGCAGAACAGCCTGGAGCTGTTCAATCAACAGGGCGAGCGCAGTATCAGTACCAACCACATTGCTGCCCATATGGAGATTTCCCCGGGCAACCTGTACTACCACTTCCCCAACAAGCAGGCGATCATCGCCGTGTTGTTCAGTGAGTACGAAAACCTGGTGGACAGCTTTCTGCGCCCGCCCCAGGGGCGCGCCGCGACGGTCGAAGACAAGCGCTTCTACCTCAAGGAATTGCTCGCCGCCATGTGGCAATACCGCTTCCTGCATCGCGATCTCGAGCATTTGCTCGACAGCGATCCCGAGCTGGCCGCCCGTTACCGGCGCTTTTCCCAGCGCTGCCTGATCCAGGGCACACACATCTACGCGGGCTTCGTCGAGGCCGGCATTCTGTGCATGGACAAGGTTCAGATCGAATCCCTGACCCTTAATGCCTGGATCATCCTCACCTCGTGGGTGCGCTTTCTGTGCACCACGCGGGAAAACTCCAACCATCTGAGCGAACAGGCCATTAAACGAGGCGTGTATCAGGTGCTGGTGCTGGAGGCCGGGTTCGTCACTGACCAAGCTCGCGACGCAGTGAATGCGCTGTTCGAAGAGTTTTATGTGCCGCTGGCCCAGGCGCTGGAAGAAGTGGGATAGAGAAGTGGAATAAAGAGTGCAGTAGGATTCCAGACAAACAAAATCACAGGAGCCCGTTATGCCCATTGCGCAACTGATCAGCCCGCAAGCGTTGGACCTGAAAAAGGAAACGCCGGGGCTGGTGATTCTGGATTGTCGTTTTGCCCTCGAAGACCCTGATTACGGTCAACGCAGCTACGCCGAAGGGCATATTGCCGGATCGAGCTTTGCCGATCTGGAGCGTGATTTGAGCGGTAGAGTGGTCAAGGGGGTTACCGGGCGTCATCCATTGCCTGAACCCGCCGACTTGATCGAACGTTTTCAAGCCTGGGGCATCAACGCCGACAGCGAAGTGGTTTTGTACGATGACGGTCCCGGCGCTTATGCCGCGCGCGCCTGGTGGTTGCTCGCGTGGCTGGGCAAGCGCGATGGTGTGTTTATCCTCGATGGCGGGCTGAAAGCCTGGCACGCCGCCGGATTGCCCCTGAGTCTTGATGCGCCGTCGATCACCCGTGGCACCTTCACCGGGACGCCGGATGCTTCGTTGGTGCTCAGCGCCGAACAACTCCAGCAACGCCTCGGCCAGCCCGCGCTGACCTTGCTCGATGCCCGCGGCTTGCCGCGCTTCAAGGGCGAAGTAGAGCCGATCGATCCGATTGCCGGGCACATCCCCGGCGCACAATGTGCCGCGTTCACCGATAACCTGGGCAGCGACGGGCGGTTCCTGCCGGCCGAACAGCTCAAGCAGCGGTTTGCCGCCAAGCTCGGTGATCGTTCACCCACGGAGTTGGTTGCGTATTGCGGTTCCGGTGTGACCGCCTGCCACAACCTGTTCGCCCTGTGCCTGGCGGGTTATCCGTTGGGAGCGTTGTATGCCGGGTCGTGGAGCGAGTGGATCAATGATCCTGCGCGAGGCGTCGCCAAGGGCGAGTAAACGCAAACCAATGTGGGAGCATGGTTAATAAGGTGCTCTTGATTCACAGTTGTCGCGCACTGCGATACGCCCCCGGTCCTACGCCGTAAACCTGCTTGAATTGCCGACTCAGATGGCTCTGGTCGGCAAAACCCAGCTGCGTTGCGACTTCCAGCGGCAGGCAGCCTCGCTGTAACAGCGCCCGTGCCCGGGCAATACGTTGCTGCATCAACCAGGTGTGTGGCGGCATGCCGGTAGCTTTGCGGAATACCCGGGCGAAGTGGAAGGGCGACAGGTTCACCGTCGTCGCCAGTTCCTCCAGCGAGGGCGGCGCCGCCAATCGGGATTGCAGCAGTTCCTTGGCCAGGGTTACCGCCCGGTGTTCCTTGCCAGGTTTGTTGGCGATCGGAACAGCTGCGTGACGTTGCAACAGCGTCAGCATCATTTCCCGCCAGACCGTTTGCTGCTGCAGCGCCGTGGACGGACTCTCCAGTAAACAATGCAGTTGGCAGAATCCCTTCACCAGATCCGGATCGCGGTACAACGTGGCACCAAACGCCGGCAAGGTATCGGTGGGCAGTTCGAGTTCGTCCAGCAGTGAAAGAATCTGCCCACTGTCGGGATAAAACGCCCGGTACAACCAACCGTCTTCCGTCCCTTTGTGACCGGTGTGCAGTTCATCGGGATTGATCAGCACCAGCGTGCCGCTGCCCGCCAGATGCTCGGCGCCTCGATAGCGATAACGCTGGGCGCCGGCCATGATCATGCCGACCACATAGCCGTCATGCACGTGGGGGGCGAAGCGCTGTTCGATGTAGCGTGCGGACAACAACTCGACCCCGGCCAACGGCGCCGTTTGCCAGAAGTGGATCGACTCGCCCTGATCCAAACCCATGGGTTACTTGCGCCCTGTGGTGGCGAGCCATTGGGGAATGCGCCGTTCCAGGTAGTAACCCGGTTGCCGGAACGAGCCCTCGACGAAGCCGACATGCCCACCCTTGGCCTGCAACTCGAATTGCGTGCAGGCAGACAATTCGTCGGCTTGCGGCAGGCTGTGAGGAAAGACAAACGGGTCATCGGCCGCCTGAATAATCAGGGTCGGTGTGCGAATCTCTCCAAGGAAATAACGACTCGAAGCGCGGCGATAATAATCCGCGGCATCGGCGAAGCCATTCAGCGGCGCGGTGACCCGGCCATCGAACTCCCAGAAGGTGCGCATGTTCTCCAGCGAGCCCAACGCCGCCAATGCCGCCAGGCCATCCTGATGCCCTTCATGCTGGAACCTGCGCTGCTTGTTCTTGATGTAAGCGACCATCTCGCGCATGAAATGAGCCTGATAGAACTTGGAAAAACCCTGGCTGATACGATCGGCACACTGATCAAGCCGAAACGGCACCGACACCGCCACCGCGCCGAGTACGCCGCTGTTGCTGCCGGTTTCGCCCAGATGCTTGAGCAATACGTTACCGCCCATGGAATAACCGACCGCATACAGCGGTGCGAGAGGGCGCTGGGTGCGCAGGTGTTTGATGGTTTCGGCCAGGTCTTCACTGGCCCCGGAATGGTAACTGCGTGGCAACAGATTGGGTTCGCCGGAACAGCCTCGCCAGTTAAGCGCGACGCTGGCCCAACCCTGGGCGCCCAGCGCTTTCTGCATGCCGGCCACGTAAGGCGAATTCGATGAGCCAGTCAGGCCATGCAACACCAGCACCAACGGCGCATTCGCGCTGTGGGGGCCGTGCCAGTCCAGGTCAAGGAAGTCGCCGTCTTCGAGCCATAAGCGTTCACGTTCGCGGTCCAGGTGCGTGGTTTTGCGCCATAGCGGTCCCCACAAGGTTTGTAAATGAGGATTGCCCAGGCCGTAGGCGGGGGTGAAATGGGGGGTGAAACGTTCTGGCAAATGGGACACGATTGCTCTCGATGCAGCGGTGCTTACCCGCAGCGTTAACTGACTGAGCTTCGCACCGTTTTTACAGGCCGGATTAACCGGCGATCCCTGCCATACGTTGCCACAACGCGTAGTACACCCGTCCCGATTTTTGCTCCCGATGCAGGCGCCAATTTTCTGGCAAACCCAATATCGACGGTGCCGTTTCGCTTTCAGTGTAGACCCACGCATCGTTACTCAGCCACTGACGCTCTTCGAGCAAAGTGCAAACGGCAGGCAACAGATTCTGATTGAACGGCGGGTCGAGAAACACCAGATCGAACGCCGTGGCGGGTTGGGTTTCCAGATAGCGCAAGGCGTCGGCAGTCTGTACCTGGCCGGTGGTGCAGCGCAGGGTACCCAGATGTTCCTTGATGCTCGCCACCGCGATATTGCTGGCGTCCAGCGCCTGACCCATTGCTGCGCCACGGGACAAAGCCTCGAGAAACAACGCGCCGCTACCGGCAAATGGGTCGAGCACCTTGGCCCCGGCGACATAAGGCGCGAGCCAGTTGAACAGGGTTTCACGCACTCGGTCCGGCGTTGGGCGCAAGCCTGGTGCATCGGGGAAGCTCAGCTTTCGGCTGCCCCATTCACCGCCGATGATGCGCAGTTGATTCACACCGTTATGCACGTTGTGAACAGGTTTTTTTGGTCTGGCCATTAATGCTCCGGAACCCCGAGCGGTTGCTCGGCAGGTTTGTCAGAAGGGGCCGGCAACGGCTTTTGTGGCACGGTCGGGCCAGCGCTGACGATGACCAGTTTGTCCGTGCTCAGGTGTTTGTTCAATGCGGCTTTGACTTGCTCGACGGTCAGGCTCTGGGACTGCTGCATGAAGTCTTCCAGGTAAGTCAGCGGCAAGTTGTAAAAACCCATGGCGCCGAGCTGCCCGACGATATCGGCGTTGCTGGCGGTGGACAGCGGGAAGCTGCCGGCCAGTTCACGCTTGGCATCGTCGAGTTCTTTCTGGGTAGGGCCGGTTTTAAGGTAGTCGGCGAGCACGTCCTGCACCAGCTTCAGCGTGCCTTCGCTCATCTCTGCGCGGGTTTGCAGGTTGATCATGAACGGACCACGAGCCTGCATCGGGGTGAAGCCCGAATACACGCCATAGGCCAGGCCGCGTTTTTCGCGCACTTCGCTCATCAAGCGGGTGCCGAAGCCACCGCCACCAAGGATCTGATTGCCCAGCGACAACGCCGCGTAATCCGGATCGTCACGGTCGATGCCCAGTTGCGCGATCATCAGGTTGGTTTGCTTGGACGGAAACTCGATGTGGCCGATGCTGGACTTGGGGTCGGTCGGTTGTTCGATTTTCGCCAGGGCCGGCCCTTTGGGCAGATCGGCGGACACTTGTGCGGCAACCGCCTCGGCCTCGGCGCGGGACAGATCGCCCACCAGTGCAATTACCACGTTGCCGGCGGCGTAGGCTTTCTGATGAAAGGCCCGCAACTGCGCCAGGGTGATCGGTGGAATGCTTTTCGCCGTGCCATCGCTGGAATGCGCGTACGGGTGATTGCCATACAAGCGGTTCATCAGCTCCAGGCTGGCGAGTTTGCCGGGGTTCTGTTTCTGATATTCGAAGCCGGCCAGCATCTGGTTCTTGATGCGGGCAAACGAGTCGGCGGGGAAGGTCGGTTTGCCGACGACTTCAGCAAACAGCTTCAAGGCAGGCTCGCGTTTGTCCGCGGCACTGAGGCTACGCAGCGACGCAATCGCCATGTCTTTATAGGCGCCGTTACCGAAATCGGCCCCCAGGCCTTCGAAGCCCTGGGCGATAGCGCCGACGTCTTTGCCAGCCACACCTTCGTTGAGCATGGCGTTGGTCAGCAGGGCCAGGCCGGGTGCATCGCCGTCCTGGCTGCTGCCGGCGGCGAAGATCAGGCGCATGTCGAACATCGGCAGCTCACGGGCTTCGACGAACAGCACCTTGGCGCCTTCGGCGGTGTTCCAGGTCTGCACGTTCAGTGAGCGATGGCTTGGGGCCTTGCCGTCGAGTTCGGCCAGCGATTGCAGTTTCTGGCTGGCCTTGGCCTTGTCGAGAGCTTCGCTGGCGTTGGAATCATCGGGTTTTGACAAATAGAAGGCGGCAGACCCGATCAGTGCGGCGGCGATCAGGCCGATCAGGGCCAGACGCGATGTTTTGCGCTTACTCATGGGTCGTCTCCTGTGGCAGTACATGGGCGACGCTCAGACGTGCGCGGGTGAAATACAGCTTGGCGGCCTTCTGGATGTCTTGCGGGGTCACGCTTTCCAGGTCGGCGAGTTCGGTGTCCATCAGTTTCCAGGACAAACCGACGGTTTCCAGTTGGCCGATGGCGGTGGCCTGGCTGGTGATCGAGTCACGCTCGTAGACCAGGCCGGCAATGACCTGAGCCCGCACCCGCTCCAGCTCTTCAGTGGACGGCGCGGTGGTTTTCAGCTGTTCGAGCAGTTTCCACAGGCCGGCTTCCGCCTGGGCCATGGTTTTCTTCTTCTGGGTGTTCGGCGTGGCCGACAAAGTGAACAGGCTGTCGCCACGGGTGTAGGCGTCGTAGCTCGACGAGCCGCCGGACACCAGCTCTTCGCCGCGTTCCAGTTGCGTCGGGATCCGGCCGCTGTAGCCGCCGTCGAGCAGGGCAGAGATCAACCTCAGGGCGCTCACCAAACGCTTGTCTTCAGCGGTGGCGATGCTTGGCACGTTGAAGGCCAGCATCAGACTCGGCAATTGGGTCTGCACATGCAGGGTGATCTTCCGTTCGCCGGGCTCGGCCAGTTCCAGCGGGATTTTCGCTGGAGGTACGTCGCGCTTGGCGATCGGGCCGAAGTAACGCTGGGCCAGGGTTTTGACTTCGTCCGGGGTCACGTCACCGACTACCACCAGGGTGGCGTTGTTCGGCACATACCAGGATTGATACCAGTGGCGTAGTTCTTCGACCTTCATGCGGTCGAGGTCCGCCATCCAGCCGATGGTCGGCGTGTGATAACCGCTGGCGGGGTAGGCCATGGCCATGAAGCGTTCGTAGGCCTTGGACATCGGCTTGTCGTCGGTGCGCAGGCGACGTTCTTCCTTGATCACCTCGATCTCGCGGGTGAACTCGTCGGCCGGCAGGCGCAGATTGGCCATGCGGTCCGCTTCCAGCTCGAAGGCCACGCCCAGACGGTCGCGGGCCAGCACCTGGTAATACGCGGTGAAGTCGTCGCTGGTGAAGGCGTTCTCTTCGGCACCGAGGTCGCGCAAGATCAGCGAGGCTTCGCCGGGGCCGACTTTCTCGCTGCCCTTGAACATCATGTGTTCCAGCGCGTGGGACAGCCCGGTCTGGCCCGGGGTCTCGTAGCTTGAGCCGACCTTGTACCAGACTTGGGAAACGACGACCGGCGCACGATGGTCTTCGCGCACGACGACCTTCAGGCCGTTGTCGAGGGTGAATTCGTGGGTGGGTTGTGGATCGGCAGCCAGGGCTGAAAGTGGCAGACAAACTGTGCTGAACAGCAGGCCTGCAGCGCGGCGGGCTAGAGCATTCATTCGTTTTTAAACCTGTTGGGCTGCCCGCTTGGTCTTAGCGTCGGCGGGCGAGAGGGTGCTAGGATACTGATCCGTTTTACTGGCGGCCACGCCTATCAAGCTTTGATGTTTGATCAGGTTGTATGGGTTTGCGGCAGAAGGCTGAGATTTATCGACTAGACTCTGCTTTTTCGCCGATTTTGCCGCTTCAGTCCTTCGTGAAGTCGTTTCTGTGAGGTGCCGTTCGCACCTCGACAAAATGTTGCGCGTGAACAAGCTGGATGAATCGCAGTCTGTTCTGCATCGAATTATTTATTGCCGAGGCGCCCTTTGGCGCGTCGCTACCGTGAGATAGCCGTCCTCCATGTTTGGTTCCAACGACGACAAGAAGAACCCAGCTGCGGCTGGTGAGAAGAAAAGCCTGTTCGGATGGCTGCGCAAAAAGCCGCAGGAACCCGTTGTCGAACAGCCACAGCCACTTTCTGAGCCAACACCTGCACCGGTTGTAGAGCAAGCGCCAGCGCCGGTTGTCTTGCCGATCGCCGAGCCGGTGCTGCAACCCGCAGCCGAGCTTGCGCCTGAAACCGAAGTCATGGCCCCACTGCCGCTGACGCCAGCCGCCGAGCCGTGGCTGACGTTGCCAGTGGCGGAAGAGCCGGTGGCGTTGGTCGAAGATGAGCAAGCAGCTCATATCACGCCGCCGATTCCGGCCCCGACCGCGTTTACTCCTGAACCGGTTCGGGCGCCACTGGTTCAGCCGGTCGTTGAACCTGTGTTCGTGGCCGAGCCTGCGCCGGTTGTTCCAGAGCCTGAAGTGCCGGTATTTGTTGCTCCTGCGCCGGTTGCTCCGATTGTTCAAGCACCTGCACCGGTCATCGTTCCTGTTGTCGCCACCCCTGTTGCGCCCGTCGAAACTCCGGTCGAGCCTGTGCGTACCGAAGAGACCAAGGCCGGTTTCTTCGCCCGCCTCAAGCAAGGCTTGTCCAAGACCAGTGCCAGCATTGGCGAGGGCATGGCCAGCCTGTTCCTCGGCAAGAAAATCATCGACGACGAGTTGCTCGAAGACATCGAAACCCGTCTGCTGACCGCCGATGTCGGCGTCGAAGCGACGTCGGTGATCATTCAGAGCCTGACTCAGAAAGTCGCCCGCAAAGAGCTGGCCGATGCCGATGCGCTGTACAAATCCCTGCAAGCCGAGCTGGCGGCGATGCTCAAACCGGTCGAGCAGCCACTGAAAATCACCTCGCAGAACAAGCCATTCGTGATTCTGGTGGTGGGCGTCAACGGCGCCGGCAAGACCACCACCATCGGCAAACTGGCGAAGAAGCTGCAACTGGAAGGCAAGAAAGTCATGCTCGCCGCCGGTGATACTTTCCGCGCCGCCGCGGTCGAGCAACTGCAGGTCTGGGGTGAGCGCAACAAGATTCCGGTGATCGCCCAGCACACCGGCGCCGACTCGGCTTCGGTCATCTTCGATGCCGTGCAGGCCGCCAAGGCCCGTGGCATTGACGTGCTGATCGCCGACACCGCTGGTCGTCTGCACACCAAAGACAACCTGATGGAAGAACTGAAAAAGGTTCGCCGGGTGATCGGCAAGCTCGACGCCGATGCGCCGCACGAGGTGCTGTTGGTGCTCGACGCCGGTACCGGCCAGAACGCCATCAACCAGGCCAAGCAATTCAACCAGACCGTCGAACTGACCGGCCTGGCGCTGACCAAACTCGATGGCACCGCCAAGGGCGGGGTAATTTTCGCCCTGGCCAAGCAGTTTGGCTTGCCGATTCGCTATATCGGCGTCGGCGAAGGCATCGACGATTTGCGTACTTTTGAAGCAGAACCCTTTGTCCAGGCATTGTTTGCCGAGCGGGAGCGTTCATGATTCGTTTCGAACAGGTCGGTAAACGCTACCCGAATGGTCACGTCGGCTTGCATGAGCTGAGCTTTCGAGTCCGTCGGGGCGAATTCTTGTTTGTCACCGGCCATTCCGGCGCTGGCAAAAGCACCTTGTTGCGGCTGTTGCTGGCCATGGAGCGTCCGACCACCGGCAAATTGCTGCTGGCAGGGCAAGACCTGAGCACCATCAGCAATGCGCAGATTCCGTTCCTGCGCCGGCAAATCGGCGTGGTGTTTCAGAACCACCAGTTGCTGTTCGATCGCACGGTGTTCAACAACGTCGCGTTGCCGTTGCAGATCCTTGGCCTGTCCAAGGCCGAAGTCGCCAAGCGCGTGGACTCGGCCCTGGAGCGCGTGGCGCTCTCGGACAAAACCGATCTCTACCCCGGCGACCTGTCCACCGGCCAGCAACAGCGCGTCGGCATCGCCCGCGCCATCGTTCACCGTCCAGCCTTGCTGCTGGCGGACGAACCCACCGGTAACCTCGACCCGCGTCTGGCGGCAGAAATCATGGGCGTGTTCGAAGACATCAACCGTCTGGGCACCAGTGTGCTGATCGCCAGTCACGACCTGGCATTGATTGCCCGCATGCGTCATCGCATGCTCACGCTGCAGCGTGGCCGATTGATTGGTGACGGGGAGGCTGGCGTATGAGTGCAACACGTAGCCCCAAGGTTTCCGAGCGCGTGGCCCCGAAGGCCGCCGATCCGCAACCGCAGCAGAAGAAAAAGCGCGACGATGACGATGGTCCGGATTTCTCTACGCTGTTCCGCGCCTGGGTCGAAAGCCATCGTGCGAGTCTGCTGGACAGCTTGCGCCGCTTGGGCAAACACCCCATCGGCAGCTTTTTCACCTGCATGGTGATGGCAGTTGCCCTCAGTTTGCCGATGGGTCTGTCACTTTTGCTGAATAACGTCGAGCGCCTCGGTGGTTCCTGGCAGCGTGCGGCGCAGATTTCCCTGTACCTGCAACTCGATGCCGGTCCTGAACAAGGCGAGTCGTTGCGCGAGCAGATCAAGGGCATGCCCGGCGTGGCCGACGCCGAATACGTGGGTCGCGATCAGGCACTGGAAGAGTTCCAGCAGCAGTCCGGACTGGGCGAAGCGCTCAAGGAACTCCCGGAAAACCCGCTGCCGGGCGTGGTCCTGGTGACCCCGAATGAGGTCGACAAACCCGCGCTTGAAGCATTGAGACAAAAACTTTCCGAATTGCCGAAGGTACAACAAGCGCAACTTGATCTAGTCTGGGTCGAGCGTCTGGCAGCCATCCTCAAGCTGGGCGACCGTTTTGTCTTCGGTCTGACCGTGCTTTTGGTTTCTGCATTACTTTTGGTGATAGGCAATACCATTCGTCTTCATATTGAAAACCGCCGCACAGAGATAGAAGTGATTAAACTCGTCGGCGGCACTGACAGCTATGTGCGCAGGCCCTTTCTGTATATGGGCGCGCTTTATGGCTTCGGTGCGGGGATTCTTTCCTGGGGTGTATTGGCGTTCGGCCTGAACTGGCTGAACGACGCGGTAGTTGGACTGGCCGGTTTGTACGGCAGTGATTTTGCGCTGGCCGGAGTGCCAGTTGCCGACGGTCTATCGCTCTTGCTTGGCGCGGTGCTGTTGGGGTATATCGGTGCATGGATTGCAGTCGCACGCCACCTGCGGGAGCTTGCGCCAAAGTAATATCATTTTGCTCGTATTGACCTTTCAGCGTTTATGGGAACTTGCCTTTTGGTTTCCGGTCAATTTTCGCAGTGCTGAACTGCACGAGTTATGTAAGTCGGAGGTTTTTTCGTATGACCAATTCTTTGCAGCCTGCATATGCTCTGGTCCCGGGTGCGAACCTGGAGGCCTATGTGCACACGGTGAACAGCATTCCATTGCTGACACCGGAGCAGGAGCGTGAACTGGCCGAGAGTCTCTATTATGAGCAGGATTTGGGGGCGGCTCGGCAGATGGTGCTCGCCCACCTGCGTTTTGTCGTACACATTGCCCGTAGCTATTCCGGCTACGGCCTGGCCCAGGCTGACCTGATCCAGGAAGGCAACGTCGGCCTGATGAAAGCGGTCAAGCGTTTCAACCCGGAAATGGGTGTTCGCCTGGTGTCCTTTGCGGTGCACTGGATCAAGGCGGAAATCCACGAGTTCATCCTGCGCAACTGGCGGATCGTGAAAGTCGCGACCACCAAGGCTCAGCGCAAGCTGTTCTTCAACCTGCGCAGCCAGAAGAAACGTCTGGCCTGGCTGAACAACGAGGAAGTCCATCGCGTGGCGGAAAGCCTGGGCGTAGAGCCACGGGAAGTGCGCGAAATGGAAAGTCGCCTGACCGGCCATGACATGGCTTTCGACCCGGCCGCGGAAGCGGACGACGACAGTGCATTCCAGTCGCCCGCCAACTATCTGGAAGACCACCGGTACGATCCGGCCCGTCAACTGGAAGACGCCGACTGGAGCGACAACTCCAACCACAACCTGCACGAAGCGCTTGAAGTGCTGGACGACCGCAGCCGCGATATCCTCTACCAGCGCTGGCTGGCAGAAGAAAAAGCCACGCTGCACGACCTGGCGCAGAAGTACAACGTGTCGGCCGAGCGTATTCGTCAGCTCGAGAAGAGCGCGATGAACAAGCTCAAGTTGTCGATCGCCGCATAACCTGCGCTCCGGCAATAAAAAACGCCCCGATCATTGATCGGGGCGTTTTTGTTTATGCCCGCTTACACCGAACTCCTACAGGATTTGCGTCAAGTTACTGAGACCAAGGCGCCCGGCGCGAATCGTTGAGGCCGAGCAAATAACTGTCCCCGCCCAACTGACTCATCTGCTGGCGAATCCACCCGGCCCGTCTTGCAACGTAAGAGGTTGGATGGCTGGCGCTCCACACCCGCGGGTTCGGCAGTACCGCAGCCAGCAAACTCGCCTGCTGTCGGGATATCGAGCGAGCGCCCACACCAAAGTGATGCCGGGCCGCCGCTTCGGCGCCAAACACGCCTTCATCCCACTCGACGCTGTTGAGGTACACCTCAAGAATTCGCTGCTTGGGCCACAATACCTCGATCAGCCCGGTAAACCAGGCCTCCAGGCCCTTGCGCAACCAGCTGCGGCCAGACCACAGAAACAGGTTCTTCGACACTTGCTGGCTCAGGGTGCTGGCGCCGCGAATTGAGCCGCCGCGTTCGTTATGCGCAAACGCCGCCTGAATCGCGCCGATATCAAAGCCCCAATGCTCGGGAAACTTCTGATCTTCACCGGCAATCACTGCGACTTTCAGGTCGTCGGAGATTTCATCCCAAGGTTTCCAGGTGCGTTGCACGTCGATGGGTTCGCCGTCGAACCAGGATTCGATCTTGCGCTCGACCATCAGCGCCGTTCCCGGTGGCGGCACCACCCGAAACAGCAACACCAGCAATACGCTGCCGCCCGCGAACCAGAGCAGGACCTTTGTGAAGCGACGTAAAATTAACTGCAGCATAGAGATGGCTTGGCCGAACCCGTTGAGCCGGCCATTATACAGACCCTGTTGATCGAGTCTGACTGGAGTTCTCATGTTGCGTGGCTTCCTGATGCTGGCTGCTTTTTTCGGCTTCACCGGTGTTGCCTTGGGCGCATTCGCTGCCCATGGCCTGAAAAGCCGCTTGAGCGCCGACTACCTGGCGATTTTCCATACGGGCGTCACCTATCAACTGGTGCACACCCTGGCGTTGCTGGGTGTAGCGCTGCTCGCCACGCAAATTCCCGGTCGACTGATTACCTGGGCCGGCGCATCATTTGCTATTGGCATTCTGTTGTTTTCCGGCAGCCTGTACCTGCTGACGATAACGGGCATCAGCAAGCTCGGGATCGTTACGCCCTTCGGTGGCCTGGCGTTCCTGGTCGGCTGGGTTTGCCTGGGGCTTGCCGCTTGGCGGTTGAGCTGACCACGCGGTCCATTTCGTGACGAATGGCTTGGGTCGGCCTGACTGATCGGGCTAGAATGCCAGCCCCTAAAAATGATGGCGGCATTCGGTATGCGCATTCAATTGAACGGCGAATCCCTTGAACTGCCCGACGGTGAAACCGTTGCGGCCCTGCTGACCCGTCTGGAACTGACTGGACGCCGGGTGGCGGTCGAACTCAATCTGGATATCGTCCCGCGCAGCCAGCACGCAGAAACCACGCTGAACGACGGCGATTCGGTCGAAGTGGTACACGCCATCGGCGGCGGCTAGCCGCTAGGCCCGAGCGGCCACAGAATATTCTGCAAGAACCTCACCCCTACAGAGGATTTCCCATGAGCATCGTTCGTAGCGACAAGCCCTTCGTCTTGGCCGGTCGTACTTACCAGTCGCGTTTGCTGGTAGGCACCGGCAAGTACCGTGACATGGAAGAAACCCGCCTGGCCATCGAAGCCTCGGGTGCCGAGATCGTCACCTTCGCCGTGCGCCGCACCAACCTCGGCCAGAACCCGGGCGAACCGAACCTGCTCGAAGTCCTGTCACCGGATCGCTACACCTTCCTGCCTAACACCGCCGGCTGCTTCGACGCTACCGAGGCTGTGCGCACCTGCCGCCTGGCCCGTGAGCTGCTCGACGGCCACAACCTGGTGAAGCTGGAAGTGCTGGCGGATCAGAAAACCCTGTTCCCCAACGTGATCGAAACCCTCAAGGCCGCCGAAGTGCTGGTCAAGGAAGGTTTCGACGTGATGGTGTACACCAGCGATGATCCGATCATTGCCCGTCAACTGGCGGAAATCGGCTGTATCGCGGTCATGCCGCTGGCTGGTCTGATCGGCTCGGGCCTGGGGATCTGCAACCCGTACAACCTGCAGATCATCCTCGAAGAGGCGAAAATTCCGGTGCTGGTGGATGCCGGTGTCGGTACTGCCTCCGACGCCACCATCGCCATGGAGCTGGGCTGTGAAGCGGTGCTGATGAACTCGGCCATCGCCCATGCCCAGCAGCCGATCATGATGGCTGAAGCCATGAAACACGCCATCGTTGCAGGTCGCTTGGCCTACCTCGCCGGCCGCATGCCGAAAAAACTCTATGCCAGCGCCTCCTCGCCGCTGGATGGTCTGATCAAGTAAGAGCCATTGATGACTGAATCAAACGACACGCCTATCCAGACGGAAGAAGGCGAAGAGCGCCAACACCGCCGCATCAAGAGTTTCGTGATGCGCGCCGGGCGCATGACCGAAGGCCAGCAGCGCGGCCTGGACCAAGGTACGCCGCTGTTCGTACTGCCTTTGGCCGATGCGCCGGTGGACTTCGACCAGGTGTTCGGTCGCTCGGCACCGCGCTCGCTGGAAATCGGTTTCGGCATGGGCCATTCGCTGCTGGAAATGGCCGCGGCCTCGCCGGAGCAGGACTTCATCGGCGTGGAGGTGCACCGTCCGGGTGTTGGCGCGTTGCTCAATGGCGTGCTGACTCAGGGCCTGACCAACCTGCGCGTCTACGATTGCGATGCGATCGAAGTGCTCAACCGTTGCATTGCCGACAACAGCCTCGATCGCCTGATGCTGTTTTTCCCGGACCCGTGGCACAAGAGTCGTCACCACAAGCGTCGTATCGTTCAGGCATCGTTCGCTGAACTGGTGCGCAGCAAGTTGAAGGTCGGCGGTGTGCTGCACATGGCCACCGACTGGGAACCGTATGCCGAGTACATGCTGGAAGTGATGAACGTTGCGCCGGGTTATCGCAACCTGGCTGAAGACGGCAAGTGCGTTCCACGCCCGGCTGAACGCCCGATCACCAAGTTCGAACGCCGCGGCGAACGTCTTGGGCATGGCGTGTGGGATTTGAAGTTCGAAAAACAGTCCTAAACCACAATGCTGTGATCGTTCCCACGCTCCGCGTGGGAATGCCTCAACGGACGCTCTGCGTTCGGCTCTGAATAGGACGCGGAGCGTCCCTGGCTGCATTCCCACGCAGAGCGTGGGAACGATCATCAGCACTCAGCGGCGGTCTGCGACGACGCCGATCAACACCAGCACCACCAACAACACCGGCGCCAGGCTGTAGTTGTTGAACTGGCTCAGGCCTTTGATGATCCATGGTGTTGCATAGATCAGCGCCACGCCGCTGCCGACCATGCACAGCAGGGCCATCAGCGGGACGCGCAAGGCGCCGGCGATGCTGCCCAGGCGTTGGTCGACCCAGCCTTTGATGTCGGCGCCAAACAGCACCAGCAAACAGCCCACCAGTGCCAGAGAGATTTCCGACAGGTTGCTACGACTCCAGCGGGACACGGTGGCGAGCAGGTCGAGTACCAGATCCATTCGGTTTCCTTATGTCAGAAAATTCTGCAGCAAGTCATTGAGAAAGAGTTGTCCGCGCAGCGTGGCCGCCAGACGTGACGGTTCGACCTGCAACAAGCCACTTTGTTCGGCCTCGCGACGGCCTTCGGCGAGGCTTTCCAGGGGCAGCCCGGTGCGCTCCGTATACAACCGCGCTTCGACGCCCTCGGTCAGGCGCAAGGCGTTCATCAGGAACTCGAACGGCAGTTCTTCGTTGGTCAGCGCTTTCTCGCCAGCCTTGAAGCTTTTGGCCGGATTGAGGTAATCCTTCGGCAGGCGAGTCTTCCAGGTGCGTACGATGCGCCCGTCCGGATGGCTGAGCTTGCCGTGGGCACCGGCGCCGATGCCGATGAAGTCGCCGAAACTCCAGTAATTGAGGTTATGCCGCGCCGGACGGCCGGGCCGGGCATAGGCCGAGACTTCGTATTGTGCGTAACCGTGCTCGGCCAACAGCGCCTGGCCGGCCTCTTGAATGTCCCACAGGGCGTCATCTTCCGGCAGCGTCGGCGGCTGGTTCCAGAACACCGTGTTCGGCTCCAGGGTCAGCTGATACCAGGACAGGTGCGTCGGCTTCAGGGCAATGGCCTGGCGCAGGTCGTTCAGGGCGTCGTCCAGGGACTGATCGGGCAAACCATGCATCAGGTCCAGGTTGAAGTTGTCGAAACCTGCCTGACGGGCCATGCCGGCGGCACGCACGGCTTCATCACCGTTGTGGATCCGCCCCAGGGCCTTGAGTTTCTCTTCCTGAAAACTCTGGATGCCGATCGACAAGCGATTGATGCCCAGCGCCCGGTAGGCGCGGAATTTCTCCTGCTCGAACGTTCCAGGGTTGGCTTCCAGGGTGATTTCGATGTCGCTGGCAAACGGAATACGTTGCTCGACACCCTTGAGCAAGCGGCCCAACGCTTCAGCACTGAACAGGCTCGGCGTGCCGCCACCAAAGAAGATCGAACTCAGCTCGCGGCCATAGACCGCATGCAGATCCTGATCTAGGTCGGCCAGCAAGGCGTCGACATACTCTTCTTCCGGCAGCACCGGGCTGGCGGTGTGGGAGTTGAAGTCGCAATAGGGGCATTTGCGTACACACCACGGAATGTGGATGTACAGCGCCAGGGGCGGCAGCACAGGCAAAGCGGCCCGAGGCGATTGCGCGCCGCCGAAGATCAGCGGCGACGCGGATGATTCAATGGTCATTTCAAGCCCAGACGCTGGCGCAGTAGATCCATTGCACGGGCGCGGTGACTGATCTGGTTCTTGTCGCTGGGCTTAAGCTCGGCACTGGAGCACTCGCGTTCCGGCACCCAGAACAGCGGGTCGTAGCCAAAGCCCTGTTCACCACTGGCCTGGGTCAGGATGCGCCCATGCCACAGGCCTTCGCAGAGGATCGGCAACGGATCGTCGGCATGACGCACCAGCGCCAACACGCAGACGAACTGCGCGCCGCGCTCGGCTTGTGGCACGTCTTTCATGACGTCGAGCAGTTTGGCGTTGTTCGCCGCATCGCCTTTACCGTCAGCGTAGCGGGCCGAATAGATACCCGGCGCCCCGCCGAGGAAATCCACCGCCAGCCCCGAATCGTCGGCCAAGGCTGGCAGACCGGAAATGCGCGAGGCATTGCGGGCCTTGAGAATGGCGTTCTCGACGAACGACAGGCCGGTTTCTTCAGGCTCGACGCTGCTGAACTCACCGATCGAGCGCAAGTGCACCGATTCGCCGAGCATGGCCTGGAGTTCCTTGAGTTTGCCGGCGTTATGGCTGGCCAGTACGAGTTGCGTGAAATTCATCATTGGCCGGGGAAAAGCTCTTGTTGGAAACTGATGGTGTTGGTTTTGTCGCCGGTCTGCACCTTGATGTCAAAGGTGCGGATTTCCTGCTGATCCACCGGGAACTGGGCGATGTAGTACACCGCGCCTGTTTCAGTGATCTGCTTGAACTTCAGCGGGATGCTTTGGCTGGTCAGGTCTTTGACCGTGCCGCTGACCTGAGCTGTCTGTGGTTTACCTTCCTTCAGTACCGAGACGTTGATCACGCCCTGATTCTTGCTGCGGGTCAGCTCGGCCGCTTTGGCGATCTCCGGCGTCAGGAAGGTGGAGTTGAAGGTGTTGTAGTGCACCGTCACATCGCCAAAGGTTTCCTTGCGCTCGCCCTTGATGACATCGGCGGCCATGGTGGTAATGCTCAGGCAGGCAGTAAGTAAAAACAGCGCTAGACGACCCATGATCGTTCTCCTCGAAGTGTCGTGATTCAGACCGCGACCTTGTGGTCCGGCAGACCGGGGCTGCTGACGCGATAGATGCCGATCTCACCTAACAGATTAGGCCATAGCTTACTGGCCCACCCATGCCGATGCTGTTGATCCACGGCAAGCCGATCAATGACCTTGGCTTCACGTTCGCGACACAGCGCTTCAAAGTCTTCGAAAGTGCAGAAGTGGATGTTCGGCGTGTTGTACCAGGTGTACGGCAGAAACTCCGAAACAGGCATCCGGCCCTTGCTCGCCAGGTACCAGCGGCAACGCCAGTGACCGAAGTTGGGGAAGGTGATGATGCATTGGCGACCGACCCGCAGCATTTCGTCGAGGATCTTGTCCGGGTAGTGCACAGCTTGCAGGGCCTGGGTCATGACCACGATGTCGAAGCTGTTGCTGGCGAAGTTGCCCAAGCCCTTGTCCAGGTCCTGCTCGATGACGTTGATGCCCTTGGCCACGCACTCGGCAATGTTGTCCGGGTCGTTTTCCAGGCCATAGCCGGTGACCTGTTTGTGGTCACGCAGCCAGGTCAGCAACTCGCCGTCACCGCAACCGAGATCGAGCACGCGGCTGCCGGCGGGGATCCATTCCTGGATGATTTCCAGATCGGCTCTCATGTCTTCCTCAAAGCGCTATTCGGTTCATGTAATTGCTGAAGGCCTGCAAGTACCGTGGGATCGGAATCAGGAAGGCATCGTGACCTTGCGGAGCATCGATCTCCAGGTAGCACACGTCTTTCCTGGCCGCCATCAGCGCGTCCACCAGTTCCCGCGAGCGGGCAGGGGAGAAGCGCCAGTCGGTGGTGAAGGACATCACGCAGAACCTGGCCTGGGCATTGGCGAAGGTTTTCGCCAGATCATTGTCGAAGTTCGCTGCCGGGTCGAAGTAGTCCAGCGCCTTGGTCATCAGCAGGTAGGTGTTGGCGTCGAAACGTCCGGAAAACTCTTCGCCCTGATACCGCAGGTAGCTTTCGACCTGAAACTCGACGCTGTGGAAGTCGTAGTTGAGCTTTTCGCTCTTCAGGCCGCGACCGAATTTCTCGCCCATGGAGTCGTCGGACAGGTACGTGATGTGCCCGACCATCCGCGCCAGCATCAGCCCGCGCTTGGGGATCACACCCGCTTCCTGGAACGAGCCGCCGTGGAACTCCGGGTCGGTGAGGATCGCCTGGCGTGCAACTTCGTTGAACGCGATGTTCTGCGCCGACAGTTTCGGTGCCGAGGCGATGGCCAGGCAGTGCCGCACGCGGTCCGGGTAGGTGATGGTCCACTGCAAGGCCTGCATGCCGCCGAGGCTGCCGCCGATCACCGCCGCCCATTGGCGGATGCCGAGCAAGTCGGCGAGACGTGCCTGGCTGTGGACCCAGTCTTCCACGGTCAGTACCGGGAAGTCGGCACCGAATGGCTTGCCCGTTTCCGGATTGATGCTGCTGGGGCCGGTGGAGCCGTTGCAGCCGCCGAGATTATTCAGGCTGACCACGAAAAACTTGTTGGTGTCGATCGGCTTGCCGGGGCCGATGCAGCTGTCCCACCAACCGGGTTTGCGGTCGTCGGGGCTGTGGAAGCCGGCAGCGTGATGGTGACCGGACAAGGCGTGGCAGATCAGCACGGCATTGCTCGCCGTAGCGTTCAGCGTGCCGTAGGTTTCGTAGATCAGGTCATAAGCGGGCAGCGAACGTCCGCAGGCCAGGGCCAGGGGGTCACTGAAGTGCGCCACTTGCGGCGTCACCAGACCAACAGAATCGGGGGGGAAGGCAGCTGGCATCGACCCTGCTCTCATTGAAATGAGGCGTAAGTCTAAAGACCGCTGCCCGTAGCAGCAAGCGACGACCCATGATCGTTCCCACGCTCCGCGTGGGAATGCCTCAATGGACGCTCTGCGTCCGCTTCGGCAGGGACGCGGAGCGTCCATTGAGGCATTCCTTTGCTGCGCGTGGGAATGATCAAGGCAGGGTCAATTCCGGCAAATCAGGCAGCTTCTTCGGCGAACAGATCCGCACCCGCTTCTGCCGGCTCAGCTCACCGCTGATCAAACTCACCTGACTCTTGGAAACCCCGAACGCCTTGGCCAGAAATGCCATCAGGTACGCATTGGCCTTGCCTTCAACGGGCGGTGCGGTCAGGCGGATCTTCAGGCGATCGCCATGCAGCCCGCAGAAATCATCGCTGCGGGCCGCAGGTTGCAGGTGACACTCCAGAATCAGGTCATCACCGTCCCAGCGAAAGTAGCTCATCAGATCAGACCGAACAGTTCCTTCGGCATGAGGGCGTAGTACGCAAGGCGTGGAATCAGCCAGCTTTGCAGCAACTGCAGCGCGATAAACGCGAAGATCGGCGAGATGTCCAGGCCGCCCAGGTTCGGCACGATCCGGCGGAACGGCGCGAGTACCGGCTCAGTGATCTGCTGGACCAGTTCTGCGCCCGGATTGTGGCTCCCCGGAGCAACCCAGGACAGAATCACGCTGATAATCATCGCCCAGAACAGGATCTTCAAAAACAGCGCAAAGATACCAATCAATGCCCACGGTGCCAGAAACAGCACGTCAACCTCGTAGCCACGGAGCAGCAGGATGACCGCATACAGTGCCATTTGCACGATCAACGCCAGTACCAGCGACGACATGTCCAGCCCGAACATGCTCGGGATAACCCGACGCAATGGCTTGAGCAGCGGTTGAGTGGCTTTCACGGCGAACTGGCAGAGCGGGTTGTAGAAGTTCGCCCGCACCAGTTGCAGGATGAAGCGCAGCAGCACGATCAGCAGATACAGGCTGCTCAGGGTTTGAATCACAAAAATGGCAGCGTCATTGAGTCCGAGCATCATTGATTCCTTTGTAAGAGCTGATTAGCGACCGAGTTGCTCAGCCATCTCGGCCGAGCGGTGCGCAGCGGCGCCGAGTGCTTTTTCTACCAGGGCTTCGAAGCCGCCGGCCTGAAACGACTTGATCGCCGCTTCGGTGGTGCCCGCAGGCGACGTCACGCGACGACGCAGTTCAGCCGCGTCGACATCGCTTGCGACTGCCATGTGTGCAGCACCCAAAGCGGTTTGCACGGTCAGTTGTGCGGCGATGTCCGCTGGCAGACCGAGCTTCACGCCAGCGGCGGTCATGGCTTCGATCAGCAGGAAGAAATACGCCGGGCCCGAGCCGGAAACGGCGGTGACCGCGTCCAGTTGCTGTTCTTCGTTCAGCCACAGGGCAATGCCAACCGCCGACAGCAGCTCTTCAGCTTGCTGGCGTTGTTCGGCGCTCACTTCGCTGGTGGCGAACAAACCGCTCACGCCCTGGCGCAGCAGCGCCGGGGTGTTGGGCATGCAGCGCACGATAGGCTGGGCACCCAGCCAGTTTTTCATGCTGGCGCAGGTGATGCCGGCCGCAATCGAAACCACCAGTTGGTTCGGCTTGAGGTTTGGGCGAATGGCTTCGCAAACGGCTTTCATCGCCTGCGGTTTGACCGCCAGCACGATCACGTCCACGCCCTGAATGGCTTCGGCGTTGTCGGCGAACACTTCGATGCCGTATTCGGCGCTCACGCGGGCACGGGTTTCTTCACCCGGATCGCTGGCGCGGATCTGCGCGGCGTCCAGACCTTTGGCGCGCAGGCCGCCGATCAGGCTGGCGGCCATGTTGCCGGCTCCGATAAAGGCAATACGAGTCTTGCTCATGTCAGGTCCTTATAGATAGGTGAGTCAGCCATGTTCATGGTCGACTGTAATCGCGGGCGCCAAACAGGGCCGTACCGATACGGACCCAAGTGGCGCCCTGGGCAATGGCCGACTCGAGGTCGTGGCTCATGCCCATGGAAAGTGTGTCGAGTGGCAGATTCAGGCTGGCTTGCAGGCTCTGCACGGCAGCAAAGGCTGCATCCTGGGCGGCGCGATCTTCAGTCGGCTCGGGAATCGCCATCAGCCCGCGCAATTTCAAGCGCGGCAGAGCGCTGATGGCATGGGCCAGGGCGGGCAGGTCGGCCGGAGTGCAGCCGGACTTGCTGGCTTCACCACTGACGTTGACCTGAATGCAGATGTTCAATGGAGGCATATCGGCAGGGCGTTGTTCGGACAGGCGTTGTGCGATTTTCAAGCGATCCACGGAATGCACCCAGTCGAAATGCTCGGCGATAGCGCGAGTCTTGTTCGATTGAATGGGGCCGATGAAGTGCCAGATCAAGGGCAGGTCGGCCAACTCGAGCTGTTTGCTCAAGGCTTCCTGCAGATAGTTTTCGCCAAAGTCACGGATCCCGGCGGCATAGGCTTCACGCAGGGCCTCGGCGGGCTTGGTCTTGCTCACGGCCAGCAGCTGGATGCTGTTCTCATCGCGGTGGGCGGCTTTGGCTGCTGCCTGGATGCGTGAACTAACCTGAAGAATGTTGTCTGCTATCGTGGACATCAAGAGGCGCCAGCGGTCTGAAGGTTCGCGGCATTCTACTGGAATTGAGGAGCGCTATGGATATCACTGAGCTGCTGGCTTTCAGCGCCAAACAAGGCGCGTCTGACCTGCACCTGTCCGCCGGCCTGCCACCGATGATCCGTGTCGACGGCGATGTGCGACGCATCAACCTGCCGGCCCTGGACCACAAGGAGGTGCATGACCTGATCTACGACATCATGAACGACCTCCAGCGGGTGGACTTCGAGAAGCATCTTGAAACCGACTTTTCCTTCGAAGTGCCCGGCGTGGCGCGTTTTCGGGTCAATGCCTTCAACCAGAACCGTGGTGCTGGCGCGGTATTTCGGACCATTCCGTCCAAGGTCCTGAGCATGGACGATCTGGGCATGGGGGAAGTGTTTCGCAAGATTACCGAAGCCCCGCGAGGCCTGGTGCTGGTGACCGGCCCGACCGGATCGGGCAAGTCCACCACGCTGGCGGCGATGATCGATTACCTGAACAACCATCGCCATCATCACATCCTCACCATCGAAGACCCCATCGAGTTCGTCCATGAATCGCGCAAATGCCTGATCAATCAGCGTGAAGTCCACCGTGATACCCGCAGCTTCGCCACGGCGCTGCGCTCGGCCCTTCGCGAAGACCCGGACGTGATTCTGGTAGGGGAAATGCGTGATCTGGAGACTATACGGCTAGCTTTGACTGCCGCCGAGACCGGTCACTTGGTGTTCGGCACGCTACACACCACGTCGGCGGCGAAAACCATCGACCGGGTCGTGGACGTGTTTCCGGGCGACGAGAAATCGATGGTGCGCTCAATGCTCTCCGAGTCGTTGCTGGCGGTGGTGTCCCAGACATTGATCAAGAAAATCGGCGGCGGGCGAGTTGCCGCCCACGAAATCATGCTCGGCACTTCGGCGATCCGTAACCTGATCCGCGAAGACAAGGTGGCGCAGATGTACTCGTCGATTCAGACCGGAGGGTCGCTGGGGATGCAGACACTGGATATGTGCCTGAAGGAGCTGGTGACCAAGGGCGTGATCAGCCGCGAGCATGCGCGGGAGAAGGCGCGGTCGCCGGATAACTTCTGACAGGAAGTTGATCGTTCCAACGCAGAGCGTGGGAACGATCGGTGTTGGATCAACGCTGAACAACCCGCAACGCGTTCTGTTCTTTCGGCAGAACCCGCTTGGCAACCACGTAGTGGCTTTCCCAATACGGTTTCTTCAGGGTGTCGATGCTCACCGACTTGCCACGACGTGGTGCGTGGATGAAGCGGTCGTTGCCCAGGTAGATAGCAACGTGATTCACCCGGCGGCTCTTGAGTTTGAAGAAAATCAGGTCGCCTGGCTTCAGATCGTTGCGATCGACTTTCTCGCCATGACCGCTGGCCATGGCGTTCGAGGTACGGGGCAAGTCAAACGTGGCGTCGTTGAACGCGTATTTCACCAGACCGCTGCAATCGAACCCTTTACTTGGGCTGCTGCCACCCCAACGATAAGGTGTACCGAGCACGTTTACCGCGCGGCTCAGCACGTTGCTGCTTTCCTTGCTCGCCATCGGCGGGACTAGCTTGCTGTTTATGCTGCTCAGTTGGCTGGAGCGTTTTACTGTCTGTTTATTGTTTTTGCTCGAAGGAGCAGAAACGTGGGATTTTGGGGTGTAACCATTAACGTTGGGAAGACGTTGCTCACGATTGGTGGCGTGGGCGGCCAGGGGCAATAATAGGCAAATGGTTAGCCATGTCTTGAAAAATGGACGCATTAGGCAAGGCTCATATGGGTGAACGCGCAACTTTATAACAGCTTTTTTGGCCCTTCCGAGGCCGTTGGTCGATCCAGGCTGGGGGCGACGGAACTAAAAAGCGGCAAAATTGCCGTGAGTTGTCGGACAAAAGTCAGGCATTACAAGGCTTTGACAGGAGTGAAGGTAGCATTTGCCGTATGTCGGCCGCCTGTAAAAAAGTCACAAAGAATTCAAGAATATTTCTCTATCGTGTGAGTCGAGGTCATCCATGAACACCTATCAACACCCCGTTTCAGAGCAAGACACACACAGCAAAGTGATTGGTTACCTGTTGTGGATTTTCGGTTTTACCGGGGCTCACCGCTTCTATTACGGCAAGCCGGTGACCGGGACGATCTGGTTTTTTACCTTCGGTTTGCTGGGTATCGGCTGGCTGATCGACCTGTTTCTGATTCCGGCCATGGATCGTGAAGCGGACCTGCGTTTCACCGCCGGGCCCATCGAATACAACGTTGCGTGGATTCTGCTGACGTTTCTCGGGGTTTTCGGCGTACACCGGATGTACCAGGGAAAGTGGATCAGCGGGTTGCTGTACCTGGTGACGGGCGGGTTGTTCTTTCTGGGGGTGTTGTATGACTTCTGGACGTTGAATGACCAAGTGTCGATTCGCAACGCGCAGAACAGAGGCGCCTTCCAGTAAGTCATCGCGGGCAAGCCCGCTCCCACAGTGAATGTGTATTGTCCGCAAATCTTGCGGCCAACCGATAACCCTGTGGGAGCGGGCTTGCCCGCGATTGGAGCAACGCGGTTTTACGCCTGGTGGCTAATCCGCCCATCCACCAGGGTGTAACGCACCACACCCGGCAGGCTGTGACCTATGAACGGGCAGTTTTCGCCCTTGGACAGCCAGGTCTCACCGGCAACGGTCGAGGCCGCAGGGTCGAACAGTACGATATCTGCTGGCCCACCCACAGCCAGCTTGCCCGCCGGCAGACGCAACGCTTCGGCAGGGCCAGCGCTGAGTCGTGCTAGCAGCGTTGGCAAGTCCAGCAAACCGTCTTCCACCAATGTCATCGCCAGCGGCAGCAGCAGTTCAACACTGCTGATGCCCGGCTCGGTGGCACCGAACGGCGCCAGTTTGGCATCGCGTTCATGGGGCTGATGATGGCTGGAAATGGCTGACACCACCCCCGACTTCAGCGCTGCCCGCAGGCCATCGCGGTCCGCACGGGTGCGCAGCGGCGGCTGGACGTGATAGAGGCTGCTGAAGTCGATCAGCGCTTCGTCGGTGAGGATCAGCTGATACAACGCCACGTCTGCCGTGACCTTCAGGCCACGGGCCTGGGCCTGGGCGATCAGCGCCACACCGCGGGCGCTGGTGAGCTGGCTGAAGTGCGCACGCACGCCGCTTTGTTCGACCAGCAGCAGATCCCGGGCCAGGGCCACGGTTTCGGCGGTTTCCGGAATGCCCGGCAAACCGAGGAAACTTGCAGTCGGGCCTTCATGGGCCAGGCCACCTTCGGCCAGATCATGGTCCTGCGAGTTGAAAATCACCGTCAGGTCGAACGTCGCCGCGTATTCCAGCGCCCGGCACAGGGTACGGGTGTTGCGGAAACTCTCCAGACCATTGCCGAAGGCTACGCAGCCGGCATCGCGCAAGGCGACCAGTTCGGCCAGCTGTTCGCCATCCAGGCCTTTGCTCAGGGCGCCGATCGGGAAGACTTTGGTGTTGCCGGCTTCGCGGGCGCGGTCGAGGATCAGTTCGGCCACCGCCGAGGTGTCCAGTACCGGTTTGGTTTTCGGTGGGCAGCACAGGCTGGTCACGCCACCGGCGGCAGCGGCGCGGGTCTCGCTGGCAATCGAACCTTTGCGGCTGTAGCCCGGCTCGCGCAGGGCAACGTTCAGGTCAACCAGACCCGGGGCCGCCACCAGGCCCTTGGCGTCGATGGTGTCTACTGCAACGAAACCCGCTGGAGCGGCGCCAAGGGCGACGATCTTGCAGGCTTCAACGTGGATATCAGTCACTTGATCCAGGCCGCTGGCCGGATCGATAACGCGTGCGCCGAGAATGCTGAGCTTCACTGGGCGTTCTCCTGCTCGAATTGGCGCTGGGCTGTTTGCCCGCTCATGGCCATGGACAGCACAGCCATACGAATCGCGATCCCGTAGGTCACCTGGTTGAGGATCACCGAGTGCGGACCGTCGGCCACCGCCGACTCAATCTCCACCCCACGGTTGATCGGCCCCGGGTGCATGACGATGCAATCCGGTTTGGCCCCGGCCAGGCGCGCGGTGGTCAGGCCGAACAGGCGGTAGAACTCGCCTTCGCTCGGCAGCAGGCCGCCGGTCATGCGTTCACGCTGCAGGCGCAGCATGATCACCACGTCGACGTCTTTCAGGCCTTCGGTCATGTCGGTGTAGACCTTCACGCCGTACTGCTCGATGCCGATCGGCAGCAGGGTTTTCGGCGCGATCACGCGGATGTCCGGGCAGCCGAGGGTTTTCAGGGCCAGCATGTTCGAGCGCGCTACCCGCGAGTGCAGGATGTCGCCGACGATGGCCACCGAAAGGTTTTCGAAGCCGCCCTTGTGCCGACGGATGGTGAGCATGTCGAGCATGCCCTGGGTCGGGTGGGCATGACGGCCGTCGCCACCGTTGATGATCGCCACTTGCGGGCAGACATGCTCGGCGATGAAGTGCGCCGCGCCGGAATCACCGTGACGCACGACGAACATGTCGGCGGCCATGGCTTCCAGGTTGCGCAGGGTGTCGAGCAGGGTTTCGCCCTTGCTCGCCGACGACGTCGACACGTTCAGGGTGATCACGTCAGCCGACAGCCGCTGGGCCGCCAGTTCAAAGGTGGTGCGGGTGCGGGTGGAGTTCTCGAAGAACACGTTGCACACGGTCTTGCCGCGCAGCAACGGGACTTTCTTCACCGCCCGGGCGCCGACTTCGAGGAACGAGTCGGCGGTGTCGAGGATTTCCGTCAACAACTCGCGGCGCAAACCGTCGAGCGAGAGGAAGTGTCGCAGCTGGCCCTGATCATTGAGCTGCAGCGGGCGCTTGGTTTCTAGAGGCGTCATCGCGAGGGGGACTCTCAATAGGGCGAATTAAAGGGCGAGGTCTTGAAGTTCGAGCTTGAGTTCCGGGCCGGACAGCTTCACTCGTTCGTGGGCCGCCAGCGACAGCGTCGCGCCAACCACGTTCGGGCGGATCGGCAGTTCACCGGCGTCCAGATCCAGCAGGCACACCAGCGTCACGCTGGCCGGACGGCCGTAATCGAAGAGTTCGTTCATCGCGGCGCGGATGGTCCGACCGCTCATCAGCACGTCATCGATCAGCACCAGGTGCTGGCCTTCGATCTCGAACGGCAGCGCCGATGGGCGTACTTGTGGGTGCAGGCCGTTCTGGCTGAAGTCGTCGCGGTAAAACGAAACGTCCAGGGTGCCCAGGGGCGCATCGCTGCCCAGTTCATCGAGCAATGCCTGCGCGACCCAGACGCCACCGGTCCGAATACCGATGTAACGCGGTTCGCTGATGCCACGGTTTTCCAGATAAGCCTTGAGACGGGTCGCCATCTGGCTGATCAGTTCGGCGGGATTGGGCAGGCTCATGGTTTGCTCCTTCTTTGTCCCCAGCCGATGCTGCTTGAGTGGTGGCTCGGGTTGTCGCTAAGGGAGACGCCGCAGCGGCTCTTCAGAATTAGGTGCGGTCAGGATTCGAACAGTGCGGTGTTCTCGTCGAGCCAGCCTTGCAGCAGCAGCGCGGCAGCGATGGCATCGACCGGATTGTCGCGGTAACTGCCTTTTTGGCCACCACGGACCAGTCGTTCGCCCTTGGCCTCGAAAGTGGTCAGGCGCTCGTCATGCGTATAGAAGGGCAGGTTGTAGCGGCCGTTCAGGCGTCGGGCGAACTTCTCGGCCCGCAGGCACATGTCGCTGGGTGTGCCGTCCATGTTCAGCGGCAGGCCGACCACCACAGCGTCGGGTTTCCACTCTTTAATCAGGGCTTCGACCTGATTCCAGTCGGGAATACCGTTTTGCGCCTTCAAGGTGCACAGCTCGCGGGCCTGGCCGGTAATCACCTGGCCGACTGCAACGCCGATCTGTTTGGTGCCGTAGTCGAAACCCAAAATCAACCGCAGGGCCATCAGGCGTGCCCCGCCTGGCTGGTGAGCAGGCTGAGATTGATACCCAGGTGCTTGGCCGCCGCTTCGAGGCGCAATTCGCTGCTGGTGTTGAACAGGATGTCGGCATGGAACGGGCAGGTCAGCCAGGCGTTGTCGGCCAGTTCGGCTTCCAGTTGCCCGGCTTCCCAACCGGCGTAGCCGAGGGTGATCACGCTTTTAGCGGGGCCGACGCCGTCGGCGATGGCGAACAGCACATCCTGGGAGGTCGACAGCGACAACTCGCCGTCCAGATCAACGGTGGCCTGATAGGTTTTTCCCGACGGGTGCAGGACAAAACCGCGATCGGTTTGCACCGGCCCGCCGATAAAGATCGGCACATGCTGGCAGAGCACTGGCGGTTCGATATCGGGGCGCAATTGCTCGAGGATATCGGCCAGGTTCAGGTCCTGCGGGCGGTTGACCACCAGCCCCATGGCACCATTGGCCGTGTGCTCGACGATGTAGGTCAAGGTGTGCGCAAAGTTCGGGTCGGCCATGTGAGGCATGGCGATCAGGAAGTGATGCTTGAGGTAGCTGGGGCTGACGTTCTTCATGAGCGCTAGTGTGGCGTTGGAGGGGCGAACTGACAAGCCGGGGATGCCGCAATTTGGCAGTTGGCACAGATCAAATGTGGGGTGTCAGTTGCTGGAGAGCTTGTCCCCACGCGCAAACTTCCAGGTGCGGATGATTTCCAGGCGATCGATGTCCGACAGATCCCCGGTAAACGGTGCAAACGGTGCCGCGAGCCTTACGATGCGCTGCGCCGCCTGGTCCAGCAGCGGCTGGCCGGAAGACTCCAGCACCAGCACTTCATACAGCGAGCCGTCGCGGTTGATCGAGACCATCAGTCGCAAATTGCCGTAAATCTGTTTGCGCCGGGCTTCGTCGGGGTAGTTGAGGTTGCCGATGCGCTCGACCTTCTTGCGCCATTCATCTTTGTACCAGGCACCCTTGTCGCGCATGGTCGATGCGGCGCTCAAGCGGTGGATGCGCGGGCGCTTGGCGTACAGCTGTTGTTCGTTGGCCAGTTCGGCTTCCAGGCTGGCGATGTCGCTGGACAGCTGCGCGCTGTCGAACGTCGGTGCCGCTACTTGGGGTTTGGTCAGGGGCTTGGGTTCTTCAGTCTTGGTTGCGGCTTTTTTCGGCTTCGGCGCGACGGTGGTCACAGACGCCTTGGGCGCGGCTTCCTGCACTTGAGGCTTGGCCGCCGGCGGTGGGGTGACTTGCTGCACCTTGTTGTCCTGGAAGGGCGCGACCTCGGTGGTCTTGGGTGTCGCCTTTTTCTCCAGGGTGCCGCTGCCTTCCTGATTTTCCTGGGCGAGAAAATCAGCTTTCTCAGGCTTCTTGTCGCTTTTGAAAGTGGCGAGGGTGATTTCCAGGGTTTTGCTGATTTGCTTGGGTTCGACCATGGAAAACCCGACGCCCAACAGCAAGGCCAGGTGAATCAGCGCCGCCAGAAACAGGGTAAAACCGAGGCGATCAGCCGGACGCACGCCACGGTGGGCGAGTTCAACGGGCAGATCGGACGGGAGTGTCATAACAAGAAAACCAACATCGCGTTTTTTACAAGCCGGGGATGATAACGCAATGTTGGTCGGTTCTTGGCTGTTCTCGATCAACGAGTCTTGAGCTTCTGATCGATGGCATCCATCAAAAGGCCACCAATGTCAGTGCCGAATGCGTTATCGATCTCGCGAATGCAGGTCGGGCTGGTGACGTTGATTTCGGTCAGATGCTCACCGATTACGTCGAGACCGACGAACAGCAAGCCCTTCTCACGCAGGGTCGGGCCGACTTGTGCAGCAATCCAGCGATCTTTTTCGGTCAGCGGTCGGGCTTCGCCACGGCCACCGGCGGCGAGGTTGCCACGGGTTTCACCGAGCGCGGGAATCCGGGCCAGGCAGTAATCCACCGGCTCGCCGTCGATCATCAGGATGCGCTTGTCGCCATCAACGATCGCTGGCAGGTAACCCTGGATCATGATCTGCTGACGGCCATGCAAGGTCAGGGTTTCGAGAATCACCGACAGGTTCGGGTGGCCAGCGGTGTGACGGAAGATCGACGAACCGCCCATGCCATCCAGCGGCTTGAGGATCACGTCACCGTGATGGTCGGCGAATTCGCGCAACACGTCCGGGCGACGGCTGACGATGGTCGGCGGCGTGCACTGGGGGAACAGCGTGGCGAACAGCTTTTCGTTGCAGTCACGCAGGCTTTGCGGCTTGTTCACCACCAGTACGCCGGCGCGCTCGGCTTGCTCCAGCAGGTAAGTGGAGTAAACGAACTCCATGTCGAACGGCGGATCCTTGCGCATCAGGATCACGTCCAGATCGCTCAGCAGCGCGTCGCTTTCGGCGCCCAGTTCGAACCACTTGTGCGGGTCGGCGAAGACTTTCAGCGGACGCATCCGCGCGCGGGCCTCGCCCTCGGCCTGATACAAATCGCGCTGTTCCATATAGAACAGTTCCCAGCCACGCTTTTGCGCGGCCAGCAGCATGGCCAGCGAGCTATCCTTTTTATAGGAGATGCTGGCGATAGGATCCATGACAATCCCGACGCGAACGCTCATGGGGTTTTCCTCGAAATTGGGGTGGAAAGTGTTGTGAAAAAGTGGCGTCAGAGTGGCGCTGAGTGTGTTCCCGGTCAAGGAAAAACCACCGCCAGGGTCGCCCGATAGATTGGATGGGGAGACTGTGCTAAAAAGGCTGCCATGCCGTGTTGGCCCTTGAGTATCAAGGGTTTCGGGCCACCGACGAGTGGCAAACGGACATATTGATTCACAAAGGCGACGGTAGAGCCACTATGGAACAGCATTCCAGCGCCTTGAAGGTCATGGTGATCGATGATTCGAAAACGATTCGTCGCACCGCCGAAACGCTGTTGAAAAACGTGGGCTGTGAAGTCATCACCGCAATCGATGGTTTCGATGCCTTGGCCAAGATTGCCGACAATCACCCCGGCATCATCTTTGTCGACATCATGATGCCGCGTCTGGATGGCTATCAGACCTGCGCGTTGATCAAGAACAACAGTGCGTTCAAGTCCACGCCAGTGATTATGCTGTCGTCCAAGGACGGGTTGTTCGACAAGGCCAAGGGGCGGATCGTCGGTTCCGACCAGTTTTTGACCAAACCTTTCAGCAAGGAAGAACTGCTGAACGCGATTCAGGCCCATGTCCCGGGCTTCGCCGCCGTTTCGCCGCAGTAGGACACGCACAGTGATGCTCGGCCATGGGGCCCGGTGTCGACAAGAATGGGGAAGACCATGGCACGTATTCTGATCGTCGATGACTCGCCGACCGAAATGTACAAACTGACCGGCATGCTCGAAAAGCACGGGCATGAGGTGTTGAAAGCCGAAAACGGCGCCGACGGCGTGGCCCTGGCCCGTCAGGAAAAACCCGACGCGGTGCTGATGGACATCGTCATGCCCGGCCTCAACGGTTTCCAGGCGACCCGTCAGCTGACCAAAGACCCGGAAACCGGGCATATTCCAGTGATCATCATCACCACCAAGGATCAAGAAACCGACAAAGTCTGGGGCACGCGCCAGGGCGCCAAGGACTACCTGACCAAACCGGTCGACGAAGACACCCTGATCAAGACCCTGAACAACGTGCTGGCCGGTTGATCGTCCGGCCATGACCGAGTCGCTGACGGCTTTCGAACTGCTGCTGCAGATTGACCAGCGCTGTCGTCTGCTGGCGGCGGACCTGCCGTCCCAGCCGACCCGACAGGACAGCTGGAGCGGCATTGGCTTTCGTTTGGGCGAGCATTGGTACGTCGCGCCCATGGGCGAAGTCAGCGAAGTCCTGCACGAGCCGCGCGTTACACAATTGCCGGGGGTCAAACCCTGGGTCAAGGGCGTGGCTAACCTGCGCGGGCGCCTGCTGCCGATCATGGATTTGCATGGCTTTTTTTATGGTTATGAGCCCGGCCATGAACTGCCTGCCTTGCGCAAGCAACGGCGGATATTGGTGGTGGAGCACAACGACGTGTTTGCAGGGTTGATGGTCGATGAGGTCTTCGGCTTGCAGCACTTTGCCCAGGACAGTCTGGAGCCGGTGCCGGCCGATGGCTTGCAAGGGCCGATGTCGGCGTTCGTCAAAGGCCGGTTTCAGCGTGAGCAGAATTGGCAGGTGTTCAGCCCGTTTGCGTTGGCGCAGTCGCAAGGATTCATGAACGTCGCCGCATAACCTGTGGGAGCGGGCTTGCCCGCGATAGCGGTGCGTCAGGTTCAATAAATGTCGACTGACACGCCCTCATCGCGGGCAAGCCCGCTCCCACAGGGTTCCTGTCAGGTCTCACAAGGGTGTTGGTTAACAGGCGAGGACCGATGATAAAAGCTAAAACAGGCAAGCCAGAAGGGTCGCGCAGTCGGTCGCAGATCATCGTGCTGTTCATCGCACTGATCGTCTTCATCATGCTGCTGTTCGCCAACTTCGCGTACCTCAACACCCAGGCGAATTACGACAAACAGTACATCGGCCACGCCGGTGAGCTGCGCGTGCTGTCCCAACGCATCGCCAAGAACGCCACCGAAGCCGCCGCCGGCAAGGCCGCGGCGTTCAAGTTGCTCAGCGATGCGCGCAACGACTTCGCCCAGCGTTGGGGCTATCTGAAGAACGGCGATCCTTCCACGGGCCTGCCGCCGGCACCGTCCACCGTGCGCGCGGAAATGCGCGCCGTGCAACTGGACTGGGAGCGTTTACTGAAAAACACCGACGCCATCCTCTCCAGCGAACAGACCGTGTTGTCCTTGCATCAAGTCGCCGCGACCCTGGCCGAAACCGTGCCGCAGTTGCAGGTCGAGTACGAAAAGGTCGTCGAAACCCTCCTGCAACGTGGCGCCCCGGCCACTCAGGTGGCGATGGCCCAGCGTCAGTCGCTGTTGGCCGAGCGAATTCTCGGTGCGGTGAACACCGTGCTGTCGGGCGATGAAAATTCACAGCAGGCGGCCGACGCTTTCGGGCGCGACGCGGCGCGTTTCGGCCTGGTGCTCAACGGCATGCTTCAGGGCAATTCGGCACTGAAAATCAGTCAGGTCGAAGACCGTGATGCGCGCGCCCGGTTGACCGAGATTTCCGAACTGTTCGAATTCGTATCGGGTTCGGTGGACGAAATCCTCGAAACCTCACCGGAGCTGTTCAAGGTCCGCGAATCGGCCACCAACATCTTTACCCTGTCGCAAACCCTGCTCGATGAAGCCTCGCACCTGGCCAGCCGTTTCGAAAACCTCGCCGGCGGGCGCAACACCAATACCATCGGCGGCTATGTGCTGGGCTTGCTGGCGCTGATGTCGATCATCCTCATCGGCCTGGTGATGGTGCGCGAAACCAACCGTCAGCTGCGTGAAACCGCCGAGAAGAACGAGCGCAACCAGAACGCGATCATGCGTTTGCTGGACGAGATCGAAGACCTCGCCGACGGCGACCTGACCGTGACTGCCTCGGTGACCGAAGACTTCACTGGGACCATCGCCGACTCGATCAACTATTCCGTCGACCAACTGCGCGATCTGGTGGCGACCATCAACCTCACCGCCGGCCAGGTCGCCGCCGCCGTGCAGGAAACCCAGGCCACCGCCATGCATCTGGCCCAGGCTTCGGAGCATCAGGCGCAGCAGATTTCCGAAGCCTCCACCGCGATCAACGACATGGCCCAGTCCATCGATCAGGTCTCGGCCAACGCCGCCGAATCCTCTGCGGTGGCCGAACGTTCGGTGGAGATCGCCAACAAGGGCAACGAAGTGGTGCACAACACCATCCACGGCATGGACAATATTCGCGAGCAGATTCAGGACACCGCCAAGCGCATCAAACGGCTGGGTGAGTCTTCTCAGGAAATCGGCGACATTGTCAGCCTGATCGATGACATTGCCGATCAGACCAACATCCTCGCCCTCAACGCGGCGATTCAGGCGTCCATGGCCGGTGACGCCGGCCGCGGCTTTGCAGTGGTTGCCGACGAAGTGCAGCGCCTGGCCGAGCGTTCATCCGCGGCGACCCGGCAGATCGAGACGCTGGTGCGGGCGATTCAGGCCGACACCAACGAAGCGGTGATTTCCATGGAGCAGACCACCACCGAAGTGGTGCGCGGCGCGCGTCTGGCGCAGGATGCCGGAGTGGCCCTGGAAGAAATCGAAGGCGTATCGAAGACCCTCGCGGCACTGATCCAGAGCATTTCCAACGCCGCGCAGCAACAGACTTCGTCGGCCGGCCAGATTTCCCTGACGATGAACGTGATCCAGCAGATCACCACGCAGACCTCGTCCGGCTCCACCGCCACCGCCGAGAGCATTGGCAACCTGGCGAAAATGGCCAGCCAGCTGCGACGTTCGGTGTCCGGTTTCACCTTGCCGGCCAAGTCTGCGGACAACGCTTGAACCGCCTCTGGGCGGATGCATCTTGATTGGAGTGGTTATGGGTGATCGGCACGACTATGTGGCCCTTGAGTGGGTCAAAGGCGAGATTGCCGAAACGCTGAAGCAGGCTCATCAGGCAATCGAAACCCTGATCGACGACCCGCAGGCGACGCACGCGCTGAGCGAGTGCCTGGCCTGTGTCCATCAGGTTCACGGTAGTTTGCAGATGGTCGAATTCTACGGCGCGGCCCTGCTCGCCGAAGAAATCGAGCAGCTGACCAGCGCCTTGCAGCAGAACCGCGTCAACCATCGTGACGAGGCGATCCATCTGTTGCTGCACGCCCTGGGGCAATTGCCGACTTACCTCGACCGGGTGCAAGGCGCCCGTCGTGATTTGCCTTTAGTCGTGTTGCCGTTGATCAACGACCTGCGCAGCGCCCGTGGCGAAAGCCTGTTATCGGAAACCAGCCTGTTCAGCCCGCAACTGCCGGAGCTGCCGCCCCTGAGCCAAGAAGCCCTGGCGCTGCTGGAACCGTCCGACTTGCCAAATATGCTGCGCAAATTGCGGCAGATGTTGCAGATGGCGCTGGTCGGTTTGCTGCGCGAGCAGGATGACGAAACCCACTTCGGTTATCTGGCCAAAGTGTTTGCGCGCCTCGAAGCGCTGTGCGACAACGCGCCGCTGAGCCCGTTATGGCACGTCGCTTCGGCGCTGGTCGAGGGCATGCGCAATGGCACGATTGCCAACAGCCCGGCGTTGCGCAGCCTGTTCAAGGACACCGACAAAGAACTCAAGCGTTTGCTCGAACAAGGCATGCCCGGAATCAATCAACCGGCACCGCCAGAGCTGCTCAAGAGTTTGTTGTTCTATATTGCCAAGGCCGAACACCCCACCGGGCAGATGCTGACCATGAAAGATCGCTACTCACTTGACGACGCGTTACCCAACGGCGCGATGGTCGATGAAGAACGGGCACGGCTGGCCGGCCCTGACCGCGACGCCATGCGTTCGGTATTGGCGGCGTTGTGCGAAGAGCTGGTGCGGGTCAAGGAGCGCCTGGACCTGTTCGTGCGCAGCGACCGTCAGCACATCTCGGACCTCGAAAGCCTGCTGGCGCCCCTGCGGCAAATCGCCGACACCCTGGCGGTGCTGGGTTTCGGCCAGCCGCGCAAGGTCATCATCGATCAACTGGCGGTGGTGCTGAGCCTTGCCCAGGGCCAGCGCGAGCCCAACGACGCGACCCTCATGGACGTCGCCGGGGCCTTGCTCTATGTCGAAGCGACCCTGGCCGGCATGGTCGGCACCGTGGAGCCGCAAAGCCAGGAAGACAGCCGTCTGCCGACCACCGACCTGACGCAGATTCACCAGATTGTCATCAAGGAAGCGCGCATCTGCCTGCAACAGGCCAAGGACATGATCGTCGACTACATCGACGCCGACTGGGACCGCCAGCATCTGCAACCCTTGCCGGCGTTGCTGACCCAAGTGCGCGGTGCGTTGGCGATGATTCCGTTGGCCCGCGCGGCGAGCCTGATCGAGACCTGCAACGGCTTCATCCGCGAGCATCTGCTGGTGGACCCGGGCCAGCCCGGCTGGCAGCAACTGGACAGCCTGGCCGACGTCATCACCAGCATCGAATATTACCTGGAGCGCCTCAGCGACGACCCCGAAGCGCCGGGTGAACACCTGCTCGATGTCGCGGAAAAAGGCTTGGCCTCACTCGGCTTCTTCCCCCTCGAACAGCAGGTGCCGATGCTCAAGGATGTACTCAGCCCCAGTGAAGCCCTGGTCATGCAAGACATGCAGGAACTGGACGACCCCGAAACCGTTCAGTCCCTGGCCGATGTGCTGGCCAGCCCCGTATCGTCCGTCAACCCGCCAGCCCTGACCACGCCGGGGAGCCTGTTGCCGCCGCCCGCCGGTGAAGAACCGGTAGACGATGAGCTGCGGGACGTCTTTCTCGAAGAGACTGACGAGGTGCTGGAAGTCCTCGAGGAATATCTGCCGCGCTGGTCGGCCAGTCCCGACAGCACATCGGTCTTGAGTGAATTACGCCGCGCCTTCCACACCCTCAAAGGCAGTGGCCGGATGGTCCGCGCGCTGGTGCTGGGCGAACTGGCCTGGGCGGTGGAAAACCTGCTCAACCGCGTGCTTGAACACAGCGTTGCACCGGGCCCCGCGGTGCAACAACTGGTGGGCGATGCGCTGAAGCTGCTTCCGGATCTGGTGGCCGAGTTCGCCGCCAATGCCCAGCGCCAACGCAACGATGTCGATCAATTGGCCGCCCGCGCCCATGCCCTCGCCAAGGGTGATAAACCTGTATCCGATGAGGACGTGCAGGATGTCGCGGCGCTCGATCCACTATTGCTGGAGATCTTCCGCAACGAAGCTGAAACCCATTTGAGCAGCCTCAATCGCTTTCTCGACCAAGCCTCCGAACACGTACCGCTTCAGGCCAGCGACGAGTTGCAGCGGGCGTTGCATACGCTCAAGGGCAGCGCCTCGATGGCCGGCGTGCTGCCGATTGCCGAGCTGGCGGCGTCGCTGGATGAACTGGCCCGGGAGTACAAGGCGCACCGGATTGCCCTTGATCTGGACGAAGTCGAATTGCTGCTGGAAGCCGAAGGGCTGTTCCGCCTTGGCCTGCGACAGCTCAAGAGCGATCCGCTGGCTGAAATTCCCGACGCCCGCTCGTTGATTGAGCGAACCCACGCAGTGCTGGCCGAGCGCCTGCAAAGCCTCTTGAGCACGCCCAATACGCGGCAGCGCATCAAGCGCGATCCGCAACTGATCAACAATTTCCTTGCCCAGGGCATGGACATCCTGCTGGACGCCGAAAGCCTGTTGCAGCGCTGGCAGCAGCATCCCGGCGAACGCCAGGAACTCAGCGCGCTGCTGGACGAACTGACCACCCTCGGCGAAGGCGCGCACCTGGCCGACCTGCATCCGGTGGATGAACTCTGCGAAGCCTTGCTCGACCTTTATGGTGCTGTGGAAGAAAGCAGCCTGGCGGTCAGCGACAGGTTTTTCCACGAGGCGCAAAGTGCCCACGAAGCGCTGATCAACATGCTCGACGAACTGGCCGCCGGCCAGGAAGTCACTGCGCAACCGCAGCGGGTGCGAGCCTTGCGCGGTTTGCTCGATGAGAGTCTCGATCCTTCGTCCATGGGCCTGATCCGCAGTGACGGCAGCCGTACCCTGAGCATTCGAGAGCTGGGCAGCGCCACGGCCGAGCTGGAGCAGACCGCGACTCAGGTGGAGCTGGACGACGAAATCGTTTCGATCTTTCTTGAAGAAGCGGTGGATATTCTCGAGAGCGCCGGCCAGGCCCTGCAACGCTGGTTGAGCGAACCGGACAACGCCGCGCCGCTCCTGTCCTTGCAGCGCGACCTGCACACCCTCAAAGGTGGCGCGCGGATGGCTGAGGTCGAGCCGGTCGGCGATCTGGCCCATGAACTGGAAAGCCTTTACGAAGGCCTGGTGGACCGCCGTTACAGCTACAGCGAAGCGCTGGCGCAGTTGCTGCAACAGAGCCATGACCGACTGGCCATGTTCCTTGATCAGTTGCAGCACAACCGTCCGTTGGGTGATCCGGGTGAGTTGATCGCAGCCATTCGTGAGTTTCGCCAGGGCAATACCGGCAGCGCCGAGGTGACCGAGCCAGCGGTCAGCAATGACTCGACGGGCCATGATCCCGAGCTTCTGGAAATCTTCCTCGAGGAAGGTTTCGACATCATCGAAAACTCCGGCGCGGCACTGCTGCGCTGGCAGGCCGAGCCTTCGAATCGCCAGGAAGTGGAAACCCTGCTGCGGGACCTGCACACCCTCAAGGGTGGCGCGCGGATGGTGGAGATTGCGCCGATTGGCGACCTGGCCCATGAACTGGAATTCCTCTACGAAGGCTTGTCGGCGGGCGTGCTCCAACCCACCGTCGAGCTATTCTCGCTGTTGCAACGCAGCCATGACCGACTGGCGCAGATGCTCGACGCCACCCGCGCCGGTCAGCCACTGCCGCCGGCCGATCGGCTGATCGACGCGATCAAGAATTTCAGCCATCCGGCGGTGCCCGAAACATCGGCACCCGTGACGCTGCCCGTAGCAGCCAAAGCCGAGCCAGCCGCACCCCAACCCGAAGGTGCCGACACGGTCAAGGTTTCGGCGGAGTTGCTCGACGACCTGGTCAACTTGGCCGGGGAAACTTCAATCTTCCGAGGCCGCATCGAACAACAGGTCAACGACGCACGGGTGGCCCTGAGCGAGATGGAAACCACCATTGAGCGCATGCGCGACCAGTTGCGCCGCCTCGATACCGAAACCCAGGGGCGGATTCTCAGCCGTCAGCAAGTCGACGCCGAGCGCTTGGGCTACGAAGAATTCGACCCGCTGGAGATGGACCGTCATTCGCAGCTGCAACAGTTGTCGCGGGCGCTGTTCGAGTCAGCCTCCGACCTGCTCGACCTCAAGGAAACCCTCGAGCGGCGCAATCAGGACGCGGAGAACCTGCTGCAACAGCAGGGCCGCATTAACACCGAATTGCAGGAAGGCCTGATGCGTACGCGCATGGTGCCATTCGAGCGAATGCTGCCGCGTTTGAAACGCATCGTTCGTCAGGTCGCCAGCGAACTGGGCAAGGACGTGGACTTCGTCGTCGGCAACGCCGAAGGCGAGATGGACCGCAACGTCCTCGAACGCATGGCCGCGCCGCTGGAACACATGCTGCGCAACGCCGTCGACCATGGGCTGGAATCGGCCGAGGTGCGTATCGCGGCGGGTAAACCGGCCCAAGGCAAGATCACCCTCGACCTGTCGCGAGAGGGCGGCGACATCATTTTCGACATCCGCGACGACGGTGCCGGCGTGCCGCTGGACGCCGTGCGGCGCAAGGCAATCAAGCGCGGGTTACTCCACCCGGACAGCGACATCAGCGACCGCGACGTGCTGCAATTCATCCTGCAACCGGGGTTCTCCACTGCCGAGAAAATCACTCAGATCTCCGGGCGTGGCGTCGGCATGGACGTGGTTCACGAAGAAGTCCGGCAGCTCGGCGGCAGCATGATCATCGACTCTGTGCCTGGGCAGGGCGTGCATTTCCGGATTCGCCTGCCGTTCACCGTGTCGGTCAATCGCGCGCTGATGGTGCAGTGCGGGGAGGATCAATACGCGATCCCGCTGAACACCATCGACGGCATCGTTCGCGTGCTGCCCAACGAACTGGAAGGGCATTACCGGCTCGATCCGCCGACTTACGAATATGCCGGGCAACGTTATGAGCTGTGCTATCTCGGCGAGCTGCTGAAAACCAGTACCCGCCCGAAACTGCTGGGCCAGAGCTTGCCGTTGCCGGTGCTGCTGGTGCAATGCAACGAGCGGCACGTCGCGGTGCAGGTGGATGCCACGGCCGGTACCCGGGAAATCGTGGTCAAAAGCCTAGGCCCGCAGTTCGCCGCGGTGCAGGGGTTGTCCGGCGCGACGATTCTCGGCGATGGTCGGGTGGTGCTGATTCTCGACTTGCTGTCGCCGATCCGCGCGATGCAAGCGCGGGTGCCGCAACGACCGGTGACGCAGGACGTAGAGCCCGAGTCGCAACGGCCGTTGCTGGTGCTGGTGGTCGACGATTCGGTCACCGTGCGCAAGGTCACCAGCCGTTTGCTGGAACGCCACGGCATGAACGTGCTGACCGCCAAGGACGGTGTCGACGCCATGTTGCTGCTCGAAGAACACAGGCCCGACCTGATGCTGCTGGACATCGAAATGCCGCGCATGGACGGCTTCGAAGTGGCGACCCTGGTGCGCGCCGACGAACGCTTGCGGCATCTGCCGATCATCATGATCACCTCTCGTACCGGCCAAAAACACCGCGACCGCGCCATGGCCATCGGCGTCAACGACTACCTTGGCAAGCCATACCAGGAATCGGTGCTGCTCGACAGCATCGCCCGGTGGAGCAAAACCCATGCATGAACACCGCTCCAGCAACCTCACTGGGCTTTTATTGCCCTTGGCGGATCGCAACCTGATCCTGCCTAACGTCGCTGTCGCTGAACTCATCGACTATCAGCCGGGAGCTTTCGATCTCGATACACCGCCGTGGTACCTGGGGCGGGTGACGTGGCGCGAACGGCAGATTCCACTGCTCAGTTTCGAGGCGGCGTGTGGCAACAAAGTCGTGATCGGGGAACGGGCGCGGATCGTCATCCTCAATGCCCTTGGCGGGCGGCCTGAGTTGAAGTTCATTGCGCTGCTGGTGCAGGGGATTCCGCGCTCGTACAAGCTCGACAGTCAGTTGAGTTATGTGGATGTGCCGTTGTGTTCCCTGGAAAAGGCGGCGGTGCAGGTGGGGGAGCAAGTGGCCAAGGTGCCTGACTTGCTTGCGCTGGAGGAGTTGCTTGTGAATGCGGGTCTGGTCTGACCGGATGATCGTTCCCACGCTCCGCGTGGGAATGCCTCAAGGGACGCTCCGCGTTCCATCTCGCGAAAGGGACGCAGAGCGTCCCGGGCTGCATTCCCACGCAGAGCGTGGGAACGATCGTTTGTGCGCTAAACCCCGGCCCGAGCCTTCATCTGCAACGACTCATGATGATCCAGCACGCGCTCCACCAACAACTGCACGCCATCCGCCAAACGGCTGAGCGCCAAGGCTACGGAGCGACGTGAGCCTTCCACATCGTCCGCCAGATCGGCCGCAATGGCGCTGATGGACAGCAGGTCTTCGGAGGCATTGGCCAGAAGGGCTTCGGTGTCGATATCGGGGGAGACGGTGAAGAGCTGGGACTTACGGCGTTTGGCGGGTTTTTCGTGGAGTGGGGGGAAGTAATGGGAGAAGGCGCGGTCGGCGGCTTCCTTCATTTTTTCTGCATCGAGTGATGCTTGGGAATCGGTCCCGGATTCTGGCGGGTTGGGAGTAGCTTTGAACATTGTGCATCTCCAGTAATGAGTTTCAGCTGCTCCATCGGTTCCAAGCGAAGGGGTGGCAGCTGTACGCAGGTTGGAACCCGAGGTGGAGAAAACCCGGCAGACCCGAAGGTCTCCCGCGTACAGCCGCCATAACGGAGTGCACACATTAAAGGTGCGCAAGCATACGTCATGAGGGGCGCTTTTGCGCCTTCTACACCTCGGGGTTCCAATCCCGGTCGCTGAATTGGCAGCGACACACAAACGATAAAGATCAACGCAAAACCCCACCAGTCAGCGGGTTCCGGCATTGCTGTAGGCAGCGACGCCAGACTGCGTAGCCTCACACCGTTCCTACAGACAAACTTTTAAACACAAAACCCCAAGCGGTCGGCCCCCTTACCACAAAGGTTTATGCGTCAGGTTGGAGATTCCCAAAAAGGGACCGTTCGGTCCTATTTTGGGACTTCTCGGTTGTTTACTCTCTGCCATGAGCTACGGGGATTGTTCTGGCCCCTTCGCGGGCAAGCCCGCTCCCACAGGTCTTGTGGGTGGCTCAGGATTCGCTGATCGTTCCCACGCTCTGCGTGGGAATGCCTCAACGGACGCTCCGCGTTCGGCTTTTTGGGACGCAGAGCGTCCCGGGCTGCATTCCCACGCGGAGCGTGGGAACGATCATGAGACTCCATAACCAACCATTACCCTGACCGTAACAATCCAACACGCTGCTTGATTGATGCCCCCCACCCAACGCTCCTAAGGTGACTCCCACGACAGCGAACCCGTGGAGTGGTCATGACAACAACAATATCCCCCGACTCGCGCTGGACGCGGCGGCGCAGCGAAAAGCAGCGGCGCCTCGAGCTGGTGAAGGGGCTTGCCGACGGTGTGGTGTTGCCCACCGATAAAATCGTGGCGGCGCTGGAGGCATTGATCCTGCCCGGCGACCGTGTGGTGCTGGAGGGCAATAACCAGAAGCAGGCGGATTTCCTGTCTCGCTCCCTGGCCAAGGCCGATCCGGGCAAGCTGCATGACTTGCACATGATCATGCCCAGCGTCGGGCGTTCCGAGCACCTGGACCTGTTCGAACGCGGCATCGCGCGCAAGCTCGACTTCTCGTTCGCCGGCACCCAAAGCCTGCGCATCAGCCAGTTGCTCGAAGACGGCCTGCTGGAAATCGGCGCGATCCACACCTACATCGAGCTCTATGCGCGGCTGGTGGTGGACTTGATCCCGAACGTCGTGCTCTCGGCCGGTTTCATGGCCGACCGCGCCGGCAACATCTACACCGGCCCGAGTACCGAAGACACGCCAGCGTTGATCGAACCGGCGGCCTTCAGTGACGGCATCGTCATCGTTCAGGTCAATCAACTGGTGGACGATGTCAGCGACTTGCCTCGCGTGGATATCCCCGCGTCCTGGGTCGATTTCGTGGTGGTAGCGGACAAGCCGTTCTACATCGAGCCGCTGTTCACCCGCGACCCACGGCACATCAAGCCTGTGCACGTGTTGATGGCGATGATGGCGATCCGCGGGATCTACGAAAAACACAACGTTCAGTCGCTCAACCACGGCATCGGCTTCAACACCGCCGCCATCGAACTGATCCTGCCGACCTACGGCGAATCCCTCGGCTTGAAGGGCAAGATCTGCCGCAACTGGACGCTCAACCCGCACCCGACCCTGATCCCGGCCATCGAAAGTGGCTGGGTCGAAAGTGTGCATTGTTTCGGCACCGAACTGGGCATGGAGAATTACATTGCCGCGCGGCCGGATGTGTTCTTCACCGGCCGCGACGGCTCCCTGCGCTCCAACCGGATGTTCAGTCAGCTCGCCGGGCAATACGCGGTGGACCTGTTTATCGGCGCGACCCTGCAAGTCGATGGCGACGGTCATTCCTCCACCGTGACTCGCGGTCGCCTGGCCGGTTTCGGTGGTGCGCCGAACATGGGCCACGACCCGCGCGGTCGTCGTCACGGCACACCCGCCTGGCTCGACATGCGCCACACCGACGTCGCCGAGCCGATGCTCGAACGCGGCAAGAAACTTGTGGTGCAGATGGTCGAGACCTTCCAGGAGGGCGGCAAACCGACCTTCGTCGAAACCCTCGACGCGGTGGAGGTGGCGAAGAAAAGCGGCATGCCTCTGGCGCCGATCATGATCTACGGCGACGACGTCACCCACCTGCTGACCGAGGAAGGCATCGCCTATTTGTACAAGGCCCGTTCTCTCGAAGAACGTCAGGCGATGATCGCTGCCGTCGCCGGGGTGACCTCCATCGGCCTGCGCCACAACCCGAAAGACACCGCTCGCATGCGTCGCGAAGGTTTGATCGCCTTGCCCGAAGACCTCGGCATCCGCCGCACCGACGCCACCCGCGAGTTGCTCGCAGCGAAAAGCGTGGCCGATCTGGTGGAGTGGTCCGGTGGCCTCTACAACCCGCCCGCCAAGTTCAGGAGCTGGTAATGCACGCATTCAACCTGCAACCGAAAACGTTAACCCTGGCCGAACGGCTGGCGGATCTGGCGGTGGACGCGCTGATCGACGAAGCGGATCTGTCGCCGAAACCGGCGCTGGTCGACCGTCGCGGCAATGGCGCGCACACCGATTTGCACCTCGGGCTGATGCACGCTTCGGCGTTGTCCCTGTGGCCGGCGTTCAAGGCCATGGCGGATGCGGCCATCGAGTTTGGCGAAGTCGGTTTACCCCTGCGCGAAGCCCTCGGACGGATCGGCCGCGACGGTGAACAAACGATGCTCGCCACCACCAACGGTGTGAATACTCATCGTGGAGCGATCTGGGCCTTGGGCCTGTTGGTCGCTGCGGCAGCGCTGGAGTGCACGAATACCAAAGCAAGCGCCGTGACCTTGCGCGCCGCACGTCTGGCCTTGCTCGACGACCGTTACGCGCCGCGTCCTTTAAGCCACGGTGCCCAGGTCGCCCAACGCTACGGCGTTCGCGGTGCCCGTGAAGAGGCGCAGCTTGGTTTCCCTGCGGTGATTCAGCGCGCACTGCCGCAACTCAAACTCAGCCGTGCCGCTGGCCATGGCGAACAGAACGCCCGGCTCGATGCCTTGCTGGCGATCATGACGACGCTGTCCGACACCTGCGTCCTCTATCGCGCAGGCGAGCTCGGCCTGCAGACGATGCAAGTCGGCGCCCAAGCAGTGCTCGACGCCGGCGGCAGTGCGAGCCTGGCCGGCCGCCGCCGCTTGCATGAGCTGGACCAACAATTAATCGCGTTGAATGCCTCGCCCGGCGGTGCTGCGGACTTGCTCGCAGCCTGCCTGTTCATCGACCGCATCGAGTCCGGCGACGGCAACTTCCAGGGAGCGTTTTGATGGAAACCTTATCCTTTGAATTCCCCGCCGGGCAGCCGCCACGGGGCAGGGCGCTGGTGGGCTGTGTGGGCTCGGGCGATCTGGAAGTGCTGATCGAACCGGGCCTGGCCGGCAAGCTGACGATCCAGGTGCAGACCTCGGTCAACGGCAGCGAACAGCGCTGGCAGCATCTGTTCGCGCGGATGTTCGACGGCCAGACACCACCCGCGATGGCGATTGATATCCACGATTTTGGCGCCACCCCCGGCGTGGTGCGTTTGCGCCTGGAACAAGGCTTCGAGGAGATCAGCCATGACTGACAGCGCAGCGCTTCTCAACAAACATAGCTTCGTCGAACTCGGCGCTCGCCAACGAGCGAAAGCCTTGCTCGACGCGGGTACTTTCCGTGAACTGCTCGACCCGTTTCAGCGCGTCATGTCGCCATGGCTGTCACGCCAGGGCGTGGTGCCGCAAGCCGATGACGGCGTGGTGATCGCCAAGGGCAGCATCGGTGGTTTGCCGGTGGTGATCGCGGCCATCGAAGGTGCGTTTCAGGGCGGCAGCCTGGGTGAAGTCGGCGGGGCGAAGATTGCCGGTGCGCTGGAACTGGCCGCCGAGGACAACCGCAAAGGCATTCCCACTCGCGCCGTGTTGATGCTGGAAACCGGTGGCGTGCGTTTGCAGGAGGCCAATCTCGGGCTGGCGGCGATTGCCGATATTCATGCGGCGATTGTCGATTTGCGCCAGTACCAACCGGTAGTCGGCGTGGTCGCCGGCAGCGTCGGCTGTTTTGGCGGCATGTCGATTGCCGCCGGGTTGTGCAGCTATTTGCTGGTGACTCAGGAAGCGCGCCTCGGCCTCAATGGCCCGCAGGTGATCGAGCAGGAAGCCGGGCTTGAGGAATACGATTCCCGCGATCGTCCGTTTATCTGGAGCCTGACCGGCGGCGAGCAACGGTTCGCCAGTGGGCTGGTGGATCGCTATGTCACTGACGACGTGGCGCTGATTCAGCAGCAGGTCGGCGAATTGCTCAAGCAGGGTTTGCCGGCGCAGCAACGCAGTCGCCAGGCCGAATGGTTTCTGCAACGGCTGGCCAGCCTGGACGCCGAACCACAAATCGAGCCGGCGACGGTTCGCGATCTGTATCAAGGAGAGCGCTCATGAGTTCGTGTTCCCTGAGAGGCTTGAACTGGTTCAATGCCTTGAGTGCCGGCGCGAAACCGGTCGCGGGTTTACCGGCGTCGTTGAAAGTCGCCGATGGTTTATTGGGTGAGCAGCCTGCGCGGTTTATCGCGGTGGTGGCCGATCCCGACAACCGCTTCGTCCGTGCCCGCAATGGCGAGGTCGGTTTGCTGGAAGGTTGGGGCCTGGCCAAAGCGGTGGATGACGTCATTGCCGCGGATAACGACAAGCCTCAAAAACGCGCCTTGATCGCCATTGTCGATGTGCCGAGCCAGGCTTACGGCCGCCGCGAGGAAGCCCTCGGCATTCATCAAGCCCTGGCCGGTGCGGCGGACAGTTATGCCCGCGCCCGACTGGCCGGGCACGCAGTGATCGGTTTGCTGGTGGGCAAGGCGATGTCTGGCGCCTTTCTCGCTCATGGCTATCAGGCCAACCGGTTGATCGCATTGCGCGATCCGGGCGTGATGGTGCATGCGATGGGCAAGGCGTCGGCAGCGCGGGTGACGTTGCGCAGCGTCGAAGAGCTGGAGGCGTTGGCCGCCAGCGTGCCGCCGATGGCGTATGACATCGACAGCTTTGCCAGCCTGGGTTTGCTCTGGGAAACCTTGTCGGTGGATCAGATCGAACAACCGACGACGGCGGATCTGTCCCGGGTGAACGAGTGTCTGGTTCAGGCGATTGAAAATGTCGAGGCAGGTCGTCGCGATTTGAGCGGCCGCTTGGGTGCGAGCAATCGCGCCGCGTCGAGCAAGGTTCGCCAACTGCTGAGAGAGCAGTGGTGAATACGTTTCTGGCCCACGACCTGCTGTGGGGGATGACCCCGGAGCAGTTGCCTGCAGATGCGCCTGCGTGGGTGGTCGAATCGATCGGCGCGGGTCAGCCGGTGGTGGTTCGGCGCGCGATGACTGCGCCGGATCAGATCGCGGTCGGGGTACGCGGACGCTTGCGTGAGCAGCGTTATGCAACGTCGATGGCGATCACGGCGATTTCACGTCGGGTAAGGCCGGAAGAGCTCTGTCATGTCGAGACAACTCGCGACCTGCCGACCTTGCGAGCGCTGGCGCAACTGCGGCCGACGCTCGACACCTGCGGTTGGGTGTGGGGTGTCAGCGGTAGCGCCGGATTTGAATTGGCCAGCGGTTTTGCGGCGCTCCATGAGCGCAGCGATCTGGACTTGATTCTGCGTACACCGCAACCGCTGAGCCGACCTCAAGCGCAAGAGTGGGTGACGCTTCTCGGCGCCGCTGAATGTCTGGTCGACATGCAATTGCAGACACCTTACGGCGCGGTGGTCCTGCGCGAGTGGGCCGGCCCGTCGCAACGGGTGCTGCTCAAAAGCGCTCAGGGCGCCTGCCTGGTCAGCGATCCCTGGAACCCGCAGGAGCAAGCAGCGTGAGCAGTTTGCTGGTGTTCCCCGGCCAGGGCGCGCAGCAACCGGGCATGCTCCATCGTTTGCCTCGGGAAACGCTGATCGAGGCGAGTGAGGGGCTGGGTGAAGATGTTTTGTTGCTCGATTCTGCCGAGGCGTTGCAGTCGACGAGGGCGGTTCAGCTGTGCCTGCTGATCGCTGGAGTGGCTGCTTCACGTCAGTTGTTATTGAGCGCGGATTACGTGGCCGGATTGTCCATCGGAGCGTACCCGGCAGCGGTGGTGGCCGGCGCCTTGAGCTTCAGCGATGCGCTGCATTTGGTCAGCCTGCGCGGTGAACTGATGCAGCAGGCTTATCCTCAGGGCTACGGCATGACCGCGATCATCGGTCTGGATCTGGCGACGGTGGAAGGTTTGCTGGCGCAGGTTCACAGCGTCGACACACCGGTTTACCTGGCCAACATCAACGCCGATAACCAAGTCGTCATCGCTGGCAGCGATGGTGCGATGAAAGCGGTTGCCGAGTTGGCGAAGCGTCGTGGTGCCGGGCTGGCCAAGCGTCTGGCGGTCAGCGTGCCGTCCCACTGCCCGCTGTTGGAAACACCGGCGAAAACCTTGGCCGAAGCCTTCGCCAAGGTGCAATTGAAAACGCCGACCCTGGGTTACCTGAGCGGCAGTCGCGCACGGCCCGTTATCAACCCCGAAGCCTTGCGCGACGACCTGGCCTTCAACATGTGCCGCGTGGTGGATTGGCGCGGCACGGTACAAAGCGCTTACGAGCGTGGCGTGCGTCTACAGATCGAACTGCCGCCCGGTGCGGTGTTGACCGGGCTGGCGCGTCGGGTGTTCGAGCAGGGCACCGTGATTGCCTTCGACGGTGCGCGGCTCGATACCTTGCAGGCGCTGTTGCGTGAGGAGGGAAGCCGCCAACCCTAGATCACCGACTCAGGCTGCGAATTACAAAAACAACAATTTCGACGATGCACTTTGAGGACTACAACAATGATTATTTACGGTGTGGCGTTTCTCGCCTTTTGTACCCTGGCGGGTATTTTTATCGGCGAACTGCTTGGCAAATTGATTGGCGTGCCGGCCAACGTGGGCGGCGTGGGTATCGCGATGCTGCTGTTGATCGGGCTCGGCAGCTACCTCAACAAAAGCGGTTGGTTCAAAGGCAAGACCGAGCAGGGCGTGGAGTTCTGGAGTGCGATCTACATCCCTATCGTGGTCGCCATGGCCGCGCAGCAAAACGTCTATGGCGCGCTCAAGGGTGGGCCGATGGCGATCCTGGCCGGTACGGTGGCAGTGGCCATTGCCTTCGCTCTGGTACCGGTACTGGTGCGTATCGGCAACAAGGCGCCTGAACCTGTCACACCACCAAAAACCGTAGGGTGATCACCATGTACGAATCGATGATGAAGGTGATTACCAGCTACGGGCTGATCAGTGGGTTTGCCATTGTCGGCGTAACCATGTGGCTGTCCTACTGGATTTCCAACACATTTACCAAAGGCCGCCTGCACGGTTCGGCCATCGCCATTCTGCTGGGCCTGCTGCTGTCTTACATCGGTGGCGCGTTGACCGGTGGCCAGAAAGGCGTGGTCGACATTCCGTTGCTCTCGGGTATCGGTCTGCTCGGCGGAGCCATGCTGCGAGACTTCGCCATTGTCGCCACGGCATTCGGTGTGAGTGTCGATGAGCTCAAACGAGCCGGCTTCGTCGGGGTGCTGGCACTGTTCGTGGGTGTCGGGACGTCGTTCATCGCAGGTGTCGCGGTGGCCATGGCGTTTGGTTATACCGATGCGGTGAGCCTGACGACCATCGGCGCAGGTGCGGTGACGTATATCGTCGGGCCGGTGACAGGCGCGGCTATCGGGGCCAGTTCGGAGGTCATGGCGCTATCGATTGCGGCTGGGCTGATCAAGGCGATTCTGGTCATGGTCATGACGCCGTTCGTGGCGCCGATGATCGGTTTGAACAATCCACGCAGTGCGGTGATTTTCGGTGGGTTGATGGGCACCTCCAGCGGTGTGGCCGGCGGGTTGGCGGCGACTGATCCGAAGCTGGTGCCTTATGGCTGCCTGACGGCGGCGTTCTATACCGCACTGGGCTGCCTGCTCGGGCCTTCGCTGCTGTTTCTGATCATGCGCGGATTGCTTGGCTAGGGTTTGACTGATCGTTCCCACGCTCCGCGTGGGAATGCAGCCCGGGACGCTTCGCGTCCCAAAGCGGACGCAGAGCGTCCATTGATTCATTCCCACGCAGAGCGTGGGAACGATCAACACGGTCTCAAGCCTGCCGATTGGCATACATCCGACACTCTGCCAAAAGCGCCAGCAAATTCGGGTCACGCTCCTTGGCCTTCAGAAACACCACGCCAATGTGCTGCTGCAACCGGTACTTTTCCTGCAATGGGATCAGTTTCACCCGGTTCTCATACACCGCCGCAATCCGTCCCGGTAGCAACGCATAGCCGACCCCGGAGCTGACCATGCTCAGCAGGGTGAAGATGTCGTTGACCTGCATCGCCACTTTCGGCTCGAACCCCGCCTGCTTGAACACCCGAATACCGTCCTGGTGTGTGGCGAAGCCTTGGGTCAAGGTTATAAACGTCTCGTCACGCACCTCGGCCAGATCGACTTCGGCCCGTTGGGCAAAGGGCGAGTCAGCCGGGGTGGCGAGGAAGATGTCATCGGAAAACAGCGGAATCTGTTCACAGTCCGGGTCGTTGACGCTGTCGTCCAGCGACACCAGAATCGCGTCGACTTCCATGTTCTTGAGCTTGTACAACAGGTCGATGTTCGAGCCCAGGATCAGGTCGATATTGAGTTCACTGCGGCGAATCTTCAGGCCCATGATCAGTTGCGGTACGGTCTTCACCGTCAGCGAATACAGTGACCCAAGCTTGAAGCGCTCAGCGGAGAACCCGGCCGCTTCGCGGGTCAGGCGCACGCTTTCGAGTACGTCCTGGATCAGCTTCTGCGCCCGTTCTTCCAGCACATAAGCGCTTTCCAGTGGGGTGAGGTTGCGGCCTTCGTGTTTGAATAGCGGGCAACGCAGGGCGCTTTCCAGAGAGTGGATGGCGCGGTGCACGCTGACGTTGCTGGTTTGCAACTCGGCGGCGGCGCGGGCCAGGTTGCCAGTGCGCATGAAGGCCAGGAACACCTCGAGTTTTTTCAGGGTCAACTCTTCATCGATCAGCATGGGCGTGACTCTTATTCGAATCGCTCGATTGTGCCCAATTGGCTGACGTTTGGCTCGATGGCTTTTTATAGGAGCTGCGCTATACGGAAACATTGCGCTTTTAACCTTGAGGCCTGAGCCTTGCGCGATGCTGTAATGAATTTTGAGGTGAGCAACACATGTATCACGGGGAAAGATTGAACGCCTGGACGCATCTGGTCGGGGCGGTGGCGGCGCTTGTCGGGGGCGTGTGGATGCTGGTGATCGCCAGTATGGACGGCAGTCCGTGGAAGATCGTCAGCGTGGCGATTTACGCGTTCACCTTGCTGGTGCTCTACAGCGCCTCGACCGTGTACCACAGCGTGCGTGGGCGTAAGAAAACAATCATGCAAAAGGTCGATCATTTTTCGATCTACTTGCTGATTGCCGGCAGTTACACACCGTTTTGCCTGGTGACCCTGCGCGGGCCGTGGGGCTGGACGCTGTTCGGGATTGTCTGGGGGCTGGCGCTGATCGGTATCCTGCAAGAAATAAAACCCCGCTCGGAAGCGCGGATTCTGTCGATCGTGATCTACGCGGTGATGGGCTGGATCGTGTTGGTGGCGGTCAAGCCGTTACTGGCGGCGCTGGGGCCAGTCGGCTTTACCTGGTTGGCGTCGGGCGGGGTGTTGTACACCGTGGGGATTGTCTTTTTTGCGCTGGATAGCCGTTTGCGCCATGCCCATGGGGTCTGGCATCTGTTCGTGATTGCCGGGAGTCTGCTGCACTTTGTGGCGATTCTGTTTTACGTCCTTTGAGGCTTCTACGGGATCAAGCGATCCAGTTGCGCCTGCGCCCGTCGGCTGAACACCTGCAGTAAATCGCTCAAGGTGTGTGGCGGCGGTTCGTCGGCACGGGTCACTGCGTACAGGGTGATCGGCAGCGCCGGCGCCAGCGGGCGAATCGCCGTGGTGGCGGGGGACGCGCCGAGCGCGGTGAACGGGTCGATCACTGCCAACCCGGCACCGGATTCAACCATTGCCCGCGCCAGCGAATAGGTCTGCACCGCGATGCGTACCTTTGGCGGCGGATCGACCGCCTCAAGATAACTGTCGAGTCTGGCGGCCAGCGGGTCGGCGCTGGACAGGCCGATCAGCGGGGCACCGGCCAGTTCGATCAACGGCAGCGGTTTACCATGAGTGTCGTCGGGCCAAAAGCCCTTTGGCGCCAGCGCCACCAGCATCCCGCAGGCCAAGGGCTGCGCCTTCAGGCCCGGATGATCGGGCAGTTGCAACGTCAGGGCGACATCCACTTCGCGCATCAACAAGTTTTGCATCAGCTCGCGGCTGTGGGCGCTGGACAGTTCGCAGGCGATTTCCGGGTAGCGTTGCGTCCATTCGTTGATCGCCGGCGGCAGCAGCGACAAGGCCAGCGCCGGGATCGCGCCAATCCGTACACTGTGGCCCGGCTCGCGGCGCAGGCTCTGGGCCAGGCGTCGCACGCCTTGCAGGCTTTCAGTGACCTTGTCGACTTCGCGCTCAAGCTCCAGGGCTTCGGGCGTCGGCTGCAATTTGCCGCGCACCCGCAGGAACAGTGGAAAACCCAGTTGCTGTTCGGCGTGTTGCAGCACTTTGCTCACCGCCGGCTGCGACACGTGCAGCAACTGGGCGGCGCCACTGACTGAACCGGTCTGGCGAATAGCCTGAAAAATCTCGATGTGTCGCAGTCGCATGGCAAGTCCATAACCTTTGTTTATGGGTCAGGCATCTTTATGCATTGTTCAACGTCTGTCACCTGGTCCTAACCTGAAGCCTGTTCCAACAACGCTTAAGGACAGACATGGCTCAGCGGGTTTGCATCATCGGTGGCGGCGTCATCGGGCTGACAACGGCTTACGCACTGGTGCGCGACGGCATCGATGTGACGCTGATCGAGGCCCGGGATTCGTTTGCCAGCGAGACCAGTTTCGCCAACGGCGGCCAGTTGTCCTACCGCTATGTCGCGCCACTGGCCGACGCCGGCGTACCGTTGCAGGCGCTGGGCTGGATGTTGCGCGGTGACTCGCCGTTGAAGCTGCGTCCGCGCCTGGACCCGGCGCAATGGCGTTGGATGGCGTCCTTTCTGACGGCCTGCCGGCGTTCAGTGAATCAGCGCAACGGCGCGCATCTGCTGCGCCTGGCGCTGCTGAGTCAGGCCACGCTGCAAGGCTGGCGCGACGAAGACCACCTCGACGGTTTCGACTGGCGGCGCAACGGCAAACTGGTGACGTTTCGTGAAGCCGCAAGCTTCGAGCATGCATGCCACAGTCTGGCTGATCCGCGACAGCAACAGGTGTTGTCCGGGGCCGAGTGCGCACAGCTGGAGCCGGCGCTTGCCGAGGCGCCATTCGTGGGCGCGATCTACACGCCCGATGAAGAAGTCGCCGATTGCCATGCTTTCTGCCTGCAACTGGTGGCCCGGCTCAAGGCGTCGGGGCGTTGCGAGTTTTTGCTGGGGCGTACAGTCACCGGCATTCGTCACGGGAACGGCGCGGTGCAGGCCATCGAAATGGGCGCGCAGGTATTGCCAGTCGAGCAACTGGTGATCGCTGCCGGGCATCGCAGCCCGGCGCTGGCGTTGCCGGGCATGAACCTGCCGCTGTACCCGCTCAAGGGCTATAGCCTGACCCTGCCGATCCGCGCCGAACATCGCGCACCCGAGCTGAGCATCACCGATTACAACCGCAAGATCGTTTACGCCCGCATCGGTGCACAACTGCGGGTGGCGGCGATGGTCGATATTGTCGGCTTCGATCCGGCACTCGATCCCAAGCGACTGGCGCTGATCAAGCGCCAGGCCCAGGAAACCTTGCCCAATGCCGGCGATTACGACACCGCTATCGCGTGGGCCGGCATGCGCCCGGCGACTCCCAGCGGCGTGCCGTTGATTGGCGCCACGGCGTACCGCAACCTCTGGCTCAACCTCGGCCATGGTGCCTTGGGCTTTACTTTGGCCTGCGGCAGCGCTCGGTTGCTGAGTGAGTTGATTGCCCGGCGCGCACCCTCGATCGAAATGCAGGGCCTCGCACCCCGCGTTGCCTGACTGGAAAAGGAAGAACCGATGAGCATTAAGCGTTTCAACAGCAACAGTCGACTCTCTGGCGCCGTGACCTTTGGCGAGCTGGTGTTTCTATCGGGGCAGGTGCCGGGTGACAGCCGCGACGCTGCCGGCCAAACCGCAGAGGTGCTGGCGAAAATCGATGGGTTACTGGCCGAGGCTGGCAGCGACAAGGATCACTTGCTCAGCGCGACCATTTACTTGAGCGACATTGGCCGCGATTTCGCCGCCATGAACGAGGTCTGGTCACAATGGCTGTCGCCGGACAAGGCGCCGACCCGCACCACATTGCAGGCGCAACTGGCCCGTCCAGAGGTTCTGGTGGAAATCACCGTGATCGCCGCCCGCTGTTAATTCGATCTACCCACAACGGAGAATAACAATGCAAAAAATCACGTTGATCGGCTGCACCCTTGGCCTGCTGTTCGCCAGTCAGGTCCAGGCCAATGAAGCGCCGCTGACCGGCACGCTGAACAAGGTTGCCAATGCCAAGAGCATCACGCTGGGCTATCGCGACGCGTCGGTGCCGTTCTCTTACGTGGGTGATCACACGGGGCAGCCGATGGGCTATTCGGTGGACCTGGCGAGCAAGATTGTCGAGCGCATCAAGCAAAAACTCGAGCTGCCGGATCTGCAGGTGAAGTACAACCTGGTGACCTCGCAAACACGCATTCCGCTGGTGCAGAACGGCACGGTCGACCTCGAGTGCGGCTCGACCGGCGTGACTGCCGAGCGCATGCAGCAAGTGGCGTTTTCCTATGGATTCATCTACGTGAAGGGGCAATTGCTCACGGCGAAGGACAGCGGCATCAAGCGCTTCGCCGACCTGCGCGGCAAGAACGTTGTGACCACCGCCGGCACCACCAATGAGCGGTTTCTGAAGAGCTACAACGTCGATCACAAGATCGATATGTTCGTGATCAGCGCCAAGGACCACGGCGAAGCGTTCCAGATGCTGCAGTCAGGGCGGGCGGCGGCGTTCTATATGGACGATGCGCTGCTTTACGGTGAGCGCGCCAAGGCCCGCGATCCGCATAAGTGGGTCGTGGTGGGCGAGGAGCAATCGCGGGAAATCTACAGCTGCATGGTGCGCAAGGGCGATCCGCAATTTCTCGAATTGGTGAATTCGACGCTTGCTGATTTGTATAGCTCAGGGGAAATCAACGGCATCTACAACCGCTGGTTCCAGCAGCCGATTCCGCCTAAAGGTTTAAACCTTGAGTTTCCGATGACCAGCGAGCTCAAGGCGATCATTGCGAAGCCGGTGAGTGATCCGGTGCAGTAGTTCCTGAAAGATCGTTCCCACGCGCAGCAAAGGAATGCCTCTACGGACGCTCCGCGTTCTGTTTTTAATGGGACGCGGAGCGTCCCGGGCTGCATTCCTACGCAGAGCGTGGGAACGATCAAACCTAAAAATCGCCCCACAATTGCTGGGCCACCGCCAACGCTACCACCGGCGCGGTTTCGGTGCGCAGTACGCGAGGGCCGAGGCGGGCGGCATGAAAACCGCCAGCCTTGGCCTGCTCGACTTCCGCGTCGGACAACCCGCCTTCCGGGCCAATCAAAAACGCCAGTGTCGCCGGTTTCGCATGGCTCACCAGCGGCTCGGCCACCGGGTGCAGCACCAGCTTCAATTCGGCCTCCGTCTGCTTCAGCCAATCGGCCAACAGCAGCGGCGGATGAATCATCGGCACCGATGAGCGCCCGCATTGCTCGCAGGCGCTGATCGCCACCTGACGCCAGTGCATCAGGCGTTTGTCGGCGCGCTCGTCCTTGAGGCGGACTTCGCAGCGGTCAGTGAAGATCGGGGTGATTTCGTTGACGCCCAGTTCGGTGGCTTTCTGAATCGCCCAGTCCATCCGCTCGCCACGGGACAAACCCTGGCCGAGATGGACCGCGAGCGACGACTCGACCTGCCCGGCGAAGCTTTCATCGATATTCACCACGACGCGTTTCTTGCCGACTTCCGCCAACGTGCCGCGAAACTCATGGCCCGAGCCGTCGAACAATTGCACCGCATCACCCTCGGCCATGCGCAGCACGCGGCTGATGTAATGGGCCTGGGCTTCCGGCAGATCGTGTTCGCCGATGCTCAAGGGGGTGTCGATAAAGAAGCGGGACAGTCTCATCAATGGTCTCTGTAATTCGTCTGAACTGATCGTTCCCACGCTCTGCGTGGGAATGCCTCACCGGACGCTCCGCGTCCGCTTTTGGGACGCAGAGCGTCCCCAGCTGCATTCCTTTGCTGCGCGTGGGAACGAGAAAAACCTAGCCCGGATCGCGATAGCCCGGATGAAAGTCCTTCGGCACTGCCACGCTGACGCTGTCACGGGTGGCGATGTCGATGCCTTCGCTGGCCACCTCGGCCAGAAAATCGATCTGCTCCGGGGTAATCACGTACGGCGGCAGGAAATACACCACGCTGCCCAAAGGCCGCAGTAAAGCACCACGCTCCAGCGCATGCTGGAACACTTTCAAACCACGACGTTCCTGCCACGGATAAGCGGTCTTGCTTGCCTTGTCCTTGACCATCTCGATGGCCAGGACCATGCCGGTCTGGCGTACTTCGGCAACGTTCGGGTGATCGGCCAGGTGCGCAGTGGAGGTGGCCATGCGCTGGGCCAGGGCCTTGTTGTTCTCGATGACGTTGTCTTCTTCGAAAATATCCAGCGTCGCCAATGCCGCCGCGCACGCCAGCGGATTGCCGGTGTAGCTGTGGGAATGCAGGAAGGCGCGCAGGGTCGGGTAGTCGTCGTAGAAGGCGCTGTAGACCTCATCGGTGGTCAGGCAGGCCGCCAACGGCAAGTAACCGCCGGTCAGGGCCTTGGACAGGCAGAGGAAATCCGGGCGGATACCGGCCTGTTCGCAGGCGAACATCGTTCCGGTGCGGCCGAAGCCGACGGCGATTTCATCATGGATCAGGTGCACGCCATAACGATCACAGGCTTCGCGCAGCAACTTCAGGTACACCGGGTGATACATGCGCATCCCGCCGGCACCCTGAATCAGCGGCTCCAGAATCACGGCGGCCACGGTGTCGTGGTTGTCGGCCAGCGTCTGCTCCATGGCGGCGAACATGTTGCGCGAGTGTTCTTCCCAGCTCATGCCCTCGGGGCGCAAGTAGCAATCAGGGCTCGGCACCTTGATGGTGTCCATCAGCAGGGCTTTGTAGGTTTCGGTGAACAGCGGCACGTCGCCTACCGCCATCGCCGCCATGGTCTCGCCGTGGTAACCGTTGGTGAGGGTGACGAAGCGCTTCTTGTTCGGCTGGCCGCGGTTGAGCCAGTAGTGAAAGCTCATTTTCAGCGCGATTTCGATGCACGACGAACCGTTATCGCCATAGAAGCACCGGGTCAGGCCTTCGGGCGTCATCTTCACCAGACGCTCCGACAGTTCGATTACCGGCTGATGGCTGAAACCGGCGAGGATCACGTGTTCCAGCTGATCGACCTGATCCTTGATGCGCTGGTTGATCCGCGGGTTGGCGTGCCCGAACACATTGACCCACCAGGAGCTGACTGCGTCGAGGTAGCGTTTGCCTTCGAAGTCTTCCAGCCAGACGCCTTCGCCGCGTTTGATCGGGATCAGCGGCAGCTGTTCGTGGTCTTTCATCTGGGTGCAGGGATGCCACAACACCGCGAGATCGCGTTGCATCCACTGATTATTCAGGCCCATGTTCAGTCTCCTCGAGGCGGCTCGCTTGGTGCGCGGGCAAACAATCGCGCAAGCCTATGCAATGCGCGTCATCGGGACAACCCATTGTGTCGATTGAGCTACTTTGTATAAGGAGATAGACGTCGCTGGCGGCGTTTTGATGGCTGACGTATTCTTCGCGGTTCTTTGGGTCGTCTGACTCGTAAAACCGCTATTTCCCTCGTGTATTTCCGGAGTTCGCTGAATGTCTGCTGGTTGGCTGCGCGCCTGTGCGTTGGTGATGTTGGGGCTGTTCAGCGTTTCGGCGCTGGCCAAGGATAAAACGGTGATCGTGGTCGGCGGCGGGCTTTCGGGCCTCACCGCGGCGTACGAATTGCAGAACAAAGGCTGGCAGGTCACTCTGCTGGAAGCCAAACCGACGTTGGGCGGTCGCTCCGGCATGGCCACCAGTGAGTGGATCGGCAACGAGAAGACCCAACCGGTGCTGAACAAGTACGTCTCGACATTCAAGCTGACCACCACGCCAGCCCCTGAATTCGTGCGGACCCCGAGCTACCTGATCGACGGCGTGTATTTCACCGCTGCGGACCTGGCGACTAAACAGCCGGCTACCGCCGAGGCGCTGAAACGCTACGAAAAGACCCTGGATGATCTGGCGCGTTCGATCGAGGACCCGCAGAACCCGGCCGCCAACAGCACGCTGTTTGCCCTGGACCAGATCACCGTGTCCAACTGGCTCGATCGCTTGAGTCTGCCAGCCACTGCGCGTCAGTTGGTGAATCAGCAGATTCGTACCCGCTATGACGAACCTTCGCGCTTGTCGCTGCTGTACTTCGCACAGCAGAACCGCGTCTACCGTGGCGTTGCCGACCGCGACCTGCGTGCCTCACGCCTGCCTGGCGGCAGCCCGGTGCTGGCCCAGGCCTTTGTCAAACAACTGAAAACCATCAAGACCAGCTCCCCGGTTTCGGCCATTACTCAGGACAAGGACGGCGTGACCGTCAAAGTCGGCAGTGTTGGCTATCAGGCAGACTACGTCGTGTTGGCCGTGCCGTTGCGTGCACTGAACAAGATCCAGATGACCCCGGCGCTGGATGCCCAGCACCTGGGCGCCATCAAAGGCACCAACTACGGCTGGCGTGACCAGATCATGCTGAAGTTCAAGACGCCGGTGTGGGAAAGCAAGGCGCGCATGTCCGGCGAGATCTACAGCAACACCGGCCTGGGCATGTTGTGGGTCGAGCCGGCCCTGAAGGGTGGCGCCAACGTGGTGATCAACCTGTCCGGCGACAATGCGCGCGTGATGCAGGCCTTCGGCGACAAGCAGATGGTCGATCAGGTACTGATTCGTCTGCACGCCTTTTATCCACAGGCACGCGGTTCGTTCACCGGTTATGAAATCCGTCGCTACAGCACCGACCCGTCGATGGGTGGCGCATACCTGGCATTCGGCCCGGGCCAGATCAGCAAGTACTGGCGCCTGTGGGAACGCCCGCTGCAACGTGTAGCCTTTGCCGGCGAACACACCGACGCCCTATACCCAGGCACTCTGGAAGGCGCATTGCGCACCGGTCAGCGCGCAGCCAGTCAGGTAGAAGACCTGGCGGCAGGCAAATCGTTTGAGCCGGCGAAAGTTGTTCCGGCGGCAACCGCAGCAGCGGCAGGTGCAGTGGTGGCGAAGAAAGGCAACTTCTTCAGCAACATGTTCGGCGGTTCTGACGACAAACCGGCCCCGGCCAAGGCGCCAGCACCCGTGGCCCCGGTTGCTCCGGCACCCGCCCCAGTACTTGCGCCGACTCCAGCGCCAGCACCGGTTGAGCCGCCGAAGCCTGCGGCACCGGTGAAAGCAGAGCCTGCCAAGAAAGCACCGGCCAAAGCTCCAGTGAAAAAGCCTGCTGCCAAAACCGAGGCCAAAAAAGCTCCGGTCAAGGCGACGGCAAAAAAGACTGAGCCGGTGAAGAAACCAGCGGTCAGTACTGCTGCGAAGACCCCGACGACGACTGAAACCAAGGCGCAGTAAGTCCTGGAATCAAAAAAAGCGCGGCAGTGATGCCGCGCTTTTTTTACGTCTTGTGTATGTCGCTGCTGATTTTGCTTTGACGCTAGGCTAGATCGACACTATGTACTTCGTCTTTTTGGTAGTCGCTGATATAGGCGTGGTTGTGTTTATCAAGAACCATGTCATACGGGTCAAAAGCGCCAGGGATTGGAACCCGGCGAACAATCTCATAGGTGGCGGTACTCACTTCCACGACCTCTTTTCTGGTTTGATCCACGGCATAAGCGTTTCTTTCGCCGAATACTACTTTCCCTTCGCACGTCACAAAATCGAAATGCCTGACTATCGATGACCGGGTGTCCAGCACGGTCAGTTTTCGAGCGTCCATACCCACGATATACACTTTGCTGCCGTCGGGGCTGACGGTAACCGCTGACGGATATTGTTCGGTTTTGATGATGCTGATGACTTTGAAGGTCTTGCTGCTGATGACTGTGAGCGCGTCCTGATAAGGGCCGCCAGGGGAGTTGGTGCTGGAAATATAAAGACGCGAATCGTCCTGGCTGATATCCACACTTATGGAGGGAGAGGGTAATCCGCACACTCTGCTCACCGCATAAGTGCGGGTGTCAATAATTGCCAGCCACTCTTTATCTTGTCGAACGGTGACGTAAACATGTTTCCCGTCTCGACTTACGACGATTCCCCAAGGGTGTCTTCCCACCTTAACGTGACCCACCGAGTATGTTTCAGTATCAATAACCGACACTGAACTTGAACCGTAGTTGGTCACGTAAGCCCTTTTACCCCGATGGCCAAGAGCGATGCTTTGCGGGTAACGCTCGACGGCAATGGTGCGGATTACCTTTTTGTTCAGGGTGTCGATGACTGACACATTGCCTGAAATGTAATTGCAAACAAAAACCCGTGATCCATCGTCGTTGATGGCTATCCCTCGCGGTCCTTCCCCTACGGGTATCGAATTGGATAGGTTGCGCGTAATTACGGGGGATGAACTCGAATGGTGACTCATGGTAGAACTCCTGTTCAGACGCTCGGACAAACGCCCGAGATCAGGTTCATCAATGACCTGAATGGTAGCTACTGTCAGATATGACAGTTCTGACGAGTGGTAAAGGCTTTTTGGAAGCGAATATAGGACAGCGTCTGTAGGTTTTTTCTTCCGGTTAACACTCTCTTAACATCCCGACCTCAAGGTCTTGATCGTATTTTTCGATATTTCAGAGCGAAATTTTCCGCTTTAAATCGATAGATAACTCGATAGTCTTGGGCGCAGTTCTTACAGGATTTGGCAATGCAGCTACGTAACTCTTCTTCCCGCTACGGTTGGGTCAGCGTCTTCTTGCACTGGGGGGTGGCGCTCGCAGTCTTCGGCCTGTTCGCGTTGGGGTTGTGGATGGTTGGTCTCGACTACTACAGCTCCTGGCGCAAAGATGCGCCGGATCTGCACAAGAGCATTGGCCTGGTGTTGTTCGCAGTCATGTTGCTGCGGGTGTTGTGGCGCTTCATCAGCCCGCCGCCGCCGCCCCTGCAAAGTTATAGCCGCATGACGCGTCTTGGTGCCGTGTTCGGCCACGCCTTCCTCTATCTCGGGCTGTTCGCTGTGATGATTGCCGGTTACCTGATTTCCACCGCAGACGGTGTCGGGATCCCGGTGTTTGGCCTGTTTGAAGTTCCTGCACTGGTTTCCGGACTACCGGACCAGGCAGACACCGCGGGTGTGATTCATTTGTACCTGGCGTGGGCGCTGGTAATTTTTTCCGGCCTCCATGCGTTGGCAGCATTGAAACACCACTTTATCGATCGTGATGCGACCCTCATCCGTATGCTGGGACGCAAAGCCTGATGTTCAACCTCGACTCCAAAGGAATAGAAAGCATGTTGAAAAAGACGCTCGCCGCTCTGGCAATCGGTTCTGCTCTGCTGTCGGCTAACGTGATGGCGGCCGATTACGTTGTCGACAAAGAAGGCCAGCACGCCTTCGTTGACTTCAAGATCAGCCACCTGGGTTACAGCTACATCACCGGTACCTTCAAGGACATCGACGGCAAGTTCAGCTTCGACGCCGCCAAGCCTGAAGACAGCAAGATCGAGTTCAATGTGCGCACTGCCAGCGTGTTCACTAACCACGCCGAACGTGACAAGCACATCGCCAGCGGTGACTTCCTGAACGTGGGCAAATTCGCCGACGCCAAGTTCGTCTCCACCAGTGTTAAATCCACCGGTAAAAACGCCGCTGGTAAAGACACTGCCGACGTGACAGGTGACCTGACTATCCTCGGCGTGACCAAGCCGGTTGTCGTCAAGGCTACCTTCCTGGGTGAAGGCAAAGATCCATGGGGTGGCTACCGTGCCGGCTTCGAAGGTACCACCAGCATCAAGCGTTCCGATTTCGGCAAACAGAAAGATTTGGGCCCAACGTCCGATGCGGTTGAACTGTACGTTACGTTTGAAGGTGTGAAAGCGAAGTGAAATTCGCTGCTTGAACAAAAACGCCCCTGATCTCGCGATCCGGGGCGTTTTTTGTTTCTGGTGGATTAAGGCCATTCCTGTGATCGACACATAACCCTGTATGAGCGAGGCTTGCCCGCGAAGGCGTCATCAGCTGCGCCGCAGAAACCGGATCGTCCCCTTCGCCGGCAAGCCTGGTTCCTACAGGGTTACGTTGACGCATAAAAAAAAGCCCCTGATCTTGCGATCCGGGGCATTTTTCATAACAGCGATAAATCAGCGATTGCGGGTCAGCAACGCTGGTTTTTCGCCGCGTGGACGGCCTGGCAGTTGATCCAGTTGCTCAGGTGTCGGGAAGCGATCGCTTTTCGACTCCTTGTGAATGATCTTCGGTGCCGGGCCCCGCGGGTTCTGCACGGCCGGTTCCGAACGAGGTTGTTCGTCACGGGCCGGGCGGCGATTGCGGGACTCTTCGCGACGGGCCTGGCCGTCACGTGGAGCACCGTTGCGTGGGCCGCTGCGCTTGGCCGGTGGCGTGCCGGTGGTTGCGCCGCTGCTGTTGCGCGGACCGTTCTGGCGACCTTGTGGCTGACCGGTGCGCGGAGCACTTGCGCCTGCGCCTTGTGCCGGAGCGCCCGGACGGCGGCCACGGCCCTGAGCCGGTTTGGCTTGAGGCACGTAGTCGACGCGGTTACCGAAGTTATCGATATCGTCGTCCAGGAACTCGTCCGGAGCACGGTCGGCGGCGGCGCGAGGGGCCGGGCGCTGTTGTTCGCGGGCCGGGGTGCCTTCGCGTGGCTTGTGTTCACGCGCCGGGCGCTCGCCACGGCCAGCGGCAGGTTTTTCCTTGCCGCCTTTGTCCTTGCCTTTGTCTTTGCGACCGCCACCACCACCGCTGCCGTTCGGGCCGTCGCCGCGCGGGCCACGTGGGTTGCGCGGGTTACGCACATCCGGACGCTCGCGAACTTCAGGTTTCTCGGCTTCCACAGCGCTGGAATCGAAGCCCATCAGGTCGCCGTCGGCGATTTTCTGCTTGGTCATGCGCTCGATGCTTTTCAGCAGCTTTTCTTCGTCCGGAGCGACCAGCGAGATCGCCTCGCCCGAACGACCGGCACGACCAGTACGACCGATACGGTGCACGTAATCTTCGTCGACGTTCGGCAGTTCGAAGTTGACCACGTGAGGCAACTGGTCGATGTCCAGGCCGCGAGCGGCGATGTCGGTGGCGACCAGGATGCGCACTTCACCGGCCTTGAAGTCGGCCAGGGCTTTGGTGCGGGCGTTCTGGCTCTTATTGCCGTGGATTGCGACGGCGGTGAGGCCGTGCTTGTCCAGGTACTCGGCCAGGCGGTTGGCGCCGTGCTTGGTGCGGGTGAACACCAGCACCTGTTCCCAGGCGCCTGCGGTGATCAGGTGCGCCAGCAGTGAACGCTTGTGGTTGGCCGGCAGACGGAATACGCGCTGTTCGATGCGCTCGACCGTGGTGTTCGGTGGCGTGACTTCGATGCGTTCCGGGTTGTGCAGCAACTTGCCGGCGAGGTCGGTGATGTCTTTGGAGAAGGTCGCCGAGAACAGCAGGTTCTGGCGTTTGCTCGGCAGACGGGCGAGGACCTTTTTCACGTCATGGACAAAGCCCATGTCGAGCATCCGGTCGGCTTCGTCCAGCACGAGGATTTCCACGTGGGACAGGTCGACACTGCCTTGGCCGGCGAGGTCGAGCAGGCGACCGGGACAGGCCACCAGCACGTCGACACCGCGGGACATGGCCTGAACCTGTGGGTTCATGCCGACGCCGCCGAAGATGCAGGCGCTGACGAACTTCAGGTCACGGGCATAGACCTTGAAGCTTTCGTGTACCTGGGCCGCGAGTTCGCGGGTTGGGGTCAGGACCAGTACGCGCGGTTGGCGCGGGCCGTGACGCTGGGATTTGTCCGGGTGACCGTTGGGAAACAACCGCTCCAGAATCGGAAGGGCGAAGCCGCCGGTTTTACCAGTACCTGTCTGTGCCGCAACCATCAGGTCGCGACCTTGCAACACGGCGGGAATGGCCCGCTGTTGCACCGGAGTAGGCTCGGTATAGCCCGCTGCCTCGATGGCGCGGACTAAAGCCTCGGAGAGACCGAGGGAAGCAAAGGACATGAGTAATCCTGTTTTAGTTAGGGCTTGGCCCAATGGGAGTCTTGCCTGGCGCGAATGGCGTTTAAGAGGACGCAATCCCGTCCGGTCCTGCTGGGCCTCGAAGGCTCGTCTGGAGCGCTCGCGCGGGCTGAAAAGCTGCGCTGTAGCGGGATCGAGATGCCTTGAACAAGTCCGAGCGTCCGGGCGTGAGCCTGGCGGGAAGGCCGGAGTATAACAGAGCAATCACTGCGCGCCGCTTTCCTGCTGCTCAACGGTTTTTCCGCCGGTTGTGGTGGCGCTGGGGGCCTGCGCATCGGTGGCTGGGCCGGCGCCATAGCGGGCGCTCAGTTCAGCATAGGCCGGCTCGCGCTTGAAACGTTTGAGCTCGGCACCGAATCGCTGCACCAATAAATCCATCCCGGCATTGCGGCGTACCGCCAGAAACTGGCTTTGCTGGCTGATGATGATCGGATTCTCGGTGATCTTGTCGCGGATATTCAGTTGATCGAGCAAATGCTGGCCGACCCGGCGATCGGTGATCAGCAGGTCGATGCGGCCGCGCACCAGTTTGCCGAAGTTCGCTTCATGGGTGGGTGCCGGCTCCCGGGTGAATAGTGTCGATTCGCTGAAGTCCTTGCTGTACAGGTAGCCCGGCGAGGTGCCGATGGTCAGGCCTTTCAGATCGTCCAGGGTGCGAAACGGATGCGGTCGCTCGTTAGCGTAGAACATCACGAACTCGACTTGCGAGAGCGGTTCGCTGGGGTAGAGCAGAGTCGCGTCGCGTTCGTCGCTGTGGAAAATATCCAGCGCGCCATCCGCCTGGCCTTGCTCAAGCATCGACAGGCAGCGTTTCCATGGCAGGAACTGCCACTCCACGTCGATCCCGAGGCGTTTGAAGACGATGGCCGTGGTTTCGTAGTCGAGCCCCAGGGATTTGCCGTTTTCCTCGTACACGTAAGGTGCCCAGGGTTCGGTGACAATACGCAACTTCTCGCCCCGAGCGGTGAGGCTCAGGCAAGTGAACAGAAGCACGGTGAGTAACTGAGCGATCAGGGGCATGGCTTGAGATTACGACGAGAAATCATAAAGAGCCAGAAACCGGATCCAGAAGCTCTATCTCAGGATATGACTGCACAATAAAAGGGCGCCGGAAAGCAAAAGATCGCAGCCTTTGACAGCGTCCACAGGCGCTGCCGAAGGCTGCGATCTTTTGATCTTGCCTTTGCTTTTGCTTTGTTCTTAACGCGGCAACTTCAGGTTATTCCACACCGCCAGGCTCGGCTCAGCCTGGTTCAGCGTGTAGAAATGCAGCCCTGGCGCGCCACCCTGCAGCAGGCGTTCGCACATTTCGGTGATGACGTGCTCACCAAAGCCTTGAATGCTTTGGGTGTCGTCGCCGTAGGCTTCCAGTTGTTTGCGGATCCAGCGCGGAATTTCCGCACCGCAAGCATCGGAAAAACGCGCCAGCTTGCTGTAGTTGGTGATCGGCATGATCCCCGGCACGATCGGAATGTTCACGCCCTTCGCCCGTACACGCTCGACGAAGTAGAAGTAGCTGTCGGCGTTGAAGAAGTACTGGGTGATCGCACTGTTGGCGCCGGCGTTAGCCTTGCGCACGAAGTTGTTGAGATCGTCTTCGAAGTTGCGCGCTTGCGGATGCATTTCCGGGTAGGCGGCGACTTCAATGTGGAAATGATCGCCGGTTTCTTCACGAATGAATTCAACCAGGTCATTGGCGTGACGCATCTCGCCGCTGGCCATGCCCATGCCCGAGGGCAGGTCACCGCGAAGCGCAACGATTCGCTGGATGCCGGCTGCCTTGTACTGGCTCAGCAGGCCGCGCAGGTCGGCCTTGCTGTCGCCCACGCAAGACAGATGCGGCGCGGCAGGGACTTTGACTTCGCTTTCAAGCTGCAACACGGTGTTGAGGGTGCGATCACGGGTCGAACCGCCAGCGCCGTAGGTGCAGGAGAAGAAGTCAGGGTTGTAGGTCGCCAGCTGACGGGCAGTGGCGATCAGTTTTTCATGCCCAGCATCGGTCTTCGTAGGGAAGAACTCGAAGCTGTAGCGACGGTCTTGGGACATGGTCATATCCTTGGAAACACATAAGCCGGACGCTTGCACATCCCAATGTGGGAGCGAGCTTGCTCGCGAAGGCGGTGGGACAGACGACATTAATGTTGAATGCTAAACCGCCTTCGCGAGCAAGCCCGCTCCCACAAGGGAAGCAGGCAGCAGGACCGATCAGTAGCGGTAAGCGTGCGGCTTGAACGGGCCTTCGACGGTCACGCCGATGTAGTCAGCCTGTTGCTTGGTCAGTTGAGTGACCACGCCACCGAAACCGCGGACCATTTCCAGGGCCACTTCTTCGTCGAGTTTCTTCGGCAGTACTTCAACGGTCAGGCGCTCGGCTTTCTGGGCTGGCGACAGGTCGGCGTACTTCTGGCCGAACAGGAAGATCTGCGCCAGAACCTGGTTGGCGAACGAGCCGTCCATGATGCGGCTTGGGTGGCCAGTGGCGTTACCCAGGTTAACCAGACGGCCTTCGGCCAGCAGGATCAGGTAGTCGTCGTTCTGGGCATCGAATGCGCCCGGGCCGGTACGGTGAACCTTGTGAACCTGTGGCTTCACTTCTTCCCATGCCCAGTTCTTGCGCATGAAAGCAGTGTCGATTTCGTTGTCGAAGTGGCCGATGTTGCAGACAACAGCGCGCTTCTTCAGGGCTTTGAGCATGTTTGCGTCGCAAACATTGACGTTGCCGGTGGTGGTCACGATCAGGTCGATCTTGCCCAGCAGTGCTTTGTCGATGCTCGCTTCGGTACCGTTGTTGATACCGTCGATGAACGGCGAAACCAGTTCGAAACCGTCCATGCAGGCTTGCATGGCGCAGATCGGATCGACTTCGGAGACTTTAACGATCATGCCTTCCTGACGCAGGGACTGGGCCGAGCCCTTGCCCACGTCACCGTAACCGATGACCAGCGCTTGCTTGCCGGACAGCAGGTGGTCGGTGCCGCGCTTGATCGCGTCGTTCAGGCTGTGACGGCAGCCGTACTTGTTGTCGTTCTTGCTCTTGGTCACCGAGTCGTTGACGTTGATGGCCGGGATTTTCAGCTCGCCCTTGGCCAGCATGTCCAGCAGACGGTGAACGCCGGTGGTGGTTTCTTCGGTGACGCCATGGACACGGTCCAGGATCGCCGGGTATTTCTTGTGCAGCAACTCGGTCAGGTCGCCGCCGTCGTCGAGGATCATGTTGGCATCCCAAGGCGCGCCATCTTTCAGGATGGTTTGCTCCAGGCACCACTCGTACTCTTCTTCAGTCTCGCCTTTCCAGGCGAAAACCGGGATGCCGGCAGCAGCGATAGCGGCGGCGGCCTGGTCTTGAGTCGAGAAAATGTTGCAGGACGACCAACGCACTTCGGCACCCAGGGCAACCAGGGTTTCGATCAGCACGGCAGTCTGAATGGTCATGTGGATGCAGCCGAGAATCTTCGCGCCTTTGAGCGGTTGCTCGGCGGAGTATTTGCGGCGCAGGCCCATCAGGGCTGGCATTTCGGATTCGGCGATGATGGTTTCGCGACGGCCCCAGGCAGCCAGGGACATGTCGGCGACTTTGTAATCGTTAAAATCTACAGGCGTGATAACAGCGCTCATGATGAGCCTCCATTCGTAATGTATGCGAATGGGCGCCGTTGTGCGTTTAGTGTCTGGCCGTGGCCAGTCAACGCCCCATCCGAGCCTGACAGGTCGAACCTGCTGCAGCGCCCCTCGGACAGGTGGCGGGAAAACGGTAGCAACCGAAGATGACCGTTTTGAAACGGTGGCGATTATAGCTGTGTAGACGATACTTCCAAAGCGTTTCTGCAGGTCAATGCCCGAACGGTAATCGAGACCATAGTCGATGCGTAATAGAGCTCTAGTCCGGGCTCTGCCATGATGGCCGGCATCAATCGGCAAGACGGTCAGGAGTGAGTATGAATTTCCACACCCGCAAATGGGTAAAACCCGAAGACCTCAACCCCAACGGCACGCTGTTCGGCGGCAGCCTGTTGCGCTGGATCGACGAAGAAGCAGCGATCTACGCCATCGTCCAGCTGGGCAATCAGCGCGTGGTCACCAAGTACATTTCCGAAATCAACTTCGTCAGCGCCTCGCGCCAGGGCGACATCATCGAACTGGGCATCACCGCCACCGAGTTCGGTCGCACCTCGATCACGCTGACCTGCGAAGTGCGCAACAAGATCACCCGCAAGAGCATCCTGACGGTGGAGAAAATGGTTTTCGTGAACCTGGGCGAAGACGGCCTGCCCGCGCCGCACGGCCGGACCGAAATCAGGTACGTCAAAGACCAGTTCAAGGATGATGACATCGTCGGGTAAGCGAACCTCCTACAGAACGGACCTGAACCCCGCGTGTCGTAATTAAACGACACGCCACTGGTTCAGGAGCTTTATGGACACGTCCAAAGACGGCAAGACCCCGGACCTCTCGGCGCAAGAACAGCGCGAGGTCGACAAGAACCAGCCACCGCGCGCGGCGGTGCTGCACGAAATCATTCGCACCCAAGGTGATCAGGAACTCGAGCGTAGTGTTGCGGCGCTGTGGTGGTCGGCCCTGGCTGCCGGCCTGACCATGGGTTTGTCACTGATGGGCATGGGATTGCTCAACTCGCGTCTGCCGGACGGTGAAGGCTTCAAGGTGATCGCCAGTTTCGGTTACTGCGCAGGTTTTCTCGCGGTGATTCTCGCCCGTCAGCAACTCTTCACCGAGAACACCCTGACTGCCGTGCTGCCGATCATGAGCAAGCCTACGCTGGGTAACTTCGGTCGGCTTTTGCGGCTGTGGTCGGTAGTGCTGGTGGGCAACCTCTGCGGCACTTTGCTGGTGGCGTATGTGATGCTGCACCTGCCGATTTTCGACACCAAAACCGATCTGGCCTTCCTCGACATCGGGCGCAAGGTCATGGAGAACGACGCGAGCAAAATGTTCGCCAAGGGCATTATCTCCGGCTGGATGATCGCCACCATGGTCTGGATGATCCCGTCCATGGAAAGCGCCAAGATGTGGATCATCATCCTCATCACCTATTTCATGGCGCTGGGAGATTTCACCCACATCGTGGTCGGATCGGTCGAGGTCTCGTATCTGGTGTTTGCCGGCGAGTTGCCGTGGAAGGATTTCTGGCTGGTATTTGCAGGTCCCACGCTGGTGGGGAACATCATCGGTGGCAGTTTTATCTTCGCGCTGATCAGTCACGCGCAGATTCGCAGTGAAAGCGGGCCGCCGAAGACATCTGCGGAACGGGACCAGGAACCCGAACCGCAGAAGGTCAAAAAATGATCAGTGGCAAAACTGACTCTGTCAGCCGGACACATTGACCGTGACAGCACTGCGACGCTGCAGGTAAATGAAAAACAGCGCCGTCAGTACCGTTAACCCGCTGACCAGTGCGCCGGTCCATGGCAAATCCGCCAGGTCCGCGCCACTGGCCACCACCAGCCCGCCGATCCATGCCCCGGCTGCGTTGCCGAGATTGAATGCGCTTTGATTCAGCGTCGACCCAAGGTTCGGCGCTTCATGAGCCTGATCGATGATCAGCAATTGCAGGATCGGGCACAGCGCAAACGCGAAGATGCCCCACAACACCAGCGTGATCGCCGCCGGGATCACCGAGTGACTGGTCTGACTGAAAGCGGCCAGGACGACGGCCACAGCCAGCGCCATGCCCACCAGAGAAGGCAGCAAACGACTGTCCGCCAATCGGCCGCCAAGCATGCTGCCCGCCGTCAGACCGACCCCGAACAACAGCAACATGATCGTCACGCCATGCGGGCTGACACCGGTGATGTCTTGCAGGATCGGCGCGATATAGGTGAACACGCTGAACAGACTGGTGGACGCCAGCACGCTCATGCCCAGCGCCAGCAGCACGTTGACCTTGCCCAGCACTTTGAACTCGCTGGCCAGGTTGGCTTTGTCCATGGGGATTTCCTTGGGCAGCCAAACCCACTGCGCGATTGCCGCAATCACACCAATCACCGACACCGCCCAAAACGTCGAGCGCCAGCCGGCGTACTGCCCGAGCGCGGTGCCCAATGGAACGCCCAGCACGTTGGCCAGCGTCAGGCCGGTGAACATCATGGCAATGGCCTGGGCTCGTTTGTTCGGTGCCACCAAACCGGCGGCGACCACCGAGCCGATGCCGAAGAACGCACCATGGCACAGCGCGGTGATCACCCGCGCGGCCATCAAAGTGGCGTAGTTCGGCGCCAGGGCGCAGAGGATATTGCCGAGAATGAACATCAGCGTCATGCCCAGCAATGTGGCTTTGCGCGGCATGTTGGCGGTACCGACCGCGAGGATCGGCGCGCCGAACACCACGCCCAGGGCGTAACCGGTGATGAGCAGGCCCGCGTGAGGAATGCTCACGGCGAGGTCGCGGGCGACATCGGGCAGCAAGCCCATGATGACGAATTCAGTGGTGCCGATGCCGAAGGCGGCAACAGCTAATGCAAGCAAGGCGAGTGGCATGCGCAAGGTCTCTGTCGGTAGTCTTGACGCTTTGATCAGGCATACGCAGGCCGACGACCGTTCTCGTTGAGAGCGGGCAGAGGCAGGAGTTATTGGAATTAGTCTGTGCGCAACTGAGTGCGGCGTGGTCGCTTGCAGTATAAACAGCTGCGGACATATGGCGAATCAATTCTCTGCCCCGTGATGTACGGGGGAGGGAGGGGCAAAATAAGGAGTGTGCTGTGCTTGCGACGGTTCTGGTGTTGGTGGCGGCGCTGTTGCACGCGGCGTGGAATACCCTGATCAAATTCAGTGCGGAGCGGCTATTGGTGGTGGCCTGCATGGACAGCGTGGCCCTGCTGTTTGTCGTACTGATGCTGCCCTTCGTGGCGCTGCCGCCACTGGAGATGTGGCCATGGATTCTCGCGTCAGCGGCATTCGAGTTGCTCTATCGCTACCTGTTGATCCAGGCCTATCGGGTGGGCGATCTCGGTCTGGTCTATCCCTTGATGCGCGGCCTGTCGCCGTTGGTGGTGCTGGCACTGACGCTGATCTTCGCCGGGGAAGTGCTGACGGCTCAGCAGATTTTCGGAATTTTGCTGATCCCGTTCGGCATGTTGTGCCTGCTCTGGCAGGGCGGTGGCGGGGTGCGTCTGCCGTGGTCGATGTTACCGGTGGTGGCGCTGATCGGGTTTTGCATCGGGTGTTACACCTTCATCGATGGTCAGGCCCTGCGGCGCTGGTCTCATCCGCTGGATTACCTGGTGTGGGTCACCTTGTTCAGCGCCTGGCCGTTTCCGCTGTTGGCGCTGGTGAGTAAACGCCCGGCGTTCATGCTGTTCTGGCGTGAGCAGTGGCGGTTGGGCTTGGCGGTCGGGTTTTGCGTACTGTTCAGTTACGCTCTGGTGTTGTGGGCGATGCAGCTCGGCTCGATTGCCGAAGCGGCGGCGTTGCGCGAGATCAGTGTGATTCTGGTGGTGCTGTTCGGTATGCGCTATCTGAAAGAACCTTTCGGCAGACCCCGGCTCTTGGCCTGTGGGTTGGTGTTGATCGGCATGTTGGTGATGAAGTTTTAGTCGCCCCTGATGGAATTCGACTCTCTATAACTTGAAGAAGGGACTGCGTTATGACGGTTGCTCTGTGGTGCATTTTGATTGCGATCTGCTTGCCTTATTTGTGCACAGGCATCGCCAAAATCAGTGGCGGGTACGGGCTTAGACACAACCATGACCCTCGGGGGTTTCTCGACTCGCTGGAAGGCTTGGGCAAGCGGGCGCATGCGGCGCAACTGAACAGTTTTGAAGTGACTCCGGCGTTTGCGGCGGCGGTGATCGTGGCTCACTTGGCCGGCAACGCCGAACTGGTGACCATCAATGTGCTGTCGGTGCTGTTCATCACCAGTCGGCTGCTCTTCATTATTTGCTACTTGGCGGACTGGGCAATGTTGCGGTCGCTGGTGTGGTTTGTGGGGATGGGGTTGATTGTCAGTTTCTTTGTGGTGTCGGTTTAAAGGCAAGATCAAAAGATCGCAGCCTTCGGCAGCTCCTGCTGGGATCGACGCAATATTGCGACGAACGCGGTCAATGCAGGAGCTGGCGAAGCCTGCGATCTTTTTGCTTTTAAAGTTTGTCAGCCACCTGCGGTACTTGTGGCAATGCCGCCCCTTTAGGCCAGAGCATCCAGATCTGCCCCTGCTGTTTCATGTCGCCGGCCAGTTGCCCGGCCGCGTCGCCCGTGCCCCAGAACAGGTCCGCACGAACCTCGCCGGCAATGGCGCCGCCAGTATCTTGCGCGGCCACCGGACGTACCAGCGCGCTGCCGTCCGGTCGCGTGGTCGATAACCACAACAGACTGCCGAGCGGAATCACCTTGCGGTCCACGGCCGCGCTATAACCAGCGGTCAATGGCACATTCAGCGAACCGCGTGGCCCTTCGTTGCTGTCCGGGTTGCGATTGAAGAACACGTAGCTGGGGTTGCTGCCGAGCAGTTCGGGGATGCGCGTCGGATTGGCCTTGGCCCAGTTATCGATCGCGCTCATGGTCACGTCTTCTTTCTTCAACTCGCCTTGATCCACCAGCCATCGGCCGATGGGACGATAAGGATGGCCGTTCTGGTCGGCATAACCGATGCGCAATTGACGGCCATCGTCGAGCTGGATACGACCCGAACCCTGGATTTGCAAAAACTGCAGGTTCATCGGGTCGGTCAGCCAGGCAATCACCGGCGCCTTCACACCTTTTGTTTCAATGGTTGCCGCGTCGTCGTACGGCTTGAGCACGCGCCCTTCGAGTCTGCCCCGCAGGCGCTTGCCTTTGAGTTCCGGATAGATACTGTCCAGCGAGACGACGATCATGTCCTCAGGCACACCGTACACCGGGATGTTGGCTTCCTCGGTCTGGGTCAGGCTGCCGGGGTACACCGGTTCGTAGTAACCGGTAATCAGACCGTTGGGGTTGTCATTGGCGGCACGCAGGCCATAGACGTCCAGGTTCTGTTTGAGGAAACCGCGGATGTCATTGGCGGTGGGCTGCACATTGACGGAAGCCGCACAGGTGCCGCCCCAGACCGGGTCGGCCTTGAGTCGGGTGCAAGCGCTGCGCCACGATCCGAAGCCGGCGACGAGGTCGTTGTCGGACACCGCCGGAAGCGCTTCCCAAGTAGCGCTGGAGTAGGTCGCCAGTGCGTGGGTTTTCGGTTTGCTGCTGTCGCCGCCGGTGCAACCTGCCAGCACGGCCACCATCGGGAGGGTCCAGGCCAGGTTGTGACGCCATGCCTTGAAACGGCTGTTCATGGAGTAATTCCTTTGTCGGTTGCCTGAGTGCTCCATGCGCTCAAACAACCCGTATTGATAATAGGGCTATTGGTCTTTGCCAGTGACGCGAGGATACTGGCCGCCGTTTCCAGTGACCTGAAGCCACCATGACTCTTAAAAGACTTTCCGTTGTATTGCTGGCCTGCCTGACCTTGTCCGCCTGCGGTGGTGTCGACCCGAACTCGCCGCTGGGTCAGCGCAAGGCGATCTTCAAGCAGATGCTCAAGACCGGCGAAGACCTGGGCGGTATGTTGCGTGGACGTATTGCGTTCGATGGCCCTAAATTCGCCGACGGCGCCGTGAAACTTGATGCCTTGTCCCATGAGCCGTGGAAACATTTCCCGCAGGTGCGCGAAGAGGATCACACCAGCGCCAAGGACGATGTCTGGCAGAAGCAGGCACGTTTCCAGGAGCTGGCCCGCACCCTTGAAGGCGCCACCGGTGAACTTGTGATTGCCAGCAAGATTCAGCCCTACAAGGTCAGCAATCTGGGGCCGGCGGTGCAGAAAGTCGAAGATGCCTGCAGTGCGTGCCATAAAGAGTTTCGGGATCATTGATTCCAGAAAAGATTTCTTACTTGTCCAGTTCGTCGAGCGCTTCCTGCAATTCCTTGCGCGATTGAGCCAGTTTGTCTTTGCGCTTGTTGATCTTCTCGGCGTCGCCTTTCTTCATGGCCTTGTCGAGATCGGCCTGACGCGTGCTGACTTCGTGCTTGGCGTCGAGCACCTTGTTTTCCCGTTCCTTCTTCAAGGAGGCGTCGGTGCAATGGGCCGTGACTTCGCTCAGGGCGGTTTCCAGGCCAGCCTGTTGATCGGCGTTGCCGCGGGACTTGGCCAGTTCGATCTGGTTGATGATGCCTTGTTTTTTGGCGGCACAGCCGGTCAGGCCCGGGGCGTCTTCGGCGGCCATCAATGGAGCGGCCATCACGCTGCACAGGGTCAACAAGGCGAGCGGTGAAAGAAGTTTCATAAAAGCTCCAGGTGAAAAATTCGATATAGCGATGGGCTGTTTGAGCGCATCGGCCCCTTTGGGTTCCCGGTTCTCAGGCCGGGTTGGCGTCTAGAAACCGTCAATCCCGGCAACACGTAATGTCTCACTCAAGGCCAGGACCTGCGGGTCGCGGAAAAATGCGCTCAATTGCGCTGCGCGCCCCGGGCCGATGCCGGCTTCCGCCTGCCATTGTTCGGTGTTTCGTTGGGCCAGCGCCGGCCAGGAGTCGGCGAGGCGTGCCTGGCCGGTTGGCGGCAACCCCAAGGCTTTGAGCCAGCGAGCGAATGGGCGTTGCCGGGCACTGTTGAAGCTGTTCAAAAGACGAGCACTGCTGCGCTCGCCGAAGCCGTCAATCTTAGCAAGCTCTTGCTCATCGAGGGTCATCCAATCGACCAAGCTGCCGAGGCGTTCGGCCTTGAGCAGTTTCTCCCAGGTGCCTGGTCCGACATGAGGCAAGGCCAGCCCCTGTTTGCCGCTGAGCCAGCTCAGGCGTGCGAGGAATTGGCTTTCGCAGCCGGGTGTTGGTTGCCAGCAGCTTAAGGAATGAAAGTCTGCTGCCCGCGGTGCATTCAATTCCTGGCGTTCGGTGCTGCGCAATACGACACCATCGAGTCTGGGGATGGTCAGCCCCGCCAGGCTGATAGCGACCTGATCGCCCGGGCGAATATCCAGCGCTTCCCAGCGTTGCAGGGAGCTGACACTCACACGCTTGATCTGCCGGTCATCGAGCGTCACCGGTACCAGATCCAGCACCGGGGTGATCCGGCCGGTTCGTCCGATCTTGAAATGGACCTTGCGCACCTCGGCCAGCGCCTGGGCGAAAGGGTATTTCCAGGCGACGCTCCAGTAAGGCGTTTTCGCCTGCCAGCGCTCGGCCGGTGGGCGTTGGTCCTGTCGCAGCACGACCCCATCGGTGGCAAAGGGCAGGGGCGAGCGATACCAGTGATCGCGCCAGCGTTCGGCATCGGCAAATGCCTCGATCGGCTGACTGTAGGGTGCCGTGCTCGGGAACCCCAATTCATCCAGAGCCGCTACGCGGGCTGGCAGGTTTTTCGGACCTTGTGGCCAGTCCCAGACAAACAATCCGATACCGGCGGCTTGCTCGGCGCTCAGCGCCTTGCGTGCCATCAGCCCGGCCACTGTGGCACGGGCATTGAGGCTGCCGGCCTGGGCTTGTACGTGTTCGGTCAGGCGCCAATAGAGTTCGCCTTGCAGCAGCAAGTCCATCGACCGCGGAAGCTTTTGAGGGATGGCGGCGATCTGGCGCGCCGAGGCGGTCCAGTCCTGGCCGTTTACCCCGTCCCCCCGACTGATCGCCCGGTGTAACCGGCCGTTGCGATAGATCAACGTCACCGCCACACCGTCGACCTTGGGCTGAATCCAGACTTCGCCCCGATCTTTTAGCCAGGCTTCGACGGCGCGCCCATCGCGCAGCTTTTCCAGGCCAGTGTGGGCGATGGGGTGAGCAACCGTGCCGCCGGCCGTGCGCAACGGTTCGGCAGAGGCGCCTGAATCAAAACATTCACGCCATTCGGTCAGTCGCGCACGGGACTGATCGTAGAGTTCGTCGGCAATCAGCGACTGGCCTTCACGGTGGTAGCTGTCGTCCCAGCGATCGATTTGCTGTTGCAGGGTGGTGATTTCTTTCTGTGCTCGGGCGGGCGGCCAGTCGGGGCATTCGGCGGCATTGGCGGTCAGGCAGGCAAAGGTCAGCAGGGATCCGAAAAACAGGCGCAGGTTGGGCAGCATCGAGAGCGTCCTTGCTCAGTGGGATGCTTTCAAGGCTAGTCAGATTTCGGGTGTGGGTTGCAAGGGTGTAATTCTGCGTGTTTCCAAGAGCGAAGATCAAAAGATCTTTCCCATGAAAAAGCCCCGCACGGTGAACCGTGCGGGGCTTTGGGTACCGCCGGGGAAGTCTTACAGGCCGGCCGCGACACGCAGGTCGTCGGCGCGGTCGGTTTTTTCCCAGGTGAAAGTGGTGAACGTATCGTCGCCCACAGTCTTGGTTGCCGGGGTGCGACCGAAGTGGCCGTACGCAGCGGTTTCCTGGTACATCGGGTGCAGCAGGTCGAGCATGGTGGTGATCGCGTATGGACGCAGGTCGAACACTTCGCGAACCAGTTTGACGATCTTGTCGTCGCTGATTTTGCCGGTGCCGAAGGTGTTCAACGAAATCGACGTAGGCTGGGCAACACCGATCGCGTAGGAAACCTGAATCTCGCAACGCTCGGCCAGGCCGGCCGCGACGATGTTCTTGGCCACGTAACGACCGGCGTAGGCCGCCGAACGGTCAACCTTCGATGGATCCTTGCCGGAGAACGCGCCGCCGCCGTGACGGGCCATGCCGCCGTAGCTGTCGACGATGATCTTGCGACCGGTCAGGCCGCAGTCGCCAACCGGGCCACCGATGATGAATTGGCCGGTCGGGTTGATGTGGAACTGGGTGTCCTTGGACAGCAACTCGGCAGGCAGTACGTGCTTGACGATCAGTTCCATCACGCCTTCGCGCAGGTCTTTGTAGGACACGTCAGGGTTGTGCTGGGTCGACAGTACAACGGCGTCGATACCGACAACCTTGCCGCCTTCGTAACGGCAAGTCACTTGCGACTTGGCGTCCGGGCGCAGCCAAGGCAGCAGGCCGGATTTACGGGCTTCGGCTTGCCTTTGCACAAGCTGGTGCGAGAACGTGATCGGTGCTGGCATCAGCACGTCGGTTTCGTTGCTGGCGTAGCCGAACATCAGGCCCTGGTCGCCGGCGCCCTGGTCTTCAGGCTTGGCACGATCAACACCTTGGTTGATGTCAGGGGACTGCTTGCCGATGATGTTCATCACGCCGCAGGTCGCACCGTCGAAGCCGACATTGGAGCTGTTGTAGCCGATGTCGAGAATCACGTTCCGGACGATGTCTTCCAGATCGACCCAGGCCGATGTGGTGACTTCACCTGCGATGATTGCCACGCCGGTTTTTACCAGAGTCTCGACCGCTACACGGGCGAATTTGTCTTCAGCAATGATGGCGTCCAGCACCGCATCGGAAATCTGGTCGGCGATTTTGTCCGGATGCCCTTCAGACACGGACTCGGAGGTGAAGAGGGAGTATTCGCTCATCTCGATTTTTTCCTGAATTTACCGATGGTGAGTGTCGCCAGCCGGTCGCTGAAAATGGCGGACCTGAATCTGGAAACCATTACGTAAGCCTACATAGAGGCTTTCCCCGGGAACGAGTCCCGCAGCGGTGGCCCAACGGGCCAGATCGTCCTGTTCAAACCCCAACCAGAGATCACCGCAGGCCTCCCTGGCCCAACTCTGGTTGTGGCTACATAACTCTGTCACGAGCAGGCTACCGCCCGGTTGCAGCAAGTCGGCCATGCGCTTGAGTGCTTCGGCCGGCGCGGCGAAATGGTGCAGTACCATGTTCAATACAACGCAATCAGCCTTGAGGCTTACACCGTTCAATGCATCGGCCAATTGCAGGCTGACGTTAGCCAGCATTTCACGTTCGCAGACCTGACGGGCCAGATCGAGCATCGCCGGGCTGTTGTCCAGCGCCGTGACTTGAGCGAAACGATGCGCCAGCTCCGGCAGAAAACCGCCATCGCCAGGGCCCACTTCGATGGCTGTGGCGTCGGGGCCGAAACTCAGCTTGTCGAGCAGTGCCACCACGCTTTCGCGGTATTGCGGCAGGCCGGCGATCAAGTCTTGCTGGGCGCGAAACTTCTCCGCAACGCGTGAGAAAAAGTCCTGGCTGGCCGCCGCTCGCTGTCCGTGGACCTGACCGATCCGCGACTGAACGTCAGTCGGCAGGGGCAGGTTGTCCACTTCTTCCAGCAGTGCGGCATGCAGCTTGCCGCCCAGCAGATCGGTGTGGGGCAGGGCGCGACGGTAGAAAATCGCATTGCCTTCACGACGGGTCGCCACCAGATCGGCCTGGGCCAAAACCTTGAGGTGATGACTCATACCGGACTGACCGATGCCGAAGATCTGCGCCAGTTCCAGTACGCCGAACGAATCGTTGGCCAGCGCGCGCAATACATTCAGCCGCAGAGGATCGCCGCCGGCCTTGCACAGGGCCGCCAGCTCATCGCAATCGTCATGTCGAATGGAAGGTATGCGTAAATTCATAAGGCCAGCAGTCTAGTGACGCTCAGAAATCACCGCAAGAGCAATATCAAAAAGTTTTGATATTGCTCGATAGATGGCACTTCTCAGCGTTAGGTTCAGTCAGCAAACGAACGGCGGAAAGGTTTCACCAGTCGAATACGTCGTTATCCATTGGAAAAACGCCTTCAGATGACTATCTGTCATTGCCCCGAAGGCGGTCGGTGAGGGAAAATGCTCGCCTTTTTTCCGTTTCGTTTTATTCACTCTCGATTCAATATCCGCAGGAGATCAGCGATGCCCAGCCGTCGTGAGCGTGCCAACGCCATTCGTGCCCTCAGCATGGATGCCGTGCAAAAAGCCAACAGCGGCCATCCCGGTGCCCCTATGGGTATGGCGGATATCGCCGAAGTACTTTGGCGTGACTACCTGAAGCACAGCCCGAGCAATCCATCGTTCGCCGACCGTGACCGCTTCGTGCTGTCCAACGGTCACGGTTCGATGCTGATCTACTCGCTGCTGCACCTGACCGGCTACGACCTGTCGATCGATGACCTGAAAAACTTCCGCCAGCTGCACAGCCGCACGCCGGGTCACCCGGAATTCGGCTACACCCCGGGCGTTGAAACCACCACCGGTCCATTGGGCCAAGGCCTGGCCAACGCCGTGGGTTTCGCTCTGGCAGAAAAAGTCCTGGCGGCGCAGTTCAACCGTCCCGGCCATAACATTGTCGATCACCACACCTACGTGTTCCTGGGTGATGGCTGCATGATGGAAGGCATTTCCCACGAAGTCAGCTCCCTGGCCGGTACGCTGGGCCTGGGCAAGCTGATCGCCTTCTATGATGACAACGGCATCTCCATCGACGGCGAAGTCGAAGGCTGGTTCACCGACGACACGCCGAAGCGTTTCGAGGCCTACAACTGGCAAGTGATCCGCAACGTCGACGGTCACGACCCGGAAGAAATCAAGATCGCCATCGACACGGCGCGCAAAAGCGAGCAGCCGACGCTGATCTGCTGCAAGACCACCATCGGTTTCGGTTCGCCGAACAAGCAAGGCAAGGAAGACTGCCACGGCGCCCCATTGGGTGACGCGGAAATCGCCCTGACCCGTGAAGCACTGAAGTGGAACCACGGCCCGTTCGAAATCCCGGCCAACATTTATGCCGAGTGGGACGCCAAGGAAGCCGGTCGCGCTGCCGAAGCCGAGTGGGATCAGCGTTTCGCTGCTTACTCCGCTGCCTTCCCGGAGCTGGCCAACGAACTGATTCGTCGTCTGAGCGGCGACCTGCCGGAAGACTTCGCTGAAAAAGCCTCGGCGTATATCGCTGAAGTCGCGGCCAAAGGCGAAACCATCGCCAGCCGTAAAGCCAGCCAGAACGCCCTGAACGCGTTCGGCCCGCTGCTGCCGGAATTGCTCGGCGGTTCGGCTGACCTGGCCGGTTCCAACCTGACCCTGTGGAAAGGTTGCAAAGGCGTCACCGCCGAAGACGCCAGCGGTAACTACATGTACTACGGCGTTCGCGAGTTCGGCATGAGCGCGATCATGAACGGCGTGGCCCTGCACGGCGGCCTGGTGCCTTACGGCGCGACCTTCCTGATGTTCATGGAATACGCCCGCAACGCAGTGCGCATGTCGGCGCTGATGAAGAAACGCATCATCTATGTGTTCACCCACGACTCCATCGGTCTGGGCGAAGACGGCCCGACTCACCAGCCGATCGAGCAACTGGCCAGCCTGCGCTGCACGCCGAACCTCGACACCTGGCGTCCAGCCGATGCCGTTGAATCGGCAGTGGCCTGGAAATGCGCTCTGGAGCGTGACGACGGTCCTTCGGCACTGATCTTCTCCCGTCAGAACCTGCAGCACCAAACCCGCAATGCGATCCAGATCGAAGAAATCGCCCGTGGCGGTTACGTGTTGAAGGACTGCGCAGGCGAGCCTGAGCTGATCCTGATCGCCACCGGTTCGGAAGTCGGCCTGGCCGTTCAAGCCTTCGACAAACTGACCGAGCAAGGCCGCAAGGTACGTGTTGTTTCGATGCCGTGCACCAGCGTCTTCGAAGCCCAGGATGCCGGCTACAAGCAATCGGTTCTGCCATTGCAGGTCAGCGCCCGTATCGCCATCGAAGCCGCCCACGCGGACTACTGGTACAAGTACGTGGGCCTGGAAGGCCGCGTGATCGGCATGACCACCTACGGCGAGTCGGCGCCTGCGCCTGCCTTGTTCGAAGAGTTCGGCTTCACCCTGGAAAACATCCTGGGTCAGGCTGAAGAGCTGCTGGAAGACTAAGTCCGGGTTATGTATTGCCTGTTCTGACGCTATCGCGGGCAAGCCCGCTCCCACAGGGATTTTCACCGTCCATGTGGGAGCGGGCTTGCCCGCGATAGCGGTCGGTCAGGCAACGCTGCAATGACGGATTCACCACGGTAATCGAGAACCCCATGCCTCAACCGCGTCCTTACAAAGTTGCACTCAACGGCTACGGCCGGATTGGTCGTTGCGTCTTGCGTGCGTTGTTTGAGCGAGGCGAAAAGGCCGGGTTTGAAATTGTCGCGATCAACGATCTGGCCGACATGGCCAGCATCGAATACCTGACACGCTTCGATTCCACTCACGGGCGCTTTCCCGGCGAAGTGAGGGTCGAGGGCGATTGTCTGCATATTAATGGCGACTGCGTGAAGGTCTTGCGCAGTGCCACCCCCGAAGGCATCGATTGGGCGTCACTGGGTGTCGATCTGGTGCTGGAGTGCTCCGGCGCTTACCACACCCGTCAGGATGGCCAGCGTTTTCTCGACGCCGGTGCGCCACGGGTGCTGTTCTCCCAGCCGATGGCCAGCGAGGCGGATGTCGACGCCACCATCGTCTACGGTGTGAACCAGGATTGCCTGACCGGCGACGAGCTCCTGGTGTCCAACGCCTCCTGCACCACCAATTGCGGCGTGCCGCTGTTGCGCCTGCTGGATCAGGCCATTGGTCTGGAATACGTATCGATCACCACCATCCACTCGGCAATGAACGATCAACCGGTCATCGACGCCTATCATCACGAAGACTTGCGCCGTACCCGTTCGGCGTTCCAGTCGGTGATTCCGGTGTCCACTGGTCTGGCGCGAGGCATTGAACGCCTGCTGCCGGAACTTGCCGGGCGAATTCAGGCCAAAGCCGTGCGGGTGCCGACGGTTAACGTGTCCTGCCTCGACATTACGATGCAGACCGTAAGTGATACCGACGCCACCGAGGTCAACCGGATTCTGCGCGAGGCCGCCACTCATGGCCCGCTCAAGGGCCTTCTGGCCTACACCGAGTTGCCTCACGCCAGTTGTGATTTCAATCATGACCCACATTCGGCCATCGTCGATGCCAGTCAGACCCGCGTTTCCGGCCCTCGGCTGGTGAACATCCTGGCCTGGTTCGACAACGAATGGGGTTTTGCCAATCGAATGCTGGACGTTGCAGAACACTATTTGCAAACAGCTGCACCACAACCAAAACCTGCTCTCTAAAACAGCTATCCAGGAAATGCGACCCATGACCGTGTTGAAGATGACCGACCTCGATCTGCAAGGTAAGCGCGTACTGATCCGCGAAGACCTCAACGTCCCAGTCAAGGACGGTGTTGTCACCAGCGATGCGCGAATCCTGGCTTCGCTGCCGACCATCAAGCTGGCCCTGGAAAAAGGCGCGGCCGTGATGGTCTGCTCGCACCTTGGCCGTCCGACCGAAGGCGAGTTCTCGGCCGAGAACAGCCTCAAACCAGTGGCTGACTACCTGAGCAAGGCGCTGGGCCGTGAAGTGCCGCTGGTGTCCGATTACCTGGGCGGCGTCGACGTGAAAGCCGGCGACATCGTGCTGTTCGAAAACGTGCGCTTCAACAAGGGCGAGAAAAAGAACGCTGACGAACTGGCCAAGCAATATGCGGCCCTGTGCGACGTGTTCGTGATGGACGCCTTCGGCACTGCTCACCGCGCCGAGGGTTCGACCCATGGCGTGGCCAAGTTCGCCAAAGTCGCCGCCGCTGGCCCGCTGCTGGCCGCCGAACTGGACGCACTGGGCAAGGCTCTGGGTGCCCCGGCGCAACCAATGGCCGCTATCGTTGCCGGCTCCAAAGTGTCGACCAAACTCGACGTGCTCAACAGCCTGAGCCAGATCTGCAACCAGCTGATCGTCGGTGGCGGCATCGCCAACACCTTCCTGGCCGCTGCCGGTCACCCGGTCGGCAAATCCTTGTACGAGCCGGACCTGCTGGACACCGCTCGCGAAATCGCCGCCAAAGTCAGCGTTCCGCTGCCGGTGGACGTGGTGGTTGCCAAGGAATTCGCTGAAAGCGCGACCGCGACCGTCAAGCTGATTGCCGACGTGGCCGCAGACGACATGATCCTGGACATCGGCCCACAGACCGCGGCGAATTTCGCCGAGCTGCTGAAATCGTCCAAGACCATCCTGTGGAACGGCCCGGTGGGCGTGTTCGAATTCGACCAGTTCGGTAACGGCACCAAAGTGCTGGCCCAGGCCATCGCCGAAAGCTCGGCGTTCTCCATCGCTGGCGGCGGCGACACCCTGGCAGCCATCGATAAATATGGCGTTGCCGAGCAAATCTCCTACATTTCTACCGGCGGCGGCGCGTTTCTCGAATTCGTCGAAGGCAAAGTACTGCCGGCCGTTGAAGTCCTGGAAAGCCGGGCCAAGGCCTGAGGCCGCGCATTTGACCAGGCAAAGGAGTGTTCACATGGTCAGGACATTAATGCTGTTGATCGCCGCGGGCATGCTGGCGGCTTGCGGGAGTAACCCGAAAGCCACGCCGGAACCCGCGCCTTCCGCGACGGATAAAGGCTGCTATCAGGCCGACTGGCAAGCGGAAACCAACCCGGTGATCAACAAGCGTTCCGGGCCCGATGGCCTGGACAAATACGAGACACAGGTCCCGGCCAAGGAACATGGTTGCCCTTGAGGGGTCAGACTCTTTACTCAAGGCTGGCAGCGTGCGCTGTCAGTCGAGGAACACGGATGAAACGCTTTATCGCCGTTGCGGCACTGGCATTGCTGGCAGGTTGCGCCAATTTGAATCTGTTCAACACTGCCGAGCCAGCGGACAGCTGGACCACCTGGACCTGCGACAGCCAGGCCAAAGTGCTCTGGCGCTACACTGACATCAACCGCAAGGAAGTCGATGTTCGCCTGGGCGGTGCTGATCAGGTCTACCGCTTGAAGCTTGAGCCGGGCGCTGAAGGTTCGCTGTACAGCAACGACATGCTGGCGTTTCACGTAAAAGGTGAGGAAGGCCTGGTGTACTGGGTCGCCACCAATGATTTGATCGGCCGCGGTTGTAAAGCGCAGTAATTGACACACCACGGACCTAATGTGGGAGCGAGCCTGCTCGCGAAAGCCGTCTGACAGTCGCTGCACTGTTGGCTGCAAGACCGCTTTCGCGAGCAGGCTCGCTCCCACCGGGGCTGTGTAGTTCTTAAGATTTTTGTAATACCGAATTCGCAGCCCGGGCCAACCCCCGATCTGCAATAACTTGAATAGCCGCCGCCGCTACGGCAGGCTGGCACGATTAACGACCCTCAACCGGGAGAGACACACACAATGGCACTTATCAGCATGCGCCAGATGCTGGACCACGCAGCCGAGTTTGGCTACGGCGTTCCAGCCTTCAACGTCAACAACCTTGAACAGATGCGCGCCATCATGGAAGCCGCTGACAAGACTGACTCCCCGGTGATCGTCCAGGCTTCGGCCGGTGCTCGCAAATACGCAGGCGCCCCGTTCCTGCGTCACCTGATCCTGGCGGCCATCGAAGAGTTCCCGCACATCCCGGTGTGCATGCACCAGGACCACGGCACCAGCCCTGACGTCTGCCAGCGCTCGATCCAACTGGGCTTCAGCTCGGTGATGATGGACGGCTCCCTCGGCGAAGACGGCAAGACCCCGACCGACTACGACTACAACGTCCGTGTTACCCAACAAACCGTAGCCATGGCTCACGCCTGCGGCGTCTCGGTAGAAGGCGAGCTGGGCTGCCTGGGTTCGCTGGAAACCGGCATGGCCGGTGAAGAAGACGGCATCGGCGCCGAAGGCGTTCTGGATCACAGCCAAATGTTGACCGACCCGGAAGAAGCCGCTGACTTCGTCAAACGCACCCAGGTCGATGCCCTGGCCATCGCCATCGGCACCAGCCACGGCGCCTACAAGTTCACCAAGCCACCTACCGGCGACGTGCTGGCCATCGACCGCATCAAAGAAATCCACAAACGCATCCCGAACACTCACCTGGTGATGCACGGTTCGTCTTCGGTTCCGCAAGAGTGGCTGGCGATCATCAACCAGTACGGCGGCGACATCAAAGAAACCTACGGCGTACCGGTTGAAGAAATCGTCGAAGGCATCAAGCACGGTGTGCGCAAGGTCAACATCGATACCGACCTGCGTCTGGCATCCACCGGTGCGATGCGTCGCCTGATGGCTACCAACCCGAGCGAATTCGACCCGCGTAAATTCTTCGGCGCCACCGTGACTGCCATGCGCGACGTGTGCATCGCCCGTTACGAAGCCTTCGGTACCGCAGGCAACGCTTCGAAGATCAAGCCGATCTCCCTGGAAGCGATGTATCAGCGTTATCTGAAGGGTGAGTTGAACGCTAAGGTGAACTGAGCCTAAGTGTTATGTTGCGTTAATAAGAAACCCGCCGAGAGGCGGGTTTTTTATTGGGCGCAAGTTTGCTCGCCTTGCTCCAACCGGGCCGCGATTATTCCTTCAATTCGACGTGATCCAGCGCCTGGTTCACCGCCAGTTCACCGAGCATGACCACCTGAGCGATGCCCAGCAGGGTCTTGCGATGTGAGGTCTCCAGCAGCGCCGCGAAATTGTTGAGCATGGTGGTGGCCGAGCCTAGTGTTTCGCTGGCGTTGGCCAGCAGGGCTTCGGTGTTGTACTTCGGATTGGCCAAGTACATGGGCTCGGGTTCGTTGGCGGTGGCCATGATTTGGGCGGCCGGGTTGAGGTAGTGGTCGAGGGCGCGCTCGGCGGCTTCATGGAGTTTTTTTGAATTAAGGGATTCGTAGGGGGATGCCGGATCGGTGTCTGGCGGGTTGGGCGTAACTTTGAACATTGGCTCTAACCTCTCAATGAGTGAGGCTGCAAACCGTTCGCGACTAAACGATAGGGAGGCAGCTGTGCACAGGTTAGTCGACCGATGAGCCAAGCAATCGGCGCGCCCGGAGGCGCCCTGCGCACAGCCACCATCAAGTGCAGGGATGGGATACCTGACTGACAGGGACTTGTGCGCTTGACATCAAACGGGCGACTAAACCCGACCACTGATGAGCAGTGGTAGACAAACGATAGAGGCTGGGGTCAAAGCGCACAAGCCGGCGGATTCTGGCGTACCTGTAGGCGGTGACGCAAGCCGTTGTAGGCCTCATGAAGTAACGCCGAGTGTCTTTAAACATGGGCGTTTAAGCGGGGCCAGATGCCGGTCAGTGAAGAGATGGAGTTGGACATAAAGAACCTGTGGCAAGGGCGAATTCCTGTGTGGTTTTCGGAGGCCTGGATGGTTCTTGTTGCGTAGCAGCTGTCGAGCCTGCGAGGCGGCGTTCGGCTGCACAGCAGTCGTAAAATCAGGCTCCGCGTTTTTCAGGTAAAACGTGTTTGCCGGACTGCGACCGCTTCGCGGCCGAACGCCGCCTCGCAGGCTCGACAGCTGCTACAGGGGATCGAGTCGCCTCAGGTATCGTGATCGATATCCAGATGGCTGAACGTCACTTCCCCGCCTTCAGTGGTATACCCGGTGTTGTCCTGTACATAGACACCGGCCTTGAAGTACAGCGGTTTATCACGCCACATCGCGCTGATGTCGGTGTCCCACTGGTAGCCCGCCGCACTGATGCCCAATGCACCGCCGGGGCTGAGGTGGATGAGGTAGGAAAATTCCCGATCGAGTTTTATGCCAGTGGCGATGGTGATGACCCGGGCGGTGTCGTCGTCAGGGTGCATGCGGACTTTGGCGACGATGTTTCCGGTTTCGCTGTAGTCTTTATATTGATACTCGAGTTTCACCATTGGCTTCTGGCTTTGGAAGGCGTGGATCTGGCCAATGACGATCTTGCCCGTGCTGGGTACCTTGCTGACCGTAAGGGTCGCACGCAGGGAGTTGTCCGCGTCGGGGTAGTACCAGTTTTTCAGCGTGCCGTTGCTGTAGGTTTCGCGGAGTTCGGTGCGAGGGTAGATTGCGTTTTCAGTGCGGGTGCCGGTTACCGGGGACCAGAAAAACAAGGTGCCGGTGTCGGAGTGGAAGTATTGATCCTTGAAGCCGTCCACCAGTCTGGTTGTTTCAACGGTGTACGGCGGACTGCCGACAGGAACGCTGAGGTTCCAGGTTGCGAGATCGATCATAATTCAAGCTTCCACTTTTTTCTGTACGCACGTGCCAGAAGCTCTAACACGCGCCTTCGGGCCGTCTTTATAAGCGTAGAACGGTTGTTTGTTAATGCCCGTTTGGCAGATGGTTGACGTCAACATCCTGTCGAAATGCCACCTTTCCCGGTTTACGGGGGCTGTAGGACTGACCGTTAGTCGGCTACGTGAAACTTTACTGAAGTGACGGCACTCCGGCAGCTTCTGCTTTCGCGGATCCGGGTCTAGAGTGAAGTCGCACTATGTGTCCGGTTTTCACAAGAGACCGGCCTGAGGTCCCGAACAAGAGATGCAGCATGGAATGCGCACAACCTACGCCAGCTGAAGGCAACTCAATCCTTTTAATTGTTGATGATTACCCCGAAAACCTGATCAGCATGCGCGCGTTGTTGCAGCGCCAGGACTGGCAGGTCATCACCGCGGCTTCCGGCTTTGAAGCGCTCAACCTGTTGCTCGAACACGACGTCGACCTGGTGCTGCTGGATGTGCAGATGCCGGGCATGGATGGTTTCGAAGTGGCGCGCTTGATGCGTGGCAGCCAGCGAACCCGCCTGACGCCGATTATTTTCCTGACCGCCAACGAACAATCCCAGGACGCCGTAATCAAGGGCTACGCCAGTGGCGCGGTGGATTATTTGTTCAAACCGTTCGACCCGCAAATTCTCAAACCCAAAGTCCAGGCCCTGCTAGAGCATCAGCGTAATCGCCGTGACTTGCAGCGGTTGAGCCATGACCTGGAAGTCGCCCGGGCCTTCAATGCCTCGGTGCTGGATAACGCCGCCGAAGGCATTCTGGTGGTGAGCGAGGACGGGCTGATTCGCTTTGCCAACCCGGCGATGTCCCGCCTGCTCAATGCCCCGGTGCATGAGCTGCAAGGCAAAGAGTTTCTGGATTTTCTGCAAAAACCGCACATCCCGATCTGGGCCGACTCCGAATTGTTTGCCGGCTACAAACGCGGTGAAACCCTGCGCCTGCACGATGCGTTACTGCGTACGGCGCCCGGCCAGCAAGTGCCGGTGGCGTTGTCCTGCGCGCCTTTGCCCACCGAACAACGCGCCATGGTGGTGACGGTGCTGGACATGTCGGTGGTGCGCCATCTGCATCAGCAGCTGGAGTTCCAGGCGGTGACCGATCCGCTGACCGGGCTGCTCAATCGCCGGGGTTTCTACCAGACCGTTGAAAACCTGCTGCTGCGCGGTGAACGCTCCGACAGTACCTGGGTGCTGTTGTACCTGGACCTCGACGGTTTCAAGCGGGTCAATGATTCCCTTGGCCACGATGCTGGCGACCGGGTGCTGCGTTGGGTGTCCGAGCAGTTGAAGGCGTGTCTGCGGCCCTTCGATATTCTGGCGCGGATGGGTGGCGATGAGTTCACCGCGCTGCTGGATCTTGAGCACCCCGAGCAAGCGGCGAAGATTGCCGAGAAGCTCATCGAGCGGGTGTCGATCTGTCAGCAAATCGAAGGCATGGACATCGCCTTGGGCGCCAGCATCGGCATCGCCACTTACCCCGATTGCGGGGCTAATCTCGACGGGTTGATGCGCGCGTCCGACATCGCCATGTACGAAGCCAAGCGTGCCGGGCGTCAGCAATATCGCTTCTACGATCACGAAATGAATGGCCGGGCGCGTTCGCGGCTGATGCTCGAAGAGAGCGTGCGCACGGCCATCGAAAACCGCGATTTCAACCTGGTGTATCAGCCTCAGGTGGCCATTGCCGACGGGCAGATTCGCGGGTTCGAGGCGTTGCTGCGCTGGCAGCATCCGAGTGTCGGCGACGTACCGCCGGGGCTGTTTTTGCCGTTGCTGGAAGAGGCACGGTTGATCAGTCGCCTGGGCAGCTGGATTTACCATCGCGGGGCCAAACAGCGAAAAGCCTGGGAGGTCTTGTTTGCCGAAGATCTGGTGCTGGGCGTCAGTTTGAGCAGCACGCAGTTCGGTTTGCCCAACCTGGTCACCGAGCTGCGCCAGGTGCTGGAGCGCCATGGTTTGAAGCCGCGGCAGCTGGAGGTCGAGGTCACGGAAGAGGCCTTGATGCTTAACCCCGACGAAACCCGAAAGCAGCTGCGTTTGCTGCGCAATCTGGGGGTGCGGGTGGCGCTGGATGATTTTGGTTCCGGGGCTTGTTCGCTGGCGCACTTGCGAGACCTCGAGCTGGACACGCTCAAACTCGACCGGCATTTGATCGCCCGGTTACCGGAATCCGAGCGGGATGCAGCGCTGGCACGCAGTGTCATCGACTTGTGCAAGCAGTTTGGTCTGTTAGTCATCGCTGAAGGGGTGGAGACGGTGGCGCAATATGAATGGCTGCAAGCCAACGGCTGCCAGTATGTGCAGGGGTTTCTGGTGGCGCGGCCATTGATGGCCGAGGACACCCCTCACTTTGTTGAACCGTTCGACTGGAGCGCGCTGACGAGTTGAATTCGTTACACTGGTGACCTTTTCGTGACTCGTGTTGCCGCCCCAATGACCGCGTTGAAATACCTCCAGGCCTATCCCGCTACGTTGCAGGACCAGGTGCGCCAGTTGATCGCCGAAGGTCGGCTGGGCGACTACCTGAGCCAGCGATATCCGGAAAAGCACGGGGTGCAGAGCGACAAGGCGCTATACACCTATGCCTTGGACCTCAAGCAGGAATACCTGCGTAACGCCCCGGCGATCGACAAGGTGTTATTCGACAACCGTCTGGACCTGACCCACCGCGCGCTTGGCTTGCACACTGCGATTTCCCGGGTGCAGGGCGGCAAGCTCAAGGCCAAGAAAGAAATTCGTGTGGCCTCGTTGTTCAAGGAAGCGCCCTCCGAGTTTCTGAAAATGATCGTGGTGCATGAGCTGGCGCACTTCAAGGAGTCGGATCACAACAAGGCGTTCTACAAACTGTGCGAACACATGTTGCCGGGGTATCACCAGGTGGAGTTCGATTTACGGGTGTACCTGACGTGGCGGGATATGCAATAGAAGAAGGAAGCATGGATGGACGTGAGCAAGACCAAAAGCAGCTTCTACCGCCGGTTATACGTGGCGTACCTGATCGATAGCGGGCTGGCCAGCAGCGTCCCGGCGTTGACCGAAGTCACCGGCATGCCTCGGCGCACGGCGCAGGACACCATCGCGGCATTGGTGGATCTGGATATCGTTTGTGAATTCGAGCAGGAAGAGGGCGCGCGCAACCATGCGGGGCGCTATCGGATTCGCGAGTGGGGGGCGATTGATCGGGGGTGGATCGAGCGTAATCTGCGGCAGATTAAAGCGGTGTTGGAATATCCCTGAATTCCCGACCCCGATCGTTCCCGCGCTCTGCGTGGGAATGCAGCCGGGACGCTCCGCGTCCCAAGAGCGGACGCAGAGCGTCCATTGAGGCATTCCCACGCAGAGCGTGGGAACGATCATTGCGGACGACGCATCCCGATATGCGGAATGTCATCCTCCAGATATTCCTCACCCACCACCACAAACCCGTACCGCCCGTAGTACCCCTGCAAATGCGCCTGAGCCGAGAGGTAGATCGGTACATCAGGCCAGCGTTTGGCGGCCTGTTTCAACGCCTGGCTCATCATTTCATGCCCTAGCCCGGTGCCGCGTGCAGCGGGAGCAATGACCACCCGGCCAATCACCACGTCACCGCCCTGTAGCTCCGGATCGAGCAAGCGCAGATAGGCCACCAGACGGTCTCCGTCCCAGCCCATCAAATGACAGGTGTCACCTTCCAGGTCCTGGCCATCGATGTCCTGATAAAGGCATTTCTGCTCGACAACGAACACCTCGGCGCGCAGCTGCAAAATGGCATACAGCTGTTCTTTACCCAGATCGCTGTGGTGTTTGCAGACCCAATCGATTGTCATCTTCAGATTCCTTGAACAACGTTGCTCCGATACTAGGCGTCCTGATGCAGGATGTCTTTATGGCAGAGAAATCTGTGACAAAGGCCAAAATGCCATCATTCATTTCTCGCGAGATTGTCTTCTTTGTGTAATCTGCGATGTAGCGCTGTGCAATGTCGTCGATAAGCTAATGTTAGGACCTGGGTTTCGCCGGTAAAGGGGCCTTGGAGTTTTGGCTGAAAAACACGTCGGGCAGCCCGCCCGCTAAGGATTTTCTGGCATGCCGCGATTGTATCGAGCGTTTGCTTTGATTGTATTGCTGTTGCTGACACAGAGTGCGGCAGCGCAAAAGCTGCGCCTGGTAGCCGATGCATGGCCACCCTTTACCGACGCCACGCTGGTCAATGGTGGATTGGCCACGGACATCGTCAGCACTGCGCTGGCCCGGGCTGGTTATGCCAGTGATTTCGAACAGGTGCCGTGGGCGCGAGCCTTGTTTGGGGTCGGCGAGGGGCGTTACGACGTGCTGGTCAACGCCTGGTACACCGACGAGCGCACGAAACTGGGGCAGTTTTCCGGCGAGTACCTGCTCAACCGCGTGCGTTTTCTCAAGCGCAAAGACACGCCGATCGAATTCAAAAACCTGCAACAACTGCACACTTACCCGATAGCGGTGGTACGCGGTTACGCCTATTCGCAAGCATTCGACGACGATGTGTCGCTACAGAAGGTCCCCGTGCATAGTTTTGCCATGGCGGTGCGCATGGTCGCGGCCGACCGGGTCAAGCTGACCCTGGAAGACGAGTTCGTCGCCCGGTATTACCTCGCTCGGGAATCATCAAAGGTACGCAATGCCGTGGAGTTTTTACCCAAGCCGTTGAGTGAGAACAGCCTGCATATTCTGGTGAGCCTGAAGAACCCGCAGCATGAACAGATCGTTGCCGGTTTCGACCGTGAGATTGCGGCGATGAAGGCTGATGGGAGTTATGAGAAATTGCTCAAGCAGCATGGGATGTGATCTGAAGGGCCTGCGGTGTCTGAGCTGACACCCTCGCGGGCAAGCCCAGTCACTACAAATTTCAGGCTTCGCTAGTGTCCTTGATGAGATGCGCCGCCAACGTCCGCAACGGCCCCAGCTGCCGGCAGATCAACGCCAGTTGTGTCTGCACCAACCGCTGCCCTTCATCGATCTCATCCGGCATCTGCTCAAGCCCATTGGCCAGCGCTTCTTCCTCATCACTCTGAATCGCAATCGGCTGTTTGCTCGCCAGGCCTTGGGCGATTTCGTCGAGGCTGGCAGCCAGATTCACACAGGCGCCGTCGATCAAATGCTCGCGCACGTCCGACGGTAGTTGGGTTTCGCGGTGTGCCCCCAGCCCCGACAAATAGCTGAGCAAGGTGTGCGACAGCACCAGGAAACGGAACCCGACATCCGCCTCCTTACGGAAGTGCCCCGGCTCCATCAGCATGTTGGCCAGCGTGGTCGACAGCGCGGCATCGGCGTTGTGCGCATTGCGTCGGGCCAGGCGATAAGCCAGGTCGTCGCTTTTGCCGGCGGCGTATTGCTGCATGATCTGGCGCAGGTAAATGCTGTTGCAGGTGAGGGTGTTGGCCAGCACTTTGTTCAAGCGTCGACCCTGCCAGTCCGGCAGGAACAGGAACACCGCCAGCCCGGCGATCAGACTGCCGAGCAAGGTATCGAACAGTCGCGGCAGAAGCAGCCCATAACCATCACCCACCTGGTTGAAGCAGAACAGCACCATAAGCGTGATCGCGGCAGTCGCCAGGGTGTAGCGAGTGGTGCGGTTGGTAAAGAACACCACCCCGGCAAGGATGGCGAAGCTCGACTGGATCAACGGGTTCGGGAACAGATCGAACAGCGCCCAGGCCACGGTCAGGCCGATGGCGGTGCCGATGATCCGTTGCCCGAGTTTGCGGCGGGTGGCGCCGTAGTTAGGCTGACAGACAAACAGCGTGGTGAGGATGATCCAGTAACCTTGCGACGGGTGGATCAAATGCACCATGCCGTAGCCGATGCTCAATGCCAAGGGCAGGCGCAGGGCGTGACGGAATAGCAATGAGGTCGGCGTCAGCTGCGTGCGCAAGCGTATCCAGACATCCTTGAGGCTGCGTGGCGAACGGTCCAGCAGGCTGCTGTCGGAGGCGTCTGCCAGCGCATCGGGGTTGCTGGCGTCGCTAAGCAAACGGTCGAGGGTGCCGAGGTTGGCGGCCAGCGCTCGCAACGAACGCAGCAGCCCGCGCCAGGCCGGGTTGCTTTGGATACGCAAGTGTTCGAGGGAGGCGTGCAGGTCGTTCAGGGCTTCGGCGAAGCTTGCGTCATAGATGAACGGTTGACGCATCTGGATCGACTCGGCCAGCGCGCGGCAAGCCTTGCCTTGCTGGCGCAGCAGGCGCTGACAGCGGAACAGCACGTCGCTGTGGAAGAACGCTTCGGCCAGTGCGTTGTAGGGGTAGTGTGAGGAGCTGGCGCGCTCGTGGATGTCCTGGGCGAGGAAGTACAGCTTCAGATAACGGCTGACTTTCACGCCCGGCCGACCGTCGCCGACCCGATGCAGAATGATTTCCTTGGCAGCGTTCAGGGCCGCCACCACCCGACCGTTCTGTTGCGCCAGTTCCAGCCGCTGCGCTTCCACGTCCAGCTGCCGGATTGGTTCGAACAGCGACGATTTCAGCTTCAGGTAATAACCCAGTTCACGGAAGAGCCGCGCCAGGCTTTGCTGCACCGGCTGGTTGGAAAACAGCGCCTGCCACAGCACCGAGAGCAAGCCATACCAGGCCGCGCCGGCCACCAGCAACACCGGTTCGTGCCAGAAATCAGTGACCGCGCCGCCGCGCTGGTCCACGCCGATCATGGTGTAGACCGAAAGAATCAGTGTTGCTGAAGCAATCGCGCCATACCGTTCGCCCAGCGCGCCGAGCATGGTCAGGCAAAAGCTGGCCAGTGCAAAGGCGATAATGAAGAGGATGGGGTAGGGGAAGAGGAGTTCAACGGAGAGGGCGGCGACCATAAAACACACTAGCGTCACCGCGAGCGCGTTGAGGCGACCCTGCCAACTGTCGTCGGTTTCGGCCAGGGCGCTGGCGATGATCCCCAGGAACAACGGGATCAGCAGCCCCATCTCATCCAGGTACCAACACAGCGCCATGCTGCCGGTCAGGGCGATGAATACCCTCACGCTATAACTGAATTTATCCAGCGCCCAGAGGCGACGCAGAGACTGCCGAAATGTGGTCGATGACATGAAGTGCGAAGGCCTTCCGAGGCAATGACGCTAAATTGAGCCACTAATGACGTCGACGCAATGGCGCCGATCACATCTGACAGCAAAATCTGTTCCTGCTGCGTTCTGTGTTGCCTGTCGGGACGCCTTCGCGGTTGATCAGACGAATTGCGCGGCGGCGTAACCTGAGGCCCAGGCCCACTGGAAATTGAAGCCGCCCAGATGCCCGGTGACATCGAGCACTTCGCCGATGAAATACAGGCCGGGGCTTTTCAGCGATTCCATGGTCTTGGACGACACTTCGCGCGTGTCGACGCCGCCGAGGGTCACTTCGGCAGTGCGGTAGCCTTCAGTGCCGGCCGGCACGACTTTCCAGCTCGCCAGTTTTTCGGCGATGTCCGCCAGTTCGGCGTGGGTGTACTGCTTCATCGGTTTGGAGACGAACCAGCTGTCCGCCAGCAGGTTGGCCATCTTCTTGGTGAAGATTTCACCGAGCAGGGTTTTCAGCTCACTGTTGGGGCGTTCGGCCTGCTGCTGTTGCAGCCAGCTAGGCACGTCGTGATCTGGCATCAGGTTGATTTCCACCGTGTCGCCGGATTCCCAGAACGACGAAATCTGCAAGATCGCCGGCCCGCTGAGGCCGCGGTGGGTGAACAGGATGTTCTCGCGGAAACTCTGATCGTTGCAGCTCACCAAGCAATCCACCGACGTGCCCGACAGTTCGGTGCAAAGCTCCTTGAGCTGATCGGTGATGGTGAACGGCACGAGACCGGCGCGGGTTGGCAGCAGGTCGTGACCGAACTGCCTGGCCACTTGATAACCGAAACCGGTGGCGCCGAGGGTCGGAATCGACAGGCCACCGGTGGCGATCACCAGGGATTCACATGTGATCTGGTCGAGGGTGGTTTGCAGCAGATAGCCGCTTTCCATTTTTTCGATGTGCTGGATCGAGGTGTCCAGGTGCAGGCTGACGCCGACCTGATCGCACTCGTCGAGCAGCATTTGAAGGATGTCGCTGGATTTGTTATCGCAGAACAGCTGACCGAGTTTCTTCTCGTGGTACGGCACGCCATGTTTGGCGACCATGCCGATGAAGTCCCACTGGGTGTAACGCGCCAGTGCGGATTTGCAGAAGTGTTCGTTCTGCGAGAGGAAATTGCCCGGTTCGGTGTACATGTTGGTGAAGTTGCAGCGGCCACCGCCCGACATCAGGATTTTCTTGCCGGCCTTGTTCGCATGGTCGAGCAACATCACCTTGCGCCCGCGCCCGGCGGCGGTCAGCGCACACATCAACCCTGCGGCGCCAGCGCCAATGATCACGACTTCGGTAGAGCGCAAAACGGTGTCCTCACACAATGATCGTTCCCACGCTCTGCGTGGGAATGCCGCCATGGACGCTCTGCGTCCGCCGTTATGTGACGCAGAGCGTCACGGGATGCATTCCCACGCAGAGCGTGGGAACGATCAGGTTCAGAGGATACGCACGCGCAACGAGCGGCCTTTGATTTTACCGTCGTTCAGGCGCTGCAAGGCTTGCTTGGCGATCCCGCGTTCCACGGCCACATAGGCCTGGAAGTCGAAAATCGCAATCTTGCCGACCTGGGCGCCCGGGATGCCGGCGTCGCCAGTCAGTGCACCGAGAATGTCACCCGGACGTACTTTGTCTTTACGGCCCGCCCCAATGCACAGCGTGCTCATCACCGGCAGCAGCGGTGCGCCGCCCTGGGATTTGAGGTTGTCCAGCTGATCCCAGCTCAACGGCGACTTCTGCAGTTGCTCGATGGCCTGGGCGCGGTGGGCTTCGGACGGGGCGACCAGGCTGATCGCAATGCCTTTCTCGCCCGCACGGCCGGTACGCCCGACACGGTGAATGTGGATTTCCGAGTCACGGGCCAGTTCGACGTTGATCACCATGTCCAGCGCATCGATGTCCAGACCGCGCGCGGCGACGTCGGTGGCAACCAGCACCGAAGTGCTGCGGTTGGCGAACATGGCCAATACCTGATCTCGGTCACGCTGTTCAAGATCACCCTGCAGACCGACGGCGGAGATGCCTTTGGAGGTCAGGTGATCAACGGTTTCCTGAACTTGCTGCTTGGTGAAGCAGAAGGCCACGCAGGATGCCGGACGGAAATGTGCGAGGACTTTGACCACCGCGTCCATACGCTCTTCCGGAGAGATTTCGTAGAAGCGCTGCTCGATCTGCGTATCGTCGTGGAACGCCTCGGCCTTCACGATCTGAGGGGTGCGCATGAATTTCGACGCCAGTTGCTTGATGCCCACCGGGTACGTGGCGGAGAACAGCAGGGTCTGGCGGCGCTCCGGGGTCTGGGCGATGATTTCTTCGATGGAATCGTAGAAACCCATGTCGAGCATGCGGTCGGCTTCGTCGAGGATCAGCGTGTTCAGGCCATGAAGCACCAGCGAACCCTTGCGCAGGTGCTGCTGGATACGCCCCGGGGTGCCGACAATGATGTGCGCGCCGTGCTCCAGAGAGCCGATCTGCGGGCCGAAGGACACGCCGCCACACAGGGTTAGCACCTTGATGTTGTCTTCGGCACGGGCCAGACGACGGATTTCCTTGGCAACCTGGTCAGCCAGCTCGCGAGTCGGGCAAATGACCAGCGCCTGGCAACCGAAGAAGCGCGGATTGATCGGGTTCAGCAGGCCGATACCGAAGGCTGCGGTTTTGCCGCTGCCGGTCTTGGCCTGGGCGATCAGGTCCATCCCCTTGAGGATCACCGGCAAGCTTTGCGCCTGGATCGGCGTCATCTGGGCATAACCGAGGGAGTCGAGGTTAGCCAGCATGGCGGCGGACAGCGGCAAAGTATTAAAAGCGGTGGCGATGGTGGTCACGGGACTGGCCTGCAAAACAAAATGTCGCGCAGTGTATCAGGCCCATGGCCATTCGCCCTAAGGCTCTATGTGCTCTTCCGGATGCCTGACGCGCCGTCCGTCAGTTCTGGACAGCTGTGAGAAGATCGTTGCCGCCAGCATCGCCATGATTCCGACCGTCACAAACGTCAGCTGGAACGCGCCCAGAACCGTGCTCACGCCGTCATTGCCGATCTCTGCCGTGAAGCCGCCGAGCAGGGCGCCGGCGCAGGCTACACCGAGGCTCAGGGACAATTGCGCGACCACCGACAGCAAACTGTTGCCGCTGCTGGCGCTGGCGTCGTCGAGGTCGATCAGCGTGACGGTGTTCATCGCGGTGAACTGCAAGGAGTTGATCGCTCCCAGAACCGCCAACTGAGCCAGCAGCAGCCAATACGGCGTCTGCTCGCTGACCAGGCCCATGCTTGCCAGCATGATCCCCAGCGCCAGTGTGTTGCCGGTCAGCACGGTGCGGTAGCCGAACCGTTCGATCAACGGTCGCGCCACCGACTTGGCAACCATCGCGGCCGCGGCCAGGGGCAGCATGCTCATCCCGGCCTGTGATGGCGAATAACCCAGTGCCACTTGCAGCAGCAACGGCACCAGGAACGGTAACGCGCCGCTGCCGAGGCGAGCGAACAGGTTACCGAGGATGCCCACGGCAAACGTTCGGGTTTTGAACAACGACGGTGCAAACAGCGGATTGTCGATGTGCCCGGCCCGCAGCCAATACGCCGCCAGACAGGCCATGCCGCCAAACAGCAGCAACATCACCCGCAAGTGCGGCAGATGCAGTTCGCCGAGGCCTTCCATGGCGATGGTGATCAGCACCATCGCCGCGCCGAACAGCAAGAAGCCCAGGCTATCGAAGCGGGTGCGCTCGCTGCCGCGCAGGTCGGGAATGAATTTCCATACCGCGTAGCAACCGAGGACACCCACCGGCAGGTTGATCAGGAAGATCCAGTGCCAGGTCAGGTATTGCACCATCCAGCCGCCCATGGGCGGACCGATCAGCGGGCCGAGCAGGCCGGGAATGGTAATGAACCCCATGATCCGCACCAGCTCCGAGCGCGGATACGCGCGCAGCACCACCAATCGACCGACCGGCAACATCAGCGCGCCACCGAGGCCCTGAATCACCCGGGCGCCGATGAGCATGCTCAGGGTGTTGGACAAGGCGCAGAGCAATGAGCCGAAGCTGAACAGGAGGATCGCGCCGAAGAAGATTTTCCGGGTGCCGAAGCGGTCGGCGATCCAGCCGGAGGCGGGGATCAGTAAGGCGACGGTGAGCATGTAGGCAATGATTACGCCTTGCATGCGCAACGGGTCTTCGGCCAAGTCCCGGGCCATGGCGGGGAGGGCGGTATTGAGGATCGTCCCGTCGAGGGACTGCATGAAGAAGGCAATGGCGACGACCCACGGCAACCAGCGGGCGGTGACAGCGTCGAGAGGTGGGCGGTTGGGCATGGGACCTCTTGTGGGTTGGTCAGGTAACCGTTGATCGTTCCCACGCTCCGTGTGGGAATGCATCCTGTGACGCTCTGCGTCACGCCTGCATTGGGACGCTCTGCGTCCCGGGCGGCGTTCCCACGCAGAGCGTGGGAACGATCTGTATCAGAGCGTCAACGTAAGTCGGCTGACGAGCGCACCCGGCAATAACGCCGAAGCAGTTGCCCGCTGACTGTACGTGCTGGCTGACAGCAACAGTTCGTGTTCCTCGGTCAACGCTTCGAGCTGCGAACCGAGCAGGCTGTAGACGCTGTCATCGAAACGCATGGTGCTGACCGGCGCTTGAATCTCGCCGTTCTCGACCCAGAAGGTCGCAAACCGCGTCATGCCGGTCAGGCGCGCCGCCGGTTGGTCCGAGTAGTTCAGGTACCACAGGTTGCTGATGTAGAGCCCGGTGCCGAGGCGCTTGAGGATGTCCGCCTGTTCCAGATTGCCGCCTTGCATGACCAGCGCCGTCGGGTATTCATGGCTGCTGGCGCCGTTGGCAGTGAGGTCGTATTCAGCGGCGCTGCGGGAATTGATCAGTCGGGCATTGGCCATGCCTTTGGCGATCAACCCCAGATCATCGCGGGGATAACCTTCGTCGGAAAACGCCGGGCTCAAGGAACCGCTGACCTGCTCACTCAACCATACGTTGGGGCTGAAACAGGTTTCGCTGGCATAGAACTTCTGCAACGGGCTCTGTTTGCTGGCAATCGCCTGGGCCGAAAACCCGCCCCAGCTCAACATGCCCATGATTTCTTCCAGCGCTGCCGGCGCCAGATAGGCGCGGTATTCGCCGGGCGCCAGCGTGCGCAATGGCCGACCCAGAAACGCCAGTTGTTCGCGGGCCTGCTGGAAGCGTTTGGCAAACCCTTCGCTGTTCCAGTCGTGCCCGGCATAGCTGGCTTTCACCGCCTGACCGTTTTCATGGAACAGGCTGAAATCGAAGTTGAAGCTGTTGGCCTGATGCCAGCCGAACGCGCCCGAAGAGCTGGCGAAACCGCGACTGATCGGCCCGGCGGCATAGAAACCGACCAGGTCCAGACCCTCGGCAGCTTGAGTGATTTCAGCAACCACTTGCTCGGTGTCCGGCAGCGGATGCTCCTGCACGTTGTTGCTCTGCCAGTCGTTCTGGTTAAGCAGCAGGTACGGATCCTGAGGCAACAGTGGCAGGGTTTCGCGCAACTGTTGCAGGCCTTCGGCCAGACGCTGAAGATCGACTTCGTGGTCGCCCGACAGCGTGATATTCAGATCGGCATGACGGCCATCGTTAATCAGTTTGAAGCCGACACTCGCTTGCTGCACCTGCCCGGCCTGACGGACTTTGGCGTGGTTGAAGCGCACGAAAGCCGACGACTCGGCGGCGTAGCTGAGGGTGAATTGCTCCGGCCCACCAATTGCGTCGCGCAGCCAATTGACCAGGTCCTTGAATGACTCGGCCTGGCTATTTGAAGTGCTCGTGGCAGTACTCATCAGGCATCTCCCCCAAACACATCAACGTTGCTGAACACACAGGCCGGCGACGCATGGCCGACGCGGATCACCTGGTTCGGTTCGCCCTTGCCACAGTTCGGCGTGCCTAGCACTTTGACGGTGCTGGCATCGCCGACAGCGCTGAGGCTTTTCCAGAATTGTGCGGAAATCGCCCGGTAGTTCGGGTTCTTCACCACACCCTTGAGCTCGCCGTTTTCGATCAACTGGCCCCATTCGCAGCCGAACTGGAACTTGTTGCGCGCATCGTCGATCGACCACGAACGGTTGGTGCTCATCAAAATGCCGTGCTCGATGTTGCCGATCAGTTGCTCCAGCGGCTGATCGCCGGGCTCGATGTTGAGGTTGGCCATGCGGTCGATCGGCGGACGGTTCCAGCCGCAGGCGCGGCTGTTGGCGACGCCGTCCATGCCGGCGCGAAATTGCGACAGCGCGCCGCCCAATGGGCGCAGCAGCAAACCTTCTTTAATCAGAAATTGCTTGCTGGCGACGCTGCCGTCGTCGTCATGGCCGTAGCTGGCGAGTTGCTCGGGGATGTCCGGGTCGAACGTCACGTTGAGCAGTTCGGAGCCGTATTGCAGGCTGCCGAAATCTTCTGCCTTGACGAAACTGGTGCCGGCGTAATTGCGCTCATCGCCGAGGATGCGGTCCAACTCCAGCGGGTGACCGATGGACTCGTGGATTTGCAGCATCATCTGATCAGGCATCAGCAACAAATCGCGCGGGCCTTGCGGAGTGTTCGGCGCCAGCAGCAATTGCAGCGCCTGGTCGGCGACTTTCGGGCCGGCACCGATCAGGCCGCAACGGCTGATCACATCAAAGCCGCCCTGCTGGCCGAAGTTCTCGCGGCCAAGACTGCGAGTCTGGCTGTCGCTGCCGTCGTAGGCGGTGACGTCCACGCTCGGGTAAACGAAGCGCTGGGCCTGACGCAGTTCGGCGCCGGCGCTGTTGAGGTAGATTTGCTCGACATTGGTGATGCCGATGCTCGCCTGCCAGTTCACCAGTCGCTCGTCCTTGGGCACGGCGGCGGATTCGGCGCCGAGCAGTTGGTAGCAATCGCTCAGGGACGGGAAGGGCTGGTCGAAGTTGGGCGAGAAATAGTCGGCGCGATCGCTGGAGACGGCTTGCTCACGCAGGTCGAGCAGGGCGTGAGGCTTGAGTCTACGGGCGTGTTGCTCGGCTTTCTCCAGCGCGGCTTGCAGGCCGGACTGGGACAGGTCGTTGGTGGCGGCATAGGCTTCAACGCCGTTGACCCGAACGGTCAGCATCGCGCCTTCGTCGCGGCTCAGGCTCGGCGGTTCGGCGACGTTCTTGCGCACCGACAGGTACTGGCCGGACTCGCGCACATAACGCAGCGAAAAGAATTCAGCGCCCGTGCGCAAGGCAGCAAAACGCTGCTTGAGCTGGGGGTGGAAATCGAACATTCGGGAACCTCCTTGGTATGGAGTGGCGGTGTATCGATGTCGCGAGGGGGAATCGTTTGCGTGGCGCTAGATTAGGCCTGCAGGGGGGGAGGATCAAGGGCGGAGCGGTGTAGGAAGGGTTTACCTGGCATGTGGCAGGGAGAGGTGTGGTGTCTGGTCGGGCCCCATCGCGGGCAAGCCCGCTCCCACAGTGGGCTGGGGTGGATCACAAATTTGTAATCCACCCCGGAACCTGTGGGAGCGGGCTTGCCCGCGATTGGCCGCGATGCGGTGTTACGGCTTATTGAACGGTAGGGCTCACATCCCGCAACGGCTTGCCACGCACCGGTGCATCACCGGCCACGTAGTATTTGGCCGTGCTACGCGGCAATGGCTTGCGACCGCGGATCTTGTCGGCGATTTTCTCGGCCATCATGATCGTCGGCGCGTTCAGGTTGCCGGTGGTGATGATCGGCATGATCGAGGCATCGACCACGCGCAGGGCTTGCAGGCCGTGTACACGACCTTCGCCATCGACCACGGCCATCTCGTCGGTGCCCATCTTGCACGAGCAGGACGGGTGGAACGCGGTTTCGGCGTGCTCGCGGATGAACTTATCGAGCTGCTCATCGGTTTGCACGTCGATGCCCGGGCTGATTTCGCGGCCACGGAAGGCGTCCAGTGCAGGCTGTTGCATGATTTCACGGGTCAGGCGGATGCCGTCGCGGAATTCCTGCCAGTCCTGCTCGGTGGCCATGTAGTTGAAGAGGATGCTCGGGTACTCGCGCGGATCCTTCGACTTGGCCTGGATGCGACCACGGCTTGGCGAACGCATGGAGCCCATGTGCGCCTGGAAACCGTGCTCTTTCACACCGTTGCTGCCGTTGTAGTTAATCGCCACCGGCAGGAAGTGGTACTGAATGTTCGGCCAATCGAATTCCGGACGGGTGCGGATGAAACCACCTGCCTCGAACTGGTTGCTGGCGCCGATGCCGGTGCCGTTGAACAGCCACTCGGCACCAATGGCCGGCTGGTTGTGCAGCAGCAGCGAGGGGTACAGCGAGACCGGTTGGGTGCAGGCGTATTGCAGGTACAGCTCAAGGTGATCCTGCAGGTTTTCACCCACGCCCGGCAGGTCGTGGACCACCGGAATGTCGAGCTTCTTCAGCAGTTCGGCCGGGCCGACACCGGAGCGTTGCAGAATCTGCGGCGACGCGATGGCGCCGGAGCACAGCAGCACTTCCTTGCGGGCGCGGGCTTCAACGCGCTCTTCAGCGGCGCCGATCAGGTAACGCACGCCGACCGCACGCTTGCCTTCGAACAGAATCTTGTCGGTCAGGGCGTGGGTGACGATGGTCAGGGTCGAGCGCTTCTTGGCGATATCCAGGTAACCGCGAGCAGTGCTGGCGCGACGGCCGTTCGGCGTCACCGTGCGGTCCATCGGGCCGAAACCTTCCTGCTGATAACCATTCAGGTCTTCGGTCCGTGGGTAACCGGCCTGCACTCCTGCTTCAACCATCGCGTGGAACAGCGGGTTGTTGCCGGCTTTCGGCGTGGTCACGCTGACCGGGCCGTCGCCACCGTGGTAGTCGTTCGGGCCGATGTCGCGGGTTTCCGCCTTGCGGAAGTACGGCAGGCAGTCGAGGTAGGTCCAGTCTTCCAGACCTGGCAGCTTCGACCAGTTGTCGTAGTCCATCGCGTTGCCGCGGATGTAGCACATGCCGTTGATCAGCGAAGAACCACCCAGGCCCTTGCCGCGACCGCATTCCATCCGGCGACCGTCCATGTGTGGCTCTGGATCGGTTTCGTACGCCCAGTTGTAGCGACGGCCTTGCAGCGGGAACGCCAAAGCGGCCGGCATTTGCGTGCGGAAGTCGAGACGGTAATCCGGGCCGCCCGCTTCGAGCAGCAGGACGGTGACGCCTTCGTCTTCAGTCAGACGGGTCGCCAGGGTGTTACCGGCCGAGCCGGCACCGATGATGATGTAATCGAATTCTTGGGACATTGAATGCACCCTCTTTGAAGTTGGTCAGGTCGGCGAGTGCTTCGCACTCGATCGCGGGCAAGCCACGCTCCCACAGGGATCGGGGGCACCGCAGATTTGGCGAACGGCGCCAAACCTGTGGGAGCTGGCTTGCCTGCGATAGCGATCTCGCAGGCGAAGCAAATACCGCCTTAGAAAACCGAGGCGTAATCGCCCAGTTCGACCTGTACCGATTTGATGCGTGTGAAGTTGTTCAGCGAGCTGATGCCGTTCTCACGACCCACGCCCGACTGTTTGTAGCCGCCGACCGGCATCTTGGCGTCGGACTCGCCCCAGGCGTTGATCCAGCAGATACCGGCTTCCAGTTGATGGATCACACGGTGAGCGCGGTTCAGGTCTTTGGTGACAACGCCAGCCGCCAAACCGAACTCAGTGTCGTTGGCACGACGGATCACTTCTTCTTCGGTTTCGTAGGTCAGGATGCTCATCACCGGGCCGAAGATTTCTTCGCGAACGATGGTCATCTCGTCGGTGCAATCGGTGAACACGGTCGGTGCCACGAATGCGCCTTTGGCGAATTCGCCGTCGGTCAGACGATCGCCGCCGCACAGGACGCGAGCGCCTTCTTCCTTACCTTTGGCGATGTAACCCAGCACGCTTTCCATGTGGGCGAAGCTGACCAGCGGGCCGAAGTTGGTGTTTTCGTCTTCCGGGTTGCCGACGCGAATGCGCGCAACGCGCTCAACGATCTTGGCTTCGAACGCGGCTTTCAGGTGGCTCGGTACGAACACACGAGTGCCGTTGGTGCAGACCTGACCGGAGCTGTAGAAGTTGGCCATCATCGCGGTGTCGGCGGCGCGATCCAGGTCGGCGTCGTCGAAGATGATCAGCGGGGATTTGCCGCCCAGTTCCATGGTCACGTCTTTCAGCGACGAGGCGGAAGCGCTGGCCATCACCTTCTTGCCGGTGTCGGTGCCGCCGGTGAAGGAGATTTTTTCGATGCGTGGGTGTTCGGTCAGCCAGGTGCCGACTTCACGGCCACTGCCGGTCAGAACGTTGAACACGCCAGCCGGAACGCCAGCTTCGGTGTAGATCTCGGCCAGTTTCAGCGTGGTCAGGGAAGTGACTTCGCTTGGCTTGAAGATCATCGCGTTACCGGCCGCCAGGGCCGGTGCGGATTTCCACAAAGCGATCTGGATCGGGTAGTTCCACGCGCCGATACCAGCCACGACGCCCAATGGCTCGCGACGGGTGTAAACGAAAGACGTGGTGCGCAGCGGGATCTGCTCGCCTTCGATGGCCGGCACCAGGCCTGCGTAGTATTCCAGCACGTCAGCACCGGTGACGATGTCGACGTAACGGGTTTCGGAGTACGCCTTGCCGGTGTCCAGGGTTTCCAGGGCGGCCAGTTCATCGTTGCGCTCGCGCAGGATGTCGACGGCACGACGCAGGATGCGCGAACGCTCCATGGCGGTCATCGCGGCCCAGATTTTCTGGCCCTTTTCGGCGCTGACTACCGCGCGCTCAACGTCTTCCTTGGTCGCACGCTGTACGGTTGCGAGGACTTCACCGTTAGCCGGGTTGATGGCTTCGAAAGTGGCGTCGCTGCTGGCGTCACTGTAGCCGCCATCGATGTAGAGTTTTTGCAGTTCGAAACGGGCCATAAAGTCCTCGCAAGAGCATTAAGTTGGTTGGCGTTAACCACTGGAGCGTGCCGTGTAGCGTTGGCGACGCTGATCAGTAGCGGTTCAGGGGTTGAGCGATTATGTGTGCTCTAACTCACCTGCTTGGCCAGTTGGAAATCCATGTATTCGTAAGCGATCTGGTGCGCCTGCTCGGTGTCGAAAGCATCTCCCGACAGCGCGCCGCGCAACCACAAACCGTCAATGAGGGCTGCCAGGCCGCGGGCGGCGCTGCGCGCTTGATCAAGCGGCAACACACGGCGGAACTGGCAGCACAGGTTGGAATACAGACGGTGATCGTTGATCCGCTGCAACCTGTGCAATGACGGGTGGTGCATGCTGGTGGCCCAGAAGGCCAGCCAGGTTTTCATTGCCGGGCCATTAACCTGGCTGGCGTCGAAGTTGCCTTCGATAATCACCTGGAGGTGAGCCCGTGGGCTGGTGTCCTCCAACGCCTGACGGCGCGCGGTGACGTTCTCGCTGAGGACACTCATCAGGTACTGCGCCGTGGCGGCGATCAGACCGTTCTTGTCCTTAAAGTAGTGACTGATGATGCCATTCGAGACACCGGCCAAACGGGCGATCAGCGCAATGCTGGCGTCCCCCATGCCGACCTGATCGACGGCCTGCATCGTGGCATCGATCAATTGCTGACGGCGGATGGGTTGCATACCGACCTTGGGCATCTTGCACATCTCCTTAGGCCTTCCGGTGGACGAAATACGGCTACCGGATTGAGGGCCAGTCTATTTTGTTTTGATTGAACGTTCAATCAACAAAGAATAAGATCTGCGACAAATCGTCGCTGCTTACAGATTTTTCCTACGTGTAAATGGCGATAAACCGACATCCAAAAACGCTCGAAACCCATACGCGCAGGCGTCCCAAGGGTTTCGGGCTTTTTTCGGGGTGTCTTTATATCACCCGCCGGTCGGCTGCCAACTAACCGATTGGTCGGGTACCGCGTTGCCTTGTGTTCTTCTCTCGCACTGCCTGGAGCATCTGTGCCATGAGTTCTGCCTCTCTAATAAAGACCCCACCCGAGAAGGTGACGGTCAACGGTTGGGTGTTCTACACCTCTACCGCGCTGATCCTGCTGTTGACCGCCATTCTGATCATCGCCCCGCAAGAGGCCGGCAGAATGCTCGGCATTGCCCAGGCCTGGTTGTCCCGCAGCTTCGGCTGGTACTACATGGTGGTGATCGCCGCTTATCTGGTTTTTGTGGTTGGCCTGGCGTTTTCGTCTTACGGCAAACTCAAACTGGGCAGCAAGGACGACACCCCGGATTTCAGCTACGGCGCCTGGGCGGGGATGCTGTTCTCGTCGGGTATCGGCATCTCGTTGCTGTACTTCGGTGCTTCCGAACCACTGGACCATTACTTCAATCCACCGGAAGGCGTGGCCGGCAGCAACCTTGCGGCTCGTCAGGCGGTACAACTGACATTCCTGCATTGGGGCCTGCATGGCTGGGCGATTTACGCACTGGTCGGCTTGGCCGTGGCGTACTTTGCCTACCGTCATAACCAGCCGCTGGCGTTGCGTTCGGCGCTGTATCCGCTGGTCGGCGAGCGTTGGGTCAAAGGCGCGGCCGGTCATGCGGTGGACGGCTTCGGCATGTTCGTGACCCTGCTGGGGCTGGTGACGAACCTGGGGATCGGTTCGCTGCAAGTGTCGTCGGGGCTGGAAAACCTGTTCGGCATGGAACACAGCAACACCAACCTGCTGATCGTGATCATTGTGATGAGCACCGTGGCGACCATCGCCGCTGTGTCCGGCGTGGAAAACGGTATTCGCCGTCTGTCCAACCTGAACATCGTGCTGTTCAGCGGTCTGCTGATTTTCGTGCTGCTGTTCGGTCCGACCCTGCACCTGCTCAACGGTTTTGTGCAGAACATCGGCGACTACCTGAACGGCGTGGTGCTGAAGACCTTCGACCTCTATGTGTATGAAGGCGACAGTGAGAAGTCCGACCGCTGGTTGGGCCTGTGGACCCTGTTCTACTGGGCCTGGTGGATTTCCTGGGCACCATTCGTAGGCATGTTCATCGCGCGTATTTCCCGTGGTCGTACGGTGCGTGAACTGGTGGCCGGCGTGCTGCTGATTCCGCTGGGCTTCACCTTGGCGTGGCTGTCGATCTTCGGCAACTCGGCCCTGGACCTGGTGATGAACCACGGGGCGGTGGAACTCGGGAAGACGGCGCTGGAACAGCCGTCGATGGCGATCTACCAGTTGCTTGAGCATTACCCGGCGTCGAAGATCGTGATCGGCGTGTCGATTTTTGTCGGCTTCGTGCTGTTCCTGACCCCGGCGGATTCCGGCGCGGTGATGATGGCCAACCTTTCCTGCAAGGGCGGCAACGTTGACGAAGATGCGCCGCACTGGCTGCGGATCTTCTGGTCGGTGGTGATCACCCTGGTGACTATCGGTCTGCTGTTTGCCGGTAACTTCGAAGCCATGCAAACCATGGTGGTGCTGGCAGGGCTGCCGTTCTCGGTGGTGCTGGTGTTCTTCATGTTCGGCTTGCACAAGGCCATGCGCCAGGACGTGCAAATCGAACAGGAGCAAGCGGAACTGGCGGCGCGTGGTCGTCGTGGTTTCAGCGAGCGTCTGACTCAGCTGGACCTGCAACCGAACCAGTCGATCGTTCAGCGTTTCATGGACAAGCGCGTCAGCCCGGCGCTGGAAGATGCAGCTGTGCAATTGCGGGCTCAGGGCCTGGATGTGCAGACGTTGCTAGGCAAGGCCAAGCGTTGCATGGGCGTGCGGATCGAGATGGAAGAGGGCAACCCTTTTGTCTACGAAGTGAGCCTGGACGGCTATCTGGCGGCGGCGAGTGACACGGTGTCGGCTGAAAGCGCCGATGAACCGCGCGCACGTTACTACCGCGCCGAGGTGTACCTGCACAACGGCAGCCAGGACTACGACCTGATGGGTTTCACTCAGGATCAGATCACCCGTGACGTGCTCGATCAGTTTGAAAGCCATCGCCAGCTTCTTGGCCGGGTTTATAGCTGAGTAGCGATATGATCGTTCCTGCGCTCGGCGCGGGAACTCAAAGGGGCTCAAGTTGAGCCCCTTTTTTGTGCCTGATCGTTCCCACGCTCTGCGTGGGAATGCCTCAACGGACGCTCCGCGTTCGGCCTTTTGGGACGCGGAGCGTCCCGGGCTGCATTCCCACGCGGAGCGTGGGAACGATCAACAAAAACGCCGCGATCATCTCGCGGCGTTTTTGTGTCTGCTGCCTTGCTTACCCCAGGTTCTTGCCGAGCAGCGCGTGGTACAGCTCGCTGTCACCAAGAATCCCGACAACCTTGTTGTTGTCGTGCAGCACCAGTTTGTTGCCGGTCTGGTAACGAATCTGCAACGCATCGCGCATGCCGATGTTGGAGTCCACCAGCGTTGGCCGACGCCCCAGACCTTCAACCGCTTGCCCCGGTATCCAGTTCTGCAAGTCCAGGCTCGAGCCGTTCTGGCGTGCGCCTTTGATGGTGTTGCCTTCGGCCAGGTCCAGCCACGAATCGCCACCCGGATCCAGGCACACCGAACCGTTGATGCGTTTGCAGTTGTCCAGCGTGCGCATCAGGCTGCGACCGCACAATACGTTCAGCGGGTTGGTGTGGGCGACGAAGGTGCGCACGTAATCGTCCGCAGGGTTCAGGACGATTTCTTCAGGCTTGCTGTACTGGATGATCCGGCCGTCTTTCATGATGGCGATACGGCTGCCGAGCTTCAGGGCTTCATCGAGGTCGTGACTGACGAAGACGATGGTTTTGCTCAGCTTGCGTTGCAGTTCCAGCAGTTCGTCTTGCAGGCCTTGACGGATCAGCGGGTCGAGGGCCGAGAACGGTTCGTCCATCAGCAGAATGTCGGCGTCCATCGCCAGCGCTCGGGCCAGGCCCACACGCTGTTGCATACCACCGGAGAGCTCATCGGGTTTCTTGTTGCGCCATTGGGTCAGGCCCACCAGTTCGAGTTTTTCATCGACCAGTTTTTTCCGTTCTTTCTCCGGCCGGCCCTGCATTTCCAGACCGAAGCTGATGTTCTCGCGCACCGTCAGCCAAGGCATCAGGGCGAACTTCTGGAACACCATCGCGATGCGCTTGGTGCGCATCATTTTCAGTTCCGCCGGGGTGCAGGAGGCGATGTCGATCTGCTTGCCTTCGTGCTCGACGAACAACTTGCCACGGCTGACGGTGTTGAGGCCGTTGATGCAGCGCAACAGGCTGGATTTGCCGGAGCCGGACAGGCCCATCAGCACGCAGATTTCACCTTTTTCGATATCCAGGCTGGCTTTTTCGACACCGACGATTTGCCCGGTCTTTTTCAGGATCTGATCACGGGTCATGCCCTGGTCGAGAAGTTTTAGCGCCTCGCGCGGGTCTTTGGAGAAGATCACGTCCACGTCTTCGAAGCGAATAATGCTCATGCGTCACCCCCTACTTTAGCGTCGGGTTGTTTGCAAATACGGTCGAGCATGATCGCCAGCAGTACGATCGCCAGGCCTGCTTCGAAGCCCAGTGCGATATCAGCAGTGTTCAGTGCGTTGACCACGGGTTTGCCCAGGCCGTCGGCGCCCACCAGTGCCGCAATCACCACCATCGACAACGACAGCATGATGCACTGGGTGATACCGGCCGCGATGCTTGGCATGGCGTGGGGCAGTTCAATCCGTGAAAGCAGTTGACGGCGCGAGCAGCCGAAGGCTTTGCCGGCGTCCATCAATTCCTGCGGAACATCGCGAATACCCAGGTAGGTCAGGCGGATAGGCGCGGCAATCGCGAACACTACCGTCGAGATCAGACCCGGGACCACACCCAGACCGAAGAGGGTCAGGGTAGGAATGAGGTACACGAAGGTCGGCACGGTCTGCATCAGATCGAGCACCGGCCGCATCACTGTGTAGAACATCGGTTTGTGCGCGGCGACGATGCCCAATGGCACGCCGATCAGCACGCACACCAGGGTGGCGAACAACACCTGGGCGAGGGTTTCCATGGTTTCCTGCCAGTACCCCAGGTTGAGGATCAGCAGAAAGGAGGCAATGACGAAAACGGTCAGGCCCCATTTGCGTTGGATGAAGTGTGCCAGTAGCGCTATGAGGCCGATCAATGCCAGCGGGTTGAACCAGGTCAGCGCAAAAGTCACGCCGTGGATCATCGTTTCCAGTGACACGGCGATTGCGTCGAAGGTGCTGGCGCCGTTTTGCGTCAACCATTCGACGAAGCCCGCGATGTACTGGCCTAAAGGTATTTTCTGATCAATCAGCATGGTAGTGAACGTCCGCATGCAAGGAAATAAACAGCCCGGGCGAGCGAACTCGCCCGGCGTAAGCGATGCTTCCTAAATCAAGGCTGCGCCAACTTGGCTTTCACGGCCTCCAGGCCTGGTTTACCGTCAATGGTGGTCACGCCAGCGAGCCAGGTATCGAGCACCTGTGGATTCTTTTTCAGCCAGGCCTTGGCGGCCGCGTCAGGCTTCATTTTGTCGTCCAGGACGTTGCCCATCAGCGTGCTTTCCATGTCGAGGGTAAACACCAGGTTTTTCAGCAGCTGACCCACGTTGCTGCATTCCTGCGCGTAACCCTTGCGGGTGTTCGTATAGATGGTCGCCTGGCCGAAGTTCGGGCCGAAGTATTCGTCGCCGCCAGTCAGGTACTTCATCTTGAATCGAGTGTTCATCGGGTGCGGTTCCCAGCCCAGGAACACCACGGCGGTGTTGCGGCGCTGGGCGCGATCGACTTGCGAGAGCATGCCTGCCTCGCTGGACTCGACCACCTTGAAGCCGGCGTCTTTCAGGCCGAAGGCGTTCTTGTCGATCATGCTCTGGATCAGGCGGTTGCCGTCGTTACCCGGTTCAATGCCATAGATCTTGCCGTCGAGTTCTTTCTTGAACTTGGCGATGTCGGCGAAATCTTTCAGACCTTTGTTATACAACTCTTCGGGGACGGCGAGTGTGTATTTTGCGTTTTCCAGATTAGCGCGCACCGTGTCAACGGTGCCGGCATCGCGGTAGGCCTTGATGTCGTTTTCCATGGTCGGCATCCAGTTGCCGAGGAACACGTCCATGTTCTTGCCGTCGGCCAGGGACTTGTAGGTCACCGGCACGGAAATCATTGTGGTCTTGGTCTTGTAGCCCAGGGCGTCGAGAACGACGCTGGTGGTGGCGGTGGTGACGGTAATGTCCGTCCAGCCGACATCGGAGAAGTTTACGGTGCTGCATTGGGCCGGTTCTGCGGCTTGAGCCAGAAACGGCAGACTCAGCATGGCGGCCAACAACAACGACGGGGAACCTTTCATAAGGGGGGACTCCTTGGTGTTTTTTTTGGCAGTGTTCCGACTGGACCACCGCACTTATCTGTTGCGGTTGGATGGCGTTTTGGAGACAGCTCTACCACGGCGCCTTGCAATCGAGTCGATACGATCATGTACCAGTGAAAATCTGACGCCTACAGGGTGCGTCGTAACCAGTACAGGGATGGTCGCATCCAGTGTCGGTGACGTCGTTTACAGCTTTTTTCAGCCCGTTTTGCCCCTCTGATCCGCAAAAAAACGGCGAAAACACAGCGTAAGCGGCCTGCGGCGCTAGCGGACATGAGTGCGTCGGTGTGAGACGTTGAACGACATGACAAAAGCCTGATGATGCGGCCATCTCGGCGGATTGCAGCTTGAGCGTAGCAGCTCCGTCACTGGGCGCTTTTGCGCCTGGAGCAGGCACATCCAGGAGTTCAGCAGTAATGGCTATCAGCGTTTTCGACCTGTTCAAAATCGGCATCGGCCCTTCCAGTTCGCACACCGTGGGGCCTATGCGCGCCGCGGCGCTGTTCGTGCAAGGTTTGCGTGAACAGGGACTTTTGGAGCAGGTGCGGCGCGTCGAAGTTCAGCTTTATGGCTCGCTTTCGGCCACCGGCATCGGTCACGGCAGCGACAACGCGGTGATCATGGGGCTGATGGGCGAGTGGCCGGACGCGATCGATCCGTCGCAAATCGGCATCCGCATCGAAGCCCTGCGTGAAACCAACACGCTATTGCTCGACGGTCGCTTGTCGGTTCCGTTCATCTGGGCCCGGGACATGCGCCTGATCGACGAGAACCTGCCATTCCATCCCAACGCCATGACCCTGGTTGCCGAAGGCGATCACGGTGAACTGCATCGCGACACCTACTATTCCATCGGTGGCGGTTTTGTCGTCGATGAAGCACAGGCTTCCAGCGGCGTGGTGGATCTGGATCGCACCGTGCTGCCTTACGACTTCTCCAGTGCCGTCGAGTTACTCAGTCTGTGCAAGCAGCACAACCTGCGCGTTGCAGAGCTGATGATGGCCAACGAAAAAGTCTGGCGCAGCGAAGAGGATATTCGCGCCGGCCTGATGAAGCTCTGGCGCGCGATGCAAGATTGCGTGGAGCAAGGCCTCAAGCACGAAGGCATCCTGCCTGGCGGCCTGAATGTGCGTCGTCGAGCTGCCAAACTGCACCGCAGCCTGCAAGAACTGAACAAGCCCAACGTGATTGGCTCGACCCTGAGCGCCATGGAGTGGGTGAACCTGTTCGCCTTGGCGGTCAACGAGGAAAACGCTGCCGGCGGACGCATGGTTACGGCACCGACCAACGGCGCGGCGGGGATCATTCCGGCGGTACTGCACTACTTCATGAAGTTCAGCGAGGCGGTGACCGACGCCAATGTGGTTGATTACTTCCTCAGTGCCGCGGCGGTGGGGATTCTGTGCAAGAAGAACGCCTCGATCTCCGGTGCTGAAGTCGGTTGCCAGGGTGAAGTCGGTTCGGCCTGCGCCATGGCGGCGGCCGGGTTGGCGGAGATTCTCGGGGCCACGCCGGAGCAGCTGTGTAACGCGGCGGAAATCGGCCTGGAACACAACCTCGGCCTGACCTGCGATCCCGTGGGCGGACTGGTGCAAGTGCCGTGCATCGAGCGCAATGCGATTGCCGCGGTGAAAGCGATTAACGCGGCGCAGATGGCTCTGCGGGGCGACGGTCAGCACTTTATCTCGCTGGACCGGGTGATCCGCACCATGCGTGATACCGGCGCTGACATGCATGACAAATATAAAGAGACATCGCGTGGTGGATTGGCTGTCAGTGCAGTTGAGTGTTGAGACCGGGTTGACCCCCATCGCGGGCTTGCCCGCGATAGGGCCAGACCAGTCAAAACTGCGCACCAAGTGAGCATCCGATTCAAAACGCGCCACCTTTTAGCGCGTCGTAAACAGACAAGCCTGTCTTCCCCAGTCAGGGATCCAATTCGAGCCTGACCGTCCGTCACCTGTGCTTGCGGTGACACTCTCCCCTGGAGCGTCGCAGCCCTGTTCCCACAAGTGCTACCGATTTGCTCACACGCAACGGGGTAGCGGGTTTGCGGCCTCTAATGGCACTTATGACCTCTTATCTCTGCGCGCCATATCTAGACGCATCGCGACGTCGTTTTCAGGAGTTATTGAACGCGTATTCAATTTAGGCATGGCAATTGCTCTGTCATTACAAAGCCCGTCTCCCGCGCGAGAACGATGGCAATAAAAAGAGCCTCCGCCTGAGGCCATCACCCGCTTTGTGTGAGGAGATACCGCGATGACGACGTTCAACTCCGGGGCCCAACCCCAGAACCGTGCGCCTCAATCCATCGGCTTTTTGCTGCTGGACAATTTCACGCTTATTTCTCTGGCCTCCGCAGTAGAACCTCTGCGCATGGCCAACCAATTGTCCGGCCGCGAGCTGTATCGCTGGAGCACACTCACCGTCGATGGGGGTCAGGTCTGGGCCAGTGACGGTCTGCAGATCACCCCCGACGCCTCCATGCACAAAGCGCCTCCCCTGGACACCATCATCGTCTGCGGCGGTATCGGCATTCAGCGCACCGTAACCCGCGAGCACGTGTCGTGGCTGCAAAGCCAGGCGCGTCAATCCCGTCGTCTCGGCGCGGTCTGCACCGGCAGCTGGGCCCTGGCGTGCGCCGGTCTGCTGGACGGTTTCGATTGCAGCGTGCACTGGGAATGCCTGGCGGCGATGCAGGAAGCTTTCCCGCGGGTAGCCATGAGCACCCGGCTGTTCACCCTCGACCGCAACCGTTTCACCAGCTCCGGCGGCACCGCGCCGCTGGACATGATGCTGCACCTGATCAGCCGCGATCATGGCCGTGAGCTGTCGGCCGCGATCTCGGAAATGTTCGTCTACGAGCGCATTCGCAACGAACAGGATCACCAGCGCGTGCCGCTCAAGCACATGCTCGGCACCAACCAGCCGAAGTTGCAGGAAATCGTGGCGCTGATGGAAGCCAACCTCGAAGAGCCGATCGACCTCGACGAACTGGCGGTGTACGTCGCTGTTTCGCGTCGTCAGCTGGAGCGGTTGTTCCAGAAATACCTGCACTGCTCGCCGTCGCGTTACTACCTGAAACTGCGCCTGATCCGCGCTCGGCAGCTGCTCAAGCAAACGCCGATGTCGATCATCGAAGTGGCGTCGGTATGTGGTTTCGTGTCTACGCCGCACTTCTCCAAGTGCTACCGCGAATACTTCGGCATTCCGCCACGCGACGAGCGCGTGGGTTCCAACACCACACAGCAAGTGGCAATGATGCCGCTGCCGCAAGCGCTGGTGCTGTCGCCGTTGTCCGGACCGCTGTCGGCGTTGAGTCAGGCGCGCAATGAGTCGACTTTTGCCAGCGTAAGGCTCTAATGCTCTGATCGTTCCCACGCTCTGCGTGGGAATGCCTCAATGGACGCTCTGCGTCCGCTTCGGCAGGGACGCGGAGCGTCCCGGGCTGCATTCCCACGCAGAGCGTGGGAACGATCATGGCGAGGCGGTACTCAGGCGCTACGGCTTTGCTGATACTCCGCCAGCGCGGGCAGCAATTGCTTGTCGATCGCCTGGCGCACGGCCGGCAGGATGGTCGCGCTGCTGGTGTACATCTGCTTGACCATGGTCCGCAGCGTCATCGCCCGCTCATCGTTCAAGCCTCGTACTGCACACTCGCAAGCCTGCTCGGCTGTAGAGCCATTCGGTACTTGAAAACCCAACGATTTCAGCTGGCCCAACAGGTCTTCCTGGTCAATCAAATCGGCGTGCATCATGACGCAATCCTTCTTCAGGGAACGGTGTCGTGGCTCGATTCTGGTAGGGGCTGTGGATGGCGGCAAGGACGATTTGTCGCAATGGCCGCAATACCTATGAACAGGTCGTTTTCGGCTAACTTACGAATGATGGGAGTGGGCACACTGGACTCAGCTGGCTTCACGAAGGTTTGGTCACCCTCGCGCAACGGCTCCTCAACAGTACCCACCTCTGCCCCGATCCTGTCACGGCTTGATCGGGGTTTTTTTTGGCTGTGAATCAGTGGATTTTGTGTTGCCTGTGCGGACGCCATCGCGGTCTAGCGTTGCAACACCAAAATCCGCGACAACAACTCATCCCGATCAACATAACAACCCTGGAAATGCCGGGCACCCGTAGCGGGATCGAAAGCGTTGCGGGCGTGCAGGGTGCGACGGTTATCAAAGCACCACAGCTCGCCGGGATTGAGCCTTTGCATCAGCCTGAACCGCCCCTCGCGGGTCATCGCAATGAATCGACGGTAAGCGCGATACAGCCTGGGCATTTGCTCGACTGAAGCATCGAACGGCCCCCGCAAAAAGTTCGCCATGCGGATTTCCGACACCTGCCCGAACGCATCCAGGGCGATGATTGGCGCCAGACAGCGGTAGTCGCTGTGGCGGTCCTTGTTGCGGAACTCCACGGGGATTTCACACAAGGCCTGAAACGCCTCGGGATCTTCCCGACGCAAGGCTTCAGCGATGGCAAAACCGTCGACGAAAATACTCTCGCCACCGTCGGCGTCATTGACCAGGCAATGCAGAAATTGCAGCCCCGGTTGCAACTCTCGGGTCGGCAGGTCGCTGTGCAGCGGCAGGTTGAAGGCGGTGTAGGCATTGCTGTCGGCGTCGGCCTTGGATTGCACGTTGAACAGCACACCGAAATTGCTCTCGCGGATGAAGGAGATCCGCTGGGCGATCAGCTTCAGCGAGCCCGGCTCCGTCGGTACGCCGCGAACCTGGGTCAGGCCGATGTCGCGCACGGCCAGCAGCCATTGCAGCAAGGCATCGTTGTCGTCCATCAACGCCTGATAGTCGAACACCGGCAACTTCAGCTGGGTGCCCCACAGCTTGCTTTTCGGTTTGGTGGCCCGGCGTTCGGCGCGGGACTCGTCGTCATAGGCGTGGGCTCGCAGCCATCCCGGGTCGAAGCGGCTGCGGTGGCCGTCCTGCCAATCGACACACAGGCAACCATCGGCATCGATTCGCGCACTGTCGGGGATCAGATTCTCCGCGACATCGACGATTTCCAGCACTTGCTCGCGGGTCACCGTGTAGACGCACTGCGGGCACGGGCAGTTGTCCCGTAGCCATTGATGATGAAAAGGGCTGACCCGACCGTCCGCCCACTGCACTTGAATTCGGTCCGCCAGGGTGTGCGCAGCGGTCAACGCGCTGATCAACGGGTAGGTGCGGAAATCGGCAAAAGCGGCGGCAGTGTTCATGGCGAGCTCCTTGTTATTTTTCGGGCGGTAAGGCGATTACCCGGCCGATGAAGGCGGGGGCGGGCAGGTCGGCTTGCTCGGCGACAATGGCTTGCAGCTTGCTCAAGGTTTCTTCGCTGAACGGAGCGGATCGCGGTCCGGTGAGGTCGACGTGCAGCAGCATTTGTTCATTGCCCGCCAGCTCTTTGTCACCGCCCACCAGATGCAGGCTGTGGTAGAGGTGCAGGCGCTTGCGGTCATGGCCGATGATCTGGGTGTGCACTTCGACGTCGGCATCGAGCTTCACTTCGTGCAGGTAGTTGAGGTGCAGCTCGAGGGTGAACAGCGAGTTACCGCTGGCTTCGCGGTTGTTGCTGTCCATGCCCAGCCGATCCATCAGGGCGTCGGTGGCGTAGCTGAAAATCAGCAGATAGAAGGCATCGCGCAGGTGGCCGTTGTAGTCGACCCAGTCGGGGATGATTTTGGTTTGGTAGGTGGTGAGGGTGGGCATGATTGGTGCTCCAAGCAGGTGGATGATCGTTCCCACACAGAGCGTGGGAACGATCAGTGGGAAGGGTTACTCGCTAAACGCCATCCCATGCTTCTCTTTGGTGGTCTTCACCGCCTCCAGCACTGCCAGCAAGCAATCATCACGATAGCGCTCCAGCGCCGAGATGCTGTGCTTGCCCAACTGCTCGCTGGTGCCATCCACCACGTCATCGATCAATTTGTCGGTCAGCTCCGGTGCCGGCAGATACGTCCAGGGCAGCTGCAACGCCGGCCCGAATTGCGCCATGAAGTGCCGCATGCCTGCGTCGCCGCCCGCCAGGGTGTAAGTCAGGAAGGTGCCCATGAACGACCAGCGCAGGCCCGCGCCAAATCGAATCGCGTCGTCGATTTCGCCAGTGGTCGCCACGCCATCGTTGACCAGATGCAGCGCCTCACGCCACAGCGCTTCGAGCAGCCGGTCGGCGATAAAACCGGGTACTTCCTTGCGCACATGCAGCGGGCGCATGCCTAAGGATTCATAGACTTTCATTGCCGCTTGCACCGCTTCTGGCGCAGTGTTTTTGCCGCCGACCACTTCCACCAATGGCAGCAGGTACACCGGGTTGAACGGATGCCCGACCACGCAACGTTCCGGGTGGGTCGAACTCTCGTAGAACTCGCTCGGCAACAGCCCCGAGGTACTGGAGCCGATCAAGGCATTGGGCTTGGCCGCCGCGCTGATTTTGCTGTGCAATTCCAGTTTCAGTTCCAGTCGTTCTGGAGCACTTTCCTGAATGAAATCCGCGTCACGAACGCATTCTTCGATGGTGGCGACAAAGCGCAGCCGATCCTGCGACGCGCCGGGTGCCAAGCCTTGTTTCTCCAGCGCGCCCCAGGCATTGGCGACGCGTTTGCGCAAGGCCGCTTCGGCACCGGGCGCCGGGTCCCAGGCCACCACGTCGAGGCCGTGGGCGAGGGCGCGGGACACCCAGCCGCTGCCGATGACACCGCTGCCCAGAGCGGCGAAGGTTTTGATTTCAGTGATAAAGCTCATGGCGACGTCCTGAAGAATTCGATGATCCCTGTGGGAGAGGGCAAGCCCGTTCCCACAGGGTTAGGTGTACGTTTGGTTAACCGCGCTTGGTCAGGCCCATTTTTGCCCGGCCTTCAGCCGGAGTCAGAACCCGGGCGCCGAGGCGGCTGAGGATTTCCGAGGCGCGCTCGACCAGTTGGCCGTTGGTCGCCAAAACACCCTTGTCCAGCCATAGGTTGTCTTCCAAACCGACCCGCACGTTGCCGCCGAGCAGCACCGCTTGCGCCGCCATTGGCATTTGCATGCGACCGATGCCGAACCCGGCCCAGACCGCATCGGCCGGCAGGTTGTCGACCATGGCTTTCATGGTGGTGGTATCAGCCGGCGCGCCCCACGGGATGCCCAGGCATAACTGGAACAGCGGGTTGTCCAGCAAGCCTTCCTTGATCATCTGCTTGGCGAACCACAGGTGGCCGGTGTCGAAGATTTCCAGCTCAGGCTTAACGCCCAGCTCTTGAATGCGTTTGGCGCCAGCACGTAGCTGGGCCGGGGTGGACACGTAAATGGTGTCGCCGTCGCCGAAGTTCAGGGTGCCGCAATCCAGGGTGCAGATCTCCGGCAGCAGTTCTTCGACGTGGGCCAGACGGGTCAGCGGGCCGACCAGGTCGGTGTTCGGGCCAAACTCCATCGGATTCTCGCCCGCGCCGATTTCCAGGTCGCCGCCCATGCCGGCCGTGAGGTTGACGATGATGTCGACGTCAGCCTCGCGGATGCGCTCCATCACTTCGCGATACAGCGCCACGTCACGGCTGAACTTGCCGGTTTGCGGGTCGCGAACGTGGCAGTGGACCACGGTGGCGCCAGCCTTGGCGGCTTCCACGGCGGCCGCGGCGATTTGTTTCGGGGTGACCGGCACGTGTGGGCTTCTGGCGGTCGTGTCGCCAGCACCGGTGAGTGCGCAGGTGATGATGACGTCGTGGTTCATGAGGCAATTCCTTACAGGCGTGATTTTTAGGTGTGGCTTCGGGCGTGACGATTCCGTTCGCAGCCCGCATCGGGCTGCGAATCGGTGGTTCATTTCAGGTTTATTTACTGGTCAGTTTCAGGTTTTCAGCCGCCGGTTTGCCATCGAAGGTGGTCACGCCTTCGAGCCAGCGTTGCTTGTCTTGCGGGTGATCCTTGAGCCATTGCTTGGCCGATTCGAAAGCGTCTTTGTGGTCGAGCAGCGGCTGCATCATCCGGCTCTCGTCTTCGGCGGTGTAGGTCAGGTTGCTCAGCAAACGACCAATGTTCGGGCATTGCTCGGCGTATTTCGGCGCGGTGACCGTCCAGACGGTGGCCATGCCTTCGTTCGGTCCGAGGGCGTCTTCGCTGCCGGTGAGGTAGGTCATTTGCACATTGACGTTCATCGGGTGCGGCGCCCAGCCGAAGAACACCACGGCCTCTTTGCGCCGCACGGCGCGATCCACCGCCGCAAGCATGCCGGCTTCGCTGGACTCGACCAGCTGGAACTTGCCCAGGCCAAACTGGTTCTTGGCGATCATCGCCTTGATCTGGGTGTTGGCGCCCGAACCTGGCTCGATGCCATAGATTTTGCCGCCCAGTTCTTTTTCGAATTTGGCGATGTCGGCGAAGGTTTTCAGGCCTTTGTCGGCGAGATAAGTCGGCACGGCGAGGGTGGCGCGAGCATCCTTGAGGCTTGGCGCTTCCAGCACTTGGACCTGCTTGGCATCGACAAACGGCGTGATGGTTTGCGTCATCAGCGGGTTCCAGTAACCGAGGAACAAGTCCAGGCGCTGGTCGCGAATTCCGGCGAAGATGATTTGCTGGGAGGCGCTGGTCTGTTTGGTGTTGTAGCCGAGGCCGTCGAGCAATACTTGGGTCATGGCGCTGGTGGCGATCACATCGGTCCAGTTCACTACACCCATGCGTACGTTCTGGCACGACGCGGGTTCGGCCGCCATGACGCTGGCGCTCAAGAAAGCGGTACCGCTGAGTGCAAGAACACAGCTGCTGATCAGTCGTTTCATGTCGGGTTCCTCGGCAGGTCGTTGTTGTGGGTTCCGGTGTCTGATGCGCCGGTGATCTCAAGTTACGCAGCAAAGCCCCTGTAAAAACGCACTGCGGCGACCAGCTCTTGCACTGCAGCGACCTGCGCGCTTGAATGCCGGTTGCAAGTGGCGTATCAACGTCCACACGCTTCCCGCCCTCTCGTTACCTGCCAGTCGAGTGCGCTCCATGTCCCAGGATTTCTACTTCTTGTTGATGCCGGGTTTTTCGGCGATCGGTTTCATCTCGGCCATCGAGCCGTTGCGGGTCGCCAATCGCTTTCGCGGCGAGCTGTACCGCTGGCATGTGTTGAGCGCCGATGGTGGGGCGGTGTTGGCCAGTAACGGCATGTCGGTCAACGCCGATGCGGCGCTGGAACCCCTGAAGAAAGGCGCGACCTTGTTGGTGGTCGCCGGTTTCGAGCCGCTGAAATTCACCAACCCGGCGCTGGAGCACTGGCTGCGCCGCTTGGACAACGAAGGCGTGACCCTTGGCGCCATCGACACCGGCAGCTTTGTCCTCGCCGAAGCCGGCCTGCTCGACGGCCATCGCCTGACCCTGCATTGGGAAGCTATCGACGCCTTCAAGGAGTCTTATCCACAGCTGAGCGTCACTCAGGAGCTGTTCGAGATCGACCGCCGCCGCATCACCTCCGCCGGCGGCACGGCCTCTATCGATTTGATGCTCGACCTCATCGGCCAAGCCCACGGCCCGGAACTGGCGATTCAGGTCAGCGAACAGTTCGTACTCGGGCGCATCCGCCCGCGCAAAGACCACCAGCGCATGGAAGTCGCCACGCGGTATGGCATCAGCAACAAGAAACTGGTGCAGGTGATCGGGGAGATGGAGCAGCACAGCGAACCGCCGCTGAGTACGCTGGAGTTGGCGGAATCGATCAAAGTGACCCGGCGTCAGCTGGAACGCCTGTTTCGCCTGCATCTGAACGACACTCCGAGCAATTTCTATCTGCGGTTAAGGCTGGAGAAGGCGCGGCAGTTGCTGCGTCAGACGAACATGAGCGTGCTGGAGGTGAGTATTGCGTGCGGGTTCGAATCGCCGTCGTATTTCACTCGCAGCTATCGGGCGCGGTTTGAACGGTGCCCGCGGGAAGACCGCCGGCAAAGCCAGAAGGCTTGAAACCGAGTCCCTGTAGGAGCGAGGCTTGCCCGCGAAGAGGCCGGCACATTCGAAATCATTGTTGTCTGACACGACGCCTTCGCGGGCAAGCCTCACTCCTACAGGAGATGTGTCGTTTTTACTTCTTCATCAGCGCCGAGCACGCCGCTTTGTAAGCCTCATGCTGATACTTGTTCAGCGTCTCCGGCAGTGCAAAATCGAACTTCTTGTTTTGCGCATTGATGGTCTGCGGCGACAGCAGCGTCACCTCGCAATTTTCCAGCAGCTGGAAAATCCCCTCGATCTTGAACGTCGTCGGCCCGCCGGCGAACTCGCCTTTCTTGCTGCGCTTCTTGATCACGATCCGGTCGATTGAATTCTCGCGAACAAACGACGCCACCTGAGCGGCGAAGACTTTGACATTGGCGGCTTCGTCGTCCTCGTCGAGGGCGATTTTCTTGGTGGCGAGGGCGACGTGACTGAGCGCCTGACCGTCGAGGGAGGCCACGGCGATGATCGCTTCGCTGCCTTTGATTTCGATGCCGCAGATTTTCATTTCAGTCCCTTTTCCTGATGCTGGCGTTCAGCTTACAACTCTAGTTGGTTGGCGGTGATGCCAAATGCCGCGGCAATTTTCTCTCGAGTTGCCTTGCGGGGCTTGGCGACCGTTTCTTGCTGGGCAAAGGCCGGTTGGGAGATGCCCATGCGTTTGGCAACTTCATCTTGCGTAAGGTTCAGGTGTTCGCGCCAGGCGCGAATGGGCGTCGCGCCATCGACGATGCGATTGACCACTTCGTGGGGAATCCGATCGGGCTCGATCTTCTGCGCCACATACTGCGCGTACGGAATGACCACGAACGCCGGTTTTCCCTCCGCGTCGTTGATGATTTGAATGTCAGTAGGTGCGTTCATCGCGTTTTTGACCTCTGAATACTGATCACTTTGATCGAGCCAATATAAGTCTTTTATAAGATTTTCGAATCTTTGCTTATATTTTCAGGTGGCCAACAAACGAAATTTGTCGGGATGTTGCTCGAAAAAACTGCTTAAGCCTTACCCGACGGGAGTTGTAGTTTGCTCGGTGAAGCCTGTGGGAAAGGTCTTATTGAAGGTAAAAGCTGGTAGGGCTACCAGCTTTCGACGGACGATTCAGGATCACTCCTGCCCAATCGACTCCAAAAACTCCGACCGCTCATCACTCATCCGCGCCACGCAATCGTTCTGCGCAATGGTGAACGCCTTGCTACCGCTCGTCGCCGGGAACGCTTCCACCGCGCAATCGGCATCTCGGGTTTTCAGCCATTGCTGCTGTGCGGTTTTGATTTTGGCGGTGATGTCGGTCAGTTGCGCCTTGTTGTTGCCATAAAGCGTTTGCATGCGCTCGGTGAGGCTTTGGTAGTTGTCGCTCAGCAGCTGTTCGGCGGTGGTTCTGCTATAGGCCGAGCATTCCAGGGTCTGGATTTCGTTTTCAACGGCGTCGCAGGGGTTGTCGTCGGCCTCTTCAGCTGCTTGTACGCCAGTCGCTATCAGTGCCAAAGCCAGGAAGATCGATTTCATTGCGCCGCCGCCCCTTAATCCAGTCATGCATTCAGTAATACATCCAGTGATGCGGCGAATTCTGGCCCAAGCGGGCGGCGTTGGATAGGTAGGCAATGACGCCTGTTGACGACCCTTTGTCGCGGATTGACGCTTTCGGCAATTCCCCTGTCGTTTTTGCACCCGGCTGCCCCGGCCCTCAGGCATATGCTGGCCCCAAAGCGCCGGCACACGATTCGGCGCATGAATCGCTAATAGGGGACAGCCTGATGAGCCCAGCCGAATTGCACGCCGACAGCATCGTTATCGACGGGCTGATTATTGCCAAGTGGAACCGCGAGCTGTTTGAAGACATGCGCAAGGGCGGTCTGACTGCGGCCAACTGCACCGTGTCGGTGTGGGAGGGCTTCCAGGCCACTGTCAACAACATTGCCGCCAGCCAGAAGCTGATCCGCGAGAACAGCGACCTGGTGATTCCGGTGCGCACCACCGCCGATATCCGCAAGGCCAAGGAGCAGGGCAAGACCGGCATCCTCTTTGGCTTCCAGAATGCTCACGCGTTTGAAGACCAGATCGGCTACGTCGAGGTCTTCAAGCAGCTGGGCGTCGGTATCGTGCAGATGTGCTACAACACCCAGAACCTGGTCGGTACCGGTTGCTACGAGCGCGATGGCGGCCTGTCGGGTTTCGGTCGTGAAATCGTCGCCGAGATGAACCGTGTCGGCGTCATGTGCGACCTGTCCCACGTCGGCTCGAAAACATCCGAAGAAGTCATCCTCGAATCCAAGAAGCCGGTCTGCTACTCCCACTGCCTGCCGTCGGGTCTGAAAGTTCACCCGCGCAACAAATCCGACGAAGAGCTGAAGTTCATCGCCGATCACGGCGGTTTCGTGGGTGTGACCATGTTCGCGCCGTTCCTGGCCAAGGGCATCGATTCGACCATCGACGACTACGCCGAAGCGATCGAATACACCATGAACATCGTCGGCGAAGACGCCATCGGCATCGGCACCGATTTCACCCAGGGCCATGGCCAGGATTTCTTCGAATACCTGACCCATGACAAGGGCTATGCCCGCCGTCTGACCAGCTTCGGCAAGATCATCAACCCACTGGGCATCCGCACCGTGGGCGAGTTCCCGAACCTGACCGAGACCCTGCTCAAACGCGGCCATTCCGAGCGGGTGGTGCGCAAGATCATGGGCGAGAACTGGGTGAACGTCCTCAAAGACGTTTGGGGCGAATAAGCCACCGCACCTCTGAATCCTTTTCCCCGGCCGTCCGTGCCGGGGGCAATACAACGAATTTTCTGGAGTTAAGTTTCCATGGCCAAGATCGCCCCGCAATTGCCAATCGAAGTCGACAGTGAAACCGGTGTCTGGACCTCCGACGCCCTGCCGATGCTGTACGTGCCGCGCCATTTCTTCGTCAACAACCACATGGGCATCGAGGAAGTGCTGGGCGCCGACGCCTACGCCGAAATCCTCTACAAGGCCGGCTACAAGTCCGCCTGGCACTGGTGTGAAAAAGAAGCTGAATGCCACGGCCTGGAAGGCGTTGCAGTGTTCGAGCATTACATGAAGCGTCTGTCGCAACGCGGCTGGGGCCTGTTCAAGATCCAGGACATCGACCTCGACAAAGGCACCGCCAGCGTCAAGCTCGAACACTCCGCATTTGTCTACGTGTACGGCAAGGTCGGGCGCAAGGTCGACTACATGTTCACTGGCTGGTTCGCCGGCGCCATGGACCAGATCCTGGCTGCTCGCGGCAGCAAGATCCGCACGGTCGCCGAACAAGTCTACGGTGGCTCCGAAGAAGGCCACGACGACGGTTTGTTCACCGTCAAGCCGTTGTAAGTCGAGGACCCCGCCATGGCTTTCGAAGCAATGTTCCAGCCGATCCAGATCGGCAAACTGACCATCCGCAACCGCGTGCTCAGCACCGCGCACGCCGAGGTCTACGCCACCGACGGCGGCATGACCACCGACCGGTACGTCAAGTATTACGAAGAGAAAGCCAAGGGCGGGATCGGCCTGGCGATTTGCGGCGGTTCCTCCAGCGTGGCCATCGACAGCCCGCAAGGCTGGTGGAAGTCGGTCAACCTGGCCGACGACCGGATCATTCCGCACTTCCAGAACCTGGCCGACGCCATGCACAAGCATGGCGCCAAGATCATGATCCAGATTACCCACATGGGCCGTCGTTCCCGCTGGGACGGCGAGCATTGGCCAACCCTGCTGTCGCCGTCGGGCATCCGTGAGCCGGTGCACCGCGCGACCTGCAAAACCATCGAGCCGGAAGAAATCTGGCGGGTGATCGGCAACTACGCAAGCGCAGCCGCGCGGGCCAAGGCCGGTGGCCTGGACGGCGTCGAGCTGTCTGCCGTGCACCAGCACATGATCGACCAGTTCTGGAGCCCGCGGGTCAACAAGCGTACCGACGAATGGGGCGGCAGCTTCGAGAACCGCATGCGTTTCGGCCTGGAAGTGATCAAAGCTGTGCGCAAGGAGGTCGGTCCGGACTTCTGCGTCGGCATCCGTATCTGTGGTGACGAATTCCACCCTGATGGCCTGAGCCATGAGGACATGAAGCAGATCGCCAAGTACTACGACGACACCGGCATGATCGACTTCATCGGCGTCGTGGGCTCGGGTTGCGACACCCACAACACCCTGGCCAACGTTATCCCGAACATGAGTTATCCACCGGAGCCGTTCCTGCACCTGGCCGCCGGTATCAAGGAAGTGGTGAAGGCGCCTGTGCTGCACGCGCAGAACATCAAGGACCCGAACCAGGCAACCCGTATTCTGGAAGGCGGTTATGTCGACATGGTCGGCATGACCCGCGCCCACATCGCCGACCCGCACCTGATCGCCAAGATCAAGATGGGCCAGGTCGACCAGATCAAACAGTGCGTGGGCGCCAACTACTGCATCGACCGTCAGTACCAGGGCCTGGACGTGTTGTGCATCCAGAACGCCGCGACATCCCGTGAATACATGGGCGTGCCGCACATCATCGAGAAATCCACCGGGCCGAAGCGCAAAGTCGTGGTGGTCGGTGCCGGTCCTGCCGGGATGGAAGCGGCTCGCGTATCGGCTGAACGCGGCCACGACGTGACCCTGTTCGAGAAGAAAGAATTCATCGGCGGGCAGATCACTACCGCGTCGAAAGCGCCACAACGGGACCAGATCGCCGGTATCACTCGTTGGTTCCAACTGGAACTGGCGCGTTTGAAAGTCGATCTGCGCCTGGGCGTGGCGGCGGATGCAGCGACCATTCTCGACCTGCGTCCGGACGTGGTAGTGCTCGCTGTCGGCGGTCATCCGTTCCTGGAGCAGAACGAGCATTGGGGCGCGGCTGAAGGCCTGGTGGTCAGCAGCTGGGACATCCTCGACGGCAAGGTTGCACCGGGCAAGAACGTGCTGGTCTACGACACCATTTGCGAGTTCACCGGGATGTCGACCGCCGACTTCCTCGCCGACAAGGGCAGCCAGGTCGAGATCGTCACTGACGACATCAAGCCGGGCGTAGCGATTGGCGGCACCTCGTTCCCGACTTACTACCGCAGCATGTACCCGAAAGAAGTGATCATGACCGGCGACATGATGCTGGAGAAGGTCTACCGCGAAGGCGACAAGCTGGTGGCGGTACTGGAAAACGAATACACCGGCGCCAAAGAGGAGCGGGTGGTGGACCAGGTGGTCGTCGAGAACGGCGTGCGTCCGGACGAAGAAATCTACTACGCCATGAAGGAAGGCTCGCGCAACAAAGGCCAGATGGACATCGAAGCTTTGTTCGCGATCAAGCCGCAACCTTCGCTGAGCCAACCAGGTGACGGCTACTTGCTGTTCCGCATCGGCGACTGCGTGGCCCAGCGCAACACCCACGCGGCGATCTATGACGCGTTGCGGTTGTGCAAGGATTTCTAAGCCATGAACTGATCGTTCCCACGCTCCGCGTGGGAATGCCTCAATGGACGCTCTGCGTCCGCTTTTGATGTGACGCGGAGCGTCACGGGCTGCATTCCCACGCAGAGCGTGGGAACGATCATAGACCCCGAGGTCTTTGGGAGCTCCACATGTTGAACACCCTTCTTCCAATCCTGTTGTTCGCTGCCCTGGGCCTGGCTGTCCTGGGCGCGTTGCGGCGGGTGGCTATGTGGCGCCGAGGCCGGGCTTCGAAAGTCGACCTGATCGGTGGCCTGTTCGCCATGCCCAAGCGCTACATGGTCGACTTGCACCATGTTGTGGCGCGGGACAAATACATTGCCAACACCCACGTTGCCACGGCCGGTGGTGCAGTGGCGTCCATTGTGCTGGCGATTCTGGTGCATGGTTTTGGCCTGCATAACCGCATCCTCGGTTATGCACTGCTGCTGATGTCGGCGGTGATGTTTGTCGGCGCGATCTTTATGTTCCTGCGCCGTCGCAACCCACCGGCCCGCTTGTCCAAAGGCCCGTGGATGCGCCTGCCGAAAAGCCTGATGGCGTTCTCGGCATCGTTCTTCCTGTTGACCCTGCCGGTCGCCGGCATCCTTCCGGAAAACTTCGGTGGTTGGGTGGTCGCTGCAATCCTCGGCGTCGGCGTGCTCTGGGGCGTGTCGGAACTGTTCTTCGGCATGACCTGGGGCGGGCCGATGAAGCACGCCTTCGCCGGTGCCTTGCACCTGGCCTGGCACCGTCGCGCCGAGCGTTTCGGCGGTGGTCGATCCACCGGTTTGAAGCCGCTGGACCTGAATGACCCGAACGCGCCGCTCGGAGTGGAAAAACCCAAGGATTTCACCTGGAACCAACTGCTCGGCTTCGACGCCTGCGTGCAGTGCGGTAAATGCGAAGCCGCGTGCCCGGCGTTCGCCGCCGGCCAGCCGCTGAACCCGAAAAAACTGATTCAAGACATGGTCGTTGGCCTGGCTGGCGGTACCGATGCCAAGTTCGCTGGCAGCCCGTATCCGGGTAAAGCCATCGGCGAACACGGTGGCAACCCGCATCAACCGATCGTCAACGGTCTGGTGGACGCTGAAACCCTGTGGTCCTGCACCACTTGCCGTGCCTGCGTCGAGGAATGCCCGATGATGATCGAGCACGTCGACGCCATTGTCGACATGCGTCGCCATCTGACCCTGGAAAAAGGCGCGACCCCGAACAAGGGCGCCGAAGTCCTGGAAAACCTGATTGCCACCGACAACCCTGGCGGCTTTGCACCGGGCGGTCGGATGAACTGGGCAGCGGATTTGAACCTGAACCTGCTCAGCGAGAAGAAATCCACCGACGTGCTGTTCTGGGTCGGCGACGGTGCCTTCGACATGCGCAACCAGCGCACCCTGCGTGCCTTCGTCAAAGTGCTGAAAGCGGCCAAGGTCGACTTCGCGGTGCTGGGGCTTGAAGAGCGTGACAGTGGTGACGTGGCTCGGCGTCTGGGCGACGAAGCGACCTTCCAGCTGTTGGCCAAACGCAACATCCAAACCCTGGCCAAGTACAGCTTCAACCGCATCGTCACCTGCGACCCGCACAGTTTCCACGTGCTGAAAAACGAGTACGGCGCCTTCGACGGCAACTACCTCGTGCAGCACCACAGCACCTACATGGCGGAGATCATTGGCGACGGCGCCCTGAACCTCGGCCAGCACAAAGGCAGCAGCGTGACCTATCACGACCCGTGCTACCTCGGTCGCTACAACGGCGAATACGAGGCGCCGCGTGAAGTACTGCGTGCGCTGGGTATCGAGATCAAGGAAATGCAACGCTCCGGTTTCCGTTCGCGCTGCTGCGGCGGCGGTGGCGGTGCGCCGATCACCGACATTCCGGGCAAGCAACGGATCCCTGACATGCGCATGGAAGACATCCGCGAAACCGGTGCCGAACTGGTGGCCGTGGGTTGTCCACAGTGCACTGCGATGCTCGAAGGCGTGGTCGAACCGCGTCCAATGATCAAGGACATCGCCGAACTGGTGGCTGATGCGTTGCTCGAAGACGCAACGCCGGGAAAGCCATCGGCACCGGCCAAACGTGAACCAGCGGAGGTGCATTGATGAGCGACATTATCCGCCGCGACCCACGTGCCGAATGGATCGCCCGCAACCGTCTGCACCCGCTGCACGCGGCGATGCAACCGGCGCAACACAGCTGGATGGGACCGAACGGCGTCATCCGCAAGAATCCTCACGGGATCGGTTTTATCGGCCCCAACGGCATCAAACGGATCGACCGCAGCGGCGCTCAGCAAGGCGGGGCGACCAAACGTTCAGCCGCGGTTGAAGTGCAATTACCGCTGCATCAAGTGGCTGCACCTGCGTTCTACATCAGCGTGGTGCCGGACATGGTCGGCGGTCGTTTGAGCAGCCACGACCGCGACTTGCTCGGCCTGGCCCATCAGTTGGCCGGCAAGGACGGCGCGGTATTGGCCGTGGTCTTCGGTGAGCACAAGGAAAACGCCTTCGCCACGGCTGGCGTGGATCGCTTGCTGGTGCTTGAGGGCGAAGAATTCAGCGGTTATGCACCGGAACAACGAGTCCAGGGCCTGCGGGCTGTGGATAACCAGTTCAGCCCGCGTCACTGGTTGCTACCGGACAGCCGCAGCGGTGGTGGTGAACTCGGCCGGCGCTTTGCCGCCGCACTGGGCGAACGCCCGGCCACGCGGGTCTGGCAGGTCAAGGATCAGGAGTGCATCGGCCGCGCCGGTGCTGGTTTGCAGGATCTTGCACGTCCGGTCGCCCGCTTGATTCTGGCCGCCGCCGAATGCGCCGAACCGGTCAGCGAAACCCGTCACGAGGCCTTGCCAGTGGAGTTATCCACAGCGGTCGCACGCAGCCTGTCGCGGATCGAAGATCTGGGCGCGGTGGCTGTGGACCCGGCGGCGATTCCGATGGCCGAAGCCGAGTTCATCTTCTCCGGCGGCAACGGGGTCAAGGACTGGGGACTTTTCCACAGGACCGCCGAAGCGCTGGGCGCGACCGAAGGCGCCTCCCGGGTGGCGGTGGACGATGGTTTCATGGCCCGCGACCGTCAGGTCGGTGCGTCCGGCACTTGGGTCACGGCACGGGTTTATGTGGCGGTGGGCATTTCCGGGGCGATCCAGCACCTGCAAGGCATCGGTGCCTGCGACAAGGTGGTGGCGATCAACCTCGATCCGGGTTGCGACATGATCAAACGGGCCGACCTGTCGGTGATCGGCGAGAGCGCCGAGATTCTTCAAGCCTTGATCGATGCGGTAGAGGCTTACCGCAATGAAGCCAAGCGCGATGCGGCTTAAGGAAAGGAAAGGGTTATGAGCACGAAAATCATCAGCCTGGTGTCCATCGGCGCCCACCCGACCTCCGGCCGGCCACGCCGCGCCGAGCAGGATGCGCGGGCGGTTGAACTGGGTTTGCAACTGGCTGGGGATAACCTGCAAGTGCTGCATGCCGGCGACGTTGCGGAACCGGCACTGCGTGCTTATCTGGGCATGGGCCTGGAACAGTTGCATGTGCTGGAACAACCGGAAGGTGCTGACGCGCTGCCGGCGTTGACCGCGTATTTGCGCGATGCCGGGGCGCAAGTGGTGCTGACCGGCAGCCAGGCGGAAACTGGTGAAGGCTCGGGCATGTTGCCGTTCCTGCTGGCCGAAAGCCTTGGCTGGCCGCTGGTGGTGGGTTTGGCGCAAGTCGAATCTATCGACGGTGGTTCGGCGTTGGTGCTGCAGGCCTTGCCTCGCGGGCAGCGTCGGCGTTTGAAAGTACGCCTGCCGTTTCTGGCGACTGTGGATAACGCGGCGCCCAAGCCTCGGCAGAGCGCCTACGGTCCGGCGCGGCGCGGGGTGTTGCAGGCGGATGAAGTGGAAGTGATCGACGATGAACTGCTGGCGGTGGCCACGCTGCAACCGGCCAAGCCACGGCCCAAACGCTTGAAGGTGATCAAGGCCAAGAGCGGTGCAGACCGCATGAAGGCCGCGACGGCCAAGGCCAGTGGCGGCGGCGGGCAAGTGCTCAAGGGCGTCACCGCGCAGGCGGGCGCAGAAGCCATTCTCAAGTTGCTGATTGAAGAAGGCGTGGTTCGCTAACGGTCCTGTGGAGCCCGGTAAATGGCAGTTGAGTTTCGTTCGGCCCTGCGCGCGGATGCGCGTGAGATTGCTCGCTTGTTTCAGATTTCATCAGAAGGTGCGGCGGATTACATCTGGAGCCAACTGGCGCAGCCCGGCCAGGACCTGCTGGAGGTCGGTGCCAGTCGTTACGCGCGTGAAGACGTCGATTTCTCCTATCAGAACTGCCTGATCGCGCAGGCCGAGGGAAAGGTCATCGGCATGCTGCACAGCTACGCGATGCGCCACGATCCTCAGGCCGCTCCCGTGACCGATCCGGTCCTGGCGCCGTATGCCACGATGGAAATCCCCGACACCCTTTATATTTCGAGCCTGGCCCTGCATGAGGGCTGGCGCAATCAGGGGTTGGGCAAACAATTCCTCGCCTATGCCTACGACCGTGCCAACCGGTTGGGGCTCAACGGCTTGAGCCTGATCGACTACGCGGTGAACACCGGCGCCCGGCGGTTTTATGAGCGCCATGGCTTCCGGATTGTCGATACCTGCCAAATCACGCCGCATCCGATGATTCGGGTTACGGGTGAGGCTTATTTGATGTATCGGCCTTGAGGCCATGAACCCGCTCCACAGGGGTTCAGTGTCGAACCCTGATTATGTGCACATCAACGTTACCCACAATCCCTGTTAGTGCTTCTGTGGATAACATGTTCACCCCTCGCTACACCCCATGCCCCTCAAGCCCTCCAGCCCTCCGTACAAAAAACAACCAGCCTAAGCCCCGGTTTTTTCGAGCTTTTTCCACAGAACAACGTCGCTCGCAATTCGATACTTGCCCCCAATCTCTGTTGGCGCTTCTGTGGATAAGATGTTCGCTGTCCGCTACAGGCTATATAAACCGTGGCTTTGAGTGGGTTGATCAAATAATACTCAATTGACTCTTTTCTTTCCCTGATTCTCCCGTAAACCCCGAATTCTCGCGGCTTTCAGCGGTTTTCCACAGAACCTGCAAAGTTGCCCCCAAAGTCTGTTGGCGCTTCTGTGGATAAGGTGTTCGCCATCCTCTACACATCATGTAAACCGTGCTCTGCAGGCTTCTGATCAAAAAACGATCAATGCTTGCATAAAACCCTCCTTCTGGATAAGTCACGGTTTTTCTTGGTTTTTTGTGAATAAATTTGCCCCGTCATCCACAGTTGTCCCCAATAGCTGTGGGTGGAGATGTGGATAACTTGTTCGCTAAACCCTGCAAGCCACGGCCCATATAGGCCACAACGCGATAGATCAGATTTCATACAGTTCTAAGGCGCTTCCTTGACTTCGATCTGTCGCCTGTCTTCACTCTCATGGCACAAGGACAACCGTCACTTATCCACATCTGGTTCAGGGAGAACGCGTGATGGATAGCCAGCCACATCGCTTGCACCCCAACCCTTGCGTGACCTGTGTACCGACCCCCGCCACCTTGCTACGTAAACGGATTCACCGTCGCGCCACCAATCAGCGCGCTCGCCTATAGCGCCTGAAGCCTTTCCCCATACCCCGACGCCGCTGCCATTGAGGCCCGACCGTGCCCGGTGACCAGGCGTTTGTTCGTCTATCGATTGCAGGCAACCACAGAGTTGCCCTATCTGCCTGAGAGGAAATGACCCATGACACGGATCGCCACGCCCATCAGCGACATCAAGGAACACTACGACGTGATCGTCATCGGCTCCGGCTACGGCGGCGGGATCGCGGCGTCGCGCCTGTCCCGCGCCGGCAAGCGGGTGTGCCTGCTGGAGCGAGGTCGGGAAATCCAGCCCGGCGAATATCCCAATACGATGTTGGCGGCCACGGAGGAGCTGCAAGTCCATGACCCGGATGGGCACATCGGTTCGCGCACCGGGTTGTTCGACCTGCACGTCAACGCCCAGCAGAACGTGGTGGTCGGTTGCGGCCTGGGCGGCACGTCGCTGATCAACGCCAACGTCGCGCTGGAACCGGAGCCCGGCGTGTTCGACGACCCGCGCTGGCCGCTAGCGGTGCGTGAACACCGCGACACGCTGCTCAAGGATGGATATGCCCGGGCCCGGGAGATGCTCAAGCCCAATCCGTACCCGAACACCGCGCCGAACCTGCCCAAACTCGACGCGAACAAAAAGTCCGCTGAGTACCTGAAGCAAGACGCACATTTCTACAAGCCGCCGATCAACGTGACCTTCGACAAGCTGCCGAACAACCTCAACCACGTCGGCGTCGAGCAATTGCCATGCAACCACTGCGGCGACTGCGTGTCGGGCTGTAACAACAAGGCCAAGAACACCACGCTGATGAATTACCTGCCGGACGCCTGGAACCACGGCGCGGAGATTTTCTGCCAGGCCGAGGTGCGGCATCTGGAGCGCGACGGCGATGGCTGGATCGTGCACTTCCAGTATCTGGACAGCGGCCGGGAGAAATTCTCCGCGCCGACGCTGTTCGTCAAGGCGGACATTGTCGTGGTGTCGGCCGGCACCCTGGGCTCCACCGAAATCCTCCTGCGTTCTCGGGACAAAGGCCTGTCGACGTCCAATCAGCTTGGCGAAAACATGAGCGGCAACGGCGACATCCTCGGTTTCGGCCACAACTGCGATGAAACGATCAACGGCATCGGTTTCGGCGCCCATCCGGCCAAGGAAATGAAACCGGTCGGCCCGTGCATCACCTCGATCATCGACATGCGTACCGAAGGTGACTGGCGCAGCCGCATGGTCATTGAAGAAGGCTCGATCCCCGGTGCGCTCGGCCGACCCATGGTGCCAAGCATGGCCGCGTTTGCCGGGTTGATCGGCAAGCCCACCGATGACAGTTTCAGTGGCAAGCTCAAATATGCGGCGCGCGAATCCGAGAGTTTTCTGCGCGGCCCGTATCACGGCGCCCTGCACAACATGCAGACCTACCTGATCATGAGCCATGACGATGGCAAGGGGCGCATGGTGCTCGACAGCAACGATCAGCTGCGCATCGATTGGCCGGGTGTTGGCGAGCAGGAAAACGTGAAGCTTGGCAACGAGCGGCTGCACCAGAGCACCAAGGCCTTGGGCGGGATATGGGTCGAGAACCCGATCTGGACCGAGCTGCTCAAACACAGCATCGTTTCCGTCCACCCATTGGGCGGTTGCGTGATGGGCGAGGATGCGGCGCAGGGCGTGGTCAACCACAAGGGCCAAGTGTTCAGTAGCGCCACCGGCACCGATGTCTATGCCGGGTTGTACGTGGCCGACGGCGCGGTGATCCCGACTTCCCTGGCGGTCAATCCGCTGCTGACCATCTCTGCCGTGAGCGAGCGCAACATGGGCCTGCTGGCCGCCGATCGTGGTTGGCACATCGACTACACGCTGCCCTCGGCACCGCGTAAACCGGTGGCGGCGCCTACCCTCGGCGTGCAGTTCACCGAAACCATGAAAGGCTATTTCTCCAAAGCTTTCACCCAGCCCCAGGGCACCGATCTGAAACTCTACGAGGCAGCGGCCAAGCGCGGCGAGTCGGACAACTCGCCGATCGAGTTCACCCTGACCATCACCGCCAACGACCTCAACCGCATGATCAAGGAACCTGAACACGCCGCGACACTGGTCGGCACCCTGGATGCTCCAGGCTTGTCGCCAGAACCGCTGACCGCCAGCAATGGCGTGTTCAACCTGTTCGAGGAGTATCAGGACCAGGTCGGCGTGCGGCACATGAATTACGACATGAAACTGACCGCCGAGGACGGCAGCGATTATTACTTCAGCGCGTTCAAGACCGTGCCCGAAGACAATGGCGTGCTGAACGTCTGGCACGACACCAGCACCCTCTACGTGACGCTGTATCGCGGATCGGACAAGACCGGTGAGGTGATTGGCTCGGGTGTGATGCACATCCATCCAGCCGATTTCGCCAAGCAGATGACCACCATGAAGGTGCTCAATGCGCGCAACGAACGCGAGCGCATCGATGGGCTGGCAAGGTTCGGCAAGTTCTTCGCCGGCATCTTGTGGGAGAGCTACGGCGGGGTGTTCGCGGGTGACATCTACTTCAATCCCGATGCCCCACCCCGGCAGAAACGTCCTCTGGATGCGCCGATCCCGAGCGTGCAGTTCTTCCAGACCGAAGACAACGTACAGCTGCGCCTGACCCGCTATCAGGCCGGCAGCAAAGGGCCGGTGATGCTGGTGCACGGCTTGGGCGTGGGCTCGAATATTTTCTCCACCGACACCATCCAGACCAACCTGCTGGAGTTCCTGTGCAAGCACGAGTACGACGTCTGGCTGCTGGATCTGCGGGTGAGCATTCTGTTGCCCGCGAGCAAGAAGGAATGGAACGGCGACCAGATTGCGCAGTACGACTTCAAGGCTGCCATCGCGCAGATCCAGCAGGCAACCAAGGCGGCGGACGTGCAGTGCGTGGTGCATTGCTACGGGGCGACGACCTTCTTCATGTCACTGCTGGCCGGGTTGCAGGGCGTGCGTTCGGTCGTGTGTTCGCAGATCGCGGCGGATACAGTGGTCGCCACGGCAACGGGGCTCAAGGCCGGTCTGCACCTTCCGGGGATGCTCGACGCCATCGGCATCAAATCTCTCACCGCGTATGCCGACAACAAGGAGAGCTGGTTCAACAAACTCTACGACAAGGCCCTCAACGGCTATGCCCGCATCGAGGCCCAGGGCTACTGCACCAATCCGGTGTGCCATCGCATCACTTTCATGTACGCGTCGCTGTACCGCCACGACACCCTCAACGACACCCTGCACGATAACCTGCATGAGTTGTTCGGCGAGTCGAACATGCAAACCTTCGAGCATTTGGCGCTGATCCTGCGCAAAGGCCATCTGGTGGACTTCAAGGGTCAGGACGTCTACATGCCGCACTTCGACCGGCTGACCATGCCGATCTGCTTCATCAGCGGTGAAGACAATCAGTGTTATCTGCCGGAGAGCACGCTCAAGACTTATGAACGCGTGTGTAAAGCCCATGGTCCGGAGCGCTACAGCCGCCATGTGGTGCCGGGTTATGGGCATATCGACTGCATGTTCGGCAAGAATGCGGTGCTTGATGTGTACCCGATCATCCTGCAACACCTGGAGAAAACGGCCCTCGGCTAGCACTGATCGTTCCCACGCTCTGCGTGGGAATGCATCCCGTGACGCTCTGCGTCACAAACGCGGACGCAGAGCGTCCATGGCGGCATTCCCACGCGGAGCGTGGGAACGATCTGGGGAAAAAATATGGACAGTTACATCCGCTGGTTTCAACGCTTCATCTGGATAGGCATCGTGATGAACATGGTCTTCGCGATTCCGGCGCTGTTCGCGCCGGCATTGCTGACCTCGATGCTCGGGATGCCACCGCAACTCTCCGATCCTTGGCTGGAGAACGCCGGCATGTTGCTGGTGGGGATCAGCCTTTTTTACATGCCGTCAGGCTTCAACGCACCCAAATACGTAGTGCATTCGTGGCTGTGCGTCTTGTCGCGCCTGGTGGCCGTGGCGTTCTGGATCTACCTGATCAACACCAGCAACCAGGCTCAGGTATTCGTGCCGATGCTGCTGGGTGATCTGAGCATGTTCCTGATCCTCGGGGTTCTGTTGTACCGGGGCAGTGCTCCGGCCAATCGGCCCTGGGCACTGCTCCGCGACGGCTGGCGTGAGTGGCGCGCAGCGTGGGCGCGACGCTGGCAGCGACACAGCTTCAAAGTCGCCACGCTGGTCGTGGTGCTGGCGCTGGGGTTTATCGGCTACGAAACCTGGTACCAGATGCTGCGGGTGGTGCCGGAAGAGCAATACGCCTCCGATGAGGACCACTACAAGTACGGCGCCATCGGCCTGGGCATCGAGGCGCGGATTCCCTATTACCTGTTCGCCGTGTTACCGCAGATGTGCCCGGATAAACTGCCAAAACCCGGCGGCTACGAAGTCTTCGGTTTCCTCTACGAGAACGGCAAGGACCTGCCGATTGGCATGGCCAAGCGGCAGATCGGCTACCCGACCGTGGAGCCCAACTGCGCCCTGTGTCACACCGGTTCCTATCGGGCCAATACCAGCGACGTCGCCATCCCGGTGGCCACTGCGCCGGCTAATACCCTGCAACTGCAGGCCTTCCAGTGGTTCGCCTACAATTGCGCCAGCGACCCGAAATTCACCCCTGACGCGGTGATGACCGCGATCAACAGCAAGTTCCAGCTCGGGTTTTTCGAGCGCTTGTACAACCGCTACGTGATCATTCCGATGGCCACCAGCGCGCTGGTCAAGCAGAAACAGGCCTATGCCTGGCAACGACTGCGCGCACCGCAAGGGCCGGGCCGCACCGACACCTTCAATCCGACGAAAATGGTGGTGTTCGGCTTCCCGGATGACTCGACCATCGGCACCGTCGACTTGCCGCAAGTCTGGAACCAGAAACCTCGGGAGTCGCTGTACCTGCATTGGGACGGCAACAACAACGACATCCATGAGCGCAACTACGCGGCGGCCATGGCCGTGGGTGCGACGCCGGAATCAGTGTTGCCGGCCAGTTTCAACCGGGTGACCAACTGGTTGCTGGGCCACAAGGCGCCGGCATGGCCGTTCGCGCTGGATCAGGCCAAAGTCGCACGGGGCAAACCGGTGTGGGAAAACAACTGCGCCGGTTGCCATGATTTCGGCCGCACCGACACCGGTCAGGTCACCACCAGCATTGATGAACTGGGCACCGATCCCCATCGGCTGAACTCGTTCACCAATGGTTTAGTGACGGCTTTCCATGGCTTCAAGAAATCGCCGTTCGACTTTGGCGCCTATCGCAAGACCCAGAGCTACAGCAACACGCCCACCGACGGCGTCTGGTTGCGTGCACCGTACCTGCACAACGGTTCGGTACCGACCCTGTGGGACTTGCTGCAACCACCGGAAAAGAGACCGCTGGTGTTCTTCACCGGCTCCGACGTGTACGACCAGGACAAGGTCGGCTTCGTCACCAGTGGCCAGCAGATGAAGGCTTCGGCGGACTTCAAATACGACACCCGTCTGGAGGGCAACCACAACGGCGGCCATCTGTACGGCACGCAACTGTCGGAACTCGATAAGCGGGCGCTCATCGAGTTCATGAAAACCCTGTGATTCCACTACGGATGGAGGTAAGCGACATGTCATTGGTCAGTCATTGGGAACACGAGTTCGACAAGGTCAAGCTACGGCTGCACGGCGTGGTCACCCGCCTGGAAATGGCCTGGAAGAAGCTCGTCAGCGAGCTTGAGCCCGAGGAATACCAGGCCATCGTCGCGCTGCTGCAACGGGGCCATGATCAGGCGCACTACGTGCTCAAGAACGGCGATTTGCCCGACGATCAGCCGAGTGTGCCGTGGGAACTGGCCCACGGCTTGTCGATCCTGCACATCGGCAATGCCACTCCCTTGCCGCAATCGGCAGACGAGTTGCAAACCCGGGTGCTCAAGGACGGCAGCCTGCTCGGTTGTCGCAAATGGGAGCTGCTGGACCTGTTGTGGAGCGAGGCGCTGCTCAAATGGATCGAGAATCTGCGGCATCACGCGCCGTTTGCCACCAACCCGGCGATGATGCGCATGGACAGTGACGTGACCCTGGCCATCGCCGGCGATTGGGGCACCGGACCGTTCGACAGCCATGCCCCGGCGGTGGCGGTGGCCAACCAGATGCAACTGGCCCAGGCCGACTTCACCATTCACTTGGGGGACGTGTATTACGCCGGCACCCATTCCCAGGAAGACGTCGATATGGTCGGCTGGCCCATGGGCAAGCACGGCTCGTTCACCCTCAACTCCAATCACGAGATGTACAGCGGCGCCCATGGCTACTTCAAGGAACTGGCCAAGCGTTTCCCGGCGCAGCAGGGCACCAGTTATTTTGCGTTATACAACGATGACTGGCTGGTGATCGGACTCGACACGGCTTATGCCTCTGATCCAATCAATCTGTATATGGATGGTGCGCTGAACAAGCAGCAGATCGACTGGATGAAAGACCTGCCTCAACGCAAGAAAATCATGGTGCTCAGCCATCACCAGGGCTTCGACATTTCCGGGCATAACAAGACAGCGTTGTACCAACCGGTATGCGATGCCTTGGGGCGCGAGCCGGATTACTGGTATTGGGGGCATTTGCACAATGGCATCTGCTACGCCGCTCAAGGTGGCTTGCATGCGCGTTGCGCCGGGCACGGGGCGATTCCCTACGGCAATGCCAGCGAGCTGAACGGGCATTCGCGGGTGCTGTGGTCGGAAAGGCAAAATGCGCGGGATGAGGCGTACCCGGATCGGGTGTTGAACGGTTATGTGAAGGTGCGACTGGTGGGGGAGAACATCGAAGAGACGTTTATTGGGGAGGATGGGTCGGTGCGGTGGTCTTCAATTTAGCGGGGTGACCGTGTCGACCTCATCGCGGGCAAGCCCGCTCCCACAGTGATGGGCGGTGTCCACAAAGTTTGTGTACGCCGCCGATCCTTGTGGGAGCGGGCTTGCCCGCGATGCTGTTGTTTTTAGCCTTGTACCGGCACGCCTTTGAGGTAAGGCGCAGGCTCGGCCCCCAGGTTGTTCAGCATCCGCTCGCTGTACCAGTCCACGAAGTTCACCACACCAAACTCATAGGTCTTGGAGTAAGGCCCTGGCTGGTACGCGGTGGAGTTGATCCCGCGCTGGTTCTCTTCGGCCAGGCGACGGTCCTGGTCGTTGGTGGCATCCCAGACCTGGCGCATGCGCTCCACGTCGTAGTCCACGCCTTCGACTGCGTCCTTGTGGACGATCCACTTGGTGGTGACCATGGTTTCCTGAGCGCTGATCGGCCACACGGTGAACACGATGATGTGATCGCCCATGCAGTGGTTCCACGAGTGCGGCAGGTGCAGGATGCGCATCGAGCCCAGGTCCGGGTTTTTGATGCGGCCCATGAGTTTGGCGCAGCCCTGTTTGCCGTCCATGGTCATCGACACGGTGCCCTTGAGCAGCGGCATGCGCACGATGCGGTTACGCAGGCCGAAACTGGCGTGGGCGTAAGGGATCTTCTCGGCTTCCCAGGCAGCGGCGGAAGCGGCTACGTGGTCCTTGAAGGCCTGGTCGGCGCGCGGGTCGGTGACGTCGTCCCATTCCAGCAGGGTTTTCAGCAGTTCCGGGTGCGATGCGTTGCAGTGGTAGCACTCGCGGTTGTTTTCCAGCACCAGTTTCCAGTTGGCTTTTTCCATCAAGGTGGTTTGCACCGCCACCTTGGTGTTCTCCATGTCGTACGGTTCCATGTAATGGCTGAGCGTCGACAGGAAGTCGTCAATGGCCGGCGGGTTTTCCGCCAGACTGATGAAGATGTAACCGCCAGCGGTTTTCACGTTCACAGGCTTCAAGCCGTACTGCTTCATGTCGAAGTCGGCGCCCATTTCGGTGCCGGCAAACAACAGGCGACCGTCCAGCTCATACGTCCACTGGTGGTAGTGGCAGACCAGTTTGGCGACTTTGCCTTTTTCACTGGTGCACAGCCGTGAACCGCGGTGACGGCAGACGTTGTGGAACGCATGGACTACGCCGTCGGCGCCGCGAATCACGATGATCGGGTTCTTGCCGACTTGCAGAGTCAGGTAATTGCCCTTGGCCGGGATCTCGCAGGTCATGCCGGCGATCAACCACTCTTTCTGAAAGATTTCCTGCATGTCGATATCAAACAGCCGCTCGTCAGAGTAAAACGGCTGCGGCAGCGAGAAAGTGCGCTCGCGTTCTTGCAGCATCTGCGCGGTGGCCTTGCGTGCGGGTTCCAGTGGATCGCCCAGGCTCAGGGTAGTGGTGACGTCCATCGTGTGTTTCCTCAAGGCCATCTGCGTGGCCGCGAAAGTGGCTGATCAGGTTTGCTACGCAAGGTGTAAAGGTTGTGTCTTGGTATGGGGCGAGTGTGGGGCCGGCGCTCGCCAGAACCTTATCCATGGGCGACATGGCCCAATCTGTTCCCGACGCGCAACCCCCGGTAATTGGGGGCTGGTCGCGATAAGTATGTGAATGTCGCAGATAGGTAAATGGAGGGGCTGCGCTATACGCAGAATCGCCAATATGAAGGCCGGTAGTCGGCCGTGGAGATCAGCATGTCCAACAGCTTCCTGAACCCGGTAACCACCCAGACCTGGGCCAATGGTCGACATATAGTCCGTTGCGTCAAAGTCATCCAGGAAACCTGGGATGTGCGCACCTTCTGTTTCATGGCCGATCAGCCGATCCTGTTCTTTTTCAAGCCCGGGCAGTTTGTCACCCTGGAGCTGGAAATCGAAGGCGTGCCGATCATGCGCTCCTACACCATTTCCAGCTCGCCGTCGGTGCCGTACAGCTTTTCGGTGACCATCAAGCGCGTGCCGGGGGGCAAGGTGTCCAACTGGCTGCACGACACCCTGCACGAAGGCCAGGAGCTGGCGGTACACGGGCCGGTCGGGCTGTTCAACGCCATGGACTTCACCGCGCCGAAAGTGCTCTACCTCAGCGGCGGTGTCGGCATTACGCCGGTCATGTCCATGGCGCGCTGGTTCTACGACACCAACGGCAATGTCGACATGGTGTTTATCCACAGCGCCCGTTCGCCCAAAGACATCATTTACCACCGCGAGCTGGAGCACATGGCATCGCGGATCGACAACTTCAGCCTGCACCTGATTTGCGAGAAGCACGGTCTGGGCGAGCCGTGGGCCGGTTATCGCGGTTACCTGAACCACAAGATGCTCGAATTGATGGCGCCGGACTTCCTTGAGCGTGAAGTTTTCTGCTGCGGCCCGACCCCGTACATGAACGCGGTCAAGCGCATGCTCGAGGCGGCGGGTTTCGACATGAAGCGTTATCACGAGGAATCCTTTGGCGCGACGCCGCCGGAAGCCCGTGCCGATGCGGTGGAGCAAGCCGAAATCGCAGCAGACGCACCGGAAATCGACGTAGCGGATCTGCATCAAGTGGAATTCACAGCCTCCGGCAAGAGCATTCGTGTGGCGCCGGGCGAGACCGTGCATGCGGCGGCGGCCAAGCTTGGCTTGCTGATCCCTAAAGCTTGCGGGATGGGGATCTGCGGGACCTGCAAGGTGATGAAGCTGGGCGGCGAGGTCGAAATGGACCACAACGGCGGGATTACCGAGGAAGACGAGGCCGAAGGGTACATTCTGTCCTGCTGCAGCGTGCCGAAGGGGGATGTGCGGATCGAGTTTTGATAGACGCCGCGTAACCTGTGGGAGCGAGCTTGCTCGCGATAGCGGTAGGTCAGCCAACATCGATGTTGAATGTACCGCCGTCATCGCGAGCAAGCTCGCTCCCACAGGTTCCGCGGTGTCATGGCTGACCGTTTTTCAATCGATAAACAAATCCGGCATCAGTTTGTCTTGGGTGCCGGGCTCAAAGCGGTAATGATCGAATTCGGTCACGCCATGCTCCCGCAGAATCTCCTCATCAATCAGCAAGCGCCCGGTAATGCTGCGACCACTGCTGTCCAGAATGATGTGGGCGGCGTCGGCCATGATCGCCGGCGTGCGCGCATGCTTGAACGACTCGCGTGACCCCAGCTGAAACTCAATGGCGGCAGTGGCGATCATGGTTTGCGGCCACAGGGAATTGACGCTGATGCCGTAGGAGGCGAACTCCTCGCTCATGCCCAGGGTCAGCATGCTCATGCCGTATTTGGTCACCGTGTAGGGGCTGTACTGGGCGAACCACTTGGTGGCCAGGTTCAGCGGTGGTGACAGGTTGAGGATGTGGCCGGCGGTTTTTTTCAGATAGGGCAGGGCGGCCTGACTGCACAGCAGTACAGCGCGGGTGTTGATCTGATGCATCAGGTCGAAGCGCTTGAGTTCGATGTGTTGCACGCCGGTCAGCTTGATCGCCCCGGCATTGTTGACCAAGGCATCAATCGCGCCGAAGTGGTCGCTGGCCTGGGCCAACGCCTCACGCACCGCCTCTTCATCGCGCACATCCACCTGCAAGGCCAACGCCTTGCCGCCCGCGGCTTCAACTTCCGCCGCCACGCTGAAGATGGTGCCAGGCAGTTTGGGGTGAGGGGTGGCGCTTTTGGCGGCAATCACGATGTTGGCCCCATCCTTTGCTGCCCGCAGCGCAATCTCACGCCCGATCCCGCGACTGGCTCCGGTGATGAACAGGGTTTTGCCTTGTAATGACATGCGTACGCTCCCGATGGGGGGGATCCGAGCGGATCGAAAGGCTCGCCAGTCAATGTAGACCAACTGTGGCGAGGGGACTTGCCCCCGTTCTGATCGTTCCCACGCAGAGCGTGGGAACGATCAGTGGGGCACCCTCAGTACCAACGCTGGATCTCGATCAATCCCTCCATCCCTGCATAATTCCTCGCACTGGAATAGCGCCAGTGCTCAGGTAAATCCACGTACCCACGCTTCACCGGGTTGTAGTGGATGTAATCCAGCTTCTGGCGCATCACCGTTTCGCTGTACACCATTTCCGCGTGCGAACCTTCCTGCCACAACTGATAAACCCGATCCTGCTTATGTGCCCGTTTGCTGAAGCGCAGTCGTTGCAATGTGCGTTCGGCACCTTTGCTTTGCAGATCATCAATGATCTGGCGCGCGGTGAAGGATTTGAACTGGCGGAGGCATTTGCTCAGGTCTGGAGCCCCGGCAACGAAATGCAGATGGTTTTCCAGGATTACGTAGCCGTACAGCTGCAGGTTTTGGTGGGTTTGTTGGTGGCGCCAGCAATTGAGCAGGTGATCGACAATGTAGGGGCGGATAAACAGTGGAAGCCATTCCATGAGGGTGCAGGTCAGGAAATGAGGTTTGTCGGGTTCGGTAATGGTGTAGCGGCTTCGGCCCATGGATGCATTCCTTTGCGAGGGAATGACTAGCGTGAACGGGGTGATGTAGTGGTGCTAGCGGACAGCACCGCAGAGAGAGTGGGAAATTGCGACGCACCTCTAATGATCGTTCCCACGCTCCGCGTGGAAATGCAGCCCGTGACGCTCTGCGTCACAACGGTGTTGGACATTGCATCAGCGGTGAGGCAGGAACGCGGAGCGTCCCGAGAGGCATTCCCACGCAGAGCGTGGGAACGATCAGCCTGGTGGGGGCATCAGGCTGCCATGACTTCGCGAATATCCGCCGCCGTTGTCGATGAGGGTGTAGAAGCACTAGCCCTTGGTGGTCAGTGCGGCCAGTTTGATCGTTCCCACGCTCCGCGTGGGAATGCAGCCCGTGACGCTCTGCGTCACAACGGTGCTCGGCATTGCGTCAGTGGTAAGGCAGGAACGCGGAGCGTCCCGAGAGGCATTCCCACGCAGAGCGTGGGAATGATCAGCCTGGTGGGGGCATCAGGCTGTCATGACTTCGCGAATATCCGCCGCCGTTGTCGATGAGGGTGTAGAAGCACTAGCCCTTGGGGTCAGTGCGGCCAGTTTGATCGTTCCCATGCTCCGCGTGGAAATGCAGCCCGTGACGCTCTGCGTCACAACGGTGCTCGGCATTGCGTCAGTGGTAAGGCAGGAACGCGGAGCGTCCCGAGAGGCATTCCCACGCAGAGCGTGGGAACGATCAGCTGGGTGGGGGCTTCAGGCTGCCATGACTTCCCGAATATCCGCCGCCGTTGTCGATGAGGGTGTAGAAGCACTAGCCCTTGGGGTCAGTGCGGCCAGTTTGATCGTTCCCATGCTCCGCGTGGGAATGCAGCCCGTGACGCTCTGCGTCACAACGGTGTTGGACATTGCGTCAGCGGTGAGGCAGGAACGCGGAGCGTCCCGAGAGGCATTCCCACGCAGAGCGTGGGAATGATCAGCCTGGTGGGGGCATCAGGCTGCCATGACTTCGCGAATATCCGCCGCCAGTTCCTGCACGCGTTCTTCTTCGGTGTCCCACGAGCACATGAATCGCGCGCCGCCGTTGCCGATGAAGGTGTAGAAGCGCCAGCCCTTGGCGGTCAGAGCGGCAATGGCCGGTTCCGACAGTTGCAGGAATACGCCGTTGGCTTGTACCGGGAACATCAGTTCCACGCCCGGAATGTCGCTCACCAGTTCGGCCAGCAGCTGCGCGCAGTGGTTGGCGTGGCGGGCGTATTTGAGCCAGGCGTCGTTTTCCAGAATCCCGACCCACGGCGCCGAGAGGAAGCGCATCTTCGAGGCCAATTGCCCGGCCTGCTTGCAACGGTAATCGAAGTCTTCAGCCAGTTTGTGGTTGAAGAACAGAATCGCTTCGCCCACCGCCATGCCGTTTTTCGTGCCGCCGAAGCACAAGACATCGACGCCGGCCTTCCAGGTCAGGTCCGCTGGTGAGCAGCCAAGGAATGCGCAAGCATTGGAGAAACGTGCGCCGTCCATGTGCAGGTTCAGGCCCAGTTCTTTGCAGGTGGCGCTGATGGCGCGGATTTCTTCCGGGGTGTAGACGCTACCGACTTCGGTGGCCTGGGTCAGGGTCACGACGCGCGGTTTCGGGTAGTGGATGTCCTGGCGCTTGAGGGCGATTTCTCGGATCGATTCCGGCGTCAGCTTGCCGTTTTCGGTGCGGGCGATGAGCAGCTTGGAGCCGTTGGAAAAAAACTCTGGCGCGCCGCATTCGTCGGTTTCGACGTGGGCGGTTTCCGAGCAGATCACGCTGTGGTAACTCTGGCACAGTGACGACAGAGCCAACGAGTTGGCCGCGGTGCCGTTGAAGGCGAAGAACACTTCGCAGTCGGTTTCGAACAGTTTGCGGAATTGATCCGCTGCGCGTGCGGTCCACTCATCGTCGCCATAAGCGCGCTGGTGGCCGTGGTTGGCCTGTTCCATGGCAGCCCAGGCTTCAGGGCAAATACCGGAATAGTTGTCGCTGGCGAATTGTTGGCTCTTGTCGGTCATGGCCGGCTTCCGTAATCGAGGCGCTTATGGTGAAGAGCTTCGTGGTCAATGATGGTGCGCACTTTACCGAAGATCGTCCGGGGAGCACACGGGATGTTGCTGTCAGAAAAATACACGGTTGACGGGCAATTATGCACATGACGCAACGGGATGGGGCGCTGGATCTGCTCAAGTGGCTGGCGCTGCTGAGCATGGTGCTCGATCACCTGCGATATGTCGGTTATTCCGTCGATCTGCTGTACGTGCCGGGCAGGTTGGCGTTCCCGTGGTTCTGTCTGGCGATGGCGGCGAACCTGTCGCGAGTTCGTGCAGTAACCACCGATGGCAGGTGGCGTTATCTCAGTTGGCTGTTGCTGTTTAGCGCTGCAAGCGAAATTCCCTACCGAATGTACATTCCTGATCCCAATACCTTAAACGTGTTGCCCACGTTGATTCTGGGGCTGTTGGTCGCGCTTGGCTGGCAGAACCGGATGCTTCAATCGCGACTATTGGCGGCCGGTGCACTTTTGCTGGCAGCACTGTTCCCTGAGCGACTGATGTTCGGGTTCTTCGGCGTGCTGTTGCCGCTGGCGATGTTGCTGGTGATCAGGCGTCCCTGGTATTTCAGCCTGCTGCCGGGATTGGTCTGCCTGGCGGCCAATCAGTGGCAAGTGCTGTATTACGCCGCACGACTTCATAGCAGTGCAGCCCTATTCGGCATCGCCGCTTGTCTGATTGCGCCATTGTTGGGGTTGTTGCTTTTGCGACACGCCCAAGGCATCCAGCCGCCGCCGATGCGGCGCTGGGCTTACGCCCTCTATCCCGCGCATTTCCTCGTGCTTCTGGCCTTGCGCCAACTCATTGCCTGACCCCTGACCTTCTACAGGGGCGAGGGGCGCGTAAAACCCTGTGGGCGCGGGCTTGCCCGCGATGGCGGCATCACATCCAGCATTGATGTCGGCTGACCCACCGCTATCGCGGGCAAGCCGCTCCCACAGGGGATCCTTTCTGATTTGAAGATTGTGTCCAGTCAGGCTTTTCGGCCCATGTCGTAAACGCACCTTTGCGTGGCGTCCATAGGCATTTGACCTGTCTGCGCCGGTCATACCATCGCATCCAAAGGGCACTGCCGTAACGCCAGTGCCTTACCGAGACGAATGGCGCATAGATGCCGCTGGGAGAGACGCGATGTTCAGCAAGCAAGACCAGATCCAGGGTTACGACGATGCACTGCTGGCGGCGATGAATGCCGAGGAGCAACGCCAGGAAGATCACATCGAGCTGATCGCGTCAGAGAACTACACCAGCAAACGCGTCATGCAAGCGCAAGGCAGTGGCCTGACCAACAAATACGCCGAAGGCTATCCGGGCAAGCGCTATTACGGTGGTTGCGAGCACGTCGACAAGGTCGAAGCGCTGGCCATCGAACGCGCCAAGCAACTGTTCGGCGCCGACTACGCCAACGTCCAGCCGCACTCCGGCTCCTCTGCCAACAGCGCCGTTTACCTGGCTCTGCTGCAGGCCGGCGACACCATCCTCGGCATGAGCCTGGCCCACGGTGGTCACCTGACCCACGGCGCCAAGGTGTCGTCCTCGGGCAAGCTGTACAACGCCGTGCAGTACGGCATTGACACCAAAACCGGGCTGATCGACTACGACGAAGTCGAGCGTCTGGCTGTCGAATGCAAGCCGAAGATGATCGTTGCCGGGTTCTCGGCCTACTCCAAGACCCTCGACTTCCCGCGTTTCCGTCAGATCGCCGACAAGGTTGGAGCGCTGCTGTTCGTCGACATGGCTCACGTCGCCGGTCTGGTCGCTGCGGGCCTGTACCCGAATCCGCTGCCGTACGCTGATGTGGTCACCACCACCACTCACAAGACCCTGCGCGGTCCTCGTGGCGGCCTGATCCTGTGCAAGTCCAACGAAGAAATCGAGAAGAAGCTCAACGCGGCAGTGTTCCCGGGTGCCCAGGGCGGCCCGCTGATGCACGTGATCGCCGGTAAGGCGGTGTGCTTCAAGGAAGCGCTGGAGCCTGGCTTCAAGGCTTACCAGCAACAAGTGATCGACAACGCCCAGGCCATGGCCGGCGTATTTATCAAACGCGGCTACGATGTAGTGTCCGGCGGCACCGATAACCACCTGTTCCTGGTCAGCCTGATCCGTCAGGGCCTCACCGGCAAAGAGGCGGATGCAGCACTCGGTCGCGCCCACATCACCGTGAACAAGAACGCTGTCCCGAATGATCCACAGTCGCCGTTCGTGACCTCCGGCCTGCGTATCGGCACCCCGGCGGTGACCACTCGCGGCTTCAAGGTGGCCCAGTGCGTTGAACTGGCCGGCTGGATCTGCGACATCCTCGACAACCTCGGCGACGCCGATGTCGAGGCCAATGTCGCGCAGCACGTGGCAGCCCTGTGCGCGGACTTCCCGGTTTATCGCTGAGCGCGGTTTTGGAGTAAATGACTATGCAACGCTATTCGGGCTTCGGCCTCTTCAAACACTCCCTCAGCCACCATGAAAACTGGCAGCGCATGTGGCGCACACCGACCCCGAAAAAGGTCTATGACGTGGTCATCGTCGGCGGTGGCGGGCATGGTCTGGCGACCGCCTACTACCTGGCCAAGGAACACGGCATCACCAACGTGGCCGTGGTCGAGAAAGGCTGGCTGGGCGGCGGTAACACCGCGCGCAACACCACCATCGTTCGCTCCAACTACCTGTGGGACGAGTCGGCGCACCTGTACGAACACGCGATGAAATTGTGGGAAGGCCTGTCTCAGGACCTGAACTACAACGTGATGTTCTCCCAGCGCGGCGTCTACAACCTGTGCCACACGCTTCAGGACATTCGTGATTCCGAGCGTCGGGTCAGCGCCAACCGCCTCAACGGCGTGGACGGCGAACTGCTCGATGCCAAACAGGTAGCCGACGAGATTCCGTACCTCGACTGCTCCAAGAACACTCGCTACCCGGTGATGGGCGCCACCGTCCAGCGTCGCGGCGGCGTGGCCCGTCACGATGCCGTGGCCTGGGGCTTTGCCCGTGCCGCCGACGCCTTGGGCGTGGACCTGATTCAACAGACCGAAGTGATCGGCTTCCGCAAGGAAAACGGCGTGTGCATCGGTGTTGAAACCAACAAAGGCTTCATCGGCGCCAAGCGCGTCGGTGTGGTGACTGCCGGTAACTCCGGGCACATGGCCAAACTCGCCGGTTTCCGTCTGCCGATCGAATCGCACCCGCTGCAAGCGCTGGTATCCGAGCCGATCAAGCCGATTATCGACAGCGTGATCATGTCCAACGCCGTACACGGTTACATCAGCCAGTCCGACAAGGGCGACCTGGTGATCGGCGCCGGTATCGACGGCTACAACGGCTACGGCCAGCGTGGTTCGTACCCGGTGATCGAGCACACCATTCAGGCCATCGTCGAGATGTTCCCGGTGCTGTCCCGCGTCCGCATGAACCGTCAGTGGGGCGGCATCGTCGACACCACGCCGGATGCCTGCCCGATCATTTCGAAAACGCCGGTACCGAACATGTTCTTCAACTGCGGTTGGGGCACCGGTGGCTTCAAGGCAACACCTGGCTCGGGCAACGTGTTTGCCGCGAGCCTGGCCAAGGGTGAAATGCACCCATTGGCTGCACCTTTCTCCATCGACCGTTTCCACAACGGTGCGTTGATCGACGAACACGGCGCTGCTGCGGTTGCCCACTAACAGGAGAAATCCCCATGTTGCATATCTTCTGTCCTCACTGCGGCGAACTGCGCTCCGAAGAGGAATTCCATGCATCCGGCCAGGCGCACATCCCGCGCCCACTGGATCCGAACAGCTGCACCGACGAGGAGTGGGGCGACTACATGTTCTTCCGCGACAACCCTCGCGGTCTGCACCACGAACTGTGGGATCACGTCGCCGGTTGCCGTCAGTACTTCAACGTCACCCGTGACACCGTGACCTACGAGATTCTCGAAACCTACAAGATCGGCGCCAAGCCGCAGTTCACCGACAAGACCGACAGCCCGAAAGCGGCCGCCACGGCTCTGGGAGAGAAGGTATGAGCCAGATCAATCGCCTGTCCAACGGCGGACGCATCGACCGCAACAAAGTGCTGAGCTTCACCTTCAACGGCCAGGTCTACAAAGGCTTTGAAGGTGACTCCCTGGCCGCCGCCTTGCTGGCCAACGGTGTCGACATCATCGGCCGCAGCTTCAAGTATTCGCGCCCTCGCGGCATCTTCGCCGCCGGTGCCGAAGAGCCGAACGCTGTGCTGCAGATCGGTGCGACCGAAGCCACGCAAATCCCGAACGTGCGTGCCACGCAACAAGCGCTGTATCAAGGCCTGGTCGCCACCAGCACCAACGGCTGGCCGAGCGTGAACAACGACATGATGGGGATTCTCGGCAAGGTCGGCGGCAAGCTGATGCCGCCGGGCTTCTACTACAAAACCTTCATGTACCCGCAATCGTTCTGGATGACCTACGAGAAGTACATTCGTAAGGCCGCCGGCCTTGGCCGCTCGCCGACCGAGAACGATCCGGACACCTACGACTACATGAACCAGCACTGCGACGTGCTGATCGTCGGCGCTGGCCCTGCGGGTCTGGCGGCTGCACTGGCGGCTGCGCGTAGTGGTGCGCGTGTGATCCTGGCCGATGAGCAGGAAGAGTTCGGCGGCAGCCTGCTCGATTCCCGCGAAAGCCTCGACGGCAAACCCGCTACCGAATGGGTCGCCAGCGTCATCGCCGAGCTGAAAAACACCCCGGACGTGCTGCTGTTGCCGCGCGCCACGGTCAACGGTTACCACGACCATAACTTCCTGACCATTCACGAGCGCCTCACCGATCACCTCGGCGACCGCGCCCCGATCGGCCAGGTGCGTCAGCGCATCCACCGGGTTCGCGCCAAGCGTGTGGTGCTGGCGACCGGCGCTCACGAGCGTCCACTGGTTTATGGCAACAACGACGTGCCGGGCAACATGCTCGCCGGCGCTGTGTCGACTTACGTGCGCCGTTACGGCGTGGCACCGGGCAAAAAGCTCGTGCTGTCGACCAACAACGATCACGCTTATCGCGTAGCACTGGATTGGCTCGACGCCAGCCTGCAAGTGGTGGCCATCGCTGACGCCCGCAGCAACCCTCGCGGTGCGCTGGTGGAAGAAGCACGCGCCAAAGGCATCCGCATCCTGACCGGCAGCGCCGTGATCGAGGCTCGTGGCAGCAAGCACGTGACCGCCGCTCGCGTTGCCGCGATCGATGTCAAAGCACACACCGTGACCAGCCCGGGCGAATGGCTCGATTGCGACCTGGTCGCCAGTTCCGGCGGTTACAGCCCGGTGGTTCACCTGGCGTCGCACTTGGGCGGCAAGCCGATCTGGCGTGAAGACATCCTCGGTTTCGTACCGGGCGAAGCACCGCAGAAACGCGTGTGCGTCGGTGGCATCAACGGCGTTTATGGCCTCGGCGATTCGCTGGCCGACGGTTTTGAAGGCGGTGCTCGCGCCGCCAGCGAAGCCGGCTTCGGCAAGGTCGAAGGCGTTCTGCCCAAAGCCCTGAGCCGACTGGAAGAACCAACGTTGGCGCTGTTCCAAGTGCCTCACGAAAAAGCCACTGCCCGTGCGCCGAAGCAATTCGTCGACCTGCAAAACGACGTCACCGCTGCCGCCATCGAACTGGCGACCCGCGAAGGCTTCGAGTCGGTCGAGCACGTCAAGCGCTACACCGCATTGGGCTTCGGCACCGATCAGGGCAAGCTTGGCAACGTCAACGGCCTGGCCATCGCCGCCCGTTCGCTGAACGTGACCATCCCGCAGATGGGCACCACCATGTTCCGTCCGAACTACACGCCGGTAACCTTCGGCGCCGTAGCCGGTCGTCACTGTGGGCACATCTTTGAACCGGTTCGTTTCACCGCGCTGCATCACTGGCACGTGAAGAACGGCGCCGAGTTTGAAGACGTCGGTCAGTGGAAGCGTCCATGGTACTTCCCGAAAAACGGTGAAGACCTGCATGCCGCCGTCAAACGCGAATGCAAAGCCGTGCGCGACAGCGTCGGCCTGCTGGACGCTTCGACCCTGGGCAAGATCGACATCCAGGGCCCGGACTCCCGCGAGTTCCTCAACCGCATCTACACCAACGCCTGGACCAAGCTCGACGTGGGCAAGGCCCGTTACGGCCTGATGTGCAAAGAAGACGGCATGGTGTTCGACGACGGCGTGACGGCATGCCTGGCCGACAACCATTTCGTGATGACCACCACCACCGGCGGCGCTGCACGCGTGCTGCAATGGCTGGAAATCTACCACCAGACCGAATGGCCAGACCTGAAGGTGTATTTCACTTCCGTGACGGATCACTGGGCAACCATGACCCTGTCCGGGCCGAACAGCCGCAAGCTGCTCAGCGAAGTCACCGACGCCGACCTGAGCAACGAAGCCTTCCCGTTCATGACCTGGAAAGAAGCCCTGGTCGGTGGTGTGCCGGCGCGGATATTCCGGATTTCGTTTACCGGTGAGCTGTCGTACGAAGTCAACGTGCAGGCCGACTACGCCATGGGCGTGCTCGAGAAAATCGTCGAGGCCGGCAAGAAGTACAACCTGACGCCGTACGGCACCGAAACCATGCACGTACTGCGGGCGGAGAAGGGCTTCATCATCGTTGGCCAGGACACTGACAGCTCGATGACCCCGGACGACCTGAACATGGGCTGGTGTGTCGGTCGCACCAAACCGTTCTCGTGGATCGGCTGGCGTGGCATGAACCGCGAAGACTGCGTGCGTGATCAGCGTAAACAGCTGGTTGGCCTGAAGCCGATCGATCCGACCAAATGGCTGCCGGAAGGTGCGCAACTGGTGTTCAACACCAAGCAAACCATCCCGATGACCATGGTCGGCCACGTGACCTCCAGCTACCTGCACAACTCCCTGGGCTATTCGTTTGCCATGGGCGTGGTGAAGGGCGGCCTGAAGCGCATGGGTGAGCGGGTGTTCGCACCGCTGGCCGACGGCAGCGTGATCGAGGCGGAAATCGTTTCTTCGGTGTTCTTCGATCCGAAGGGCGAGCGCCAGAACGTGTAAGTCGATCGTTCCCACGCTCTGCGTGGGAATGCATCCCGGGACGCTCAGCGTCCCAAGAGCGGACGCAGAGCGTCCATGGCGGCATTCCCACGCAGAGCGTGGGAACGATCAACAAAAGAAAGGTGCTTTATGACCGCAGCCAATGTTTACCAACAACGCCCAACCACCGGGGCCAAGGCCGAGTCGTCGCTGCATCACGCCGACCTCGCCAGCCTGGTGGGCAAGGGTCGCAAAAACGCCGGCGTGATCGTGCGTGAGAAAAAACTCCTCGGTCACCTGACCATCCGTGGCGATGGCCACGACGCGGCGTTCGCCGCTGGCGTGCACAAAGCCCTTGGCATCGAATTGCCGGGTGCGCTGACCGTTATCGTCAAAGGCGAAACCAGCCTGCAATGGATGGGGCCGGATGAATGGCTGCTGATCGTGCCGACCGGTGAAGAATTCGCCGCCGAGAAAAAACTGCGTGAAGCACTGGGCGACCTGCACATCCAGATCGTCAACGTCAGCGGTGGCCAGCAGATCCTCGAACTCAGCGGCCCGAACGTACGTCAGGTGCTGATGAAATCCACCAGCTACGACGTGCACCCCAACAACTTCCCGGTGGGCAAGGCGGTGGGCACGGTGTTCGCCAAGTCGCAACTGGTGATCCGCCATACCGCCGAAGACACCTGGGAACTGCTGATTCGCCGCAGCTTCTCGGATTACTGGTGGTTGTGGTTGCAGGATGCGTCGGCCGAGTACGGCTTGAGCGTCCAAGCGTAATGATCGTTCCCACGCTCTGCTGATCGTTCCCACGCTCCGCGTGGGAATGCATCCCGGGACGCTCCGCGTCCCTTTAACAGCCGGACGCAGAGCGTCCATGGCGGCGTTCCCACGCAGAGCGTGGGAACGATCAGATAGGAGTCACCGCATTATGAGCCGCGCCCCAGACACATGGATTCTGACCGCCGACTGCCCCAGCGTCCTCGGCACCGTGGATGCGGTGACCCGCTTTCTGTTCGAGCAGGGCTGCTACGTCACCGAGCACCATTCCTTCGATGACCGGCTCTCGGGCCGTTTCTTCATTCGCGTGGAATTTCGTCAGCCCGATGGCTTCGACGAACAAGCCTTTCGCGCCGGTTTGGCGGAGCGTGGTGACGCCTTCGGGATGGTCTTCGAACTGACCCCGCCGCACCACCGGCCAAAAGTGGTGATCATGGTCTCCAAGGCCGATCACTGCCTCAATGATTTGCTCTACCGCCAGCGCATCGGCCAGTTGTCGATGGACGTGGTCGCCGTGGTCTCCAACCACCCGGACCTCAAACCGTTGGCCGACTGGCACCAGATTCCGTACTACCATTTTCCGCTGGACCCGAACGACAAGCCGTCGCAGGAGCGTCAGGTCTGGCAGGTGATCGAAGAGGCCGGCGCTGAACTGGTGATTCTTGCGCGTTACATGCAGGTTCTGTCGCCAGAGCTGTGCCGCAAACTCGACGGCAAGGCGATCAACATTCATCACTCCCTGCTGCCGGGTTTCAAGGGTGCCAAACCGTATCACCAGGCCTACAACAAGGGCGTGAAACTGGTCGGCGCCACGGCGCACTACATCAACAACGACCTGGACGAAGGCCCGATCATCGCCCAGGGCGTGGAGGCTGTGGATCACAGTCATTACCCGGAAGATCTGATCGCCAAAGGGCGGGATATCGAAGGGCTGACGTTGGCACGGGCTGTTGGCTATCACATTGAACGACGCGTGTTTTTGAACGCCAATCGCACGGTCGTTCTTTAGATCGCCATCTCAAGCCTGCTCGCGATGGCGGCATAACAAACAACACAAGAGACACAGGCAATAACCCGAGCAATCAACGCGCCGCCGATCCATGGCGACGCGACCGCTACATAAAAACAACAGCGAGGTGAAAGCATGTCTGGTAATCGTGGTGTGGTGTATCTCGGCGCTGGCAAGGTCGAAGTACAGAAAATCGACTATCCCAAAATGCAGGACCCGCGCGGCAGGAAGATCGAGCACGGTGTCATCCTGCGCGTAGTTTCCACCAACATCTGTGGTTCCGATCAGCACATGGTGCGCGGTCGTACCACCGCTCAGACCGGTCTGGTGCTGGGCCACGAGATCACGGGTGAAGTGATCGAGAAGGGCAGCGGTGTCGAGAACCTGCAGATCGGCGACTTGGTGTCGGTACCTTTCAACGTTGCCTGTGGCCGTTGCCGTTCGTGCAAAGAGCAACATACTGGCGTCTGCTTGAGCGTTAACCCGGCGCGTCCGGGCGGTGCCTATGGTTATGTCGACATGGGTGACTGGACCGGTGGCCAGGCCGAATACGCGTTTGTGCCGTATGCCGACTTCAACCTGCTGAAACTCCCGGATCGCGATCGCGCGATGGAAAAAATCCGTGACCTGACCTGTCTCTCCGACATCCTGCCCACCGGTTACCACGGCGCAGTGACTGCCGGCGTTGGCCCTGGCAGCACCGTGTACGTCGCCGGTGCCGGCCCGGTTGGCCTGGCAGCTGCCGCTTCCGCTCGCCTGCTGGGCGCTGCGGTGGTGATCATTGGTGACGTCAACCCGATCCGCCTGGCCCATGCCAAGGCACAGGGTTTCGAAATCGCCGACCTGTCGACAGACACCCCGCTGCACGAACAAATCGCTGCACTGTTGGGCGAACCGGAAGTGGACTGCGCCGTCGATGCCGTAGGCTTCGAAGCTCGCGGTCACGGCCATGCCGGCGTGAAGCACGAGGCTCCGGCCACCGTACTCAACTCGCTGATGGGCGTGGTCCGCGTTGCCGGCAAAATCGGTATTCCTGGCCTGTACGTCACCGAAGATCCGGGTGCAGTGGACGCTGCCGCGAAAATGGGCAGCCTGAGCATTCGCTTCGGCCTGGGCTGGGCCAAGTCCCACAGCTTCCACACCGGCCAGACGCCAGTGATGAAGTACAACCGCCAATTGATGCAGGCGATCATGTGGGATCGCATCAAGATTGCCGACATCGTGGGTGTGGAAGTCATCAGCCTGGATGACGCGCCACGCGGTTACGGCGAGTTCGATGCGGGCGTGCCGAAGAAGTTTGTGATCGATCCGCACAAGATGTTCAGCGCGGCGTAAGGCTTGGAGCAAGACGGAAAAAAGGGCGACAGTGATGTCGCCCTTTTTTATGGCCAGTGGGAAGGCGCAGCCGGTTCGGTCATACCGTTCATCGGTTGCGTCCCAGGGAGCACGTTTCATAGAGGCCATCTGGGGAAAAATGCCCATGCAGACGAGGAACATGCTGGCGTACATCCGGTCCAATCGGCAGTTTTGCCGCTCCCGTTACCGGGCGGTTTTTCATGGCACAAGAGGATGTCTGGATGAACGTTTCACGCGGTTTTGCACTGGCATCGCTCATGGCTGTCGCTTCGTTGACGACGCTGGCCGCCAGCCCGGCCTTTGCACAGTTCAGCCTCATCGATGCGGCCAAGGCGGTGTCGGCGATGCAGGGTGAGGAGGGCAACGAGAGCGATGATGCCGATGGCGTCGTGGCGGCGGCGCCCAAGGCGGCCGGGTTGCTCAATACCTTGGGCTCGCAGCTCGACGTTACCCCGGAACAAGCCATCGGCGGTGCCGGTGCGATGCTGGGGCTGGCGAGGAATCAGCTCAGTGGCCAGGATTTCTCCGAACTGAGCAAAAACGTACCGGGCCTCGCTCAGATCGCCGGCAATAGCGCCATCGGCGGCCTGAACGGATTGGGTGGGTTGCTTGGCGCCGGTTCGGACAAGAATGCGTTGCTCGATGGCTTGCTGGGCAACGTCAAGGACACCAACGACCTGAACAATGCCTTCAGTGCTCTGGGCATGGATACCGGAATGATCGGCATGTTTGCCCCAGTGATCCTGCAATACCTCGGTCAGCAAGGCGTCGCCGGTTCGTTGCTGCAGAATCTTGGCGGAATCTGGGGCACCGGCACCGGCACTGGCATTGGCAGCTGAGTCAGTTTTCGGCGCGTAGTGCCTTGATGCGCCGATCCTTTTCGATCCAGAGCTGGTTGACCCAGTTCTGGACCGTTTCGCGAAACGCCGGATCATTTTCGTAATCGCCTTGCCACAGCGCCGGGTCCAGTACGCGGGTCTGGATGTCGATGATCACCCTCGGTACGTTGCCGCTGATCAAATCCCAGAACCCTGGAATCTTCTGCTGTGGATACACCACTGTCACATCGAGAACGGCATCCAGCTGTTCGCCCATCGCCGCCAGCACAAAAGCCACGCCACCAGCCTTGGGCTTGAGCAGATGGGTGAACGGTGACTGCTGCTGGGCACTTTTCGCCGAGGTGTACCGGGTACCTTCCAGATAATTGACCACCGTCACTGGCTGACGCTTGTACAGTTCGCAGGCTTGTTTGGTGATCTCCAGGTCCTTGCCGGCCAGCTCCGGGTTCTTCGCCAGAAACGCCTTGGTATAGCGCTTCATGAACGGATAGTCCAACGCCCACCAAGCCAGGCCCAGGAACGGCACCCAGATCAGTTCTTTCTTGAGGAAGAATTTGAAAAACGGCGTGCGCCGGTTAAGTGCCTGGATCAGTGCCGGAATATCGACCCACGATTGATGGTTACCGATCACCAGATACGAGGTGTCGCGGCGCAAATCATCGCCGCCGCGAATATCCCATTGGGTGGGAATGCACAGCCGGAAGATCAGTTTGTCGATTTCGGCCCAGGTTTCGGCAATCCACATCACCGTCCAGGAGGCGTAATCGCGAAAGCGCCCGGGCAGGAGCAGCTTCAGCAGGGCGAACACCATCAAAGGCCCGAACAGCACCAGGGTGTTGAGCAACAGCAGCAGGGTAACGAAACAGCCGGTGAGCAGGCGGCGCATAAGTAACTCTTGAAAGCGTTTGGGCGCGCCATGATAAGCAGCTTCAGGTGGCAGGCCAAATCGCCTATGACGAATGTTTCACCTTTTGACCGTTAACCTCGTTGTACCGATCGTTCCCACGCTCTGCGTGGGAATGCAGCCCGGGACGCTCCGCGTCCCCAAAGCGTGACGCAGAGCGTCACATGAGGCATTCCCAAGCGGAGCATGGGAACGATCATCCACACAACGGTCTAAAATCCCGCAGCCCACTCTCCAAGGAAGCCCCTTACGTGAAATCTCTCCTTGCACTGCTTACCCTCGTTGCCCTGCCGGTCCTGGCCGCCGAGCCGACCCTGTACGGGCGTTACGAATACATCGCGTTGCCGGAAATCGGCGGCGAAGTCCTCAAGGCCAAAATGGACACCGGCGCCCTGACCGCGTCGCTGTCGGCCAAAGACATCGAAACCTTCACCCGTGACGGCGACGAGTGGGTGCGTTTCCGCCTCGCCACCAAAGGGGCGAGCAACAAGGTCTACGAGCACAAGGTCGCGCGGATCAGCAAGATCAAGACCCGCTCCGAAGAAGACGACGATGACAAGGAAGCGATCGAACCCACCAAGCGGCCAGTGGTTGATCTGGAACTGTGCCTGGGCAACGTCAAGCGCACCGTCGAGGTCAACCTCACCGATCGCAGCAGCTTCAATTACCCGCTGCTGATCGGCGCCAAAGCACTGCGTGAATTCGGTGCGGCAGTGAACCCGGCACGGCGTTTTACGGCAGACAAACCCGACTGCTGATTGACGGCGAATCAGCCTTGGGGCACCGTTCGCCCACTTAACTAGCGGGCTCGGACGCCATGCCTCATATCCTGATTGTCGAAGACGAAGCGGCGATTGCCGACACCCTGATTTTCGCCTTGCAGGGCGAGGGCTTCACCACCACCTGGTTGAGCCTTGGCGCGGCGGCGCTTGAGCATCAGCGCTCCACGCCCGCCGACCTGATCATTCTCGATATCGGCTTGCCGGACATCAGCGGCTTCGAAACCTGCAAGCAATTGCGGCGTTTCAGCGAAGTGCCGGTGATTTTCCTCAGCGCCCGTGATGCAGAGATCGACCGCGTGGTGGGCCTGGAGATCGGTGCCGATGATTACGTGGTCAAACCGTTCAGCCCTCGGGAAGTGGCGGCGCGGGTCCGGGCGATTCTCAAGCGCATGGCGCCACGACCGGCGGCGGAGACGGCGTCAGCGCTGTTTCGCATCGATAGCGAACGGGTGCAGATCAGCTATCGCAACCAGCCCCTGAGCCTCACCCGCCATGAGTTTCGTTTGCTGCAATGCCTGCTGGAACAACCGGAGCGAGTCTTCAGCCGCGAGCAATTGCTCGATGCGCTAGGGGTGGCCGCCGATGCCGGTTACGAGCGCAGCATCGACAGCCACATCAAGAGCGTGCGCGCCAAATTGCGTCTGGTGAAGGTCGACGCCGAGCCGATCCAGACTCATCGCGGCCTTGGCTACAGCTACAGCCCGGGGCACAGCTGATGCCACTGGGGATCCGGATTTTTCTGGTCTACGTGCTATTCATCGGCCTGACCGGCTACTTCGTGCTCAACACCGTAATGGAAGAAATCCGCCCCGGCGTGCGCCAGTCCACCGAAGAAACCCTGGTGGACACCGCCAACCTGATGGCCGAGATCCTGCGCGACGACTTCAAGGCCGGCACCCTCAGCCAGAACCGCTGGCCCGAGTTGCTCAAGGCGTACGGCGAACGGCAACCGAAGGCGAATATCTGGGGCCTGCCGAAGAATCAGGTCAACCACCGCATTTACGTCACCGATGCCAAGGGCATTGTGGTGCTGGATTCAAGCGGCGTCGCGGTGGGCCAGGACTACTCGCGCTGGAACGACGTCTACCTGACTTTGCGTGGTGAATACGGCGCTCGTTCAACCCGCAGCAACCCGGATGACACGAACTCATCTGTGATGCATGTCGGGGCGCCGATTCGCGACAACGGCCAGATCATCGGCGTGGTCACGGTGGCCAAACCCAACAGCTCGCTGCAGCCTTACGTTGATCGCACCGAACGGCGATTGCTGGTTTATGGCGCCGGGCTGATTGGCCTCGGTTTGTTGTTCGGTGCGCTGTTGTCCTGGTGGCTGAGCGCGGCGCTGCGGCGGTTGACGGCGTATGCCCAGGCAGTCAGCGAAGGTCGTCGGGTCGAGGTGCCGCATTATCGTGGCGGCGAGCTGGAGCAACTGGCCACGGCGGTGGAGCACATGCGCACCCAGCTCGAGGGCAAAGCCTACGTCGAGCGCTATGTACACACCCTCACCCATGAACTGAAAAGCCCGCTGGCGGCAATTCGTGGTGCGGCGGAGTTACTGCAAGGCGAAATGCCGCTGGCTCAGCAGCAGCGTTTCGTCAGCAACATCGACAGCGAAAGCGCGCGCATGCAGCAGTTGATTGAACGACTGTTGAACCTGGCGCAGGTGGAACAGCGCCAAGGGCTGGAAGAACGGGTGGCCGTGCCGTTGGCGGGTTTGGTCGATGAGCTGTTGAGCGCGCAGGCTGCGCGAATCGAAGGCAAGCAGTTGCGTGTGGAACTGCACATTGCAGCGGATCTGAACCTGCTCGGCGAGCCGTTTCTGTTGCGTCAGGCACTGGGCAATCTGCTGGAGAATGCGTTGGATTTCACCCCGGCTTGCGGTGTGCTGCGCTTGCGCGCCGAACGAGTCGGTGAGCAGATTGAGTTCAGTCTGTTCAACCAGGCCGAGGCAATTCCCGACTATGCATTGCCGCGCTTGAACGAGCGTTTCTACTCACTGCCGCGACCGGACAGTGGGCGTAAAAGTACGGGGTTGGGGCTTAACTTCGTTGAAGAGGTGGTCAAGTTGCATGGTGGTGCGATGAGTATCGGTAATGTTGACGACGGGGTTGAAGTGAGTCTGCGTTTGCCTTACGACCGTTAAAGATCCACACACTCTCCACATTTCCCCCATAAAACTCCCACACACCACCCCCAGACTTTCCCCATCCAAACAGGGAGAGTCCCATGAACCGTAGCCTGACCCTAAAACTCGGGGCGATTGCCCTTTTGATTCTGTTGCTGCTGATCCCGCTGCTGATGATCAATGGCGTGATCCAGGAGCGGCAACAACTGCGCGATGGTGTGCTCGAAGACATCGCCCGAAGTTCCAGCTATAGCCAGCAACTGAGCGGCCCGCTGATGGTGGTGCCCTATCGCAAAACGGTACGTACCTGGAAAACCAACGAAAAAACCAACCAGCGTTACCAGGACGTCGGCGAAGAGCGTGGTCGTTTGTATTTCCTGCCGGAGCGCTTCGAACTCGACGGCCAGGTCCAGACCGAACTGCGCGCCCGAGGTATCTACGAGGCGCGGCTGTTCCATGCCGATAACCGCATCAGCGGGCATTTCTCGGTCCCGGCGCAACTGGGCATCAAGGAAGACTTCGCTGATTACCGCTTCGATCAGCCGTTCCTGGCTGTCGGCATCAGCGACATTCGCGGCATCGAGAATGCCCTGAAACTCGAACTCAATGGGCAGAAGCTGGATTTTGTACCGGGCAGCCAAGTGGGCTGGCTGGGCGAGGGGGTGCATGTGACGCTGCCAGCGCTGGACACCCAACAGGCCACGGAACTGGCCTTCGGTTTCGACTTGCGTCTGCAAGGCACCGGCCAGTTGCAGATTCTCCCGGTGGGCAAGACCAGCAAGGTTTCACTGGCCGCCAACTGGCCTCATCCCAGCTTCATCGGCAACTACCTGCCGGCCCAGCGTGAAGTGTCTGATCAGGGATTCACGGCCAATTGGCAGACCTCGTTTTTCTCCACCAACCTGCAAGAGGCGTTGAACAGTTGCGTGTTTGGCGGCCAGTGCGAGGCGTTCAACGGTCGCAGCTTCGGCGTGAGTTTCATCGACCCGGTGGACCAGTACCTGAAAAGCGACCGGGCGATCAAATATGCGCTGCTGTTCATCGTTCTGACCTTCGCCGGTTTCTTCCTCTTCGAAGTGCTGAAAAGCCTGGCGGTACACCCGGTGCAATACGCGCTGGTCGGCGTGGCACTGGCGTTCTTCTACCTGTTGCTGTTGTCGCTGTCCGAACATATCGGTTTTGCCCTGGCGTATCTGCTGTCGGCGAGTGGCTGTGTGTTGTTGATCGGCTTCTATGTCTGCCATGTGCTGCGCAGCGTGCATCACGGGTTGAGTTTTTCGGCGGGGTTGGCGGCGTTGTATGGCCTGCTCTATGGCTTGCTGAGCGCCGAGGATTACGCGCTGTTGATGGGCTCGCTGCTGTTGTTCGGGCTGCTGGGTGTGTTCATGGTGCTGACCCGCAAGCTGGACTGGTACGGGATCGGGCAGAAAACCGCGAAACCTTTGGCCTTTGATACTGGAGCCGTGGAATGAGCCGGTCATTGGGGTTGCGCGAGGATCAGCGGGTGGGAGAGGTGTTGGCGACGCGGATTGCCGGGTTGTTTCCGTTGGATCCGATGTGGTGCCATCGCGAGCAGGCTCGCTCCCACAAAAGATCTCCAGTGAACACAAAAGTTGTGCACACCAAAGATTAAATGTGGGAGCGAGCCTGCTCGCGAAGAGGCCGGTACAGCCAGCGAATATCTAAACCTTGGGCATCGTCGCAATCATCGAAGGCCGCTGACTCACTTCGAAATACCACTGCGCCAGCTTCGGATTCTCTTTGCGCCATTCCAGATCCGGATGGCGCAGATCCAGGTAACCCAAGGCACAGGCCACACTGATCGCCGCCACATCGAAATGGCTGGTCAGCTCGGCAATCGCATCGGCCTCCAACAGCGCCAGGGCGCGACGAATCTTGTCGCGCTGACTGTCGAGCCAGGCGTCCCAATGTTTTTCCGGCGAGCGCAGGGCCACTTCATAGCGAATCATTACGGCGGCATCCATGATCCCGTCCGCCAGGGAAGCCAGGGTCAAGCGCCGCCAGCGCGCCGAGCCTTCACGGGGAATCAGCGGATTGCCGACGTGCTGGTGATCGAGATAGTCGAGAATCACCCGGCTGTCATAGATCACGTTGCCGTCGGCCAGGCGCAGGGCTGGAATTTTGCCTAGCGGGTTGTCTTTGTTGAGGGCCGGATCCGGGTTGACCGGCGTGAGCTGGCTGGCTTGCAGCGCCACGCGGTCCGTTTGACCGGTTTCGTGCAGCAGCACCATGACTTTGCGAACGAAGGGCGACGCGGGATTGTGGAACAAGGTCATGCTGGGGGCGGACATGTCGGCATCTCGATCATGGACAGTGTCGGGAGCATAGCGCTTTAGTGTTTAAGTGTGGGAGCGAGCCGTTCAGTGACGTTGCAGCAATCCGCGCAAGGCGAGGGCGGCAGGGATGCCCAGCCCGAGCCAACTCAATGCATCCCACACGCCATCGCCCAGCAATGCGGCAAACAGCCCGGCAGCGCTGAGCAGGGCAATGACAGTGGGCGTGGCGAAGACCTTCCAGAAATTCGACTGCCTCGGCCTCATGCTGGACTCTCCGCGTTTTCCAACACAGGTTTCGCGACCTTGCGCCGCACCACCCACAAATAAACTCCGCTGCCGAGCACAATGATGGTCAGCACATCGAGGGTCGCCCAGAGGATTTTCATCGGCATACCGCCGTAATCACCGAAGTGCAGCGGCTGCGACATGCCCATGGCGTCCATGTACCACGGCCGCTCGGCCACCGCCGTGACTTGCAGGGTGCTGGCGTCGATCAGCACTGGCGTCAGCAGGTGCGAAGTCAGTTGGGTGCTGCCTTTCATGAAGACGGCGTAATGGTGTTCGCTGGAAAACCGCGTGCCGGGGAAGGCGATGAAGTCGGGCTGCATGCCCGGCGCGACTTCTTTGGCGATGTCGAGCAGACGGGTCGCAGGCGCCAATTGAGTCAGCGGCGGCGCATCGCGGTAAGGCGCGATCATCGCGCTCAGGCTGTCGTTGCGCCACGCGGCGATCAGCAAGTCGGCGCAGGCACTGATCACACCGGTCACGCCGACCACCAGGGCCCAGGTCAGCGTTACCACGCCGATCAGGTTATGCAGGTCGAGCCAGCGCAGGCGGGTGGATTTGTCGTGGCGCACGGTGGCGAACTTCAAACGCCGCATGAACGGCAGGTACAGCACCGTTCCGGAAACAATCGCCAGCACAAACAGAATCCCCATGAACGCCAGCAGCAACTTGCCCGGCAGGCCGGCGAACATGTCCACGTGCAAGCGCAGCATGACCATCATCAGCCCGCCATTGGCCGACGGCATTTCCAGCGCTTCGCCGGTGCGAGCGTCGAGCATGAAGGTGTGGGACGAGTTCGGCTCGGTGCCGGCGGTGGGCGCCATGATGGCGATCACGCCGTTGGGGTCTTCGTCGTCGTAGCCGAAATACTGCATGACCTCACCGGGGCGATGCTTTTCAGCCGCCTGCACCAGCTGCTGCAAATTCAGCTGCGGGGTATCGGCCGGCATTGATTTCAACTCGGCGGTATCGCCCAGCAGATGGTCGATCTCGTGGTGGAAGATCAACGGCAGGCCGGTGAGGGCCAGCATCAGCAGGAATACCGCGCAGATCAGGCTGGTCCAGGTGTGAACGAATGACCAGCGGCGGATGGTTTTGCTTTTCATTTCATGGCCTTCAGAAAGACCAAAGCCGTCCTCGAAGGACGGCCTGGTCGTGGCGCGTGTCAGTTCAGGCGATTACCACTTGTACGTAGCACTGGCGACGACGCTGCGTTGGTCGCCGTAGTAGCAGTAGAAGCTGTCGCATGTGGAGATGTAGTCCTTGTCGAACAGGTTGGTGGCATTCAGTGCCAGCGACGCACCTTTCAGACTGTTATCCAGACGGCCCAAGTCGTAATGGACCGCCGCGTCGAACACCGTGTAGGCGTCAGCCTTGCCCAGCCAGGTGTTGCCCTGGTCGCCATAGGTATTGCCGGTGTAGCGTGCGCCGGCACCGATGCCGAAACCATCCAGCACACCGTTGTGCCAGGTGTAATCGGCCCACAGCGACGCTTGCTGGTTGGGCATCAATTGCAGGCGATTGCCCTTGAAGTCGCCCTTTTGCACTTCGGACTTGGCCAGGGTGTAGGCGGCGATGACTTTCAGGTTGTCGGTGACGTCGGAAACGGCTTCCAGCTCCAGTCCTTTGACCTTCACTTCGCCGGTCTGGCTGGTAATCGAGACGTTGTCCGAGTTGGTCGTGGTGACGGAGACGTTTTTCTGGGTCAGGTCATAGACCGCAGCCGTCAGCAGGGTGTTGCTGCCCGGCGGTTGGTACTTGATGCCCAGTTCCCACTGCTTGCCTTCAGTCGGCTTGAACGACTCGGTCGGCGATGCCGTGGCTTTGCTGGTCGGCTGGAACGACTCGGCGTAGGACAGGTAGGGCACGAAGCCCGAGTCGAACACATAGCTGATCGCTGCGTTGCCGCTGAATTTCTTGTCCCGTTCGGTGTTGGTGGCATCCCCCTTGTTGAAGAATTTGGTGCCCGTGTGGACCCAGTCCTCACGACCACCGAGCGTCAGACGCCATTGGTCGAGGGCCATTTGGTCCTGGATGTACAAGCCGGTCTGATAGGTCTTCTGGTCATAGTCATAGAACGCCGTCGAGCGTAATGGGCGAACGATTGGCTGGCCATAGATCGGGTTGTTGACGTTGGTGGTCAGACCGTCGCCGAAGATCGAGGTGTAGTTGCTGTTGGTACGCTGGTGATCAAGACCGATCAGCAGTGTGTGGCGGATGTCGCCGGTTGCAAAGTCACCCTGGAAGTTGTTGTCCACGGCGAACTGGCTGATGTCTTCGTCGACACTGGTGCTCGAGCGACCCACGTTGCCTTGGGCGTCGACCTGGGTGAACGGGTAAGCGCCCGGCGTGAGGGCCTGGAAGGACAGGTCCGATTTGGTGTACCGCAGGTTCTGCTTGAACTGCCAGACATCGTTCAAGCGATGTTCAAAGGCGTAGCCCAGCGCGTAGTAGGTGCGGTCGTAGTATTCCCAGTCGGGGTCACCGAGGTTTTTGTGATGGGAGATATTGCCGAGCGGCGAATGGATCTTCGTGCCTTGCACCGGCAGGAACTGGCTGGTGATGCCTGTATCGTCGCGGGTAAATTGCGTCAGCAGCGTGAACTTGGTGTCAGGGTCGATGTTCCAGGTCAGGCTCGGTGCAATGTTGTAGCGTTTGTTGTCGATGTGATCGACCTGTGTGCCGCTGTCGCGCAATACACCGCTCAGGCCATAGAGAAACCGGCCTTCGTCATCGATCTTGCCGGTGCTGGCGAAGCTGATTTGACGATGGTTGTCGCTGCCGTATTGCAGCTGGATTTCATTGCTCGACTCGGCGCTGGGACGGCGGCTGACCATGTCCAGCAAGCCGCCTGGCGGGGTCTGGCCGTAAACCGATGAGGCCGGGCCGCGCAGCAGAGCGAGGCGTTCGAGGTTCCAGGTTTCCTGTTTCGGGTTGGCGTACACGCCTTTTGGCAGTGGCAGGCCATCGAGGAATTGCGTCGGTTCGAAACCGCGCACGAGCAACCAGTCGGCGCGGGTGTCGCTGCCGTAGCTGCTGGCGACGATGCCTGGCATGTAGCGCACAGCGTCATCGAGGTTTTGCACACCGCGATCTTCCATTTGCTGGCGAGTGGCGACGGAAATCGAACGCGGCGCTTCGACCAGGGCGGTGTCGGTCTTGGTGCCAGCGGCGGTGCGCGTGGCAACGTAACCTTCGACCGGGCTCCAGGCTGTTTCCGCATTTTGCAGGCCAATGACGGCGGTTTCCGGCAACGCCATCACACCCTCGGGCACGGCCACCAGGCTGTAGGTGCCGGCGCTGCTCTGTTCCAGTTGCAGACCGGTGCCGCGCAAGGCTTCACGCAGGGCGCCGGTGGCGTTGAACTGACCGTTCACCGGGGCCGAGGTCTTGCCCGCCGCCAGCGATGGATTCAACGACAGCGCCAGACCGGCTTGGCTGGCAATCTGGTTCAGAGTGCTGGCCAATGGCGCAGCCGGCAGGTTGTAGGCGCGAACGCTGGACGCCTGTTCGGCGGCAATCAATGGGTTGCTGGCCAAGGGGGCGCAAAGGGCAATGGCGACCGCCAGCAAACGGGGGCGCAACACGGTGTCTAGCGAACGGGACATACAGCGGCTCCTGAATGGAAATATTTCTCAATTGCCTAGGTGCCGGACGAGAATTCAAAAGTGATAGGGCGAGATGAAAATAATTTCGATTCATCAATTGCGGTGAGGCAGATGGCCCCATCGCGGGCAAGCCACGCTCCCACAGGTTTTGTGTCAAGCGGGAATTCTGTGAACGACACAAAACCTGTGGGAGCGGGCTTGCCCGCGATGGCGTCGGGTCAGCAAAAAAATCTCAGGGCTTGGCGTCAGCCTTCGCGACCGTTACCCACCATGGCGTGTGCTGTTCGATCTGCACTGGCAGGGTCGGTAAAAGTGCACTCAGCGCCTTGTCGGTATCGTTCAAGGGGAAGCTGCCGGTGATGCGCAGGTCGGCGACTTCGGGGGTGACGCCAAGATGCCCACGACGATAGCGGCCGAGCTCCTGGACCAGATCTTCCAGCCGCGCGTTGTCCACCACCAGCATGCCGCGAGTCCAGGCATCGGCGCCGAGGTTGAGGGCAATGATCGGGCCCAGGCCATTGCTGCGCATCAGCACTTGCTGGCCTTCGCGCAGGATCTGTTCCTCGGGGCTCGATTCGGGATGGGCGGCTACCGCTGACTTCAATACGCTCAGGCGCGTGCCTTCGTCTTCACGCTTGACCAGGAACCTCGTTCCCAATGCACGCATGCTGCCTTCGCGGGTTTCGACAATAAACGGCCGGGCATCGCCATGGCCGGTTTCGACGAGGATTTCCCCTTCCTGAAGGACGATCAGTCGTTGCGTCTCATCGAAACGCACATCCACTGCGCTGTGGGTGTTGAGGTTGATCAACGTGCCGTCGGTCAGGCGTAGAGTGCGCTGCTCGCCGGTGGCGGTGCGCTGATCGGCCAGCCAATAGTCGATGGGCAGATAACGATCACCGGCGAACAGCGCCAGGCCGATCACCGTGACGATGCTGGCCAGACCGCTGCCTAGCTTGCGCACCCGTCGGCGGATGCTTTCGCGCGATTGCAGCAAGGCGGTGCGGGCCGGGCCGTTGGTGACGCTGAAACGCTGGTCGAGCATGCCCAACTGACGCCAGGCCCGAGCATGTTCTTCGTGGGCGGCGTGCCATTTGGCGAATTCTTCGCGCTCGACCGCATTGCCGGAATCCAGCGACAGTTGCCAGGCGATCGCGGCATCCAGCACTTGCGCCGACACGGGCTTGGAGTTCACCGGGCTCATACCGGCTCACCGTACAACGCGATGTAGCACTGGCGAATGCCCTGGGCCAGGTATTGGCGAACACGCGGCACTGATACACCCAGACGCTCGGCGATTTCTGCGTGGCCGAGGCCGTCGAGACGGTTATAGAGAAACGCCGCCCGGGCCTTGCTCGAGAGCTTGCCCAGCAGGTGGTCGATGGCTTTGAGGTCTTCGAGGATCAGTTGCTGTTCTTCTACCGACGGTTGTTCGCCTTCGGGAATCAGCATCAACTCGGTGAGGTAGGCCTGTTCCAGCGCGGCGCGGCGGAAGTAGTCGAACAGCAGACCCTTGGCGATCGCCACCAGAAATGCCCGGGGTTCGCGAGGCGCCTTTAGTTCGTCACGGCCCAGCAAGCGCACAAAGGTGTCCTGACTCAGGTCTTCGGCCCTTTGCGGGCAGGCCACATTGCGCCGCAGCCAAGCCAACAGCCAACTGCGATGGTCGCGATACAACGCACCAACGAGTTCACTCTGGGGGCTTTGGACTGACGACACGCAACATCACCGAATGGGAAGTGTTAAGTAACGAGAATTGTTCGCGATTGTGGCAGAGGCGGGGGAGGTAAGCAATTGGTGCTGGTCGGGTGGTTTTGGCGGGGGAATATCCAGTCGGACCGAGTTATCGTTCATCGCGGGCAAGCCACGCTCCCACAGGTTTTGCGTCGTCTGCCGATTTCGCAAACGACGCAAAAACTGTGGGAGCGTGGCTTGCCCGCGATGGGGCCCGAACAGTCACCGAAGATCTAGAACGAAGGCGCTTGCCGCCGCCGTTTCCACTGACTCAGCCGCTGCTGCAAATTCAACGGGCTATGAATCTGCTGCTGTCGCGCCCGGCTGAATAAAATCAGCACCAGCTCCGCCGTCGCCAAGGCATCGGCACTGGCGTTATGCCGTTCGAAGACCTCCAGCTTGAACCAATCGATCCACTCGTCCAGCCCGGCCTCGCGAAAATGCGCCTGCGGGCACAGCAGCGGCGCAATGTCTGCCACGTCCAGAAACGGATGCTGCAACTTGTAGCCCAGATGTTCTTTCAGTGCGCGCCCCAGCATGTGCTGGTCGAACGGCGCATGAAACGCCAGCACCGGACTGTCGCCGACGAATTCCATGAATTCGAGCAGGGCCTGCGCGGGGTCGCTGCCGGCAGCAATGGCGCTGGGGCCGAGACCATGAATCAACACGCTGGGGCCGAGTTTGAGTTCGCTGCATTGCAGCGTGCGTTCGAACTGCTGGCTGAAATCGATCGCCCCGTCCTCGATCACCACCGCGCCGATGGACAACAGCCGATCCTTGTTCAGGTTCAGCCCGGTGGTTTCCAGGTCGAGTACCACCCAGCGCTGTTCGCGCAGGCTGCAATCGCCCAGCTCGGCCACGGCAGGCAAGCGCTCCAGACGTTGTTGCAGTTCGCCGGGCAAAATGGGGCTGACCGGGCGTAGCCATGAAAACAGGCTCATAACTGATACCGCAGGCTCAGGCTGCTTTGCAGGCGTTGGGCCTGGCGCAGGGATTCACGCAGGATGCGTCGGTCCAGATGATTGAGGCTGTCAGGATCGACGCGGTTGGAGTAGGGCAAATTCTCCCGAGTCTGTAGCTGATGTTGCTGCATGCGGGTTTGCTGGATGAAGTGATACGCCTCTTCGTACGCCGCGCCGTCCAGCCGTTCGATGACCTCTTTGGCCACCAATTGACGAAAGCGCTCCAGGGTATTGTTGGTGTCGATGCCGTGGGCCAGAGCCAAAACGCGAGCGCCATCGACGAAAGGGGTCAAGCCTTGGAGTTTCAGATCGAGGGTGGCTTTCTCGCCATTCTTGCGAGCCAGCACGAATTCGCGGAAACGGCCCACGGGCGGGCGGTTGCGCAGGGCGTTCTCGGCCATCATCCGCTGGAACAAGCGGTTGTCGCCGACCTGATCGAGAATGCCCTGGCGCAGCTGCTCGCAGCCTCGCTCGTCGCCCCAGACCACGCGCAGGTCGAAATAGATGCTCGACCCCAGCAGGTTTTCCGGTGTCGCCTCGCGGATAAACGCCGCAAAACGTCGCGCCCATTCGGCCCGGGACAAACACAGCTCGGGATTGCCGGCCATGATGTTGCCTTTGCACAGGGTGAAGCCGCACAGCGCCAGGTTCTGATTGATCTGCTGGGCGATGGGCAGCAACTTGCCGCGAATCTCGGCGGCGTGGGCCGCGTCGCGGGCTTCGAACAGAATGCCGTTGTCCTGATCGGTGTGCAGTGTCTGCTCGCGGCGGCCTTCGCTGCCGAAACACAGCCAACTGAACGGCACGCCGGGGTCACCCTTCTCAGCGAGCACCAGTTCGATCACCCGGCACACGGTGTGGTCGTTGAGCAGGGTGATGATGTGGGTGATCTGGGTCGAGGACGCGCCGTGGGCCAGCATCCGTTCCACCAATTGGCCGATTTCGCCGCGCATCGCCACCAGGTTTTCCAGCTTGTGGGCACTGCGAATGGTCCGCGCCAGATGCACCAGATCGACCCTTTGCAGGGAAAACAGATCGCGTTCCGAGACCACGCCGCACAGGCGCTGGTCCTTGACCAGGCAGACGTGGGCGATGTGGCGCTCGGTCATGGCAATCGCGGCGTCGAAGGCGCTGTGGTCCGGCGTCAGGTAAAACGGCGCCCGGGTCATGTGCCCTTCGATGGCTTCATTGAAATCGCTGGTGCCGTTGGCCACCACATGTCGCAAGTCGCGCAGGGTGAAAATGCCCAGCGGCGCTTTTTGCTCATCGACCACCACAATGCTGCCGACTTGCTGATCGTGCATCAGCGTCACGGCTTCACGCAGGGGGGTGATCGGGCTGCAGGTCACCGGGTGACGCATCGCCAGTTCGCCCAGCCGGGTATTGAGCGAGTACTGGGTACCGAGGGTTTCCACGGCTTTTTGCTGGACTTGTTGATTGACCTGATCCAGCAAACTGCTGACACCGCGTAGGGCAAAGTCGCGAAACGGGCTGGAAAGTGCGAACAGCTTGATGAACGCCAGCTTATTCAGCTGTAGGCAAAAGGTATCTTCGGCCGCCAGATGTTCGGTGCGAGTCGCCCGTTCCCCCAGTAGCGCGGCGAGGGGGAAACACTCGCCGGTGGTGATTTCGAAGGTGGTTTCGGTCCCGCCCTTGGCAGTGTGCGGACGTTCGCCCACGACCCGGCCCTGTTTGACGATGTAGAAATGCTCAACCGGGCCATCGGCAGGCTTGATGATGCTCTCGCCGGGGGCATAAAAACGCAGCTGACATTGCTCGACCAGATAGGCCAAGTGGGCGTTTTCCATCTGATTGAACGGCGGGAAGCGCTGGAGGAATTGCAAAGTGCCCTGGATGTTCTGCAACACCGCGGTTTTCCCTGCCTGGGTGAAGGCGTCCGCTTTACTCATAACCATTACCGCAGTCTTTTTCTGATTGTTGTGTCGGATCGTTGTGTCAGATCGTTACAGGCATGGTCGGCCCCTGAAGGCAGGGTGCCCATTGGACGTAAGTCTAGGTAGGCAGTGCGGTGGCCGAAATATGGGAAATGTCTGACGCAACTGTGGGAAAAACCTCCTACATTGCCTATTGGAAATGTTTCCGACGAAGTGCACATTGAAGTCTGCTGAGCGATGTCTGACCACTGTGTCAGGGATCGAATCGAAAACGTTGAGAAAGCCATGTCCGACCACGATATTTTGAGTGATGCCGAGCGCGAAGCGCTCAGTGCCGTTATGTTGGAACCTGACTTGCCCCCGCAGCGGGTACTGATCGTCGATGACGATAAGGACTCCAGGGAGTTGCTGTCGGAAATTCTGGGACTGGACGGCATTCGGTGCATGACGGCGGCCAGCGGCGAAACCGCGCTCAAGATGCTGGAGGAGAAGCCATCGATCGGTCTGGTGATTACCGACCTGCGGATGGGCCACATTGACGGTCTGGATTTGATCCGTCAGGTGCGGGAGTCGGCGCGTGCGGCGTTGCCGGTCATCATCGTTTCCGGTGATGCCGACGTGAAGGATGCGATCGAAGCCATGCATTTGCACGTCGTGGACTTTCTGCTCAAACCTATCGATAGCGGTAAATTGCTTGAATTGGTCAAGCATGAGCTGGGGATTGAGCCTTTGTCGTGATCGTTCCAATGCTCCGCGTGGGAACGATCAATCTGAAGCAAAAAAGCCCCGATCTTTCGATCAGGGCTTTTTCATGTCCGGCGTCAGCGTTTACTCAAAGGCCAGCCTTGAACTCGCGACGACGACGGTGCAGAACCGGCTCGGTATAGCCGTTCGGCTGTTTGGTGCCTTCGACCACCAGTTCGACCGCCGCCTGGAAGGCGATGTTGCTGTCGAAGTTCGGTGCCAGCGGACGGTACAGCGGGTCGTTGGCGTTCTGACGGTCAACCACCGGCGCCATGCGCTTGAGGCTTTCCATCACCTGATCTTCAGTGACGATGCCGTGGCGCAACCAGTTGGCGATGTGCTGGCTGGAAATACGCAGCGTCGCACGGTCTTCCATCAGGCCGACATCATTGATATCCGGCACTTTCGAACAACCCACGCCCTGGTCGATCCAGCGCACCACGTAGCCAAGAATGCCCTGGGCGTTGTTGTCCAGTTCGTTCTTGATCTGTTCCGCAGTCCACTGCGGGTTCACCGCCAACGGAATGGTCAGGATGTCGTCCACCGAAGCGCGAGCACGTTTGGCCAGTTCGGCCTGACGGGCGAATACATCGACCTTGTGGTAATGCAGCGCGTGCAACGCGGCGGCGGTCGGCGAGGGAACCCAGGCGGTGTTGGCGCCGGCCATTGGGTGGGCGATTTTCTGTTCGAGCATCGCGGCCATCAGGTCCGGCATGGCCCACATGCCTTTACCGATCTGGGCACGACCTTGCAGGCCAGTGCTCAGGCCGATGTCGACGTTCCAGTTCTCGTAGGCGCTGATCCATTTCTCAGCCTTCATGTCGGCCTTGCGCACCATCGGGCCGGCTTCCATGGAGGTGTGGATTTCATCGCCCGTGCGGTCGAGGAAACCGGTGTTGATGAACACTACGCGCTCGCTGGCCGCCTTGATGCAGGCCTTGAGGTTGACCGTTGTACGGCGCTCCTCGTCCATGATCCCGACTTTGAGGGTGTTGCGCGGCAAGTCGAGGACGTCTTCGATGCGACCGAACAGCTCGTTGGTGAACGCCGCTTCTTCCGGGCCGTGCATCTTCGGCTTCACGATATAGACCGAGCCGGTGCGGCTGTTCTTGCGCGAGTTGTTGCCGTTGAGGCTGTGGATCGCCGCGAGGCAAGTCACCAGACCATCGAGAATACCTTCCGGTACTTCGTTGCCGTCCTTATCGAGGATCGCGTCGATGGTCATCAGGTGACCGACGTTGCGCACGAACAACAGGGAACGACCGTGCAGGCTCAGTTCGCTGCCATCTGGGGCGGTATAGGTGCGATCGGCGTTCATGGTGCGAGTAAAGGTCTGACCGCCCTTGGAGACTTCTTCCGACAGATCGCCCTTCATCAAGCCGAGCCAGTTGCGGTAGATCACTACTTTGTCATCGGCATCGACCGCGGCAACCGAGTCTTCGCAGTCCATGATGGTGGTCAGCGCGGCTTCCATCAGGATGTCTTTGACACCGGCCGCGTCGGTCTGGCCGACCGGGGTGCTGGCATCGATCTGGATTTCGAAGTGCAGGCCGTTGTTTTTCAGCAGAATTGCGGTCGGTGCAGCTGCGTCGCCGTGGAAGCCGATCAGTTGGGCATCGTTGTGAAGACCGGTGTTGCTACCGCCTTTGAGAGCGACGACCAATTTGCCGTCAACGATCTTGTAGCCGGTGGAGTCGACGTGGGAGCCGGCAGCCAAGGGCGCGGCTTCGTCGAGGAAGGCGCGGGCGAAGGCGATGACCTTGTCGCCGCGAACCTTGTTGTAGCCTTTGCCTTTTTCCGCGCCGTTCGCTTCGCTGATGGCGTCGGTGCCGTAGAGCGCGTCATACAGCGAACCCCAGCGGGCATTCGAGGCATTGAGCGCGAAGCGCGCGTTCATCACCGGCACCACCAGTTGTGGACCGGCCATGCGGGCGATTTCGTCATCGACGTTTTGTGTCGTTGCCTGGAAATCAGCCGCTTCTGGCAGCAGATAACCGATGTCTTGCAGGAAGGCTTTATAGGCCACTGCGTCGTGTGGTTGACCGGCACGGGACTGGTGCCAGCCATCGATACGAGCCTGGAAATCATCGCGTTTGGCGAGTAGGGCTTTGTTCTTCGGCGCCAGGTCATGAATGACCTTGTCGGCACCGGCCCAGAACTTATCGGCGGTGAGGCCGGTACCGGGAATGGCTTCGTTGTTCACGAAGTCGAACAGGACTTTGGCGACCTGCAGGCCACCGACTTGAACGTGTTCAGTCATTGCTTGCCTCACTCTGCTCAGCTATTTCGCTTTTCAGCTCTTCAATTTAACAATGAAGCCTCTGGCCATTTAAACCACAAACCCTTCTACCAGTACATGCCATTGCTGGCGGCTGGGTTCGATCCGATCAACGGCCTTGCGGCCTTGCTGACTGGGCTTTCAGGGTTGCGGCGGCGCCTGCGGCAGACATCGATTCAGCGTTATGTAGTGCGCGCTGCGGCATACTACATGATGAATTGCGGTTGTGAAAATTAGACTAATTACGTCGTTCTGCGACCCCATGACGCATTGCGGTCATGCCGGGGAACGGGATGTTCTCAAAAAACTATTGGATTGTTCCAGTTAAATATAGAAACTTGTACACGATTTATGATTTGGCAGGATTATTGGTGGTGCCCGCGAAAGGGCCGGTCGATTCAACACACAATCGAATCTACTCCAGGCACCCATCAACCCCTTGCCTATACTTGTTTTTCTATAACAAAAGTCATGACCAGAGGGCTGCGCCATGGACCATCTCGTACTCACTGTAATCGCTCCAGACAAGCCCGGGCAGGTCGAGCGCATTGCTCAATGCATTGCCGAGCATGGCGGTAACTGGCTGGAGAGCCGCATGTCGCGTATGGCCGGACAGTTCGCCGGGATTCTTCGGGTGGGCGTGCCGGCTGAAGCCTACGATGAACTGGTAGACGCCCTGCAAGGACTGTCGACCCAGGGCATCCGCGTGCTGATCGCCGAAAGTGGCATCGAACAGTCCTGCACCTGGAAGCCGATTGCCATGGAACTGGTGGGCAATGATCGTCCGGGCATTGTGCGAGACATTACGCGTCTGTTGAGTGAGCAGGGGGTGAACCTGGAGCAGTTGGTGACCGAAGTTCGGCCGGCGCCCATGAGCAGCGAGCCGCTGTTCCATGCCGAGGCGATTCTTGCGGTGCCACTGACCTTGTCGCTGGAGGTGCTGCAATCGCGCCTGGAAACCCTGGCAGACGATCTGATGGTCGAATTGGTACTGCGCAGCGAACCCTGAAAAGGTTATCCAAGTTATACGTGCACCTGCCTGTGGATAACCTGTAGAGACACTTCGCCAGGCCACGTCGGCCGGTGCTCTTCAGGATCTGATCAAAAAACCAGCAGTTTCAGTGACTTGCGCACAAACGCCGGGGATCACACTGTGGATAACCTTGGGAAGGATGGATGCAGGCCACGGGAGACGTGGCCTGTAGAGCTTTGTACGTTTTCTGATCAGCTACGGCGGCGCAGACTTATCCACGCGTCGACGCTGTAAACCGCCAGACCGGCCCAGATAAAGATGAACGCCACCAGCGTGCTGGACGACAAGTGCTCGCCAAACAGCAAAACGGCTTGCAACAACACCAGCGTCGGCGCCAGGTACTGGAGAAACCCGAGGGTGGTGTAGGGCAAGTGCCGGGCGGCGGCGTTGAAACACACCAGCGGCACCAGCGTCACCGGACCTGCAGCCACCAGCCACCAGGCTTCGGAGGTGGTCCAGAATTCGGCTTGCGCGCTGCTCGCCGTCGGATTGAACAGCAACCAGGCGACGGCAATCGGCACCAGCATCCAGGTTTCCACCACCAGTCCCGGCAGCGCCTTGACCGGTGCCTGCTTGCGGATCAGTCCGTAGAAGCCGAAGGTCAATGCAAGCACCAGCGACACCCACGGCAGGCTGCCGACCTGCCACACTTGCTGCGCAACACCGACCGCCGCCAGGCCAACCGCCAGCCATTGCATGCGCCGCAGCCGTTCGCCGAGGATCAGCATCCCCAACAACACATTTACCAGCGGGTTGATGTAGTAACCGAGGCTGGCTTCGAGCATGCGTCCGTTGTTCACCGACCAGACGTAGGTCAGCCAGTTGGCGGCGATCAACGTGCCGCTCAGGGCCAGGATTGCCAGCCGCCGCGGATTTTCACGCAGCTCGCGCCACCAGCCGGGATGCTTCCAGACGAGCAGCAGCAAAGCGCCAAACAGCGCGGACCACAGCACTCGGTGGATGATGATCTCCACGGCGGGCACGCTGGCGATGGCTTTGAAGTAGAGCGGGAACAGGCCCCAAATGATGTAGGCACTCAGGCCCAGGATGTACCCGCGACGCGGGTTGGCGGCTTGCATGAGAATCCTTGCTTAGGCAGCTAACAAAGAGGGGGATTGTAAGGAGATTTGTCGGGATATGTCGCGGACCTTGTGGGGGCAGGCTTGCTCACGAAAGCGGTCATTCAGTCAACATCTCTGTTGAATGTGAAACCGTATTCGCGAGCAAGCCTGCTCCCACATTGGATTTGGTTCGTCAGAACAGCTTCAGTGGTTCTTCATTGAGTGCGGCGAGTTGCTCACGCAGCGCCAGCACTTGATCGCCCCAATAGCGCTCGGTGCCGAACCACGGAAAGCTGCGCGGGAAGGCCGGGTCATCCCAGCGCCGGGCGAGCCAGGCGCTGTAGTGCATCAGGCGCAAGGCGCGCAGCGGTTCGATCAGCGCCAGTTCCCGCGGATCGAAGTCGTGGAATTCGTTGTAGCCGTCCATCAATTCCGACAACTGTCCCAGACATTCCTGACGATCACCCGCGAGCATCATCCAGATATCCTGCACTGCCGGGCCCATGCGGCAGTCGTCGAGGTCGACGATGTGGAACATCTCGTCGCGGCACATCATGTTGCCGGGGTGGCAATCGCCATGCATGCGGATGTTCTGGTGCGGCGTGGCCTTGTAGACCTCTTCGACGCGCTTGAGCAGATCGCGGGCCACGGACTCGTAGGCCGGCAGCAAACTTTTGGGTACGAAATTGCCTTCGAGCAGGGTCGTCAGCGAGTCATGACCGAAGTTCTTCACTCCCAGCGCTTCACGGTGTTCGAACGGTTTGGTAGCACCGACTGCATGCAGTCGACCCAGCAACTGGCCCAGGCGATACAACTGATCGAGATTGCCCGGCTCCGGGGCTCGGCCGCCACGGCGGGGGAACAGGGTGAAACGGAAACCGTTGTGTTCGTGCAGGCTGGCACCGTTGTGGATCATTGGCGCGACCACCGGTACGTCGCACTCGGCGAGTTCGAAGGTGAATTGGTGCTCTTCGAGAATCGCTTCGTTGGTCCAACGCTGCGGACGGTAGAACTTGGCGATCAGCGGCTCGGAGTCTTCGATACCGACCTGATAGACGCGGTTCTCGTAGCTATTGAGCGCCAGAATGCGTGCGTCACTGAGAAAGCCGATGCTTTCGACGGCATCGAGCACGAGATCGGGGGTGAGGGTTGCAAACGGGTGGGCCATGCTGACTCCTGCGCGCAGCAGGCTGCCGCGTCCGGCCAAACATGGTAGCGCAGACGGGCTGTCTTTAGGGGGATCGTTCCCATGGGATCGTTCCCACGTTCTGCGTGGGAATGCCTCACCGGACGCTCCGCGTCCGATTTTGGGACGCAGAGCGTCCCGGGCTGCATTCCCACGCAGAGCGGGGGAATGATCATGAAGGGGGCGTTTATCAGGCGCCGACGATCCCGCCATCCTCGCGGGAAATCGCCATCACCGAAGACCGTGGCTTGCCGTTGGGCAGATGCTCGGGGAACGTCGACCCACCGTTTTCCCCCGGATGCTGAATCCCGACAAACAGGGTTTTCTGATCTGGCGAGAAGCTGATCCCCGTCACCTCGCAGCCCACCGGCCCGACCATGAAGCGGCGGATCTCACCGGTCACCGGGTCGGCACAGAGCATCTGGTTATTGCCCATGCCCGCGAAGTCACCTGCGTTGCTCGAATCGCCATCTGTGAGGATCCACAAACGCCCTGCCTCGTCGAAACCCAAGCCGTCCGGGCTGTTGAACATGTTCTGCGGAGTGATGTTCGACGAACCGCCCTTGGGCGTACCGGCGTGGACACCCGGGTTGCCGGCAACCACAAACAGGTCCCAGGCAAAACTTTTCGAGCCGTGATCGTCGCGGTCGGTGCGCCAGCGCAGGATCTGCCCGTAAACGTTCTTCTCGCGCGGGTTCGGCCCGCCCACCGGTTGGCCTTCTTCGCCGCGTTTGGCGTTGTTGGTCAGGGTGCAATAAACCTGGCCGTCCTTGGGGCTGACGACGATCCATTCCGGACGGTCCATGCGCGTGGCGTTGACGGCGCTGGCTGCGAGGCGTGCATGAATCAGCACTTCGGCCTGATCAGCAAAACCGCTGTTGGCATCGATGCCGTTCTTGCCGTGGGTCAGTTCGATCCACTGGCCTTGGCCTTTGGGGTGATCGGCATTGCCGTCGCCCGCATCGAAACGCGCCACGTACAAGGTGCCGTGATCCAGCAGGTCGCGGTTGGCCTTGGGGTTTTTGTGGTTGATCTTGTCGCGGCTGACGAATTTGTAGATGAACTCGCCACGTTCGTCGTCGCCCATGTACACCACGGCGCGACCGTCATTGGTTTCGGCCAGTGCGGCGTTTTCATGTTTGAAGCGGCCCAGCGCGGTGCGTTTGACCGGCGTCGACTGCGGATCGAACGGGTCGATTTCCACCACCCAACCGTGGCGGTTGAGTTCGTTGGGGTTCTTCGCCAGATCAAAGCGCGGATCGTGTTGATGCCAGTTGATATCTTTGCTGGCCACCACCGCGCCGTAGCGTTTCTGCGCGGCATCAAACTTCTGCTCGGCATTGCTACTGCCGAAGCAGTCGGTGAAGTTCTCTTCGCAGGTCAGATAAGTGCCCCACGGCGTCTTGCCGTTGGCGCAGTTCTGGAAGGTGCCGAGGACTTTCTTGCCGTGTTTGTCGGCGCTGGTTTTCATCAGCTTGTGACCCGCTGCAGGGCCGCTCAGTTTGATGGGGGCGTTACCGTGAATGCGCCGGTTGTAGCGCGAGCCCTGGACGAACTGCCACTGGCCGTTCTTGCGCTGCACTTCAATTACCGAGACGCCTTCGCAGGCCAGGGCCTTGCGCACGTCTTCGGCCGATTGCGGCATGCCGCCGTGGGGGTAGAGGTAGCGGTAGTTGGTGTATTCGTTGTTGATTGCCATCAGCGCCCGGTCTTTTTCACCGGGGAATTCGAACAGGCTCATGCCGTCGTTGTTATCGCCGAACTGGACTTCCTGCGCCTCGGCGGTGCCGTTACCGCTCGGGTCGAACGCCGGGCCATTGTTTTGCAGTGGCTGGCCCCAGCTGATCAGCACCGAGGACTTGTAGCCCGGCGGCAGGGTGATGGCGTCGGTCGTGGCGGCGGCGATGCTGTCAAAACCCAACAGTTTGCTGGAGCCGGCGCTGACGCTGGCGGCCAGCACACTGCGACTCAGCAAATTGCCACCGAGAAACATCGCTGCACCGCAGAGGGCACCAGCGCTGATGAAGCCTCGACGGCTGAGGCCAACCATCTTTTCGAGGTCGGTGGGTTGGTTGTCTTCTAATAGGCTCACATCAGGCTCCCTGCGGGTTTTTGCAGTCACCTTAATGGTGGTCGATGAAGGTTTTGTTGCAGCCTGCTGTATTTTTGTAGCAGCTGCCGAAGGCTGCGTTCGATTGCGAAGCGATCGTAAACTGCCAGCGCGATTCCCGGCGCCGGATCGCGACTGCTGCGCAGCCGAACGCAGCCTGCGGCAGCTGCTACGGAGTTGCGAATGTCTGATTTACAGCGGTGTGCCGAGCAGGATGTTGGATGGCGCGAACTGCACCTGCACCGGTTTACCGTCAGCAAGCCCGAGGGTTTTCAGGTACTGCGACTCGGCCAGGGCGCAAAGTGTCTGGCCATTGGGCAGGCCGATGCGCACTTCGCTGGGACCGTCTTCGGCGTCGAGGATTTCTTCGATCATGCCCTTCAGGCAATTGTTGCCGGGCGTCGCGGCTTGATTGATGTCCAGCAGTTCCAGCCAACCGGCCTTGATCAGTGCCACCACTTCGGTGCCGGTTTGCAGTTCCAGGCGCAGAGTGCTGTCGTGAGTGATCTGCGCATCGATACGCAAGCCTTCAGCCAGTTCAAGACGGATGCGGTCGTTGCGTCCCTGTGCATCGATCGCCACGACCTTGCCGTGCAGTTGATTGCGCGCGCTGGTTCTGAGCATCAGGCGACCGAGCAGGTCCAGGTCACTGGCCTCTTCGGCGGCTTCCAGCACCTGAGCCTGCAAGGCTTGCAGCTTTTGATACAGGCGTAACACGCGTTCGCCTTCGCTGGACAATTTGGCGCCGCCACCGCCCTTGCCGCCGACGCTGCGCTCCACCAGCGGTTTCTGCGCGAGGTTGTTCAGCTCGTCGATGGCATCCCACGCCGCCTTGTAACTCAGGCCCGCGCTTTTTGCGGCGCGGGTGATCGAGCCTTGTTCGGCGATGTGTTGCAACAACGCGATGCGTTGCGGACGACGGACAATGTGCTGGGACAACAATGGAGGCAAGGACATGGCGAGATGCTTTGGGCTGTGGCGATGGGGAGGACGTTGGCGGCTAGGCGCACGGGAGTCAAGTCAGGCTCCATCGCCAGGTTTTGGGGTGCGGGCCAGGCAGTAGACATCGACTCGCGCGGCGCCCGCCTCCATCAACAAGCGAGCCAGTGCCTGGGCGGTGGCGCCGGTGGTCAGCACGTCGTCGACCAATGCGAAGTGGCGGCCCTTGATCGAAGCCGCGGGCGTCAGGGCAAAGGCGTGGCGCAGATTCTTTTTGCGGGCGTCGGCATTCAGCTCTTGTTGCGCGCTGGTGTCCTGGATTCTCAGTAACAGCGTTTCATCACAAGGAATGTCGAGGCTGACGCTGAGCCAGCGGGCGAGCATCGCTGCCTGGTTGAAACCTCGCTGACGCAGACGTTTGGCGGCCAGTGGTACCGGTATCAGCGCATCGGGCCGATCCAGATCTTCATCGAAGCGATGTTGCAGGAATTGAGCAAGAAGTTCGGCGAGCAGGCGGCCAAACGGCCACTTTGCGCTGTGCTTGAACCGAGTGATCAAAGTGTCGACGGGAAAGCTGTAAGCCCAGGGGGCGGCAACTCGCTCAAACGCTGGCGGTTGTTTCAAGCATTGGCCGCACGTCAGGCCCGTGGCGGGTAAGGGCAGGGCGCAGGTTTGGCAGTGATCGCCCAGCCAGGGCAACTCGGTTTCGCAGGCCATGCAGATTGGCGTGGTGTCGTCTGCGGCTTCTGCGCAGAGCAAACAGGTTTGTTTGTTTTTTAACCAGATGTAAACCGGTCCTTCGTATCGTGGTTGACAGCGCATCGCTCTTCCTTAAATATGCCGAACATCCGTGTCGCGTCTGTGGGTATTCCATTCCCCAGCCGCTTGCCAAGCATAAACAAGGAAACGCCCATGAGCGCCAGCACCACTGCAACCCTGCGTCATGACTGGTCTTTGGCCGAAGTCAAAGCACTCTTCGTTCAGCCATTCAACGACCTGTTGTTCCAGGCGCAGACGGTGCACCGCGCGCATTTCGACGCCAACCGCGTCCAGGTCTCGACGCTGCTGTCGATCAAAACCGGTGCTTGCCCGGAAGATTGCAAATATTGTCCGCAGTCCGGCCACTACAACACTGGCCTGGAAAAAGAAAAACTGATGGAAGTGCAGAAGGTCCTCGAAGAGGCCGCTCGCGCCAAGGCCATCGGTTCGACCCGTTTCTGCATGGGCGCGGCGTGGAAACACCCGTCGGCCAAAGACATGCCGTACGTGCTGGAGATGGTCAAAGGCGTGAAAGCCATGGGCCTGGAAACCTGCATGACCCTCGGTCGTCTCGATCAGGACCAGACCGTCGCCCTGGCCGAAGCCGGCCTGGATTACTACAACCACAACCTCGACACCTCGCCTGAGTTCTACGGCAGCATCATCACCACCCGTACGTACAGCGAGCGCCTGCAAACCCTGGCTTACGTGCGTGATTCGGGGATGAAGATTTGCTCCGGTGGCATTCTCGGCATGGGCGAGTCCCTCGACGACCGCGCCAACCTGCTGATCCAGCTGGCGAACCTGCCGGAGCATCCAGAGTCTGTGCCGATCAACATGCTGGTGAAAGTCGCCGGTACGCCACTGGAAAATGCTGACGACATCGACCCGTTCGACTTCATCCGCATGCTCGCTGTCGCTCGCATTCTGATGCCGAAATCCCACGTGCGCCTGTCCGCCGGCCGCGAAGCGATGAACGAGCAGATGCAGGCCCTCGCGTTCTTTGCCGGCGCCAACTCGATTTTCTACGGCGAAAAACTGCTGACCACCGCCAACCCGCAGGCGGACAAGGACATGCAACTGTTCTCGCGTCTGGGCATCCTGCCGGAAGCGCGCGAAGAGCACGCCGACGAAGTGCATCAGGCCGCCATCGAACAGGCACTGGTGGAGCAGAAGAGCAGCGAGCAGTTCTATAACGCTGCTGTCTGATCGACGCCAAACCTGTAGGAGAGAGGCTTGCCCGCGAATGAAGCGCCTCGGTCATTCAGATTGACCGAGGTGCCTGGTTCGCGGGCAAGCCTCGCTCCTACAGAAGCTATACCTTTTGCCTACTCGCGAGGTCTGCATGTCTTTCGATCTCAGCGCGCGCCTTGCTGCCCGTCGTGCCGAAAACCTTTACCGTCAGCGCCCGCTGCTCGAGAGCCCTCAGGGCCCGGAAGTGGTGGTCGATGGTCAGCCATTGCTGGCGTTCTGTAACAACGATTACCTGGGCCTGGCCAATCACCCACAAGTGATCGAAGCCTGGCGCGCAGGGGCGTCGCGTTGGGGCGTGGGTGGTGGCGCTTCGCATTTGGTGATCGGCCACAGCGGCCCTCATCACGCACTGGAAGAAGCCCTCGCCGAGTTCACCGGGCGCCCGCGAGCATTGCTATTCACCACCGGTTACATGGCCAACCTCGGCGCGGTCACCGCATTGGTCGGGCAGGGTGATACGGTGCTGGAAGACCGGCTCAATCACGCGTCGCTGCTGGATGCCGGGTTGCTGTCCGGCGCGCGTTTCAATCGCTATCTGCATAACGATGCGGCCAGTCTGGCCAAGCGCCTTGAGAAGGCCACCGGCAATACGCTGGTAGTCACCGATGGCGTGTTCAGCATGGACGGTGACATCGCCGACCTGCCGGCGCTGGCGCGGGAAGCCAAGGCCAAAGGTGCCTGGCTGATGGTCGATGACGCTCACGGTTTTGGTCCGCTGGGGGCCAATGGCGGCGGGATCGTCGAGCATTTCGGTCTGAGTCAGGAAGACGTGCCAGTGTTGGTCGGCACCCTCGGCAAGGCGTTCGGTACGGCCGGTGCTTTTGTGGCTGGCAGTGAAGAGCTGATCGAAAGCCTGATCCAGTTCGCTCGCCCTTACATCTACACCACCAGCCAACCGCCGGCGCTGGCCTGTGCGACGCTGAAAAGCCTTGAGCTGTTGCGTAGCGAACACTGGCGACGCGAGCATCTGAATACGCTGATTCGCCAGTTCCGCCAAGGCGCCGAACAGATTGGCCTGGAGCTGATGGACAGCTTCACGCCGATCCAGCCGATCATGATTGGCGATGCCGGACGCGCGGTCCGGCTGTCGCAAATGCTGCGCGAGCGCGGTCTGATGGTGACGGCAATCCGTCCACCGACTGTGCCCGCAGGCAGCGCACGCTTGCGCGTCACCCTGACCGCCGCTCACAGCGAGGCGCAGGTACAGCTATTGTTAAATGGACTGGCCGATTGTTTTCAACAACTGGGACCGGAGCCAAGCCATGCGTGATCGTCTGATTCTGCTGCCGGGTTGGGGTCTCGGGATTTCGCCGCTGGAACCCTTGGCGGCGGCCTTGCAGGGTTTGGATGAGCACCTGCGCGTCGAGATCGAGCCGTTTCCGGAACTGGAATCGAGCGACCTTGAAGAATGGCTCGATGAGTTGGACTCGACGTTGCCACAGGATGCCTGGCTCGGTGGCTGGTCATTGGGCGGCATGCTGGCGTCCGAATTGGCGGCGCGACGGGGTGACCGCTGTTGCGGCTTGGTGACGCTGGCGAGTAACCCTTCTTTTGTCGCCCATGAACAATGGTCGAGCGCGATGCCCGGCGAGACCTTCGATGCGTTTCTGGCCGGCTGCAAAGCTGACTCGCGCATGACGTTGAAACGTTTTTCGCTGCTGTGCGCCCAAGGTGCCGAAGACCCGCGCGGGATATCGCGGCTGTTGCTCGCGGGTGCACCGCATACGTCTTCACCGGTGCTGATGAGCGGCCTGGAGTTGCTCGCTCAGCTGGATACCCGGCAAGCGTTGCAAGCGTTTCGCGGCCCGCAACTGCACTTGTTCGCCGGTCTCGACGGGCTAGTCCCGGCCGAAGCTGCCGGGGACTTGCTGGCACTGCTACCAGACGTCGAAATCGGTCTGATTGAACAGGCCAGTCACGCGTTTCTTCTGGAAGACCCCCACGGTGTGGCGGGGGCGATTCAGGCCTTTTTGCATGAGTTCGGTGATGACTGATTTATCCCTTCCCAACCTGCCTGGCGGCTTGCCCGACAAACGCCAGGTGGCGGCGTCCTTTTCCCGTGCGGCGGCGAGCTACGACAGCGTGGCCGAATTACAGCGCGACGTGGGCAGCGAGTTGTTGCGTCGGTTGCCGGAGGATTTTGTCCCTGCTCGTTGGCTGGATATGGGCTGCGGCACAGGGTATTTCAGCCGAGCCTTGGCGGAGAAGTTTCCTGCGAGCGCTGGCGTGGCGTTGGACATCGCAGAAGGCATGCTCAATCACGCCCGTCCCTTGGGCGGCGCGACTCATTTCATCGCGGGCGATGCGGAGCGCTTGCCGTTGCAGGACTCGACCTGCGACCTGGTCTTCTCCAGCCTGGCGGTGCAATGGTGTGCGGATTTCGCCTCGGTGCTCAATGAAGCGTATCGGGTACTGAAACCGGGCGGAATTTTCGCGTTTGCTAGTCTATGTGTAGGCACTCTGTACGAATTGCGCGATAGCTGGCGTCAGGTGGATGGCATGGTGCACGTCAACCGCTTCCGCGAGTTCGGTGTTTACCAGCAGCTTTGCGCGGGAAGTGGCTTGAAGGTCATCAGCCTTGAAACACATCCACATGTGTTGCATTACCCCGATGTCCGCAGCCTGACCCATGAGCTCAAGGCACTTGGGGCGCACAACCTGAACCCCGGTCGGCCGGGCGGTTTGACCGGCAGGGCGCGGATCCTTGGCCTGATCGAGGCTTACGAGCAGTTTCGTCAGGCACAGGGATTGCCGGCGACTTATCAAGTGGTTTACGCCGTGGTGGAGAAACCCTTATGAGCGCAGCCTATTTCATCACCGGTACTGACACCGATGTCGGCAAGACCACCGTCGCCGCAGGTTTGCTGCATGCCGCGCGATTGGCGGGCTTGAGCACGGCAGCGGGCAAACCGGTGGCCTCCGGTTGCGAGCTGACGCCCATGGGATTGCGCAACGCCGATGCGCTGGCACTGTTTGCCGAGTGTTCGATACCGTTGACCTACGATCAGGTCAATCCGGTCGCGTTCGAACCGGCGATTGCACCGCATCTGGCGGCGCGGGAGGCTGGCGTGGCGTTGACCGTGCAATCCCTGTTGACACCGATGCGGCAGATTCTCGATATGCAGGCCGATTTCACCTTGATCGAAGGCGCTGGCGGCTGGCGAGTGCCGTTGGCGGATCAGGACAATCTGTCGGACCTGGCGATGGCGCTGGGGCTGCCGGTGATCCTGGTGGTCGGTGTGCGGCTGGGTTGCATCAATCATGCACTGCTGACAGCCGAAGCGATCGCACGGGATGGTTTGCAGTTGGCAGGGTGGGTGGCCAATATCATCGATCCGAAGACCTCGCGCCTGGAAGAGAACCTTGCGACGCTGGCCGAACGGATTCCCGCTCCATGCCTGGGGCGGGTGCCGAAACTCAAGTCAGTGACAGCCGACGCGGTGGCCGCGCATCTGCAGCTGGATTTGCTGGACTGAGATTGTTGGCTTGGTTTTTACCTATGACAAGGCACTGTGCTATTAGTGTTTTTGTCGGGCCTTTTGTCGGCGTGTCTGGTTCAATGGCCGCTGTTGATCCTTTGTAGGACGAGTTCCCCCATGGAAATCTCAGGAAACACCGCTTTTTATGCCGGTCTGAGCACTATTCAGACAGGGCAGAACCGTGTCGATCAGGCTTCGGGGCAGATCGCCAACAACACCATCGAGCGTTCGGTCACCAGTCAATCCTCCGAGATTCAGGTCGATCGCTTGCGCTCGGTAGACCGCAGCCAGCAATCGGACTTGGCCAGCAATATGGTCGAGATGTCTCACGGCAAGTTCCAGGTGGAACTGGGCGTCAAAGTCGCCAAGGCATCCGATGAAATGCTTGGGACGCTGATCGATACTTTTGCATGATTCCTCGCTGAATCCGCTACTCCAACGCCGCGACAGTTCGCGGCGTTTTTCTGCGTAAGTCCTTCTGCCTCAACTAATCTCTCCTACATGGCGTGTTGCTCAGTCAACGGCGTTGCGCAACTGCGTGGCCGAGGTTTTCATGGTGCGATGACGAACGGCAAAAGATCGGCGCTTGACAAGAATTGGGCGTAAACGTATGTTTCAAACAACTGTTTGACCGCCACAACAAATCAACGCGGTCGTTCATTCCCGGTTACATCAGCAGAGGTTTATCGCTATGCCTGACTACAAGGCCCCCTTGCGTGATATTCGCTTCGTTCGTGACGAACTGCTCGGCTACGAAGCGCACTATCAGAGCCTTCCGGCTTGTGCAGACGCAACTCCGGACATGGTTGACGCCATTCTCGAAGAAGGCGCCAAGTTTTGTGAGCAGGTGCTGGCTCCGCTGAACCGCGTGGGTGACACCGAAGGCTGCACCTGGAGCGAGTCCGGCGTTAAAACCCCGACCGGTTTCAAGGAAGCCTACAAGCAATTCGTCGAAGGTGGCTGGCCAAGCCTGGCTCACGACGTAGAGCACGGCGGCCAAGGCCTGCCTGAGTCTCTGGGTCTGGCTGTCAGTGAAATGGTTGGCGAGGCCAACTGGTCGTGGGGCATGTACCCAGGCCTGTCCCATGGCGCGATGAACACCATCTCCGAACACGGTACGCCTGAGCAGCAAGAGGCTTACCTGACCAAACTGGTCTCCGGCGAATGGACCGGCACCATGTGCCTGACCGAACCGCACTGCGGCACTGACCTGGGCATGCTGCGTACCAAGGCCGAGCCTCAGGCCGACGGTTCCTACAAGGTGTCCGGCACCAAGATCTTCATCTCGGCCGGCGAACACGACATGGCCGACAACATCGTCCACATCGTTCTGGCGCGTCTGCCGGATGCACCGGCGGGCACCAAAGGCATTTCGCTGTTCATCGTTCCAAAATTCCTGCCAAACGCAGATGGCTCGATCGGCGCACGTAACGCTGTGACCTGCGGTTCGCTGGAACACAAGATGGGTATCCACGGCAACGCCACCTGCGTGATGAACTTCGACGCGGCCACCGGTTACCTGATTGGCCCGGCGAACAAAGGCCTGAACTGCATGTTCACCTTTATGAACACCGCACGTCTGGGTACCGCGCTGCAAGGTCTGGCTCACGCCGAAATCGGCTTCCAGGGCGGCCTGAAATACGCTCGCGATCGCCTGCAAATGCGCTCCCTGACTGGCCCGAAAGCGCCGGACAAAGCCGCTGACCCGATCATCGTTCACCCTGACGTACGTCGCATGCTGTTGACCATGAAGGCTTTCGCCGAAGGCAATCGTGCGATGGTTTACTTCACCGCCAAGCAAGTCGACATCGTCAAGTACGGCGTAGATGAAGAAGAGAAGAAGAAAGCCGACGCACTGCTGGCCTTCATGACTCCGATCGCCAAAGCCTTCATGACTGAAGTCGGTTTCGAATCCGCTAACCACGGCGTACAAATCTACGGCGGCCACGGCTTCATCGCCGAGTGGGGCATGGAGCAGAACGTTCGCGACAGCCGCATTTCAATGCTGTACGAAGGCACCACCGGTATCCAGGCACTCGACCTGCTGGGCCGTAAAGTGCTGATGACTCAAGGCGAAGCGCTCAAAGGCTTCACCAAGATCGTCCACAAGTTCTGCCAGACCAACGAAGGCAACGACGCGGTCAAAGAGTTCGTCGAGCCATTGGTTGCGCTGAACAAAGAGTGGGGCGAGCTGACCATGAAGGTCGGTATGGCTGCCATGAAAGACCGCGAAGAAGTCGGCGCCGCGTCGGTGGACTACCTGATGTACTCCGGTTACGCCTGCCTTGCCTACTTCTGGGCTGACATGGCGCGTCTGGCTGCCGAGAAACTGGCTGCCGGCACCACCGAAGAGGCGTTCTACACCGCCAAGCTGCAGACTGCGCGCTTCTACTTCCAGCGTATCCTGCCGCGTACCCGCACTCACGTTGTAACCATGCTGTCGGGTGCCAACAACCTGATGGACATGAAAGAAGAAGACTTCGCACTGGGTTACTAAGCCCTACGCAGTCCTTCATAAAGCCGCTGCTTCCTCGGGAGCAGCGGCTTTTTCATGCCTGACGCAAACGATCACGTCGGTAAATATTCCTGACTAAAACGCTAAGAAGAACGCCATTGCTGCCGTTAAAGAGGATGGCGATGTGACACACGTCACATCGTATGTGCTGAATTGCCCCAAGTGCAGGCACAATGCCATCTTGTTTGCCGGGTCGGAGCTTTACCCTTGCTGCGTTCTTCCGCTGTACGTTTCAGTCATTTTTTGCCATCGCTGCTGTTGTTGCTCGCGGGGCTTGCGGCTGCCTACGTCAAGGATCTCAACGTCTTCTTCACTTCGCTGTTCAACGTGCTGCCCACTCTGGTGCTGTTGCTTGGCGGGGCGTATTGCGCGGTTTACCGACGTCAGCGTGAACTGTTTCTGATGGTCACGGTGTACATCGCCTACTTCCTGCTCGACACCCAGACCGACTATTACCGCGACAATGGCAAAGTTCGTGAAGACGCCGCCGTGGTTTTCCATCTGTGCTGTCTGCTGCTGCCGTTGCTGTTTGGCTTGTTTGCCGCCTGGCAAGAGCGTACTCACCTGTTCCAGGACATGGTGGCGCGCTTCGCGGTATTGCTGGCGTTCGGCAGCGTGGCGCTGGGGCTGGAGCAAAGTTACCCGCAGGCGCTGCTGATGTGGCTGTCAGAGATCCGCTGGCCAGCGTTGCATGGTGCGTGGATGAGCCTGATCCAGTTGTCCTACCCGGTATTCATCGCCTCGTTCCTGTTGTTGGCCTGGCAATACTGGCGCAACCCAAGACCCTTGCATGCTGCGCAATTGGTGGGGCTGCTGGGATTGTTCTGGATGTTGCCGAAAACCTTCATCCTGCCCTTCACCCTGAACATCATGTGCAGCCAGGTGATGTTGATGATTGCCGCCGCGGTTGCCCATGAGGCCTATCAGATGGCCTTCCGCGACGAACTCACCGGCCTGCCGGGTCGCCGCGCATTGAACGAACGCATGCAACGGTTGGGGCGCAATTACGTGCTGGCCATGAGCGACGTCGATCACTTCAAGAAATTCAACGACACCCACGGTCACGATGTCGGCGACCAGGTGCTGCGATTGGTCGCCAGCAAACTGTCGAAAATCAGCGGTGGCGGTAGGGCATATCGCTACGGCGGTGAGGAATTTGCCCTGGTGTTTGCAGGCAAAACCCTCGAGGAGTGTATGCCGCACCTGGAAGTCATTCGCGAATCCATCGCCACCTACAACATCCAGCTGCGCAATCAGGACAACCGTCCCCAGGATGACCAGCAGGGACGCCAGCGCCGCGCCGGTTCAAGCGCCTCGAGTGTATCGGTCACCGTCAGCATCGGTGTCGCCGAGCGGTTGGAGCAGCGCACGCCGGAAGAAGTGCTCAAATCCGCTGACCAGGCGCTCTACAGCGCCAAAGGCGCGGGGCGAAACTGTGTGATGGCTTTCGGTCAGAACCGTCGTGGCGCGGTGCGCATGGACGCCGCTGCGGGTTGAGTGATGATGGCGCATTCAGCGTCTGGACTGTGATTGTGAGGCGTGGTGCGCGGCAGTAGGTTTGAGCAATCTGCTGCCGGAGAAATGACCATGCCCGAGTACAAAGCTCCCCTGCGCGATATGCGCTTTCTGATCGACCACGTCTTCGATTTTCACAGCAACTACGCCGCGCTGGGCGCCACCGATGCCAGCCCGGACATGATCAATGCGATCCTTGAAGAAGGCGCGAAATTCTGTGAGAACGTTCTCGCACCGCTGAACCGCAGCGGCGACGAAGAAGGCTGCCATTTCGACAACGGCGTGGTCACAACGCCTACAGGTTTCAAGCAGGCTTTCGCACAATACGTTGAAGGCGGCTGGCATGGTCTGGCGGCGGATCCGGCTTACGGTGGCCAAGGCTTGCCCAGTTCTTTGGGGTTGGTCATCAGCGAAATGGTCGGTTCCAGCAACACCTCCTGGGGCATGTACCCCGGCCTGACTCACGGTGCGATGTCGGCGATTCACGCCCATGGCACCGAAGAACAGAAACAAACCTACCTGAGCAAGCTCACCGCTGGCCAATGGACCGGCACCATGTGCCTGACCGAAGCCCATTGCGGCACCGATCTGGGCATCATCAAGACCCGCGCCGTGCCTCAGGCTGACGGCAGTTACGCGATCTCCGGCAGCAAGATTTTCATTTCCGCCGGCGAACACGACATGAGTAACAACATCATTCACCTGGTGTTGGCCAAACTGCCGGACGCTCCTGCGGGTACCAAGGGCATTTCGCTGTTTATCGTTCCTAAATTCCTACCCAATGCCGAGGGCGAGGCGGGTGAGCGCAATGGCGTTTCCTGCGGTTCGATCGAACACAAAATGGGCATCAAGGCCTCGGCCACCTGTGTGCTGAATTTCGACGACGCCAAGGGGTTCTTGATCGGTGAGCCGAACAAGGGCCTGAACTGCATGTTCACCATGATGAACCACGCTCGGCTCGGCACCGGCATGCAAGGTTTGTGTCTGGGTGAGGCGAGCTTTCAGGGCGCGATCAAATACGCAAACGACCGCCTGCAAATGCGCTCACTGACCGGCCCGAAAGCACCGGAGAAAGTCGCCGACCCGATCATCGTTCATCCCGATGCACGCAGGATGTTGCTCACCATGAAGGCCTTCAACGAAGGCAACCGGGCGCTGACTTATTTCACCGCGCAGTTGCTGGACGCCGCTCATCTGAGCCCGGATGAAACGGCGCGTCAGGATGCCGAAGACCTGTTGGCGTTCCTGACGCCGATCTGCAAAGCGTTCATGACCGATACTGGGCTGGAGGTGACCAACCTCGGCATGCAAGTGTTTGGCGGTCACGGTTTCATTCGTGAGTGGGGCATGGAGCAGTTGGTTCGCGACTGCCGGATCGCGCCGATCTACGAAGGCACCAACGGCATTCAGGCGCTGGACTTGCTTGGGCGCAAAGTCCTTGGCAGTCAGGGAAAACTGCTGCGCGGCTTCACCAAAATCGTCCACAAATTCTGTGCGGCAAACGCTGAGCATCCGCAACTCGGCAGCTATGTGGCGCAGCTCAATAGTCTGAATCAGCAGTGGGGCGAATTGACCACCAAGGTCGGCATGGCCGCGATGAAAAATCCTGATGAAGTCGGCGCTGCCTCGGTGGATTACCTGATGTACAGCGGTTACATCATCCTCGGCTACCTGTGGCTACGTATGGCGTTGGTGGCTCAGGCGCAGTTGGAGGCGGGCGGCGGCGATGGCGATTACTGCCAGGGCAAACTGGCGACCAGCGAGTTTTACTTCAAGCGTTTGCTGCCACGCACCGCCGCTCATCGGGCGGCCATCGAGGCGGGCAGCGATTGCCTGATGAAGCTGCCGGCGGAGTTGTTTGCGCTCTGACGGTTTGGTTTGAAAAGCTTCGCGGGCGAGAGCTATCTCAGGTGAATACTGGTGACTAAAAATAACAAAACAGTCATGAGTCGACCCTATGTGTCGTAAAAGTTGTTGAGGTACACTCGGACACAACGAAATCACTATTCTACGAACCACCTGTTTAGATCTTGCGAGGTTTGCCATGGCTGACTACAAAGCGCCCCTGCGCGATATGCGCTTCGTCCTCAATGAAGTTTTCGAGGTCGCCAAACTCTGGGCCGAACTGCCTGCGCTGGCCGAGACCGTCGATGCTGAAACGGTCGAAGCCATTCTGGAAGAAGCCGGCAAGGTCACCAGCAAAAGCATCGCGCCCCTGAGCCGCGCAGCTGACGAAGAAGGTTGCCACTGGGCGGACGGTGCCGTCACCACCCCAGGCGGTTTCCCACAGGCTTATCAGACTTACGCCGAAGGCGGTTGGGTCGGTGTCGGTGGTGATCCGACCTACGGCGGCATGGGCATGCCCAAGGCGGTTTCGGCGCAGGTCGAAGAAATGGTCAACTCCGCGAGCCTGTCGTTCGGTCTGTACCCGATGCTGACCGCCGGTGCCTGCCTGTCGATCAACGCCCACGCCAGCGAAGAGCTGAAAGCGGCGTACCTGCCGAACATGTATGCCGGTGTCTGGGCTGGTTCCATGTGCCTGACCGAGCCGCACGCCGGTACTGACCTGGGGATTATCCGCACCAAGGCCGAGCCTCAGGCCGATGGTTCCTACAAAGTCAGCGGCACCAAAATCTTCATCACCGGCGGTGAACATGACCTGACCGAGAACATCATTCATCTGGTGTTGGCCAAACTGCCGGACGCGCCAGCGGGGCCGAAAGGCATTTCGCTGTTCCTGGTGCCCAAGTTCATGGTCAATGCCGATGGCAGCCTGGGCGCGCGCAACCCGGCGAATTGTGGTTCGATCGAACACAAAATGGGCATCCAGGCGTCCGCGACCTGCGTGATGAACTTCGACGAAGCCGTGGGTTATCTGGTCGGTGAGCCGAACAAAGGCCTGGCGGCAATGTTCACCATGATGAACTACGAGCGATTGGGCGTCGGTATTCAGGGCCTGGCCACTGGCGAGCGCTCGTACCAGAACGCTATCGAATATGCTCGCGACCGTCTGCAAAGCCGCTCGCCGACCGGCGCGCAGAACAAGGACAAGGTGGCTGACCCGATCATCGTCCACCCGGACGTGCGTCGCATGCTGCTGACCATGAAAGCCTCGAACGAAGGCGGCCGTGCCTTCTCGACTTATGTGGCGATGCAGCTGGACACCGCAAAATTCAGCGAAGACGCCGCCACCCGCAAGCGCGCAGAAGATCTGGTTGCACTGCTGACGCCGGTGGCCAAGGCCTTCCTGACCGACTTGGGTCTGGAAACCACGGTGCACGGCCAGCAGGTTTTTGGCGGTCACGGCTACATCCGTGAGTGGGGCCAGGAGCAACTGGTTCGTGATGTACGGATCACCCAGATATACGAAGGCACCAACGGTATTCAGGCGCTGGACCTTGTAGGACGCAAGATCGTTGGCAGCGGCGGGGCGTTTTACAATCTGTTCGCTGACGAGATTCGTCATTTCATCGCGACAGCCAATGCCGACCTGGCGGAGTTCACCCAGCCGCTGAATGATGCGGTGGACACCCTCGACGAACTGACCGCATGGTTGCTGGACCGGGCGAAAAACAACCCGAACGAGATCGGCGCGGCGTCGGTCGAGTATCTGCAAGCATTCGGTTACATGGCCTACGCCTACATGTGGGCACTGATGGCCAAGGCAGCCTTCGGTAAAGAAGCGCAGGAGGATTTCTACGCGAGCAAACTCGGAACGGCACGGTTCTATTTCGCACGTCTGCTGCCGCGTATTCACTCGTTGAGCGCGTCGGTAAAGGCGGGTAGCGAATCGTTGTTCCTGTTGGACGCAGGACAATTCTGATCCTTTGACGTTATGTAAGCTTTCTCTTACATAACGTGCTGCTGTTTTCCCATAGGCGAAGATTGGATCCAGAGCTAATCTACTTCACATGGACGTCGCGCAGGAAGCGCAAAGCAACAACACGGACACGTAGGATTCTGCCAGGATGGCGGAGTGAAATGGATGTCAGGGAAACAGTCTGCAAAGCCCCGCTTCGGCGGGGTTTTCTTTTGCCTGGAAAAAAGTACTCAGTGCAACCCGTTCAGTGTCGCCGGGCCATTCAAGTGGTCATCCGGCCCATTCATCACTTCTTCCAGCAATGTCCGCAACAACGTCAGCGAAGCCTGTTGCCGCTGCACATCCCGACACATCTCGAATACTGGCCTTGAAGAGCCGCAATGAACCCTGAAGAACGCCGCAGGTCGATTAGCTGTATGGTTTCACAAGAGCCAACTTCAATCAGGAGCTACCCCATGGACTTTATTCGAATCATCATCGCCATTCTGTTGCCGCCACTGGGTGTGTTTCTGCAAGTCGGTTTCGCTGGGGCATTCTGGCTGAACATTCTGCTGACATTGTGCGGTTACATTCCGGGGATCGTGCATGCGGTGTACATCATCGCCAAGCGCTGATATTCGCTCCTACAGGGATAACACAATACCCGTAGGAGCGAGCTTTCCGCGAATGGCGCGACGCGGTTTCAGCCCGCGAGCGTCATCACCCTTCGATAAAACAACCACTCCTGCTCCAGCGCATGGGCCTGATTACCGGCCTTGCGAAAGCCATGGCGTTCGTCGGCGTAGTAATGTGCTTCGACCAGAATGCCGTTGTCCTGTAGCGCAGTGACCATGTCGCGGGTCTGTTGTGGCACCACCACGGCGTCCAGTTCACCCTGAAAGAAGATCACCGGAACGCTGATGTTGTTCGCGTGCAGCAATGGCGTGCGTGCGGCGTAGCGTTCGGCGTCCTGCACCGGGTCGCCGATCAACCAGTCCAGATAATCACCTTCGAACTTGTGGGTGGCGCGGCCTAGCGCAACGGGGTCGCTGACGCCATACAGGCTGGCACCCGCACGAAAGACCTTGTGAAAGGCCAGTGCGCACAACGTGGTGTAGCCACCGGCGCTTCCTCCACGGATAAACGCTTTGTCGCCGTCGATCAGTCCACGTTTGGCGAGGTAGGCGACCACCGCACAGGCATCTTCCACATCCACATCGCCCCAGCTCAAATGCAACGCTTGGCGATACGCGCGGCCATATCCGCTGCTGCCTCGGTAGTTGAGGTCGGCCACGGCGAAGCCGCGCTGCGCCCAATACTGGATTCGCGGGTCGAGCATCGGGTAGCAGGCGGAAGTCGGGCCGCCGTGAATGAACACCACCAACGGTGGTTTCGTGTCGCCGGTCATCGCCGGGTAGAAGAAACCATGGGCCTCGGCCGAGCCGCTTGGATAGCGCAGGGTTTGCGGGCGGCTGATCTGTTCGGCGGGCAGCGGTGCAACACCGCCGGCGAGTGTCTTCACCTGCCGGTTCTGGCGGTCAATGGCAATCACCGCCGACGAACTGACCGGCGAAGCGGCGATGCAGTAGATGAATTGTTCATCCTGTGCGAGATGGCGAAAGCGGCTGTAGTCGCCAGTGAAATCATCACAGGAACCATCGCCATGACAAAGCCCCAGTCGACCAAAACCGCCTTCGGTCCAACTCGCCAGATAACTGTCTTCGCCCAACGGCAACCAGGTGCAACCACCCAGTTGCCAAGGCGCCGGTCCATGGTCGGCGGCAGCACTCGGGAGCGGACTCAGGCCGTTGCCCGACTCCACCCACGGCTGCCAGAAACCGCCGCGATCCGTCAGACAAAACAGACGGCCGCGGTCATCGAATCGAGGTTGTTGCAGTGACTCCTGGGCACCGTCACCCGCCACGCAGCGCGGTTGTGCGAAGGTGTGATCACTCTGGCGTTCGGCAACCATCAGGCGAGTCGCGGTCCAGGGCTGATCCGGGCGATTCCACTCGATCCAGGCCAGGCGTCGACCGTCAGGACTCACGGTCGGTGCAGCATAGAAATCAGCGCCTTCGGCCAGTAGATGACGTCGGCCATCAGCCAGATCGATAGCCACTAGGCGATGTCGATCGCGGTTCTCTTCCACGGCCAGCACTTGCCCGTTGGCGAAGTGCAGATCGCCGTAACGGCATTCATTTGAGGTCAGGACCTCAGGTGTCTCTCCCGTCAGCGATTGCCGATACAGCTGCTGGTCGGCCTCATTGACGAAAACCAGCCCGTCATCGGTCAGACAAAACGCGCCGCCGCCATATTCGTACACCCGGCTGCGCACACTGAAGGTGGGCGGCGTCAGGCAACGAGCCTGGCCGTCGCGCCACTGCCAGATCCGGCAGGCGGCATCCTCGGGGCGGTATTCGTTCCAGAACAGGCCATGCTTGCCGACCTGTAACTCGGCGAAGTCGATGCCGGCCGCGACAGCCCTGGCGGCGCTCAAAGGTTCAGCTTTTGGCGATGAGGCGTGAGTTTCGTTCATTGCGAAAGGCCAGTTGTTCAATGGTCTGGGTCGCGTGTTCGGCTTCTTCGCGGGCCTTGAGAATCACGCCGTGATGTTCCGACTTGCTGCACACCGGGTCGGCGTTGCTCGCGTCACCCGTGAGCATGAATGCCTGACAGCGGCAGCCGCCGAAGTCCTTTTCTTTCTCGTCGCAGGAGCGGCACGGCTCGGGCATCCAGTCGTAACCGCGAAAGCGGTTGAAGCCGAACGAGTCGTACCAGATGTGTTGCATGCTGTGGTCGCGCACGTTGGGAAACTGCACCGGCAGCTGCCGGGCGCCATGACAGGGCAGGGCGGTTCCGTCTGGCGTGACGGTCAGAAAGATACTGCCCCAGCCATTCATGCAGGCTTTCGGACGTTCTTCGTAATAGTCAGGCGTGACGAAAATCAGCTTGCACGGATGCCCTTCGGCTTCCAGTTTGGCGCGGTATTCGTTGGTGATGCGTTCGGCGCGAACCAATTGTTCTTTGGTCGGCAACAGGCCAACCCGATTGAGCTGGGCCCAGCCGTAGAACTGACACGTCGCGAGTTCGACGAAGTCCGCTTCAAGGGCGATGCACAGCTCGATGATCCGGTCGATCTTGTCGATGTTGTGCCGATGGGTGACGAAGTTCAGCACCATCGGATAGCCGTGAGCCTTCACCGCGCGGGCCATTTCGAGCTTTTGCGCGAAGGCCTTTTTTGAGCCGGCCAAGAGGTTGTTCACCTGCTCGTCGCTGGCTTGAAAACTGATCTGGATGTGGTCCAGACCGGCCTTCTTGAAGTCGCTGATTTTCTGCTCGGTGAGGCCGATGCCGGAAGTGATCAGGTTGGTGTAGAAACCCAGCTTGCGCGCCTCGGCTATCAACTCGGCGAGGTCTTGACGCACCAGCGGTTCACCGCCGGAAAACCCCAGCTGCGCCGCGCCCATTTCCCGGGCTTCGCGAAAGACGTTGAGCCACTGCTCGGTGGTCAACTCTTTGCCTTGCTCGGCGAAATCCAGCGGGTTGGAGCAGTACGGGCATTGCAGTGGGCAGCGATACGTCAGCTCGGCCAGCAGCCAAAGGGGCAGGCCGATTTCGGGCTTGGGCGGTAACTTGTCTGACACGGAATCAGGCAAGTTCGATCCAGTGCTGAGCACGGGCGACCTCCATGAATTGCTCGATGTCGTCACCGAGCTCAGGCACGTCGGGAAACTGCGCGCCCAGTTCGGCGATGATCGCCGCGACATTCCGCTGGCCATCAATCAAACCACCAATCAGCGCAGCGCTGTCGTTGAGTTTGATCATGCCTTCCGGGTAGAGCAGCACATGGCCTTTTTGTGCCGGTTCGTACTGGAAACGGTAGCCGGTGCGCCATGTCGGGGTTTTGCTGCGATCGAAACTCATAAGGTGATTCCTTTATGCCAGACCCGCTGCTCGGTCACGCTGTGGTACGGCGGGCGGTTCAGTTCGTAGGCCATGCTCATGGCATCGAGCATGCTCCAAAGAATGTCCAGTTTGAACTGGAGAATTTCCAGCATGCGTTCCTGGCCTTCCCGCGTAGTGTAATGCTGCAAAGTGATCGCCAGACCATGCTCCACATCCCGACGCGCCTGGCCCAGACGCGTGCGGAAATATTCGTAGCCGGCCGGGTCGATCCAAGGGTAATGCTGCGGCCAACTGTCGAGGCGCGATTGGTGGATCTGCGGCGCGAACAGCTCGGTCAGCGAACTGCTGGCGGCTTCCTGCCAACGGGCCCGGCGGGCGAAGTTGACGTAGGCATCCACGGCGAAACGCACGCCAGGCAGTACCAATTCCTGAGAGCGCAACTGATCCGGGTCGAGACCGACCGCTTGGCCGAGGCGTAGCCAGGCTTCGATACCGCCCTCTTCTCCGGGGGCGCCGTCGTGGTCCAGCAGGCGCTGAATCCACTCGCGACGAATCTCGCGGTCCGGGCAATTGGCCAGGATCGCGGCGTCCTTGAGCGGGATGTTCACCTGGTAATAGAAACGATTGGCGACCCAGCCCTGGATCTGCTCGCGCGTCGCCCGGCCTTCATACATCGCCACGTGATACGGGTGATAGATATGGTAGTAGGCGCCCTTGGCGCGCAGGGCCGCTTCGAATTCGGCGGGGGACATTGCGGTGTCAGTCATTGCGGTTCTCCGGGAACAACCGGTGGATTCTTTGGTGTCGGGTCTGACGCCTTCACGGGCAAGCCTCGCTCCTGCAGAGATAGCGCTATCCCTGTAGGCGCGAGGCTTGCCCGCGAAGAGGCCATCCGCTACAACACAATACTCATGCCGTCATACGCCACTTCAACCTCGCGCCGAACCAGCTCCGCACGCTCCGGCGAATCCTCATCGAGAATCGGGTTGGTGTTGTTGATATGGATAAGCACTTTGCGCTGTTTGGGCAGCTGTTCCAGAACTTCGAGCATGCCGCCGGGGCCGTTCTGCGCCAAGTGACCCATTTCCCGGCCAGTGCGCGTGCCAACGCCACGGCGCTGCATTTCGTCGTCGTCCCACATCGTGCCATCCACCAACAGGCAATCGCTGCTGGCCATGATCTTCAGCAGCGATACGTCGACCTTGCCCAGGCCCGGTGCATAGAACAGTTTACCGCCGGTGCTCAGGTCTTCGACGATCAGGCCGATGTTGTCGCCTGGATGCGGGTCGAACCGATGCGGCGAGTACGGCGGGGCGGCGCTGCGCAGGGGCAGCGGGGTGAAGCGCAGGTTCGGGCAGGCCGGGACGGTGAAGCTCTGATCGAGTTCGATACGGTTCCAGTTCAGCCCGCCATTCCAGTGGGTCAGCATGGTGAACAGCGGGAAACCGGTGCTCAAATCTTCGTGGACCATGTCGGTGCACCAGACCTGATGCGGGCAACCTTCGCGCAGGCTGAGCAGGCCAGTGGTGTGATCGATCTGGCTGTCCATCAGGATGATTGCGCTGATGCCGGTGTCACGCAGCGCGCGACCGGGTTGCATCGGAGCGAAGTTCTGGAGTTGGGCGCGGATGTCCGGCGAAGCATTGCACAGCACCCAGTTCACGCCGTCATCGGAAATCGCGATGGACGACTGGGTACGCGCCTCGGCCCGCAGGCTGCCGTCGCGAAAACCTGCGCAGTTCACGCAGTTGCAGTTCCACTGGGGGAAACCGCCGCCGGCGGCGGAACCTAGAATCTGGACAAACATGGCCGCTCCATCATTGAAAACTGAAAATAAAAACGCCCCGGCGAGCCGAGGCGTAGCACTGCATTCTCTACCAGACGGCAGAGCTTAGCGGCTTGCGAAGTACATGGTGACTTCAAAGCCGATACGCAGGTCAGTGTAAGCAGGTTTGGACCAGGACATAGAAGCGCTCCTTCAGGTGGATGGGACAGTTGAGACCTATACATATAGTCCACCTCCAGCCGGAGATGTTCAGATAGTTAGGTGGCTATGTTACTCAAAATTACAGAACGATTGGCCACGAATCTTTGAGAAAGCTAATTGCAGCGCCGGTAATGATCATTTTGCCACTTGCCAAGGCGTCCCGGAACAAGGCCCGCTGGCCAGGCAGCGCCATCCGCCATCGGCCCGATTCAGTCGTTGTGCCGCCGCCAGCAAGGCTTCGCGGTCGATCATCAGAATCGCCTGAGGCAGATGTTTCAGGTAATCCGACAAGTGGCCGGCCAGTTTGCCTTGCCAGAGCAGCTCGGCGGCCTGGGCGTTGGGCAGGGCGGTATTGTCGAATTGATCGGCCAGCGCTTGGCGTTGAGCGATGAAGGTCGCTTCATCGATGCGGTCGATCATCCCCTCCAATTCGCTGAGGAACTGTTCGATGTGCTCCAGTAAATCCAGAGGCGCGACACTCGGCGATTGCACGCCAAAAAGCAGCCCGGTCTGACCGTTTAACTGACGTAGTCCGCTGAATACGGCGTAACCAAGTTGCAGCTCCACCCGAAGGCGCTGGTAGAACGGCGTCTGGCACACGTGTGCGAGCAAACGCCAGGCGGCTTCATCGGCGATGTCATGGGTTGCTGTCGGACAAAAAAGTAACAGCGCGTGTTCGCTGGATTCGGTGGCGAAGGTACTCCAGAGATGCTGTGAGCGAATCGACGGAGGCGGCGTCAGTTGACTGTCCGCAGTGCCGGGAATACGACTCAAGGCAAACCCCATTGCTGCTTGAGTCTGGGCAGACAGGCCTGTCGCCAGGCCATCCCAGCGTGCGCTCGACCAGAGTTGCTGCAGGTCATCCGAGGCTACGGTGTGCTCAAGGCATAGATCGGGCAGTGCCTTGAGCAATTGTCGAATCGGCATCAACGCAATGGACGCTGGCTCTTTCTGTGAGAAATCGGCATCCGGGTTTGTCAGTTCTTTCAGCGCATGTTCGAGGACTGTCGGCATCGGTTCCTGCAGGCCCGTCATTTTCAACAGCCATTCATTGCCCGAAGCGCTGAAGGAAAAGTCGACACCGGCCTGACGCGCATCTTCGCGCAGCATCCGCAGGTTGTTTTCCAGATTCGACTGAAGGCGGTTGTGAGGTGCGAATTCCAGGCGCCAGCGCAAATAAATAGCACCTTCATCGGTGTTATCCGGCAATGCCTGACTGAACTGCATCGGCGATCGTTCGCGGCGACTGCGGGAGCGATCCTGGGCAAAGGTCCGCAGGCCGCGGTGGGCGCTGGTCTGGCCGCGAATCAATCCGGCATTCGAGGCTGGAGTCTCGGCGCGCAAAAACGGGTTGGGGGTCGGCAGCTGCCACTGGCCGGTGAAGTTATCCACAGCGCCAATTTGTTTGAGGATTGCCTTGAGGGCGACAACGCCCTGTTCGGACAGCCCGGCTTCAAGCTGTTCGCTGTCTCGTCGGGCCAGTTGCAAGGCGCTGCTGACTTGCTGTTGGCGTTGCAGCAGGGCTGCATACTCATCGCGCAGCTCGGCCCAATCCTGATGAGAGGCAAAAAAGCCCAGCCAATCCAAGAGCCGTTCGCGGATTATTTTGTCCGGTTGCGTGGCGCGGGCGGGCCGTGTGAATTCGATGTGCAGCAAGGCTTGGCCGGCGTAGTGATAGAGCGGCGCGGCTTTCAGGTTTTCCGCCAGCCCATGTTCTCGCAGCTGCGCCAACAAGCCGCCGGGTTTTTCGGTGTTCAGCCAATGGCACAGGAACGCCAGCGCTTCGGGCGATGAGTCGGGCAGCGCTTCGAAGGCGAACAGCAGATCCAGCCGACGCTCTCCAGCCTGTTGATAACTATTGTCTGAAGAACCCATCAACAGAGTGGGCTTTGTCTGAGGGACTTTTTCGCCGTGGGTAATAGCAACGGCAAACGCCTGCGCCATCGCCTTCAACTCATCGAGACTCTGTGGCCCGGCCAGGCTCAGCGTCATCTGCCCGGTCTGGTAAAACTGCTGATAGAAACCCTTCAACGCTTGCTGAAATTCGGGCTGCGGCACCGGCAGGCTGTAACGGTTTCCCGCATGAAATGCCCGCAATGGATGAGCCGCCGAGAGTCCATCAAACAGCGCGAACTGCTGTTGGGCCGTCGCATCCCGCGACCAGGCGACAAATTCGGCGTGCAGCACTTCCCGTTCCCGCCGCTGATCGTCCGGATTCATACGCGGATGAGCGAGCATGTCTGACAGACGCTCCAGTCCACCCCTAAACGCCTGAGGCGGCAGCTCGAAAAAGAAGTCCGTCGTACGTTCGCTGGTTCGCGCATTCACCTGCCCGCCATGACCTTGCACGTAGGCCATCAGCCCTTGCTCTGCGGGAAAGCGCTCTGTTCCCAGGAACAGCAAATGCTCAAGAAAGTGCGCCAGCCCCGGCCAGGCCAGTGGCACGTCGTGACTCCCGGCAGCGACCCGCAGCGCGGCGGCGCAGCGCTTCAAATCCGGAGCATGACGCAGCGTCACCCGCAGGCCGTTGGCGAGGGTTTCAGTGTGGAGGCGAGGGTGATTCAGCGCAGGCATGAGCACTTCCAGAACAGAGAAGCGCTAATGCTAGCGGATTAGGGCTTGTTCAGCTCGCCGTATAGCTCTGGGCGGCGGTCGAGGAAGTAACGATTGGCGGCGCGGGAATCGATCATCAGCTGACGATCCAGTTCACCGACAATCAGCGCTTCATCAAGTCCGGCCTGGGCGATGCGGCTGCCATCCGGCGCGGCGATGCTGCTTTGGCCGCAATACTTGATCTCGCCTTCGTGCCCGCAATAGTTGGCGTAAGCCACATAACACTGGTTTTCGAAGGCGCGTGCGCGGACGGTGACGTCGGCGATGAAGTCGTAGGGAATCATGTTCGCCGTCGGTACCAGAATCAGCTCGGCGCCGGCCAATGCCAGGCGCCGGGCGTTTTCCGGGAACTCCAGGTCGTAGCAGATCAAAAAGCCAAGCTTCCAGCCGTTGAGTTCAACCAACGGAAACTCATCCGGCCCGGCGCTGAACATTGAGTTATCAAGGTCGCCGAACAAGTGAGTCTTGCGGTAGTTGCACAACCGCTCGCCATTGGCATCGATCAACTGTACGGCGTTATAGATCTGCCCGTCTTCGGTACGCTCCGGGTAGCCATACAAAATGGCGATCCCCGTCGCTTTGGCAATGCGCGCGATTTGCTGCGCCGACTCACCGTTGTGCACCTCCGCCAGTACGCTGACCGCATCGATGCCGATGTTGTAGCCGGTCAGGAACATCTCCGGCAGCACCAGCAAGTCCGCGCCCTTGGCCTCCAGCGCCAGTTGATGCAGGCGTTGCAGATTGCCTGCGACATCCAGGGGCAGCGGTGGGCATTGGTAAAGGGCTACGCGCATTTCGGATTCCTCTTACTCGGGGAGGGCGATCGGACCGATCTCGTTGAACACATCTCCTGGACCCGGGTTTTCGGCGTGAGTTTCACCGCCGAAGTGTTTCATGATCCCCCACACCGCGTTGAGCGAGGTCTGCACTGCGCCTTCGACCCAGGCTGGCGTCCACGAAACGTCATCGCCGGCGATGAAAATCCCGCGTTGCTCGGCCGGCATGTCGTCCTGCATGAAGTGCGCGTACATGCGCTGATTGTAGCGGTAGTGGCCGGGCAGGGCGCCTTTGAAGGCTCCGAGGAAATGCGGGTCGGCTTCCCAGGACACAGTGATCGGATCGCCGATGATCCGCGCGGCGATGTCGACTTTCGGGTAGATCTTCTTCAACGCATCCAGCGCCAGCTTCACCCGTTTTTCCACCGGGTGCGGAAGCATTTTCAGCGCATCACTCATCCACGAGTACGACAGGCAAATCACCCCTGGCTTGTCGTCGCCGTTGTCGAATAGATAAGTGCCACGGGTCAGGCGATCGGTGAGGGTCATGCTCATCAGGTCGCGACCGGTTTCCGGGTCCTTGTCCTTCCAGAATGGGCGATCGACCATCACGAAAGTCTTCGACGATTGCATGTAGCGGGTGCGGTCCAGGGCCATCCACATCTTTTGCGAGAACAGGCTTTCGTCGCATTCGATCTGGGTGGTCAGCAACCAGCTCTGGCAGGTGGTCAGTACCGCCGCGTATTCGCGTGTGTCGCCGTAGTTATCGGTGACGGTAAAACGCCCGTTCGGTGCGTGGGCGATTTTTTTCACTCCGGAGCGCGGCGCGCCGCTATGCAACGAGCTGAGGCTGGTGCCTTCAGGCCAATGCACGCAACGCTCCGGCACATGGCGCCAGATGCCCAGCGGCACTTGTTCCACGCCGCCGACTACCAGATGCTGGTGATCGTCGCAGTTGGTCATCACCACGCGGAAGATTTCCAGCATCGAATTGGGGAAGTCCGAGTCCCAGCCGCCGGTGCCGAAACCGACCTGACCGAACACTTCGCGGTGATGGAACGAGAGCTTGGCGAAGGCTTCGGAGGTGGCGACGAAATCGTAGAAGGTGCGGTCGTCCCACAGCGGCACCAGGGTGTTCCACAGTTCCTTGAGGCGCGGTACGTCGCGGTCACGAATCGCTTGCTGGATATCGGAGAACTGCGAGCCGGCTTCCAGAGCATCGGCCCAGGCGTCAGCGACTTCCTGGAACAGTGCAGGAAGATCCGCCAGTTTCTGTGCGTAATGAGTTTTGCCTTCCAGATCGATTACCGTGCTACCTGATGCAGGCGTCAGCGGGTTCGGGAAGGGTTTGGTCTGGAGGCCGAGCTTGTCGACGTAGTGATAAAACGCGGTCGACGACACCGGGAAACGCATACCGCCGAGTTCGGCGATGATGCCTTCCGCGCCATTGAACGCCTGGGAGCGCAGACGGCCGCCCATCTTCGAGGCTTCATAGACGACGGGTTTGAGGCCCAGCTTCATCAATTCGTAGGCGGCTACCAGGCCGGCAATGCCTGCGCCGACAATCGCCACTTCGGCGCCGTGATTGTGCGCAGGAATGCTGCCCAGCCCGGCCGGGTGTTCGATCCAGTCGTCGAAGGCGAAAGGAAAGTCCGGGCCGAAAACAGTGACCGGTTTTTTACCGTCTGCAGGATGGCGATTGTTCTTGTTCATGGCTGACCTTGCTGGCGACCTGACGCAGAGTGCGCGTCTGAGTATAGGAAAAGATGGCAGCCATTCTAGAGAGCGTAGAGCACGTTAATAAGACGCAATGTGTCGTCATTTTGCTAATTGTTTTATCAATATGACGATGTATCACTACATATTGTAGGTGTGAGCAGTGCGGCGATCCGACTTGCCCGCGAAGAGTCCCGACCAGACACCGAAGGCCTCAAACCGGCTGCCCCCGATCAATCTTGCTGCTCAGGATGATCGAAGTCGTCGTCTTCTCCACCCCATCCACACTGCCAATCTGATCCAGCAACTGATCCAGCTGCTCCGGCGAATCGGTGCGCAACCACGCCACATAATCAAACTCGCCACTCACCGCACACAGCTGCTGCACCTGAGCCATGGCGCTAAGTCGTCGCAGCACTTCCTTGCCAGACCTCGGTTGCACCGTAATCCCGACGTAAGCCTGCAATCCGCCATCCACCACACGCTGACCCAGTCGCACACCGTAACCGGTGATCACCTTGGCCTTTTCCAACCGGGCCAGGCGCGAAGTAACGGTGGTCCGGGCGATGCCCAGTTGCCGGGCAAGCATGGCCACACTTTCACGGGCATTGATCTGCAGGGCGGCGATCAATTGGCGGTCGATTTCGTCGAGAACGGGCGGGCGAGTGTCAGGCAAAGGGGGATCTCCAGGGGTACAGAGCAATGGGCAGGCATATTACAGGCAGTCCATGCCCTCAACGGGTTAATTGGATGGACACAAATTGTCACTCGTAGTCGAATGCGCAACCAGGGGCTGTGAAGCGAGGGGATCGAAATGAAGAGCATGCCTGCGGCTCTGCGAGACTATGCACTGCAGATTGCCAATCACGAAATGGGGCATTACGTCGTAGCCCGAGCCCTGGGTTTTGAAACGGGTGATGTGACCCTGAAAGTTGGTATGGGCTTGACGCACCATGGCGGGGCGTCCATTACCTTGACGCGGTCAATTTCGTCGATCGAAACCATGAAGGCGTATTTGGAAGCCCGGACGGTGGTCCTCTTCGCCGGCGCCATGGGCCAGACATTACCTTCAAAGCATTCGCCCAAAAAACGCGTCGATGAGCCGAAAGCGGCAGCCATCCTGAAAGGAGAGTTTGGAGCGCAACAGGATTACGCAAAAATAAGAGAGTTACGGTATTTGCTTCGAAATATCGACTATCCCGATACGGATCCAGCGTCGTCTGATCGCATCATTGCTGAGCTGACAGAAATTAATGATCGCTTGTGGTTGCGCACCCAAGAAATCGTCGAGGTGTTGGCCGATACGATTACTGGATTGGCGGGGCTTTTGGTGGAGCGCATGGTCATTGTGGAGCAGTGGGGGCGGCCGGCGGATACGTATGAGGTTGTGTTGACGGGGGAAGTGCTTGAGCGGTTGCAGCCGGTGCAGGCGATCCCTTCATTGGGTGTTTGGACGTAAGCTGATTGGCAGCGACGTCCAGAGAGTATCCCGTCGAAAAAAAGCCCAACAAGGCGGCAAAGTGCCCAAATGCGCCCATTACGCAATTCTCGGAGTTTGCCTACAACCTTGGCGGACGTCATCCGATAACCCGCCGTCCGCGCAAAATATGGGCGGCATCTAACCTACGTTAGGAGTTACCAGTATGTTCAAAGTAACCCCCAATCCGCCGGCAAGGTCCAACGCTAAGATCATCGATCAACGCGCTGTTGATCGACTGTTGTCCCATATGATTTTGGGTCAGAGACGGCACCGAGAAATCGTGCCAGGGCTTCAGTCCCCCTCCGTGAACCGCCGCCGCGTCAGGAAAAGCACCACGCCCAGCGGCACGGCCAGCAGTGCTAGCAGCTCCAGGTCAAAGCCCAGCACCTGCTGCTCACCAACCTTGAAGATGCTGACCAAGCCCGTTGCCAGCAGCGCCAAACCCAGCCACTTGCGCAGCGGGTATGGTTTCAGAAACTGAACGAGGATCGCGCCCAGCACCAGAAGGACGACAGTTTGCATGATGTAGGGCATGTGCAGTTCCTCAGACCTTGATGACCAGCGTCACGACAGAGCGCTGTGGGCCAATCCCGCCATGGACCTCTCCCTCGATGCTGACCAGCACGTCACCTGCATGCAGGTTCGGCAGGGCCCCTTTGAGGTACCAGTTGACACCTGTCGTCACGACTGCACCTGAAACCCAGCCAATGAGCGGCCCGCCCAACGCACCTACCCTCCCGGCAACGCCACCTGAGGCCGCAGCAATTCCCTTGGCGACGTTGCCGCGCATAGTGCTGATAGCATCGGCCTGCTGCCGGGTCAGGGGATTGGAAATGCAGACTGTCAGCAGGCATGGCAGGTTTCGAGCCTGCATTCGGTCGTACATATCGACGACCATGCTGTTGACTTGGTAATGGGCGCGTTTCGCTTCGCCAAAGTGCAGCTCGCGCAGGCGACCTCGGTCGCTTTCCATGAGGGTGATTTGAGACAGATTGAAGACGATCCCTTCCTCGGACCTGTACTGCGTGGTCTTCTCGAACTTCATGCGCGTATCCATTCGTGCACAAAGACGATGATTTTCTACAAGCGGTGACTAAGATGCAAACGGTCTTTGATGTGAGGCCCCCGGGGAATTTGACGTCTGCACGGGTCTCATCGCCAGCTACCGCACCCCCGCAAGGTCAGTTTTCGGTCAGCGGCAACAGCGACGGCTCATTCGGCGTCCGAAAGTGTGCTGTGGGACCTGAAGCAAGAGAACAATAGCTTCGACCTAGATTCGGCTTACGATCAGTATGATCGTGCTCGGGAGATGTCAGCTGCGTTGGAGCTGGGCACTATGCTGGGACGGTACTCCTTCGCGGTGCCGGATGAGGTTGCACGCGGTGAGTTGCGGCTGTTGCGCAATCCAGAGGATGACCTGTAGGCCAAGGCACCTCCTTGAAGCGCCTTGGCGGCTGGCGAACGAGCATTGTACCCTTGGACCATAGGACTGTATCTGTGGTGGACCACCCAGAAACACGAAAGCCGCGCAATTGCGCGGCTTTTTTGTTTGGTGGGCCCAGTAGGACTCGAACCTACGACCAAGGGATTATGAGTCCCCTGCTCTAACCAACTGAGCTATAGGCCCTCAGTAGGCCGCGGATTATAGCGATGGTTTCTCGGCTGTGCTATCCGAAAAATCCAATATGGCTGTACGAAGAAACGTCGCGGCGAATTCGTCGGGGGGAAGCGGCAGGCTGACGATGTAACCCTGGATCTGTTCACAGCCCTCCGCAGCCAGGAATTGCTGCTGTGCCTGGGTTTCGACGCCCTCGGCGATGACGGTGAACTGCATGCTGCGGCCCAGGGCGATGATCGCGCGAACAATCGCCGCGTCATGCGGGTCGTCCGGCAGGCCGCGGACGAAGGATTGGTCGATCTTGAGGATATCCAGCGGCAGGCGTTTGAGGTAGCTCAGGGACGAATAGCCAGTGCCGAAATCGTCGATCGCCAGTTGCACGCCCAGGCGTTTGAGTTGATGCAGCACCGCCAGCGCCTCTTCGGCTTGGCTCATGATGAAGTTTTCAGTGATTTCCAGTTGCAGGAAGCCGGGTTTGAGGTGGTTGTCCTTGAGCAGTTGTTCGATCCGGCCGAGCAGGTTCGGCTGGCGCAGTTGCGCGCCTGCGAGGTTGACTGAGAGTGGGCCCAGGCACTCATAGACCTGATTCCACTCGTACATCTGTCGGCAGGCGGTCTCAAGTACCCAATCGCCGATTTGCAGGATCATGCCGTTTTCTTCGGCCAAGGGAATGAAGTGCTCGGGAGGTACATCGCCGAAGGTGGGGTGATGCCAGCGAATCAGCGCTTCGGCGCCGACCACTCGATGATCGTCCAGACTGATTTTGGCCTGGTAGTACAAAAACAGCTCATTGCGCTCGATGGCACGCCGCAGTTCATGTTCCAGTGCCACGCGTTCGCTGGCCTGTGCAGTGAGGTCGCGGGTGTAGCTTTCAACCCGGTTACGGCCCTTGGCCTTGGAGCGATACATCGCGGCATCGGCGTTCTTGACCAGCGTGGCGACGTCGCAGCCGTCCCGGGGATACAGACTGGTGCCGATGCTGGCGCTGATGAAAAACTCGTGCTCGCCGGCCTGGAAAGGAGCGGAGAAACAATTGAGCAGCTTGGTGGCAATGTTGTCGGCATCGCTGGACTGTTGCAGGCCCGGAAGCAGGATGATGAATTCGTCGCCACCCAGCCGCGCCACGGTATCGATATCGCGCAGCTGCTCCTTGAGGCGCACGGCGATGCCTTTGAGCAGCAGGTCGCCGACCGGGTGACCGAGGCTGTCGTTGATGTGTTTGAAACGGTCCAGGTCGAGGAACAGCACGGCGCCCTGGCCACCGTTTTCCTGTTGGTTGTTCAGTGCAGTCAGCAGGCGGCTTTCGAACAGCGTGCGGTTTGGCAGGCCGGTCAGGGGGTCGTGGTGCGCCTGGTAGTCGAGTTTGGCCTGGGCGTGCTTGAGGCTGGAAATGTCCGCGAACACCGCAACAAAGTGGGTGATGAATTTATCCCGGTTGCGCACTGCGCTGATGGTCAGCCAGCTCGGGTAGAGCTCGCCATTCTTGCGTCGGTTGGAAATCTCGCCTTGCCAGTGACCGTCGGCGGTCAACTGATGCCACATCGCCGCATAAAATGCGCTGTCATGCAGGCCTGAGGCGAGCAGGCGAGGGGTATGGCCCAGAGCTTCGCTCTCGCTGTAGCCGGTGATTTCGGTGAACGCCCGATTGACCGCGCTGATGTGCTGTTGGGTGTCGGTGATCAATACACCCTCGGCAGTGCTCTCGAACACCGTGGCGGCCTGCTGCAGTTTCTCCTGCATCAGATGCCGCTCGGTAATGTCCCGGGCGATGGTCAGCATGCAGTCCTCATCGCCGATGGGCAACGGCCGGCTTGAAACCTCACAGAGTCGGATCTGCCCGTCTTTGCGGCGAATATGGCAACTGAAGTCGCGGACGAAACCATCCCGGTGCAACAGCTCGAGCATCTGTTTGCGCTCGTTGAGATTGACCCAGATCCCCAGGTCCAGAGCCGATCGATCCACGGACATCGCGCTGTTGAAGCCGGTAATACGGCTGAAGCCTTCGTTGACTTCCAACAGCAAGCCGTCGCTCTGTCGGGACAGCAGCAGGCCATCGGGGGAGGCATGAAAAGCCTTGGCGAATTTTTCTTCGGAGGTTTGCAGTTGTTGCTGGGTTTCCTTGAGCTGACTGATGTCCCGCACGACGACCACCAGGGCCGGGGTGGTATCGAGATCGAAAGGCTCGGCGGAAATCAGGCCGGTAAACACCTGGCCATTGCTGCGGCGAAAGGGCATCTCCAGGTTGCGAATGCTGCCGGCCTGCAAGCGTTGCAACAAACCCGGCCCCACGCCGGGTACGCCCCAGATGTTCAGGTCGGTTGCGGTCTGGCCTATGACGTCTACGGCCTTGAGGCCGATCTGTTCTTCGAACGCTTCGTTGACCTCCAGTAGACAACCGTCGGAAAGCCGCGCGATCACCAGAATGTCCGGGCATTGCTGGAACACTGACGCGAACTTCTGTTCCGACAGGCGTAACGCTTCTTCGGTGCGCTTGGCTTCGCTGATGTCGATCATCAGCCCGCGCAGTACCGGTTCATGGGCGTGCTCGATCAGGCTGACGATATCGCGGACCCATAGGCAGCGACCGTCAGCGGTGATGACCCGGTAATCGACGCTGTGATCGCGCCCGGCCGCGACTTCACGGTCGCAGAAGGTCTGGGCTCGGGTCAGATCCGCGGGGTGGATGATGTTGCGCCAGAAGCCCGGAATCAGCCAGTGGGACAGGGGATAACCGAGGAGGTCCTGAGCGTGAGGTGACACGTAACTGTAGGTGTAATCGCTGATCCGTGCTTCCCAGGCGATGGCCGAAAGACTCTCCACCAGCCCGCGGTAATGGTATTCGCTGCTGCGCAGCTCTTGTTCCAGAGCGACCCGACGGGCAATTTCCGAACTGAGTCGGCGATTGATCCGAATAACCACTGCCAGCACGATTATCAGAAACAGTAATCCTGGCAAGCCATAAATCAGCACGTCGAACCAGAAGGTCCGATGGTCCAGGACGTTACCGACCCAGTGTTCCTGGATGGCACTGATTTCACTCGGGGTCATGTCTGCCAGGACTTTGTCCAGGATGCTGACCAGTAGCTTGTTGTTCGGGGGCACGGCCATCGCCAATTGGTAGCGATAGGGTGTTTCACCGCTGACGTAGAGCCCGTCGAGCTTGAGCTGGCGCAGGCTCCAGACACTGGAGGCGAGATCGCCCACTACGGCGTCTACGGCGTCGGTGGCGAGCGCCTGCAGGGCCGAGCTGACGTTAGGCATCGCCACCAGATTCAGGTCGGGATGGTGAGTGCGCAGTAGTTCATGGGGGGCGTAGTTTTCCACCACGGCGATCTTCAGCCCATACAGGTCTTCGAGTTTGCGCGGTTGGGCGCCTCCGACGTGAGCCAGAATGACTATCGGAAAGTCGAGATAGGGCCGGGTGAATGATAGATACGTCTGACGCTCGGGAGTCGACATGATGCCCGGCAAGATGTCTAGCTTGCCTTGTTTGGCCTGCTGCAAGACTTCAGTCCAGCTGACCGGCTCGATGGGCGTGAGTTTGATGGCCAGCCGTTGACGGATGACGTTGATGTAGTCCGCTGCCAGGCCCTGATAACGCCCATGTTCGTCACGAAACTCAAACGGCGGCCAGGACGCGTCCACGCCCAGGCGCAATTCCGGGTGAGCCGTTAGCCAGCTACGTTCTTCGTCGGTAAGAGTCAACGCGCCAGCCGTTGCGGTCCAGGTCATCAGCGACAGCAAAAAAAGCACGGTCGGCCATCTGGGCATAACGGTCTCGTTATGGCTTGGGGGGAATGTTTCGAGTGTAGACGGGCTATGCTGCGGGGGGGGATGTACGGGGCATTTAATCTGCATAAAGCAAAACCCCCGGCCTGGGCCGGGGGTTCTGTGGATCACTCGTCGAGGAAGGAGCGCAAATGCTCGCTTCTCGTCGGGTGGCGCAGCTTGCGCAGCGCCTTGGCTTCGATCTGACGAATCCGTTCACGGGTCACGTCGAACTGTTTACCAACCTCCTCGAGGGTGTGGTCGGTATTCATGTCGATACCGAAGCGCATGCGCAGAACCTTGGCTTCACGGGCAGTGAGGCCGGACAGGACTTCGCGAGTCGCTTCTTTAAGGCTCTCAACAGTGGCGACATCGATTGGCGACTGCATGGTCGAGTCTTCGATGAAGTCACCCAGATGAGAATCTTCGTCATCACCGATCGGGGTTTCCATGGAGATCGGCTCTTTAGCGATCTTCAATACCTTGCGGATCTTGTCCTCAGGCATTTCCATGCGTTCGCCCAGCTCTTCCGGGGTCGGTTCGCGACCCATTTCCTGCAGCATCTGCCGGGAAATACGGTTGAGCTTGTTGATCGTCTCGATCATGTGCACCGGAATACGGATGGTGCGGGCCTGGTCGGCGATCGAGCGAGTGATCGCCTGACGGATCCACCAGGTGGCATAAGTCGAGAATTTGTAGCCACGGCGGTATTCGAACTTGTCTACCGCTTTCATCAGACCGATGTTGCCTTCCTGGATCAGATCGAGGAACTGCAGACCGCGGTTGGTGTACTTCTTGGCGATGGAGATCACCAGACGCAAGTTCGCTTCGACCATCTCTTTCTTCGCGCGGCGGGCCTTGGCCTCACCGATCGACATGCGACGGTTGATGTCCTTGATCTCTGCGATCGTCAAACCGGTTTCGGTTTCCAGCGCAGTCAGCTTTTGCTGGCAACGAATGATGTCCGGTTGCAGGCGACCAATGGCTTCAGCGTATTTGCTTTTGCCTTTGGCCAGTGCATCGGCCCAGCTTTCGTCGACTTCGTTGCCCGGGAACTGGCGCAGGAAGTCGGCACGCGGCATACGGGCATCACGAACGCACAGTTGCATGATCGCGCGCTCTTGCTGACGCAGACGATCCAGGGCACTGCGAACACGCTCAACCAGGCCTTCGAATTGCTTCGGCACCAGTTTGATCGGCATGAACAACTCAGCCAGGGCGATCAGCTCGGCGATTGCCAGCTTGTTGCCACGACCGTGCTTTTTCAGGGCCTTGCGGGTGATTTCCATCTGATCGGCGACGGCGCCAAAGCGCTGTGCGGCGATGACCGGATCCGGACCGCTTTCGGCTTCTTCTTCGTCATCGCTCGCTTCGGCGTCATCGTCGTCGGTGTCGTCGTCCGCTTTCACGGCTTTCGGGTCGACAGGCGGTGGCACTTCGGCTGCAGGCGGCGCAATGCCGTCGTCCGGGTCGATATAACCGCTCAGGACGTCGGACAGGCGGCCACCTTCGGTGGTGACGCGAGTGTACTCGGAGAGAATATGGTCAACCGTGCCAGGGAAGTGCGCGATTGCGCCCATCACTTCGCGGATGCCCTCTTCAATACGCTTGGCGATTTCGATTTCGCCTTCACGTGTGAGGAGCTCTACCGTACCCATTTCACGCATGTACATGCGCACTGGGTCGGTGGTGCGACCAATGTCGGTCTCGACCGCTGCCAACGCTGCTGCTGCCTCTTCGGCCGCGGCTTCGTCGGTATCGGCGTCGGCCAGCATAAGGGAATCCTTATCTGGCGCAACCTCGAATACGTTGATCCCCATGTCATTAATCATGCGGATGATGTCTTCCACCTGTTCCGGATCTGAAATATCCTCCGGCAGGTGGTCGTTGACCTCCGCGTAAGTCAGGTAGCCCTGCTCACGACCAAGTGTGATCAACTCTTTGATACGAGACTGCTGTTGCGCTTTTCCGGACATAACACCCTATCCACTGAAGGTCTTGGCGGGCAAAAAACAAGCCGAGGATTATACCTGAGCTATGACCTCACGCGCCAGTTGAGGTCGGGCTTGATGCGGAAACATTGCGACTTAAAAGGTCGCGCAGTTGATTTTTCTCTTCGGTACTCAATTCACTTTGACGTGCTTTTCGAAGAAGTTGTTCCAGGTTTCGCTCGCGTTGGCGGGCTGACAAGCTAGTAATGGTGTCGAAAAACTGTTGTTCAAGGTTATCTCCATCAATCAGCCATTCCTTTTCTGCCAGCGCTTTGAGCAATCGGCCTTGTTCGGTGCCGTGCCAGCGCGCAATCAGTTGAAATGAGTTTAGCTTGGGATTCTTCTGTACGGCTTCGAGCAGGGCGACCAACAGTTGCGTGTTGGTATGGTCCTCGGCAGCGAAGTGCCCGGCATCCTCGACTTTTTCAGCCAGTTGCGGGTGATGTAACAACGTGCGCAAGGCGGCCAGGGTGGGCGGCTCTACAGCGGCCGGAATCCGTGGCGCGCGCGGTTGATCGCGATCACCGCCCCGTTTGCCATTCTTGTCCCACGGTTTCTTGTCCCATTTCTTGCCGCCTGCGCCAGGCTTCTTCGGCGTCCATTCTTGCTGCGGCGCGTACATCTCCTGTGCCTGTGCCTGTGCCTGCGGCTGATGGTAGTCGCTGTAATCCGGCATGGCGTCGTAATCGATGCCCGGATCGTAAGCGGGTGGCGCTTCCTGAGGCTGGGGCGTGCTTTGTACGAGTTGGCTCACGGCTTCACCGCTAAGCCCGGTAATTTCGCTCAGGCGCTGGCGCATCAAGATGCGCAGGTTGGCGCCCGGCACTTTGTCGATCAGCGGCGCGGCGAGGGTGGCCATGTGGGCCTTGCCTTCGAGGGAGCGCGGGTCCGATTCCTCGGTCAATTGTTGAAAAAAGTAATCGGCCAATGGCTGGGCGTGCTGATTGATTCGCGCGCGGAAGGCGTCAGTGCCCTCGGAGCGGACCAGGGTATCCGGGTCCTCGCCTTCGGGCAGGAACAGAAAGCGCGCCCGGCGCCCGTCCTGCAGGCATGGCAGGGTTGCCTCCAGCGCCCGCCAGGCGGCATTTCGGCCCGCCTGGTCGCCATCAAAGCAGAACAGCACGCTGGGCACGACGCGAAACAGTCGCTTCATGTGCTCTTCGCTGGTGGCGGTGCCCAAGGTTGCGACGGCGTTGCGCAGGCCTTGCTGGGCGAGGGCGATGACGTCCATATAGCCTTCGACGACGATGATTTCGTCGAGGTTGCGATTGTTCTTGCGTGCTTCATAAAGGCCGTAGAGTTCCTGGCCTTTATGGAAAACCGGAGTTTCCGGTGAGTTCAGGTATTTCGGCTTGTCATCGCCCAGGACCCGGCCGCCGAAGGCGATGATGCGCCCGCGACTGTCGCGGATCGGGAACATCACGCGATCGCGGAAGCGGTCGTAGCGCTTGCCGGTTTCGGCATTCTCGATCAGCAGGCCGGCATCGATCATGGCCCTTTGCTGAAGGGTATCGCTGCTCAAGTGCTTGTACAGATTGTCCCAACCGGGTGGGGCAAAACCGAGGCCGAAGTCCCGGGCTATTTCTCCCGTTAGTCCACGACCTTTCAGGTAATCCACGGCGGCTTTGCGCGATGGATGGCTTTTCAGGGCCTGACGATAAAAGTCGGCGGCGGCGGTGAGCAGCGGATACAGCGGCGAATCAGTAGGCTGGCGCGGTTTATGCGGCCGACCGCTTTCTTCGCGGGGGATTTCCATGCCGGCGGCTTTGGCCAGTTCTTCAACAGCCTGGACGAAGTCCAGATTGTCGTGGTCCATCATGAAGCCGAGGGCGTTACCGCCAGCGCCACAGCCGAAGCAGTAATAGAACTGTTTGTCGGGGCTGACGCTGAAGGAGGGGGTTTTCTCTTTGTGAAACGGACAGCAGGCAGTGTAGTTCTTGCCGGCTTTTTTCATTTGCAGGCGCGAGCTGACCACGTCGACGATGTCGGTGCGGTTCAGAAGGTCGTCAATGAAGCTCTGGGGAATTAGCCCGGCCATGGCGTTCTCGTCATCTGCGCTGAAATGGACCCAAAACGAAGAGCGGCCAAACGCAGGTCGTTGTTTGAGGCGCGCAGGGTGTGCGGCTCGACCGGTGTCGTCTGCGTAATCGCTGTCGGGAAGTGTATCTGCCGAAAATCCACTGACGTTAGTACCAATCAGTATTCGACTATTTGAAAGTGTTTCGCTGAATCCGGCGACGGCCAGTCATTGGCCTCGGATAGCTCATAAGCGGGCACGCAAGAAGGTGCCTTGGGCTGATCGTCGTGAGAGGAATCAGTGGGTGTGCTCGTCAGTAGCCTTGGAAGGCTCGTCAGAAAAGACGTGCACCGCTGGCAGAAGAGCCAGGTCTGACGCTGTGAAGCAGGTTTGTCTCGGTCGCGTCTGCGGCTTTGACGGTGAAGCATCAAGCGTTGTCCGCAAATGCCATTAGCCCGGCTGAGGGCCGGGCTTGGCAGAAGCTTGCTACGATCGTCTGTGTATTAGTACAGACGAACGGCGCGGCGCTGTTCGCGCTGAACTTTCTTGGCGTGACGCTTAACAGCGGCTGCTGCTTTACGCTTACGCTCAGAAGTTGGCTTCTCGTAAAATTCGCGGCTACGAACTTCAGCCAGTACACCGGCTTTTTCGCAGGAGCGCTTGAAACGACGCAGAGCTACGTCGAAGGGTTCGTTCTCTTTTACTTTGACGGCTGGCATCCAGAGCTACCTTCATTCATTACCGGGGTCAACATCCTCGCGGCAAAAGAGCACTTGAAGACGTCGGTTTTTAAGGGTTGCGGATGTTAACCCCTCATCGCTCGGAATGCAAAGCCTCTGATCGAAAACCGCTGGTCGGGGCATCACGCGACGACTATTATGCGCGCCTTCGAATTCAGCCTCTACAAGGCGCAAACCCATGCTAGTACTGGGATTAGAAACCTCTTGCGACGAAACCGGTGTCGCACTTTACGACAGTGAACGCGGGCTGTTGGCCGACGCGCTGTTCAGTCAGATCGATCTGCATCGTGCCTATGGTGGCGTGGTGCCGGAGCTGGCTTCGCGTGATCACGTCAAGCGCATGCTGCCCTTGATACGTCAGGTCCTGGCCGAGGCCGACTGTGTGCCAACCGAGATCGACGCCATCGCTTATACCGCGGGCCCTGGCCTGGTCGGAGCCTTGCTGGTGGGAGCTTCCTGTGCCCAGGCGCTGGCCTTTGCCTGGGGTATTCCGGCCTTGGGCGTGCACCACATGGAAGGTCACTTGCTGGCGCCGATGCTGGAGTCGCAACCTCCGGAGTTCCCGTTCGTCGCTTTGTTGGTGTCGGGTGGTCATACGCAGCTGGTTCAGGTCGACGGGATCGGCCAATACACGCTCTTGGGCGAGACCCTCGACGATGCTGCCGGCGAAGCATTCGACAAGACCGCGAAGATGATGGGCCTCAATTATCCGGGTGGTCCGGAGATCGCGCGTCTGGCGGAGCAGGGCGTTGCGGGGCGTTTCACTTTTCCGCGTCCGATGTGTGATCGTCCAGGCTTGGCTTTCAGCTTCAGCGGCCTGAAAACCTTTGCTCTGAACACCTGGCAGCAGAGCGTCAACGCCGGGGACGACAGCGAGCAAGCCCGTTGCGACATCTCGCTGGCGTTCCAGCAGGCCGTGGTGGAGACTTTGACCATCAAGTGCAAGCGTGCCCTGAAACAGGCGGGTCTCAAGCGCCTGGTCATCGCAGGGGGCGTCAGCGCCAACAAGGCGCTGCGGACGTCACTGGAGAAAATGCTCGGCGACATGAAGGGCGATGTGTTTTATGCCCGCCCGGAGTTCTGCACGGATAATGGCGCGATGATTGCGTTTGCCGGCTGCCAGCGCTTGCAGGCCGGCCAGCATGAAAGCCTGGCGATCAGCGTGCAGGCGCGCTGGCCGATGGAGCAACTGTCGGCGCTTTGATGAGCGGCGCTCACATGCGGTATTTAAAAATGCCGTTCGCGCCCGGCAAACAGGTCGCGTAGATTGCCGCGATGACGCCAGACGATCAGGCCCGTGAGCGCGCTCATGGGCAGCAATGCCGCCGGTTCTTGCCAGGCAAGCAGTGGCAGGGTCAGTGGTGTGGCAATCAGGGCTGCGAGTGAGCTGGTGCGGGTCAGGTAGAACGTCAGCAGCCAGGCGCAGACCGCCAGCAGCGCGGCGGGCGGGTAGAGCCCCAGCAGCATGCCGGCCGCAGTGGCGACACCCTTGCCACCGCGAAAGCGGAAGTACAGCGGAAACAGGTGGCCGATAACGGCGCAGACGCCGATCCAGGCCTGTTCTTGCAGTGAAAGGCCCATTGCACCTGCGATCAATACGGGCAGCAGGCCTTTGTTCAGGTCGCCGAGCAAGGTCAGGATGGCGAGCTTCTTGCCGGCCAGGCGCAACATGTTGGTGGCACCGGCATTACCCGAGCCACTCATTCGCGGATCGGGGTTACCGGTCAGGCGGCTGAGCAAAATGGCGAAGGACAGAGAGCCGAGCAGGTAGGCGAGGATCGCCAGTAACCAAAACATGCTAACTATTCCGGGCGAGGACGCCCTGATTCTAACGGCGCATTGCGCCCTTGTCGTGCAGTGGAGAGAAGTGCTTGGACAGAGTGTTTATCGAGGGCCTGGAAGTCGACACTGTGATCGGTGCCTACGACTGGGAACGAGGCATCCGACAGTGTCTGCGACTTGATCTGAGCTTCGCCTGGGACAATCGTCCGGCCGCCGCCGGTGATGACCTGACCCTGGCGCTCGACTACGCGAGCGTTTCGTCGCGCATCCAGGCGTTCGCCGAGCAGGCGCAGTTCCAGCTGGTGGAGACCTTTGCCGAGCGTCTGGCGGAAGTGTTGATGAGCGAATTCAAGATCACCTGGATGCACCTCAAGCTGACCAAGCCAGGTGCCGTTCCGGCGGCCAAGGGCGTGGGTGTGGAGATTGAGCGCGGATGTCGCTGACTCAGGTGTATCTTGGGCTCGGTAGCAATATCGAGCGCGAAGCCCATTTGCAGGCAGGCCTGGACGCCCTGGCGGGTTTCCTGGTGGATATGCGCTGCTCGGCGGTTTTCGAAAGCCAGCCAGTGGGGATCAAGAGCGGGCCGTTTTTCAACTTTGTGGTCTCGGCCTTCACCGATCTGCCACTGATGGAGCTGGATCGACGGTTGAAATTCATCGAGGCGGATAACGGCCGTTACGCGCCGGACCGCAAGGGCTTGCCTTTGGATATCGACGTGCTGCTATTCGGTGACCTGGTGGGCAACTTCGATGGCTTGGTCTTGCCGAGGGCAGAAATTCTGAAAAATGCTTTCGTGCTGTGGCCGTTGTCACTGATTGCGCCGGACCGTGTGCATCCGGGCGTAGGCAAGAGCTTTGCGACTTTGTGGGATGAAGCGCAGATCGATCAAGTGCTGGCGCCGGTTGCTTTTGAGTGGCGCGGTGAGCAGCGGACCCCCTCCGATATGCTGTAAAGCAAAAGATCGCAGCCTTCGGCAGCTCCTACAGGGGTCACCATTTCGCTGTAGGAGCTGCCGAAGGCTGCGATCTTTTGATCTGGCTTATGCTTGATCTTTGTAAGCCTTCAGCGCCTTGAGTCGCTCGCCCTTGATCGCCTCGCCCAACTCCGGTCCCTTGAATCCCTTCTCCAGCAACGGCTGAACGGCAATACTTCGCGCCGCAGTTGCCGCGCCACGTAAATAATCCGCCTGTGGATAACTTCTCTGCTCCAGGCCTTTACGCCCCCGAGCGTCCATTTCACACGCCGCAATAAACTCCTCAAAGCGCTGAGGTCGACGATAGACGTCGAAACTCTGCAGCAACTCCAGCAAGGTCGACGGCTTCAGCTCCAGCGCACGATGGCCATGGGTGTGATACTTGCCCACCAGTAGCGCCAGTTCCTGACAGTCCTTCGGTACCTTGAAGCGCTCGTTGACCGCTTTGATCAGCTTCAGGCCTTTGTGCTCGTGGGCAATGTGGCGGGGCCATTCTTTCTCGGGCGTCAAGCCTTTGCCCAGGTCATGCAGCAGGCAGGCCCAGCGTACAGTCAGCGGTTGTTTGTGCCGCGCCGCTTGCTCCAACACGCTCAGGGTATGCACGCCCGTGTCGATTTCCGGGTGATGGGCTTCGGGTTGCGGTACACCGAACAGCGCGTCGATTTCCGGCATCAGTACCTTGAGCGCGCCGCACTCGCGCAGTACTTCGATGAATACCTGGGGCTGGTCTTCCATCAGTGCGCGGGCAATTTCTTTCCAGCTGCGTTCGGGAGTCAATGCCTCCAGTTCACCGGATTCGCTGAGTTGATGCATCAGCTCCAATGTCTCGGGGGCGACGGTGAAACCCAGTTCCGCATAACGCGCGGCAAAGCGGGCAACGCGCAGAACCCGGAGTGGATCTTCGGCGAACGCGGGCGAAACGTGACGAAGCAAGCGAGCCTCGAGATCCTGTTGGCCATGGTAGGGGTCGGTCAGGTTCTGCTGATCGTCTTCGGCCATGGCGTTGATCGTCAGGTCGCGACGAATCAGATCTTCTTCGAGGGTGACGTCGGGGCTGGCGTGAAAGATGAAGCCACCGTAACCGCGCCCGTTTTTGCGTTCGGTGCGGGCAAGGGCATATTCCTCGCCGCTTTTGGGGTGAAGAAACACCGGGAAGTCCGCGCCCACGGGACGATAGCCCTTGGCGAGCATTTCTTCGGTGGTGGCGCCTACAACGACCCAGTCGATATCGGTGACAGGCTTGCCCAGCAGGCGATCGCGTACTGCACCGCCGACTTTATAAATCTGCATAAAAACCTCCGTTAGCCCGACAGAATAACCTTTGCGTCGAACTTCCGGAGGCAGAAAAACAGGATCAAAGATGAATGACTGCCAGGTCGAGCCGGCCGTAGTCCCCCTCGCCATGCTCGCTTCTGGGCGGAACATGGTGGGTTTTCATCACCTGATCCCCTTGCAGGGTTTCCAGGTGAATATCGAAGCCCCAGAGGCGGTGCAGGTGCTTGAGCACTTCATCAGTGGAATCGCCCAGCGGTTTGCGGTCGTGTTGCTGGTGACGCAAGGTCAGGGAGCGGTCACCACGCCGGTCGATGCTGTAGATCTGTATGTTGGGTTCGCGATTGCCCAGGTTGTATTGCGCCGCCAGGGTTTCACGAATGGTTCGATAGCCCTCTTCGTCGTGTATCGCCGGAACCAGCAGATCGTCCTTCTGATCGTCATCGAGGATGCTGAACAGCTTGAGGTCGCGGATCACCTTGGGTGACAGATATTGAAGGATGAAACTCTCGTCCTTGAAGCTGCTCATGGCGAATTTGATGCTGGACAGCCAGTCGGTACCGGCGATTTCCGGAAACCAGCGATAGTCCTCTTCGGTGGGGTGTTCGCATATCCGGCGGATATCGCGATACATGGCAAAACCCAGGGTGTAGGGGTTGATGCCGTTGTAGTAGGGGCTGTCAAAGCCGGGTTGAAAGACCACGCTGGTATGGGAAGTCAGGAATTCCATCATGAAGCCTTCGGTGACCAGGCCTTCGTCATACAAGTCGTTCATCAAGGTGTAGTGCCAGAACGTGGCCCAGCCTTCGTTCATCACCTGGGTCTGGCGCTGTGGATAAAAATACTGGGCGATCTTGCGCACGATCCGCACGATTTCGCGCTGCCAAGGCTCCAGCAACGGGGCGTGCTTTTCGATGAAGTACAGGATATTTTCCTGAGGTTCGGCGGGGAAGCGTGCGTTGTCCTTGTCGCTGTACTTGTCCGCGCCTTTTGGAATGGTCCGCCATAAATCGTTGATCTGCTTCTGCAGATGCTCCTCCCGATCTTTCTGCCGACGGCGTTCTTCTTCGGCAGAAATCGGATAAGGGCGTTTGTAGCGGTCGACGCCGTAGTTCATCAGCGCATGGCAGGAGTCGAGCAAGTCTTCTACCGCGTCGATGCCGTGGCGTTCTTCGCACTGCATGATGTACTGCTTGGCGAACACCAGGTAATCGATGATCGAGCTGGCGTCGGTCCAGGTGCGGAACAGATAGTTGCCTTTGAAGAAACTGTTATGACCATAGCAGGCGTGAGCCACCACCAGAGCCTGCATGCAGATGGTGTTTTCTTCCATCAGATAGGCAATGCAGGGGTCCGAGTTGATCACAATCTCGTAGGCCAGACCCATCTGGCCGCGACTGTAGGATTTTTCGGTGCTGAGGAAGTGTTTGCCATAGGACCAATGGTGATAACCCAACGGCATGCCGACAGAGGCATAGGCGTCCATCATCTGCTCGGCGGTGATCACTTCAATCTGGTTGGGGTACGTATCCAGCGCGTAACGGGCCGCGAGACGACTGATTTCGCGGTCGTAGGCCTGGATCAGCTCGAATGTCCATTCGGAGCCGGTGGAAATGGGTTGGCGCTTCTGCTCTTTGGCGGTCATGTCACTAACCTGCGCTGGAAGAGTTCACGAAAGACCGGATAGATATCCCCGGCCGAGACCAGTTGCTGCTGGGCAAAAGTGTCAGAGAAGGCTTCGGCGATGCGTTCATATTCGAACCACAGGGCCTGGTGTTCGCGCGGGGTAATCTCCACATAAGTGTAGTACTGCACGAACGGCATGATCTGATTGATCAGGATGTCGCGGCAGATCGGCGAGTCGTCGTTCCAGTTGTCGCCGTCGGACGCCTGGGCGGCATAGATATTCCATTCGTTGCTCGGATAACGCTCGGCCATGATCTCCTGCATGAGTTTCAGGGCGCTGGAGACGATGGTACCGCCGGTTTCCCGGGAGTAGAAAAACTCCTCCTCATCCACTTCACGGGCGCTGGTGTGGTGGCGAATGAACACGACGTCGATTTTGTCGTAGTTCCGCTTGAGGAACAGGTACAGCAGGATGAAGAAGCGTTTGGCGATGTCCTTGGTCGCCTGGGTCATGGAGCCGGACACGTCCATCAGGCAAAACATCACTGCTTTGGAGCTGGGGTTCGGCTGCTTGATCAGCAGGTTGTACTTGAGGTCGAAGGTGTCGAGAAACGGCACTCGGTGAATGCGTGCGCTGAGTTTCTCGATTTCTGCTTCGAGGTCCTGGATATCGCCGAAATTATCCGGTTCTTCACGTTTAAGCCGTAGCAGTTCCTCTTTGGCTTCGCGCAATTTCGCCCGGCTGCTGCCGGACAACGCAATACGCCGGGCATGGGCCGAACGCAATGTGCGGATAATGTTGATCCGTGACGGGTTGCCCTCATTGCTGATGCCCGCGCGTACGGTCTTGAAGGTGTCGGTGCCGGTCAGGTGGCGTTTGACCAGGTTAGGCAGCTCAAGGTCCTCGAACATGAATTCAAGGAATTCCTCCTGGGTAATCTGGAAGACGAACTCGTCCATCCCTTCACCCGTGTTACCCGCCCTGCCGGGGCCTCTGCCGCCGCCACCGCCGGGCGGACGGGCAATGTGTTCGCCGCTGGTGAATTCCTTATTGCCGGGGTGCACGATGGTTTGCTTGCCGCCACGACCGTGGTGAAGCACCGGTTCGTCGATGTCGCGGCCGGGAATGCTGATCTGCTCGCCGTGTTCCATATCGGTAATGGAGCGCCGGCTGACCGCCTCTTCGACAGCCTTTTTGATGTGATCACGGTAGCGCCGCAGAAACCGCTGGCGGTTTACCGTGCTCTTGTTCTTGCCATTGAGACGTCGGTCGATCACATAGCTCATGACTGCTCCTTAGAAGCTGTCCTGAAAGGGGCGAGCGTTAACGCAGCATAAGGCCAGTGCCGGAGAGTGTACACGCTCCCCCCAAGCGCTTTGATGCTGCCTGAACCTCGCTACCGCATTTCGGACACCTCCAGAGGCCTGTGTAACAGAAAAAGAGTAAACAGGCCTCGGGCTAACGACAACCGGTCTGACCGGCAGCGGGTTACTGTGATTTTCTGACCCGCAGGTACCACTCGGAGAGCAGTCGTACCTGTTTGTCGGTGTAGCCCCGCTCGACCATCCGTGTGACGAAGTCGTTGTGCTTCTGCTGGTCCTCTTTGCTGGCCTTGGCATTGAAGCTGATGACCGGCAGCAAGTCCTCGGTGTTGGAGAACATTTTCTTCTCGATGACCACCCGCAGTTTTTCGTAGCTGAGCCAGGTTGGGTTCTTGCCGTTGTTGTTGGCTCGGGCGCGCAGTACGAAGTTGACGATTTCGTTGCGGAAATCCTTCGGATTGCTGATGCCGGCCGGTTTTTCGATTTTCTCCAGTTCTTCGTTCAAGGCTACGCGGTTGAGGATCTCGCCGGTTTCCGGATCGCGGTATTCCTGATCCTGAATCCAGAAGTCGGCGTACAGCACGTAGCGATCGAAGATGTTCTGGCCGTACTCGCTGTAAGACTCGAGGTAGGCAGTCTGGATCTCCTTGCCGATGAATTCGATATAACGCGGTGCCAGGTACTCTTTCAGGAAGCGCAGATAGCGTTCGCGGGTCTCGGCCTGGAACTGTTCCTGTTCGATCTGCTGTTCCAGCACGTAGAGCAGATGCACCGGGTTGGCGGCGATTTCGTGCGGATCGAAGTTGAAGACCTTCGACAGAATCTTGAAGGCGAAGCGGGTCGACAGACCGTTCATGCCTTCGTCGACACCCGCTGCGTCGCGGTATTCCTGGATCGACTTGGCCTTCGGATCGGTGTCTTTGAGGTTTTCGCCGTCATACACGCGCATCTTGGAGTAGATGTTGGAGTTTTCCGGCTCCTTGAGGCGCGAGAGCACGGTGAATTGAGCGAGCATTTTCAGAGTGTCGGGCGCGCAATGGGCCTTGGCCAGCGAGCTGTTGAACAAAAGTTTGTCGTAGATCTTCACCTCGTCGCTGACGCGCAGGCAGTACGGCACTTTGACGATATAGATCCGGTCGATGAAGGCTTCGTTGTTCTTGTTGTTGCGGAAGGTGTGCCATTCCGATTCGTTGGAGTGGGCCAGCAGGATCCCGGTGAACGGAATCGCCCCCAGGCCTTCTGTACTGTTGTAGTTGCCTTCCTGGGTGGCCGTCAGCAATGGGTGCAGCACCTTGATCGGTGCCTTGAACATTTCGACGAACTCCATCAGGCCCTGGTTGGCCCGGCACAGCGCCCCCGAGTAGCTATAGGCATCGGCGTCGTTCTGCGGGAACTCTTCCAGTTTGCGAATATCGACCTTGCCCACCAGTGCCGAGATGTCCTGGTTGTTTTCATCGCCCGGCTCGGTTTTCGCGACCGCAATCTGGTTGAGGATCGATGGATAGAGTTTCACCACGCGGAACTGGCTGATGTCGCCGCCGAATTCGGCCAGGCGCTTGGTGGCCCATGGCGACATGATGGTATTGAGATAGCGCCGGGGAATGCCGAAGTCTTCTTCGAGGATCGCGCCATCTTCGGTGGCGTTGAACAGACCCAGAGGCGACTCGAAAACCGGCGAGCCCTTGATTGCGTAGAAGGGCACTTTCTCGATCAGTTGTTTGAGCTTTTCGGCCAGGGACGACTTACCGCCACCGACAGGGCCCAGCAGGTAGAGGATCTGTTTCTTTTCTTCCAGACCCTGAGCGGCATGGCGGAAATACGACACGATCTGGTCGATGCATTCTTCCATCCCGTGGAAGTCCTCAAAGGCCGGATAGCGGCGGATCACCTTGTTGGAAAAGATTCGCGACAGCCTCGAGTTGGTCGAGGTGTCGAGCAGCTCCGGTTCGCCGATGGCCAGCAAGAGACGCTCGGCCGCGGAGGCGTAGGCGCTGCGGTCCTTTTTGCACAGTTCCAGGTACTCCTGCAGGGAGAATTCTTCCTGGCGTGTGGACTCGAAGCGTTGTTGGAAGTGGCTAAAGATACTCATGACGTCACCTCGCTCGATACGTGGAGCCGACGCCGGATCACTCAGTCGATGCTGGCAGCAACCGAACAGGCAGTTGCTGTTTACCCCCCAGAACTCTTCCGGAACTGACTGCTCCGAAAGCTACTCCCGATGACCCGTGCGCCGGTGTACCGGCTCTCCCCTGTTTTGGATGGCCTGCGCTTAAGGATAGTTGGGAATTCGGGAGGTAAAGGCAAGATGCGTAATTAGTTATGGCAGACCGTTCGTCTGCAATCGCGCGAGCCCGCGGGGGCCGGGGCTTGCGCATTACAAAAAAATTATTCGGAAGTACCTTGCGCCGTTTCCGAAGGATAGGTCGTACGCCACAGCTCAAAACCGCCATCCATGCTGTAGACGTCGGAGAAACCCTGACTGATCAGGTAAGCGGCAGCGCCCTGGCTGGAATTACCGTGATAGCAGACCACTACTGTCGGCGCGTCGAGGTCAGCGCCTTGAATGAAAGCATGCAGGGAATGGTTGTCCAGATGCTTCGAGCCGGCGATGTGCAGCGCGGCAAAAGTTGCCGGGTCGCGGACATCGACCACCACCGCGCCTTGTTCGCGCAAGGCCTGGGCTTGCTCTGGGGGGATACGTTTGAATTCGCTCATGGCGGGCTCCTGTGGCTCGGCTGAAAGCGCAGTCTAGCGCGGGGCGCTGGCTGACGTTTGTTCGGGAATAGAGGCTGCGACTGGCGGCCGAATGTTGCCATGTGGGTCGCACTTGCATTGCAGGCGCTCGCCGGTGTCGACGTTCATCAAGGTCATGGCGCCACCCCAGACGCAACCGGTGTCGAGCGCAAACAGACCCGGCTCGTTGCATTGGCCTTCCAGCGCCGCCCAGTGACCGAAGATGATCTTCAGGCCTTTGGTCTTGCGCTCCTTGTGGGTGAACCACGGCGCATAACCCGGCGGTGCGGTGTCGACGCCTTCCTTGCCCTTGAGATCAAGCTTGCCGTCACTGGTGCAAAAGCGCATCCGGGTGAAATAGTTGGTGATGACTCGCAAGCGCGCTGCGCCTTTGAGGTCGTTGTCCCATTTCACCGGCTCGTTGCCGTACATGCCGTCGAGGTAAGGCGCGAAGCGGTTGTCGTCGTGCAGGGCTTCTTCGACTTCAGCGGCGCACTTCAAGGCTTTGCGCAATGACCACTGTGGCGGGATGCCGGCATGGACCAGAGCGATATTTCGCTGTTCGTCGTAGTGCATGAGTTTCTGCTGCCGAACCCACTCAAGCAGCTCTCCGCAATCGGGTGCTTCAAGAATCTCGCGTAGCGTGTCGGCCTTCTTCAGGCGTTCGATATTTTGCCCGACCGCCAGCAAGTGCAGATCATGGTTGCCGAGTACGCACACCAGTGACTCACGGATGCTATAGAGGAAGCGCAAGGTTTCCAGCGACTGTGGGCCACGGTTGATGAGGTCACCCACCAGCCACAGACGGTCCCGGGCAGGGTCGAAGGCGACTTGCTTGAGCAGGCATTGCAGTGGCTCAAGGCAACCTTGCAAATCGCCTACGGCATACGTCGCCATCAGTGCAGAGCTCCGGGTACCGCCAGACGGAACGGTGCGATGATGGCATCGAAGTGTTTGCCGTCGGAGGCGACCATTTCATAAGTGCCTTGCATCGTACCGACCTTGGAGGTCATGACGGTGCCGCTGCTGTAAGTATGGCTCTTGCCCGCGTCGATCAACGGCTGCTGGCCGACGACGCCTGCACCGCGAACCTCCTCGACATGCCCGTCACCGTCGGTGATCACCCAGTGCCGTGAAAGCAGTTTGGCGGGCACCAGGCCATTGTTTTGCACGGTGATGGTGTAGGCGAAGGCAAAGCGATTGTGCTCGGGTTGCGATTGTTCTGCCAGATAGCGGGTGACGACGCTGACGTCGACCTGATAACGAGGATCGGACATGCAAAAGGCCTTAGAAACGAAGCGGGACGCGGGGCGTAGCTGATAGAACTCAGTCTAGGCCAAGTATCGGGTAGTAAACCAGAGTGGCGTCCTACCCGATAGCGCTCATCGCCTTTCAGTCGGTGACAGGCTTCTGTAGGACTTGTTCGCTGAGCTTGTCGGCCAGGCGCACGAAGGCAGCCAGATCGAGCTGCTCGGGGCGCAGGCTGCCATCGACGCCGGCGGCTTCAATTTCGGCGTTGCTCAGCAGCAGTTTGAGCGTGTTGCGCAATGTTTTGCGACGCTGGTTGAAGGCTTCGCGTACGACGCGCTCCAGCAGTTTGTGATCTTTGGCTGGATGCGGGAGTACCGCGTGAGGCACCAGACGCACGATGGCCGAATCGACTTTCGGCGGCGGATTGAATGCGCCCGGGCCGACGTTGAACAAATGCTCGACCCGGCAATGGTACTGAACCATGATCGACAGGCGACCCCAGTCACCGCCACCAGGTCCCGCCGCCAGACGCTCGACCACTTCCTTTTGCAGCATGAAGTGCATGTCACGAATCAGGCTGGAGTTGTGCAGCAGATGAAAAATCAGCGGCGTAGAGATGTTGTACGGCAGGTTTCCGACCACTCGCAGGCTGTTTGGCGCGGCGTTCAGGCTGTTGAAGTCGAACTTCAGCGCGTCGCCCTGGTGCAGATGGAAATTGCTCTTGCTGGCGAACTGCTGGTTAAGGATCGGGATCAGGTCCTTGTCCAGCTCCACCACGTCCAGTTGGGCGCCGCTGTTGAGCAGGCCTTCGGTCAATGCACCCTGGCCCGGGCCGATTTCCAGCAGACGGTCTTCGGGTTTGGCGTGAATGGAACGCAGGATGCGGTCGATAACGCCGGCATCGTGCAGGAAGTTCTGGCCGAAGCGCTTGCGCGCCCGGTGTTGGTAATGCTCGGTCATAAACGGGTCTCGGCCATCTGGTAGGCGGTTTCCAGGGCGACTTGCAGGCTGCCGGTGTCGATTTTGCCGCTGCCGGCCAGATCCAGGGCGGTGCCGTGGTCGACTGATGTGCGGATGATCGGCAAGCCGAGGGTCACGTTGACTGCCGCGCCGAAGCCTTTGTATTTCAGCACGGGCAGGCCCTGGTCGTGGTACATCGCCAGCACCGCGTCGCAGTGCTCCAGATATTTGGGGGTAAATAGAGTGTCGGCGGGCAGGGGACCGCGAAGGTCCATGCCCTCGCCGCGCAGGCGCTCTAATGTAGGTTCGATGATGTCGATTTCTTCATGGCCCAGGTGACCGCCTTCACCGGCGTGCGGGTTAAGCCCGCAAACCAGGATGCGTGGCTGGGCGATGCCGAATTTTTCTTGCAGGTCGGCATGCAGGATCCGCGTGACCCGCTCCAGGCGCTCCGGGGTGATTGCATCGGCAACCTCGCGAAGGGGCAGGTGAGTGGTGACCAATGCCACGCGCAAGCCGCGGGTGGCGAGCATCATTACCACTTGCGCGGTATGAGTCAGGTCAGCGAGAAATTCCGTGTGCCCGGAAAAGGCGATTCCGGATTCATTGATCACGCCCTTGTGCACAGGGGCGGTGATCATGCCGGCGAAATGCCCGTCCTGGCAGCCCTGGCCAGCACGCGTCAGGGTTTCCAGAACGAAAGCCGCATTGGCTTTGTCCAGGTGCCCGGCGATAACCTTGGCGTTAAGCGGCGTATCCCACACATACAGGCTGTTGGCCGGGGCGGGAGCATCCGGCCAGCTGTCCGGCGTGACCGGTAGCAGGTCGACGACCACGCCCAGCTGCGCGGCCCGCTCAAGGAGCAGGTCGCGGCTGGTAATGGCAATCAGGGGATGTGGCTGGGCTTGCGAGGCAAGCAGCAGGCACAGGTCGGGACCTATGCCGGCCGGTTCGCCGGGGGTCAACGCGAAACGCTTGGGTTTCACTGCGTTGCCTGGTCTGCACCAGGGAGCTTGATTTCTACATACGCTTCATCACGGATCTGACGCAGCCAGGTTTGCAGCTCTTCGTCGTATTTGCGGTTACGCAGTACGGTCATCGCTTGCTGCTCACGGGCCTGGGTGGTGCTGTCGGTGGCGCGGCGGCCAAGGACTTCCAGAACGTGCCAGCCATATTGCGTCTGGAACGGCTTGGACAGCTGACCTTGCGGGGTCTTGGCCATCACTTCGCGGAATTCAGGCACCAGTGCATTCGGGTCGATCCAGTTCAGGTCGCCGCCGTTGAGGGCGGAACCCGGGTCTTCCGAGAAGCTTTTCGCCAGCTCACCGAAATCTTCGCCCGCTTCGATACGGGAGTAGAGCGATTGAGCCAGTGCTTTGGTTTTTTCTTCGTCGCGGATCGGGCTTGGTTTGACCAGGATGTGACGCACATGCACTTCGTCACGCACCTGGGCTTCGCCACCACGCTTGTCGAGGATCTTCAAAATGATGAAGCCGCCCGGTGTACGCATTGGCTGGGTCACGTCACCCACTGCCATGGTGCCCAACAGGCGATCGAACGGAGGTGGCAGTTGGGCTGCTTTGCGCCAGCCCATGTCGCCGCCTTCCAGCGCGGTTTCGCTGGCGGATTTGGCAATTGCCAACTGACCGAAGTCGGCGCCTTGCTTGAGCTGCTGGTAAACCGCGTCGGCTTGTTTGGCGGCATTCTGAATCGCGTCGGAGTTGGCGCTTTCCGGCGTAGGAATCAGGATGTTGGCCAGACGGAATTCTTCGGACAGCTGCATCTTGCCCAGGTCGGAGGCCAGGAAGTTCTTCACTTCCTGCTCGGACACCTGGATGCGTTCAGCTACACGGCGCTGACGCACACGGCTGATGATCATTTCGCGACGGATCTGGTCACGAGCGTCGTCATAAGACAGGCCGTCGCGGGCCAGGGCGGCGCGGAATTGTTCGATCGACATGTTATTGCGCTGGGCAATGGTGCCGACGGCCTGGTTCAGTTCTTCATCGGTAATGCGGATGCCGGAACGCTCGCCGATCTGCAGTTGCAGGTTTTCGACGATCAGACGCTCGAGCACCTGCTGATCCAGCACGCCTGCAGGTGGTACGGCAGCACCGCGTTTGGCGATGGTTTGCTGAACTTCGTGAACACGCTGGTCCAGTTGGCTCTGCATGACCACGTCGTTGTCGACGATGGCCACCACTTTATCGATGGACTGTACCGCAGCGTTGGCCGCGGTACCCAGGAACAGCGCGCCCAGCATCAGCGGGCGCAGACAATCAGAAAGCTTGGTCTTCACGTTCACGATAACCTTGGATGCCTTTGTCGAGGAAGCTCTCTACCTTGGCGCCGGTGAGGCCGCCGAGTCCCTTCAGAACAATTTGGAGGAAGACGCCGTGGTCGCCTTTTTCGTTTTCCGGGGCGTTCTGACTGAATTCGTCATAGCTGACCCAGTAACGGTTGATCAGGCGCAATTTCCAGCAGCAGTTGTCGTATTCGAAACCACCGAAGGCTTCCAGAGTACGGTTGCGGTTGTAGTCATACTGCCAGCGGCTGATGGCGTTCCATTGCGGCACGATCGGCCAGATCACCGAGAAGTCGTGCTGTTTGATCTTGTAGTAGTCCTTCACGTAGCCAGGAGTGCCCGGGGTGCCGTAATCGCCACCACCCACCGACCATTTACCGGTGTTCTGGTCATAACGGACCTGGTCGTTGCGATAGCGATAACCGGCGTTGATGACCTTGTTCGGGTTGTCTTCAGGCTGGTAGTGGAACATCGCGCTGCCCGAGCGAGGGCTGCGGCTGTCCGGGTCCCAGTTGTAGTCAGCGGTGGTGCGCCAATCGCGGTTCCAGCGGTATTCGTATTCCAGTGCATACGGCGAGACGTTGGCTTGGGCATCGTCGCGGGTTTTCGCATCGATACCTGGCAGCTGGACTTCGCGGTCCTTGAAGTACAAGGCCTGGCCGACGCTGATGCGTTGACGTTCGAAGCCGTTATCTTCAATCCAGCGGTTGGTCACGCCCAGCGACAGCTTGTTCTCGTCGCCGACACGGTCGGAGCCGGAGAAGCGGTTATCGCGGAACAGCGAGGCGTAGTTGAAGGTGTATTCGCCGGTGTCGAATACCGGAATATCCGCTTGGTCTTCCTCAGGTACATAGAGGTAGAACAGGCGAGGTTCCAGGGTCTGGCGATAATTCTTGCCGAACCATTGCGTGTCGCGATCGAAGTACAGGCCGCTGTCGATGCTCGCAATCGGCACACCACGGTTCTGGTTACGGCTGTAGGTTCCGTTGAGCCGGTTCGCTTCTGCGCTTTGAGCAGCAATCTGGCTCTTGCCGGTACCATCCAGATCCAGATCGTACTGGGTGTACTGGTACTTCAGGGATGGTTTCAAGAAACCATAAGTCCAGTTCAACGGCAGGCTGACACCCGGCTTGAGGTTCAAACGGTTGCCATTGGCACGTGCCAGTCCGGAGACATTGTTATCAAGTCGCGGTTCAACGGTGCCATCTTCGTTTACGAAGTCGCCATTTTTCAAATCACGATCGAAGCGGACGATTTCAGTCTCGTAATCGAAATCCAGACCTTCCGGATGGTAGGGCAGTTTTCCGTTGAAGGTGATCTGCGGCAAACGATCATAAGGCGTGATGTTCGAAACGGTCGCCAGCTGATAAGCCTGGGCATTCAAACGAGCGGTGTAGCTGTCGCCACGATAGGTGACAGAACCTTGCTGATTCACGAAATCGGCACTTTTCACACCAATCTGATCAGTCTGCAAATCCTGGAAGTAATAAGGATCGCTGATCTTGGTGTAATCGACCTGAGTCATTACGCGCGAGTCCAGACCACCCTTGTGCTGCCAGTTGTACATGTAGCGGGTTTTTTCGTAGTCGGTCTGGTTGCTGCGATCGGTGTTGTCGTCGTTGAGATAGGCGGCGCCGAGCTGACCTTCGCTGGACTCGGTCAGGTAGCGGAACTCGCCTTCCATCAACAGGCCACGCTTGCTCATGTAGCGCGGGTACAACGTGGCATCGTAGTTCGGTGCCAGGTTGAAGTAGTACGGGGTAACCAGCAGGAAGCCGGTATCGCTGCCGGTGCCCACCGTCGGCGGCAGGAAGCCGGACTGGCGACGGTCGTCGATCGGGAAGTAGATGTACGGCGTATACAGAACCGGAATGTCTTTGACCCGCAGCGTCACGTTGGTCGCGGTACCGAAACCGGTCGCCGGGTTCAAGGTGATGTTGTTGCCCTTGAGTTGCCAGGCGTTGCTGTCCGGTTCGCACGTGGTGTACGTACCATCCTTGAGACGGATGATCGCGTTCTCGGCACGCTTGGCGTACAGCGCGCTCCCGCGGATACGCGATTTGTGCATCACGTATTCGGCGTTGTCGACCTTGGCTTCACCGGTATCGAGCTGCACGTCGGCATGGTCGCCCACGATCAGTGCGCCGTTGTCGCGAATGCGCACGTTGCCGCTCAGTTCGCCTCGGCTTTCGGCCTGGTACAGGTTCGCTTCGTCGGCTTCGGCCTGCATGCTGCCCTGACGCATGACCACGTCACCGGCCAGGGTCGCGATCTGTTCCTCCTGCTTATAGCGGGAGGCTTTGGCGCCGATAAAGGTTGGAGCGTCACTTTTATCCGTCTTGTCATTCATGCCAGGACGAATCGGTTCGATATAGGAACCAGAGCAGTAAGGACCGGTTTCGGCCAATTGCGCTGCGGTGAGCTTCTCACGCGGAACCCAGTCGAGGTGGCTGTAGTCTTCACTACGCGACTTCAGGCCGCGGCCCTTGGACTCGGTAACCAGCGCAGGCTTGGCGCCGGTGTCTGCCGGGGCTTCGCCAGTGGCGGAAACTGCGCTGCCGTCATGGACGGGGCGTGGCGGCAATGCAGCTGCCGGCGCCTTTGGCGCACAGTCCCAGGCACCCGAAGCAGAGACTGAGCAGTCATACTGTTCAGCGGCGACCACGAACGAAGTGGCTAGAGGTTGCAGGGCCAGCAGACTGCCGGTAACCAACAACGGAAATTTTTTACGAAACGCGGGGGATTTCAATGCCATCTTATTAGTCCGGGCTTCCTGCGTGCCATCTGCCCGCGGTGTGGGCCGCACGCCTCTCGATGGTCTGAAAAAGATGCTGGATAATAAAGCATGACCCGCTTGACGGCTAGCGCCGTCGGAGACCCTTGCAATGCCTGACCAAGATGTACGCTTGCAACACCTGAAAGTTTGGCTCGATGAACAGTTGGCTATCCTCTTTGCAGCACAAGGTTGGGGCGCCGTGCCCCCGGCCACGTTGACTGCGGCCAGTAGCGACGCGAGTTTTCGGCGCTATTTCCGCTGGGAAGGCGAAGGCAGAAGTTTCGTCGTGATGGACGCGCCGCCGCCCCAGGAAAACTGCAAACCCTTCGTGGATATCGCTTTTTTGCTGGCGAAATCCGGAATAAACGTGCCGAAAATTCATGCCGAAGACCTTGAGCGTGGTTTTCTTTTGCTCAATGACCTGGGCAACAAGACCTACCTGGACGTGATCGACAGCGAAAACGCCGACGATTTGTTCAAGGATGCCCTGCAGGCGCTGCTGGCTTTTCAGCAGTTGCCGATGGTGGCGCCGCTGCCAAGTTATGACGTGGCGCTGTTGCGTCGCGAGCTGGAATTGTTCCCCGAGTGGTACGTGAAGCGCGAACTGGGTATCGAGTTCGACTCGGCGCAGCAAACGCTCTGGCAACAGGTCAGCGACTTGCTGATCGACAGCGCTCTGGCTCAACCCAAAGTCCTGGTGCATCGCGACTACATGCCGCGCAATCTGATGCTCAGCGAGCCAAACCCCGGCGTACTGGATTTCCAGGACGCGGTCTACGGTCCGGTGACGTATGACGTGACCTGCCTGTTCAAGGATGCGTTCCTCAGCTGGCCTGAAGAGCGTGTGCGTGGCTGGCTGGAGGATTACTGGCAGCAGGCAGGCGCGCTCGACATCCCGGTTCAGCCAGACTTTGAAGACTTCCTGCGCGCCAGCGACCTGATGGGCGTGCAGCGGCATCTGAAAGTCATCGGCATTTTCGCCCGCATCTGCCATCGCGATGGCAAGCCACGCTACCTCGGTGATGTGCCGCGCTTCTTTGCTTATATAGACGCGGTCATCGCCCGTCGCCCTGAGCTGGCGGAGCTGGGTGAATTGCTGGCCAGTCTGCGTGCTGGAGCGACTGCATGAAGGCGATGATTCTGGCGGCGGGTAAAGGCGAGCGCATGCGTCCGCTGACCCTGACCACGCCAAAACCGCTGGTTCGCGCCGGTGGAGTACCCCTGATCGAATATCACCTGCGCGCCTTGGCGGCTGCAGGGTTTAGCGAGATCGTGATCAACCATGCCTGGCTCGGTCAGCAGATCGAAGACTATCTGGGCGATGGTTCGCGGTATGGCGTGAGCATTCAGTACTCGGCGGAAGGTGAGCCGCTGGAGACCGGTGGGGGTATTTTCCGTGCGTTGCCGTTGTTGGGTGACGAAGCTTTTGTGGTGGTCAATGGTGACATCTGGACCGACTACGACTTCGGTGTGTTGCATCAGCCCATCGCCGGGCTCGCTCATCTGGTATTGGCGGACAATCCGGCGCATCACCCGAGTGGAGATTTCACTTTGGTCGATGGCCATGTGCAGGACGGTCGGCCGGATACCTCAACCCTCACCTACAGCGGCATCGCCGTGCTGCACCCGCAGCTGTTTGACGGTTGCTCGGCCGGGGCCTTCAAGCTTGCGCCGCTGCTGCGCAAAGCCATGGCTGACGGGCAAGTGACCGGCGAACGCCTGAACGGGCATTGGGTGGATGTCGGCACTCACGAACGCCTGGCTGAAGTAGACACTCTGATAGAAGCGAGACGCTGACATGTTGTGGCCAGGGACTCTGATTGGAGCCGGAGCGGGCTTTGCCATAGCCAGCATTCCGGGGGCCATGCTCGGTGCTTTGTTGGGACAGGCGCTGGACCGGCGCTTGCACCTGCAGAGCTGGGCGCATTTATGGGAAAAACTCGGTGGTCGCTCGGTACTGCGCAACGATGAACTGCTGTTCGTGTTGCTGGGCCGATTGGCCAAGAGCGATGGGCGGGTAGTGGATGGGCACATCCAGCAGGCGCGGCAGGAAATGCGCTCGCTGGAGATGACCGAATCGGCGCAACGTCGGGCGATAGCGGCATTCAATCGTGGTAAGTCGGGACATGATCGGTTGCGCGGTTACCTGCGACGCCTGAGTGCTCAACCCCATGCGGCGGAAGGTGTTTTGCGTGCCTGTTGGCGGATGGTCTGGGCCGATGGCCGCGCCGGTAGCAGTGAGCGCGAGCTGATTGCCCAGTGGGGCAAATGGCTGGGATGGACGCAGCAACAAATCCAGGCACTGGCGAGCGACTACGAGCCGAAACGCCCATTGGCCAGTGGCGCCGTGACTTACCAGGACGCCTTGCGGCTATTGGGCGTGTCGGCGACCAGTGAGCCGGCGCAAATCAAGCGCGCCTATCGACGCCTGCTCAGTCGTCATCACCCGGACAAAATTGCCGGCAGCGGTGCGACGGCGTTGCAGGTTCGTGAGGCCACGGACAAGACTCGTGAATTGCATACTGCTTATACGTTGATTCGTGAGCGGCGGGATTTTCGGTAGCAACAACGATTTGTGTCGCCAAGGATGCCGCCATCGCGGGCAAGCCCGCTCCCACAGGTTTTATGTCGATAGCAAAAATTGCGTACGACTCAAATTCTGTGGGAGCGAGGCTTGCCCGCGATGAGGACGACTCGGTCTATCAGTCCGCCACAGGCTGCGGATTCAACCAACCCCGCACCCGACGGACCAATTGCTCTTGCTCGGCCTTGGCATTCCCCGGCAAAGCCTTGAGCGATACCTGGCTGAACCCCGAAGTTTTCAAGCGCTTGCTGGCCTGCAAACGTTCCAGCGCCGCGTTACGGTCCACCGGCTTATCCATATAGAAGATATCTGCGGTAGGCAGCTTCAAGGTAGGTGTGAGTTCAGCCAGCGCCGGCGTCGCTGTAACAGGCGTCTGCGCGGCGACCATCACCAACTTTTCGACTTGCGATGGCTGCTTTTCGCTCAGATAACGCGCGGCCCAATAAGCACCGGTGCCATGACCCAGCACGACGATGCTGCGAGCGCTTTGTTGTTCGGCGTAGGCGATGGCTGCATCGATGCGGGCGAAGATTCGCTCCGCGTCGGCTTTGGCTTGTTCATCGGTGGTTTCGACGATGGCCTTGTCGGCCACATCCGCTTCGCCGCCGGCCACCTGTTCGATGGGCGCCGCGGTCGTGGCGTCTTTGCTGCCGGCATCAGGCTTTTTGGGCGCTGGCGCGACTTCGACGATACGTGGCGCAATGACTTCGCTTTGCAGGTCCGGCAAGGTGATACTCAGGCTGCTCCACTCGACGTCCGGCAACTTGCGCCGCAATGGGCTGATCGCTTGCGGCCAGTCAACGGTTTCACCGGCGCCCGGGATGATAATCACCGCGCCTTTGGGTTCGGCGGTATTGGCCGGTTTCCACAAGGCGAGAAAGCTGTCGGTGCCGGCTTGCAGTTGTTGCTGTTCCTGCGCAGGGATTTTTCGCTCAAGTGCTGCCGCTTCTTCCTGACTACGCTCAAGCAGCGGCTGGCGTTCGACCGGTTTTTCTTCTGCGGGGGTTTCCGCAGCGGCAGGCGCCGGGTCGGCCGCCTCGACGGAAAACGCGCAAGGCAGGATCAACGACAGGCACAATGCTGGCAGTGCCAGGCGGTAGACAGGGGGCATCGGATATTCCAGGCCAGAAGTTAATCCGGCAGCCTAATGGGTTGGTCAGTATTTGTCAGTGTGAGACTTCGATGATGCATTTTCGCTGCCTGTGGGTTATCGGCTGTTTGTGGTTTCCCTTGATGGGCTGGGCGGCGCCCGCGCCACCGGCGCACGTCGTGCACCTGTCGCCAGCGCAACAGCAATGGCTGGCCCAGCATGGCGAGTTGCGGGTCGGAGTGGTGTTGCAAACGCCCTATGCCCAATACGATCGCCGCTTGCAGCGCCTGTCCGGGGTTAACGTCGAACTGATGAAGTGGCTGGCCAAGGCGCTCAAGATCGAACTGAGCTGGCGCAATTATCCTGATCTTGCGCAACTGGAAGCCGCCGCCCGTGAAGGTGACATCGATATCGCGCCGGGGCTGACGCAAACCCCCGCGGGTTTGCGGTTCTGGCAATTTTCCGACCCTTATATGCGGGTGCCGCAACTGGTGGTTAGTGACCAGAAGAGCACCGGTGCGGTAGAGCTGGAAAAGCTCGACAGCCAGACTCGCGTCGCTGTGCGCATGCCCAGCGTCACTGCCGATTATTTGCGCAGCAATTATCCTCATCTGAACCTGCAAGGCGTGCCTCTGGAACGCCAGGCGCTGCAACTGTTGTTGAGTCAGCAGGCCGGTTATGCCGTGGTCGATGAAGCACAGTTCGGGCGTCTGTCTGCCGAGCCTGAGTTCTCGGGGTTGGCCGTGGTGGGCGATATCGGTTTCCCGCAACTGCTGCGAGTGGCCACGCGTCGGGACTGGCCGGAGTTGGCCGGGATTGTCGAAAGCGCACTGCGGGCGATCCCGGCCAAGGACCTCGAACAACTGCACAATCAATGGCTGCAACCCAAGTATCCGCGACTGTCCGAGTCGCCGGGTTTTTGGCAAAACCTCAGCCTGCTCTTGGTGGTGTTGCTGTTGAGCTGCATGGCCATTGTGTTTTGGCAACGTCGCCAACAACACAGCCTGGAGCAACGATTGCTGGCGGCGCGCGAAGACATTGCCCTGCGCGAGGCCAGCGAAGAGGCCTTGCGCCTCACGCAGTTTTCCATCGATCAGAGCACCGTCGGCATCCTCTGGGTCAACTGGGACAGCCATGTGCGCTATGCCAACCGAGCGGCCGAAACCATGCTCGGCTACCCGGCAGGCGGGATCATTGATCGACCATTGATCGACTTCGAGCCCGGCTTGCACATGGACCGCTGGCTGAGCCTGTGGAAACGCGCCCGGGCCAGTGAAGAAGGGCCGCAAAGTTTCGAAACCAATTGCGTGCGAGCGGACGGCAGTATTCTGCCGGCGGATGTTTCGTTGAGCTTCTTGCGCTTTCGCGATGGCGAATACCTGGTGGTTTACCTCAATGATGTCACCGAGCGTCGTCGCGCCCTGGCCGCGTTGCAGGAAAGCGAGGCGCGGCTGCAAGGGATCGCCGCCAACGTCCCCGGCCTGGTCTTTCGTCTGGAGCGCGCGCCGGTGACCGGGCAGATCGACTTTGCCTACATCAGTGAAGGCAGCGAGAGCCTGGTGGGGTACTCGCCGGCCACTCTGGCCCATCGGGACAAAGGCCTGCGCAGTCTGGTGCACCCGGACGACAAAGCCAGTTATCACCAGACTCAGGATCATGCGCTGGACACCGACAGCGACTGGTCGTGGCAGGGGCGGATCCTGACCCGTCAGGGTGAGCAGCGTTGGGCCGAGATCAAGGCCATCACCCGCCGCCTCGAAGACGGCGCCTATGTCTGGGACGGGATCGTCTGGGACATCACCGAGAGCAAGCGCATCGAACTGGAACTGGCCAGCTCCCGCGAGCAATTGCGCGAGTTGTCCGCCCATCTGGAGAGCGTGCGGGAAGAGGAAAAGGCGCGCATCGCCCGGGAAGTTCACGACGAGCTGGGTCAGATGTTGACCGTATTGAAGCTGGAAACGTCCATGTGCGAACTGGCCTACGCCCAGCTCGACCCGGGCCTGCACGAGCGCTTGAACAGCATGAAGCGGTTGATCGCTCAGCTGTTTCAACTGGTGCGCGACGTGGCCACGGCGCTACGGCCGCCGATTCTGGATGCCGGGATTGCGTCGGCGATCGAATGGCAGGCGCGGCGGTTCGAAGCGCGCACGCAGATTCCGTGCCTGGTGCAAGTGCCGGATAACCTGCCGGTGCTCAGCGATGCCAAGGCCATCGGGCTGTTCCGGATCCTTCAGGAAGCGCTGACCAATGTCATGCGCCACGCTCAGGCGCATACTGTTGAACTGACGCTGACCCTTGAGGGCAATGAACTCTGTCTGACTGTCAGCGATGATGGCGTAGGATTTGTCGCCGGCACTGGCCGGCCGACATCCTTCGGTGTGGTCGGCATGCGTGAGCGGGTGTTGATCATGGGCGGGCGGTTATCGCTTGAGAGTGAGCCGGGGGAGGGGACGACCCTGACGGTGCGAGTGCCGCTGGACGAAGCCTGATGGTTTTAAGTTGTTTGGACTGGCGTCTTCGCGGGCAAGCCCGCGATTGATCTTGGCTCTGACATAAGAAGAATGGAGAAGAACGTGATCCGTGTACTGGTAGCCGAAGACCACACCATCGTTCGCGAAGGCATCAAGCAATTGATCGGCCTGGCCAAGGACTTGCTGGTGGTCGGGGAGGCGAGCAATGGCGAGCAGTTGCTCGAGACCTTGCGCCATGTTCCCTGCGAAGTGGTGTTGCTGGATATCTCCATGCCCGGCGTTAACGGCCTGGAAGCGATCCCGCGGATTCGCGCCTTGAACAATCCCCCGGCGATTCTGGTGTTGTCGATGCACGACGAAGCGCAAATGGCCGCTCGGGCGTTGAAGGTTGGCGCCGCAGGCTATGCGACCAAGGACAGCGATCCGGCATTGCTGCTGACGGCAATCCGCAAAGTCGCGGCGGGCGGGCGATACATCGACCCGGACCTGGCCGACCGTATGGTTTTCGAAGTCGGCCTGACTGATTCGCGGCCGTTGCACTCGTTGCTGTCGGAGCGTGAGTTCTCGGTGTTTGAACGCCTGGCCCAAGGCGCCAATGTCAACGACATCGCCCAACAACTGGCCCTGAGCAGCAAAACCATCAGCACCCACAAGGCGCGGCTGATGCAGAAACTCAACATCACCTCCCTGGCCGAACTGGTGAAGTACGCGATGGAGCACAAGCTCCTCTGAATCTTTATGCGCTCCTACAGGGGCCGTGTCGGCATGTCCATTTGCGACATGCACACAAAGCCGCTTTTGCCTGTTCTTGCGGCTTGCAGCTCACCGCCTGTCGCGATCCAGAATCGACATATCCATCCCCGCCATCCTTGTAGGGCAATCCCTACCCCCAACCTTCCATCCGGCTGAGGCGATTCTCTCCTGCGCCCCGATTTGCGCCGCTCCCAGCGTCCACTAGGCTTAGTCCACAGCAGTCATCAATAACAAAGGTGTGGGTATGAGCCAGGTTGATTCAAGCGCAGGGGCCAGCGATATTCTGGTCAGCTTTCGTGGAGTGCAAAAGAGCTACGACGGCGAGAACCTGATCGTCAAAGACCTCAACCTGGATATTCGCAAAGGCGAATTCCTCACCTTGCTCGGGCCGTCCGGCTCCGGCAAGACCACCAGTCTGATGATGCTCGCCGGTTTCGAAACGCCGACCGCCGGGGAGATTCAACTGGCCGGGCGTTCCATCAACAACGTGCCGCCGCATAAACGCGACATCGGCATGGTGTTCCAGAACTACGCGTTGTTTCCGCACATGACGGTCGCCGAGAACCTGGCGTTCCCGCTGACCGTGCGCGGCTTGAACAAGAGCGATGTCAGTGACCGGGTCAAACGTGTTTTGAGCATGGTTCAGCTCGACACCTTCGCCCAGCGTTATCCGGCGCAACTGTCCGGCGGCCAGCAACAGCGTGTGGCCTTGGCCCGTGCGTTGGTGTTCGAACCGCAACTGGTGCTGATGGACGAACCTCTCGGCGCACTGGACAAACAACTGCGTGAACACATGCAGATGGAAATCAAACACCTGCACCAGCGCCTCGGTGTGACCGTGGTCTACGTGACCCACGACCAGGGCGAAGCCCTGACCATGTCCGACCGCGTCGCCGTGTTCCACCAGGGCGAGATACAGCAGATCGCGCCACCGCGCTCCCTCTATGAAGAACCGAAGAACACCTTCGTCGCCAACTTCATCGGCGAGAACAACCGTCTCAATGGCCGCTTGCACAGCCACACCGGTGACCGTTGCGTGGTTGAGCTCGGTCGCGGTGAAAAGGTTGAAGCCCTGGCGGTCAATGTCGGCAAGACCGGCGAACCCGTCACGCTGTCGATTCGCCCGGAGCGTGTGAGCCTCAATGGTTCGAGCGAGTCCTGCGTCAACCGCTTCTCAGGGCGGGTGGCGGAATTTATCTATCTGGGCGACCACGTCCGGGTTCGCCTGGAAGTCTGCGGCAAGACCGACTTCTTCGTGAAACAACCGATTGCCGAGCTCGATCCCGCGCTCGCTGTCGGCGATGTGGTACCGCTTGGCTGGCAGGTCGAACACGTTCGCGCGCTCGACCCACTTCTAGAGGCGCATTGATCGCCCCCCTGCTTCACCAACACTAACCCTGCAGTTGGAGAACAATAAATGTTGAGATCCCTGAAATTCACCGCTTTGGTCATGGGCATGATCGGCGCGGCACACGCAATGGCGGCGGGCCCGGACCTGACCGTGGTGTCCTTTGGCGGGGCGAACAAGGCGGCGCAGGTCAAGGCCTTCTACGCACCGTGGGAAGCAGCGGGCAACGGCAAAATCATCGCTGGCGAGTACAACGGCGAGATGGCCAAGGTCAAAGCCATGGTCGACACCAAGAGCGTGTCCTGGGACCTGGTGGAAGTTGAATCGCCAGAACTGTCCCGTGGTTGCGACGAAGACATGTTCGAGCAACTCGACCCTGCGCTGTTCGGCAAGACCGAAGACTACGTCAAAGGTGCTATCCAGCCATGCGGCGTGGGCTTCTTCGTGTGGTCGACCGTGCTGGCCTACAACGCCGACAAGCTGAAAACTGCTCCGACCAGTTGGGTCGATTTCTGGGATACCAAGAAATTCCCGGGTAAACGCGGCCTGCGTAAAGGCGCCAAGTACACCCTGGAGTTCGCATTGATGGCTGACGGCGTTGCGCCGAAAGACGTCTACAAAGTGCTGGCCGGCAAAGACGGTCAGGACCGTGCGTTCAAGAAGCTCGATGAGCTCAAGCCGAGCATCCAGTGGTGGGAAGCCGGCGCACAACCGCCGCAATACCTCGCCTCCGGTGACGTGGTCATGAGCTCGGCCTACAACGGCCGGATCGCGGCGGTACAGAAAGAAAGCAACCTGAAAGTGGTATGGAACGGCGGTATCTACGACTTCGACGCATGGGCGATTCCAAAAGGCCTGGATAAAACCCGCGCTGAAGCGGCGAAGAAATTCATCGCGTTCTCGGTGGCTCCGCAGCAGCAGAAGACTTACTCGGAAAACATCGCTTACGGCCCGGCCAACACTCAAGCCGTGCCATTGCTGTCCAAGGATGTCCTGAAAGACATGCCGACCACCCCGGAAAACATCGCCAACCAGGTGCAGATCGACGTCAGCTTCTGGGCTGACAACGGCGAGCAACTGGAGCAGCGCTTCAATTCCTGGGCTGCCAAGTAACCACGCCACACGGGACGACGGTTCACCGGATGATCGTTCCCACGCTCTGCGTGGGAATGCCGCCCGGGACGCTCCGCGTCCCTGTGACGCAGAGCGTCACTGGATGCGTTTCCACGCAGAGCGTGGGAACGATCAGCACCAAAAGTTCGAGGCGGCGTTTGCCACCTTTGCAATGATCAAAGATTTCCGGAGTACGCCATGGCTATCGCCGTTCCCGTGAACGCGGGCACTGACCCCACCTTGAAGCAGCGGCTCAAGCACGCCGAGCGGATCAACCGCTGGAAAGCACAAGCCTTGATCGCGCCGTTGGTGCTGTTTCTGTTGCTGGTGTTTCTGGTGCCGATCGTGGCGCTGCTCTTCAAAAGCGTCGGTAACCCGGAAGTGGTCGGCACCATGCCGCGCACCGTGGCAGCCATCGCCAGTTGGGATGGCCGAGGCCTGCCGGCAGAGCCTGTGTACAAGGCCGCCAGCGAAGACCTCGCCGAAGCCCGCAAGAATCAGACCTTGGGCGACTTGTCCAAGCGCTTGAACATGGAGTTGGCCGGCTACCGCAGCCTGCTGACCAAAACCGCACGCGCCTTACCGTTCGCCACCGAACCGGCCTCCTATAAAGAAGCGCTGGAAGGCCTCGACGAGCGCTGGGGTGATCCGGCCTATTGGCAGGTCGTGCGTCGCAACACCAGTAACATTACGCCTTATTACCTGCTGGCGGCCGTCGATCACCGTATCGACGACCTGGGGGAAGTTGCCCCGGCCACCCCCGATCAGGCGATCTACCTCGATATCTTCGCCCGCACCTTCTGGATGGGCCTGATCATCACCCTGATCTGCCTGGTGCTGGCCTACCCGCTGGCCTACCTGCTGGCGAACCTGCCATCGCGGCAAAGCAACCTGTTGATGATTCTGGTGCTGTTGCCGTTCTGGACCTCGATTCTGGTGCGGGTCGCCGCGTGGATTGTGTTGCTGCAATCGGGTGGCTTGATCAACAGCGGTCTGATGGCCATGGGCATTATCGATAAGCCGCTGGAGCTGGTGTTCAACCGCACCGGGGTCTACATCTCGATGGTGCACATCCTGCTGCCGTTCATGATTCTGCCGATCTACAGCGTGATGAAAGGCATCTCGCCAACTTACATGCGTGCAGCGATTTCCCTCGGCTGCCACCCGTTCGCCAGTTTCTGGCGGGTGTATTTCCCGCAGACCTATGCCGGTGTCGGCGCCGGTTGCCTGTTGGTGTTCATCCTTGCCATCGGCTACTACATCACCCCGGCATTGCTGGGCAGCCCGAACGATCAGATGGTCAGCTATTTCGTCGCCTTCTACACCAACACCAGCATCAACTGGGGCATGGCGACCGCGCTCGGTGGGCTGTTGCTGCTGGCGACCGTGGTGCTTTATCTGATTTACAGCTGGCTGGTGGGCGCCAGTCGCCTGCGCCTGAGCTAAGGGGAGAATGAAATGCTGAGTCCTTATATGTCGCCCATTGAACGGGTGTGGTTCTACAGCTTGCGGATTCTCTGCGGCTTGATTTTGTTGTTCCTGATCTTGCCGGTGCTGGTGATCATTCCGCTGTCGTTCAACTCGGGGAGTTTTCTGGTCTATCCGCTGCAAGGCTTCTCGCTGCACTGGTACCAGGACTTCTTTGCTTCGGCGGAATGGATGCGTTCGTTGAAGAACAGCATGATCGTGGCCCCGGCAGCGACAGTACTGGCGATGATCTTCGGTACGCTGGCGGCGATCGGCCTGACCCGGGGTGATTTCCCGGGCAAACCGCTGGTGATGGCGCTGGTGATTTCGCCGATGGTGGTGCCGGTAGTGATCATTGGTGTGGCCAGTTACCTGACTTTTGCCCCCTTGGGATTTGGCAACAGCTATATCTCGCTGATCGTCGTGCACGCCGTATTGGGTGTGCCGTTTGTGATCATCACGGTATCGGCGACCTTGCAGGGGTTTAACCAGAACCTGGTGCGGGCCGCTGCAAGCCTGGGGGCTTCGCCGCTGACCGCGTTTCGGCGGGTGACCTTGCCGTTGATTGCGCCGGGCGTGATTTCCGGTGCGCTGTTTGCCTTTGCCACCTCATTCGATGAAGTGGTGGTGACGCTGTTCCTCGCCGGTCCCGAACAAGCGACCTTGCCTCGTCAGATGTTCAGCGGCATCCGCGAAAACCTCAGCCCGACGATTGCGGCTGCCGCGACGCTGTTGATTGCCTTCTCGGTGATCCTGTTGCTGACGCTGGAGTGGCTGCGCGGGCGCAGCGAAAAACTGCGCACCGCACAGGTCTGACGTGGTCCCCTGTAGGAGCTGCGGAAGGCTGCGATCTTGATCGTTCCCACGCTCCGCGTGGGAATGCAGCCCGGGACGCTCTGCGTCCCATCGAGAGCCGAACGCGGAGCGTCCGTTGAGGCGTTCCCACGCAGAGCGTGGGAACGATCGACCTCGATCATTCACCAACTTAATAGCAGACAAACCCCAATCCCCAGCTACTATTGTGCCCAGCTCCCCTATCTATAAGAGGCTGCGCACATGAGTCTTTCCTCTTTCAAAATCGCTCACAAACTGATCACCGGCGCAGGTGCCATCGAGCAACTGGCGGCTGAGCTCACACGCCTGGATGTCGACAACCCGCTGATCGTTACCGACGCTGCGCTGGTCAAGTCCGGCACGGTAGAGCTGGCGCTGGCGCAGCTGGGCGAGCGCAGTTACGAGGTTTTCGACCGGGTGTTGCCGGACCCGGAAATCGCCATCGTCGAAGATTGCATGCGGGTTTACCGTGAAGGCGGGCATGACGGGCTGATCGGCCTGGGCGGTGGCAGTGCCATCGACATCGCCAAGAGTGTTGCAGCCTATGCCGGTTACCACGGCGCGCTGGAGGATTTGTTCGGCGTCGATCAGGTGCCGCGCAAAGGCCCGCCGCTGATCGCCATCCCGACCACCGCCGGCACCGGTTCGGAAGTGACCAACGTGGCGATCCTCTCCGACAAGGTCGCGCAGTTGAAGAAGGGCATTGTCAGCGATTATCTGTTGCCGGACGTGGCGCTGGTCAGCCCGCAAATGACCCTGACCTGCCCGCGCAGTGTCACCGCTGCCAGTGGCGTCGATGCGCTGGTGCACGCCATCGAGTCGTACCTGTCGCTCAATGCCTCGCCAATCACCGACGCCTTGGCCATTGGCGCGATCAAGCTGATTACCAGGGCGCTGCCCAAGGCCTACGCCAATCCATCCCATCTGCAAGCCCGCGAAGACATGGCCACCGCCAGCCTGATGGCCGGCATGGCATTCGGCAATGCCGGGGTCGGCGCAGTGCATGCGCTGGCGTATCCGCTGGGCGGGCGGTTCAATATTGCCCATGGCGTCAGCAATGCCTTGCTGCTGCCGTATGTCATGACCTGGAACAAGATGGCTTGCGTGGAGCGTATGCAGGATATTGCCGAGGCCATGGGGGTGAAGACTGCTCATTTGAGCGCGAACGAAGCGGCGGACAAAGCTGTGGAGGCGATGACCGAGCTGTGCGCAGCGGTGGAAATCCCGCTGGGCCTGCGCAGTTTCGGGGTGCCCGAGGGCGCAATCCCGGCGATGGCCGTGGAAGCCGCCGGCATCGAGCGCCTGATGCGCAACAATCCGCGCAAGCTGAGCACCGTCGATATCGAGAAGATCTACCGAGCGGCCTATTAGTACCCAATCATCGCAGCACGGTGCGCGCGTCAAAGCATGAGGTATACAATGCGCGCCATCGTGATTCTGCTCAAAAAAGGTGCGTCATGCAGCCCTTCGTCATTGCTCCGTCGATTCTCTCCGCCGACTTCGCCCGCCTGGGCGAGGAAGTGGACAACGTCCTGGCCGCCGGCGCCGACTTCGTGCACTTCGATGTCATGGACAACCACTACGTGCCAAACCTGACCATCGGCCCGATGGTGTGTGCCGCGCTGCGCAAGTACGGCGTGACCGCGCCGATCGACGCGCACCTGATGGTCAGCCCGGTGGATCGCATCGTCGGTGATTTCATCGAAGCCGGTGCGACCTACATCACCTTCCACCCGGAAGCCACGCAGCACGTCGACCGTTCCCTGCAACTGATCCGCGAAGGCGGCTGCAAGGCGGGCCTGGTGTTCAACCCGGCAACCCCGCTGGACGTGCTCAAGTACGTGATGGACAAGGTCGACATGGTGTTGTTGATGAGCGTCAACCCGGGCTTCGGCGGGCAGAAGTTCATTCCTGGTACCCTCGACAAGCTGCGTGAAGCGCGGGCGCTGATCGATGCTTCCGGGCGTAACATCCGCCTGGAAATCGACGGTGGGGTGAACGTGAACAATATTCGCGAAATCGCTGCGGCTGGCGCCGACACCTTCGTGGCTGGCTCGGCGATCTTCAATGCGCCGAACTACCAGGAAGTGATTGAAAAAATGCGCTCCGAACTGGCTCTGGCTCGCCCATGAGTGGTTTTGAGCAGCTGTTCCCCGGGCGTCTGCCGCGGCTGGTGATGTTCGATCTGGATGGCACGCTGGTCGATTCGGTCCCCGACCTCGCGGCGGCTGTGGATAACATGCTGCTCAAACTCGGGCGTCAACCGGCCGGTATCGAATCGGTGCGGGAGTGGGTTGGCAACGGCGTGCACATGCTGGTGCGCCGGGCCTTGGCCAACCACATCGACGGCGAGGGTGTCGATGAGGTCGAGGCCGAGCATGCCCTGGAATTGTTCAACGGCTTTTATGAGGACGGTCACGAACTGACGGTGGTTTACCCCGGCGTGCGCGACACCCTCAAGTGGCTGAACAAACAAGGCGTTGAAATGGCGTTGATCACCAACAAGCCGGAACGCTTCGTCGCACCGCTGCTGGATCAGATGAAGATCGGCCGCTACTTCAAATGGATCATCGGTGGCGACACCCTGCCGAATAAGAAACCTGACCCGGCCGCGCTGTTTTTCGTAATGAAAATGGCCAACATTCCGGCATCGCAATCGTTATTCGTCGGCGACTCGCGCAGCGATGTGCTGGCGGCGAAAGCGGCGGGGGTCAAATGCGTAGCCCTCAGTTATGGCTATAACCACGGTCGGCCGATTGCCGAAGAATCGCCGGCGCTGGTGATCGATGATCTGCGCAAACTAATTCCCGGTTGCCTGGATCCGGCCGCTGAGATAACGTTGCCCGACGCTGTTCAATCCCCTCCTGGAAACGCCATCGTGGTGGTCACTCGCAAACTCTGGATGAAAGTCATCAAGGCCCTGGCCCGCTGGCGTTGGCGCGCCTGACTTGTTCCTGGCCGGTTATCCGGCGCGTTTGCATACCTGACTGTTAGACCCTCAAGCCACGAGGCTACCCCCATGATCCGCGAAGAATTCCTGCGATTGGCCGCTGCCGGCTACAACCGCATCCCGCTTGCCTGCGAAACCCTGGCCGACTTCGACACGCCGCTGTCGATCTACCTGAAACTGGCCGACGAGCCCAACTCCTACCTGCTGGAGTCGGTGCAGGGCGGCGAGAAATGGGGCCGCTATTCGATCATTGGCCTGCCGTGCCGCACCGTGCTACGGGTTCACGATCACCACGTCAGCGTGACCCACGACGGCGTCGAAATCGAAAACCACGATGTTGAAGACCCGCTGGCCTTCGTCGAAGCCTTCAAGGCACGCTACAACGTGCCGACCATCGCCGGTCTGCCGCGCTTCAATGGCGGTCTGGTGGGCTACTTCGGTTATGACTGCGTGCGTTATGTGGAGAAGCGTCTGGGCAAATGCCCGAACCCGGATCCGCTGGGCGTGCCGGACATTCTGCTGATGGTCTCCGACGCGGTAGTGGTGTTCGACAACCTCGCCGGCAAGATGCACGCGATCGTCCTGGCCGATCCGGCGCAGGAAGATGCCTTCGAGCAAGGTCAGGCGCGTCTGCAAGCGCTGCTGGAACAACTCCGTCAGCCGATCACTCCACGCCGTGGCCTGGACTTCAGCAAGCAGCAATCGGCTGATCCGGTGTTCCGCTCGAGTTTCACCCAGGACGATTACGAAAAAGCCGTCGACACCATCAAGGAGTACATCCTGGCCGGTGACTGCATGCAGGTCGTGCCGTCCCAGCGCATGTCGATCGACTTCAAGGCTGCGCCTATCGATCTGTACCGGGCGCTGCGCTGCTTCAACCCGACGCCTTACATGTACTTCTTCAACTTCGGCGACTTCCACGTCGTCGGCAGTTCGCCGGAAGTGCTGGTGCGGGTCGAAGACAACCTGATCACCGTGCGACCGATTGCCGGCACTCGTCCGCGAGGCGCCAACGAAGAGGCTGATCTGGCGCTGGAAAAAGACCTGCTGTCGGATGACAAGGAAATCGCCGAGCACTTGATGCTGATCGATCTGGGGCGCAACGACACCGGTCGCGTCTCGGAGATCGGTTCGGTGAAACTCACCGAGAAGATGGTGATCGAGCGTTATTCCAACGTGATGCACATCGTGTCCAACGTTACCGGCCAATTGAAGGCCGGGCTGACGGCGATGGACGCACTGCGGGCGATCCTGCCGGCCGGCACACTGTCTGGCGCGCCGAAGATTCGCGCGATGGAAATCATCGACGAACTGGAACCGGTCAAGCGTGGCGTCTATGGCGGCGCGGTCGGTTACTTCGCCTGGAACGGCAACATGGACACTGCGATTGCGATCCGTACCGCGGTGATCAAGAACGGCGAACTGCACGTGCAGGCCGGTGGCGGCATCGTGGCTGACTCGGTGCCGGCACTGGAATGGGAAGAAACCCTGAACAAGCGCCGCGCCATGTTTCGCGCCGTGGCCTTGGCCGAGCAAACCCCGGACACCTGAGTTCACCGATAGCCCTGTGGGAGCGGGCTCATTTCAAAAAAACGCGGCGCCTGTAAGGCGGCCGCGTTTTTTATTGCCTGCGATTTAGAAGTCCAGCGCAACCCCAACGGTCAAACCTTGCTGGGTAAAGTCATCATCCTTGCGCAAGGTATAGCCGCCACGCAGCGCCAGGTCGGCGGTCAATTTGTGGCTGACCCCCAGGCTCAAGCGGTTGAGATGGCTTTGCGGCGTGTAGCCCTGAAGATTGAAGTCGAGGGACGGCAGGCTGCTGAGGGCGATATTCACTTTCTGGGTGTCGTCCTCGTATTCACGCTCGTGGGCATATTCGCCAAACACCTGGGTCTGACGGGTGAAGTTGTATTTGCCTTGCAAGCCGACACCCAGACGTTTCGAGTCTCGGGTCTGATCATCAAAGGTCAGCGCCGTGGAGCGGTTGCTGTTTTCCGAGTAGCCGTCGACTTCCACTTTGGCGTAATCGGCGCTGATGAACGGTGACAGGTGCCATTCGCTGCCCGGTTGGGCAATGTCGTAGCCGACGCGGGTACTGAAGGCCCAGAGGTGGCCATCGGTATCACCCTTTTCCGTGCCTTCGCTGACACCGAGATCGAACTTGCGCTCGAGATTGTCGTAATCCAGCTTGCCACCGGTCAACGCGGCATCGGCCCACCAGCGATTCTGCTGGAACTGGGCGAAAGCGGTCGCCAGATAGCTATTGAGTTTGTAGTCCGAATCGTTACTACCTGCTTCCAGGTTTTGGCGATAAAAGCCTGCTGCCACACCGACGCGCCAGGCGTCATTGAGCCGATAGCTGCCGCCGATATTCAGGTTGTAGCCGCTGCCATCAGCACTGGCGCCGCTGCTTTGGCTATCGACATCCAAATGCTGACCACCGCCGGCAACAATCGCGCGCCATTGGCCGACGGCCTGCCAGTTCTCCCAGTCGGATTGCCACTGGCTACGCAGTTCATCCTGGTGGGCGCGTAAGGTGGCGTGGGCCATTTCCGGTAGCAGCGTCAGTTCCCACGGCGCCGCCAGCAAGGAATACGCGTAATCGGCAATCAGCTTTTGCCCGGCTTCGGTGGGGTGAACCGAGTCGTTATAGATCAGCTTGCTCGGGTCCGGGGTGGCGCTGTTGATGCCATACACGGCGTTTTCCGTGCAACCGTTGCCGCTGAAGCAGGTAGCCGTCAGGTTCTGGCCGGTGGCGAGGCCGAAGCGTGCCGGGTCGGCGAAGGTTTCCTGCAACAGCAGTGGAATGTTCAGCGGAATGATTTCGGCATTGATCCCCGCGAGGCGTGTGACCAACTGCTGATTAAATTCGGTGCTCAGTTGTGAGATCGATGCTTGTAATGAGGTGCCATTGACGGCGGGTGCCAGTCCCAGGTCGGGCAGCAGCCAGACCACGATGTATTTGGCGCCGGCGCTTTGCAGGGTCTGCACGCTGTCGGCCAGGCGATCCGCCGCGGCGTTGGCCTGGGTGGTATTAAGCACGAGGCCTTGAAGGAAGTCGTTGCCGCCCCCGGAAATGTAATACAGCGCATTTGGATCGGCGCGGAAGTTGTTTGTCGGCAGATAACCTGCCCGGGTGCGTTCGCCCGTGGCGGATTCGGTCGTGATCGAGTCCAGAATCTGGTCGGTGCGGTAACCGCCGACGGCCCAGTTGTTGCCATCCGCCAGCCCTTGATTCGCGCGCGCAGCCGACGTCGAGGCGGCGGTCTGGTCAGGTGAGAACCCGAGGCGTCCACCCAACAATTGCGTGGAGTTCAGCGAGCGTAATTCACCACTGCCATCCAGGTAGACCGGGCCGGTCCGGTTGGTAAAACGCTGGGTCGCACCGGCAGGGCCGCCCGTGTCGGTAAACTGCCCGGCATCGTTGAGGCTGTCGCCGAAGACGACGAAATTCGAATAAGGGTTGGGCGCGGCGATCGCCTGGGAACAGGCAGCAGCGAGCAGGCATCCGGCGAGCGGTACAAACAACGTCTGTTTGATCATGAGCAAGTCCGTTTATTTATTGTTGTTGTAAACGAAACGACAGTACCAAAAACTTCCGGCCCTTTGCCATCTATCGCGAACCCTTCGCTTGTTTCGCGACCTGTCGCCCCGACCATATTGCACGCTCTGCCCAGCTAAGTTACTGTGCCGAGACGTATGAATGAGACCTTCCCCGTGTTGATCGTCAGCAAACTCCTGGATCAAGTCATCAAGGCACACGCCCGTTGGCGTTGGCGCGCCTGAATCTTTTCTGCCGGCCTGGCCGGACCTGTACCGCTTTGCCTTCTTTACCTGTATGAAATGCCGCTTTGCTGGCGCCACTCCAGCACCTGACAAAGCGCAGCGCACTGCGGGTAAATCATTCGAAGGCCGTATTAAAAGTCAGTGAATTCAAGAGGTTCTTAACGCCATGTTGCTGATGATCGATAACTACGACTCTTTTACTTACAACGTTGTGCAATACCTTGGCGAGCTGGGCTCCGAGGTCAAAGTCGTGCGCAACGATGAACTCACCATTGCCGAAATCGAAGCTCTCAAGCCTGAGCGCATCGTCGTGTCTCCCGGTCCGTGCACCCCGACCGAAGCCGGTATTTCCATCGAAGCGATCAAGCACTTCGCCGGCAAGCTGCCGATTCTCGGGGTTTGCCTGGGTCACCAGTCCATCGGCCAGGCTTTTGGTGGCGATGTGGTCCGTGCCCGTCAAGTCATGCACGGTAAGACTAGCCCGGTATTCCACCAGGACAAGGGCGTGTTCGAAGGTCTGAATCGCCCGCTGACGGTCACCCGCTACCACTCGCTGATCGTCAAGCGCGAAACCCTGCCCGATTGCCTGGAGCTGACCGCCTGGACCCAGCTCGAAGACGGTTCGGTCGACGAGATTATGGGCCTGCGCCACAAGACGCTGAACATCGAAGGTGTGCAATTCCACCCTGAGTCTATCCTCACCGAACAGGGCCACGAGCTGTTCGCCAACTTCCTCAAACAAACCGGCGGCACGCGCTAAGGACTTTCCATGGATATCAAGACAGCCCTGAGCCGTATCGTCGGCCACCTCGACCTCAGTACCGATGAGATGCGTGATGTCATGCGCGAAATCATGACCGGGCAATGCACGGATGCGCAGATCGGCGCGTTCATGATGGCCATGCGCATGAAGAGCGAAAGCATCGATGAGATCGTCGGTGCCGTGACGGCGATGCGCGAGTTGGCGGACAAGGTTGAACTCAACACCCTTGATGGCGTGGTCGATGTGGTCGGCACCGGCGGTGACGGTGCGAACATTTTCAACGTCTCCACGGCTTCCTCGTTCGTGGTCGCCGCAGCCGGTTGCACCGTAGCCAAGCACGGTAACCGTGCGGTGTCGGGCAAAAGCGGCAGTGCCGACTTGCTGGAAGCCGCGGGTATCTACCTGAACCTGACGCCGGTTCAGGTGGCGCGCTGCATCGACAACGTTGGCATCGGTTTCATGTTTGCCCAGACCCACCATAGCGCCATGAAGCACGCCGCCGGCCCGCGCCGCGAGCTGGGCTTGCGCACGCTGTTCAACATGCTCGGCCCGCTTACGAATCCGGCCGGTGTGAAACATCAGGTGGTGGGTGTGTTCAGTCAGGCGTTGTGCCGGCCATTGGCCGAAGTTTTGCAACGTCTGGGCAGCAAACACGTGCTGGTGGTGCACTCTAAAGATGGCCTGGACGAGTTCAGTCTGGCGGCTCCGACCTTTGTGGCGGAATTGAAGAATGATCAGATCAAAGAGTATTGGGTCGAACCCGAAGACTTGGGGATGAAGAGCCAGAGTCTGCACGGTCTGGCAGTGGAAAGCCCGGCGGCCTCCCTTGAGCTGATTCGCGATGCCTTGGGCAAGCGCAAGACCGAAAACGGTCAGAAGGCCGCCGAGATGATCGTGCTCAATGCCGGTGCCGCGCTGTACGCCGCCGACCATGCCAGCAGTTTGAAAGAAGGCGTTGCCCTGGCGCACGATGCGCTGCACACAGGCCTCGCTCGGGAGAAACTTGAAGAATTGGGTGCATTTACCGCGGTATTCAAAGTGGAGAATGAGGGATGAGTTTACCGACGGTTCTGGAAAATATTCTGGCCCGCAAAGTTCAGGAAGTCGCCGAGCGTCGCGCTCGTGTGAGTCTCGCGGAGCTGGAAAATCTGGCCAAGGCAGCCGATGCCCCCCGTGGTTTTGCCAAGGCATTGATTGATCAGGCCAAGACGAAACAGCCAGCGGTGATTGCTGAAATCAAGAAGGCTTCGCCGAGCAAAGGTGTGATTCGCGAGAACTTCGTTCCCGCCGACATCGCCAAAAGTTACGAGAAGGGCGGGGCGACTTGCCTGTCGGTGCTCACCGACATCGATTACTTCCAGGGTGCCGATGCGTATCTGCAACGGGCCCGGGCGGCGTGCAAGTTGCCGGTGATCCGCAAGGACTTCATGATCGATCCTTACCAGATCGTCGAATCCCGGGCTTTGGGTGCTGACTGCGTGCTGTTGATCGTCTCCGCACTGGACGACGTGAAGATGGCCGAGCTGGCTGCCGTGGCCAAAAGCGTCGGTCTCGATGTGCTGGTGGAAGTCCACGATGGTGACGAACTGGAGCGGGCCCTGAAAACCCTCGACACGCCGCTGGTGGGCGTGAACAACCGCAACCTGCACACCTTCGACGTCAATCTGGAAACCACCCTCGACCTGTTGCCGCGTATTCCGCGTGATCGTCTGGTGATCACCGAGAGTGGCATTCTCAATCGGGCCGATGTCGAGTTGATGGAAATCAGCGACGTGTACGCGTTCCTGGTCGGCGAAGCGTTCATGCGCGCCGAAAGTCCGGGTACCGAACTGCAGCGCCTGTTCTTTCCCGAGCGTGGCATTCCAGTGAGCGGTTCTACGCTCGACTGAATACAACTTCGCGTGCAGGCTCGCTCCCACAAGAGATCTACTAACATCAGAGATCCAATGTGGGAGCGAGCCTGCTCGCGATGGCGGCATAAGTAGCACCACAGACTTCATGTCCAACGGAATACCTTATGACCTCACCAACCCCTCTGACCATCGAAGCCGGCCTGCTCGCCGAACAGGATCTGTTGGCCCATGTGTGCACCGGTGAGTCGGAATTCGGTCTGCTGTTCTGGCAACCCACTGACCGCGCATTGGTCATGCCCCGCCGCTTGAATCGTCTGCCACAGTTCGAGGCGGCGTGCGAAGTCTCCGCTGCCGCCGGCTGGCCGGTACTGCTGCGTGAAACCGGCGGTGAGCCGGTGCCGCAATCGGCGTCGACCATCAACATCGCACTGGTTTATGCCCCACCGCGCAGCGAAGGCGATCTGAACCGTATCGAAACCGGCTACCGGCGTCTGTGCGATCCGATCTGTCAGTTACTGGATGAGCTGGGCGGCACTTCGTCGTTGGGCGAAATCGAGGGCGCATTCTGCGACGGTCGTTTCAACGTCAACCTCGATGGTCGAAAGATGGTCGGCACCGCTCAGCGTTGGCGCCAGAGCAAGGGCGGTCAGCGTCCGGTCGGCCTGGTGCACGGGGCGATGTTGGTCGATAACGAGCGAGAGTCGATGGTGGCGGCGGTCAATCGCTTCAATGCAGCCTGTGGCCTGGACCAGCGGGTTCGCGCTGAAAGCCACATCGCCCTGCATGAAAAATTTGCCGCTCCTGAGGCATTGGCCCGGCTCGATGCGCTGTACCGACAGTTGCTGGCAGAAATGCTCGGGGCTTGAGTTTAGGAACTTAAGTTTTCGAGCTTAGCGCGTACCGAAGACCACCATGGTCTTGCCTTTGACGTCGACCAGGTTGCGCTCTTCCAGATCCTTGAGCACGCGGCCGACCATCTCACGGGAACAACCGACAATCCGGCCGATTTCCTGACGGGTCACCTTGATCTGCATGCCGTCCGGGTGGGTCATGGCGTCTGGTTGCTTGCACAGCTCCAGCAGGCAGCGCGCCACGCGACCGGTAACGTCGAAGAACGCCAGGTCGCCAACCTTGCGCGTGGTATTGCGCAGGCGCTGTGCGATTTGTCCGCTGAGCACGTAAAGAATGTCTGGATCCTGTTGGGACAGCTCGCGGAATTTCACGTAGCTGATTTCCGCGACTTCGCATTCGACCTTGGCACGTACCCAGGCGCTGCGTTCCTGTTCCAGGCCGGCTTGCTCAAACAGACCCAGCTCGCCGAAAAAGTCGCCGGAATTGAGGTAGGCAATGATCATTTCACGGCCGTCGTCATCCTCAATCAAGATGGTTACCGAACCTTTGATGATGAAAAACAGCGTGTCCGAGCGGTCGCCTGCACAAATGATGTTGCTTTTGGCGGCATAGCGGCGGCGCTGGCAGTGCATCAACAGTTTGTCGAGGTTCTTGATTTTGGGTGTGGGGGTAATAGCAACCATGGTTGTATCCCGAAAAGACTGCACGGTGTGTTTGTTTTTTGTAGGCGCTGGCGAGGCCTGCGATCCCTTTTATTCGCTGCAAAAGCTGGCTATGCGCCATTGGTTTGGCGCCAGCTTAACAGACACATTCCTTCAAGATTCGAGAATTTGCCTACGACGCAGATGGTTATGTCCTAGGAAGGCGAAACGCTGCCAATCAAGGGCCCTGTGCTAAGCTGGCGACCCTTTTTTATACAGTGGAGTCTTGGCGATGAAGGCACGCATCCAATGGGCTGGCGAAGCCATGTTCCTCGGTGAATCTGGCAGCGGTCATGTCGTGGTCATGGATGGTCCGCCCGATGCCGGCGGTCGTAATCTGGGTGTCCGGCCGATGGAAATGCTCTTGCTGGGTGTTGGCGGCTGCAGCAATTTCGATGTGGTCAGCATCCTCAAGAAGTCCCGTCAGGCCGTCGAAAGCTGCGAAGCGTTCCTCGAAGCCGAGCGTGCGACCGAAGATCCGAAGGTTTTCACCAAGATCCACATGCACTTCGTGGTCAAGGGCCGTGGGCTGAAAGAAGCCCAGGTAAAGCGCGCCATTGAGCTGTCGGCCGAGAAGTATTGCTCGGCATCGATCATGCTCGGCGCGGCTGGCGTGGCGATTACCCACGACTACGAAATCATCGAACTCGGTTGAATCGACATTCAGCTGTCATGAAAGCGCGACGCGTACCAGATGACCGACGTGAACGTGTACCAGGAAAACCTGTTCCACACCAAAATGCTGTTGAAGCACTTCGAACTGGATAACTACCTGTTCGGCGACGCTACCATCAACCTGTCCTCTGAGCAGCGTGCCCAGGCGACTGTGCGTGTGAAACACGAAATGCTCGAAATCTTCTACGTGCGCAACATGCAGGGCTAAGATTTTTCGGACACAAAAAAGGCGACTACTTCGAAGTAGTCGCCTTTTTTATGTCTGTCGAAAAAAACTGTGGGAGTGGGCTTGCTCGCGAAGAGGCCCTATTTAACAACCCGATCCTCAGATCCGATAAGTACTCTTTGTCATCACCTTGGCCAACAAACTCATCCCGAACTTCACCGGCGCCGGAAAACGAAATCCCCCCGCATCCAGCGCGCTTTCGGCGTGGTGTTCTTCATCGATGCGCATCTGCTCCAGGATCGCCCGGGATTTTTCGTCCTCGGCTGGCAGTTGCTCAAGGTGTTCGTTCAGGTGTTTGCAGACCTGATGCTCGGTGGCAGCAACGAAACCCAGGCTGACTTTGTCGCTGATCAACCCGGCGACCGCGCCAATCCCGAATGACATACCGTAGAACAGCGGATTGAGGATGCTGGTATGGCTGCCCAACTGATGAATGCGTTGTTCGCACCATACCAAGTGATCGATTTCTTCTTCGGCGGCGTGTTCCATGGCAGCGCGCACTTTCGGTAGCTTGGCGGTCAGGGCCTGACCTTGGTACAGCGCCTGGGCGCAGACTTCGCCGGTATGGTTGATGCGCATCAAACCGGCGACGTGTCGGGTGTCCTCGTCGCTCATTTGCGCATCCGGCTGCACGATGGCAGGCGACGGACGGTAGGGCTGACCACTGAAGGGCAACAAAGTACGCATCGCGGCATCGGCTTGCAGCAGAAGACGGTCAATCGGCGAGTAGTGACGTTGGGTAGTCATGCTGACCTCCGGGAAGAATCTCGGCGGTCAGTTTAACCCAATCGGCCGGGGGAGGGTTTGCGCTGGGTCATTTCCGGTGGGAGCGACACTAATCCTTGTAGGAGTGAGGCTTGCCCGCGAAGCTTTTGGCGCACTTGTGGACGCCTTCGCGGGCAAGTCGGATCGCCGTACCGCTCGCTCCTACAAGGGGAGGGTGGTGAATCAGCCCGGCGGCCAGTGCATCTGGCGCTGACCCAGCACATGCATATGAATGTGATAGACGGTCTGCCCGCCCAATTCATTGCAGTTCATGACTACCCGGAAACCTTCTTCACAGCCCAATTCCAGTGCCAGACGCTGGGCCGTGAACAGAATGTGCCCGGCCAAAGCCTTGTCGTCCTCGGTGAGGTCGTTAAGGGTACGCACCGGCTTCTTCGGGACTACCAGGAAATGCACGGGGGCCTGTGGTGCGATGTCGTGGAAGGCCAGTACCTGGTCGTCCTCGTAAATGATCTTCGCCGGGATTTCCCGGTTGATGATCTTGGTGAACAGAGTATCCACAGCTGTTTTCTCCGTTGTTTGGGCTGGCCTGAGTGTAACCATGGGTTATCTCAGAGCCCAGTCTTTTGCCTTGAGGATTTGATCAGCGCGGGCAATAGGCTTTGTTGACCATGCCCGCGATTGTTCGGGTCAGCCAGCGTGAGCCAAGCCGCGGCAGGAACGCAAACCAGCGATTCAGGCGACCGGGGATAATAATGGCGCGATTTTTCTCCAGCGCACGCACGGTATAGAGCGCGACTTCTTCTGGGCTCATCAGCAGTTTGCTCTCGACCAGTTTGTCGGTGTCCAGTTGCGCGGTGCGGAAAAACGCCGTGCGGGTCGGGCCGGGGCAGAGTACCGACACATTGACCGCGCATTTCTTCAGTTCGACGCGCAAACCTTCGGAAAAATGCAGTACGTAAGCCTTGCTGGCGTAGTACGTGCTCATCCATGGACCGGGATGAAACGCCGCGACCGAGGCGACGTTCAGAATCTGCCCGCCACCCTGCAAGGCCATGCTGTTGCCGATGGCATGACACAAGCGAGTGAGGGCCAGGATGTTCACTTCGATCAAGTCCTGCTCGGTCATCCAGTCCTGGGCCAGGAACGGACCGCAGGTGCCGATACCGGCACAGTTGACCAGCAAATCTATCTGCCGGTCACCTTCCTCCAGCTCCAGCAAAAAACCGGACAGCCTCAGCGGCTCGCCCAGGTCACAGGCACGAAACAACACTTCCACACCAAAACGTTGAGTCAGTTCAATCGCAATGCTTTCCAGCTGATCACGCTGTCGGGCCACCAGAATCAGGCTGCGGCCGCGCCGGGCCAGCGCTTCGGCCATCGCCAGGCCGATGCCGCTGGAAGCGCCAGTGATCAGAGCGTAACGGGTCATGCAGTTCTCCATCGCAACAGCTCCGCGCCAGCGACGCAGGTGTCACGGGCGGGGAGCGCTGTTCATTCTTTCGCAGAGTCTACAGGGGCCTCGGCTGCTTCGGCTGCATCATCGGATGAATTTGGCGCTTGTTCGGCCTCTTCGGCCGGCTCGACTTCAACTTCGTCGGTGATCACCGAGCTGCTTTGATAGGTGCTACCGGTGGCGCTTTCATACTCATCCTGGATCGCAGTGAGGCCCCCAGTCAGCCCGCCGACGAACATGATCGCGATAAACACCAGCCACAGCGAAGCCAGCACTCTGACCGCGTTGCTGTTGGGCGGTGGGGGGGCGCCATATCGGTTGGCAGTGTTGTTACCCGGCACGATCATGATTACAAACGGAAAAACGCTGCCCACGACCGGCACAAGGTTCAGCAGCCAGAGCCAGCCGGACCAGCCGATATCGTGCAGGCGCTGCACGCTGAACTGGATGCTGATGAATGCGAGCACCACGACCAGGATAAAGGCCAGCAGGCCAGCGAGAATCAAGCCAGCAGTCGAGTCCGTGCTGATGAGCGCGAAGCCGAAAACAGCCAGCACGGAGCCAACGCCAAGCGTCACCAGCGTAAGAGCCATCGTCCAGGCCAGAAAGCGCAAGCGACCGATGCGGCCAACAAAACTGAATGCCTTGAGTGCAGAAAACTCCGGCAGTGCTTCGCCGACAGCGGCGCGGGGCGGTGCATAGGGAGAATCGGGATCTGCCGTGAAAGGTTGGTTGTTGGCAGGGGTGTGTTCGTGAACGTCGGACAGGTTCAGCTCGATCGAGGGTTCTGTTTCGATTCGGGCATCGATGCCGGTTTTCGTCAGTGCCTGAAGGTAAGTCTGCGCGTCGGTGTGTGACAGGTCGCGCTTGAGTGCAACTGTCCGGCCACTGAACAGGCGCTCGATGGCCGCGACATCGCTTTTGAACAGCTCGGCGAGATTGAGCTTCGCGGTGGTGGCGTCAACACCTGGCTGCAGAGCGCCATCGAAGACGATCTTGAAACGGTTTTCGCTCATGGCCGAGGCATCCTTGTCGCGAGAGTTTGTAATAGACGGTGTTGCAAGTATGGAGTGTAGGGCCAGTCGGATTGGGCTGGCCAAGTTTTTCTGTCAGCGCGGCCAGCGCTTGGGCAACGCCGCCGCCAGTTCCAGCGCCTTGCGGTATTCGGCATCGAGACGTGCGACCAGTTGATCGACGCTCGGCAGGTCATCGATTTCTCCGACGCCCTGGCCTGCGGACCACACGGTTTTCCAGGCTTTGGCTTCATCGCTTAATGGCTTGAGCTTGGAACCGAAATTCACCTCGCCCTTGCCTTGCAGGGCTGCCATGTCGAAACCGGCGGCCTCCAGGCTCCGACGCATGAAGCTTGCCGGTACCCCCGACACCGCTGGAGTATGGACGATGTCTGCGGCTCTGGAAGTCAGGAGCATCTCCTTATACGCGTCAGGCGCATGACTTTCCGTGGTACCGATAAATCGCGTACCGAAGTAGGCCAGATCCGCACCGAGCACTTGCGCGGCAAGAATCTCATGGCCATGGTTCAGGCAGCCGGCCAGCAGCAGGGTCTTGTCGAAAAACTGGCGAATCTCGGCGATCAGCGAAAACGGGCTCCAGGTCCCGGCGTGACCACCGGCGCCCGCAGCCACGGCGATCAAACCGTCCACGCCGGCCTCGGCGGCTTTTTCTGCGTGGCGACGCGTCGTCACGTCGTGAAACACCAGGCCGCCATAGCTGTGCACGGCGTCGACCAATTCCTTCACGGCGCCGAGGCTAGTGATCACGATCGGTACTTTGTGCTCGATGCAGATCGCCAGATCCGCCTGCAATCGCGGGTTGCTGTTGTGGACGATCAGGTTCACCGCATAAGGCGCGGGGTTTTCCAGTATCGCCAGTCCTGCTTCGATTTCTTCCAGCCAAGCCTTGAAACCGCTGCTCTCACGCTGGTTCAGCGCAGGAAAGCTGCCCACCACGCCATTACGGCAGCAGGCGAGCACCAGCTCAGGGTTGGAAATCAGGAACATCGGCGCCGCCACCACGGGCAGACGCAAGCGTTGTTCGAGCAAAGCGGGCAGCGACATTGGAAGTACCCCGGGTGAATGATGCTTGTTGGATTAAAACGGCCGAACGACGACCAGAATTACGATAGCCAGCAATATCAGAACCGGCACTTCATTGAACCAGCGATAAAAGACATGACTGCGGGTGTTTTCGCCACGGGCAAAACGTTTTACCTGTGCGCCGCACATGTGGTGATAGCCGATCAGGATCACCACCAGGGTCAATTTGGCATGCATCCATGCACCTTGGGTGAAGTAGGCGCTTGGGTTGAGACTGATCAGCCAGATGCCGAACACCAGGGTGGCGATCATCGCCGGGCCCATGATGCCCCGGTACAGCTTGCGCTCCATGATGCTGAAGCGTTCCTTGCTGACGGTGTCTTCGCTTTGGGCGTGATAGACGAACAGGCGCGGCAGGTAAAACAGGCCGGCAAACCAGCAGACCATGCTGACGATATGAAGCGCTTTGAGCCACAGATAAAGCATTTTTAGTTATTCCCAGGGTTCACGGTAGCGAAGATAGTAGGGGGTGAAGCGCCCGCACGTCACCTTGATGGTTGTCGCAGGGCCGCGCGGCCCCTATCATCGACGGCTTTCCAGTGGGTTCGTTGAGGGCAGGTTTATGGTCAAGGTCGGTATCGTCGGCGGCACGGGTTACACCGGTGTCGAACTGCTGCGTCTGTTGGCACAGCATCCGCAAGCTGAAGTGGTGGTGATCACTTCCCGATCCGAGGCCGGCCTGGCCGTGGCCGACATGTACCCGAACCTGCGAGGTCATTACGACGGCCTGGCATTCAGCGTTCCGGACATCAAGACCCTCGGGGCCTGCGACGTAGTGTTCTTTGCCACACCGCACGGTGTCGCCCATGCCCTGGCGGGTGAATTGTTGGCTGCCGGGACCAAGGTCATCGACCTGTCGGCAGACTTCCGTCTGCAAGACGCCGATGAGTGGGCCAAATGGTACGGCCAGCCGCACGGTGCGCCGGAATTGCTGGAGGAAGCGCTCTACGGCCTGCCGGAAGTCAATCGCGAGCAAATCAAGCAAGCGCGTCTGATTGCTGTGCCGGGTTGCTATCCGACTGCCACGCAATTGGGTTTCCTGCCATTACTTGAAGCCGGTCTGGCCGATACCACGCGTTTGATTGCAGACTGCAAATCCGGCGTCAGCGGCGCCGGTCGTGGTGCCTCGGTAGGTTCGCTGTACTCCGAGACGTCGGAAAGCATGAAGGCTTACGCCGTCAAAGGGCACCGTCACTTGCCGGAAATCCGCCAGGGCTTGCGTCGTGCAGCGGGCAAGGACGTGGGGCTGACCTTCGTTCCGCACCTGACTCCAATGATTCGCGGTATTCACTCGACGCTCTACGCGACTGTCGTGGATCGCTCGGTGGATCTGCAAGCGTTGTTTGAAAAGCGCTATGCCAACGAACCGTTCGTCGATGTGATGCCTGCCGGCAGCCATCCGGAAACCCGGAGCGTGCGCGGTGCCAACGTTTGCCGCATTGCCGTGCATCGTCCGCAGGATGGTGATCTGGTGGTGGTATTGTCGGTGATCGACAACCTGGTCAAAGGCGCGTCGGGTCAGGCGGTGCAGAACCTGAATATCCTGTTCGGCCTGGATGAGCGTCTGGGCCTGTCCCATGCGGGCATGCTGCCGTAAGGCTTTATCCCGCTCAGCAAAAAGGCCCGTCGAACGGGCCTTTTTGTATTTTGGTCTGGCAATTGGGTTGATTGATATACCGTAACAATAGTTGACCGATTTTCTGGGAGAAGCGGATAATGCGCGTCATCACGCATTATGGCGGCGTAACGCCGGGAGATAGTCAGCATGAGCGTCGAATCCTTCACCCCCACGGCTTTGCAATTCACCCACGGTGCCGCGCACAAGGTGAAGAGCCTGGTCGATGAAGAGGGGAATGATCGCTTGAAGCTGCGCGTATTCGTTACGGGCGGCGGTTGTTCAGGGTTTCAGTACGGCTTCACCTTCGATGAAGAAGTGGCCGATGACGATACCATCGTCGAGCGCGAAGGCGTCAGCCTGGTGGTCGATCCGATGAGCTTCCAGTACCTGGCTGGTGCCGAAGTGGACTACCAGGAGGGTCTGGAAGGTTCGCGTTTCGTGATCAAGAACCCGAACGCTACCACTACGTGTGGCTGCGGCTCTTCGTTCTCGATCTGATCGCACCTCACCGCATTACCAGGCGCCGCAGAATCTCAGGACTCTGCGGCGTTTTGCTGTCTGGGGTTCAGGCTCAGGCGGGGTAGATGGCGCCGAGTACGCGCAAGCCGCGAGCGCCGGTGACACTCGGGCGGTTGGCCGCGATACCTTCCAGGCAGCAATGGGCCAGCCAGGCGAAGGCCATGGCTTCGACCCAATCCGGGTCTACACCATACGCAGCGGTGCTGCTGACTTTCGCGTTCGGCAACAGGCTGGCCAACCGCTTCATCAACGTGGCGTTGTGCGCGCCGCCACCACAGACAAGCAGCTCCTCAGTATCTGATTGGGCGCTTTGCAATGACTCGACAATGGTCAGCGCAGTCAGCTCTAGCAGCGTGGCCTGTACGTCTTCGGCAGCGAAGGTCGGTAGCTGCGACAGATGCTGCATCAGCCATGGCAGATTGAACACTTCGCGGCCGGTGCTTTTCGGGCCTTGGGTCACAAAGAACGGATCACTGAGCAGCTCGTTCAACAGAACAGGTTCGACCTTGCCGCTGGCAGCCCAATGGCCGTCACGATCAAAGTTGTCGCCGCGTTGCTGGTGAATCCAGGCATCCAGCAGGACATTCCCGGGGCCGCAGTCAAACCCGGCAACAGGCTTGCCGGGTTCGATCAGGCTGAGGTTGCTGAACCCGCCGACGTTCAATACCGCGCGGTTGCCAGGCCGTTCTTCAAACAGGGCTTCGTGAAAGGCTGGAACCAATGGCGCGCCTTGCCCGCCTGCGGCTACATCGCGGCTGCGAAAATCGCTGACGACGGTGATGCCGGTCAGCTCGGTGAGCAAAGCCGGGTTGCCGATTTGCACCGTGAACCCGCGCGCCGGCTCGTGGCGAATGGTCTGGCCGTGGCTGCCAATCGCGCGAATGTCGTCGGGTTTCAGATTTTGTTGGTCGAGGAGGGTATGAATGCCCTGTGCGGCCAGTTTCACCCAATTCTGCTGGGCAATGGCGGAGCGTGCAATCTCGTCCGGGCCGCTGGCGCACAAGCCAAGCAGCTCGGCGCGCAGGGAGTCAGGCATAGGGATGTAATGGGTGGCGATCAGCTTGATTGCCTGGGTTTGCTCGATCAACGCAATGTCCAGGCCATCAAGGCTGGTCCCGGACATCACACCTATATAGAGCGCCATGGCTTAGCGTTTACTCGAAGCCAGCTGGGTGGATTTCTCTTGATCCATGCGCGCCATCAGCGGTTGGCTTTGCGCGAGGAAGCGTGAGCGTTCAGCTTTGGAGATCGGATCGGCCATTGCTACTTTCTGGCCCAGTGGATCGACGTGTACGCCATTGACCTGGAACTCGTAGTGCAAGTGCGGGCCGGTGGAGAGGCCGGTGGTACCAATGTAGCCGATCACCTGACCTTGCTTGACGCTGCCGCCAGTCTTGATGCCTTTGGCGAAGCCCTGCATATGACCGTACAGCGTGCGATAGGTATTACCGTGCTGGATGATCACGGTGTTGCCGTAACCGCCGCGACGACCCGCCAACAATACTTTGCCGTCACCGGCAGCCTTGATCGGCGTACCCCGTGGGGCGGCGTAATCGACGCCCTTGTGGGCGCGGATCTTGTTCAGGATCGGGTGCTTGCGGCCCATGGAGAATTTCGAGCTGATGCGGGCGAAGTCTACCGGGGTGCGGATAAACGCCTTGCGCATGCTGTTGCCGTCAGCTGTGTAGTAGCTGCTGTTGCCTTGTTTGTTGGTGTAGCGCACCGCGGTGTAGGTCTTGCCGCGGTTGGTGAAGCGTGCGGAGAGGATCGGGCCGTTGCCGACAGCTTTGCCGTTGACGACCTTCTGTTCGTAGATCACATCGAACTCGTCACCTTGGCGAATATCCTGGGCGAAGTCGACGTCGTAGCCAAACACACTGGCCATATCCATGGTCAGACTGTGGGACAAGCCGGCTCGGGCGGCAGATTGCGACAGCGAACTGTTGATCACGCCATGAACGTAGGCGGAGCGAACAGTGGGCTTGGCGGTAATGCGGTTGAACGTATAACCCTTGTCATTCTTGGTCAGGCTGATGCTTTCCATGTCGCTGACTTTGCTGTGCAAATTGGTCAACTGGCCATCCGGGCTCAGTTCGAACTCAAGTTTCTGGCCATGTTTGAGTTGGCTGAACTGCTTGGCCTGCTTGTCGCTGGCCAGTACTTCATGCACCGAAGTGGCCGGAAGACCGACTTTCTCGAACAGCGTCGAGAGAGTGTCGCCTTTGCTAACGATCACTTCCCTGTGGCCTGGCGCCTTCTTCTCTTCGACGACTGGCGCGGGAGCAGGGGCGGGGGCGACCTGGGCGGTTTTCTGAGTGTCTTCGGCGCTGTTTTCGATCTGCGCGAAAGGGGAGGCTGCCGGCTCATTTGTGGCCTGGACGGTGTCGGCAGCGTCTTGATCTTGTATCAGTTGTTCTGCAGGGCTTTCCAGCTCAAGACTCAGGGTCGTCTTTTTGGCTTCAACATCACTGGAAGGGAATACCAGAAGCGCCAGGCTGAGAAGGGCGGCGATGCCACTTGCTGCGAGCAGGTGGGTCTTCGGGTAAAGCGGCGGCGCTTTAGACGGTTCTGTGGTCATAGGTAATTTTGACTTTGAAAAGATGAATTGGAAAAGATGAATGACATGATGAAGACGAAATAACTGTATAAAATATAACCAAATCATCTCTGAAGCAAGTCTGCGAACGCTCTGCCCATGGATTGGCGTCCGTGCGCCGGGCAAAACTTGTATTTGGTGCGCGATCTTGTATGGTTGTTCCCCTTTGAATCTGAGCCTTGCGGGTCTGTTATGAAGTCGGTTGAAGAGCAGCTAGCGCTGATCAAACGTGGTGCAGAAGAACTGTTGGTCGAGTCCGAGCTGATCGAGAAACTCAAACGTGGCCAACCGCTGCGTATTAAGGCAGGCTTCGATCCGACCGCGCCGGATTTGCACCTGGGTCATACCGTGCTTATTAATAAGCTGCGTCAGTTCCAGGATCTGGGGCACCAGGTGATCTTCCTTATAGGTGACTTCACCGGGATGATCGGTGATCCGAGCGGCAAGAGTGCGACACGTCCTCCGCTGACCCGTGAGCAGGTCCTCGAGAATGCCGAGACCTACAAGACTCAGGTCTTCAAGATTCTCGACCCAGCCAAGACCGAAGTGGCGTTCAACTCCACCTGGATGGATCAGATGGGGCCGGCCGACTTCATTCGCCTGACTTCGCAATACACCGTGGCTCGCATGCTCGAGCGCGACGACTTCGACAAGCGCTACACCACCAATCAACCCATCGCCATTCACGAGTTCCTCTATCCGCTGGTTCAGGGTTATGACTCGGTCGCGTTGCGCGCGGATGTCGAACTGGGCGGTACCGATCAGAAGTTCAACCTGCTGATGGGGCGTGAACTGCAACGTAGTTATGGTCAGGAGGCTCAATGCATTCTGACCATGCCGTTGCTCGAAGGTCTGGATGGCGTGAAGAAAATGTCCAAGTCGTTGGGCAACTACGTCGGTATCCAGGAAGCGCCGGGTGTCATGTACGGCAAGCTGGTCTCTATTCCAGATGTGCTGATGTGGCGTTACTTCGAATTGCTCAGCTTCCGTTCCATGGAAGAGATCAATGCTTTGCGGGCTGATGTCGAGGCGGGCGCGAATCCACGTGACATCAAGATCAAGCTGGCCGAAGAGATCGTTGCGCGCTTCCATGGTGAAGAGGCGGCGGCCAATGCTCACCGTGCGGCGGGTAACCGTATGAAAGACGGTGAGCTGCCGGATGATCTGCCGGAGATCGAATTGACGGCTGCCGAAGATATGCCGATTGCTGCTGTCCTTAATAAAGCAGGGTTGGTGAAGAATTCTGCCGTGGCGCGCGATCTTCTGGGGTCTGGTGGTGTACGTATAGATGGTGAGGTTGTCGATCGCACCTTTATATACGTACTGGGCGCGACCCATGTTTGCCAGGCTGGGAAGAAGGCGTTTGCGCGTATAACGCTCAAATCCGAATAAAGCTGAAATCAGGGGTTGACGGCAGATTCTGGAAGTCTATAATTTGCCCCACTTCCGGCGCAGTCGAAACGGAAAACTCCTTGGTAAACAAAGAGTTATGCGGTTTTCGGCAGCGGTTGCGCTTCAGTTCATCGAAGCCAGAAGGAGTTGAAAGAGCGGTGTTGTTTGGCTCTTTTGACGGTTCGATCTTCTCGGTCGAAAGCGGAGAAAAAGAGGTGTTGACAGCAGCGAGTAACGCTGTAGAATTCGCCTCCCGCTAACGAGAGATCGGAAGCGCAAGTGGTTGAAGTTGTTAAGGATTTCCAAGCGAAACTTTGAAAACTTCTGAAAATAACCGCTTGACAGTAACAGAGGCTGCTGTAGAATGCGCGCCTCGGTTGAGACGAAAGATCTTAACCAACCGCTCTTTAACAACTGAATCAAGCAATTCGTGTGGGTGCTTGTGGAGTCAGACTGATAGTCAACAAGATTATCAGCACAAGTTGCTCCGCGAGAAATCAAAGATGTAACCAACGATTGCTGAGCCAAGTTTAGGGTTTCTTAAAAACCCAAAGATGTTTGAACTGAAGAGTTTGATCATGGCTCAGATTGAACGCTGGCGGCAGGCCTAACACATGCAAGTCGAGCGGCAGCACGGGTACTTGTACCTGGTGGCGAGCGGCGGACGGGTGAGTAATGCCTAGGAATCTGCCTGATAGTGGGGGATAACGCTCGGAAACGGACGCTAATACCGCATACGTCCTACGGGAGAAAGCAGGGGACCTTCGGGCCTTGCGCTATCAGATGAGCCTAGGTCGGATTAGCTAGTTGGTGAGGTAATGGCTCACCAAGGCGACGATCCGTAACTGGTCTGAGAGGATGATCAGTCACACTGGAACTGAGACACGGTCCAGACTCCTACGGGAGGCAGCAGTGGGGAATATTGGACAATGGGCGAAAGCCTGATCCAGCCATGCCGCGTGTGTGAAGAAGGTCTTCGGATTGTAAAGCACTTTAAGTTGGGAGGAAGGGCAGTTACCTAATACGTAATTGTTTTGACGTTACCGACAGAATAAGCACCGGCTAACTCTGTGCCAGCAGCCGCGGTAATACAGAGGGTGCAAGCGTTAATCGGAATTACTGGGCGTAAAGCGCGCGTAGGTGGTTCGTTAAGTTGGATGTGAAATCCCCGGGCTCAACCTGGGAACTGCATTCAAAACTGACGAGCTAGAGTATGGTAGAGGGTGGTGGAATTTCCTGTGTAGCGGTGAAATGCGTAGATATAGGAAGGAACACCAGTGGCGAAGGCGACCACCTGGACTGATACTGACACTGAGGTGCGAAAGCGTGGGGAGCAAACAGGATTAGATACCCTGGTAGTCCACGCCGTAAACGATGTCAACTAGCCGTTGGGAGCCTTGAGCTCTTAGTGGCGCAGCTAACGCATTAAGTTGACCGCCTGGGGAGTACGGCCGCAAGGTTAAAACTCAAATGAATTGACGGGGGCCCGCACAAGCGGTGGAGCATGTGGTTTAATTCGAAGCAACGCGAAGAACCTTACCAGGCCTTGACATCCAATGAACTTTCCAGAGATGGATTGGTGCCTTCGGGAACATTGAGACAGGTGCTGCATGGCTGTCGTCAGCTCGTGTCGTGAGATGTTGGGTTAAGTCCCGTAACGAGCGCAACCCTTGTCCTTAGTTACCAGCACGTAATGGTGGGCACTCTAAGGAGACTGCCGGTGACAAACCGGAGGAAGGTGGGGATGACGTCAAGTCATCATGGCCCTTACGGCCTGGGCTACACACGTGCTACAATGGTCGGTACAGAGGGTTGCCAAGCCGCGAGGTGGAGCTAATCCCAGAAAACCGATCGTAGTCCGGATCGCAGTCTGCAACTCGACTGCGTGAAGTCGGAATCGCTAGTAATCGCGAATCAGAATGTCGCGGTGAATACGTTCCCGGGCCTTGTACACACCGCCCGTCACACCATGGGAGTGGGTTGCACCAGAAGTAGCTAGTCTAACCTTCGGGAGGACGGTTACCACGGTGTGATTCATGACTGGGGTGAAGTCGTAACAAGGTAGCCGTAGGGGAACCTGCGGCTGGATCACCTCCTTAATCGACGACATCAGATGCTCCATAAGTTCCCACACGAATTGCTTGATTCATTGAAGAAGACGATAAGAAGCAGCCCGAAATTGGGTCTGTAGCTCAGTTGGTTAGAGCGCACCCCTGATAAGGGTGAGGTCGGCAGTTCGAATCTGCCCAGACCCACCAATTTTGTGTGGGAAACGCCTGTAGAAATACGGGGCCATAGCTCAGCTGGGAGAGCGCCTGCCTTGCACGCAGGAGGTCAACGGTTCGATCCCGTTTGGCTCCACCACTACTGCTTCTGTTTGTTGAAAGCTTAGAAATGAGCATTCCATCCTGGTGATGGTGAATGTTGATTTCTAGTCTTTGATTAGATCGTTCTTTAAAAATTTGGGTATGTGATAGAAAGATAGACTGATGGCCACTTTCACTGGTGGTGATCAGGCTAAGGTAAAATTTGTGAGTTTAATCGCGAATTTTCGGCGAATGTCGTCTTCACAGTATAACCAGATTGCTTGGGGTTATATGGTCAAGTGAAGAAGCGCATACGGTGGATGCCTTGGCAGTCAGAGGCGATGAAAGACGTGGTAGCCTGCGAAAAGCTTCGGGGAGTCGGCAAACAGACTTTGATCCGGAGATGTCTGAATGGGGGAACCCAGCCATCATAAGATGGTTATCTTAAGCTGAATACATAGGCTTAAGAGGCGAACCAGGGGAACTGAAACATCTAAGTACCCTGAGGAAAAGAAATCAACCGAGATTCCCTTAGTAGTGGCGAGCGAACGGGGACTAGCCCTTAAGTGGCTTTGAGATTAGCGGAACGCTCTGGAAAGTGCGGCCATAGTGGGTGATAGCCCTGTACGCGAAAATCTCTTGGTCATGAAATCGAGTAGGACGGAGCACGAGAAACTTTGTCTGAATATGGGGGGACCATCCTCCAAGGCTAAATACTACTGACTGACCGATAGTGAACTAGTACCGTGAGGGAAAGGCGAAAAGAACCCCGGAGAGGGGAGTGAAATAGATCCTGAAACCGTATGCGTACAAGCAGTGGGAGCCCACTTTGTTGGGTGACTGCGTACCTTTTGTATAATGGGTCAGCGACTTATTTTCAGTGGCGAGCTTAACCGAATAGGGGAGGCGTAGCGAAAGCGAGTCTTAATAGGGCGTCTAGTCGCTGGGAATAGACCCGAAACCGGGCGATCTATCCATGGGCAGGTTGAAGGTTGGGTAACACTAACTGGAGGACCGAACCGACTACCGTTGAAAAGTTAGCGGATGACCTGTGGATCGGAGTGAAAGGCTAATCAAGCTCGGAGATAGCTGGTTCTCCTCGAAAGCTATTTAGGTAGCGCCTCATGTATCACTGTAGGGGGTAGAGCACTGTTTCGGCTAGGGGGTCATCCCGACTTACCAAACCGATGCAAACTCCGAATACCTACAAGTGCCGAGCATGGGAGACACACGGCGGGTGCTAACGTCCGTCGTGAAAAGGGAAACAACCCAGACCGTCAGCTAAGGTCCCAAAGTTATGGTTAAGTGGGAAACGATGTGGGAAGGCTTAGACAGCTAGGAGGTTGGCTTAGAAGCAGCCACCCTTTAAAGAAAGCGTAATAGCTCACTAGTCGAGTCGGCCTGCGCGGAAGATGTAACGGGGCTCAAACCATACACCGAAGCTACGGGTATCACTTAGGTGATGCGGTAGAGGAGCGTTCTGTAAGCCTGTGAAGGTGAGTTGAGAAGCTTGCTGGAGGTATCAGAAGTGCGAATGCTGACATGAGTAACGACAATGGGTGTGAAAAACACCCACGCCGAAAGACCAAGGTTTCCTGCGCAACGTTAATCGACGCAGGGTTAGTCGGTCCCTAAGGCGAGGCTGAAAAGCGTAGTCGATGGAAAACAGGTTAATATTCCTGTACTTCTGGTTATTGCGATGGAGGGACGGAGAAGGCTAGGCCAGCTTGGCGTTGGTTGTCCAAGTTTAAGGTGGTAGGCTGAGATCTTAGGTAAATCCGGGATCTTAAGGCCGAGAGCTGATGACGAGTGTTCTTTTAGAACACGAAGTGGTTGATGCCATGCTTCCAAGAAAAGCTTCTAAGCTTCAGGTAACCAGGAACCGTACCCCAAACCGACACAGGTGGTTGGGTAGAGAATACCAAGGCGCTTGAGAGAACTCGGGTGAAGGAACTAGGCAAAATGGCACCGTAACTTCGGGAGAAGGTGCGCCGGTGAGGGTGAAGCATTTACTGCATAAGCCCACGCCGGTCGAAGATACCAGGCCGCTGCGACTGTTTATTAAAAACACAGCACTCTGCAAACACGAAAGTGGACGTATAGGGTGTGACGCCTGCCCGGTGCCGGAAGGTTAATTGATGGGGTTAGCTAACGCGAAGCTCTTGATCGAAGCCCCGGTAAACGGCGGCCGTAACTATAACGGTCCTAAGGTAGCGAAATTCCTTGTCGGGTAAGTTCCGACCTGCACGAATGGCGTAACGATGGCGGCGCTGTCTCCACCCGAGACTCAGTGAAATTGAAATCGCTGTGAAGATGCAGTGTATCCGCGGCTAGACGGAAAGACCCCGTGAACCTTTACTATAGCTTTGCACTGGACTTTGAATTTGCTTGTGTAGGATAGGTGGGAGGCTTTGAAGCGTGGACGCCAGTTCGCGTGGAGCCAACCTTGAAATACCACCCTGGCAACTTTGAGGTTCTAACTCAGGTCCGTTATCCGGATCGAGGACAGTGTATGGTGGGTAGTTTGACTGGGGCGGTCTCCTCCTAAAGAGTAACGGAGGAGTACGAAGGTGCGCTCAGACCGGTCGGAAATCGGTCGTAGAGTATAAAGGCAAAAGCGCGCTTGACTGCGAGACAGACACGTCGAGCAGGTACGAAAGTAGGTCTTAGTGATCCGGTGGTTCTGTATGGAAGGGCCATCGCTCAACGGATAAAAGGTACTCCGGGGATAACAGGCTGATACCGCCCAAGAGTTCATATCGACGGCGGTGTTTGGCACCTCGATGTCGGCTCATCACATCCTGGGGCTGAAGCCGGTCCCAAGGGTATGGCTGTTCGCCATTTAAAGTGGTACGCGAGCTGGGTTTAGAACGTCGTGAGACAGTTCGGTCCCTATCTGCCGTGGACGTTTGAGATTTGAGAGGGGCTGCTCCTAGTACGAGAGGACCGGAGTGGACGAACCTCTGGTGTTCCGGTTGTCACGCCAGTGGCATTGCCGGGTAGCTATGTTCGGAATAGATAACCGCTGAAAGCATCTAAGCGGGAAACTAGCCTCAAGATGAGATCTCACTGGGACCTTGAGTCCCCTGAAGGGCCGTCGAAGACTACGACGTTGATAGGTTGGGTGTGTAAGCGCTGTGAGGCGTTGAGCTAACCAATACTAATTGCCCGTGAGGCTTGACCATATAACACCCAAGCAATTTGCTGACCTGAAGAGGCGCCAGATTGCGGTGTGTGAAGACGAAACGAACCGAAAGCTCGAGAAACAAACACACAAACTATCGCATACCCATTCGCTGGAGCGTGAGCCGCAAGGCAAACGAGCTGGCTACCGAATTTCTTGACGACCATAGAGCATTGGAACCACCTGATCCCATCCCGAACTCAGCAGTGAAACGATGCATCGCCGATGGTAGTGTGGGGTTTCCCCATGTGAGAGTAGGTCATCGTCAAGATTAAATTCCGAAACCCCTATCTGCGTATGCAGGTAGGGGTTTTGTTTTTGTCTGCAGGAAAATCTCGTTTGTAGGGTTTCTATGCAACAGCCCGGGGCATGGCTATCATGCGGGCCTCATTGTGAGGCGAGACTTGCATGCTGACGTTGTTAAAGCTTCTTAAGGATGGTCGATTCCATTCGGGCCAAGCCCTGGGTGCTGCCTTGGGCGTCAGTCGTAGCGCTGTATGGAAGCAGCTTCAGCACTTGGAAGCTGAGCTCGGTTTATCCATTCATAAAGTGCGCGGTCGCGGCTATCAACTGGCTGCGCCGTTGACACTGCTTGATCCTGCGGAAATAAGCGCGCGGGCGTCTTCTTGCGAGTGGCCCATTCTAGTCTTCGATTCAATTGACTCTACCAATGCTGAAGCCTTGCGCGCTATCGAGCGTGGCCAGCCTGCGCCATTTCTGGTGCTCGCTGAGCGGCAGACGGCCGGTCGTGGGCGGCGTGGGCGCAAATGGGTGAGCCCGTTCGCGGAAAACATCTATTACAGTCTGGTACTGCGCATTGATGGTGGGATGCGGCAGCTAGAAGGCTTGAGTCTTGTTGTCGGGCTTGCCGTAATGCAAGCCTTACGAGGGCTTGGTATTTCAGGTGTGGGATTGAAGTGGCCGAATGATGTTCTGGTGGGGCAGCAGAAGATTGCTGGAATACTGCTCGAGTTGGTGGGGGATCCTGCTGATGTGTGTCACGTGGTGATCGGTGTCGGAATAAATGTGAACATGCAGATGACCGATGAGGTTGATCAGCAATGGACGTCCATGCGCCTCGAGTCGGGTAAGGCTGTTGATCGCAATCATCTGGTTGCGGAGTTAGGGTTGATGCTCCAGACCTATTTAAATCGCCACCAGAGCGGCGGATTTCCGGCTATCCAGGCGGAGTGGGAGCAAAATCATCTATGGCAGGGGCGGGCGGTATCGTTGATTGCCGGTGTTAGTCAGATAGATGGTGAGGTGCTGGGTATCGATGGTCAGGGTGCCTTGCGCTTGAAGGTGAATGGTGTGGAGAAGGTCTTTAGTGGTGGCGAGCTCAGTCTGAGGTTGCGTGATGATTCTTGAGCTCGATTGTGGAAACAGCTTCATCAAGTGGCGTGTGCTCGGCGAGGATGTCGGGCGGGTGATTGGCGAGGGGGTCGTTGATTCGGATCTCGCATTGCTGGAGAGCTTGAAAGGGCTCAAGGGGCTCGCTCTCATACATTGTCGCTTGGTCAGTGTCAGAACCGCCGAAGAAACCAGTGCGCTGATTTCTCTGCTGACCGAAGCTTTTGGCGTTTCCGTAGTGTGCGCGGCACCGGCTCGGGAGATGTCCGGGGTTCGGAATGGTTATGAGGAGTTCGAGCGGCTAGGGCTTGATCGCTGGCTTGCAATGCTCGGAGGATTTCATCTGGCTTCGGGTGCTTGTCTGGTGCTCGACTTTGGTACGGCTGTTACGGCTGACTTTATTGCGGGGGATGGTGAGCATCTCGGAGGATTTATCTGTCCGGGGATGCCTTTGATGCGCAACCAGCTGCGCACCCATACCCGTAGAATTCGCTATGGAGATCTTGCTGCCGAGCGCGCTTTGGAGAGTCTTGTTCCTGGACGCACAACCGTCGAGGCGGTCGAGCGAGGTTGTTTGCTAATGTTGAGAGGGTTTGTGCTGACTCAGCTAGAGTTGGCGCGCAGCTATTGGGGAGAAGATTTCGCAGTCTTCCTGACTGGAGGGGATGCTGATCTGGTCTCCGAGATTGTGCCCGAGGCCAGGGTGGTTCCAGACCTGGTATTTGTAGGTTTGGCGATGGCGTGTCCCTTGTCCTGAGGTTTTTATGCGTTGGTTGTTCCTGCTGTTGCTTGTTCTCAATGTGTTCTATTACGTCTGGCATCAACAGGAGGCTCCGCTTCGCGCGAAAGATGTAACCCCCTTGAGTTTGTATCGTGGCTCGCAGCAGGATATTCGCTTGTTAAGTGAAGCGACTGACGCGGCTCGTGATAAAGGAAAGCCTGCCCAGGCAGACGATGGATGCCTCTATCTTGGCGGTTTTACTCGTCAGGAAGCGGCTCAGGCGGTTGAGCGGCGATTGAGTGGCATGGAAATCAAGTTCGAGTCCTTGCTGAGGGCTCCCGCCGAGTCTGATGGTTACTGGGTGCGTGTGGCACCAGAAAGCCGGCGTTGGCTAGATGACTCGCAGCTAAAAAACCTTTCCAAAGAATTCAATGAGTTAAAACATAAAATAATGCCGTGCGAGGGGGTTGCACCAGCCGAATAGTTTGCATAGAATGGCGCCCGCTTCGCAGTGAAGACCTTTAACGGTTGGCAGTGTGAGGCGAGGTCAACGCAGCTAACCTCAGGTTTTTAATGAGAAAATGCTTGACAGAAGGCTGGCATGATATAGAATGCCGGCTCGCTTAGGAGGGGTTCCCGAGCGGCCAAAGGGATCAGACTGTAAATCTGACGTCTACGACTTCGAAGGTTCGAATCCTTCCCCCTCCACCATTTTTAGCGAGAGCTGCAAGCTCCGCGGGTATAGTTTAGTGGTAGAACCTCAGCCTTCCAAGCTGATGATGCGGGTTCGATTCCCGCTACCCGCTCCAAGTTTGCAGGTCCTGCAAAGTGTTGCGCTCTTGTAGCTCAGTTGGTAGAGCACACCCTTGGTAAGGGTGAGGTCAGCGGTTCAAATCCGCTCAAGAGCTCCATATAACAAGGCAGATATGAAAATATCTGCCTTTGTTTTAATGGCTGATAGTACTTGCTTAATTCTTCTGCTAGGGGTGATTTCGATGGCTAAGGAAAAGTTCGAGCGTAACAAGCCGCACGTCAACGTTGGCACCATTGGTCACGTAGATCATGGCAAAACGACTTTGACCGCCGCTCTGACCCGTGTCTGCTCCGAAGTGTTCGGTTCAGCAAAGGTTGACTTCGACAAGATCGATAGCGCCCCAGAAGAAAAGGCTCGTGGTATCACCATTAATACTGCTCACGTTGAGTACGATTCGGCTGTGCGTCACTACGCGCACGTTGACTGTCCAGGTCACGCTGACTACGTAAAAAACATGATCACTGGTGCTGCGCAGATGGATGGTGCGATTCTGGTTTGCTCGGCTGCTGATGGTCCGATGCCGCAAACCCGTGAGCATATCCTGTTGTCTCGTCAGGTTGGCGTTCCGTACATTGTTGTCTTTCTGAATAAGGCTGACATGGTTGATGACGCTGAGCTGCTAGAGCTGGTTGAGATGGAAGTGCGCGATCTGCTGAGCACTTACGATTTCCCTGGTGATGACACTCCGATCATCATTGGTTCGGCGCTGATGGCGCTGAATGGTCAAGACGACAACGAGATGGGTACTACCGCCGTCAAGAAGTTGGTCGAGACTCTGGATAGCTATATTCCGCAGCCTGAGCGTGCTATCGATAAGCCGTTCCTGATGCCGATCGAAGACGTGTTCTCGATCTCTGGTCGCGGTACTGTCGTGACTGGTCGTGTTGAGCGTGGCATTGTTCGCATCCAGGAAGAAGTTGAGATTGTTGGTCTTCGCGACACTGTCAAAACTACTTGTACTGGTGTTGAAATGTTCCGCAAGCTGCTCGATGAGGGTCGTGCAGGTGAGAACTGCGGCGTTCTGCTGCGTGGTACCAAGCGTGATGATGTTGAGCGTGGTCAGGTTCTGGTCAAGCCCGGCACTGTCAAGCCGCATACCAAGTTCACTGCTGAGGTTTATGTTTTGAGCAAGGAAGAAGGTGGTCGTCATACGCCATTCTTCAAAGGCTACCGTCCACAGTTCTACTTCCGTACAACTGATGTGACTGGTAACTGCGAGCTGCCAGAAGGTGTTGAGATGGTGATGCCAGGTGACAACGTTCAAATGACCGTTACCCTGATCAAAACCATCGCGATGGAAGATGGTCTGCGTTTCGCTATCCGTGAGGGCGGTCGTACCGTCGGCGCTGGTGTCGTAGCAAAAGTCATCGAGTAAGTTGTTGTAATGTCTTTTTCGGGCCGGCATAATGGTCGGCCTGATTTTGTTTTAGGTCAGTAGCTCAATTGGCAGAGCGACGGTCTCCAAAACCGTAGGTTGGGGGTTCGATTCCCTCCTGACCTGCCAGATTCACTTGGTGTGTCTGGCTTTCTTTTCACAGGATCTTCATAGATGACTCCTAAAGCTGAAGCTCAAGGCTCTCGCTTCGATCTGCTCAAGTGGCTAGTAGTAGTCGCTTTGGTGGTTGTTGGCGTTGTTGGCAATCAGTATTACTCTGCTTCGCCGATCCTGTACCGCGTACTTGCTTTGCTTGTCATTGCTGCTGTAGCTGCCTTTGTAGGCCTGCAGACAGTCAAGGGCAAGTCATTCTTTGTGCTGGTTAAGGAAGCTCGCACCGAGATTCGTAAAGTCGTATGGCCAACTCGCCAAGAAACCACGCAGACCACGCTGATTGTTGTGGCTGTTGTTCTGGTTATGGCGTTGCTGTTGTGGGGGCTTGATTCCCTGCTCGGCTGGCTTGTTTCCTTGATTGTCGGCTAAGGGTGTCCCGTGGCTAAGCGTTGGTACGTTGTGCATGCTTACTCCGGTTACGAGAAGCATGTCATGCGCTCGTTGGTAGAGCGCGTAAAGCTGGCTGGCATGGAAGATGGCTTCGGCGAAATTCTGGTTCCCACTGAAGAAGTGGTTGAAATGCGTAATGGCCAGAAACGCAAAAGCGAGCGCAAGTTCTTCCCAGGTTATGTGCTGGTCCAGATGGACATGAACGAGGGTACTTGGCACTTGGTCAAGGATACTCCTCGGGTGATGGGTTTCATTGGCGGTACTGCTGATAAGCCTGCGCCGATCACAGATAAAGAGGCAGAAGCGATTCTGCGTCGCGTTGCTGACGGTAGCGACAAGCCGAAGCCGAAGACGTTGTTCGAGCCGGGCGAGTCGGTACGTGTCAATGACGGGCCGTTTGCTGATTTTACTGGCACGGTTGAAGAAGTTAACTACGAGAAGAGCCGGATCCAAGTGGCAGTGCTCATTTTCGGTCGCTCTACTCCGGTAGAGCTAGAGTTCAGCCAGGTCGAAAAAGTCTAGCTGAGCAAGCATCCCAACCCCGCAGCCCTAGGCTGTGGGGTTTTGTCGTCACTGGGATAAACGCGCAAGTAACCGGGGAGCCTTTCGAGGCGTTCGAACCCGTAATTGGAGTGCCTCATGGCCAAGAAGATTACCGCTTACATCAAGCTGCAAGTGAAGGCCGCTCAGGCTAACCCAAGCCCACCTGTTGGTCCTGCTCTGGGTCAGCACGGCGTGAACATCATGGAATTCTGCAAGGCTTTCAACGCCCGTACTCAGGGTATTGAGCCAGGTCTGCCGACTCCAGTGATCATCACTGTCTATAGCGACCGTAGCTTCACTTTCGAAACCAAATCCACACCTGCTTCGGTTCTGCTGAAGAAGGCTGCTGGTCTGACTAGCGGTTCCGCTCGTCCGAACACCGTTAAGGTTGGCACCGTGACTCGTGCTCAGCTGGAAGAAATCGCGAAAACCAAAAACGCGGATCTGACTGCAGCTGATATGGAAGCAGCCGTGCGTACTATCGCCGGTTCTGCTCGTAGCATGGGCCTTAACGTGGAGGGTGTGTAATGGCTAAGTTGACCAAGCGTCAAAAGGCTATCGCCGGTAAAATCGAAGCAGGCAAGTCCTACAACTTTGTAGACGCTGCTGCTCTGCTGGCTGAGCTGTCGACTGTCAAGTTCAGCGAGTCGTTCGATGTTGCTGTGAACCTGGGTGTTGACCCGCGTAAATCCGACCAGGTCGTTCGTAGCGCTACTGTGCTGCCACACGGTACTGGCAAGACTGTTCGCGTTGCTGTGTTCACCCAGGGTCCAGCTGCTGAGGCCGCTCTGGCTGCCGGCGCTGACCGCGTAGGTATGGACGACCTGGCTGCCGAAATGAAAGGCGGCGACCTGAACTATGACGTAGTTATCGCATCCCCGGATGCAATGCGCGTTGTAGGTCAGTTGGGTCAGATCCTCGGTCCACGTGGTCTGATGCCTAACCCTAAAGTCGGCACCGTAACCCCAGACGTAGCTACCGCGGTTAAAAACGCCAAGGCTGGTCAGGTTCGTTATCGCACCGACAAAAACGGCATCATCCACACCTCCGTTGGCAAGATCGGCTTCGACGCCGTCAAGCTGAAGGAAAACGTTGAAGCCCTGATCGCTGATCTGAAGCGTATCAAGCCAGCTTCCTCGAAAGGCATTTACGTCAAGCGCGTTACCCTGAGCACCACTATGGGCCCAGGTCTGGTCATCGACCAAAGCTCGCTCGACGCTTAAGACACAGGTTGGCGCGAGCGATCGCGTCAATTGAAAGATTGGGGTCCCTGCCTGGCGGGGGCTATCCAAGACCGTAGGCGACGCAAGTCTTAAACCTCAAGCCTACGCAGATGGTGCTCCCGGTTCCTTACCGAATCAGACACCAAAACGACATCCGGCTCCGGTTGGATGAAACGGTAACAAGCAGGAGTTAAACCCGTGGCAATTAAACTCGAAGACAAGAAGGCCATCGTCGCTGAAGTCAACGAGGCTGCCAATGTTGCCCTGTCTGCTGTTGTGGCTGATGCCCGCGGTGTGACAGTAGGCGCTATGACCGGACTCCGTAAAGAGGCTCGTGAAGCTGGCGTTTACGTACGTGTTGTACGTAACACCCTGCTCAAGCGCGCCGTTGCTGGCACTCAATATGACGTGCTCAACGACGTGTTCACTGGCCCGACCTTGATTGCATTCTCTAAAGAACATCCGGGCGCTGCTGCTCGTATCTTCAAAGAATTCGCAAAAGGTCAGGATAAGTTCGAGATCAAGGCAGCTGCGTTCGAGGGCAAGTTCCTCGCAGCTAATCAGATCGACGTACTGGCAAGTCTGCCGACCCGTGACGAAGCAATTTCTCAGCTGATGAGCGTGATTCAAGGCGCAACCAGCAAATTGGCTCGTACTCTGGCGGCCCTTCGCGACCAGAAAGAAGCTGCCGCAGCCTAAGGCTGAGCGACTCCTTTCAGCGTTTATTGTTTATTTCGATGGCCGCGTAGGCTGTCACCCCAATACAGGAATTTATAGTCATGTCTCTGACTAACGACCAAATCATCGAAGCAATCGGCGAAAAATCCGTTCTGGAAATCGTTGAGCTGATCAAGGCCATGGAAGAGAAGTTCGGCGTTTCCGCTGCCGCTGCTTCCGCTGGTCCAGCTGCTGTTGCTGCCGTTGTTGAAGAACAAACTGAATTCAACGTCATGCTGACCGAAGCTGGCGAGAAGAAAGTTAACGTGATCAAGGCAGTACGTGAACTGACCGGTCTGGGCCTGAAAGAAGCCAAGGCTGTAGTTGACGGCGCTCCTGCCATGGTTCTGGAAGCTGTTGCCAAAGACGCAGCTGACAAAGCCAAAGCAGTACTGGAAGAAGCAGGCGCTAAAGTCGAGCTGAAGTAAGCATCGACTTTGCTCCTCCAGCCCGAGCGTTAAGCGAAAGGCTGATGGCTGGTGGCTCATGCCACCGGCCTTTTTCCGTTATTGGCAACCGACTGGGTCGGTGCTGGTAACGAGCTGTAACCACCCGATGCGGTGGCGCAAACCATGGGGTTTGCACGATTTTCTGGCTGCTCCCGTCGGGAGGGGCCAAACAAGCAGGTGACCAAGCTGGGGAACGCTGATGGCTTACTCATATACTGAGAAAAAACGTATCCGCAAGGACTTTAGCAAGTTGCCGGACGTCATGGATGTGCCGTACCTCCTGGCCATCCAGCTGGATTCGTATCGTGAATTCTTGCAAGCGGGAGCGACTAAAGATCAGTTCCGCGACGTGGGCCTGCATGCGGCCTTCAAATCCGTTTTCCCGATCATCAGCTACTCCGGCAATGCTGCGCTGGAGTACGTCGGTTATCGCCTGGGCGAACCGGCATTTGATGTCAAAGAATGCGTGTTGCGCGGTGTAACTTACGCCGTACCTTTGCGGGTAAAAGTGCGCCTGATCATTTTCGACAAAGAATCGTCGAACAAAGCGATCAAGGACATCAAAGAGCAAGAAGTCTACATGGGTGAAATCCCCCTAATGACTGAAAACGGTACCTTCGTAATCAACGGTACCGAGCGTGTAATCGTTTCCCAGCTGCACCGTTCCCCGGGCGTGTTCTTCGACCACGACCGTGGCAAGACGCACAGCTCCGGCAAACTGCTGTACTCCGCGCGCATCATTCCTTACCGCGGTTCGTGGTTGGACTTCGAGTTCGATCCGAAAGACTGCGTGTTCGTGCGTATTGACCGTCGTCGCAAGCTGCCTGCATCGGTACTGCTGCGCGCTCTGGGCTATACCACTGAAGAAGTGCTGGATGCGTTCTACACCACCAACGTCTTCCACGTGCAAGGTGAAAACCTCAGCCTGGAACTGGTTCCTCAGCGTCTACGTGGTGAAATTGCTGTCCTGGATATCCTGGATGACAAAGGCAAGGTTATTGTCGAGCAAGGTCGTCGTATTACTGCTCGCCACATCAACCAGCTGGAAAAAGCAGGGATCAAAGAGCTGCAAGTGCCTCTGGACTACGTCCTGGGTCGCACTACCGCCAAGGTCATCGTGCATCCGGCAACCGGCGAAATCCTGGCAGAGTGCAACACCGAGCTGAACACCGAAATCCTGGCAAAAATCGCCAAGGCTCAGGTTGTTCGCATCGAAACTCTGTACACCAACGATATCGACTGCGGTCCGTTCGTCTCCGACACTCTGAAGATCGACTCCACCAGCAACCAATTGGAAGCGCTGGTCGAGATCTATCGCATGATGCGTCCTGGCGAGCCGCCAACCAAAGACGCTGCCGAAACCCTGTTCAACAACCTGTTCTTCAGCCCTGAGCGCTATGACCTGTCTGCGGTCGGCCGGATGAAGTTCAACCGTCGTATCGGTCGTACCGAGATCGAAGGTTCGGGCGTGTTGTGCAAAGAAGACATCGTCGCGGTACTGAAGACTCTGGTCGACATCCGTAACGGCAAAGGCATCGTCGATGACATCGACCACCTGGGTAACCGTCGTGTTCGCTGCGTAGGCGAAATGGCCGAGAACCAGTTCCGCGTTGGCCTGGTACGTGTTGAGCGTGCGGTCAAAGAGCGTCTGTCGATGGCTGAAAGCGAAGGCCTGATGCCGCAAGACCTGATCAACGCCAAGCCAGTGGCTGCGGCGGTGAAAGAGTTCTTCGGTTCCAGCCAGCTTTCCCAGTTCATGGACCAGAACAACCCGCTGTCCGAGATCACCCACAAGCGTCGTGTCTCTGCACTCGGCCCTGGCGGTTTGACTCGTGAGCGTGCTGGCTTTGAAGTGCGTGACGTACACCCGACTCACTACGGTCGTGTATGCCCGATTGAAACGCCGGAAGGTCCGAACATCGGTCTGATCAACTCCTTGGCTGCTTATGCGCGCACCAACCAGTATGGCTTCCTCGAGAGCCCGTACCGTGTGGTGAAAGACGCTTTGGTCACCGACGAGATCGTATTCCTGTCCGCCATCGAAGAAGCTGATCACGTGATCGCTCAGGCTTCGGCCACGATGAACGACAAGAAAATCCTGATCGACGAGCTGGTAGCTGTTCGTCACTTGAACGAGTTCACCGTCAAGGCGCCGGAAGACGTCACCTTGATGGACGTATCGCCGAAGCAGGTAGTTTCGGTTGCAGCGTCCCTGATCCCGTTCCTCGAGCACGATGACGCCAACCGTGCGTTGATGGGTTCGAACATGCAGCGTCAAGCTGTACCAACCCTGCGCGCTGACAAGCCGCTGGTCGGTACCGGCATGGAGCGTAACGTAGCCCGTGACTCCGGCGTTTGCGTCGTGGCTCGTCGTGGTGGCGTGATCGATTCCGTCGACGCCAGCCGTATTGTGGTTCGTGTTGCTGATGACGAAGTTGAAACCGGCGAAGCTGGTGTCGACATCTACAACCTGACCAAGTACACCCGCTCCAACCAGAACACCTGCATCAACCAGCGTCCGCTGGTGAGCAAGGGTGATCGGGTTCAGCGCAGCGACATCATGGCCGATGGTCCGTCCACCGATATGGGTGAACTGGCTCTGGGTCAGAACATGCGCATCGCGTTCATGGCATGGAACGGCTTCAACTTCGAAGACTCCATCTGTCTGTCCGAGCGTGTTGTTCAGGAAGACCGTTTCACCACGATCCACATTCAGGAACTGACCTGTGTGGCACGTGACACCAAGCTTGGGCCTGAGGAAATCACTGCAGACATCCCGAACGTGGGTGAAGCTGCACTGAACAAACTGGACGAAGCCGGTATCGTTTACGTAGGTGCTGAAGTTGGCGCAGGCGACATCCTGGTTGGTAAGGTCACTCCGAAAGGCGAGACCCAACTGACTCCGGAAGAAAAACTGCTGCGTGCCATCTTCGGTGAAAAAGCCAGCGACGTTAAAGACACCTCTCTGCGTGTGCCTACCGGCACCAAGGGTACCGTCATCGACGTACAGGTCTTCACCCGTGACGGCGTTGAGCGTGATGCTCGTGCACTGTCGATCGAGAAGACTCAGCTCGACGAGATCCGCAAGGATCTGAACGAAGAGTTCCGTATCGTTGAAGGCGCCACTTTCGAACGTCTGCGTTCCGCTCTGGTCGGCCACAAAGCCGAAGGCGGCGCCGGTCTGAAGAAAGGTCAGGAAATCACCGACGAAGTTCTCGACGGTCTTGAGCATGGTCAGTGGTTCAAACTGCGCATGGCTGAAGATGCTCTGAACGAGCAGCTCGAGAAGGCTCAGGCCTACATCGTTGATCGCCGCCGTCTGCTGGACGACAAGTTCGAAGACAAGAAGCGCAAACTGCAGCAGGGCGATGACCTGGCTCCAGGCGTGCTGAAAATCGTCAAGGTTTACCTGGCAATCCGTCGTCGCATCCAGCCGGGCGACAAGATGGCCGGTCGTCACGGTAACAAAGGTGTGGTCTCCGTGATCATGCCAGTTGAAGACATGCCGCACGATGCCAATGGCACCCCGGTCGACGTTGTCCTCAACCCGTTGGGCGTACCTTCGCGTATGAACGTTGGTCAGATCCTTGAAACCCACCTGGGCCTTGCGGCCAAAGGTCTGGGCGAGAAGATCAACCGGATGGTAGAAGAGCAGCGTAAAGTTGCTGAACTTCGCACCTTCCTGGATGAGATCTACAACCAGATCGGCGGTCGTAACGAAGATCTGGATAGCTTCTCCGACCAGGAAATCCTGGATCTGGCGAAGAACTTGCGTGGCGGCGTGCCAATGGCCACTCCAGTGTTCGACGGCGCCAAGGAAAGCGAAATCAAGGCCATGCTGAAACTGGCAGACCTGCCAGAAAGCGGCCAGATGCAGCTGACCGACGGCCGTACCGGCAACAAGTTCGAGCGCCCGGTTACTGTTGGCTACATGTACATGCTGAAGCTGAACCACTTGGTAGACGACAAGATGCACGCTCGTTCTACCGGTTCGTACAGCCTGGTTACCCAGCAGCCGCTGGGTGGTAAGGCACAGTTCGGTGGTCAGCGTTTCGGGGAGATGGAGGTCTGGGCACTGGAAGCATACGGTGCTGCTTACACTCTGCAAGAAATGCTCACAGTGAAGTCGGACGATGTGAACGGCCGGACCAAGATGTACAAAAACATCGTGGACGGCGATCACCGTATGGAGCCGGGCATGCCCGAGTCCTTCAACGTGTTGATCAAAGAAATTCGTTCCCTCGGCATCGATATCGATCTGGAAACCGAATAACACGTGACGCGAATCGAGAGCGGGGCAGGATTGCCCGCTCTCTGCTCCGCCAGGAGGAAAGGCCTTGAAAGACCTACTGAATTTGCTGAAAAACCAGGGTCAAGTCGAAGAGTTCGACGCCATCCGTATTGGATTGGCATCGCCTGAGATGATCCGTTCGTGGTCGTTCGGTGAAGTTAAAAAGCCGGAAACCATCAACTACCGTACGTTCAAACCTGAGCGTGACGGCCTGTTCTGCGCCAAGATCTTTGGCCCGGTAAAGGATTACGAGTGCCTGTGCGGTAAGTACAAGCGCTTGAAGCACCGTGGTGTGATCTGCGAGAAGTGCGGCGTTGAAGTCGCGCTGGCAAAAGTTCGTCGTGAGCGCATGGCGCACATCGAGCTGGCCTCGCCAGTTGCCCATATCTGGTTCCTGAAATCGCTGCCGTCCCGTATCGGCTTGCTGATGGACATGACCCTGCGTGATATCGAACGCGTTCTCTACTTCGAGAGCTATGTCGTTATTGATCCAGGCATGACCACCCTTGAAAAAGGTCAGCTGCTCAACGACGAGCAGTACTTCGAAGCGCTGGAAGAGTTCGGTGACGATTTCGATGCCCGCATGGGTGCCGAAGCTGTCCGTGAACTGCTGCACGCTATCGACCTGGAGCACGAGATTGGCCGTCTGCGTGAAGAAATTCCGCAAACCAACTCTGAAACCAAGATCAAGAAGCTGTCCAAGCGTCTGAAGTTGATGGAAGCCTTCCAGGGTTCCGGCAACCTGCCAGAGTGGATGGTGCTGACCGTTCTGCCGGTTCTGCCGCCAGATCTGCGTCCACTGGTCCCGCTGGATGGCGGTCGCTTCGCGACTTCCGACCTCAACGATCTGTATCGTCGAGTGATCAACCGTAACAACCGCTTGAAGCGTCTGCTCGATCTGTCCGCTCCGGACATTATCGTGCGCAACGAAAAGCGTATGTTGCAGGAAGCCGTCGACGCACTGCTCGACAACGGTCGTCGTGGTCGCGCTATCACCGGTTCCAACAAGCGTCCTCTGAAATCCCTGGCTGACATGATCAAGGGTAAGCAGGGTCGTTTCCGTCAGAACTTGCTCGGTAAGCGTGTTGACTACTCCGGTCGTTCGGTAATTACCGTTGGCCCGACCCTGCGTCTGCACCAGTGCGGTCTGCCGAAGAAAATGGCTCTGGAGCTGTTCAAGCCGTTCATTTTCGGCAAGCTGGAAATGCGTGGTCTTGCTACCACCATCAAAGCTGCCAAGAAGATGGTCGAGCGCGAGCTGCCAGAGGTTTGGGACGTTCTCGCTGAAGTGATTCGCGAACACCCGGTTCTCCTCAACCGTGCACCGACCCTTCACCGTCTGGGTATCCAGGCGTTTGAACCGGTACTGATCGAAGGTAAGGCTATCCAGCTGCACCCTCTGGTCTGTGCTGCGTACAACGCCGACTTCGACGGCGACCAAATGGCCGTGCACGTACCGCTGACACTGGAAGCCCAGTTGGAAGCGCGTGCGTTGATGATGTCGACCAACAACATTCTGTCGCCAGCCAACGGTGAGCCAATCATCGTTCCGTCGCAGGACGTTGTATTGGGTCTGTACTACATGACTCGTGAAGCGATCAACGCCAAGGGCGAAGGTCGTGTGTTCGCGGATCTGCAGGAAGTTGACCGTGTGTTCCGTGCCGGCGAAGCCGCACTGCACGCCAAGGTCAAAGTGCGGATCAACGAAACCGTCAACGATCGTGATGGTGGCAGCGTCAAGAACACCCGTATCGTTGACACTACTGTTGGTCGTGCGCTGTTGTTCCAGGTTGTTCCACCTGGCCTGTCGTACGACGTCGTCAACCAGCCGATGAAGAAAAAGGCGATCTCCAAGCTGATCAACCAGTGCTACCGCGTGGTTGGTTTGAAAGAGACCGTGATCTTCGCTGACCAGTTGATGTACACCGGTTTTGCTTATTCGACCATCTCCGGCGTTTCCATCGGTGTTAACGACTTCGTTATCCCGGATGAAAAAGCCCGCATCATCGGTGCAGCCACCGACGAAGTGAAAGAGATCGAAAGTCAGTACGCCTCCGGCCTGGTAACCCAGGGCGAGAAGTACAACAAAGTAATCGACCTTTGGTCCAAGGCGAACGACGAAGTTTCCAAGGCGATGATGGCCAACCTCTCGAAAGAGAAAGTCATCGACCGTCATGGCGTCGAAGTCGACCAAGAGTCCTTCAACTCGATGTACATGATGGCCGACTCGGGCGCACGGGGTTCTGCTGCTCAGATCCGTCAGCTCGCCGGTATGCGTGGCCTGATGGCCAAGCCGGACGGTTCCATCATTGAAACGCCGATTACTGCGAACTTCCGTGAAGGTTTGAGCGTACTTCAGTACTTCATCTCCACTCACGGTGCTCGTAAAGGTTTGGCGGATACCGCGTTGAAAACTGCGAACTCCGGTTACCTGACTCGTCGTCTGGTAGACGTGGCGCAGGATCTGGTTGTGACCGAGATCGATTGCGGCACCGAACATGGCCTGGTGATGACTCCGCACATTGAAGGCGGTGACGTTGTTGAGCCGTTGGGTGAGCGCGTATTGGGTCGTGTCATTGCCCGTGACGTATTCAAGCCAGGTACCGAAGAAATCATCGTTCCTGCCGGCACGCTGGTAGACGAGAAGTGGGTCGAGTTCATCGAGCTGAACAGCATCGACGAAGTGATCGTGCGTTCGCCGATCAGCTGCGAAACCCGCTACGGCATTTGCGCCAAGTGCTACGGCCGTGACCTGGCTCGTGGTCACCAGGTGAACATCGGTGAGGCGGTCGGCGTTATCGCTGCCCAGTCCATCGGTGAGCCGGGTACCCAGCTGACCATGCGTACGTTCCACATTGGTGGTGCGGCAAGCCGGACCTCCGCAGCCGACAGCGTTCAGGTGAAGAATGGCGGTACCGTCCGTCTGCATAACCTGAAGCACGTTGAGCGAGTGGATGGCTGCCTGGTTGCTGTGTCCCGTTCCGGTGAGCTGGCGATCGCTGATGACTTCGGTCGTGAGCGCGAGCGTTACAAGCTGCCGTATGGTGCTGTGATTTCGGTTAAAGAAGGTGACAAGGTCGACGCTGGCGCAATCGTGGCCAAGTGGGATCCGCACACTCACCCAATCGTTACCGAAATGAAAGGTACCGTGACCTACGTGGGCATGGAAGAAGGCATCACGATCAAGCGTCAGACTGACGAATTGACCGGTATGACCAACATTGAAGTACTCGACGCCAAAGACCGTCCAGCTGCCGGCAAAGATATCCGTCCTGCTGTGAAGATGGTTGATGACAACGGTAAGGATCTGTTGCTGCCAGGCACTGACGTTATCGCTCAGTACTTCCTGCCAGCCAACGCCCTGGTCGGTGTTGCGGATGGTGCGAAAATCGCGATCGGTGATGTTATCGCTCGTATTCCGCAAGAGACTTCGAAGACCCGTGACATCACCGGTGGTCTGCCGCGTGTTGCCGACTTGTTCGAAGCCCGTCGTCCGAAAGAAGCGTCGATTCTGGCTGAAGTCAGCGGCACCATCGCGTTCGGTAAAGAGACCAAAGGCAAGCGCCGTCTGGTTATCACCCCGAACGACGGTAGCGATCCGTACGAAGAGCTGATTCCGAAGTGGCGTCACCTGAACGTCTTCGAAGGCGAACAGGTAAACCGCGGCGAAGTTATCTCCGACGGTCCGAGCGATCCACACGACATCCTGCGTCTGCTGGGTGTGAGTGCGCTGGCCAAGTACATCGTGAACGAGATCCAGGACGTTTACCGTCTGCAAGGCGTGAAGATCAACGATAAGCACATCGAGACCATCCTGCGTCAGATGCTGCGTAAAGTTGAAATCGCTGAATCCGGCGATTCCAGTTTCATCAAGGGCGACCAGATGGAATTGACTCACGTTCTGGTAGAGAACGAGCGTCTGGCTGGCGACGAGAAATTCGTTTCCAAGTTCACTCGCGTGCTGTTGGGTATCACGAAGGCGTCGTTGTCCACCGAATCGTTCATTTCGGCGGCTTCCTTCCAGGAAACCACCCGCGTACTGACCGAAGCGGCGGTAACCGGCAAGCGCGATTACCTGCGCGGCCTGAAAGAAAACGTAGTCGTGGGTCGTTTGATCCCGGCGGGTACCGGTCTGGCTTATCACAGTGAGCGTAAGCGCCGTCGTGATGCTGACAAACCGTTGCGCGTAAGCGCCAGTGAAGTGGAAGCTGCACTGACCGAAGCGCTGAACTCAAGCGGTAACTGAGTTCTGCGATAAATGAGCGTAAGGCCCTGGCCGTTCCGTTCATCGAATCGAGACAATTTGTCGAGGTTGGATGAGCGGGGAGGTCGGGGCCTTGCCTTGACTGGGGGCAAGATCCTCTTTAGACTCTTGTACCCCTAAATTTGGCGGGAATTCGTTCCTGCCATTTTGCTTTTCTTGCAAGACAATAGCGTCGCAAGACAACAGTGGAGCTAGTAGATGGCAACTATCAACCAGCTGGTACGTCAGCCGCGTAAGCGTATCGTCGAGAAATCCGACGTGCCTGCGCTGCAGAACTGCCCGCAACGTCGTGGCGTATGCACCCGTGTGTATACCACCACGCCGAAAAAACCTAACTCGGCACTGCGTAAAGTATGCCGTGTGCGTCTGACCAACGGTTTCGAGGTTTCCTCGTACATCGGCGGTGAAGGCCACAACCTGCAAGAGCACAGCGTGGTACTGATCCGCGGCGGTCGTGTAAAAGACTTGCCAGGTGTTCGTTACCACACCGTACGCGGTTCTTTGGATACTTCCGGCGTTAAAGGTCGTAACCAGGGTCGTTCGAAGTACGGTACCAAAAAGCCTAAGTAGTAGTGGCTTTTTGTAAAAACTGATTTTCTATTTTTCTGAGTCGATAAGAGTAAGGTCGGAGGCGTCCCGAAAGGGCACCGATTCCGAGCGAACCTGAAGACCGTTTGAGGGCTTATCCATGCCAAGAAGACGCGTAGCAGCCAAGCGCGAAGTGCTTGACGATCCAAAATACGGCAGCCAGATTCTGGCCAAGTTCATGAACCACGTAATGGAAAGCGGCAAGAAAGCCGTTGCCGAGCGTATCGTTTATGGCGCGCTGGAAAAGGTTAAAGAACGCAAGAACAGCGATCCCCTGGAAATCTTCGAGAAAGCTCTCGACGCCATCGCTCCGCTGGTCGAAGTGAAGTCGCGCCGTGTAGGCGGTGCTACTTACCAGGTTCCGGTCGAAGTTCGTCCGTCCCGTCGTAACGCTCTGGCAATGCGCTGGTTGGTAGACTTCGCCCGTAAGCGCGGCGAGAAGTCTATGGCTCTGCGTTTGGCTGGCGAACTGTTGGACGCTGCCGAAGGCAAAGGTGCTGCAGTTAAGAAGCGTGAAGACGTGCACCGTATGGCTGAAGCCAACAAGGCTTTCTCGCACTACCGCTTCTAATTTTAGCGTCACTAATTTTGCGAGGGCTTTATGGCTCGTACTACACCGATTAACCGCTACCGTAACATTGGTATCGTTGCTCACGTGGATGCTGGTAAAACCACCACCACCGAGCGCGTCCTTTTTTACACTGGCAAAAGTCACAAAATGGGCGAGGTGCATGACGGCGCCGCGACCACAGACTGGATGGTGCAGGAGCAGGAGCGTGGTATTACCATTACTTCTGCTGCCATTACCGCCTTCTGGCAGGGTTCCGAGAAGCAGCACAAGGACCAATACCGCTTCAACGTCATCGACACCCCGGGCCACGTTGACTTCACTATTGAAGTTGAGCGTTCCTTGCGTGTTCTCGACGGCGCGGTCGTTGTGTTCTGCGGCACCTCGGGTGTTGAGCCTCAGTCGGAAACCGTATGGCGTCAAGCCAACAAATACGGCGTTCCACGTCTTGTTTACGTAAACAAGATGGACCGTGCTGGTGCCAACTTCCTGCGCGTGATCGGTCAGATCAAGCAGCGTCTGGGTCACACTCCGGTGCCAATCCAGTTGGCCATCGGTTCCGAAGACAACTTCCAGGGTCAGATCGATCTGATGTCCATGGAAGCTGTTTACTGGAATGATGCTGACAAAGGCATGGTTCCGGTTCGCAAGCCTATCCCTGCTGAACTGCAGGAACTGGCTGACGAGTGGCGCGGCAACATGGTTGAGGCTGCGGCCGAAGCCAGCGAAGAGCTGATGAACAAGTACCTCGAAGGTGAAGAGCTCACCAACGCGGAAATCAAGGCCGCTCTGCGTCAGCGTACTATCGCTGGTGAGATCGTTCTGGCTGTTTGCGGTTCTTCCTTCAAGAACAAGGGTGTTCCCCTGGTTCTCGACGCCGTGATCGACTACCTGCCGGCTCCTACCGACATTCCTGCCATCAAGGGTACTGACCCGGATGACGAGACCAAGGAAATGGAGCGTCACGCAGACGACAGCGAGCCGTTCTCGGCTCTGGCGTTCAAGATCGCTACCGACCCATTCGTGGGTACCTTGACCTTTGTTCGGGTTTACTCGGGCGTGTTGGCCTCCGGCGACGGCGTGATCAACTCGGTTAAAGGCAAGAAAGAGCGCGTGGGTCGTATGGTGCAAATGCACGCAAACGCCCGTGAAGAGATCAAGGAAGTACGCGCTGGTGACATCGCGGCCTTGATCGGCATGAAGGATGTCACCACTGGTGAGACTTTGTGCAACGCTGACAAGCCAATCATCCTGGTTCGCATGGACTTCCCGGAGCCGGTTATTTCGGTTGCCGTAGAGCCTAAGACCAAGGACGACCAGGAAAAAATGGGTATCGCTCTGGGCAAACTTGCTCAGGAAGACCCGTCTTTCCGCGTCAAAACTGATGAAGAGACTGGTCAAACGATCATCTCCGGCATGGGCGAGTTGCACCTGGACATCCTGGTTGACCGGATGCGCCGTGAGTTCAACGTCGAAGCCAACATCGGTAAGCCTCAAGTTTCGTACCGTGAGCGCATCACGAAGAGCTGCGAAATTGAAGGCAAGTTCGTTCGTCAGTCCGGCGGTCGTGGCCAGTTCGGTCACTGCTGGATTCGTTTTGCTCCTGCTGACGAAGGTCAGGAAGGTCTGCAATTCCTGAACGAAGTAGTGGGTGGTGTGGTTCCTAAGGAATACATCCCGGCTATCCAGAAGGGCATCGAAGAGCAGATGAAGAACGGCGTTGTCGCCGGCTATCCGCTGATCGGCTTGAAGGCTACCGTGTTTGATGGTTCCTACCACGACGTCGACTCCAACGAGATGGCGTTTAAGGTGGCTGCTTCCATGGCGACCAAGCAACTGGCCCAGAAGGGTGGTGGTGAGCTGCTTGAGCCGATCATGGCGGTAGAGGTTGTTACGCCTGAAGACTATATGGGTGACGTGATGGGCGACCTTAACCGTCGTCGCGGCATGATCCTGGGTATGGAAGACACGGTCTCCGGCAAAGTAATTCGTGCCGAAGTTCCGCTGGGCGAGATGTTCGGTTATGCAACTGACGTCCGTTCCATGTCCCAAGGTCGCGCAAGCTACTCTATGGAATTCAAAAAATACAATACGGCTCCGTCGCACATCGTCGAAACCGTTACCAAAAAACAAGGCTGATTCAGCCCCTTTAGGCTAGGAGTTAATTGTCGTGGCTAAAGAAAAATTTGATCGTTCCCTACCGCACGTCAACGTTGGCACCATTGGTCACGTTGACCACGGTAAAACCACTCTGACTGCTGCTCTGACTCGCGTCTGCTCCGAAGTTTTCGGTTCGGCCGTTGTTGCTTTCGACAAAATCGACAGCGCTCCGGAAGAAAAGGCTCGTGGTATCACCATCAACACCGCGCACGTTGAGTACAACTCTTCGATTCGTCACTACGCTCACGTTGACTGCCCAGGTCACGCTGACTATGTGAAGAACATGATCACTGGTGCTGCCCAGATGGACGGCGCGATCCTGGTTTGCTCGGCCGCTGATGGTCCGATGCCACAAACCCGTGAGCACATCCTGCTGTCCCGTCAGGTAGGCGTTCCGTACATCGTTGTCTTCCTGAACAAGGCTGACATGGTTGACGACGCTGAGTTGCTGGAACTGGTTGAGATGGAAGTGCGCGACCTGCTGAGCACTTACGACTTCCCAGGTGATGACACTCCAATCATCATCGGTTCGGCTCTGATGGCTCTGAACGGCCAAGACGACAACGAAATGGGTACCACCGCTGTCAAGCGCCTGGTAGAAACTCTGGACAGCTACATCCCAGAGCCAGTTCGTGTTATCGACAAGCCGTTCCTGATGCCAATCGAAGACGTATTCTCGATCTCCGGTCGCGGCACTGTTGTAACTGGCCGTATCGAGCGCGGTATCGTCAAGGTTCAGGATCCACTGGAAATCGTTGGTCTGCGTGACACCACTGTCACCACCTGCACCGGTGTTGAAATGTTCCGTAAGCTGCTCGACGAAGGTCGTGCTGGCGAGAACTGCGGCGTTCTGCTGCGTGGTACCAAGCGTGACGACGTTGAGCGTGGCCAGGTTCTAGTTAAGCCAGGTTCGGTTAAGCCGCACACCAAGTTCGAAGCTGAAGTCTACGTTCTGAGCAAAGAAGAAGGCGGTCGTCACACTCCGTTCTTCAAAGGCTACCGTCCACAGTTCTACTTCCGTACAACTGACGTGACTGGTAACTGCGAACTGCCGGAAGGCGTTGAAATGGTAATGCCAGGCGACAACATCAAAATGGTTGTCACCCTGATCAAGACCATCGCAATGGAAGACGGTCTGCGTTTCGCTATCCGTGAAGGCGGTCGTACCGTCGGCGCTGGCGTCGTAGCCAAAATCATCGAGTAAGCTCTTTTTTGAGTAAGCTTCGATAGTTGAAAAAGCCCCCGCTTAGCGGGGGCTTTTTTATTGGGTTGACACCTATATGGGGCGTCTATAGAATTGCGCCTCCTTTTAACGGGCGTATTGCGCTCGGTGGGAATAGCAGCCGGAGTCTGAAATCCAATGCAAAATCAGCAAATCCGTATCAGGTTGAAGGCTTTTGACCATCGCCTGATCGACCAATCCACCCAGGAAATCGTGGAAACCGCGAAACGTACTGGTGCTCAAGTGCGTGGTCCAATTCCACTGCCTACCCGTAAAGAGCGGTTCACCGTTCTGGTCTCCCCGCACGTCAACAAAGACGCGCGTGACCAGTACGAGATCCGTACTCATAAGCGCGTTCTGGACATCGTCCAGCCAACGGATAAAACCGTTGATGCACTTATGAAGCTTGATCTTGCGGCCGGTGTGGAAGTGCAGATCAGCCTCGGCTAAGACTCGGTCTTAGTCGTGTAACGCTCTGAAATGGGCGGCCATAGCGGGTGAAAGCCCCGTACACTCATGAGGTTTACAACATGACTATTGGTGTAGTCGGTCGTAAATGCGGTATGACCCGTATTTTCACCGAAGAAGGTGTCTCCATTCCGGTCACGGTCATTGAGATCGAGCCGAATCGCGTCACCCAGTTCAAAACTGAAGAGACCGATGGCTATCGTGCAGTGCAAGTCACTGTAGGCGAGCGTCGTGCTTCGCGTGTTACAGCTGCTCAAGCTGGCCACTTCGCTAAAGCGAACGTTGCCGCTGGTCGTACCGTAATGGAATTCCGCCTTGAAGAAGGCGAGTACCAGGCCGGCGATCTGATCAACGCTGAAATCTTCGCTGCTGGTCAACTGGTTGATGTAACCGGTCAGTCCAAGGGTAAAGGCTTCCAGGGTACGATCAAGCGTTGGAACTTCCGCGGGCAAGATAATACCCACGGTAACTCCGTGTCCCACCGCGTTCCAGGCTCTATCGGCCAGTGCCAGACTCCTGGTCGTGTATTCAAGGGCAAAAAAATGTCCGGTCATATGGGCGCTGAGCGCGTGACCGTGCAGTCCCTCGAAGTAGTGCGCGTGGACGCTGAACGCAATCTGTTGTTGGTCAAGGGTGCTGTTCCTGGCGCTACTGGCGGCAACTTGGTTGTACGTCCAGCAGCCAAGGCTCGCGGTTAAGGGGAAGCTGACATGCAATTAAATGTAAATGACGCTCAAGCGATCGAAGTTTCCGAACTGACATTTGGCGGCGAATTCAACGAGACGCTGGTTCACCAAGCAGTCGTGGCCTACATGGCCGGCGGCCGTCAAGGTAGCAAGCAGCAAAAGACCCGTTCCGACGTTCGTGGTGGCGGTAAGCGCCCATGGCGTCAGAAAGGTACTGGCCGTGCTCGTGCCGGTACTATCCGTAGCCCAATCTGGCGTGGCGGCGGTACCACTTTCGCAGCTCGTCCTCAGGATCACACCCAGAAGCTGAACAAGAAGATGTATCGCGCAGCAATGCGTTCCATCCTTGCTGAGCTGGTGCGTACTGATCGTCTGGTTGTGGTTCAGGATTTCGCTGTTGAAACGCCGAAAACCAAAGACCTGCTGGGCAAACTGAACAACATGAGCCTGACCGACGTTCTGATCGTGTCGGACGCTGTTGATCAGAACCTGTACCTGGCTGCTCGTAACCTGCCACACGTTGATGTACGTGATGTGCAAGGTTCCGATCCAGTTAGTCTGATCGCATACGACAAGGTGTTGATCACCGTGTCGGCCGTGAAGAAATTCGAGGAGCTGCTGGGATGAACCAGGAACGCGTATTTAAAGTTCTGCTTGGCCCGCACGTTTCCGAGAAGGCTACGGTTCTGGCAGACAAGAAAGGCCAGTTCGTTTTCAAGGTTGCCACTGACGCAACCAAGCTGGAAATCAAGAAGGCCGTCGAAAGCCTGTTCAGCGTGAAAGTAGAGCGTGTTACTACCCTGAATGTTCTGGGTAAGAGCAAGCGCACTGCTCGCGGTCTGGGCAAGCGTAATGACTGGAAGAAGGCAGTTATCTCCCTTCAGCCAGGCCAAGATCTCGATTTCAGCAGCAGTGCTGAGTAAGGAAGGGGTGCATCATGGCAATCGTTAAATGCAAACCGACTTCCCCTGGCCGCCGTTTTGTGGTCAAGGTGGTCAACCAGGAGCTGCATAAAGGCGCTCCTCACGCACCGCTGCTCGAGAAAAAATCGAAGACTGGTGGTCGTAACAACAATGGTCGCATTACCACTCGTCACATCGGTGGTGGCCATAAGCAGCATTATCGTCTGGTCGATTTCCGTCGCAACGACAAAGATGGCATCTCTGCCACCGTCGAGCGTATCGAATACGATCCAAACCGTACTGCTCACATCGCTCTGCTGCTGTACGCAGATGGCGAGCGTCGCTACATCATCGCCCCTAAAGGCGTGAGTGCTGGTGACCAGCTGATCGCAGGTGCTTTGGCGCCGATCAAGCCGGGCAACGCTCTGCAACTGCGTAACATTCCAGTTGGTAGCACCGTACACGGCATCGAATTGAAGCCAGGTAAAGGCGCGCAAATCGCTCGTTCCGCTGGTGCTTCGGCTCAGCTGATCGCTCGTGAAGGTGTCTACGTGACCCTGCGTCTGCGTTCTGGTGAGATGCGTAAAGTGCTGGCTGAATGCCGCGCGACCCTGGGCGAAGTCTCGAACTCCGAGCACAGCCTGCGTTCGCTGGGTAAAGCTGGTGCCAAGCGCTGGCGTGGCGTTCGCCCAACCGTTCGTGGTGTTGCCATGAACCCGGTTGACCACCCACATGGTGGTGGTGAAGGTCGTACCTCTGGTGGTCGTCATCCGGTATCGCCATGGGGCTTCCCGACTAAGGGCGCGAAGACTCGTGGTAATAAGCGTACCGACAAAATGATCGTCCGTCGTCGCAAGTAAATAGAGGGATACGACAGTGCCACGTTCTCTGAAAAAAGGTCCTTTTATTGATCTTCACCTACTGAAGAAGATCGAAGTGGCGGCGGAAAAGAACGATCGCAAACCAGTTAAAACCTGGTCGCGTCGTTCGATGATCCTGCCACAAATGGTCGGTCTGACCATTGCAGTGCATAACGGTCGTCAACATGTTCCAGTTCTCGTGAACGAAGACATGGTCGGCCACAAACTGGGCGAGTTTGCCGGTACCCGCACATATCGTGGGCACGTGGCAGACAAGAAAGCCAAGCGTTAAGGGGTAAGGAACGATGGAAGTAGCCGCTAAGTTGTCGGGCGCTCGAATCTCCGCCCAGAAAGCCCGCTTGGTCGCCGACCAGATCCGCGGGAAGAAGGTGGGCGAAGCGCTCAACCTGTTGGCTTTCAGCAGTAAGAAAGCCGCCGAGATCATGAAGAAAGTGCTGGAGTCGGCCGTAGCCAACGCCGAGCATAACGAAGGCGCAGACGTTGATGACCTGAAGGTCAGCACCGTTTTCGTCAACGAAGGGCGTTCGCTGAAGCGAATCATGCCACGTGCCAAAGGCCGTGCTGATCGCATCGTCAAGCGGTCTTGCCATATCACTGTCAAGGTTGCTGACAAGTAACGGAGTCGAAGAGATGGGTCAGAAAGTACATCCCATTGGCATTCGCCTGGGAATCGTCAAGGAGCACACCTCCGTCTGGTACGCAGACGGTCGGACTTATGCGGACTATTTGTTCGCTGATCTGAAGGTGCGTGAGTATCTCCAAGACAAACTAAAAAGCGCGTCCGTAAGCCGTATCGATATCCATCGTCCGGCTCAGACTGCACGTATCACCATCCACACCGCTCGTCCAGGTATCGTTATCGGGAAGAAAGGTGAAGATGTTGAGAAACTGCGTCAGGACCTGACCAAACAAATGGGTGTGCCTGTGCACATCAATATCGAAGAAATCCGCAAGCCGGAACTCGACGGTATGTTGGTTGCGCAGAGCGTAGCTCAGCAGCTGGAGCGTCGCGTAATGTTCCGTCGCGCTATGAAGCGTGCTGTACAGAACGCCATGCGCATTGGTGCCAAAGGCATCAAAATCCAAGTGAGTGGTCGTCTCGGCGGTGCTGAAATCGCACGTACTGAATGGTATCGCGAAGGTCGTGTGCCACTGCACACCCTGCGTGCCGACATCGACTATGCCAACTACGAAGCTCACACCACTTACGGTGTGATCGGTGTAAAGGTTTGGATCTTCAAAGGCGAAGTAATTGGTGGTCGCCAAGAAGAACTGAAACCACAAGCACCAGCGCCTCGTAAAAAAGCTGCTAAGTAAGGGGTACGCCAAATGTTGCAACCAAAGCGTACGAAGTTCCGCAAGCAGATGACAGGCCACAACCGTGGTCTGGCTCAGCGCGGTAGCAAAGTCAGCTTCGGCGAGTTCGCGCTGAAGTCTGTAGCTCGTGGTCGTCTCACCGCTCGTCAGATCGAGTCAGCGCGTCGTGCTCTGACCCGTCACGTTAAACGTGGCGGCAAGATCTGGATCCGTGTATTCCCGGACAAGCCTATTTCCAAAAAGCCACTCGAAGTTCGGATGGGTAAAGGTAAGGGTAGTGTGGAGTACTGGGTTGCCCAGATTCAGCCAGGCAAAGTCCTGTATGAAATCGAGGGTGTTTCTGAAGAGCTGGCGCGTGAGGCTTTTGCCCTGGCTGCTGCAAAGCTGCCGCTCGCCACCGCCTTTGTTAAACGGACGGTGATGTGATGAAAGCGAATGAACTTCGTGAAAAATCCGCACAGCAGCTGAACGAGCAACTGCTCGGCTTGCTGCGCGACCAGTTCAATCTGCGTATGCAGAAAGCAACTGGCCAGTTGGGGCAGTCTCATCTGCTCTCGCAAGTTAAGCGTGACATCGCTCGCGTGAAGACTGTGCTCAACCAGCAGGCAGGTAAGTAATCATGGCTGAAGCCGAAAAAACTGTCCGTACGCTGACTGGCCGTGTTGTCAGCGACAAGATGGACAAAACCATCACCGTTCTGATCGAGCGTCGCGTTAAGCACCCGATCTACGGTAAATACGTTAAGCGTTCGACTAAGCTGCACGCGCACGACGAAACCAATCAGTGCCACATCGGCGACAAAGTCACTATTCGTGAAACTCGTCCTTTGGCCAAGACTAAGTCTTGGGCGCTGGTTGATGTTCTCGAACGCGCTGTGGAAGTCTAAGGACTAGGGGTCGGAGAAATTATATGATTCAGACTCAATCCATGCTCGATGTGGCCGATAACAGCGGCGCTCGCCGTGTTATGTGCATCAAGGTGCTGGGTGGCTCCCATCGTCGTTACGCTGGTATCGGTGACATCATCAAAGTTACCGTGAAGGAAGCAATTCCTCGCGGTAAAGTGAAAAAAGGCCAAGTGATGACTGCTGTAGTAGTCCGCACTCGTCACGGCGTTCGCCGTGCTGATGGCTCCATTATCCGCTTTGATGGCAACGCTGCTGTTCTTCTGAACAACAAGCAAGAGCCGATCGGCACCCGTATCTTTGGGCCAGTGACCCGTGAACTTCGTACTGAGAAGTTCATGAAGATCGTCTCGCTCGCCCCAGAAGTGCTGTAAGGAGATCCGACATGCAAAAGATTCGTCGTGACGACGAGATCATCGTGATCGCCGGCAAAGACAAAGGTAAGCGCGGTAAGGTGCTTAAGGTTCTGGCTGACGACCGTCTGGTCGTTGGTGGTCTGAACCTGGTCAAGCGTCATACCAAGCCTAACCCGATGTCGGGCGTACAAGGCGGTATCGTCGAGAAAGAAGCGCCACTGCACGCTTCCAACGTTGCCATTTTCAACGGCGAAACCAACAAGGCTGATCGCGTTGGTTTTAAAGTAGAAGACGGCAAGAAAATTCGTGTCTTCAAGTCGACCCAAAAAGCGGTTGATGCTTGAACACTGCTAGGTAGAAGACCATGGCACGACTAAAAGAGATTTACTGGAAGGAAATCGCACCGAAGCTTAAGGAAGAACTTAAGCTTTCGAACGTGATGGAAGTTCCACGCGTTACCAAAATCACCCTGAACATGGGTCTGGGCGAAGCGGTCGGTGACAAGAAAGTCATCGAGCACGCTGTTGCCGACCTGGAAAAGATCACCGGTCAGAAAGTCGTTGTGACTTACGCTCGGAAATCCATCGCTGGCTTTAAAGTCCGTGAAGGTTGGCCGATCGGCGTCAAAGTGACTCTGCGCCGTGAGCGTATGTACGAATTCCTGGATCGTCTGCTGTCGATCTCCCTGCCTCGGGTGCGCGACTTCCGCGGCCTGAATGCCAAGTCCTTCGATGGTCGTGGTAACTACAGCATGGGCGTTAAAGAGCAGATCATCTTCCCGGAAATCGACTACGACAAGATCGATGCTCTCCGCGGTCTGGACATTACCCTGACCACCACTGCCAAGAACGATGATGAAGGTCGCGCTCTGCTGCGCGCTTTCAAATTCCCGTTCCGCAACTGATTGGAGTAGGAAAATGGCCAAGATGAGCATGAAAAACCGCGAGCTGAAACGTCAGCTCACGGTTGCCAAGTACGCCAAAAAGCGTGCAGCACTGAAAGCTATCATCGTTGATCTGAACGCAAGTCCAGAAGCGCGTTGGGAAGCTACAGTAGCTCTGCAGAAGCAGCCACGTGACGCAAGCGCTTCGCGCATGCGTAACCGCTGCCGCCTGACCGGTCGTCCACACGGCGTTTACCGCAAGTTCGGCCTCGGCCGTAACAAGCTGCGTGAAGCTGCAATGCGTGGTGACGTACCTGGTCTGGTTAAAGCCAGCTGGTAAGCACTATCAAAGTCTCGGTGTTCGGGATCGCAAGATCCTGACCATCGGTGACCTTGAACTTGAATCAAGCCCCTATTGGGGCTTGATTCATTTGTGGGGTGTGTCTAGAATACCCGGCTCGCCTGAGCCCGTGCTTTTTTCGCGTGGATGTACTCGGCGACACGTAGTAGCCGCAAGGCTAATTTTTTGTGTATTAGGAGCGTCTAGCCCATGAGTATGCAGGACCCGTTAGCGGACATGCTAACTCGAATCCGTAATGCCCAGATGGCTGAAAAGTCCGTCGTAAGCATGCCATCTTCTACTTTGAAGGTAGCTGTTGCCAAAGTCCTGAAGGATGAAGGTTACATTGCGGGTTATCAGATCAGCAGCGAAATCAAACCACTGCTGTCCATCGAGCTGAAGTACTTCGAAGGCCGTCCGGTCATCGAGGAAGTGAAGCGCGTTAGCCGTCCAGGCCTGCGTCAGTACAAGTCCGTCGATGATCTGCCAAAAGTTCGTGGCGGTCTCGGTGTGTCTATCGTCTCCACCAACAAAGGTGTGATGACGGATCGTGCTGCGCGCGCTGCCGGTGTCGGCGGCGAAGTTCTTTGCACTGTGTTCTAAGGGGGGATAAGCATGTCACGCGTCGCTAAGAACCCCGTTAAGCTGCCAGCCGGTGTCGAAGTCAAATTCGCAGGCCAACAGCTTTCGGTGAAGGGTGCCAAGGGTACTCTCGAACTGAACATCCATTCGTCCGTTGAGATCGTTGAAGAAGCTGGTGAGCTGCGTTTCGCTGCTCGCAATGGCGATCAACAAACTCGCGCAATGGCTGGTACCACTCGTGCGTTGGTTAACAACATGGTCCAAGGCGTAAGCCAAGGCTTCGAGCGTAAGCTCCAGCTGGTCGGTGTTGGTTACAAAGCGCAAGCAAAAGGCACAGTGCTGAACCTGGCTCTTGGCTTCTCGCATCCAGTGGATTATGAACTGCCGGAAGGCATCACCGCTGAGACTCCTAGCCAGACCGATATCCTGATCAAGGGCATCGATAAGCAGCTGGTAGGTCAAGTGGCCGCCGAGATCCGCGACTTCCGTCCACCAGAGCCGTACAAAGGCAAAGGTGTGCGCTACGCGGACGAAGTCGTCCGTCGTAAAGAAGCCAAGAAGAAGTAGGGCATAGCAAATGACCGACAAAAAAGTTACTCGACTGCGTCGCGCTCGCAAAGCACGCCTGAAAATGCACGAACTCGAAGTCGTGCGTCTCTGCGTGTTCCGCTCGTCGCAGCACATCTACGCCCAGGTCATTTCGGCCGACGGCAACAAAGTCCTGGCAAGTGCCTCGACTTTGGATAAAGAACTGCGTGATGGCGCCACTGGCAACATCGACGCGGCCACTAAGGTTGGCCAGCTGGTCGCTACGCGTGCTAAAGCCGCTGGCGTCTCGCAGGTGGCTTTCGACCGCTCTGGCTTCAAGTATCACGGCCGCGTCAAGGCGCTGGCTGATGCTGCTCGTGAAGCTGGGCTGGAGTTCTAAGTTATGTCAAATAACGACCAAAAGCGCGACGAAGGCTACATCGAGAAGCTGGTTCAAGTTAACCGCGTAGCCAAAACCGTTAAAGGCGGCCGTATCTTCACTTTCACCGCGTTGACCGTGGTTGGTGATGGTAAAGGGCGTGTTGGCTTCGGCCGTGGCAAGTCGCGTGAAGTGCCTGCTGCGATCCAGAAGGCAATGGAAGCTGCTCGCCGCAACATGATCCAAGTTGATCTGAACGGCACCACTCTGCAGTACGCAATGAAGTCCGCCCATGGCGCTTCGAAGGTGTACATGCAGCCTGCTTCTGAAGGTACCGGTATCATCGCTGGCGGCGCTATGCGTGCTGTCCTCGAAGTTGCTGGCGTTCAGAACGTTCTGGCCAAGTGCTACGGCTCGACTAACCCGGTAAACGTGGTTCACGCCACTTTCAAAGGTTTGAAAGCTATGCAGTCTCCTGAATCCATTGCCGCCAAGCGTGGCAAAAGCGTCAAGGAGATCTTCTGATCATGGCTACCGTTAAAGTTACGCTGATCAAAAGCATGACCGGCCGCATCCCTAACCACAAACTGTGCGTTAAGGGTCTGGGTCTGCGTCGCATCGGTCACACTGTAGAAGTACTTGATACTCCCGAGAATCGCGGGATGATCAACAAGGCTTACTACATGCTGCGTGTCGAGGGTTAATCGATGAAACTCAATGATCTGAGTCCAGCGCCGGGTTCCCGTCGCGAAAAGCATCGTCCGGGCCGTGGTATCGGTAGTGGTTTGGGCAAGACCGGTGGCCGTGGCCACAAAGGTCAGTCCTCCCGCTCCGGTGGCACCATTGCTCCAGGCTTTGAAGGCGGTCAACAGCCGCTGCATCGTCGCCTGCCGAAGTTCGGTTTCGTTTCCTTGAAAGCCATGGATCGCGCAGAAGTGCGTTTGTCCGAGCTGGCTAAAGTGGAAGGCGACATCGTCACCGTGCAGTCCCTGAAAGATGCCAACGTGATCAACGTCAACGTACAGCGTGTGAAAATCATGCTGTCCGGCGAAGTTACTCGCGCTGTTACCATCGGAAAGGGAATCGGCGCCACCAAAGGTGCGCGTGCGGCTATCGAAGCAGCTGGCGGCAAGTTCGAGGAATAAATGGCTAAGCAAGGTGCTCTCTCTGCGCTCGGCAAAGGCGGTATGTCTGAACTCTGGGCTCGTCTGCGTTTTCTATTCTTGGCGATTATCGTCTACCGAATAGGCGCACACATCCCGGTTCCAGGTATCAACCCGGACCGACTCGCGGACCTGTTTCGACAGAATGAGGGGACCATTCTTAGCTTGTTCAACATGTTTTCCGGCGGCGCGCTGGAACGGATGAGCATCTTTGCGCTGGGGATCATGCCGTACATTTCGGCATCGATCATCATGCAACTGATGACCGCCGTCAGCCCGCAGCTGGAACAGTTGAAGAAGGAAGGTGAAGCTGGGCGTCGCAAGATCGCTCAGTACACCCGCTACGGCACTGTCGTCCTCGCTCTCGTTCAGGCCATTGGCATGTCCATTGGTCTGGCGGGGCAGGGTGTTGCGTTCACTGGTGACTTTGGCTTCCATTTCGTCGCGGTATCCACTTTTGTGGCTGGTGCGATGTTCATGATGTGGCTGGGTGAGCAGATTACTGAGCGTGGTGTTGGCAACGGTATCTCGATGTTGATTTTCGCAGGTATCGTCGCCGGTCTTCCGAGAGCGATCGGGCAGTCTTTCGAGTCTGCGCGTCAGGGTGATATCAACATTTTTGCCTTGGTTGCCATCGGTTTGCTGGCAGTAGCGATTATCGGTTTCGTGGTGTTCATTGAGCGTGGTCAGCGTCGTATTGCTGTTCATTACGCCAAGCGTCAGCAGGGCCGTAAGGTCTTTGCTGCGCAGACTAGCCACTTGCCGTTGAAGGTGAACATGGCCGGTGTTATTCCAGCCATTTTCGCGAGCAGCATTTTGCTGTTCCCGGCTTCGTTGGGTACCTGGTTTGGTCAGTCTGAAGGTATGGGCTGGCTGCAGGACATCTCGCAGTCGATCGCTCCTGGTCAGCCGTTGAATATTCTGCTGTTTAGTGCAGGGATTATTTTCTTCTGCTTCTTCTATACGGCCTTGATGTTCAATCCGAAAGACGTAGCGGAAAACCTGAAGAAGTCCGGTGCCTTTATTCCGGGCATCCGTCCAGGTGAGCAGTCTGCGCGCTACATTGATGGCGTTCTGACTCGTTTGACCCTGTTCGGTGCTCTATATATGACGGCCGTGTGTCTGTTGCCCCAGTTCCTGGTGGTTGCGGCAAACGTTCCGTTCTACCTTGGCGGGACCTCGTTGCTGATCGTCGTCGTGGTTGTGATGGACTTCATGTCCCAAGTACAATCGCACCTCGTTTCGCACCAGTACGAATCCCTGATGAAGAAAGCCAACCTGAAGGGTTACGGCAGCGGCATGTTGCGCTGAGTACCCATAAGGTTCGAGGAGTTGGTGATGAAAGTTCGTGCATCGGTGAAAAAGCTGTGCCGTAACTGCAAGATTATTCGCCGCGAAGGTGTTGTTCGAGTAATTTGCAGCGCGGAACCGCGTCACAAACAGCGCCAAGGCTGAGTGTGATTGTGCTTCAAGCCCGGCAGCTAGTGCGCTGCCGGGTTGATTATTTGTTATTACAGCGATATTATCTCGCGCCCTATTTCTTGGCTTCCGGGGCGTAGGTAGCTGTCAATTGGAGTCCCACTGAATGGCCCGTATTGCAGGCGTTAACATTCCAGATAACAAGCATACTGTTATCTCGCTGACCTACATCTATGGTGTTGGTCGCACTACTGCACAGAAAATTTGTGCAGTGACTGGGGTAAACCCAGCCGCAAAGATCAAGGATCTGAGCGACGAGCAGATTGAACAGCTGCGTGGCGAAGTGGCGAAGTTCACCACTGAAGGTGACCTGCGTCGCGAAATCAACATGAAAATCAAGCGTTTGATGGACCTCGGTTGCTATCGCGGTCTGCGTCATCGTCGTGGTCTTCCAGTACGCGGTCAGCGTACCAAGACTAACGCGCGTACCCGTAAAGGTCCGCGTAAGCCGATCCGCAAGTAATCGCCCCAGCGAATCGACAGGAAATTAATCATGGCTAAACCTGCTGCTCGTCCTCGTAAAAAAGTTAAAAAGACAGTGGTTGATGGCATTGCCCACATCCATGCTTCTTTTAACAACACAATCGTGACCATCACCGACCGTCAAGGCAACGCTCTTTCCTGGGCTACCTCCGGTGGTTCGGGTTTCCGCGGTTCCCGCAAATCCACCCCGTTCGCTGCTCAAGTAGCTGCTGAACGTGCTGGTCAAGCTGCGCTGGAATACGGCCTGAAAAACCTCGACGTTAACGTCAAAGGTCCAGGCCCAGGTCGTGAATCCGCAGTCCGCGCTTTGAACGGCTGTGGCTACAAGATCGCCAGCATCACCGACGTGACGCCAATCCCGCACAACGGGTGCCGTCCGCCGAAGAAGCGCCGCGTGTAATCCAGGAGATTGTAAAGAATGGCTCGTTACATTGGTCCAAAATGCAAACTCGCTCGTCGCGAAGGCACCGATCTCTTTCTGAAGAGCGGCGTGCGCGCGATCGAATCGAAGTGCAACATCGAAGCAGCACCTGGTATCCACGGCCAACGCCGCGGTCGCCAGTCCGATTACGGCACCCAACTGCGTGAAAAGCAGAAGGTCCGTCGTATCTACGGCGTTCTCGAGCGTCAATTCAGCGGCTACTACAAAGAAGCTGCTGGCAAGAAAGGCGCAACTGGCGAAAACCTGTTGCAGCTGCTCGAATGCCGTCTGGACAACGTTGTATACCGTATGGGTTTTGGCTCTACTCGTGCCGAATCCCGCCAGCTGGTATCGCACAAGTCGATCAGCGTTAACGGTCAGACCGTAAACGTTCCGTCTTACCAGGTTCGTGCTGGTGACGTGGTCGCAGTTCGCGAGAAAGCAAAGAACCAACTTCGCATTGTCCAAGCTCTCGATCTGTGTGCCCAACGTGGCCGCGTAGAATGGGTAGAAGTAGACACTGAGAAGAAGTCGGGCGTTTTCAAGAACGTTCCAGCTCGCAGTGATCTGTCCGCCGACATCAACGAAAGCCTGATTGTCGAGCTCTACTCCAAGTAAGGGCTAGAAAATAGGTGCATCCATGCAGATTTCGGTAAATGAGTTCCTGACACCCCGCCATATTGATGTGCAGGTTGTCAGTCCAACCCGCGCCAAGATCACTCTCGAGCCTCTCGAGCGTGGTTTCGGCCACACCCTGGGCAACGCGCTGCGCCGCATCCTGTTGTCCTCAATGCCCGGCTGTGCAGTAGTCGAGGCCGAGATTGACGGTGTACTCCATGAGTACAGCGCCATCGAAGGTGTACAGGAAGACGTAATTGAAATCCTGTTGAACCTTAAAGGTCTGGCTATCAAGCTGCACGGTCGAGACGAAGTTACGCTGACCTTGTCGAAGAAGGGTTCGGGGGTGGTTACCGCTGCCGATATTCAGCTGGATCATGATGTCGAGATCGTTAACCCCGATCACGTAATCGCTAACCTGGCGTCTAACGGCGCCCTGAACATGAAGCTCACCGTAGCTCGTGGTCGTGGTTATGAGCCGGCAGACTCGCGTCAGAGCGATGAAGACGAAAGCCGCAGCATCGGTCGCTTGCAGCTTGACTCTTCGTTCAGCCCGGTTCGCCGTATCGCATACGTGGTGGAAAACGCCCGTGTCGAGCAGCGTACTAACCTGGACAAGCTGGTTATTGATCTGGAAACCAACGGTACCCTGGATCCTGAAGAGGCTATCCGCCGCGCTGCAACCATTCTGCAACAGCAGTTGGCTGCGTTCGTCGATCTCAAAGGTGACAGTGAGCCAGTGGTTGTCGAGCAGGAAGACGAGATCGATCCGATCCTGCTTCGCCCGGTTGACGATCTGGAACTGACTGTACGTTCGGCTAACTGCCTTAAGGCGGAAAACATCTACTACATCGGTGACCTGATTCAGCGTACCGAAGTAGAGCTGTTGAAGACTCCGAACCTTGGCAAGAAATCCTTGACTGAAATCAAGGACGTTCTGGCCTCCCGCGGTCTGTCCCTCGGCATGCGCCTCGACAACTGGCCGCCTGCAAGTCTTAAGAAGGACGACAAGGCGACTGCCTGATCGTCGTAATCACCGAACGTTGTGTTTGGTAAGGAATGAACCATGCGTCATCGTAAAAGTGGTCGTCACCTGAGCCGCACCAGCTCGCACCGCAAGGCCATGTTTCAAAACATGGCGGTGTCGCTGTTCGAGCACGAGCTGATCAAAACTACACTGCCAAAAGCCAAAGAACTGCGCCGCGTTGCTGAGCCGCTGATCACTTTGGCCAAGACAGACAGCCTGGCTAACCGCCGTCTGGCTTTCGACCGTACTCGTTCGAAAGCTATCGTTGGTAAGCTCTTCAACGACCTGGGCAAGCGTTACGCTACCCGTGAGGGTGGCTACCTGCGCATCCTCAAGTGCGGCTTCCGCACTGGCGACAACGCGCCTATGGCGTACGTCGAGTTGGTTGATCGTCCTGTCGGCGGTGAAGCTGTATCCGCTGAGTAAGACGTCAGTCTGAAACAAAGAACCGGGCCTAGTGCCCGGTTTTTTGTGCGTGTAAGAAACGCGCTGTTTGTACAAGCTTCCTTGCGGTTCATGCCCTCAGTATATGAGCGGGATTGTTGGTAGTATTTTTCTATTGATGTCTGCAAATTAATGAATTTGTAGGTGTCATGATTGATGGTCAATACTCCCTCCCACGCCGATTAGCCGGCAGTTCCACAACTGACAGAGGATGAGATCGCATGAGCCAAAACAAAACGCTTACGACCGCCAGTGGCGCTCCTGTCGCCGACAACCAGAATTCCCGCTCCGCCGGCCCTCGTGGCCCTTTGCTGCTCGACGATTTCCACCTGATCGAGAAGCTTGCACACTTCAACCGTGAAAACATTCCTGAGCGTCGTGTACACGCCAAAGGTTCAGGTGCTTACGGTACGTTCACCGTAACTCGGGATATCACTCAGTACACCAGTGCCAAGCTATTTGAATCCGTCGGCAAACAAACCCCGACCTTCCTGCGATTCTCCACTGTGGGCGGCGAACGCGGTTCGGCCGACACCGAGCGTGATCCCCGCGGTTTTGCCCTGAAGTTCTACACAGAAGAAGGCAACTGGGACATCGTCGGTAACAACACGCCGGTGTTCTTCATCCGTGATCCGCTGAAATTCCCTGACTTTATCCATACCCAGAAGCGCCTGCCGCAGAGCAACCTGAAAAGCGCGCAGATGATGTGGGATTTCTGGTCGCACTCGCCTGAGGCGTTACATCAGGTCACCATTTTGTTCTCGGACCGTGGCATCCCTTACGGCTATCGCCACATGCACGGCTTCGGTAGCCACACCTATAGCCTGATCAACGCCAATGGCGAGCGTCACTGGGTGAAGTGGCACTACAAAACCAAACAAGGGATCAAGAACCTCGCTCCGGCAGACGCAGCGCGCTTGGCGGGTACCGATCCGGATTACGCACAACGTGACCTGTTCGGCGCCATTGAACGCGGTGACTTCCCGAAATGGAGTGTCAATATCCAGATCATGACCGAGGCCCAAGCTGAGGCCCATTACGAGAACCCGTTCGATGTGACCAAGACCTGGTCGCAGAAAGAGTTCCCATTGATCGAGGTGGGCGAGCTTGAGCTCAACCGTAATCCGTTGAACTACTTCGCTGAAGTCGAGCAGGCGGCGTTCGGTCCGAGCAATATGGTCCCGGGTGTCGGTCTGTCTCCTGACCGCATGTTGCAAGGTCGCGTGTTCGCTTACGCTGATGCCCACCGCTACCGTGTTGGCACCAATCACCAGCAACTGCCGGTGAATGCGCCTCGCAGCCCGGTCAACACTTACCAGCGCGATGGCTCCATGGCGTTTGGTGCCAATGGGGGTGCAGCACCGAACTACGAGCCGAACAGCTACGTAGAATCCCCGAAACAGGCACCGCGCTACGCGGAACCTGCTTTGGCCCTGAGCGGCGTGGCTGATCGTTACGATCATCGCGAAGATAGCGACTACTACAGCCACGCTGGTGCGCTGTTCCGCCTGATGAGTGATGAGCAGAAAAATCTGCTGGTCAACAACATTGCCGACGCAATGACTGGTGTCTCCAGCGATGTGGTTGATCGCCAATTGCAGCATTTCTTCAAGGCCGACCCGGCGTATGGAGAAGCAATCGCAAAGGCACTCAACGTACAGCTTAACTAAGTCTAAACGATAAGCAGAACCGCCCTCATTTGGGCGGTTTTTGCGTTATTTAAGCTATTTTTCTAAGAATATCTTCGCTTTTATAGCGTCGGGCGAGTGACCTTCCGGTCAGGTTGGTTCAAACTACAGACTTTCAAGCAGGGAGATGTAGGGCGATGCAAGGTCACCCAGACGTAATCGATTACCTCAACACGTTGCTGACAGGCGAACTGGCAGCCCGTGATCAATATTTCATCCATTCGCGGATGTACGAGGACTGGGGTTTCACCGAGCTCTACGAACGTATCAATCACGAGATGGAAGAAGAGGCGCAGCACGCTGACGCCCTCATGCGCCGGATCCTCATGCTCGAAGGCACTCCGCGTATGCGTCCGGACGATCTGGATGTCGGCACCACTGTGCCTGACATGCTCGCCGCTGACCTGCGTCTGGAATACAAAGTTCGTGCAGCTCTGTGCAAGGGCATCGAGCTTTGTGAGCTGCACAAGGATTATGTCAGCCGCGAGATCCTGCGTATTCAGCTGGCCGATACCGAAGAAGATCACACCTACTGGCTCGAGAAGCAGCTGGGTCTGATCAAACTGATCGGTCTGGAAAATTACCTGCAATCGCAGTTCTGATGCTGTTGTAGGAGCAGGGGGACGGCTTGCCCTTGCCCGCGAAGGGAACGCCGCGGTGCGTCAGCCAGACCGAGGTGAGGCTTTCGCGGGCAGCCCTCGCTCCTACAGAAACGCACAAAAAAGCCCCTGTCACTGGTGAAGTGACAGGGGCTTTTTCATGGGCCCTGATTCAGGCTCTGTCGCGAGCCAGCAGCGGTTTGAGATAGAAGCCAGTGTGAGACTGCTTCATCTCCGACACTTCCTCTGGCGTACCGACGGCAATGATCTGCCCACCTTTGGAACCACCTTCCGGCCCCAGGTCCACCAACCAGTCGGCGGTCTTGATCACGTCCAGGTTGTGCTCGATCACTACCACGGTATTGCCGTGATCGCGCAGACGATGCAACACGTCGAGCAGTTGCTGGATATCCGCAAAGTGCAGGCCGGTGGTCGGCTCATCGAGGATGTACAGCGTCTTGCCGGTATCGCGCTTGGACAGCTCGCGAGACAGTTTCACCCGCTGGGCTTCACCGCCAGAAAGCGTCGTCGCCGATTGCCCCAGCTTGATGTACGAAAGACCTACGTCCATCAATGTCTGAAGCTTGCGCGCCAAGGCTGGAACCGCGTCGAAGAACACCCGGGCTTCCTCGATGGTCATCTCGAGGGTTTCGTGGATGCTCTTGCCCTTGTACTTGATCTCCAGCGTCTCGCGGTTGTAGCGCTTGCTCTTGCAGACGTCGCACGGGACATAGATGTCCGGCAGGAAGTGCATTTCCACCTTGATCAGGCCATCGCCCTGACAAGCTTCGCAGCGTCCGCCCTTCACGTTGAAGGAGAAACGCCCCGGCCCGTAACCGCGGGAGCGAGATTCCGGCACGCCGGCGAACAGTTCGCGAATCGGCGTGAACAGCCCGGTGTAGGTCGCCGGGTTGGAGCGCGGCGTGCGACCGATCGGGCTCTGGTCAATGTCGACGACTTTATCCAGATGCTCCAGACCTTTGATGCTCTCGTGAGCAGCCGCTTCCAGGGTCGTGGCTCCATTGAGTGCGGTAGCGCTCAAAGGAAACAGTGTGTTGTTGATCAGCGTCGATTTGCCTGAGCCGGACACACCGGTCACGCAGGTCAGCAGACCAATCGGAATCTCCAGGTCGACATTGCGCAGATTGTTGCCGCGAGCGCCCTTGAGCGACAGCGACAACTTCTTGTTACGCGGCGTGCGTTTGGCTGGCACTGCGATCTTCACCCGGCCCGACAAATACTTGCCGGTCAGCGAATCAGGGTGAGCCATGACCTCGGCCGGCGTCCCTTCGGCGACGATATGCCCGCCGTGGACACCTGCGCCCGGGCCGATATCCACCACATAATCGGCCAGACGAATCGCGTCTTCGTCGTGCTCGACCACGATAACCGTGTTGCCGATATCTCGCAGATGTTTGAGGGTGCCCAGCAATCGATCGTTATCGCGCTGGTGCAGACCAATCGACGGTTCATCGAGGATGTACAGAACCCCCACCAGGCCGGCGCCAATCTGACTGGCCAGACGAATCCGCTGGGCTTCACCGCCGGACAGCGTATCGGCACTGCGGTCCAGCGACAAATAGTCGAGGCCGACGTTGACCAGAAACTGCAGTCGCTCGCGGATTTCCTTGAGAATCTTGTCGGCGATCTCGCCACGGCGGCCGGTCAGTTTCAGCACGCCGAAATACTCACAGGCGTCGCCGATCGGCAGATTGGTCACCGCTGGCAAGGTCTTCTCGCCAACCCACACGTGCCGCGCCTCACGCCGCAGACGGGTGCCGCGGCAATCCGGGCAGTGCTGGGTGCTGAGGAACTTGGCCAGCTCTTCACGGACCGAAGCCGATTCGGTTTCGCGGTAGCGGCGTTCCAGGTTCGGCACGATGCCTTCAAACGGGTGCGAACGTTTGACGATATCGCCACGGTCGTTCAGGTACTTGAAATCGACGTTCTGCGAGCCGCTGCCATGCAGGATGTATTTCTGCTGATCGGCCGGCAGCTCGTTGAACGGCACTTCGAGGCTGAATTTGTAATGGGAGGCCAGCGAGCCAAGCATCTGGAAGTAGTAGACGTTACGCCGGTCCCAGCCGCGAATCGCGCCCTCGGCCAAGGTCAGTTCACCGTTCACCAATCGTTTGATATCGAAGAACTGTTTAACCCCCAGACCATCGCAGGTAGGGCAAGCACCGGCCGGGTTATTGAAGGAGAACAGCTTGGGTTCCAGCTCGCTGATGGCGTGGCCACAGATCGGGCAGGCGAAGCGCGCAGAGAAGATGATTTCTTCGCCGGGCTCGTCATCCATTGGCGCCACAAGGGCGATACCGTCCGCCAGTTTCAGCGCGGTCTCGAACGATTCGGCCAGGCGTTGTTGCAGATCGGCGCGGACCTTGAAGCGGTCGACTACGACGTCGATCGAGTGCTTCTTCTGTTTATCCAGTTTCGGCAACTCGTCCAGCTCGCAGAGCCTGCCGTTGACCCGGGCCCGTACAAAGCCCTGGGCGCGCAGTTCTTCGAAGACCGAAAGGTGCTCGCCCTTACGCTCGCGGATCACCGGGGCCAGCAGCATCAGTTTGCTGCCCTCCGGTTGTGCCAGCACCAGGTCAACCATCTGGCTGACGGTCTGGGCTTCCAGTGGAATGTCGTGGTCCGGGCAGCGCGGTATACCGACGCGAGCGTAGAGCAGGCGCAGGTAGTCGTAGATTTCGGTAATGGTGCCAACCGTCGAACGCGGGTTGTGCGAGGTCGACTTCTGTTCGATGGAGATCGCTGGCGACAGGCCTTCGATGGTGTCGACGTCAGGTTTTTCCATCATCGACAGAAACTGCCGGGCGTAGGCCGACAGCGATTCGACATAACGGCGCTGGCCTTCGGCGTACAGCGTATCGAAGGCCAGGGACGACTTGCCGGATCCGGACAGGCCGGTGATAACGATCAGTTTGTCCCGTGGCAGGGTCAGGTCGATGTTCTTCAGGTTGTGGGTTCGGGCCCCACGAATCAGGATCTTGTCCAAAGTGGCCTCGCTCGGCGGGCGTCGAAAACGTAGGAGTATACGGCCAAATACTGGATGGATGCACACTATCAAATGCGGGGCGCGCAGCCTTGCATGAAGACTGCTTCATCTGTGCGCGTCATAGCGTCGCGATATACCCCGTCAATCGATGGGACTGGTAGAATCGCCGCCGGTTCACATGAGGTTTTTCCATGCACGATCCCCACAGCGAACGCATGAGTGGCAGTGAGACCCGCGCAGCAAGCGGTCTGGCCCTGGTGTTCGCCTTCCGTATGCTTGGCATGTTCATGGTGTTGCCGGTTCTGGCGACCTATGGGATGGACCTGGCAGGAGCGACCCCGGCCCTCATCGGGTTGGCGATTGGAGCTTACGGCCTGACCCAGGCGATCTTTCAGATTCCTTTCGGCTTCATTTCCGACCGCATCGGTCGCCGTCCGGTGATTTACCTGGGGCTGATCATCTTCGCCCTGGGGAGTGTGCTGGCGGCCAATGCCGATTCGATTTGGGGCGTCATCGCCGGACGCATCCTGCAAGGCGCCGGGGCGATTTCCGCGGCGGTCATGGCGTTGCTGTCAGACCTGACCCGGGAACAGCATCGGACCAAAGCCATGGCCATGATCGGCATGACGATTGGTCTGTCGTTCGCGGTCGCCATGGTTGCAGGACCATTGCTGACCCGTGTTTTTGGCCTGTCCGGGTTGTTCTTCGCCACCGGTGGCATGGCGCTGGTCGGCATCGTCATCGTGATGTTCATGGTGCCGCGCGCAACCGGGCCGTTGCAGCACCGCGAGTCCGGCGTTGCGCGACAGGCGCTGATACCGACACTCAAGCACCCGGATCTGCTGCGCCTGGACCTGGGCATTTTTGTGTTGCACGCGATGTTGATGTCGAGCTTCGTTGCATTGCCTCTGGCCCTGGTCGAAAAAGCCGGGCTGCCCAAAGAGCAGCACTGGTGGGTGTACCTGACCGCGCTGCTGATCTCTTTCTTCGCCATGATTCCGTTCATCATCTATGGCGAGAAGAAACGCAAAATGAAACGAGTTTTATTGGGCGCAGTGCTGACGCTGATGCTCACTGAGCTATTCTTCTGGCAGTTCGGCGATAGCTTGCGGGCTCTGGTGATTGGTACGGTGGTGTTCTTTACCGCGTTCAACTTGCTGGAAGCTTCATTGCCATCGCTGATCAGCAAGGTTTCACCGGCGGGCGGCAAGGGCACGGCAATGGGGGTTTATTCCACCAGTCAGTTCCTCGGTTCGGCGCTGGGCGGGATCCTCGGCGGCTGGATGTTCCAGCACGGCGGTTTGTCGGTTGTATTCCTCGGATGCGCCGGCCTGGCTGCCCTCTGGCTGGCCTTTGCTGTTACCATGCGCGAACCACCTTACGTCACGAGCCTGCGCTTGCCGTTGTCGCCCGAGGCGATCCGCGAAGCGGGTCTGGTCGAGCGCCTGAAGGCCGTCGTAGGGGTAACAGATGCAGTGATCGTCGAAGATGAAGCGGCGATTTACATCAAATTGGACACAGAACTATTGGATCGCACCACCCTTGAGCGCCTGGTGAACAACCCGGCCGGGGCAGCGTGCGTAGCCTAGGAGAACGTTATGGCCCGTGGGGTTAACAAAGTCATATTGGTCGGCACTTGCGGCCAGGATCCCGAAGTTCGCTACTTGCCTAACGGTAACGCCGTGACCAACCTGAGTCTGGCGACCAGCGAACAGTGGACCGACAAGCAAACCGGTCAGAAGGTCGAGAAGACCGAATGGCACCGTGTTTCGATGTTCGGCAAGGTTGCCGAAATTGCCGGCGAATACCTGCGCAAAGGTTCGCAGGTGTACATCGAAGGCAAGCTGCAGACCCGCGAGTGGGAAAAAGACGGTATCAAGCGTTACACCACTGAAATCGTGGTCGACATGCAAGGCACCATGCAACTGCTGGGCGGCCGTCCACAGCAGGGCGACCAACAAGGCGGGGGCAATAACTACCAGCAATCCGCTCCAGCCCCACGCCAGCAGGCTCCGCGTCCGCAGCAGTCGGCACCGCAACAGTCGCGTCCAGCTCCACAGCAGGCAGCTCCACAGCCGGCTCCGGATTTCGACAGCTTTGATGACGATATCCCGTTCTAAAAAGCAGCTATCCAGTCAGTAATAAAAAAGCGAAGCCAGTGATCTGGCTTCGCTTTTTTGTTGGCGCTGTTAACGGGATAAGTTAGTCACGTTGGCCCGCGCCATGTGCAGTTTCTTGTAGCTATCGATCAACCGCAGGTGCCTGTCGAGCCCCTCCAGTTCCATGCTGGTCGGCGTCAAGCCATGGAAACGCACGCTGCCGTCCACCGATCCGATCGCTGCATCCGTTCGCTCGTTGCCAAACATCCGGCGGAAATTGGCCTCGTAGTCTTCCAGCTCCAGGTCTTCGTCCAGCTTCATCTCCAGCACCACGTTGACGGCCTGGTAGAACAAGCCACGCTCAACCGTGTTGTCGTTGTACTGCAGGAACATTTCCACCGCCTCTTTCGCCTCTTCAAATCGCTGCAAGGCGAGATAAATCAGCAGCTTCAACTCCAGGATCGTCAACTGACCCCAAGCCGTATTGTCGTCAAATTCGATGCCGATCAAGGTGGGGATGTCGGTGTAGTCGTCCAGCTCACTTTCCACCAGACGCTCAACCAGCGCTTGCAGTTCGTCTTCGTCCAGGCGATGCAGGTTCAGGATATCGGCGCGGAAAAACAGCGCTTTGTTGGTGTTATCCCAGATCAGATCGTCTACTGGATAAATTTCCGAATAGTCTGGCACCAGGATGCGGCAGGCCGTTGCACCGATGTGCTCGTAGACCGCCATGTACACTTCTTTGCCCATGCCTTCGAGAATGCCGAACAAGGTCGCGGCTTCCTCGGCATTCGAGTTTTCACCCTGGCCGGAGAAGTCCCACTCCACGAATTCGTAATCCGATTTGGCACTGAAGAAGCGCCACGACACCACGCCGCTGGAGTCGATAAAGTGCTCGACGAAGTTATTCGGCTCGGTCACCGCATGCCCTTCAAAAGTCGGCTGGGGCAAGTCGTTGAGGCCTTCGAAGCTGCGGCCCTGCAGCAATTCGGTCAGGCTGCGTTCCAGCGCCACTTCCAGGCTCGGGTGCGCGCCGAACGAGGCGAACACACCGCCGGTACGCGGGTTCATCAACGTGACACACATCACCGGGAATTCACCGCCCAGGGATGCATCCTTCACCAGCACGGGGAACCCTTGCTCTTCCAGGGCCTGAATACCGGCCAGTATCCCGGGGTACTTCGCCAGTACATCGGCCGGCACATCCGGCAATGCAAATTCACCTTCGATGATTTCGCGTTTTACCGCGCGCTCGAAGATCTCCGACAGGCACTGCACCTGTGCTTCGGCCAGCGTGTTACCGGCACTCATGCCGTTGCTCAGGAACAGGTTTTCAATCAGGTTGGACGGGAAATACACCACCTCGCCATCCGACTGGCGCACGTACGGCAGCGAGCAGATGCCGCGCTCTTCATTGCCCGAGTTGGTATCGATCAGATGGGAGCCACGCAACTCGCCGTCGCGGTTGTAAATCTTCAGGCAGTACTCGTCGAGAATTTCAGTTGGCAGCTCATCTTTTCGGCCAGGCTTGAACCAGCGTTCGTCCGGGTAATGTACAAACGCTGCGTTGGCGATGTCTTCGCCCCAGAACTGGTCGTTGTAGAAGAAGTTGCAGTTGAGTCGCTCGATAAACTCGCCCAACGCAGACGCCAACGCGCCTTCCTTGGTCGCACCCTTGCCGTTGGTAAAGCACATCGGCGAGTGCGCATCGCGAATATGCAGCGACCACACATTGGGCACGATATTGCGCCACGAGGCGATTTCAATCTTCATGCCCAGGTCCGCCAGAATGGCTGACATATTGGCGATGGTTTGCTCCAGCGGCAGATCCTTGCCCACGATATAAGTGCTCGCCTCTGAACTGGACGCAGGCATTAGCAGCGCCTGGGCATCGGCGTCGAGGTTTTCGACTTCTTCGATCACAAACTCAGGCCCGGCTTGCACCACTTTTTTCACGGTGCAACGGTCGATGGAGCGCAGGATGCCCTGGCGGTCCTTGTCGGAGATGTCCGCCGGCAACTCGACCTGAATCTTGAAAATCTGGTTGTAGCGGTTTTCCGGATCAACAATGTTGTTCTGCGACAGGCGGATGTTATCGGTGGGAATACTGCGAGTGTCGCAGTACAACTTCACGAAATAAGCTGCACACAACGCCGACGAAGCCAGGAAGTAGTCGAATGGACCTGGTGCCGAGCCATCGCCCTTGTAGCGGATAGGTTGATCGGCCACCACCGTGAAGTCATCGAACTTGGCTTCAAGCCGAAGGTTGTCGAGAAAGTTGACCTTGATTTCCATGGGGGATTACCAGAATAACGGGCTAGACGATTTGGCCGCCATTATCCGGTATTTCAGCCGTAAGTCTTGCGGGCATCGTACTTATGTCCACACCGGCGATGGATGGATCAATCGAGTATCAGGTGCGGCAAGAAACGGCTCGAATCCTTGGTGATCAAACTGTTGTCTTCCCGCACGCCAATACCGGCTGCCTGATCACCGATCACCCAAGAGCCAACCAGCGTAAAGCTGTCGCCAAACTTCGGCAGTGGGGCGAACTCCTGAAGGATAAAAGGTGCGTCGGTGTAGGGGCCGTCCTCTTTCACGATCAGACCGTCAGCGGTTTGCAGCTCGATGTTGGCGCCTTCCCGGGAGAAGAACGGCTTGCGCACCCAGCCTTTGGGCACCGCTTTGCCCGGGTCGGTATCCAGGTGCGCGGCGAGCAGGTTCGGGTGACCTTTGTTGAACTCCCACAGCAGCGGCAGGATGCCCTTGTTGGAAATGATCGATTTCCAGGCTGGTTCGAAAAACTGTGTATCGCTCTGAGCAATCGCTGCCCCAAAGGGTTCGTGGAAGATGAACTCCCAGGCATGCAGCTTGAACAGGTGAGGGATCCAGCGATCTTCGAGGTCGACGAAACGTCCATCACTGGTGAGACCGATGTCCTCGATATCGATGTGCCGTGATTCGATGCCGACCTTTTCCGCGATCAAGCGCAGATAGTCGGTGGTGCCTTTGTCTTCGACCGAGTCTTTCATCGAAGCGAAATAGAAGGGCTGTTTGAGCTGCAGTTGGGCAAAGGCCTGGTGCAGCTTGGTGTCGATGCTGTTGAACTGGTCGGCATGCTTGGGCAGCAAGCCGCGCTCGATACATTGCTCCAGCCAGCCCCACTGAAACGCCGCGGCCTCATACAGGCTGGTCGGCGTGTCGTAGTTGAGTTCCAGCAACTTGGCCGGCCCGCTGCCGTTGTAGGAGAAATCCATGCGTCCATACAGGTGCGGGTGGCCTTCGAGCCATGAAGTGCGAACCATGTCGAAGAATGGCGCAGGAATGCTCAGGCGCTCCAGCAACTCCTCGCTCTGAACCACGCGGGCCACCAGGTCCATGCACATCTCATGAATCTCGGTGGTCGGGTCTTCGAGATCGTTCTCGATCTGTTTGAGCGTGAACTGGTAATACGCGCTCTCGTCCCAATAGGGTTCGTCGTCGATGGTATGGAACAGAAACCCAAGACTTTCGGCTGTCTGTTTCCAGTCATGACGCTCTGCGCAGAGAATCTTCTTCATGGTGCTCGTTCCTTAACTGCTCGATCGGCCAGTGCTGCTCGAGCCGCCCCAACCGCTGCGGGCACTGGCTTTGCTGCCGAAGCCGCCACGGGAGGTGGACGAGTCCACGGACATCGGCTTGCTGGCAGAGGAGCGGATTGAGTCGGTGTAGCTGCTGCCGTACCTTGCCTGATTGGACTTGGTAAAGGTCGAGCCTTTCGAAATCCGTTGGCTGAGCGTTGAAGAGGCGTAGTTTCCGCGATCATCGCGGTAGCGGTAGACCGGCTGGGAGAAGTAGCTGTTGCGGTTGCTGCTCAGCATGTTGCCGATCAGCAGCCCGGTCAGCAGGCTGGTGCCGGAGAATCCGGAGCCTCCACTGTTCGCTTCCGAGGCGGGCAATTGAGCCTTGGCCGCGTCCACCTGGGATTGCGTCACCTCGCCATCGGCGGTCAGCTCGAAGCCGCCCAGCTTGGGGATGAATTTGCCGGCGGAATCCTGCTGGCACCAGTCGGCGACAAAGTCGGCATCGCAATCGGCCTGGTTGTCGTACACCGGCGCGATACGACGATGCTCAGCCATGGCGGTCATGTAGGCGTCAGAGCAGACGTCTACCGGGAGTTTTTCATCGGCACACTGCTGAACAGACTGGAAGTTGTACTTCTTCTGCACCGGGTAGGTTTTTTCCGCCTGCCCGCAGCCTGATATCGCCATGGCGACCGACGCTGCCAGCGAGAGCTGAACGTACTTGCTTCGTTTCATTGCAATCTCCGTGGCGTAATCAGTACTGGGAAGGAGTCATGCACGCGGCGTTCAACATGCCGACGCTGATGGCCACTGCCGCGACATAGATACCCGCAGCGATTTCGCCTTTTTTGATCCGTTCAGAGGCGCCTTTCAGCACCAGGCTGGTCACCAGGAACGCCAGCAGTTGTACGAAAGCGGCGATCACGGCCCAGACGACGAAATCCAGAATGCTGATCGAGAAGGCAATCACATTGCTGGCCGGAATGGCGAAACCGATGATGGCGCCACCCAGCGCGATCGCGGCCGCAACGTTGCCCGAACGGATCAGTTCGAATTCTTTGTGTGGGGTGATTCGGGTGTAGATGAACTGGAACAGCGCGAACAATACGGCGGCGCCGAGGATGTACAACACAAACCCGAGCACGGCGGCTTTGTTCAGGGAGATGGAGAGCGCTTCAAGCATGGACTTCTTCCTTTTTAAAAAGTGTTCAGGTCAGTGGTGTACAGAGAAATGCCCAGCGAAGTGCTCAAGCTGATAGTGCCTTCGGCGTCTTCCTCGACGGAAAACAGCAGGAATTCCCGGCGATCGGTCAGGCCGGTCTCGCGGGCGTACAGCATCGAACGGTGCTCGATGCTGTAAGACTCATCCGGGTTTTTCAGGTGTTCGCTCAACGCCACCAGTTCTGTCTGGCCGCTCTCGGTGCCCCATTCGCGGGTGTATTCGACACCGTTGTGGTTGTAAGTCGGCAGGCCGATCAAGCTTTCAGGACCGGCCAGTCGACGCAACTCCGACTCACTGTTGATGGTGATATAGCTGAGGTAATTGAACAGGATCACCGACTCGACTTGCCCGGCGATGTCGCCGGTGGTGTGCACTTGCAGCCAGTGGTCTTCGTCGTTCATGTAATAGCGTGACAGCCAGGTCGACTGCCCGAGATCAACAGTGCCAGCGCTCCAGATCTGTTGGGAGCCAGGGATGACCACGGTGGTGTTGCCGTCGAGCAACAATTTCAGGCTGGTGTCGAACATCACCCCTTTGCCCAATGCCAGGCCCAGCGGACCGGTGACGGGCAGGGTTTCGTTGGCTGTCCATTTCGATTCCGTATTCGCTTTCGGGGCCTCAAGCCCCATCAACTGTTTAAACCATCCCATTGGTGATTTCCTTGAGGCGAGTGGAGGCGATGTAGAAGAGTTCGCCGCCCTCAACGCGGGTGGCGCCGGGCGGGTTGATCGAAGGCTGTCGGGCGCCTTTGGCGCGATAGCCGATAAGGGTCGCGTTGTGGCGCTCTTTCATCTGTGCATACAGATCGCCGAACGTTGCTTCAAAAGTCTCGGGTAGTTTCATCAGGTACTGGGTGGCGCCTTGACCCACGCACAGCAATTCATTGATGACCACTGATGAGCCCGGATCCTGAGAGGCACGCACCAACATCTCGATGGCCATGCTCGAGGTGCATTCCAGGCTAGGCGCGTAGGCGCTGGCGAGCGCGGCGATTTCACTTTCATTGAAGTGGGCGACCACATGCCCGACAGGGCTCAGTTGATTGATCGCCAGCACGGTGGCGAGGGTCAGATCGTCTGAATGGGTTCGCACCAGAACGCGTTCTGCACCGGGAACGCCGGCGCGTAGCAAAAGCGCGGCAGAGGACAGGCTTTCGCCTTTGATAAAGTCCGCTTTGCCCGGCATGGGATTTTCTTCGAGGTCGCAATCGCAAATGACGATCAGGTTGTCATTGGACGTTTCGTCCTGCAGCAATAATTCAATCACCCGCTCGCTGGACGCGCCTTCCCAGCCGATGAGAACCGTATGGCCGACCTTGCCGGTGAAATCGCCTTTGCCCTTCATGCCTTTTCTCCATACATCGATGACACTGCTGGTGGTTTTGCCGATGGCTGCGGTCAGCAGCGCAATGCCCCCGAGCATGACCCAGGTAGCCACGAAAATTCGTCCCGCCGATGTCTGGGGCGCGAGATCGCCATAGCCGACGGTGAGTGTGGTGGTGAGATAGAAGTAGGTAAACGTGGCGGGGGCGGTGAGGTGTTGTTCGCCTAGAAGCACCAAGCCGATATAGGCCGTGCTCAGGTGTATGCCTAACGCAATGGCCAGGCCTGCCCAGCCGAACCGATGGAAGAAGGACGAGGCGTACGTGCGCAATAAAAGGAAAATCGACATTACATCCCTGACTCCGTGGGGGGCTTATTCCTGGCGACGTAATCGCTCTGGCGTCTGAGTGCTCAAATGCGGTTACCGGGCGGCATTAAACCTGCTGCGCGGCGTAGATAACAGTACCTTGGCTGCAATAAATCCGGCGATCGCACCAAAAATATGCCCTTCGAAGGACATGCCCTGGCGGGGAAAGAAGCCAAAGATCAGGCCGCCATAGAGCAGAACCACGACACTGGCCGTGATCAGGTTGCTCCAGCTCCTCTGGAACCAGGCGCGCGACAGGAGGTACGCCCACAGCCCGAATACCCATCCGCTGGCACCGATGTGTACGCCTGCGAAACCGAACAGCCAGACCAGCGTACCGCCCAGCAGAATAATGATGGCGCTGACGACCACGAACCGGCTGAGCCCTTCGGCAATGACCAGGGTACCGAGGATCAAAAAGGCAATCAGGTTGGTGCTCAGGTGCGCAAAGGACCCGTGCAAGAAAGGCGAGGTGATGATGCCGACCAGTCCCTGCAGTGTCCTCGGCACCAGGCCGAAGGCAATGAGACTGTAGCCGGTCGCCACATTGAGCAGTTGCAGCGCAACCATGAAGCCAGCCACGCCTGCGATTGTCTTGAAACCCTTCAGGGCATCCATCCGTGACCTCGACTCAACTCGACTCGACGAAAATTGAAACGCAATCCATTGTGGGAGCGAGCCTGCTCGCGAAGCGTTTTGTCAGGCAACATTGATGTTGACTGACACTCCCTCTTCGCGAGCAGGCTCGCTCCCACAGGTTATGCATCCGGCACTTGAGTCGATTACTCAGCCGATTTTTTCTTCAGGCGTTCCAGAATCGCATTGGCGCTGCCTTCGTTCGGCGTGATGCCGGCTTCGCGCAGCTTGCGCTCCAGGTCGGTGCCGGTCGACGCATCGGCCAGTTGGTCCTGGGCTTCCAGTTCCGCGGCGCGTTGCTGCTGCTTGGCTTGCAAGCGGTTCAGAGTACCGACGGCGGTTTCCAGTTTGCCGTTGGCGCCGCCACTGGCGATCGAAGCGCTGACCTGGGCTTTCTGTACGCTTTCACGCGCCTTGGCCATGTCCACTTGCTGACGCAGGCTTTTGATGCGGTTTTCGGCCTTGGTGATGTCTTTACGCATGTTGTCCGCGTAACCGCCGAATTCGGTGGCCTGCTTTTGCTCGACATCCAGTTCATTGGTCAGGGTCGAAATAGCTTCGGCCACTTCCAGTGCCAGGTCTTCGCGGTTGGCCTGGATCGCGGCCAGGGCTTTGGATTCCAGGTCCTTGATCTTGGCGTTGTACTCGCTGACGCGGTCAGCCGACAGTTTGTGCTTGGCCATGATGGTGACCAGCTCACGCTTGGCGTTGGCCAGCGCGCTGTCAGCATCACGAATTTCCTGGTCGAGGATGCGCAGGGCCTGTTGGTCGACGATCGATTCGCCGACTTCGTTGGCACCGCCACGCAGCGCGGTGAACAATTTGCTCCAGATGGACTGAGTCATTGGATATTTCCTGTTCCCGAAAAATTAGATGAAGAAACGTTCAAAGGCTTCGCTGGCGCGCTGGACGTTGTCGACGAGGGTTTTGACCTCGGTCACGACGTTGGTCAGGCTGGAGTCGGAGCTCAACGCGCCGAACATGTTGTAAACGACCTGCCCGTTGGGCATGGACTCGATACCGATCGAGGACAGCGGGAACATTTCCCGGCTGCGCAGAACGGCATCATTGAATGCCGGTACGTCGTTGATGGACTCGACATCGACCAGAACGGTGTCCACGATGACCTGATCACCAACCACGGCGATGTAAATCGGCAAGCCACCAAAATCGTTCATTTCCAGCTTGATGCTGGACTCGGAACCTTGAACGAGGGAGAGGGTGATGTCGTTCGAAACCACTTCGTCGAGGGCCTGAAGGGCGCTGTAGAGGCGATCGATGTTCCAGTTATTACCTGCGCTCATGTAATTCTCCGACATGAATGAGCCAGCCAGAATCGGTTGGCGTAGCTGTTTCTCCATCTGCTTGAGCAGGCTTCGGTTTTCGGGAAGCACCCAAGTCTCGTGTTTCACATACCCGGCGGCACCCAGGCCCGCGCGCATCTGCTTCATGTAAAAGCTGGATGGTTTTTTCGCGGAGGGTTTCGAGCGCTCTCCCTTGCGGCTCGCTGAATCGGTAGCAGACCCGGCAGGCGGATCTGATGGAGAGCTGCTTTTCATGATGCTGACCCCGTTGTGAAAAATCTCACGCGTGAGAAACACTACAGGCAATTTTTGCGGACCTCAATAGCTCACGCGTGAGATTTTTTTCGACTGTTGCACAGGCGCAAGACACAAGCGGGCTTGCTCGCGAAGGCGGCGGCACAGTCAACATTGATGTTGCCTGATACACCGCTTTCGCGGGCCAGCCCGCTCCCACAGGTTCCTCATCTAGCCAGCGAGGAAGTCATCGGTGGAGATCACGCTTGCATAAGCAAAACCCAGGGCTGACATGAAGGCGGCGTGAACGTGGGCGGCCGGGATGGTGACACCGTTGAATTCCAGGTCACGGGTGGCGCAGGCATCGTGGACGACGGTAACGGTGTAACCCAGGTCGGCCGCGGCGCGGGTAATGCCATCGATGCACATGTGGCTCATGCTCCCGACAATCACCAGGTGCTCGATGCCTTGCTGGTCGATGATGGCTTCCAGTTCGGTCTCGCGGAACGCGTTGACGAAATGCTTGAGCACCACCGGTTCGTCGGCGCGGTTGAGGACTTTGGAGTGCAACTTCGCGCCGTCGGAGCCCGGTATGAAGAACGGTGCGGCGTCTGAGGTGAATTCATGGCGGATATGCACCACCGGATCACCGGCCTCGCGAAACGCCTGAATCAACCGTGCGGCGTTGTCCGCTGCTGCGTCTGCGCCCACCAGCGGCCACTTGCCCTGGGGGAAGTAGTCGTTTTGGATATCGACTACGATGAGTGCTTGCTTGGCCATGGGTGTTTCCTCGAAGTGTGTGTTGGGTGTGGAATCAAGTATTGGGTTTAGCGGGCGGTTCGAGGATTGGCCGCACCGACAATAGCAGGGGGAAAACTGACAATGGGTGTAGAAAGGGCAGTCGCCGAACTGGGAGTGCTGATTTATCCCGGTGCGCAGATGGCGGCGGTGCATGGGCTGACGGACCTGTTCGGTGTGGCCAACCGGATCGCCGCCGAGCATCAGGCGGCGCAGCTACCATTGCTGCGGGTCAGTCACTGGCAGGTCGAGGGCGATCAAGCGCCCGAGCGGGCCTATGACACTCATCCTGGCCCGGCCGGCGCATTGGTCGCCGTGTTGATCCCGCCCTCGATCGGAGGTTTTTCCGAGGGGCAGGCGCCCCAAGGGCTGACTCACTGGCTTCGTCAGCAACATGCCAACGGTGCGACCCTCGGTGGGGTCTGCGTGGGTTCTATTCTGTTGGCCGAAAGCGGTCTGCTCGATGGTCGTAGCGCCACCACCCACTGGACCTCGGCCAAGGCTTTCGCCGAGCGTTTCCCGGCGATCAAGCTCAAGGCTGACACGCCCATTGTCGACGATGGTGACCTGATCACTACTGCCGGGTTAATGGCCTGGTCAGAGCTGGGATTGCGGTTGGTGAACCGCTTGCTCGGGCCGAGCATTGCGACCGGCACAGCGCGGTTTCTGGTGGTGGAACACAGCGACAGCGCGAGCGAGTGCGGCAGTAATTTTTCACCGATTCTCAGCCATGGCGATGCATCGATTCTCAAGGTCCAGCATTGGCTGCAAAGCACCGGGGCGACCGATGTCTCATTGGCGGCGATGGCCGAGCGGGCAGGGCTGGAAGAACGCACCTTCCTGCGACGATTCCGTGCGGCAACCGGGTTGAAACCCACCGAGTACTGCCAGCACCTGCGGGTCGGCAAGGCGCGGGAAATGCTCGAGTTCACCAACGGCACCATTGATCACATTGCCTGGACCGTGGGTTACCAGGACCCGAGTGCGTTTCGGGCCACGTTCAAAAAGATTACCGGGCTGGCGCCGAGTGATTACCGGGCGCGGTTTGGGGTAACGCCAAACGCAGCTGTGTCTCGGTAGCCAGATCACATCAGATCAAAAAATGTGGGAGCGAGGCGACAGGTTTGAGTCGTGCAAAATGCCGGGAGTATTGAAAGGCGTCGTGCAGAATAAAACAGGCCTTGTGTTACCACGCATTTCGCAACTGGCTGATTTGAAGACCGTTTCTTTCAAGCCGCCATTGGCCTGATCTCTGCACCTCCTTGAGCTACATTTATCAAACGCAGATTGAAGGGGAACGCATGACCCCAACAAACCGCAACAAACTGGTACTCGCCCATTCGGTGCGGCCTGATGCCCCGCTGCACGAAGTCGACACCAATCGCGCGCTGGCCCGTTGGCTGGCGCAGGTCGCCGGGCTCGAATACGGTGGCAGTTACAACCCCGAATTGCACAGGAGTCGTGACGTTTATCTGTTGCCGACCCAAACACTGGTGGGTGTGGCTGTCGCCCGGCAGCTGGGCGTCAAAGGGCCGGAGGATTTGTGGGGTGGTTACGTCGACCACGATTTCATCTGCACCAAAGCCATCAGCCATGGGTTGTTGAACCGCTATGCGTTCGCGCCCGAAGGCTGGTCGTCGTTGTTCTCCGAGCGGGTGCGCAGCGTCGTGCTCGACGGCCTCAGCGTGTTCTCCCTGGAGGATGCTCGCCCGGCGGCGGAGCATCTGCTCTACAGCGGTCCGATCCGCATGAAACCTATCCATGCCTGCGCCGGACGCGGTCAGGAAGTGATCAAAAGCCTCGACCAGTTCGACGCCATCCTCGCTCGCCCCGATGCCAAAACATTGTTCACCGAAGGCGTGGTGCTGGAACAAGACTTGACCGAGGTGGTCACCCATAGCGTCGGTCAGAGTTTTATCGGCGACAAAGTGCTGAGTTATTGCGGTGATCAATACTTGACCGAAGACGGTCAGGGCGAGCAGGTTTATGGCGGGTCCAATTTGTTGGTGGTGCAGGGTTATTACGAGGACCTGCTGGCGCTGGAACTACCGGACGATGTGCGGCTGGCGATCCAGCAGGCGCAGGTATTCGACAGCGCGGCCGATGAAGCCTATCCCGGTTTCTACGCCTCGCGGCGCAACTATGACATCGCCCAGGGGCTGGATTGCGATGGCAAACAACGTAGCGGCGTGCTCGAACAATCCTGGCGCCTGGGCGGTGCCAGCAGTGCTGAAGTCGCGGCACTGCAGAACTTCGTCAACAACCCCGGCTTGCGCGCGATTCGCGTGTCGTCGGTCGAAACCTATACCGACCGACCGCTGCCGGCCAACGCCATTGAGGTCTATCGCGGGCCAGCGGAACACAGTGACTTTCTTCTCAAGTACGTAACGGTCAAATCCTATGACGGCTAGAAGCGAAACCATTCAGATCGACATCGACGATGAACAGATGAGCGGAACCTTCCTCAGCCCCAAATCGAAAGTCCCGGGTGTGCTTTTCGTTCATGGCTGGGGTGGTAGTCAGGAGCGCGACCTGGAGCGCGCCAAAGGCATCGCCGGTTTGGGTTGCGTGTGCCTGACATTCGACTTGCGCGGCCACACCGGTGGCACCGGTATTCCGCTATCCCGGGTGACCCGCGAAGACAACCTGCGTGACCTGCTGGCGGCCTACGACCGCTTGCTCGCCCATCCGGCGCTCGACACTTCGGCGATCGCGGTGGTCGGCACCAGTTATGGCGGTTATCTGGCATCGATCCTGACGTCGTTGCGCCCGGTGCGTTGGTTGGCGTTGCGGGTGCCGGCGTTGTATCGCGACGACTTTTGGCACACGCCCAAGCGTGAGCTGGATAAGCTCGATTTGCGCGATTACCGCAGCACGCGGGTCAGCGCCGACAGCAATCGAGCACTGCATGCCTGTTCGCAATTTACCGGGGATGTGTTGCTGGTGGAGTCCGAGACCGATGCCTATGTGCCCCACGCGACCATCATGAGTTACCGCGCGGCGTGTCAGCAGACCCACTCGCTGACTCACCGGATCATCGATGGTGCCGATCACGCCTTGAGCGATCCGGTTTCGCAACAGGCGTACACCTCGATCCTGGTGGGCTGGATCACGGAGATGGTGGTGGGCGAGCGGTTGAGTATTATTCAGTCATCGTAAAAAGATCGCAGCCTTCGGCAGCTCCTACATGGACATGTGAATGCCCGTAGGAGCTGCCGAAGGCTGCGATCTTTTGATTCTGCTTCTTAATTCTGAGGTTTTTTCGAAATCCGCAACGACTTGGCCTTGGCCTCCACCACCAGATACATCACCACCGTAATCAGCAGCGGCAGAAGGAAATAGATCGCCCGATAAGCGAGCAACCCCGCCACCAGACCTCCTCGTGAGGCCTCGTGTTGCAGCAACGCCACGAACACCGCTTCCAGCACGCCGAGCCCGGCCGGAATGTGGGTAATAACTCCGGCAAAGGCGCTGATCAGCAACACGCCCAGCACCAGCGGATAGTCCAGCTTGCTCGGCAGCAGGGTGAAGATCACCGCCGCCATCAGCGACCAGTTCAGCGCGCCGAGGGCCAGTTGCAGGACCGCCATGTGCAGCGACGGCAGATTGATTTCCACGCCGCGAATCGACCATTGCCGTCGCCTGGAAAACCGACAGGCTGCCAGATACCCCGCGCTCAATAGCAGCAATAACACGCCCACGCCTTGCAGGGCACCGCTGCTCAGTTTCCAGCCTGGGGGCATTCGCACCAGTCCGCTGCTGAACACGGTGCCGGCAATCACCATGTAGCCGAACCAGTTGGTTGCCAGGCTCAGCCCGAGGATTTTCGCGATGTTGCTTTTGCTCACGCCGAGCCGCGAATACAACCGATAACGCATGGCGACCCCGCCGACCCAAGCGCTCAGGTTAAGGTTGAAGGCATAGCTGATGATGCCCACCGGGAGGATCTGCCGCCAGGTCAGGTCCTGCCGAATGTAGGTGCGGCCGATCAGGTCGAAACAGGCGTACACCAGAAAACTCATCAACGTCAGTCCGGACGCGATGATCAGTGTGCGCACTTTGAAGTCGGCCAGGGTATCGAACACTTCGCCCCATTCGATGCGTTGGGCGAGCATCGTGAACAGTACGATCAGCGCCAGAAAAAACAGCATCGTCAAAGGCTTTTTCCAGCGCTGCCAGTGGGATTTTCTCGGTGTATCGGAGTGAGGGGCAGGCTGCGCATCAGAATGACTCATGCCTTATCGCTCCCGGTCGGATGGATGAAGGGTTTGAGGCGCGGTTTATGCGCCGGCAGCCAACCGGCCCATGCCGGGAAATGCCGCAGGACGTGAAACACCAGAAAACCGATGGTCATGTGCCAGATCCGCCCGCGAGGCGCCTTGTCCGCCGACATGACCTTGCAGTGGTTGCTGCTCAATTCGTCGAGACGCTCGAACAGGTCGCGGTTGAAGGCGCGGTCGCGGATCAACACATTGGCCTCCAGGTTCAGGGACAGGCTCAGCGGGTCGAGGTTGCTCGAGCCGACGGTGCTCCAGTCCTCGTCGACGAGGGCGACTTTGCCATGCAGGGGGCGCTCGCAATATTCGTAAATCACTACCCCGGCCCGCAGCAGGTAATCGTAGGTCATGCGCGCGGCGAGTCTGGCCACCCGCAAATCCGGCTGCCCCTGAAGAATCAGGCGTACCTCGACCCCTCGGCGCGCCGCGTTGCGGATCTCCCGCAGCAACCGATAGCCTGGAAAGAAGTAGGCGTTGGCGATCACCACGCGATGCCGCGCACCGCGCACGACCTGCAAGTACACCTCTTCAATATCGCTCGGGTGTTCGGCATTGTCGCGATACACCAGCCGTACCTGGCCATCATGATCGCTGACCGCCAATTCCGCGCGCCGCTGTCTGCGGCGTTGCCACCAGTACTTGGCCCGGGCCGGGCGACCGCTTTGCAGCAAGGCGAAATGATGAATATCGGCCACCGCCGGGCCTTGCACTTCAACCGAATAATCCTGTTTGGCCTCGGGGCCGAAGTCGGCCAAATGGTCGGCGGAAAAGTTGATTCCGCCGAGGAACGCAATCGTGCCGTCGACCACCACAATCTTGCGGTGCAGGCGGCGGAACCAGTTGGTGCGAATGCCAAAGTGACGCGGGGCGGGGTCGAATATTTGCAGGCGCACACCTGCATTACTCAGGGCGGCGAGGAACTCCGTACTCAATTCGCCACAGCCAAAACCGTCGAGGTTGACGGTGATGCGCACACCCCGTTGAGCCGCTTCAATCAGGATTTTTTGCAGCTCATTGCCGACCTTGTCCTCGAACACAATGAAGGTTTCCAGGAGGATTTCACTTTGGGCCTGGCGCAGCACTTCAAACACTCGTGGAAAGTACTCCTCGCCGTTTTCCAGCAATTGGACCCGGTTGTTTCCGTGCCAGCCGTATTCGACGCCAGTCACCGCAGGCTCGCGCACGGGCGGAGGAGGGGAAACCTGCTCGACCGTGGTTTTTTCCATCGATGGGATGTTCATAGCTCGATCTCCACCGACAGCGGTGCGTGGTCGGAAAGGTGTGACCAGGGCCGTGCCGCCAGTACTTGCGGATGGCTGGCCTTGAGGTTGCGCACGTAGATGCGGTCCAGGCGCAACGCCGGCCAACGCGCCGGGAAACTGCGCGCCGGTTTGCCATGCAGTTGCGCGAAGACTTCACGCAAACCGCAAGGCTGGAGCAGTGCTTCGGCGCGCAGACGCCAGTCATTGAAGTCGCCAGCGACCACTACCGGGGCATCCTGTGGTAACTCTTCCAGACGCTGAGTCAGCAGCTTGAGTTGTGCCGTGCGGTGACTTTCGCGCAACCCCAGATGGACGCAAATGGCATGCACTTCCCGGCCGTCGCCCGGCATGCGCAGCACGCAATGCAGGATTCCACGGTTTTCATGGCCGCTGATGGACACGTCGAGGTTGTCGTGGCGAATGATCTGGAATTTCGACAACAACGCATTGCCATGATCGCCCGCCGGGTAGACCGCGTTGCGCCCATAGGCGAATTGCGGCCACAAGGTATCGGCGAGGAATTCGTACTGGGGCATTGCCGGCCAATTGAGGTAGCGCTGTGGATGATGTTCGTGGGTGCCATGGACTTCCTGCAAAAACACCACATCGGCGGACACACTGCGTACCGCTTCGCGCAATTCGGGCAGGATGAAGCGCCGGTTCAGCGCGGTGAAACCCTTGTGCGTGTTGACCGTCAGCACGGTAAAACGGCTCACGGCACTGATGATGGGTTGCTGTTCATCCGTTGTGCCGACCGGTTCGGGAACGCTCATGGCAGCACTCCTTCGGCAACTGGCTCACCGGGGGCGGTGACAAGGTCTTTGTCCAGATGCAAACGCTCAAGCAAGCGGCGGGCATCGAAGGGCGCCCGGACTTTGATGTCGTTATCGAAATAGCAGAACACTTCCCGGGATTTGCGCACTTTTGGCTTTTGTCGGGGAGCGATCAGTTGCGGGTCTACCGGCTGCTGGCCGTGATACCAGGCCTCGATCCGGTCGCCCCAGCGTTGCAGCGCTTGTGGGGTGTAACCGCTCGCGTAGAGTTCTTCGGCGCCGTGCAGGCGCAGGTAGACGAAATCGCTGGTGAGGTCTTCGCGATACGGCCATTTACCGGCGGTGTCAGCGATGACCAGCGCGGTGTTGTAGCGTTTGAGCAGGCGGACAAAGGCGGGATCGACAAAGCTTTCGTGGCGAATTTCCACGGCATGGCGCAGTGGTTTTTTGCCGTAGGCCTTCATGCTGGCGTGACCATTCAGGCGCGGCTCATGCTGGCGGGCGAGGGCGGCGGCCTGTTCCGTGTCGTGGGGTAATTGTTCTAGAAAGCTTTCAAACAGTTCCGGGTCGAATTTAAAGGTGGGTGGAAACTGCCAGAGGACCGGGCCGAGTTTCTCCTTGAGTTCCAGCACCCCGGAAGCAAAGAAATTCGCCAGCGGCTTATGAATGTCCCGCAAGCGCTTGATGTGGGTGATAAAACGCGGCGCCTTGACGCTGAACACGAAGCCCGCCGGGGTTTCGGCGTACCACTGGGCATAACGTTCGGGCCGTTGCAGGGCGTAGAACGATCCATTGATTTCGATGCTGTTCACTGCCCGTGAAGCGAATTGCAGTTCGCGCTTCTGGGTCAGCCCCTTCGGGTAGAACTCCCCCCGCCATGGCGTGTAGCGCCAGCCTGAAATACCGATATGAATCGCCGCCATGTCGCCTCCCGTCTAATGTAGCCCTCGGACAGCCTCTGTCTTTTGATGACTGCCGGGCGTGCGAGAAAGTTTCGATGGGGGTACGGACGGTAAAGCGAAGAGCTTCGCGGGCAAGCCTCGCTCCCACAGGTATTCATATGCTCATGTAGGAGCTGCCGAAGGCTGCGATCTTTTTATTTATTAATGACTTATGACGATACGGGCAGAACCCTCAGCCGGTTCGGCATACACCGGACCCAACCGATCAAGACGCCCACTCCAGGCGGTCAGTGCCAGTGCGACCAAGACCACCAGGCCGCCGATCCACGCAGTATGGATCAGGCCCATGTGCGCCACGATCAAACCACCGCCCCACGCCCCCCCGGCAATGCCGAGGTTGAATGCCGCAATGTTCAGGCCCGAAGCCACGTCCACTGCATTCGGGGTGTGATGTTCGGCCTGACGCACCACATACACCTGCAGGCCCGGCACGTTGCCGAAAGCCACAGCCCCCCAAACCAGCACGGTGGCCAGGGCCAGCCATGGATTGCCGGCGGTGAAAGTCAGCACGAACAGCACGGCGGCGAGCAGGGCGAAGATGATTTTCAAGGCGCTGATCGGACCCCGCTTGTCCGCCAGTTTACCGCCCCAGATGTTGCCGACGGCTACCGAGATGCCATAGACCAGCAGCACCAGGCCGACGGTGCTGGCGCTGAAGCCGGAAATGTCCTGAAGAATCGGCGCCAGAAAGGTAAAGGCAATGAACGAACCGCCGTAACCGACCGCCGTCATGGCATACACCAACAGCAGGCGCGGTTGCTTGAGCACCTGCAATTGCTGCATCAGCGAAGCCGGTTTGCTGTGGGCGATGTTTTTCGGCACGTAGAGCAGGCTACCGATGAAGGCGATCACACCCAATGCAGATACCGCGAGGAAGGTTTCACGCCAGCCGAAATGCTGACCGATAAACGTCCCCAACGGCACGCCGGTGACCAGCGCTACGGTCAGGCCGGTGAACATGATGGCAATCGCGCTGGCGGCTTTTTCCTTTGGCACCAGGCTGGTGGCGATGATTGAGCCAATCGAGAAAAACACCCCGTGGGCCAGGCCCGTGACGATCCGCGCAATGATCAGTGACTCGTAACTCGGCGCTTTCCAGGCCAACAAGTTGCCGAGGGTGAACAGCACCATCAGCGACAACAACAGCAATTTGCGTGGGACTTTGCCGGTAAGGGCGGTCAGCACCGGCGCACCGATGGCCACGCCGAGTGCATACAGGCTGACAAGCAAACCGGCGGACGGCAGGCTGACACTGAGGTCGGCGCCAATGGTGGGCAACAGGCCAACGATGACGAATTCCGTCGTCCCGATGGCAAAAGCGCTGAGGGTCAGCGCGAGCAAGGCAATGGGCATGGCTGCAACTCCGGTGGGGATTGATTGATGGAGCGCAGTGTCGGGGTTTGGGTCGTGCGGAAAAATACAGGGATGGGCATTTGATATTTGCGCGTAGGTCAAATATCGAGCGGGTGAACTCCCTCGCCACAGTGAACTGCATCGGCGGGCTATCTTGCGGCCAAAACCGAACTTGGCCGCCATTTGCCAATCAGTTCCTTACAGACCCTTGTGAAGGAGCTCCGCGTTTTGTTCAAGTTCAAGACCGCGATACTACTTGGGGCGTTGCTGTTTGTGGGCAGCAACGAACTGCAAGCCGCCACGTTGCCAGGCGTTCCCGTTGCCGCCGAAGAGCCGGCCAAGGCTGAGCCGCTGGTCCAGGGCGGCCTGCTCGGGGCCATCAGCTCCAGCATCGACGACGTTCAGGACAAACTCGACCTCAACCAAAATCTGGTGGATGCCTGGCGTCTGCGCGCCGATCGGGCGGCGGACGAAGTGGACAAACTGGTGAATCAGCCATCGTCCCGCTCTTCCTGGGGCGTGGCTGCTGATTTCCTTTTGTTGTCCGGTGTGTGGCTTGGTACGTTTGCCTTGCTCACGGTGCTTGGCGCAATTCTGGCCAGGCATTTGAATCAGGGGCGCTGGCTACGAACACGCCAGCGCAGCCAGGACCTGCTCAAGTATTTGATGCCTTTCACCTTGCCCGCCGTGATCTGTCTGCCGCTGACCCTCTACGTCAGCCATTTCCTGCAAGCTTCGGTCGGTCGCGCCCTGGCGCTGTGTTTCGCCTACGCCACCAGCAGCGGCATTTTCTCGACCTCGATGCTGCTCTGCGTGATCGTCATGTTCAACACCGGTCATAAGCGCCCAGCGGTACGGATTATCCGTGACTATTGCCCCAAACCGCTGTTCATGATTGGCTTTCTTGCGGCGCTGAGCGATGCCTTGACCAGCCCGCAGATCGCCCGGCAATTGGGCGGCAACATCACCAGCAGCATCGCGGTCTTCACGGGCCTGTTCGCCTCGATCATCTTCGGTTTGCTGGTGATTCGCCTGCGTCGTCCGGTGGCGCATCTGATCCGTAACCGCCCATTGACCCAACGCCTCAAACAGCCCTCGTTGCAGGAGTCCCTGCGAATCTTTTCCGGGCTCTGGTACTGGCCGATCCTGCTGATGGTGCTGGTGTCGGCGATCAACCTGATCGGCGTCGGCGAGGACAATCAAAAGGCCCTGCGCTGTGCGTTATTCACCACCGTGTTGCTGATCGCCATGGTGTTTCTCAGCACGATTTTCCAGCACTTGTTCAAGTCGCGCCGGGCCGAGGCGATCCAGCGCAGCAGTGCTTACAAGGAGCGTTTTCTCAGTTTGCTTCATGCCTTGCTGCGCATCGTCATGGCCGTGGCGTTCATCGAAATCCTCGGACGAATCTGGGGCGTGTCGCTGTTCGAGTTTGCTGAACGCAACGCCGTGGGCCGAGCGATCAGTAATTCGTTAAGCAGTATCGGCATGATCTTTCTGGTGACGTGGTTGCTCTGGGTGGTGCTCGACACCGCGATTCAGGAAGCCTTGAAACCGCCAGTCAGCAAACGCTCGGCGCGCCAGCCGAGCACGCGGGTGAAAACCATCCTGCCGCTGCTGCGCAACGCGATCAAAATCATCCTGGTGGTGATTTGCGCGATCACCACCATGGCCAATCTGGGGATCAACGTCGCGCCGCTACTGGCCGGTGCCGGGGTGGTCGGTCTGGCGATTGGTTTCGGTTCCCAGCAACTGGTGCAGGACGTGATCACCGGGTTGTTCATCATCATCGAAGACACTTTGTCGATCGGCGATTGGGTGGTGCTCGATTCTGGCCACGCCGGCACTGTCGAAGGCCTGACCATTCGCACCCTGCGCCTGCGCGACGGCAAGGGCTTTGTACACTCGGTGCCGTTCGGCCAGATCAAGGCCGTGACCAATCAATCGCGGCAGTTTGCGTTCGCGTTTTTCTCGGTGCAGTTCACCTACGACACCGATGTCGACAAGGCTATAGAATTGATCCGCGAGGCTGGGGATTCGATTCGCGACGATGCGTTTCTCAAGTACAACCTGCAAGGGCCGCTGGATGTGTTCGGTGTCGACAAAATGGACCTTAACGGCGTGGTGTTGACGGCGCAGTTTCGTACCGTGTCGGGTGGGCAATATGCGGTAAGCCGGGCGTTCAATCAGCGTTTGAAAAAGCTTGTGGATAACAGCCCATGGGTGCATTTCGCGCAGACTTATCCACAGCAGGTTTTGATTCCCAAAAGGCATGTGGACGAGGGAGAAAATGACGGACCGGCGCTGGAGGAATCGCCGGTGTTGTTGCCGGATCAACCGCGACCCCAATAACACCCTCTAATTGATCGTTCCCACGCTCCGCGTGGGAATGCCTCACTGGACGCTCCGCGTCCTCTTTGGGACGCAGAGCGTCCCGGGCTGCATTCCCACGCAGAGCGTGGGAATGATCAGTGTCGGGTGAGTTTGTTGTGTAATTCGGCACTGGCCTGCTGATCCAGCTCCAGCCAGAACTGCTGCTTGCCGGCGATCTCGGCGGCGGCCGGTATGCCGTCGCGATACACCAGTCGATTGCTCGCCAGCGCCGGCACTTTCGCGCCTGGCAACAGGGTGCCGGCGAGGTTCAGCGGATCCACCCCACACACCGCGATCAGACTTCCATCGTGTGGGCGCCGCCGAACTTCGCGCAGCAACGGAATCGCCTCGGGCAGCGCAAATTGTTCACCGGCCAAGCCACTGACAAACCGCCCGCCCCGAATCTCGCCCCGAGCCTCGAGCCGATGGAACGTGCGCAGCAATTCCCGCCAACTCGGCAGCCAGTCCGCCTCACGTTCCAGCAAGCGCCAGAACACCACGCCGTAACGGCGTAGCAAGGTCATGGCGATGTGTTCCAGGGTTTCGCTGGGCGTAGGCGCGGGACGTTGCTTATCCACAACCGGGGCGGCAGCACCACGGCGTAACAAGGCCCAGCGTCCGGCATCGTCCATGCCGCCGACAAACGCTCCACGCCCGCGTCGGCTGCTGCGATTCTGGCGTTTGCTGGCCGGGGTAATCAGCGCCCGCAGGCCGGCGAAACTGTCGGCGTTTACCAACCCGGCACCGACCAGTTCCTGCAAGGCGATTTCCAGTTCCGAGCGCAGCAGATGGGCTTCATGAATCAGCTCATCGAAAAACAGTGCGCCGTGCTGGCTGAGCGCTTCATGGACTTTTTGCGTTTTGGGTGACAGCTCGCTGACCGGCGTTTGTTCGGTCAAGCTGCTCCACAACCCGACCTGACTGCGCGGCAGCAGCAGAATCGGCGTGCTGCGCAATGCCGTGCCGGCGCTCTTGTTGCGCGCGGTCAGGCGGGTCCAGACCAGTTTGCCGCTGCGGCATAACTCATCCAGCCAACTCGCTGAATAGTCTTTGAGCCGCGCCGGCAGAATATCGCTGTCCCACGCCGAAGCGGCGACGGGGTAGCCTTCGAACTGGCTGATGATCGCCGGCAACACTGCGTTGCCCTGGCCTTGGCTCGCGGCGGACAGGTGCTGCCAGTCGAACAGAAAACGCATGAAATCCTGCAGAGCCACCGGCTCGATTTCCCGTCGCAGTCGTTTGACCGTGTAGCGATGAATCCGCGCCAGCAGATGCCGTTCGCACCATTCTTCGTCAGGGGCGCCTGGGGTGAATTGCCCACGCAGTACATAACCTTCGCGCTCCAGTTGCGCCAAAGCCTGAGTGACTTGAGTCGCCGGTAATCCAAGCGGCTCGGCAATCACCTTTAGCGGCAACGGACCAAACGCGCTGAGCCGCGCGCGGATCACTTCCAGCACCGCTTCGTCCGGCTCCCAGGTTTCATCGAAACCGGGCAATGCCTCCAACGGAGGGATTAATTTGGCCTGTGGATAAATCGCCCGCAGGCAGGTCAGTCGTTCCAGCGCTAACCACAGCGATTGCTCGGTGTTGATCTGCAAACGGCTGGCGCGGCCACTGTCGGCCAAGGTGTTCAGCCACTCGAGCCAATTCGGGTTGGCCTGGGCTTCGGCCTCGGTAATGCACGCGAGGCTCATCAGCGCTTCATGCATTTCATCAATGCCGGTGGGCGTTGGCCAGGCTTCGTCACGCACGGCGGCAATCGCCTCAGCGTCCAGCGCGCCGAGATCATCGGTGGACTGCGGATCGCTCCAGCGACGGTTGAGCACTGCCTGAGTGCGACGCTCTTCCAGTGGCGCATCGTCGAGAAAGGTGTAGGGGCGGGCGCTGAGAATCTCCGCCGCCAGTGGCGAAGGCGCTGGCAGATCACGGCTGATCAGACGGATGTCGCCCTGTTCCATGCGCCGCAACAACGCCAGCCAGCCTTCGCTGTCCATGGCTTCGTGCAGGCAATCATCAAGGGTTTGTTCCACCAGCGGATGGTCGGGAATCTCGCGCTCGCCGGCGAGGTTTTCCACACAGGCGATTTGATCGGGAAACACGCTGGCGATCAGGTCTTCGCTCTTCATCCGCTGGATCTGCGGCGGTACTTTGCGTCCGCCGCTGTAGCGCGGCAGCGCCAAAGCGACCCCTGCGTTCCAGCGCCAACGCACACCGAACAGCGGCGCCTCGAGCACTGCTTGAATCAGAGTGTGCTCGGCGCTGTTGCTGTGCAGATAAAGCCAGACATCCTCCAGCTCGAAGCTGTGGCCGGTGGACAGCGACAGCACGATGGCGTCCTCGCTGGCGGCGGCCTGTAATTCGAAGTTGAAGGTGCGGCAGAAGCGCTTGCGCAGGGCCAGGCCCCAGGCGCGGTTAATGCGGCTGCCGAACGGCGAGTGGATGATCAACTGCGTACCGCCGGACTCATCGAAAAACCGCTCCATCAGCAGCGTGTCTTGCGATGGCAAGGCGCCGAGGGTCTGGCGTGCCCGGGCCAGGTAATCGACTAATTGCTCGGCGCTGGCGAGGTTCAGGCCGAGGGTGTCGGTCAGCCAGTCGACGGCCGGTTGCAAGTTGCCGGGCGTGGCGCCGAGCCGCTCATCGAGTTGCGCTTGCAGGCGGGCCACGGCGAACGACAGTTCATCGCTGCGACCCGGTGCTTCGCCGAGCCAGAACGGAATGGTCGGTGGTTGGCCCTGTGCGTCCTCGACCCGCACCTTGCCGGTTTCGACCCGCAGGATTCGATACGACGTATTGCCCAACTGAAAGATATCTCCGGCGATGCTTTCCACCGCGAAATCTTCGTTGACGCTGCCGATGTTCAGCCCTTGAGGCTCCAGCAAAACGCTGTAGTCGGCGTTGTCGGGAATTGTCCCGCCGCTGGTCACGGCAGTCAGCTTGGCGCCTCGACGGCCGCGCAGGGTGCGGCTTACGGCGTCCCGGTGCAGGTAAGCGCTGCGAACACCCAGGCGCCCGTTGTAGCCCTCGGCGAGCATTTGCAGCAGTGCCTGATAGTGCTTTTCGTCGAGCGTGGCGTAAGGCGAGGCGTTGCGCAGCATCTCCAGCAGCGCCTGTTCCTGCCATTCCTGGCAGCTGACCTCGGCGATGATCTGCTGGGCCAGCACGTCCAGCGGCGCTTCTGGGATCTGCAACGTGTCGAGCTCGCCACGGCGGACGCAGTCGAGCAGGGCGGCGCATTCGATCAGGTCGTCGCGGGTGGTGGCAAATAACCGGCCCTTGGGCGTGCCGCCGACCTGGTGCCCGGAGCGGCCGACCCGTTGCAGAAACCCGGCAATCGAGCGCGGTGACGCGATCTGGCACACCAGGTCGACGTCGCCGATATCGATCCCCAGCTCCAGCGAAGCGGTGGCGATCAGCACTTGCAGCTCGCCGCGCTTGAGCCGTTGTTCGGCATCGAGACGAAACTCCTTGGCCAGGCTGCCATGGTGGGCCGCTACCGCGTCCTTGCCGAGGCGTTCGCTCAAGTGCCGACTCAGGCGTTCGGCCAAGCGTCGGGTGTTGACGAAAATCAGCGTGGTCCGGTGTTCACGGGCGAGGGCGGCGAGTCGGTCATAGACCAGTTCCCAGACGTCGTTGGCCATTACCGCCGACAACGGCACGGGCGGCACCTCTATATCGAGATCCCGTGGGCGGGCGTGGCCGATGTCGATGATGTCGCAGTCGCGATCACGGCCGACCAGAAAGCGCGACACCGCTTCGATGGGTTTCTGCGTGGCGGAAAGGCCGATACGCACCAACGGTTGCGCGCAAAGCGCCTGTAAACGCTCCAGGCTCAGGGCCAGATGACTGCCACGTTTGCTGGCGGCAATGGCGTGGATTTCGTCGACAATCACCGTGTGGGTGGTGCCGAGCATTTGCCGGCCGGAGTCGGAGCCGAGTAACACGTAAAGGGATTCCGGGGTGGTCACCAGAATGTGCGGCGCGGTTTTGCGCATGGCCGAGCGCTCTTTTTGCGGCGTATCGCCGGTGCGCACGGCGGTGCTGATCGGCACGTCGGGCAGGCCCATCACCCGCAACTGTTCGGTGATGCCGGCCAGCGGGTTTTGCAGGTTGATCTGGATGTCGTTGGACAGCGCCTTGAGCGGCGAAACGTAGACCACCAGGGTTTCGTCCGGCAGGCCGTCCGGGCTCTCCAGGCCACGATGGACCAGATCGTCGAGCACGGCCAGAAACGCGGTGAGGGTTTTGCCGGAGCCGGTGGGCGCGGCGATCAGGGTCGAGCGGCGCTGGCGGATCAACGGCCACGCCCGGGCCTGGGCGGCGGTGGCCGTCGCGAAGGTATTGCTGAACCAGGCGCTGACGGCGGGGTGAAAGCCTGCCAGAGCAGCGTCCGTGGGGATGGGCAGATTCATGGAGTAATTTATGCGGGTGGGGGCGGGAAGTTGCAAGTACCGCTCAGGATCTGTGCCCGCGAAGAGGCCCGTCGCTGCACCACAAATCCCCGGGAACTACACTTTACGGATGACGGTTGCGTACTAAACCCGCAAAATGCAACGATTCCGGCAATTATTGAGGGCATCGCCTGCGGGCGCTGTCGATAAAGCCATCGTTCCAATCAGACTGGGCCTGCTGACTCTATGCGAATGCGCCTTATGTTACTGGGCGGCGGAAATGCCCTTGGGCAGGCGCTGATTCGCCTCGGTGCGGAGGAAGACATCGGTTTCCTCGCCCCCCGCCCACCACAAGACGGCTGGGACGCCGCGAGCCTGACGCAACTGCTCGACGATACCCGTCCGGATGCGTTGATCAATCTCGCCTACTATTTTGACTGGTTCCAGGCGGAGACCGTCAGCGAACAGCGTCTGGCCGGGCAGGAGCGAGCCGTCGAACGGCTGGCCGAGCTGTGCCAGCATCACAACATTGTGCTGCTGCAACCGTCGAGTTATCGCGTGTTCGATGGCTCCCGGGCAACTGCTTACAGCGAAAAAGACGAACCGGTACCGCTGGGCTTGCGCGGTCAGGCCTTGTGGCGAATCGAGCAAAGCGTGCGCGCCACCTGTCCGCAGCATGTGCTGCTGCGTTTTGGCTGGCTGCTCGATGACAGCCCCGAGGGCACCCTCGGGCGATTCCTGAGCCGGGCCGAGAAAGCTGAAGAACTGCTGATGGCCGATGACCGTCGCGGTAATCCGACGCCGGTGGACGATGCCGCCCGGGTGATCATTTCGGTGCTCAAGCAACTCGATTGCTCCGCGCCACTGTGGGGCACTTACCACTACGCCGGGCATGAGGCGACCACGCCGCTGGCGTTGGGGCAGGCTATCCTTACCGAAGCACGCGCTTTACACCCGCTGGCTATCGAAGCGCCGACCGCCCAGGCTCATGCCGCGCGGCCCGACGCCGCCGAAGAACCGCAACACGCGGTGCTGGCCTGCAAGAAAATTCTGCACACTTTCGGGATCAAGCCCCGCGCCTGGCGCGCGGCACTCCCGGGCTTACTGGATAGGTTTTATCGCCATGGCTGACGGCCCTGTTTTAATCACCGGCGGTGCCGGTTTCATCGGTTCGCACCTGACCGACGCCTTGCTCACCAAAGGGCATTCGGTGCGGATTCTCGATGACCTCTCCACCGGCAAACGCAGCAATCTGCCGCTGGACAATCCCCTCGTCGAACTGATCGTGGGCGACGTCGCCGATGCTGCACTGGTGGCGCAGGCGATGGTCGGTTGCAGCGCGGTGGCTCATCTGGCTGCGGTGGCTTCGGTGCAGGCTTCGGTGGATGACCCGGTGAAGACCCATCAGAGCAATTTCATCGGCTCGCTGAATGTCTGCGAAGCCATGCGTCAGGCCGGCGTCAAACGGGTGTTGTTCGCGTCCAGCGCAGCGGTCTATGGCAACAATGGCGAAGGCGAATCGATCGACGAAGACACGCCCAAGGCACCATTGACGCCGTACGCGGCGGATAAGCTGGCGAGCGAGCATTACTTCGATTTCTATCGCCGTCAGCATGCTCTGGAGCCGGTGATTTTCCGTTTCTTCAACATCTTCGGTCCGCGCCAGGATCCGTCCTCGCCGTATTCCGGGGTGATCAGCATTTTCAGCGAGCGCGCGCAGAAAGGCTTGCCGATCACCGTGTTCGGCGATGGCGAGCAGACTCGGGATTTTGTCTATGTCGAGGACCTGGTGGATGTGTTGGTGCAAGCCATCGAGAAACCACAGGTCGAAGTCGGCGCGGTGAATGTCGGCTGGAATCAGGCGACGACCCTCAAGCAAATGCTTGCAGCCCTTGAAGCGGTGGTCGGCAAGCTGCCGCCCGTGAGCTACGGCCCGGCGCGCTCCGGTGACATCCGCCATTCACGTGCGAACAACCGGCGGTTGCTGGAGCGGTTTACCTACCCGCAGCAGACACCGATGAGCGTCGGCCTGGCGCGGTTGCTGGGACGATAGATCGTTCCTACGCGGAGCGTGGGTACGATCAATGAAAAAGGCGCCTGTCGAGGCGCCTTTTTTTTTGCCGCGGGTTTAGAACTTGTAACCCAAACCAACCATGTAGATGAACGGGTCCACATCAACGTCGACCTTGGCCCGGGTGCCCGGCGCGACGGCGTTGTTTTCCACGGTCGCGGTGGTGTCGATGTCGATGTAGCGTACCTGGGCGTTGATCATTACGTTGTCGGTCAGCATGTAGTCGGCACCGATCTGCCAGGCCAGACCCCAGGAGTTATCCGCCTTGAAGTTGCTGAAGCCATTGGCGGCGGCTTCGCTGCTGACATGCTCATCGTAGATCCAGGTGTAGTTGATACCGCCGCCGATATACGGCTGGAACGCGGACTTGGCGTCCAGCGGGTAGTAGACCAGGCTCAGGGTCGGCGGCAGGTGTTTCAGAGTGCCGAGTTTGCCGTTGGCGGCGCCGAGGGCGGTGCCTTTGAGCTTCACGTCATGCTCGAACGGCGAGGCCGCGAGCAGTTCGATCCCCAGGTTATTGGTGATCATGTAGGCGAAGTTCAGACCCAGTTGCGTGTCGCTGCTCATGGTGGCCTTGCCACCCAGATCGGCGCCCTTCAGCGGGCCCTGATCGACCTTGACGCTGGAGCTGTCGGCTTCCGGGTTGACGGTGATCGCACCGGCCCGAACGATGAAGTCACCGGCGGTGTGAGCATGGACGAGCGGGGCGGCGAGCGCGAGGGCGAACAGCGAAGCGCAGAGCTTGAACTTGTGCATGGGGGCTCCAAAGGACGTCAGAAATGTTCGATGTCCAATGGTAGGGATCCAACTGATACGGTCTTTTGACTCAGCTCAATGAAACAGTGATGGCCCCGATTTTTGCGGAGCCTCATCGCGGGCAAACCCGCGATGGCAGTTTTGTTGGCAACACATCACTACCGGACTCACTCCGGCAGCTCATATACATAAATCTTGTCAGCCTCCATCTGATACCCGGCATCCGCCAACTCACTCGTGGACGCCTTGACCTGCAACGCACCTTCGATCCAGTACGGCTGATACAGCTCATCAAGCTTCACACCGACCTCGCTTTTGACATGCACGATCTGGTTCGACGGAGGAGGCGGTACGTGGATGCAGGCGCCGAAATACGGCACCAGCAGAAACTCCGTAGTGCGGCCTTCTTCACTGACTTCCAGCGGCACGATGTACCCCGGTAAACGAATATTCTGGCCGTCGAGGCTCTTCACCACCGGCGCGTTCGGCATGTCCTGCCTGGCCGCTGGGGCCGACTCCGCGGACAACGCGTCGCTCATCTTCGACAGGTCATGCAGCGGCGTCATGTTCGGCACTTCTGGCGCCGCATCCGGCGGGATCATTTCCGACCAGGTCAGGTCTTTCGGCTCGGCCGCCCACAGCGGAAGGGCAACCAGCATCAATAGCGCAAGCACAGCGCGGGGCATCATTAACGTCCTCATAGTCGGATCGACAGGCCATCGGCCAAGGATTGGCGATAAGCGCGCCAGGCCGGCACGCTGCCCATCAGCAGCGCGGCGATCAGGATGCCACCGAGCAGCGTCCATTCATATTCGCTCGGCCAGGCCAGCGGCAGGTATAAGCCGTAATTCGCCTGCACATAACCCTGCGCCACGGCGATGCCCACATACAGCAGCGCCACCCCGGCAATCACCCCCGACAGCGCCAGGGCAAACGCTTCCAGCACCAGCAAGGTCGCAATATGCCACGGCCGCGCGCCCACCGAACGCAGAATCGCCATCTCGCGGCGCCGCTCGTTGAGGCTGGTGAGGATCGCCGTGAGCATGCCGATCAACCCGGTCAGCACCACGAACAGCGAGACGACGAACAAGGCTTTTTCCGCCGTGCTCATCAAACTCCACAGCTCTTGCAATGCCACACCCGGCAGGATCGCCAGCATCGGTTCGCCACGGAATTCGTTGATCTCCCGTTGCAGCGCAAACGTCGAAATCTTGCTGTTGAGGCCGAGCATGAAGGCGGTGATTGCTTGCGGCGTCAGGTCCAGGTTGCGCGCCTGATCGGCACTGATCCGACCATTGCCACGTGCCGGCACGCCGTTGTGCCAGTCGATGTGGATTGCTTCCATCCCGCCGAGGCTGATGTGCAGCGTGCGGTCTACCGGGGTGCCGGTGCGTTTGAGAATGCCGACGACGGTGAACGGTTTGTCGTCGTGTTTGACCAGGCTGATCGCCGCCACGCCATGGGCCAGCACCAGTTTGTCGCCGAGCTTGTAGTGCAGCGCATCGGCCACTTCGGCACCGAGTACCACTTCGAACGGATCGCTGGCGAAGGCGCGGCCGTCGGCCAGTTCGAGGTGCTGTTGATGGCCGTACTGGTAATGCTCGAAGTACGCCTCGGTGGTGCCCATCACCCGATAACCGCGATGGGAATCGCCGAGGGACATCGGGATCGCCCACTTTACTTTCGGGTTGTTGGCGAAATGTTCGAAGCTGTCCCAACGAATGTTATTGGTGGCATTGCCGATGCGAAACACCGAGTACAACAGCAGGTTCACCGAACCGGAGCGCGCGCCGACGATCAGGTCGGTGCCGCTGATGGTGCTGGCGAAACTGGCTTTGGCCTCGGTGCGCACCCGCTCCACCGCCAGCAGCAGGCAGACCGACAGGGCGATGGCGAACGCGGTGAGGATCGCGGTGAAGCGACGGTTAGCCAGGCTGGCCATGGCTAGACGAAACAAATACATCTCAGACCTCGGACGGGGTGGCGGCGCGATTGAGATCGGCCAGCGACAGGTGGCGATCGAACAGCGGAGCGAGGCTCTGGTCATGGCTGACAAACAACAGGCTCGACCCGGCTTCGCGGCATTCGGCGAACAGCAGGCGAATGAAGTTCTCGCGGGCGTCGTAGTCCAGCGCCGAGGTCGGTTCGTCGGCGATCACCAGTTCCGGCTGACCGATCAACGCACGTGCGGCGGCGACCCGTTGCTGCTGGCCGATGGACAGCGAATCGGCGCGGCGGCCGAGCAGGTTTTGATCGGTCAAACCCAAGTGGGCGAGCAGGGTAGCTGCGGCCTGATCGACGCTGCCGTGACGCTGTTTCGCCCGTTCGGCGCGCAGTTTGGAGAAGTGGCAGGGTAATTCGACGTTCTCGCGCACCGAGAGGAACGGCAGCAAATTGAACTGCTGGAAGATGTAGCCGGTGTGATCGACGCGGAAGTGGTCGCGGGCGCCGGCAGAGAGTTCGGTCAACTCTTGGCCGAGCAGGCGAATGTTGCCGCGATCAGGCTTTTGCACGCCACCGAGCAGGCCCAGCAGAGTGGTCTTGCCGCTGCCGCTGGGGCCTTTGAGAAAGAGGGTTTCACCTGGCATAAGGCGAAACGCCGGGATGTCCAGCAGCGGCGGATGACCGGGCCAACTGAAGCCCAGGTCGGACAGTTCGATGAGTGCTTGGGTCATAGCGCCGATTTCATGGGTTTTGGGTACTCGTCTCAATGTCACACTCAACACAAACCCCCGGTGGGAGCGAGCCTGCTCGCGATGAGGCCGTCACCTTCAACATAGATGTCGACTGTTCGGTCGCTATCGCGAGCAGGCTCGCTCCCACAGGGGATCTTCGGTGAATTCAGAATTTCAGGGCGGCAGCCTTGGCCGTCACTTCAACCCCTTGCTGCCCGCTCGGGCTGATCAGTTGTACCTGAATTTTCTGGGTGGCCGGGAATGTGTTGAAGATATTCGCCAGGTCCAGGGTCTTCAGCGCGCCCGGGGCCGAGCAGCTGAATTGGTAATGGGCGTGGATCTCGCTGTGGTCGCGGTGATGCTCGTGACCGTCCTTGGCGTCTTCTTCGTCATGATCATCGGCATCCGGCTTGTCGCCGAACAACGGGCTTTCCAGTTCCTGAGTCGCGATTACGCAACCGGCGGCTTTCGGCAGGTTGAACAGCACCAGCGGTTTTTCCAGTTGCGCGCGGACGGCGGCGACTTTGGCCTTGTCGGCATCGGTGGTGGCGGCATGTTCGAAACCCACCAGGTTCATCGCCGGGCTTTCCAGTTCCAGCTCCAGCGTCTGGCCATCCAGCGCCGCGTTCAGGCGACCGACGCCATGTTCGTGGGCGCTGAGGCTGCCGTGTTCATCGTGATCATGATCATGCTCGACAGCCCCATGGGCGACAGCCAGCGGCAACAGGGCAAACGGCAAAGCGAGCAGCAGACGGCGCATGACGGGTCTCCGAAAAGTAAAATGAAAAATTTGTTATGTAATCTTATAACGAAAGCGCGGAGAGTTTGACCGTCTGCTTGGCGTTGCGCAAGACCCATGGGAGCATGCGAGTCAGGTATGTGCAGGAGCAGACTTATGTTGCGAATACGCGGAAGCATCGGCGACTGGCCGGTGGATTTGACGCTGGAACTGGATGAGGGCGACTGGGCGCAGCTCGGTGCGCAGTTGCAGGCAGCAAAACCCGAGGCGAGTGCGACGCCCGCCAAACCGGTGAATCAGGACGATGCGCTGTGGCAGATCGCCCAAGAACTGTTGCGCAAGGCCGGACAATTGAGCGGGCCGGATTTGCTGGAGCAGCTGGAAGGGCTGACCGGCAGCGCAGCGGCGGGCAAACGCTTGTTGGTGCGCTTGCGCCACTGCGCAACCGTCAAAGTGATGAGCGGCGGAGATACGCCGCTGTACAGCTGGATCGAGCCAGCGTAGGAGCTGCCGCAGGCTGCGATCTTTTGATTTTAATAAAGCGCAGCAAACAACTTGCGACGGTACGTGGTCACCAGCGGGTGATCGTTGCCCAGCAGTTCGAACACCTGCAGCAAGGTCTTGTGCGGCAAGCCTTCGCTGTAGCTGCGATTGCGGATGAACAGTTTCAGCAAGGCATCCAGCGCCGCGTCGTATTGCTGACGGGCCAGTTGCTGGATAGCCAGTTGATAGACCGCCTCATCGTCTTGCGGATCTTTCGCCAGGCGCGCTTTCAGGTCTGCCGCATCCGGCAAATCCCTGGCCTGGCCGAGGAACTGGATCTGCGCCTTGGCGCCGGCCAGCGCGGCCTTGTGCTCATCGGTCTTGACCGCATCAAGCACGATTTGCGCTTCACTCAGTTCACCGCGCTCGGTGAGGCAGCGGGCATAGAGAATCAGCGCCTTGGCATTGGTGTTGTCTTCAGCCAGCAATACTTTGAGCGTGGCTTCGGCGTCGGCGTAGCGGCCATCATCGAACAGCGCCTGAGCCTGTTCGAACGGGTCGGCAGCGGCGGGCGGCGGCATTTGCACGTGGGGTTCGAGCATGGTGCGCACAGCCGATTCCGGTTGTGCACCGGCAAAGCCGTCCACCGGCTGACCGTCCTTGAACAGCACCACCGTCGGCAGGCTGCGAATGCCGAAGCGCGCCACAATGTCCTGCTCGATGTCGCAGTTGATCTTGGCCAGCAGCAACTCGCCCTGATAGCTCTCGGCGATGGTTTGCAGCATCGGCATCAAGGCCTTGCACGGCGCACACCATTCGGCCCAGAAATCCACCAGCACCGGTTTGTGAAAAGAGTTCTCGATCACCGACTGGTCGAAATCGGCAGTCGTGGCGTCGAAAATGTACGGCGTTTCCTGACTCATGGGGGATCTCGTAAAAGCGTGGATGTGGTCACTATAAGGCTTGGTGGGGGGTGGCCGGAAGTCAGAGTACTGATCGTTCCCACGCTCGATCATGTCCGGGTGGCGTGGTAAAGACTCACATGCCGAAACTCTTCAGGCTCGGCCAGATCCGGCAAGGTCATCGCTTCCAGCATTTCAATGCGCCGATACAACGGATGGCGGAAATCCCTCACCCGCGAATCCGCCACCAACGCTTCCCGACCACGGCTGAGAAACTCGTCGAGCAACGGCAGATTCGCCCGGTCGTAGAGCACATCGGCCACCAGAATCAGATCAAACCGATCGGCCTCGGCGAAAAAATCCGTCGAGTAGTTGAGTTGCACGCCATTGAGTTCGGCATTCGCCCGACACGCGGCAATCGCCAGCGGGTCCAGGTCACAGGCCACCACTTCCAGCGCCCCGGCTTTCACCGCCGCAATCGCGGCGACCCCTGAGCCGGCGCCGAAATCCAGCACTCGTTTACCTTCGACCCATTGCCGGTGCTCGGCGAGATAGCGAGCCACGGCCAGCCCACTGGCCCAGCAGAAACTCCAGTACGGCGGCTCGTGGAGAATCCGCCGGGTTTCTTCCGGGCTGAAGGCTCGGTCCATGTTATCGCCGTCGATCAGCCAGAGTTTCAGCTCGGTGCCGGGTAACTCACAGGCTACAAGCTGTGCATCGCCGAGCAGTTCACTTAGCGCCTGTTGCAGGTCGAGCGGTGCAATCATGGTGCTTTGACGAATTGCAACTGACCCAATGCCTGGGTGGTTGGCTGTGTGATCATTTGCGCCGGCAGATGCAGGATCAACTGGCCGGACTGACTGGCGCGGCCGCGAAGCTCGACGCGGGCACCGGCTGGAAAGGATTCAGGGTTGAAACGCAGGCGAAACGGCAACACTTGATGGGTGCCGATCAGGTTGGAACTGGCGAGCAATTGTTGCGGGCGATCCTTTTCGTCGACCACCAGCAACGCCAGTTCGACTTCGGCACCGGCCGGCACGCCCTGCAGGGTGCCGCTCAATTCACGTTGATAAGCCGGCAGCGGACCGAGTTCGGCCGACGCCTTGGCTTTCTTCTGCGCCTGTTGCGGTGCAGGGCCGGGCGTTGGCGGCTGGGGCTTGGGCGCATCGCTGCCACAGGCCACCAACAGGCTGAAAAGACTGAGCAAAATGAGTGGTCGTAAAGACATTGGCGGCTCCAGCAAGCGAAATCCATATACAGCCAGTCTGTATACCGCAAACCCTATGGCTTGTCTTGCCACGGGGATGCGCTACCATGGCCCTCCCATTTTTTGTTGCCTGCCACCATGCACTGTCCCTTCTGCGGTGCCAACGACACCAAGGTCATCGACTCGCGTCTGGTCGCCGAGGGCGAACAGGTGCGCCGCCGGCGTGAATGCCTGGCCTGCGGCGAACGTTTCACGACGTTTGAAACCGCTGAACTGGTGTTGCCGCGCCTGATCAAAACCGACGGCAGTCGCCAGCCGTTCGACGAAGAAAAACTCCGCGCCGGCATGCAGCGGGCGCTGGAGAAGCGCCCGGTGAGTGTCGAGCGCCTCGAATCGTCGCTGGTGCACATCAAACACAAGTTGCGCGCCACCGGCGAACGCGAGGTCAAATCCCTCGTGGTCGGCGAACTGGTGATGGCCGAGCTGAAGAAGCTTGATGAAGTCGCCTATATCCGCTTCGCTTCGGTGTACCGACGCTTCCAGGACCTCAACGAGTTCCGCGAAGAGATCGATCGCCTCGCCCGTGAACCGGTGAAAGAATGACCACTTCTGAGGAACAAGCCATCCTCGACGCCCATTACATGGCCCGGGCTCTGGAACTGGCGCGCAAAGGTCATTACACGACGCATCCCAACCCCCGGGTTGGCTGCGTGGTGGTGCGCGACGGGCAGATTGTCGGCGAAGGCTGGCATGTGCGCACCGGCGAGCCCCACGCCGAAGTCCACGCCCTGCGCGCCGCTGGCGACAAGGCGCGGGGCGCCACGGCTTACGTGACGCTTGAGCCTTGCAGCCACCACGGCCGTACGCCGCCCTGCGCCGATGCGCTGGTGAATGCCGGTGTGGCACGCGTCGTTGCGGCGATGCAGGACCCGAACCCGGAAGTTGCCGGTCGCGGTCTGCAACGTCTGGCCCAGGCCGGTATCGCCACTGAAAGCGGCGTGCTGGAAGGCGAGGCGCGCACGCTCAATCAAGGCTTCCTTAAACGCATGGAACACGGCTTGCCGTTCGTGCGGGTCAAGTTGGCCATGAGCCTGGACGGTCGCACGGCGATGGAAAGCGGTGAAAGCCAATGGATCACCGGCCCCGCGGCGCGTTCGGCGGTACAGCGCTTGCGCGCCCAGGCCAGCGTGGTGCTGACCGGCGCCGACACGGTGCTGGCGGACAACGCCCGTTTAACTGTGCGTGCCGACGAGTTGGGTCTGGACGCTGAGCAGACCGCGTTGGCCATGAGCCGTCCACCGCTTCGCGTGCTGATCGACGGTCGCCTGCGGGTGCCGCTGAATGCACCGTTCTTCAAGGCGGGTCCTGCACTGGTCGCCACGTGTGTCGCGGTGGAAGAACAGTACGCCAACGGCCCGGAATGCCTGATCGTGCCGGGCGATGATGGCCAGGTCGATCTGCATCAGTTGCTGGTCGAACTCGCCAACCGTGGCGTCAATGACGTGTTGGTCGAAGCCGGCCCGCGACTGGCTGGCGCGTTTGCCCAGCTCGGGCTGGTGGACGAATTCCAGATCTTCATCGCCGGCAAGTTTCTCGGTTCCTCGGCCCGTCCCTTGCTGGACTGGCCACTGGCGCAGATGAAAGATGCGCCTGAGCTCAAAATCACCGAAATTCGTGCGGTTGGCGATGACTGGCGAGTCACTGCCATTCCTGTGCCATTGGCGAGCGTATAATTCCCGGCCATTGCTCTAGCGCTGGCTCTGTTCTCGAGGAGGACTCCATGTTTACCGGTATCATCGAATCCATCGGCAGTATTCGTGCATTGACCCCAAAAGGTGGAGATGTGCGGGTTTACGTAGAAACCGGCAAGCTCGACCTGAGCGACGTCAAGCTGGGCGACAGTATTGCCGTCAACGGCGTGTGCCTGACGGCGGTTGAATTGCCGGGCAATGGCTTTGCGGCGGACGTCAGTCGCGAAACCCTCGACTGCACCGCCATGAATGACCTCAAAAGCGGCAGCCCGGTCAATCTGGAAAAAGCCCTGACCCCGACCACCCGCCTTGGTGGGCACCTGGTCAGCGGTCACGTCGACGGTGTCGGCGAAGTGGTTGCCCGCACCGAAAATGCCCGCGCCGTGGAATTTCGCATCCGCGCGCCGAAAGAACTGGCCAAGTACATCGCCCACAAAGGCTCGATCACCGTCGACGGCACCAGCCTGACCGTGAACGCGGTCGATGGCGCCGAATTCCTGCTGACGATCATTCCGCACACCCTGAGCGAAACCATCATGGCGTCGTACCAGCCTGGTCGCCGGGTGAACCTGGAAGTCGACTTGCTGGCCCGTTATCTGGAGCGCCTGTTGTTGGGCGATAAGGCCGCAGAGCCTGCAAAGTCCGGCAACATTACCGAAAGCTTTCTGGCCGAGAACGGCTACCTCAATTCCTGAACCTCAATTTTTGAAAGAAGGGGGGTGCCTTGTGGCGCTCAATAGCATCGAAGAACTGGTTGAAGACATCCGCCAAGGCAAGATGGTCATCCTCATGGATGACGAAGACCGCGAGAACGAAGGCGACCTGATCATGGCCGCCGAGTGCTGCCAGCCTGAACACATCAACTTCATGGCCAAGCACGCCCGTGGCCTGATCTGCATGCCGATGAGCCGCGAGCGCTGCGAACTGCTCAAGCTGCCGTTGATGGCGCCACGCAACGGTTCCGGTTTCGGCACCAAGTTCACCGTGTCCATCGAGGCCGCCGAAGGGGTGACCACCGGTATCTCCGCGGCCGACCGTGCGCGCACCGTGCAAGCCGCTGCCGCCAAAGACGCCAAGGCTGAAGACATCGTCAGCCCCGGTCACATCTTCCCGCTGATGGCCCAGGCCGGCGGTACGCTGGCCCGCGCCGGTCACACCGAAGCGGCCTGCGACCTGGCGCGCATGGCCGGTTTCGAGCCGAGCGGTGTGATCTGCGAAGTGATGAACGACGACGGCACCATGTCCCGTCGCGCCGAACTCGAAGCGTTTGCCGCCGAACACAACATCAAGATCGGCACCATCGCTGACCTGATCCACTACCGGATGATCCACGAACGTACCGTTCAGCGGATTGCCGAGCAGCCGCTGGACAGCGAATTGGGCCAGTTCAACCTGGTCACCTATCGTGATTCGGTAGAAGGCGACGTGCACATGGCCCTGACCCTGGGCACCGTGTGCGCCGAAGAGCCGACCCTGGTCCGGGTGCACAACATGGACCCGCTGCGTGACCTGTTGATGGTCAAACAACCGGGCCGCTGGAGCCTGCGCGCCGCCATGGCTGCGGTTGCCGAGGCTGGCAGCGGCGTGGTGCTGTTGCTCGGTCACCCGCTCGATGGCGACGTGTTGCTGGCGCATATCCGCGAAACCGCGGATCACAGCGCAGTGAAAAAACCGACCACCTACAGCATCGTCGGTGCCGGTTCGCAGATCCTTCGGGACCTGGGCGTGCGCAAAATGCGCCTGATGAGTGCGCCGATGAAATTTAATGCGATATCCGGTTTCGATCTGGAAGTTGTAGAATACGTGCCCTCCGAATAATGACCGGCAGTTTGCGGGCCTGTATTCGCGGTTAACACATCACTGAGGGACGCGTAGAAAACGCGTCCCGGCTCTTTAAGAGATCTAACGAATGACCCTGAAGACCATCGAAGGTACCTTCATCGCCCCTAAAGGCCGCTACGCTCTGGTAGTGGGCCGTTTCAACAGCTTCGTCGTTGAAAGCCTGGTCAGCGGTGCAGTTGATGCCCTGGTTCGCCATGGCGTGAGCGAAAGCGACATCACCATCATCCGTGCGCCTGGCGCCTTCGAAATCCCGCTGGTTGCGCAGAAAGTCGCTCAGAAGGGCGAGTTCGCGGCAATCATCGCCTTGGGCGCAGTCATTCGTGGCGGTACTCCGCACTTCGAATACGTGGCGGGCGAATGCACCAAGGGCCTGGCCCAGGTGTCCATGGAGTTCGGCGTACCGGTCGCTTTCGGCGTACTGACCGTTGATTCCATCGAACAAGCCATCGAACGTTCCGGCACCAAGGCCGGTAACAAAGGTGCTGAAGCTGCCCTGTCCGCTCTGGAAATGGTCAGCCTGCTGGCGCAGTTGGAGGCCAAGTGATTAGCGACGATAGCGATCGTTTCAACCCGCGCGATCCAAAGCCTGCGGATGCCGGCAAGCCATCGAAAAGCGTCAAGCGTCGCGAAGCCCGTCAGCTCGCGACTCAGGCGCTGTACCAATGGCATATGGCCAAGCAGTCGCTGAACGAGATCGAAGCGCAGTTCCGGGTCGATAACGATTTCAGCGATGTCGACGGCGCCTACTTCCGTGAAATCCTGCATGGGGTTCCGGCACAGAAGGACCGGATCGATGCCGCACTGGCGCCATGCCTGGACATCACCATCGAAGAGCTGGACCCGGTTGAACTGGCGGTTCTGCGCCTGTCCACCTGGGAACTGCTCGAGCGTGTCGACGTGCCGTACCGCGTTGTGATCAACGAAGGTATCGAACTGGCCAAGGTCTTCGGTTCCACGGACGGCCACAAGTTCGTCAACGGCGTGCTCGACAAGCTGGCTCCGCGTCTGCGTGAAGCTGAAGTGAAGGCGTTCAAGCGCTAACCAGCGCTTGAATTTGCAATGGGCGAGTTTGAGCTGATCCGCAATTTCTTCGCCGCCGCGCCTTGTGCGCAGGGCGGCGAAAGCGTTGCCCTCGGGATCGGTGACGACTGCGCCTTGCTGGCTGTTCCTCCCGGGGAGCAGTTGGCAATCTCCACCGACACGCTCGTGGCCGGTGTGCATTTCGCAGACCCCTGCGACCCGTTTCTGCTCGGTCAGCGCGCGCTGGCTGTGGCTGTCAGTGATCTGGCCGCCATGGGCGCCGCTCCCATTGCCTTTACCCTTGCCCTGACCTTGCCGACGGTGACCACCGATTGGCTGGAAGCCTTCGCCCGTGGTTTGAACCTCATGGCGCAAAATTGCGGCGTGGCGCTGGTGGGTGGCGATACCACCCGCGGGCCGTTGAGCCTGACCATGACCGTGTTCGGTCGGGTGCCGGCCGGTTTGGCGTTGACCCGCAGTGGTGCTCAACCGGGCGATTTGCTCTGCGTGGGCGGTGAGTTGGGTAACGGCGCGGGCGCATTGCCGTTGGTGCTCGGCCAGCGAATGGCTGACCCGGCCATCGCTGATCCGTTGCGTGCCCATTACTGGTCGCCGCAACCGCAGCTGGGTCTGGGCATGGCATTGCGCGGCAGAGCCACTGCGGCGCTGGACATCTCCGACGGCCTGCTCGCCGACTGCGGGCACATTGCCCTGGCGTCGAAAGTCGGGGTTCAGGTAGAGCACAGTAAGCTGCCGTTGTCGAAGGCGCTGCTGGCCTTCCTTGGTCAGTCGGGCGCCGAGCAAGCCGCCCTGAGCGGTGGTGACGATTACGTGCTGGCCTTCACCTTGCCGCCCGCCGAGTTGCCATCGTTGCTGGCGGACGGCTGGCCGATCCATGTGCTCGGGCAGGTGGTTGCAGGGCAGGGCGTGATTCTGCTGGACGCCGAGGGACACGACATCACCCCGCCAATCCGGGGTTATCAACATTTTCGGGAGACACCGTGACAGATCATCCCAAACAGGTCCCGGCGGAGTTCGTACCGCCGTCGGTCTGGCGCAACCCTTGGCATTTCCTGGCGTTCGGCTTCGGCTCGGGCACCCTGCCAAAAGCGCCGGGCACCTGGGGTTCGTTAGTGGCGTTACCCTTCATTCCGTTGTGGCAGATGCTGCCCGATTGGGGCTACTGGCTGATGCTCGGCATTACCATGCTGTTCGGCTTCTGGCTGTGCGGCAAGGTCGCCGATGATTTGCGCGTGCACGACCATGAAGGCATCGTCTGGGACGAAATGGTCGGGATGTGGATCACCCTGTGGCTGGTGCCGGAAGGTTGGTATTGGTTGCTGGCGGGATTCCTGATGTTCCGCTTCTTCGACATCCTCAAGCCCTGGCCGATCCACTGGATCGACCGTCATGTACACGGTGGTGTCGGGATCATGCTCGACGACGTGCTGGCCGGCGTATTTGCGTGGTTGGCGATGCAAGGACTGGTGTGGTTCTTCATCTGAGGCGTCAAGTGAGAGAACCGGGGATGGCGCGCCGCGGGTTGCTGCTGATGGTTTTCGCGGTGTTTTGCTCGCTCGCCCGGGCGGAGGATGTACCGACGACGCCGTCCGTGATTCATCTGGCCAGCGAAGCCTGGCAAGACTACACCGCCGCCGATGGTCAGGGTTTGGGCTGGGACGTGTTGCGCAAAATCTTCGAGCCGGCGGGCGTAAAACTGGATATTCGAACCGAACCTTATACGCGCGCCATGGGCCTGGCACAGCGTGGCGAAGTGGACGCCTGTGTCGGTTCTTATCGGGAGGAGGCGAGCGACCTGCTTTATCCGCGATGGAATTTCGATACCGATCACATCTACGCATTGGGCTTGGCCAGCAATCCGGCGCCGACCCTGGATACCTTGGGCAACTACCGATTGGCGTGGGTACGCGGTTACAAGTACCAGGCTTATCTGCCTAATGTGCAGCGCTATAACGAAGTCGTGCGGCGGACGGGAATTCTGCCGATGCTGACCCACAATCGCGCCGACTACTACATCGATGCACTGACCGAAGTCGATTACGTCGTCAGCCGAGCCAAGGATCCGTTGCAGTTTCGCCGCACGCATATTGCGGAGTTGCCGCTGTTTCTATGCTTTGCCGATACACCCAAGGCCCGCAAGCTGATGGCACTGTTCGATCAGCGCATGGACGTGTTGGTCAAAAATGGCCAGCTGAAACCGATCTTCGAACGCTGGAAGCAACCCTATCCGTTTGACTCGAACTGAACATAGCTCTTGTAGCAGCTGGCGAAGCCTGCGTTCGGCGGCGAAGCCGTCGTGAATTCAGGCGCTGTGGTGTGTCAGATTGACCGAGTCGACAGGTTTCGCGACGGCTGCGCCGCCGAACGCAGGCTACGCCAGCTGCTACAGGGATGTATCGCGTCCACCCGATGATCAAACTTTTTGATCGTTATGCCCCATAATTCAGCCTAAGCGTCTGCGGGAACGTGCTGTTACAATGCCGCCTCTGCGAATCTTCAGTACATATAGATCAGGAGCACACCGGTGCCTGTCGTTTTTGTCGCCGCTTCCAAGCTGCCAACGCCTTTTGCGCAATTCACCATGCATGGCTTTCTCGATGAAGAGAACGGCCGCGAGCACGTGGTGCTGAGCCTGGGTGAGTTCGCCGACGGTGCTCCGGTACTCGGCCGGTTGCACTCCGAATGCCTGACCGGCGATGCCTTGTTTAGCCAGCGTTGCGACTGCGGTTCGCAACTCGAGGCAGCCTTGCAGGCGATTGCCCGTGAAGGCCGTGGCGTGTTGCTCTACTTGCGTCAGGAAGGTCGCGGCATTGGCCTGTTGAACAAGATCCGCGCCTATGAATTGCAGGACGGCGGTGCCGACACCGTTGAAGCCAACGAGCGTCTGGGTTTCGCCGCCGACCAGCGCGACTATGCCATGTGCCTGCCGATGCTGGAGCACCTGGGCGTGAAGTCCCTGCGTCTGATGACCAACAATCCACGCAAGGTCAAAGCTTTGACCGACATGGGCATCGTGGTGGCCGAGCGCGTGCCGTTGCACACCGGGCACAACCCGCACAACAAACTCTATCTGGCCACCAAGGCCAGCAAGCTCGACCACATGATGGGTAACGAGCATCAGGGTGAGGTTGACCGGGCGTGACCCGCGGCCAAGTGCGGCGGCGACTGTCCGTCAACTGGTGGCAATACCTGGCGCTGGCCTTGGTGCCGCTGTTCGTGATCAACGGCGTATTCGGCCAAAGCGAGGCGATTCTGCCGGTGCTGGCGATGCCATTGTTCATCGCCGGTGTGGCCTCGATGTTTGTCAGCCTGAAATTCTTTGGCGGCTACAAGCACGCGCTGATCGCCACCCAGAAAGCTCTCGACACCCCTGAAGAACCCGACGCCTGGATCGCCCTGGCCGCGAAACGCCGTGCCGCGTTTCTGGTCGCCGGCCTGCCCGCCTGGATCGGTGCGCTGGCGGTATTCGTCGGTCTTGAAGCCGTACCGCTGGTGCTGCTGGCATTGTCGACCACGGTGCTGTTCTACCTCTACCGTATCCCGCGACAACTCGGCTGATGCGCAGCATCTGGCTGGCGGTGTTGCTATTGGCCGTCAGCGGCTCGGCGACTGCGGTTGAGCGGGTTGTCAGTCTGGCACCGTCGCTTTCTGAAATCGTCGTTGAGTTGAACTCGGCTGACCTTCTGGTCGGTGTGCTGGATGCTGGCGAACGTCCCGCTGAACTCAAAGACATTCCTTCCGTTGGCAGCTACGGCCAGTTGGACATGGAACGACTGCTCAGCCTCAAGCCCGATCTGTTGCTGCTATGGCCTGGCAGTGTGGGGCCGGCTCAGCGTGAGCAGCTCAAGCGGCTGAACATTCCCACCTATGTCGCCGAACCTCACAACCTCGAACAACTTACCGCCCAGATTGAAGTGATCGCTGCGCAACTCGGCAGAGCGGAACGCGGCGTTTCATTGGCTGAAAATCTGAGACAACGACTCGATTCCCTGCGCCAACGCTACCGAAGGGATGAACCGTTACGGGTGTTCTATCAAGTCTGGGATCGGCCGCTGTACACCGTGGGCGGTGGGCAGATCATCAGCGATGCGCTGGAGGTCTGCGGGGCGCGCAATGTGTTTGCCGACCTGACGCAGCCTGCTCCGCAGGTCAGTGTGGAGGCGGTGTTGCAGCGCAATCCCGAGGTGATTCTGGCCAGTGATCAGGCGCAACTCGATGCATGGAAGAGCTGGCCCCAGGTAACGGCGGTGGCGCAGGGGCAATTGCTGCTGGTGACGGATAAAGGCCTGGAGCGGCCGAGTGGGCAGATGATCGAAGCGACTGCCAAGTTATGCCAGTTGATCGCGCCCGACCATTAAGACCGAGGCGCATTCATCGCGGGCTCAAACACCACAATTTCTGGTCAAAACCCCGGCATCCAGGTCACCCCGAACATCCACGCCCTGCCTTCTTCGCGATAGCCATACTGACTGCCGCCATGGCTGTACAACGCCCGGCTGTAAGCCTTGTCCAGCAGGTTATCGACCTTCAATTCCAGCTTGATCTCGCGATTCAGCGCCCAGCTGCTACGCAACCCCAACAACGCATACCCGCCCAACGGCTGCTGGTTGTTCTCGTCGTCATAACTGCTGCTCACCGCTTGCCAACTGGCTCCGAAACCGAGTCGGTCAAACTGCCGATCCAGATCCAGGCTCAACGTCCGCCGTGCACGACGGGCGAGGGTGTGGCCGCTGTCGCGATCCCGTGGGTCGATGATTGCCACGCCGAGGTTGCTCTGCCAGCCGAACAGCTCTTGTTTCAAGGCCGCCTCAAAACCGTTGATCCGCGCCGAAGCGACGTTCGCCGGGCGGTTGTTGCTGCCGAAAATAATCGCGTCTTGCAGATCGGTGCGGTACAGCGAGGCTTCCAGGCGACTGCTCTGCGTCAGCTGGCTGCGCCATTGCAGCTCATAACTTTTCGAGGTTTCGGGTTTCAAATCCGGATTGCTGAAATCCGGGTAGTACAGGTCGTTGAAGGTCGGTGCGCGGAAGCCTTCGCTGTAGGTCAACAGCACATCGTTGTCCGGGTTCAGCGGCAGGGTGAACGTGCCGCTCCAGCTGTTCTGGCTGCCGAACTGCTGGTTCTGGTCACGGCGCAGGCCTAGTTCGGTAGAGAAACTGTCGGCCTGATAGCGATGCTGGATAAACGCTGCGCGGTTCCAGCGGCTGTCTTCGTCGAACGCCGTGCTGCTATTGATTCGGTCTTCGTACCAGTCGCCGCCGAGGATCAGGCTGTTGCGCTCATCCAGGGTCAGGTCATTCTGCCAGTTCACTGAATCACGGTAAGTGTTGAACACACTGCGCTCGTCGCTGAGCTTGTCGAGCGTCTTCTCGCGGTTTTCGCTGTGGCCGAATTCGACGCGGGTTTTCCAGGCGTCGTTGATGCGCGCATCGATGTAACTGCTGACGCTGCTCACAGAGAACTCGCTGTAGGGCTGCTGCTGGACCGATTCAAAGGTGTTTATATCGAAGCGACCGAACGGGTTGTCGAATGCGCTTTTGCCCTGGTTATCCAGCAGGTTGGCGCCGACTTCGATGTCATCGGTGAGGGCGTGACTCAGGCTTAAGCTGACCGACTTATTGCGGTATTCGTCGTGATCGCCATCACTGGGATAAGACTCATGGGTGCGATTGATGCCTGCCGTTTCGTCGAGGCTGGCACCGAGATTGAAGCGTGTCTGCGCGTTGCCGCCAGACAATCCAAGGCTGCGCTCCCAAGTCTGGTTACTGCCAACTCCCACGTGCATGCGTGGTTGCAGGCCTTGTTCACCGCCACGGCGGGTGAAAATCTGGATCACCCCGCCAATCGCATCGCTGCCGTAAATTACCGAGCGCGAACCGCGCAGCACTTCCACGCGCTCGACCTGTTCGATGTTGATGTGTTGCAGATTGCTGTCGCCAGAGGTCGAGTTGCCGATGCGCTGGCCGTCGACCAACACCAGACTTTGCGCCGACTTGGTACCGCGAATGTACACCCCCGGCAGACTGCCGCGCCCACCGGTTTGCCCGACCTGTACACCCGGTACGCGGCGCAGTAGATCCGTGACACTGCTCGGTTGCAGACGGTCGATGTCTTCGCGGGTGAACACCGTGTTTGCAGCGCTGCTGTCATTGCGTGCTTCGACCTGACGGTTGGCGCTGATCAGCACGTCCGGCAGTTTCAGGGTCTGGTCGCGTTCGAAAGTGTCGGCCAAGAGTTGGCTGGCCGGCAGGAGGGCCAGCGCCAGGGCGAGGCGGGGGAGTTTCATGGGCAGTCCGTTGGTGCTTTAAAGTGAACACATTCTTGAAGGTTGCACAAACCAATGTGGGAGCGGGCTTGCCCGCGATGACGGAGTGTCAGTCAATGAATAAGTCGACTGTCATTCCGCTATCGCGGGCAAGCCCGCTCCCACAGGGTTTTGCATATGTCTGATGTTTAGATATTCAGCAGTTGCAGGCGTTGACGCACCGCTTCTTCGATCCCAACCTCATCCAGCCCACACTCAGCCAGCATCTGCGCAGGCTTGGCGTGTTCCACATAGGCATCCGGCAAGCCCAGGTGCAGCACCGATTTGAGGATGTTTTCCCGGGCGAGGAATTCGCTGACCGCGCCACCGGCACCGCCCATGATGGCGTTCTCTTCGACAGTCACCAACAACTCGTGGCTGCCGGCGATTTCGCGAACCAGCGCTTCGTCGAGCGGTTTGACGAAACGCATGTCGACCACGGTCGCATCCAGCTTCTCGGCGACTTTCAATGCATCGGCCAGTTGCACGCCGAACACCAGCAGGGCGACTTTGCTGCCTTGACGGCGGACCACACCCTTGCCGATTTCAATCGGTTCGAGGTTTTTCTCGATCAGTGCATTCGGGCCGGTACCACGCGGGTAACGCACTGCAGCCGGGCCGTTGTACAGGTGGCCGGTGCTGAGCATTTTGCGCAGTTCGTTTTCGTCGCTCGGGGTCATCACCAGCATGCCGGGGATGCAACGCAGGAACGACAGGTCGAAACTGCCTGCGTGCGTCGGGCCGTCTTCGCCCACCAGGCCAGCACGGTCAATGGCGAACAGAACGTCCAGGTTTTGCACCGCGACGTCATGGATCAGTTGGTCGTAGGCGCGCTGCAGGAACGTCGAATAGATCGCCACCACCGGTTTTGCGCCTTCGCAGGCCATGCCGGCGGCGAGGGTCACAGCGTGTTGCTCGGCAATCGCCACGTCGAAATAACGCTCCGGGAAGCGCTCGCTGAAAGCCACCAGATCGGAGCCTTCCTTCATCGCCGGGGTAATCCCGACCAGGCGCGCATCGACTGCGGCCATGTCGCACAGCCATTCACCAAACACACCGGAATACTTCGGCCCGCCGGCTTTCTTCGGCGCAGCGGCCGGAGCGTCCAGCGGTTCGAGTTTGGTGATGGCGTGGTAACCGATCGGGTCGACTTCCGCCGGAGCGAAGCCTTTGCCTTTTTTGGTGACCACATGCAGGAATTGCGGGCCTTTCAGATCGCGCATGTTACGCAGGGTGGCGATCAGGGTCGGCAGGTCGTGGCCATCGATCGGGCCGATGTAGTTCCAGCCCAACTCTTCGAACAGGGTGCCGGGAACCAGCATGCCTTTGGCGTATTCTTCGGTGCGACGGGCGATTTCCCAGGCACCGGGCAAGCGCGACAGGACCTTCTTGCTGCCTTCGCGCATGCTCGCGTAAGTGCGGCTGGAGAGGATTTTCGCCAGATAGTTCGACAACCCGCCGACGTTGCGCGAGATCGACATGTCGTTGTCGTTGAGGATCACCAGCATGTTGGCGTCCACTTCCGGCGCATGGTTCAGCGCCTCGAAGGCCATGCCGGCGGTCAGTGCGCCGTCGCCGATCACTGCAATCGCCTTGCGATCACTGTGTTGCAGGCGGGCGGCAATCGCCATGCCCAGCGCTGCGCTGATCGAGGTGCTGGAGTGGCCGACGCCAAAGGTGTCGTACTCGCTCTCGGAACGACGCGGGAAGGCGGCAACGCCGTCCTTCTGGCGCAGGGTGCTCATGCGCTCGCGACGGCCGGTGAGGATTTTGTGCGGGTAGGCCTGATGACCCACGTCCCACACCAGCCGGTCGTCCGGGGTGTCGAAGACGTAATGCAACGCGATGGTCAGCTCGATCACGCCCAGGCCTGCACCGAAATGCCCGCCGGTCTGACCGACCGTGTAGAGCAATTCCAGGCGCAACTCATCAGCCAGGGTTTCCAGCTCGGCTTCGCCTAACCGGCGCAGGCCGTCCGGCGTGTTGGCACGGTCGAGCAGGGGCGTGGTCGGGCGCTTGCGGGGAATCTCATGAAACGTCGTGGGCATCAGGCGAATCGTTATAGGTATAAAAGATGCGGCAGTTTACCTGATGCATCGCCCCCTGCCCACGCGTTGGTTTTTTTTGGCGGATACGCCGTCAGCTGCGGCGATCGACGATGTACCGGGCCAGATCGCGCAATGGCTCCGCCGCCGCGTCAAACGGTCGCAGCGCGTGCAGGGCCTGATCGCGCAGTTCCAGGGCGTAGGCCTTGGCTGCGTCGAGACCGAGCAGGGCCGGGTAGGTCGGCTTATCCCGAGCGATATCGGCGCCCTGGCGTTTGCCGAGGGTTTCGGTGTCACTTTCGACGTCGAGAATGTCGTCCTGGACCTGAAATGCGAGGCCAATGGCCTGTGCATAACTCTGCAGGGACTTCAGTTCGTCCTGCGCGGCGTGCCCGCTGGCCAGGGCACCGAGTTTGACGCTGACTTCGATCAACGCGCCGGTCTTGTGCCGGTGCATGTATTCAAGGGCTTTTTGATCGAGCTTCAGGCCCACCGAGCCGAGATCGATAGCTTGTCCGCCGACCATGCCCGCCGGACCTGCCGCCAACGCCAGGGCGCTGACCATCTGCAAACGGGTTTCGGCGTCGCAACTGCTCAAGCGCGGGTCGAGCAGGGCGCTGAAGGCCAGACTCTGCAAACCGTCACCAGCGAGGATTGCACAGGCTTCATCGAATTTCTTATGCGTAGTCGGCTGGCCGCGACGCAAATCGTCGTCGTCCATGGCCGGTAAATCATCGTGCACCAGCGAATAGGCATGGATCAGCTCTACCGCACAGGCCGCGCCATTGGCTTGCTCGGCTTTGCCGCCCAGTGCCTCACACGCGGCGTAAGCCAGCAGCGGGCGCACCCGCTTGCCGCCGTTCATCACGCTGTAGCGCATGGCTTCGTAAAGGCGGGCGAGTTCAGGACTCGGTGCGTTGAACAGGGTTTCCAGTGCCGCATTGACGCGGGCCTGGCTGGTCGCCGAATACGCCGCAATCATTCTGGCTGATCCGCGTCGAAGGGTTCCTCGGCCAGCTCACCATCACGCTCGAGCAGCACTTGAACCTTCTGCTCGGCCTGAGCCAGCGCCGCCTGGCAATCGCGGGTCAGCCCGATGCCCTGCTCGAAAGCGGTCAGCGAGTCTTCCAGGGACAATTCGCCGTTCTCCAGACGCTCCACCAGCGTTTGCAGGTCAGCGAGAGATTGTTCGAAATCCAGTGCAGCTTTTTTGCGGGCCATGGCGGCTATTTCCGGTTGACGTTAAACCGGCGCGACACTAGCAGAGAGAGGGAGTTGGGGCAAATAGGCGGTAAGTGTGACGGCGGTGCTGACATAATTACCGGTTCCGATGGGTTAACGCTCGACCGGTTGTCAGGAACAGGCAAAAATCTGAGCGGTGATGAGAGAAATCGGTGGGCGTTCAGGATCGCTGCAGATATTGGATTAAACGAGGCAATTTTTGAGCGCTGGCGTAAACTTTGCTTACATAATTTCAGGGTCCAGTCTCGCAGGCGGCTGTTGGCGCGAATGGCCTGTCGATCATCGGCCTGCGCTTTGTCAGGCATCAGGAAGGCCATGATGGCGGTGGTTTCATTAAGGGAATGAGATGTTCGAGATAGATCGCAGCAGTAAGACGCTGTTGGTGGACCAGATCCGAAGCGCAATTATTAGCCGCATTGAATCTTTTCAATGGGTTCAAGGCAGCAGGTTGCCATCGGTCAGGGCGCTGTCCAAACAACTGGGCGTCAGTAACTTTACGGTGAGTAGCGCTTACGAGGATCTCGTGGCGCAGCACATTATCGAGTCCCGACCCGGCGCCGGTTACTTTATTCTGGCGACCAATCCAGCGGGAACCCTCAAGGACCTGGACGAGTTGATCCCGCCGTCCAGTCTGCATGCGGGGTTTCTGTACCGCGCGCTGGACCCTTCCCAGTACGATATCCCCGTCAGTTCAGGTTACTTTCCTCCGTCCTGGCTGGCTGAAGCTGTGCCTGTTTCTGTGACCGGACGGTTGATTCGTAACACGTTGTCTTGCAGCGTCCCGGCGCCCGCAGCGGGAAGCCAGGCGTTGCGCTCGGTGATTGCGCGCAAGTTGCGAGAGGTTCATATCAATGCCTCCAGCAGCCAGATTGTGGTGACGGTGGGTGCTACCCATGCGTTCTCGCTGATACGTAATGTCATGCTCAAACCGGGTGATTACCTGCTGGTCGAGGACCCAAGCTACTTGTTGCTGCAGTTAAAGCTGATCAAGGGGCGGGATTTCAACATCATCACGGTGCCACGAATGGGTGATGGTCCGGACCTGGAGGCCATGGAGGCGATACTGATCAAGTACCGGCCAAAACTGTTTCTGACCCAGACCCTGATCCACAACCCCACTGGCGGCAATACCTCCCCGGCCAATGGGTTCAAGATTCTTTCGCTGGCAGAGAAATATGATTTTCATATTGTTGAAGACGATATTTTCGGCTCGTTGTCTGCCAAGCAAACGCTCCGACTGGCCAGCCTGGATGGTTTGAATCGCACGTTTTACATCAGCGGTTTCAGCAAGGTGCTCAGTCCTGCCCTGCGCCTTGGGTATGTGGCGGCACCGCCGGCCTTTGTCGAGCGTCTGGTGGAGCAGAAGATGTATAACTTGTTGTGCGGCTCATCCCTGGACGAAACCATCGTGACGTACACCTTGGAATCCGGGCGTTATCAACACCATCTGGATGCCTTGCGTCAGCGGGTGATGCAGGAACGTGTCAGGGCGCGGGAGTGGCTGGGCAAGGTCGGCGTGGTGTTTGACGAACCCGGCGTGGATGGCTTGTTCCTGTGGGGACGTTTTCCCGCGCACATGGATATTCGCCGTCTTATTGAACAGGCCCATGACGCCCGCATCTTTCTGGCTCCAGGGTCGTTGTTCAGCAACACCCGGGACTACGATCAGTACATCCGCCTGAACGTCAGCCACTGCAATGACATCCAGTTCAAGCGTTTCATCGAATCTCAGGCCGGCAGCGAAACAGCCCGTCGAGTCATCGAACACGGCGTTTGAGACGACCCGGGTCAGCCTGATGACAGTCGATCTCGCTGCCCGGCGGCGTTTCACAGGTGAAAGGAGGGCGGTGTATCGACTCCCGATTTTGCTGCCAGCTTTCGAAGTATTCCACCAGAGTGGCCACTTCACCCAGGTCTGCATAGGAGTAGATGACGCCATTGAGGATCTGGACTTCGTCATTATCGTGCAGGGATTGAATGAGTGAATCCTCGAGGATTTCCGAGCCGTTGACGGCCAGGCTGATGTCATCTATCCAGTACAGTGGTTTACCGTCCTGGCTCGACCACACCTGGGCATCGGCGTAAAAAGACTTAAGCGTTAATCCATTGGTTTTCATAGACATATCGTTATTCCCAGTTTGACGGCAGCATCGCCCGCCATCTGCTGATGCTTCAATGTGCCGCTCTTTTTCAGTAAGCCGTGGGTTATGCGTTTTTCTGCGCTCTGAAACGCAAGCGTGTGCAGTCCACCATCCATCGACCGTCGGCGTTCAGCAGGTCATTGGCCAGCTCCTCCGTCACTTCTTCCAGAAAACCCGCGCGGTCCTCAACGGGCAGCACCGTCAGGTAAGGGCTGCCAAAGGTTTGTATCCATTGGGCAATGGGGTAATCCAGCACTACGGGTCGTTCAAACCAGCTGATGAAGCTGACGTGAAACCCGGCGTTTTCCAGCACCTGTTGGTATTCACCGGCGGTGGGCAGGTACCAGGGGTCAATGTCTTGTGTATCGACGGATCTACGTTCGAGGGCGCCATGAATCGCCTGACGGATCAGTAAGGCATTCTCGGCGCCGGCGAATTCACCGACGAAACGCCCACCGGGTTTGAGTGCCATAAAGGTCCCATGGGCGACTTGATCGGCACGTCGCATCCAGTGCATGGCAGCGTTGCTGAACACCGCGTCGAACTCTTGGTGAAAGATCAGCTCCTCGGCATTCCCCAGCCTCACATCCAGGCCGCGCAAACGTGCGGCTTTCACCCGTTCCGGGCTGTAGTCGAAACCCACCACGTCAGCGCCTTTCCGAGCCAATTGCTCGCTCAGGTAGCCGTCGCCACAACCGATGTCCAAGACCCGCTCGCCAGCCTTGAGGGCCAACAGTTCCACCGCTCCATTGGCCAGATGAGCGACGAAACGGGCGTTGTTTTCATGCTGCGAGGCGTCCCATTGTTGCGGTTCAGAGGTGGGGCGAAAAAAGCTCGAAGAAGTCATGAGTGAGTTTCCCTCTGAGTGTGGAGATGCTGTAACGACTGAGCCGAAAAGCCCTCGATCAGGGTTCTGTTGAGCATGGTGTGGTTGGTGTCGCTGGGGTGGAAATCACGATGCGCAAGGCCTGATGGAGCGCGCTGGTTGGCCAGCGCGCGGTCCTGTTCAGATCCGCTTGGACAGCCAGACCAGCACGATGACGATGGCGCAAACGGCCGGGGTCAACCAGTTCCAGGACTCGCCCATCAGGATGATCGAAAAGGCAAAAGTGAAGAACGGTTGCAGCAACTGCAGTTGGCTAATGCGCTGGATGCCACCCAAGGCCAAGGCGCGGTTCCAGGAGAAGAAACCCAGCAGGGAATTGATCAGAGCCAGGAACAACAGGGCGGCGACGCCTTGTCCCGGCAAGTTGGCGATAGTCTGGGCGTCATAGAGCCAGAGGCTGACCGGCAGCAGCACAGGCAGGCTGATGACCAGGGTCCAGCACATGACCTGCCAACCTGGCAGTTCTTTGGAAAGTGCACCGCCCTGGGCGTAGCCAAAACCGGCCAGCAGCACGGCGCCCAGCAGCGCCAGGTCGCCGATGTAGATGTCTGAAACGTCCGACTTGATGACGGTGTAGGCCATCACCACCAAGAAGCCCAGGCTTGAAACCGCCCAGAACATTTTGGACGGGCGAGTGCCGGTGATGAGCGTGCCGAAGATCGCTGTGGACAGCGGCAGTGCCGCGAGCACCACGCCGCCATGGCTGACCGGCACGTACTGCATGCCCAGCGCGGTGAGAATCGGAAAGCCATAAACAATCCCGGTGGAGGTCAGCAACATCCGCTTGATTTGTGAGCGATTGGGAAACTTTGCCCGACCGATAAGCAAAAAGGGAATTGCCGCAAATGCAGCCAACACCGACCGAAAGAATCCGACTTGCAGGGCACTCAGGTCGCCAGCGAGCATTTTTGCCGCCGGTAAGGTCATGGCAAAGGCCGCGACCGAAATGAGGCCCAGGAAATAGGCTTGCAGGTCTTGACTCTTTGTTTCTTGAAAGCTGGCTACGTTGGTTTGCGTCATGGGACGTTTCCTTATGGCTTCGTCGGTCGAGCGTCCACCCTGCGGGGGTGGACGTACACGCCGATCAGATCTGTTTGTTGTTGAGGTTGGGTTTGTCCAACGGGCTGGTGCTCAGGAAAAACACCAGGGAGGAGCGTGTGCCGCTCTCCACCTTGCGTACGCCGTGGGGAATCTCGCAGCGATTGATCAGCACATCGGCGTAGCCGGTTTTAAATTGCGATTCGCGGCCTTCATGCTCGATAAAAAACTCGCCGCCTTCGTATTGTTTGCCGAACTGGATCACCACGGAGTAGCGATATTCCAGGTTGCTGTAGGTATCGATGTGTTTGCCGATGAAGTTGCCGGCTTCCAGCAGATTGGACTGGCAGCGACGGATAAAACACTCGGCTTCCATGATGCCGTTGAAGAACTCACGACTTTTCCCCGAAGAGAGGATTTCCACCACGCGTTGTCCGTAAGGATCATTGCGATACACGGGTAACTGGCCTTTTTGATCCTCCATGAAGCGTCCCACCGCGAGAAAGTTTTCTTCGCCCACATCGCCGATTTCGATGATGGTTTTGGGGATGACCTGGCACGCCGCTTCCATGTACTCCAGCTCTTCTTGAGAAAACAGCTGTGAGGCTTTAAGGGAGGCGTAGGCGTTGTTCTTCAGTTCATGGTTCGCAGCTTGAATCGTCTCTTGCATTGCTCAGACTCCTTGAGAGGTGGACGTTGGGTACAGGCTGTTTGGGGTATTGAGAGAAGATTTCCGAGGGGTAAACGGCTCGACCACCCCTCGACACAAATGGTCGCGAATCAGGTACAGCCCCGCCATGAACCCCCAGACTTCGAGGAACGGGCCATAAGGGGAGGGCTGTTGCTCGACGCTGGCGCGATAATTGGCGATATGCCGGTAATGCACGTTGGGGCGACGGTGGTGTGCGTCGTGGTTGGGCAAGTCTTGCGGGTACACATACAAGCGCACCGGTAGATCGTAGAGAGCGCATTTCAGCGCCCAGACGGCATGCGCGATGATCCCGCGCTCTGGCGGTGTACGGCCCTGGAAACGACCCCAAGTCAGTCGGCCATAGTGGCTTTTCTCGGTGTTCCGGGTGTCCCGGCGATAGAACCACAGGTGCTCGGTAAACAATTGCAGCCACATGGAGTGCTCGAACAACACGGCACGCGGGATCACATACATCAAACCAAAAGCTTGCAACCCGCCTGCCGCCCACAGCAGCGTCAGCAATACGCCCCAGAACACCCAGCGAAACAGCGCTTCACGACGGTCAAGACGAACGAAGCTGTCGAGCAACGTCCCACGCCATTGGCGCATCAGGTAAACGGGGCGAAAGGGCGTGCAGCAAACCCGCCACCAGTAGACCGCTTCAGGCATCCCCGGGTAAAAACCTTGCTCGCGGATGAAGCGCTGGTCGGGATCCGTGTCAGAACACAACACGTGGATGTTGTGGTGTTCGCGCACATGGCTCTGGTTATAGGTGTCCCAGTCCTGGTACAGCAGCGGCGTGGTCAGAAACAACCTGGCATAGCGCTGTGCGCGAGCCTTGTCCTTGAGCACCGCGCCGTGGGTCAAGTAGTGGAAGGTCGCTTGCATGCTGCGCAAGCGGTTAACCATCAGGACCCAGCCCACTAGCACCAGCACCACTGACGTACCCGTGGCAAAAGCACCTTCCAGAACGGCGTGGCCAAGCATCACCAAGGCGATCATCACTACCCAGGTGAACAGCAAATGAGCCACCAGAAAGCGCTCGCCGCTCTCATTCATTGCGCTTTTCAACGCCTCGGGTGCAAGTGCCTGCCCCTTGCCAGTCAGCCAGGTCCAGAAACCCTGGAAGGGCAGATGGGCATAGCTGGCACGGACATCGCTCTGTGGCCCGTACTGACAGTAGAGAGTGCATTGACCTGCACTTTCACGGGCGTTCATCAGTAAACCCTGGTCAAGTAAAGAACAGGAATGGTGCTGTACAACCAATAGAAGGGTTGCATGCGATTGTGATCCGCACCGATAACAATGGGGTTGGTCCACTGCTGGGCAAACACCTTGCCGATGGCCGCATACTCCGCACCCTGGGCATAGAGGATCTGCATCAGTTCTTCGTTGCTGCGCTGCTGGTGCCACGCCTGATAGAGCGGCAGTCGTGCACTGAAGATGGAGGCGTAGTCGAGATCATCCTCAACGATGCAGCCATTTTCCTGGTGTGCCAGGCGCTGTTGTGCCTCAGCCGTCAGTGCATGCCAGCAGTCTTCGCCACCGGCGGCTTCGGCGATCATGATCGACTCGGCGTCAGGGCCAAGAACGTCGAGGATTTTTTGCTGGCTGATTCGCAATTTGTGAGCGAAGCCTTCGCGTGTTTCCTTGAGGCGGTTCAGGGTACTGGCGTCAAACCCTTCAAAATCCCCGGCCGCGACGGCGATCCGTGCATCGATGCCGTGCTTTTTCAGCACTGCTTGCAGGTCAGGCAGGGTCTTGACCACACGTCCGGCCACCAGCCCGATGCCTTCGCCCAGATGCTCGAAGGTATAACGCAGGCGGCCATTCTTGTTTTCGTAGCCGTAATCAGGGCACACCGGAGAGACCAGGGTAATGGTTTCACCGGCCAATCCCTTGGCCAGGGCCTGGGCGAAACGCGCTACAAAGTGTGGCGCTGATTGGGCAAATGACAGGCGCTCAAAGGCCTGTTCGAGATCCACCACCAATTCGTCCGGCAGTTCTCGCATGGCGGGGTACCGCACTTTCAGGGCGGGGGTCGTGGCGGTGTTGTCGTTGATCGCACACAACAGCAAATTCAATAGCGAAGGACGGCTTTGGTTGATGTACGGCTTGTCCAGAATCAAGGTTTTCTTGCCCTGAGTGGAACGAACCTGCCATTGAAAGCCGGGGAATTTTGACTGAATGAAACGATAAAACGGCATGTAACGAGGAAGACCCGTCTGGCCATCGTCCGAGTGTTGGAATTGGGCATAAACCGCTGACAACTTTGACACTTCGCTTTCAATGCAAAGTGCCTGTACCAAATCAGCCGGTGGCTGCTGGGAAAGTGAAATAGGTGACAGCACACGCTTGCTGATCAACTTGTGGGTGAGTTTGTTTCTGACATAGTAGTGGGCGAGAGATTGGCTCATGGGATCACCGGTATGAAAGTTCCTGATCAGCGGGCATTAGTTCAATAAGATTAATATTGACGTGGGAGGGCTGATGCAGGGCCCAGAGGATCGAGTTGGCAACATCCATCGGCTCAAGCGGCGTCAGTGTGCTGTACACGCGGTCGGCTCTGGCTTGATCGCCGGCAAACTGAACCAAGGCGAATTCTGAGCGGGTTTTACCCGGGGCGATGTTGGTCAACCGGACCCGTGCGCCCACCAGTTCGGTGCGCAGGCATTGTCCGAAGTGGTCGACAAAGGCCTTGGATGCCGCATAGACATGGCCTCCGGCGTAATGATAATGAGCGCCAATCGAGGTCAGATTGATAATATGCCCGCACCCACTTTCTATCAGCGTGGGTAATACCGCCCGAGTGACATTGATCAAACCGTGAACATTGGTTTCCAGCATGGTGGATATTTGAGCATCCGAGACGTCCAGTAACGTCCCTTGTCCCTGAAGCAAGCCAGCGCTATTGATGAGTTTGCTAAAGGCGGCAAATGCATCGGGAAGTTGTTTCAACTGTATGTTGAGTGAGTCGATGTCACGCACATCACAGCTGAGGGGGTAAAAACGTTCCCCCAATTCATCGGCCAATGCATTGAGGCGCTCGGTTCTGCGCCCGATCCCAACGACCTTGTTTCCCTGCTCTATCAACTTCCTGGCACAGGCCAGACCAATACCCGATGTCACTCCGGTGACAACCACTGTTTCATCAGTGTTCAATTGCAGCTCCTTTTTTTATTGCATTTTTTATCGGTAATTGGCGAACTGAGGCGTGGGTGCCTGATGACGACCTGCAGATTAGGGAGCTTGGCGAGGGATGTACCGGTACGGCGACGGGGATGGGCAACGAACTGTATCGTTGAGCGACCATGACAGTTGGAGGCTTGTTTTGTTTCGATAGCGCGCAGGCGCGCGTGCGCGCACAGATCGATGCCTGATGGGAGGCCTTACCAGGGGGAGGGGAACGAGGGAGATTTGGTCAGGAGAGTGTTGGGGGGAATATTGCGGGCATTAAAAAGCCGGCTTGTGGGCGGCGTTATTGTTACGTTGTGGCCATGTTTTATTGGGGGTTGCGCCTTTAAATATTTCTGTCCCCCCATTTGTCCCCCCATCTTGAATGCGCGTCTCACTCTCCATCGTCCTTATGCGATGGATTGAGTAGGTGAGGTTGCCGGCGGTTTACCGTTTGATCAACCCCGACAGCACTTTTCCGACCACCGCGCGCCGCAGTTGGAGCATGGCTGATATCTGACATCTTCCTCCTTTTGCAGGGGTGTGAATTGTTTGCGCAGATAAATATGCTGATCGTTATAGGCCTTTAGTAACTCACCAGGAACGGTATCCCAGCGCTCGCAGTCATTGGTCACATTGGCCTGTACCACGAGTTGCTTTGGGCCCTTGGTATCAATGCGCAGGTTCACGCGGTTTTTTTTTTGCTCCGCATTGGCGGGCTGTTCATTGACCACCAGCGAGAACTCAAGATCGTAGAACTGAGTCTGGACCGTATCCTTCTGGTCGTTGGAAATTGCGCGCGTATGCAGGATCAGGTTGTCGTCAATAGTCACTGTCAGCTCGATGCGTTCGCCCAACGGCGGGAACGCCGGATTCACTTCCACTACCAGACTGCCATAGGTGGTTCTGGGGTCTGCAGCCGCAGACTTCTGGACCATTTGGGGGCGCTTGAAGGTAAAGATGGCCTTGCCGTCACGCGGGTCAGAACAGTACATCGACTGCTTTTTTTGGATGGACTCACCGCGCAGTGGTAAGCGTGTTCCTTCATGAATGATGGTCAACAAAGAGTTCCTTGCCTCGACCAGTTCGAAGGGTTTTGCCAGTGCCAATTGCAGGTTGTCATGGGCGATCCAGGCGGCACCTTCTGAGATGATACGGTCGCCTTTTTCGGAAATATGCAGGGCAGAAACACCGAAAATTTCTGTCAGCTTGCTCTTTATAAGCGGCATGTTGACTAAGCCGCCAGTCGCAAGGCAAAGCGCTAGGGTTTGTGGGTCTACATCAGCCTTGTCAGGTGCGAGCAGGGCATCGATCTCGTTGATGCCCTGGTTGATCAATCTGGTGCAGACTTTTTCAAGCTCATAGCGCGTGAGCCAGATATCGATTTCGGTTTCTTCGGCGCTATCGCCTTGATAGTAATCAGGCAGAAAAATATGTGTTTTTTCACGCGTGGAGAGTGTGATCTTGGCACGTTCGCACTGGGTAAGCAGTTTGGCGCGCATTCCAGGGTTGACCGACAGCTTCTCCTCGGCGGTCCAACCAAATTTGGCCGCATGTTGATCGGTGACGTAGGAGAGGATGGCATCATCCAGATAGTCACCGCCAACCGAATTGTTGCCCCGGTTGAGGATCTGCACCAGAGCACCATTAACTACTTTGCACAATGTGAGATCCAGTGTTCCGCCACCCCAGTCAAATACTAGGATCATCCTGTCCTCATAGAAAGACAGGGCGTCGTGAGTGTTATCCAGATCCTTGAAATAGCCATACAGGGCCGCAAGCGGCTCATGTACAAAGGTATCGACATGCACGCCCGCCTGCAGCAGCGCTTCGCGCAAGTCCTGACGACCTCGTCCATCCAAGGCTACCGGGATGGTCACGACTGCGCGGGTAAGGTCGGCCACCTGCTCTTCGTCCGATGCGCGGGCATGTTCAATCAGGTGATTGATGTAGTCGGCAATCACGCCAACAGGTGTCATCACCCGTCCATCGACGTTCACATGCTCCTTACCCAGCAGTTTTTTCGGGCCGCGCACGGTATTACCCAGAACACCTATGCCCAAATGCTCTAGCTTGTCGCGTGCACGCCGGCCACAGATTACCTGGTCGCCCTCGTAACGCACTACCGAGGGATGCGGGCGCCCCGTGTCATCAAACGAAGAGATCTTGCTTTCGCGGGTAACGACAGAAATCAGACTGTTGGTGGTGCCGAAGTCGATGCCTATTCTTTGAACCATTTGATATCCCTTTCGATGCTTTCTACAGCCAGTTCAATATGATGCGCGGCAACTTCCGTTTTCGGCTTTTCGCGTTGCAAGGCCGAGAGTGAGAGCTTAAGCGGTTCTAGCACATCTTCAGTCAGCAGATTGAAAGCTCTTGCTTTGACCTGCCCAGTGTTGTCGCGCAAGTGGGTGCGTTTGGCCCGCTCGTCCAACTGCTGCTCCTCAAGCATGTGCTGCAGTTGGCTGATTTCCGCCTCCATTGCAGAAATTCGCTGAGCTTGCTCTGCAGTCGTCCGTTTATGTTCAGTTAGTTGCGTCCTGAGCCGCGCAGCTTCTTGCTCGCTATGCTCAAGTGCAGACTGCAGGCGTTTGCCATCGGTAATCTGCTCGTTTGCCCGTTGCTTGAAGTAGTCGAGCGTGTCGGCCAGCAAGCTCTCGTGTTTGGCATACTGCTCAGCTAGATAAAGGGCAACGTCACGATTGCTCCTATTACGTGATTGGCGTTTCTCAAGCAACTCTGTGAAAAAAACGATCGCCTGAGAGGGATCGCTTTTTCCGTTGGCAAGCAGCCAAAGCCCACCGATCAGTAGCAGATTGTCGCGCTGAATGGCTAGTTCGGTCGGGGTCAAGATTGTCGAACCAGCAAGGGTGTCTGTCGCGCTGTCTGTCAGCAGAGGTACAACTGGCAGGGCCCGCACATGTTCGATCCGCCTGCTATATAGCGCTGTAATGGCATTGCACAGGAACCGTTGCGGGGTGGAGTCGAGACCCTTGTCTTCGTCCAAAATATCCTGAAACAGGTCATGCGACTCACGATGCCGGTTGATCCACAGAGCGCTGGCAAGCCGAACACAAAAAGTCAGTAAAACATGACGCTGTGCGCCATCACGACATTTGCTGGTAGCAACTGCTAGTAGCGCCAGCGCATTGAGTTGCGGGTCAGTTTTCCTCGCATCCTGAGCCACTTTATCCGCCACCAGATGAGCATCTAGTTCAGCGGCGGCTTGGCAACTGACTATGGCTCTGAAGTCGGCCTGGCTCAGGATAGCTGGCTTGATGTTCTTATCTTTGTCCACGCTGATTGCGAAGATCTGCGAAATAATCTCTGCGATCGGTTTGGCCTGTGTAGCTGGCTTCTTTTTTCTAGCCGGCTTGGCCTCAGCTGCCTGCTGTTGTGGCAATGCAGTATCTGATTCATGTCCGGTCATGGATCATTTCTCTCCAGTAAGGGTGTTGAACACGTCATCATGCCTGAGCTTTTTGCGGTACTTTTCGACCGAGGCCATGTCCTCGACCGCCACCGCTTTACGGAAACACAGGTAGTTGAGCTTGCTGGTATCCTGCAGCGACCGGTACTTGGCGGGTAACCAAGTGATTCGTTCCTCGATATCTGCCAGCGTCGAATCGGAAAAGGATGGAATCAGATTCGCAAGAATGAACTCAGAGGACTGATCCACAGGCAGTTGCGCATCTGGCGATGCGAATGTACTACTGACTAAATCGTCACCGCAGAAAAAGGCGATAGTCCTATCCAGATCTGGTAGACCTGAGGCTCTCTGCATCAAACTGAAGTCGTTTCTATTGAAACGGATCACGGCGCGCACAGCCGCTGCAAGCGGCGTAGTGTAATCTCTCAGAGAATCCAGTGCCTGATTGAAGCGTTTGTCGAAATCTTCGAACGTGGTGATGTCAGATAGGTGGTCTTTGGCTTTCAAACCGTGGAGGTAGCGCACCAGTCCGTCTACGTATCGGCTGACGGTGTCGCAGTGTTTGACGGAGGCAGTGAATGCCTCGAGCAAAGGATCGGCAATACTGCCGGTAGAAAATTGCGCCCTGAAGGCCTGATCAACCTCAGCCAGTTGCTGAGGGTCGGCAATGCACACTTCAATCTTGAGGCTTTTTTCCAGCGTCTCATTGGCATAGGTGACACTAAAAAAGCCCCTACTTATTGACTTCAAAGCCTGAGTCAGTTCGGTGATAGAGCCAAGTGGCTGGCCGTTGAGTTCAATCTTGCTAACATTGCGTGCACCAATGTCGCCAAGCTGGATCGGCGTATTGATCAGCAGGCGTGTGGCGCCGAGCTCACGGTCACGATAGAACATGGTCGGATTGAGCAGCGGGTGCTCAAGTTCGTGCTGTTCGCGTACGGCAATCGACTTGAAAACCTGGTTGCAATAACGGCATGTATAGCGAGTCGGTAAGGCCGAGGAGCCAGGCTCAGTACCTCTTTCCCATAATCGGTCCAGACCTGTTTCCTGAATCCATCCCAACGTTGGCATGCCGGCTCCTTAATTCGCGAGTGCATCTGTCGTAGACCCAACTCCGAGATTAGGCAAAATGCCACCGTTCTGTCCATGACTGTTAGCTGGTTAGCCCGCTTAACAGACAGGCTGGAACCATCGAAGGAGTACGTCTACCTCACCATGCGGTGAACCGTCGTGCACCAGCACTGTCAGGCGAGTGACGGCGGTTGGCAAACAGACAAGCACAGTGCAGCTTCGCCGCACCGAACACCGCAACCACCCGCGCCATGGCGGTCACTCATCGAAGTGATGGGCCATAAATGCCCATCACTTCAATAAAGAGATCGGGTATTAAGGTCGCACCAACGCCATCACCTTGCTGATGTAGTCTGGCTCTCCAATGAAGAAGACATGCAGAGCGTTCAAATCAGGTACCGGCAGACCTTGTTGGCTCCACAGGTATGCGATCCGCATGCGGTTAGTGCTCGGCGACAGGATGATCGACTCCAGCTTCACACCTGGGTCACTCAAGCGCGCTTCCAGATCCTTAATGTTCTGCGAGAGCTGAATTTTGTCGCTGCCGGGACCTTCGTGTTCTAGTCCATGAGGATCGATGAAACAGATGCGTTGGCTGCCATCCGCCTTTAGGCTCCAGAGAATGAAGTCAGGATAAAAATTACCGGCCTCAAAGAAGCCGACTCCCTGCTTGACCAGGTTACGCAGCAGAAAAATACGTTCGCCGCGCTCGGCAAGGTTTGCTTCATGGGCTTCCAGCCATAGGCGCAAATCGTCGACGAATTGAAACTCGGACTTATTGAGGGCAACGGGCAGGATCTTCACTTTCTCACTGGATAACAGTGGCTCGTAGAGGTGAGCGGCAAGCTTCAAGCCTTGTACGTACCCATGATCACGCCAGCCAACTTGAGCGAGCTCTTCCTTCAGCGCCTTGATGTCGTCGATTAGGTATTGCTCGGTGGCCTCGACAATCAGGTGGTAGTTAATATCGTCAGCCGGCAGGTTATCGTTGTCGCGGGTCAGCAGAACCAGCTCCATTCGGGGATCGAGGTATTTTCGCTTTTGGTGATTGAAGCAGCGCTCCAGTGCGCCGCTGAGTAGCTCGAAAGCGATCGACTGCCAGTGGCGGAGATTTGCCATCGAAGGTGCCCACCAATGCGCTGGCACCAGGATGCGATACCAGTCTGGGGTATCCAGCAGTGGGCGTAACATTTCAGCTTTTACGATGACGTTGTCCAGGTGTCGCTGGCGGCGGAAGCGCTCCAGATCGAACCACAGCTTGTCCCAATCGAGCATCGACAGGCGCAGGGCATCGAAATGGCGTGGTGGGTTATCGATTGCCTCAGGGGCCTGGCCCATGACCTCTTTGGCCTGGATCATCTGCAGGCGTGGGAAGCGATCAACAACCAATGGCATTCCTCCCTTGGTCAAGCCAGGAGGGAGAGCACCGATAGTGAGATCCATGATGGGGCCATGTTTACGGAAGTCATACTGCTCCTGGGTGTCCTTGCGGAACTTGGAACGGAGGACCTTCAGCTTCTGGCCAAAGTCGTGGGTGACGTTGAGGGTGATTTCCTCAACATGAGGTGCATCGTTCGGCGGTAGGCCTTCGCTTTCTAGGAAGTCGCGGAAGGTTGCCATGAAGTCGGCTTGCACACCGAATACGTTCAGCGTTTCCAGGAAGTGAATATCCTTTGGTGGATTCACCGGTTGATAGCGGCTGGTACGCATCAGGCTCATTTCTTTGCCTTTTAGGCGCACTCCACGTCCGAACAGCTGAATGATCTGTGCGCCTTCGCTCTGGCCCATGCGCATAAGGCCGAGGCTGGACACCCGCCAGCAGTCCCAGCCTTCGATGAACTTCTTCGAGCCGACCAACATGTGAATGGGAGAGGTTGGTTTATGTACGTCGCCAAATACGGGCTCGCCAAATTCGCTAGGGCGCACCTCGGCCAGGGACTGCTTGTTTTCCAGTTCTTCCTGAACGTGTTTGGCCAGCGCAGCGGCATCGCCGACATTGATCACGCCAAAGGGTTGGTCGGCTTCGCCAACCTTCAACAGCAACTCGCCGCTGTCGCCTTTCACGCGCTCGATCACCAAGTGACCGCCGCCCGGGGCATGGAACAGGCGCTGACAGATGTCGGAATAGAACTGTGCTGCGGTTTGCTTCAAGCCTTTCAGGTAGGGGAACGACTGCACGAAAATATCGTGCCCTTGGGCATCGAGCAGACCCGTCTGCTGGCTATTGCCATTGAGCACGGTATGGATGAGCGAGGTGAAGGCTTCACGGTGCGCAAGAAAGCGCGCAAGGAAGTCGAGGATCTGCGCCACATCGGATGGCGATACGCTTTCCTCATCAACCTTGCGTCCAGTAACGCTGGCGCCGACAAAGACCCACAACGGCTTTTCCAGGTTGTAGCCGGTGTAGCGATTGTCCGCCTCAGTAAACATGCGCAGCTGCTGATAAAACCCCAGCAGGGCTGCGGCTAGGTAGGTGTCCTTGTGGGCCAGCTCATCCTTAGGCAGGTTGAAGATGCGGTAGTCCTTCCCATAACCGTCCGCATAGAAGTAGCGGTAGCTGTAATCGAACAGTACTGCTTTGGCGTAGCTCTCGGCCAGCACACGGTCGTTGGCTGCCTTGACTGCCTGCTTGAAGGTGGCGGAGTACTCGAAGGTGAAGCCCTTGGCCGCCAGCTTGTCACGCTTACTTTTCCAGTCGCTGCCGCTCATGCCACGGTGACCTTCGTCCACCAGCAATAAGTTGGCATCGCCAAAGCTGTCGACGGCCATCTGCTTGACCTTCTGCTCGTCTGCGAGTTTGGTGATTTCGGTCAGCAGCGGCACATCAAGGGCATTTTGCCCGCGTGAAATTAGGTCGCTTTCTTGGCGCAGCGGCTCCGGGTAGAAGCCGTTTTCGCGCAGCTCACGCTCGTGCTGCTCGGACAGGCGTTCGTTCGGTGAGAGCACAATGACTCGGCTGAAAGCGTCAGCCTGCCCGGTCGCACGCGCATGCTGGGCAAACTGCAGCAAATTCACATGCATGAGCAACGTTTTGCCGCTACCCGTGGCGTTTTGCAGGCAGAGCTTGTTGAGGTCTTCAACAGCGTATGCGCCGATGCCCGTTTCGCGCCCTTGACCTTGGTGATGAAGGTTGAAACGCTCGATAAACTCATTTAGTACGGCGCAGAGACCCTGGCGGTCGTTGAAATAACGGTCGAGGTAGATTTCAACAAACAATAGAGTCAGCCACTGGAAGTACTTCCAGGCAATTTCTCCTTTGTACCTACGACGGGCATTGATGACCCTCGTATGCGCAACCAGATTGGCGTCAAAACGCTCCAGTTCAAGGGGGGTCAATGTCGCATTGGCAGGCAGGTGCGAGATTAGCTTCGCCAGAAAGCGGTGCTTGCCGTCCGGTCCTATGCCTGGCTCGACGCTACGCAGAGATTTGGCAATTATCTCCAGTGGCCGCACAGTGCGGCCTTCATCCTTGTGAGTCACCAGCGGGTCGATACCAAACAGGCTGATGAGGTACTGATTAAGTACCAATGCATCCTGAAAGTGACTCGCTACCAGTGGTGGCTGAGCTTTGTTTTTACGTGGGGCGCGGGCCATCTCAAGCGTCCTCCCACATGCGCTGGGCGAAGGTCTCTTCGATTAGGCGCACGCGTGTGGCGGCATCGCCATCGCTGGGCAGAGCATGATTACCATTCACGTAGATATAGTCGTATTCACTTTCACGCGGATTGATGCCGCGTTTGTTCAGCCATGCTTCCAGGGCAGCTTGATCGCGACCAGAGTCTCCGGTCAGCTTGCGCCAAATTACCAGGACACGCTCACGCGACAAATCGTCTCCCGGTGCGCGGAAGATGTGGCCTTCCACAGCACGGAACCAGAACTCGCCATCGTTACGTTCCTTGATGGCGCTTGAAAGCCAGCGCGTATCTTGGTCTTTGGGTAGCTCCGGATCAGTTTCACGCACAAGTTCGATGGCATAGCGGCGTGGTTGATCGAGGTGGGCGACATGCAGACCAATGAGCCAGTTGAAGGTCTCCACCAAGTCGATGTTTTTTTCCACTTGGGCATCGCTACCAGGTTGCTTGACCTTGAGTTTGTAGGACGTCGGGTCAGTAAATTCGCGAACATTAAGCAGGCTCGGGCTGCCGGCGGTTTCGAACTCCAACCAATACTTGAGAAGATACTCACGTGTCATCTCGACGGAGTCGACCGATTTGGTGTTTAGATGTGGAGAGTCTGGCAGTTGCAGATTGTTTAACGTGTCTTCGAAAGATTCTAGACGCAGATATTTAAAGCAATGGCTAATTCCGTCTCGGGAAATGGGTTTTTCATTTCTCCAAGTGTCTGAGTACGCAGATTTTTTAATTCTTGGTAGCAGTACGGATGAGAAGTGCTCACCCATCTCGAAAAGAACATATTTGTCATTGGTTTGGTTTTTTCTGTTTGTGCTTATAACTGCGTGACCTGTGCTTCCTGAGCCTGCAAAATAATCCAGAACATAATTCCCTTCTGCATTTTGGGCCATCTCGATAAGTCGAGATATCAGTTTTATAGGTTTTTTTCCTAATGGGAAGTCAACTGCGCCTTCGTGTTTCAAGTTGTTGGTGTCGATGTCGATCCATATTGTGGATGCAGGCTCGGCTATAGCTTGAGCTCCATCAACAATTCTTACGGATTTTGAAAGGAAATAAAACTGTCTTCCTCCGAGTAGATACATATTTTCGCTAGTGTCACGCTCAACTTTGACTACTTCATTTTTATTGTTTTTCGAGTACTCAATATGATCGCGAAGCCAAGGTGCTGGCTTTTGTAAAGTTTTAGTTTCGAACACTCGACTCGCATTTTTTATAGCGAATTGTTCGCATGCGTTTTCAACAATTGCAGATGCAGCATCCCCCCATTTCTGGCGTGCTAGCTTCATTCCAGCTGCAGAGTTTTCACATTCAAATCCTAGATCTTGAAGAACTTGAACCTTAATAGGCTTGAATTCCCAGCGAGAACAATCTTGCTCCGGGTTCACAATAAATCTTGAAAAGTGAGCGAGATCCACAGGTTTTTTTACATGGCTGGTTGTGTAGCTGTAATTGCTTCTGTCTTTTGCCGCAAAAATTAATCTGTCAGATATGTCTACTGGGCCTAGGTTTACGGTGCGAAAGCTGGAGGCGGTAGAGCACTTTGTAGTCACAGTTGTTATGTAACTTTCATCTCCAAGAGAGCTTTCGAGTAGTCCCCTGTAGCGCCAGTCTTCAATGTCGTTAAGGTTGCAGACAATGCCGGCTGAGTTTGAAAGTAGCTCCTTTGCAAGGCTCAGTCTATCTGCTTGCATGGAGCACCAGCTGGAGTGCCTGTAGTTATCCTTGTAAACAAAATCATCTCCGCCGGTGTTGTATGGCGGATCTATGTAGATCAGTTTAACCTGATTGCTAAGTTTTTCTTTTGTAATTGACAACGCTTGAAAATTGTCGGACTGGATGATTATTCCGTTGCAGGTTTTGTCAAGTTCACTCTGGGTTGCCAGTATCTCTGCTTTTGTTTCGTCATCAAAAAAACAGGTGTCGATTGTGAGGAATTTATTGAATTTCAAAAACTCAATAGAGAGAGGTGCGCTGTACCCAGGCTGGGCCATGTCGCCCTTAATTTCATCAATCGCAAATAATTTAACCCACTCTTTCCGCTGCTGCTCATTGGTTGCAATTTCTGGATAGAATCTTTCCGGTATGCGATCCAGGGTGATGCAGTACTGCGTCTCGACAACGAATTTTTTCTTGAGCCAGAGTTTTTTCTGGAAATCTTCGAGCTGGGCGAGAAAGTCGATAATGCGCCGTGCAATCTTGCGCAGGACGCGCAATTTTTTTAGATATTCATCCACGCGCGGAGCATCGGCCGCCTCAATATCGTCAAGGCGGATGATCTCGTTTTTGATATAAAAATCCAGTTCGCGGCGCAAGAAACTACCGAGATTTTTGTGGATGAAGTAGTCCATGGTGTTGCGTGCTGTGAACTGGCTCAGATACTTGGCTAGTATTGTGCGTGTTGGCTGCTTATCGGTGGGGGCTGGCGCAAATAGCGGCTGTTCAAAGTCCCGAAGCTCTGGATATTTGAAAACTAGGTTGGCGAGCTGCTCGCCTACCACCTGTTCGGCCTCTGTCAGACGTTTCTGCTGCCAGGTGCCAGCTTGACCGGACTTAGTGCTGTCAGGGCTGTAGTCGAACTGCACAACGAGTTCCGGTAGCCCTTTATCGTTGATTTCCAGCTTCAGCGGTTCCGCTGTGTGGATGATGAAGAAGCGCTCCTGGCCTTCTTTTACGTTGTTGTGCTCACCTTCTGCTACTGCTGCCAGACGGAAATGCACCTTCAGTGGGGTTGTGATCGTTGGCTGGAATTCGAAGCCACTTTGGCGGCCCTGTTCCTTGGCCTGTGCTGCTGTGAGGTCGAAAGTGAAATTACTGAGTGCCTCGCTCGACTTGATGTAGTACTGGTCTTTGTTGGCCCAGTGCAACATGACCTCACGGCCATCGTAGGGCACAGCATAGGGAGCGGCACGGCTGTCGTTTTCGGAGACAAAGTAGCGCTTCGACATGAAGTCGCCCTTGTCGTAATAGCGGCTGAAGAAGCGGTACAGGTGTTCGTACACCTGGGCATCGTCAGCCAGTACGCCGCCACCATCGCGTGCGTGCTGCTGGGCAAGCTCGTATTCCTTACCAACCTTGGTACCGCGATATTCAGGCTTCAGTTCACCCGTGGGTAAGAAAGCATCTTCCCCGAGCGTCTCGGCGACTTTTACGCGTGCGGCTTCTAACGCGTCATGAGCGTTACTTTGCGATTGGCCGGCGAAGTGGGCATCGATCTCGCTGCCCAGTTCGGTATCGATAAAGGCTTTGATCTGCGCGCTTCGGGCGTGAAGGATGCGGTACAGACCGAAGTCGAGTTCCGACTGATTGAGCTGGAAGAGATCACCCAGAAGGGCGATAAATTGGTCTTTTTGCTTGCTCATATGTGCTTCTCAAAAATGGGTCAGGCGTAGGGCTTGAATTCGTTGTTGTCGCGAATTAGTAACTGCATCAGCTTGGGATGGATAAAGAGTTTTTCCTTGCCGACCTGCACCTCTTGCAGAACGCCAATGGCGACCAGTTCTTTGAGGTAGCGAGAGGCGGCTTGACGCTGAGCAATCTGCTTGTCGACGACGTTGCTGATGCGGCAATAAGGCTGCTCGAAAATCACGTCCACTAGCTCGCGGGAATATGTTTTTGGCAGATGCTCGCGAACAAACTGGGTGGTGTGCTCGGACAGGCTACGGATGGCGGCAATTTTCGCGCTGGTCCAGCGGGCGGTTTCTTCCACGGCGCTGAGCATGTATAGCAGCCAGGGCTCCCAGGCTTGTTCACGGGTGACATCGAGCAGCAGGCGGTAGTAATCGGCTCTATGCGCAATGATGTAACGGCTAAGGTAGAGAATCGGTAAATTCAACAGACCTTCCTGGATCAGGTACAGGGTGTTGAGCACCCGTCCGGTTCGGCCATTGCCGTCGGTGAACGGGTGAATGGCTTCGAACTGATAATGGCCAACAGCCATGCGCACCAGTGGGTCCAGGTCAGTCTCGTTGTGCAGGAAACGCTCCCAGTTGGCGAGCAGGTCACGCAAGTGATCTTCGCCCTCCGGTGGGGTGTAGATGATCTCGCCGGTGCGGTCATTGGCCAACTGGGTACCTGGCACCCGGCGTATATCCATGTTCACGCCCTTGAGCGTGCGACAAATCTCGACTGCCGTGCCGGTGGAAAGTGGGCGCTCGGCCAGCGACTGGTAGCCTTGATGTAGGGCCTTGCGGTAGCGCAGGGCTTCCTTGGTCGCGGGGTCGGCATGGTTGTCGCCATCTTGGACGTGCTGGAAGAGCAAATCCGTGGTGGTGACGATACTTTCGATCTCCGAACTGTCCTTGGCTTCCAGCAACGGGATGGTGTTGATCAGCATTGTCTGGTTAGGGATCAGCTCCGCCGCCTGTTTCAATTCGGCTAAGGCTGTGCGCGCCTTAATACAGAGTTTGAGCACTGCGCGGGTTTCAAGCTCGGCTGCCGGTGGCAAGGGCGGAAGCTGGTTATAGGGCTTGTCGGCCTGCCAGGGGAAGTGGGATGCAGTCATGGATGGTAGCCTGGTCCTTGGGGTATCCACCTAAAGGCAAGGGCGCTCATCAGAGCGCCCTTTTTCGTGGCGTCAGTGTAAACATGTGTCCTTTACGTGTCGCTATTTTTTGATTTCTGCGACATGTTTTGTTCTTGTGTCGCTGGTGGCGACATGTTCGCGAAACATGTTCTTGAAATCGGTTTTTCGCGACATATCAGGCGACTGCCCAGTGAATGGTAAAGAGCGCATGAGTACGGCTGGAACGGTGCAGGCGTTTCTCAAGTGCCTCGATGAGTGCATCACGACGTGCTTCAATCTCGTCCTCCACGGAGAAGATCTCTTGGCGCTGGCGGCGTTGTTCGCCTTCCACCTTGCGAATGTCGTCCTGGAGACGGCGTGCTTCGTCCATGCTCTGGGCGGTACGGGCTTGCCGCTTTAGGCCTTTCAGCTTGAGCTTGGTGTCTTGTAGTGCCTGTTCGGCAGCGAGGATGCGGTCTTCGGCCCAGGCATCAAGTTTTTCACGCTCCTGCTGGAAGAATTTGTCGTTCTGCTCCAGCGCCTGGCTCAATGCTGCATCGAGCTGGCGACGGGCGTTGCCATGCAGATCATCTGGGGGTGTGGCATGGGTTGGCTCGGCTGTGGCAGAAAGCTGGAAGAGCTTCTCGCAGGTTTCCTGGTCAAGCAACTCGCCGGTATCTGCCATTGCGGTGAATACCAGGTGTTCCTCATGCTGGAAGCTGTCGAGCTCTAGCAAGTTGAGTTGCAGCCAGCCCTGCTGACCGACCAGCTGCTCGACGACGCTGATACGCGGGTTACGGCCTTCCAGCCATTGCGCATAACTGAAGCGCAGAGTCGCTGTGGGGGCAGGAGCATTACGTCCTTGATCTAATACGTATTCGCCCAACGGGTGCGTCAGGCGGTAGATTCGAGTGTTCTCAATCTGAGCTTGCTTTGCCAGCTCGCCCTTGCGAATGAGCTGGTAGTGCCCGGGTGCGATCTGGGGGAGGGGCGGTAGGCTAAGGTCGAAGGTTAGTAACTTGCTGTCGAACCTTGCTTGTTCTGCCAGGATGTACTGGGTCAGCTGCCAAAAAAGACGCGTGATTCTATCTAGTTGGCTTTCAGCGCGTTCTTTGTGGGTTTTAAGTAGGCTGTGGATGTCTGCATCGAAATTTTCCAGCAGGAGCTTTTCGGTTTCCAGCATGCGTGCCTGGATATCTGCATCCAGTTCCTCGCGCAAGCTGGCGAAAGCGGCGTCGATCTCTTGAGGCGTGCGGCAGTGGTCGTAGATTTCGGCAATGCGCTTCTCGAAGTCGATGCCGACTTCGATCCTGCCGAGTACTTGGTCAGACGCACCGAAGACACCATCGAACAGGTGAAACTTGTCCTGCAGTAGCTCCAGTACGCGGTGGTCTGCGGCATTACGTTGGTTGAGGAAATTGATCACAACCACGTCAAAGCGCTGCCCGTAGCGATGGCAGCGACCAATGCGTTGCTCTACGCGCTGGGGGTTCCAGGGCAGGTCGTAGTTCACCACCAGGGAGCAGAACTGCAGGTTCACACCTTCGGCGGCCGCCTCGGTGGCAATTAGGATTTCGGCATTATCTCGGAAGTGGTCGATCAGCGCGGTGCGGCGGTCGATGGCGGGGGAGCCGGTGACTCGGTCGCAGCCATGGTAACGAGCCAGCCAGCGCTGATAGATGCCGGTAGCGGCTTCACCCTGGTTGCCTCCGCTGAAGGTGACAATCTTGCCGGTGTGACCATGAGCTTCGAGAAAGCGGGCTAGGTATTCCTGGGTACGACGGGATTCAGTGAAGATCACCGCCTTACGCGGTGCGCCCATGCCAGACATACGTGCGAAGCCTTGTTCCAACGCGTTCAGCAGGGCGAAGGATTTTTGGTCTTCACGAATGTTGTGAGCGATCTCGATATAAACGTCGAGCTCTGCGATTTCTTTACTCAGCAGATCGAAGTCGACTTTGGTGGCTGAGTCATGGGTCTCATAGCTGGCAGACTCTTCCGCTGCTTCGAGAAGGTCTTCCTCTAAGTCGTCTTCTTCTATCAGGTGCTCGAACCATTCCTCATCGATGCTCTGACGATCCAGCAGTTTCTGCAGGCGTGCTTTGATGGCTTGCAGTGTGGCGACGACGGCCTCCGTGGACGAGGCCAGCAACTTACGCAGAATAAGGGCCACGAGATGCTTCTGGCGCTGTGGGAAACCATAGCTGAAGTCGCGGTGCAGATACGCGGAGATGAGGTCGTAAAGCCTCTGCTCGTCATCGCTTGGGGTAAATGGAGTGGTCAGTGCATGGCGCTGGGTATAGGGCACGTACTCAAGTACATCCCTACGTAGGGTGCGCTTGATAAAGTGTTGCAAACGGCGGCGTAAAGCTGCCAGGTCACCATCAGTGTTGTTGTACTGAGCACGAAAGCTGCGCTCATCGCCGAAAATGTCCTCGTCAATCAGCGAGCTGAGACCATACAACTCCATGAGTGAGTTCTGCAGCGGTGTGGCAGTTAGTAAAAGCTTGCGTCGCCCCGCCAGTGAGCGCTTGAGTGATTGCCCCGTTTCGTTGCTTTTTCGGTGGGCGTTACGCAGCTTGTGGGCTTCATCGATGACGACTAAATCCCAGGGAATATTGCCTAGCTGCTCCTCCATACGCGCAGCGAAGTGGAGTGACATGATGCTGATAACGTCGCGGTCCAACGGATCGTAGATGCCGTCTTGGCGAAGCTGTTTCCAGGTGCGAGCATCCAGCACTTGGGCGGGCAAATTGAATTTGTCGGAAAGCTCCTGCGCCCATTGCTTGCGCAGTGCCGCAGGGCAGATAACCAAAAGGCGGCGACGGCGTTCGGCCCAGAGCTGCCCTAAGACCAGCGCGGCTTCAATCGTTTTACCCAGACCGACTTCATCAGCAAGCATCACACCTTTGCTCAGTGGGTTTTGCAGGGCAAAAAGGGCGGCATCAATCTGATGAGGGTTGAGGTCGACACTGGCATCAAAAAGCGACTGGGAAAGCCGGTCCTCCTCGCTGGCTGCACGGCGACGTGTTAACTCCCAAGCAAAATACTTGGCGTGGTGAGGGGTGAGCGTACCTTTCGATTCAATAGCCGGCATTGATTGCTCTCTGTAGTTCCTATCAGCCCGTTTTGCTTTTTGGTGTCTGGGTATGCAGACTTTTAGATAAAGCGACTATAGCCAGTGGCTCGGGAGTTCGAGGGCATAGTTTTTGGCTACCCTTTCTAAGGCAGTCAGTATTTCTTCGTGTCGAACCATATCAGCAGGCTGCCACGTTGAGCGGCGATCCAACAAGGATTTCAGCTCACTCAGATTGTGCATCCCCAAGCGATGGAGGTTGCCCCAACTGGGGATGCCAAAAAGGTTGTAAATCACTACGGTAGCGTCACGCTCACTGGCGAGGCGCTTGTTGCCTGTCAGCTTTTCAGCGGCTTCCTCGGCGTCATCTCGGTCGTCGTAGGTATTGAGTAACTTCATGGGGGCCTTGAATTGAGGTTTTGAGAAATTGTACTAGCTGCTATTGCTTCCATGCCTATCCCTCCAAGGCATTTGTTCCGCTTCACCTCATTCCAACGCGGGTAACACAAAAAATGATGCATGAACTGCAGATCCCATGTGCCGATGACCACCCAAGCATTGGCCAAGGGTAGTCTGTCGGACAGGATGATTAGGCACGCGGATTAATGGCAACCTTGGTCGGCCAGTGATATGCAGCCTTCACGGCCCACCACTACATGATCTTGGCCAAGGTATGTCGGATGACTGGCGCTGAGCGGCCAGTTGTAGCCTATCGAATTCACTTTTAACCCTTTCCCTGATTTCAGCGTAATCACCTGCTTTTTGACTCAGAAGTAATCGTCCTGCTTCAATCGTTTCAGAGTTGCGCCCTTTATTGCATTCGTCGACTGAATCTCGCAAGGCAGCGTTTCGAACGTGTAGCCCCTTTTTGCAGGAGTTGCCACGACCACACGATTGTCGCTGATCAGCGCAGCCCATGCATCGTGTGGTCTACCTGGGATTGAGCAATCTCGGGGGTGAAGGTGAAATGAAGCAAAGACGATGGTTTCTTGCAGGGTTTCATCGGCATGCCGAAGGACGTATTCCCATGAATTCCATGCAATGACGATCGTATAAACGGACCCGATGAACACCGCGAAGAGCATACGGGAGCGACGGCGATAGCTGAGTCCCGGAGTGTAGTGTTTCCAATACGGCGCCGTGAGGTGATTTCGTTTGATTGTTCCAAGGAGGGTTGGGGTCGTTACAGCGATGGCAACGGAGGTGATGCCGACCACCAGGCTGATGATAAATGTCCCAATGAATGCCCACAAAGAAACCAAGATGAGCGTTGTAAGGGCTTTCTGTGCCACTGGAAACTGATCTGAATCGATCCTGGTAAGGTTGACGATGAACGAGTCGGCATGTGCGCTAGCGAAGAGCCCAAGGCCGACCGTAGTTAAAGCCGTCAGAACGGTCATCCACCAGGCGTGAGCCTTGAATTTTTCTACCAGCTTGAAATGTCTGATGGAGAGCACGGACGAGCTAAAGCAGATAACGATGAAAAAAATCTGGACCACGTCCTTTCTGATCGGTCCTCCCATCACGTGCCAGAACAAGGACATTGGCAGAACGGCGATTGAGCCCAACGTGATGGCTGCCCAGTATTCTTGAGCGCCCCACCATCTGATGCTGTAGTTGAGCTTCCACGGAAAATGCTTTGAATGCCTTCTAATGAACATTGGTCGATCAATGAACCGGTCGATTACTGCAAGGATGGCGGCGATGAGGAGATAGGTTGCTACGTACGGGAGCATCGACTTGAGCGTCCTTTTACAAAGTTGAGGCGACGTTATCTCATAGGCGTTGCTCGCTTTCGAGGCGTTCGGTACGGCGAGTCACGTCCGTAAGGGGGGGCAGAAAATCGTGTAATCCCTTAACCTGGATACCGCTCCGAGATGCGGCAGGAGCTGGCTTAGTGTGGTGGGGAAAAATACTTGTCGCTGTCGAGCTATTTGTTAGGTCGAGCGAGACCGAAAGTCTCACTATACCTAGGATTATTTCGGACAATAAAAAAGCCGGCTTGTGGCCGGCTTCTCGGGGACTGGCTTGGTTTATTTTTGGTAAACCGCGCCAGCCTTCAAAACGTACACCCGGATCTTGCGTCCGGCTGTGGGACTCGGCGAGAAAGTCATCTGCCTTGTCGGTGCGATCTGAGCCTGAAGAAGGGTCGATGCGCAAATGTGGGGCGCAGCATACTGATTTTTTTGAAGAATTCCCAGCGGGACGTGCCGGGTAGAGCAATGGGGGGTGGTGGTAGGAGCGTTTCTGTATGGGGCCGGGCAGTTTGGTTTTCGGGGATTGCCAAGATCGCAGCCTTCGGCAGCCCCTACAGCCACCTGCATTTCCCTATCTCACCGTAGGAGCTGCCGAAGGCTGCGATCTTTTAACGCTTAGAGAAACGGTACGGACGGCCGCCGTTTATTGAGCGTCGACCACCAGAATACCCATCCCAATACCCTTATGTTTTGCTTGTCGATCTGTTCGGCACTGAAGATCTCATCCGGATACTCGGCTTTGTTATAGCTGCGCAACCGCAGTGCATTTCCCGGCATCCGATGCAGGTATTTGATCCGCAACATCCCGTCATGCTCGATCGCATAAATCTCCCCATCAATAACCTGAGTCAGCCCGCGGTCGATCGCAAGCGTCGAACCGTCTTCAATTTTTTCCCCCATGCTGTTGCCGATCATGTGGGTACAAATAGCGTCGGCGTGGTTGATTTCCAGGGAGTCCAGGTGGCTGCGAGGCAGGCGGATGGATTGGCTGGGGTCTTTGACGACGTGAGTTTTGTTGGAGCCCGGGGCGGTGGCTGTTTCTTTATAGAAAGGCAACTCGACGTCGATGGGCTCGATCACCGTGTAGATGCCGCGGATGGCCTGGGCGTCGAAGGTGTTGCCGGCCTCGTCGAGCACGCGCAGGCGTGAGGACTCTTTCGGCCCTTCGCCGGTTTTCAGCCAGTCGCTGTTTACAGACAGTAGTCTGGCAACCTCTTCCATGCGGTAGGCGGGCACACCTCGGGTGTACCAGTTATGGATATTTTGCGCTTCCGTGTCGAAGAAAGCGGCAAATCCTGTGGTTGTGATTTTCGATGCTTCGAGGAGCGCTCTAAACCGTGGGCCGCTAGTGTTCTTTTTCATAAACACGAGTTTACTGGCGCAGGATGGGGGTTTGAATAAACGATCCGTTCAAATTTCGAGGGAAATTTAAGACTGGATGTAAGACGCTTTTAGTGGAATTTAAACAGGAAAAAACCAAAGCCAAGAAGTGTTCCACGTACCGTTAAAGGTCAGTGTCTGAGCGGAGCGCCCACAAAAAACCCCGGATCAACCGGGGTTCTTCTTGGCGCTTGCAGCTAGAAGCTTACCGCGGCTTCTCAGCCTTTATAGGCAGCAACCGACTTGGTGATCGCGTCCCGGGCGGCATCTGCGCCGGCCCAGCCTTCGATCTTCACCCATTTGCCTTTTTCGAGATCTTTGTAGTTCGCGAAGAAGTGCTCGATCTGCTGAATCAGCAGCGGTGGCAGGTCGGTGTATTCCTTCACGTCGACGTACAGCTGGGACAGCTTGTCGTGTGGAACCGCGATCACTTTGGCATCGCCGCCGCCGTCGTCGGTCATGTTCAGGATGCCGACTGGACGAGCGCGGATTACCGAACCTGGGGCAACCGGGTAAGGGGTCACGACCAGCACGTCGAGGGGATCACCGTCGTCAGCCAGGGTGTTCGGGATGTAACCGTAGTTGGCCGGGTAGAACATCGGGGTGGCCATGAAACGGTCAACGAACAGGCAATCGCTGTCTTTGTCGATTTCGTATTTGATCGGCGCGTGGTTGGCCGGGATCTCGATCGCGACGTAGATGTCGTTCGGCAGGTCTTTGCCAGCCGGAATCTTGCTGTAGCTCATTGGGCGGTGCCCCCGTTAGTTGACCAAAAACACTTGGCCGGATTGACCAAAAAGTGGCGGCGATTATAGGCATATTCCGCCTTCGACGCTATGGACCAGAGGTCGCGTAGACGTTAGTCGTGTGCCTGATAGACAGGGTTCTCGGCCAGAAGTTGCCGCAGCCGGGCCAATGGGTCCTGACGATAAAACAGCTTCAACTGCCCATAGACCTGTGGATAAGCCTCGTGCAGCAAATCCGGGGCGCTGAAGAAGTATTCGCTGGTGACCGCGAAGAACTCGGCGGGGTTTTCCGCTGCGTACGGGTCGATGGCGGTTTGCGCGTCAGGGTTGCGGTCCAGTTGCCGATCGAGGTGGTCATACGCCTCTTGCATCACCTTGGCCCAGTCGCTGACGCGCATATCGGCATGCAGCGGCGGCAGGCCATTGGCGTCGCCGTTGAGCATGTCGAGTTTATGCGCGAGCTCGTGGATGACCAGATTATAGCCTTCCCAGCCACCGCTGGCCATCACGCCGGGCCAGGCGAGGATGATCGGGCCTTGTGGCCAGGCTTCGCCGCTGTGTTCGCCGTCCCACTCGTGTTCGACGCCGCTGGCATCGCGATGGCGCTGGGGGCTGAGGAAGTCGTCCGGGTAAAGGATTATTTCGTGGAAACCCTGATACCAGTTCAGGTCGCCCAGATGCATCAGCGGCAATTGGGCCTGGGCGGCGAGCAGCAGGCGTTGTTCCTGGTGAAGTTCGACGCCGGGTAGGGCGGTCAAGTGTTTGTCTTGTAGGAACAGCACGCAGGCTTCCCGCAGCCACTGGTCTTCGGCTGCGCTGAGGCCATCCAGAAAACTCAGGTGATGGCGCACCCGTTGCCACATGTCGTCGGCAATCGGATGCCTGGCCAGGGTACGCTGGCGTCGCCAGGCGCTAAGGGACCACATCGTGAGTCAGCGGGGTTCGGCTTTGGACGAGGCATTGGCGAGGCGGTTGCGGATTACGCCGATGATCATCGGTAGCAGCGACAACAGGATGATGCCCACCACCAGCAGCGACAGGTTCTGCTTGATGAACGGTACGTTGCCGAAGAAGAAACCGAGGGTGACCAGGCCACCCACCCAGAGGATGGTGCCCAGGACACTGAAGGCAAAGAAGCGCGGGTAAGGCATTTTGCCAACACCGGCGACGAAGGGGGCAAAGGTACGGATGATCGGCAGGAAACGCGCCAGAGTCACGGTTTTGCCGCCGTGCTTGTCGTAGAAGTCGTGGGTTTGTTGCAGGTAGTCGCGGCGGAAAATTTTCGAGTTCGGGTTGCTGAACAGCCGTTCGCCAGCGGTGCGGCCGATTACGTAGTTGGTGCTGTCACCCAGAATCGCCGCCAGCATCAGCAGGCCGCCCAGCAGCACCGGGTCCATGCCGCCGCCGGCCGCCACGGCGCCCGCGATGAACAGCAGGGAATCGCCCGGCAGGAATGGCATCACCACCAGACCGGTTTCGCAGAAGATCACCAGAAACAGAATGGCGTAAATCCATGCCCCGTAGTTGGTCACCAGCAGGTCGAGGTAAACATCGAGATGCAGGATAAGGTCGATCGGGTTGAAATCCATGGATAGCACCTGTGGTGATGGCCCGACTCTGCAGGCCTGTGCGGATGGCTTTGCGTAAGACTACAGCGGAGTGTAATTTTTCTTACGAGCCGGAAGAATGGGCATTATACGGGGAGAGAAGTGTAAAACACCTCGAGTTTGTAGCGGGGGATGTCGATGGGGCGATCGGGGTATTTGCCCTTGCGCATTACCCTGTGGCGAGGTGCTTGTCGGAACGCCGCATCGCCCCGTTGGGTTGCGAAGCGACCCCTAAACCAGACGGCGCGTTTCTTCAGGCATACCGCATTCAGCAATTTGCAACTGCTGCGCAGTCGAACGGGGCGATGCGGCGTTCCGACAAGCCCCCTCACCCAAAAGCACGCAACTTCAGGCTATGCGTTACAGCCCGTCACTGATCGGCAACACATAGTTCTTGAACTCGGTATCTTCCTTGAACCCGATGGATTCGTAGGTTTTCTGCGCGACTTCGTTATTGCTGCTGGTGGAAACGCGCATGCGCACGGCATTGGTTTCCTTGGCCATTTTTTTTGCGGTGCGGATCAGGTTATCGGCCACCAACTGGCGGCGGGCGTCTTCGGCGACGTAGATGTCGTTGAGGATCCATACGCGTTTAAGCGAAAGAGACGAAAAGCTCGGGTACAACTGACAGAAACCCATCAGTTTGTTGTTGTCGTCATCGGCCAGGGCCAGGTAAATCACCGATTCCTTGCGCCGCAGGCGTTTCTCGAGGAACGCCCGGGACGAGTCCGGATACGGCAGGGAACCGTAAAACTCGCGATATTTGACGAACAACGGGGTCAGCAGGTCGAGGTGTTCGAGGGTCGCTTGAATAATCCGCATGGTAGGTCTCGTCTTCAAGTGGCTGTCTTACATGGTGACGGCGACGGGAAACCCTGGCGGCCGTGCATCGATCCTGCCTGAAACCTGAATAGAAACGCAATGCGGAAACGGTTCAGGCATCCGACGGGCTCAGTAGGAAATTGCCTTTCATGTCCGCACCAATGTCCGACTCCAGCGTCTGAATCTGGGCTTCGTCTTTCAGACTGACCCCCGATAACTGCCGCCGACAGGCTTCGCGCATCAAATACAGCAAACGGTGTGCCGCCATGCCGTAACTCAAGCCTTCGAGACGGACATTCGAGATGCAATTGCGATAGGCATCCGTCAGTCCGACTTTGGGATTATAGGTGAAATACAACCCCAGGCTGTCTGGCGAGCTCAAACCAGGGCGTTCACCGATCAAAATGACCACCATTTTGGCGCCCAGCAGCTCGCCAATCTCGTCGGCCACCGCGACTCGACCCTGTTCCACAAGGATCACCGGCGACAGGGACCAGCCCTCAGCAGCTGTCTGTTCTTCCATGCGCGCCAGAAACGCTAAGGTGTGGCGATGAACGGCCAATGCCGAGAGGCCGTCGGCTACCACGACGGCCAGATCCACCCCGCCAGGATGACTCAGCGCGTAGTCGCGCAGAGTCTGCGCCGACTCATCACTCAGCTTGCGCCCCAAATCGGGGCGCTGCAGATAGCTGTTCCGGTCCGTGGCGGCGCTGTGCAGCAGCAAACTCTCACGTCCACGTTCGGCCAGTTGCGAACTGAGCCCCTTGTGGTCGAACGGCAGATGCACCGCATCCCGGGCCTGTGCATGGGCGTACTGGAAATCCAGCTGCGCGCTGGTCGGCATACTGGTGCCGGTGCGACCGAGAGCGATACGTGCCGGGGTCAGGCGACGCAGTTCCAGCAACGGGTTTTGCGGATCGACAGGTGGTTTATCCATCTCAATACTCATCCCAGTTGCGCCATGGCCTGACGGAAGGCCGGCGGCAGGTTGTCGCCGAAGTGAATTTTGCCGTCTGTCTGGGTGAAGATGCCCATGTTCGCCAGCCACTGTTCAAATTCCGGCGCCGGTTTCAGGCCCAAGGTTTTCCGGGCGTAGAGGGCGTCGTGGAACGACGTGGTCTGGTAATTGAGCATGATGTCGTCGGAGCCGGGGATGCCCATGATGAAGTTGATCCCGGCCACGCCCAGCAGGGTCAGCAGGGTGTCCATGTCATCCTGATCGGCTTCGGCATGGTTGGTGTAACAGATATCACAACCCATGGGCACGCCCAGCAGCTTGCCGCAGAAGTGGTCTTCGAGACCGGCGCGGATGATCTGTTTGCCGTTGTAGAGGTATTCGGGGCCGATGAAGCCTACAACGGTGTTCACCAAAAACGGTTTGAAATGGCGTGCCACGGCGTAGGCGCGGGTTTCGCAGGTCTGTTGATCGACGCCATGATGGGCGTTGGCCGACAAGGCGCTGCCCTGGCCGGTCTCGAAATACATCAGATTCTGGCCCAACGTGCCGCGATTCAGGCTCAAACCCGCGTCATAGCCTTCCTGCAAGACGTTGAGGTTGATACCGAAACTGGCGTTGGCCGCTTCCGTGCCGGCGATCGACTGGAACACCAGGTCCAGCGGAATGCCGCGATTCACTGCCTCGATGGAGGTGGTGACGTGGGTCAGCACGCAGGCCTGTGTCGGAATTTCGTAGCGCTGGATAATCGCATCGAGCATTTCCAGCATGGCGCAGATCGAAGCGATGCTGTCGGTGGCCGGGTTGATGCCAATCATTGCGTCCCCATTGCCGTACAGCAGGCCGTCGAGAATGCTCGCGGCGATACCGGCCGGTTCGTCGGTGGGGTGATTGGGTTGCAGGCGTGTCGAGAGTCGGCCGTGCAGGCCCAGAGTGCCGCGGAATTTCGTGACCACGCGGATTTTCTGCGCCACCAGCACCAGGTCCTGCACGCGCATGATCTTCGACACGGCGGCGGCCATTTCCGGGGTCAGGCCCGGAGCGAGCGCGCGCAGGCTCTGTTCGTCGGCGGCGTCGCTGAGCAGCCAGTCGCGAAAGCCACCGACAGTGAGGTGGCTGACCGCTTTAAAAGCCTGTTTATCGTGAGTGTCGATGATTAGTCGAGTGACTTCATCGGCCTCGTAAGGAATCAGTACTTCCTGCAGGAAGTGAGTCAGCGGGATGTCAGCCAGGGCCATTTGCGCGGCCACTCGCTCGCCATCGTTGAGGGCGGCAACGCCAGCCAGAAAGTCCCCGGAGCGCGCCGGGCTGGCTTTGGCCATGACGTCCTTGAGGCTGTCGAAGCGGTAGGTCTGGGCGCCGACGGTATGGGCAAATACGGCCATGGGGCGGTGTCCTCCTGGTGAATACAAGTCTTGAAAACACTGAGCATCCTGTGGGAGCGGGCTTGCCCGCGAAGGCATGGTGTCAGTCGACATACAGGCTGAATGACACACCACTTTGGCGAACAAGCTCGCTCCCACATCGGTTTTTGGTGCACTTCAATATGGCAGGCGTCGGGAATCAGCCCGGCGCTGGTGCAACTCAAATGCCTTCGAGCATAGCGTCCGCCGGTGCATCGGCGCGCTGTTTGGCAGTCAGTTGGAAATACAGGTAGCCGGCCACCATGAAACCCAGGAACACGCACCCGATCAGCGGGTTGAACCAAGCCATCGCCACCAGACACACCACCGCCAGAAACAGCGCGATCCCCGGCACGATCGGGTAGCCCGGCGCGCGGAAGGTGCGTTCCAGGTTCGGCTCGGTTTTACGCAGTTTGAACAGGCTCAGCATACTGATGATGTACATCACGATGGCACCGAATACCGACATGGTGATCATCGCCGCCGTCAGCGTCATGCCCTGCAGGTTGACCAGACCGTCGCTGTAGATCGCCGCGATGCCGATCACACCGCCGGCCAGAATCGCCCGGTGCGGGGTCTGGAAGCGCGAGAGTTTGGCCAACCCTTTAGGCAGGTAACCCGCGCGAGCCAGGGCGAAGAACTGCCGCGAATAGCCCAGAATGATCCCGTGGAAACTCGCCACAAGACCGAACAGGCCGATCCACACCAGCATGTGCATCCAGGTCGAATTATTGCCGACCACGGCTTTCATCGCCTGAGGCAGCGGATCGTTGATGTTCGACAGTTGGCGCCAGTCGCCGACACCGCCAGCCATCACCATAACGCCGATGGCCAGGAACACCAGGGTCAGAATGCCACTGACGTAAGCCCTGGGAATCGTGCGTTTCGGATCCTTGGCTTCCTCGGCGGCCATGGCTGCGCCTTCAATGGCGAGGAAGAACCAGATCGCGAAAGGGATTGCCGCAAAGATGCCGGGAATCGAGGCCATGGTGAACTCGTTGGAGCCCGACCAGCCATTGAGTACGAAATTGCTGAAGCTGAAGCCCGGTGCGACCACGCCCATGAACACCAGCAACTCGGCGACCGCCAGCACGGTGACCACCAGTTCGAACGTGGCTGCGATGCTCACGCCGAGGATATTCAAGCCCATGAACACGAAATAGGCGCCAACAGCGGCGATCTTCGGGTCCAGTTCCGGGTATTGCACGTTGAGGTAGGCACCGATGGCCATGGCAATTGCCGGTGGCGCAAAGACGAATTCGATCAGGGTGGCAATGCCGGCGATCAATCCGCCTTTTTCACCGAAGGCCCGGCGGCTGTAGGCAAACGGCCCGCCAGCGTGGGGAATGGCGGTGGTCAATTCGGTGAAACTGAAGATAAAGCAGGTGTACATCGTCGCCACCATCAGGGCGGTGACGAGAAAACCCAGGGTCCCTGCGGTGCCCCAGCCGTAACTCCAGCCGAAGTACTCGCCGGAAATCACCAAGCCGACGGCAATGCCCCATAGATGCAGGGTGCCGAGTGTGGGTTTGAGCTGTGTAGTAGAAGTCATAAGTCCTCTCTGTCTTTTTTATTGTTTGATCTGTTGGACTTTCGGGTACGGCGTTTTCGTGTAATGCGGGCACGCAAAGCCCGTGCCAGACCAGCAGGGCGATGATTTACGGTGCGTTTAAGGACGCCATCGCGGGCAAGCCCGCTCCCACAGGGTTATGGGGGGAATTCACCTATTGGGGTTGACCCAAAATCACTGTGGGAGCGGGCTTGCTCGCGAAGGCGGTTCAAAGGGCGATACAGAATGACCTGTATCGCCCCCGGTTTTTAGAAGAAGCCCAGCGGATTGATGTCGTAGCTCACCAGCAGGTTTTTGGTCTGCTGATAGTGATCGAGCATCATTTTGTGGGTTTCACGACCGACACCGGACTTCTTGTAGCCACCGAACGCGGCGTGCGCCGGGTACAGGTGATAGCAGTTGGTCCACACTCGACCGGCCTTGATGGCACGGCCCATGCGATAGGCGCGGTTGATGTCGCGGGTCCAGAGACCGGCGCCCAGGCCGAACTCGGTGTCGTTGGCGATGGCCAGGGCTTCGGCTTCGTCCTTGAAGGTGGTGATGCTCACCACCGGGCCAAAGATTTCTTCCTGGAACACGCGCATTTTGTTGGTGCCCTTGAGCAGGGTCGGCTGGATGTAATACCCGGTCGCCAGGCTGCCCTCGAGTTTCTCCACCTTGCCGCCGGTCAGCAGCTCGGCGCCTTCGCCCTTGGCGATGTCCAGGTACGAAAGGATTTTGTCGAATTGCTGCTCGGATGCCTGGGCGCCGACCATGGTGTCGGTGTCCAGCGGGTCGCCACGTTTGATTTGCAGGACTTTGTTCATGACCACTTTCATGAACTCGTCGTAGATCGACTCTTGCACCAGGGCACGGGACGGGCAGGTGCAGACTTCGCCCTGATTGAAGAACGCCAGCACCAGGCCTTCGGCGGCCTTTTCGATGAAGCTTGGCTCGGCCTGCATGATGTCTTCGAAGAAGATGTTCGGCGACTTGCCACCCAGCTCCACGGTGGACGGAATGATGTTCTCAGCGGCGCATTTCATGATGTGCGAGCCGACCGGGGTCGAGCCGGTGAAAGCGATTTTGGCGATGCGCTTGCTGGTGGCCAGGGCTTCCCCGGCTTCTTTGCCGAAGCCTTGCACCACGTTGAGCACGCCGGGTGGCAGCAGGTCGCCGATCAGTTCCATCAGCACGGTGATGCCCAGCGGGGTTTGCTCGGCAGGTTTGAGGACCACGCAGTTGCCGGCGGCCAGGGCCGGGGCGAGTTTCCAGGCGGCCATCAGAATCGGGAAGTTCCACGGAATGATCTGCCCGACCACGCCGAGCGGTTCATGGATGTGATAGGCCACGGTGTTGCCGTCGATCTCGGCGGCGCTGCCTTCCTGGGCGCGGATGCAACCGGCGAAGTAGCGGAAATGGTCGGCGGCCAGCGGGATGTCGGCGTTGAGGGTTTCGCGAACGGCCTTGCCGTTGTCCCAGGATTCGGTGATCGCCAGCACTTCGAGGTTCTGTTCGATGCGATCGGCGATTTTCAGCAGGACCAGCGAGCGAGCCTGGGCGGACGTGGCGCCCCAGGCATCGGCGGCGGCATGGGCGGCGTCCAGGGCCTTTTCGATGTCTTCGGCGGTGGAACGCGGGAATTCGGCAATCGGCTGGCCGTTGACCGGCGAGGTATTGGTGAAGTACTGACCTTTGACAGGCGCGACGAACTCGCCGCCGATGTAGTTACCGTATTTGCTCTTGAACGAAACGATAGCGCCTTCAGTACCGGGGTGAGCGTAACGCATGATGGGTTTCTCCTTGGCTTTTGTGCTTATAAGGGAGGACGCGCTAAAGCGCTGCATTAAGCGTAGAGCAAAGGTTGGGCCAGTGCCTTGCAGGTCAGGTAAATCAAGGCCTTGCGCGTTTTTTGTCGGACGGATGGGCAACGTTTGTGACGCTTGCGGTACAGCCCCTGTGACACTTTGTACCGTTTGTGGCACAGCCTGTGACTGATCGGTCTTGCCAGCATTGCAATGCTTCGATGGCTGGAGGATGCTGGCTTCACGTGAAGGCTTTGTTTTTGTAGCAGCTGCCGAAGGCTGCGTTCGAGTGCGAAGCGCTCGCCTCGATTTGGCAATGAAATATGGGGCACAGGTTTTACGACCGCTTCGCGGCCGGACGCAGCCTTCGGCAGCTGCTACACGGAAGCGAGCCAGACCCTGCGGGGGAGAATAATAAGAAATGCACGACAACCATTTGAGTCGCCATGCCCAGCAAGTGCTGACCGTGACCCAAGGCAAATCTCACCTGCAGGGTCCCGGCAGCGATCCGTCCATTGCCCGTTCCTGGCTGCGTTGTCTTGAGGACTATCACCTCGACCCGGCCCTGACCATGGCGCCGACGGTGCTGGAACATGGCCGCGTGCTGGAAAGCCGCGAACGTTTGCAGCAAGTGCTGCAGATCGCCGGCAACGAAATGACCAGCCTCCACCAGCAACTTTCCGGCGCCGGCCACGCGGTGCTGCTGACAGACGCCCGCGGGGTGATCCTCAACTGCGTCACCGCGCCTACCGAACGGAAAATTTTCGAGCGCGCCGGCCTTTGGCTGGGCGCCGACTGGAGCGAAGCCTGCGAAGGCACCAATGGCATCGGCACCTGCCTGGTGGAGCGCCAGTCCCTGACCATCCATCAAGACGAACATTTTCGTGGTCGTCACACCGGCCTGACCTGCTCGGCGAGCCCGGTGTTCGACCCTCACGGCGAACTGTTGGCGGTGCTCGACGTGTCTTCGGCGCGTCATGAGGTTTCGCGTCAGAGCCAGTTCCACACCATGGCTTTGGTCAATCTGTCGGCGAAGATGATCGAGAGCTGCTATTTCCTGCGTTACTTCGACAATCAGTGGTTGCTGCGTTTTCACCTGCAGGCCGAATCCGTGGGGCTGTTCAGCGAAGGGTTGTTGGCGTTCGACGGGGAAGGGCGGATCAGTGCGGTCAATCAGAGTGCGCTGAATTTGCTGGGGCATATTCGTGGCGGGCTGTTGGGCAAACCGGTGGAGGCGTTTTTCGACTGCTCGCTGGATGAATTGCTCGGCCGCGCGAGCGCTAATGCCAGCGCCAGTTGGCCATTGCGCACCCGTGACGGACGGCGGTTGTTTGCCGTATTGCGCGGGCAGCCGCGCAGTATTCCGGTGCCGGTGGTGCAAAGCCCGATGGTTGCCGAGCGTCCGCGCTTGTCAGGCATTTGCCTGGGCGATGCCGCGTTGCAGGAGGATTTCCGCAAGGCCTTGCGCGTGTTTGAACGGGACGTGCCATTGCTGATCAATGGCGAAACCGGTTCCGGCAAGGAGGCCTTCGCCAAAGCCGTGCATCAGGCCAGCCAACGGGCAGGAAAATCGTTCGTCGCCCTCAATTGTGCGGCGATTCCCGAAAGCCTGATCGAAAGCGAACTGTTCGGCTATCGCGGCGGCAGCTTCACCGGCGCCCGTAAGGAAGGCATGCGCGGCAAGTTGCAGCAGGCCGATGGCGGGACGTTGTTCCTCGATGAAATCGGTGACATGCCGCTGAGCATGCAGACCCGTCTATTAAGGGTGCTGGAAGACCGTCAGGTGGTGCCGATTGGCGGCGAGCCGGAATCAGTCAATGTGCGGATCATCAGCGCCACTCACCGCAATCTGCTTGAGCGGGTGCAGGACGGCAGTTTCCGCGAGGATTTGTATTACCGGCTCAATGGGCTGGAAGTCGCACTGCCGGCGCTACGTGAGCGCGCTGACAAATCACAGTTGCTCGACTTTTTGCTGGCCGAAGAGGCGGGCGGGGAAACGGTATTGATAGACGGGCCGGCGCGGCAGGCCTTGCTGGATTTTGCCTGGCCGGGGAACGTGCGGCAGTTGCGCAATGTGCTGCGGACCCTCGCGGCATTGTGTGATGGTGGCCGGATCGGGCTGGAAGATTTGCCGGCGATGATTCGCCAGGCCCGGCCGGTGACGGTGTCCGCGGTTGAAGCCCTGTCCGAGTATCCGCTGGACGATGCCGAGCGGTTGGCATTGCTCAACGCATTGGAACAGCAGCGCTGGCACATGACCCACACCGCCGAGCAGTTGGGCGTGAGCCGCAATACCCTCTACAGAAAGCTGCGCAAGCATGGAATCGCCCGCTAGGGGGGACTGATCGTTCCCGCGCTCTGCGTGGGAATGCCTCCCCGGACGCTCTGCGTCCGCTTTTGGGACGCAGAGCCTCCCTTGCTGCATTCCCACGCAGAGCGTGGGAACGAGTGTGGTTACAGCTAAAGAGTGCGATTTTCCCCTCCCTACGCTAACCTGCGGCCATGTTTTACGAGGTCGACTATGCACATTCATATTCTTGGTATTTGCGGCACTTTCATGGGTTCGATGGCGGTTCTGGCCAAAGAGCTGGGCCATCACGTGACGGGCTCCGATGCCAACGTCTATCCGCCGATGAGCACTCAGCTGCAAGCCCAGGGCATTGAGTTGACCCAAGGTTACGACCCGGCGCAGCTCGATCCGGCCCCCGACCTGGTGGTGATCGGCAATGCCATGTCCCGTGGCAACCCGGCCGTCGAATACGTGCTGAACAAAGGCCTGCCGTACGTCTCCGGCCCGCAATGGCTGGCCGATCACGTATTGCAAGGTCGCTGGGTGCTGGCGGTTGCCGGCACTCACGGCAAAACCACCACCAGCAGCATGCTCGCCTGGGTTCTGGAACACGCCGGCATGAGCCCGGGTTTCCTGATCGGCGGCGTGCCGCAGAATTTCTCGGTGTCGGCGCGTCTGGGTGATACGCCGTTCTTCGTGATCGAAGCAGACGAATACGACAGTGCGTTCTTCGACAAGCGCTCCAAGTTTGTTCACTACCGGCCGCGTACGGCGATCCTGAACAATCTTGAGTTCGATCATGCGGACATCTTCCCCGATCTTCCGGCCATCGAGCGGCAGTTCCACCATTTGGTGCGCACCATTCCGAGCGAAGGCCTGATCATCCATCCGACCACTGAACCTGCATTGCTGCGCGTGATTGAAATGGGCTGCTGGACCCCGGTGCAAACCACCGGTGCCGGCGGTCAGTGGCAAGTCAAACTGCTCAGTGAAGACGGTTCGAAATTCGAAGTGATGTTCGAAGGCGCCGTTCAAGGCGTGGTCGAGTGGGACATGACCGGTCAGCATAACGTCGCCAACGCCTTGGCCACCTTGGCCGCTGCGCGTCACGTCGGCGTAGTACCGTCGATGGGCATTGCGGCACTGAGCGCGTTCAAAAGCGTGAAGCGGCGGATGGAAAAGGTCGCGGAAGTCCGTGGCATCACCATTTACGATGACTTCGCTCACCATCCGACCGCCATCGCCACCACCCTCGACGGTCTGCGCAAGCGCATTGGCGACGCGCCGCTGATCGCGATCATCGAGCCGCGCTCCAATTCCATGAAACTTGGCGCTCACCGCGATGGCTTGCCGGAAAGTGTGGTCGATGCCGATCAGGTGATCTGGTATTCGCCGGCCAACCTCGGTTGGGACCTGGGCGCCACCGCCGCGTTGTGCACCGTGCCGTCGATTGTCAGCGATTCGCTGGAAGGCATCATCGAACGCGTGAAGAGCCAGGCTCAGCCTGGCACTCACGTGGTGATCATGAGCAATGGCGGCTTCGGCGGCCTGCACGGCAAACTGGCCGAGGCGCTGCAATGAACAACGGCCCGGAACGCATCACGCTGGCGATGACCGGCGCTTCGGGCGCCCAGTATGGCTTGCGCCTGCTCGACTGCCTGGTGCGTGAAGACCGCGAGGTGCACTTCCTGATCTCCAAGGCCGCGCAACTGGTGATGGCTACCGAAACCGATGTCTCGCTGCCGTCGAAACCGCAGATGATGCAAGCCTTCCTCACTGAATACACCGGCGCTGCCGCCGGGCAGATTCGGGTGTATGGCAAGGAAGACTGGATGTCGCCGGTGGCTTCGGGCTCTGGCTCGCCCGCGGCGATGGTGGTGGTGCCGTGCTCCACCGGGACCTTGTCGGCGATCGCGACCGGAGCCTGCAACAACTTGATCGAACGGGCGGCCGACGTGACCTTGAAGGAGCGCCGTCAGCTGATTCTGGTGCCGCGCGAGGCGCCGTATTCGAGCATTCATCTGGAGAACATGCTCAAGCTGTCGAACATGGGCGTGACCATTCTGCCGGCGTCGCCGGGCTTCTATCATCAGCCGCAGACCATCGATGACTTGATCGATTTCGTCGTGGCGCGGATTCTCAATCTGCTGAACATTCCGCAAGACATGCTGCCGCGCTGGGGCGAACACCATTTGAGCAGCGATGAATAAGCTGCTGATCATCCTGCTGGCTTTGCAATTGGCGGGCTGCGCCACGGCGCGCACCCTCGATGCCGCCAAGCCTGGAGCGCCGGTGGTGTATTCGGGGACGCGTCTGGATTTGTATGCGCTGAACGGCGGGTGCTGCGCCATGGACAGATTCGGCGCAGAAGCGCCGAGTTATCCGGGTGTTGACCTGCCGGCCAGTGCGTTGCTCGACACGCTGCTGTTGCCGCTGTCGTTGTTGACGGTGATTGGCGTAAGTTTTCAGGCGACGGGTGGTTTGTAAGAACGCGTTTCGCGCTCTATTCGCGGGCACCGCTGAATTACTTGCCCAACTTGCGCAACTCATCCGACTCGACAATCCGCACGCCATCCTGCTCTTCCAGTGCCAGGCGCCACATGGCGCGGGCCAGTTGGCAGGCTTCGATGCCGTGGTATTTGCCCGGGATCAATCGCGACAACGGACCGGCGACTTTCTCGGCCAGTCGCGGCTCCACGCGATCGCCCAATAACAGCGAAGGCCGGCAAATGGTCAGCTGCGGCCAATTCTGCGCGCGCAATGCGTGTTCCATCTCGCCTTTAACCCGGTTGTAGAAAATCGAGGATCTGCGATCAGCACCCAAGGCGCTGATCACGATCAAGTGCCGTGCGCCCATCTCCCGCGCACGTTTGGCGAAGGCCACGACCATGTCCAGGTCCACTGCGCGAAATGCTTCTTCGGAGCCGGCCTGTTTGATCGTGGTGCCGAGGCAGCAGTAGGCAATGTCGACGCGACCGTTCAACTGCGGCAAAAACACCGCCGGGTCGCCGACCGGGTTTTCCAGATGAGGATGCTCGGCCAATGGCCGGCGTGAGGGGGCCAATACCCGTGTAATCGTTGGCTCGTTGAGTAGACGGTCAAGCAAATGTTCACCGGTTAACCCGGTAGCTCCGGCAAGCAATACATGCTGAGGCGTCAAGTACATAGTAATTCCCCCTTGATACATTCAGCTTAGTTGCTCTTTTCATCCTTGCTGATAGAGACACTTTGCAGTGCCTTTCGTGCCTGTTGTTTGCGCAACAGCTGCCAGTGGCTGAGAACGGTTTTCGGCGCCCAGATCTGTGGCTCGGAAGCTTCGAAGCTGTCGGCCAGTTCCCGCTCGGCCACGGTGGCGCTGGCCAGTTTGAAGGCTTGCTCCAGATCGTCGGTCTGGTTCAGCGCCTGGGCGAACAGCGCGTCGCCGAAATACGTGAAGTTGGCTTCCTCCGAGCACCCGAAGGACACTCTATCGGCACGCGCGGCGGTCATGATCAGGGTGCGTTCATCCTTGAGGGCGGGAATGAAACCGCCGGAATAACAGGACGAAATCACGATGATTTTGTCTCGTTTTTTCAGGGGGGCGAGGACGGCGGCCAGTTCGTCGGCCGGCAGGTCGGCCAGTTCCAAGCGTGGCTGGTCGAGTACCAGTTCGTGTTCGCCGGTGCCGTGGCTGGTCAGATAAATGAACAGCAAGTCTTCCGGACCACTGCGCTCAGCCAGGGTCTGGGCGGCGCGGCGCAGGTTTTCCCGGGTGGCCATCGGTCGGTCGACGAGGTGATCGCGATGGTTGACCAGACGGATCTGGCCGAAGGCGCCGAAACGGCTGGCGAGCATGTTGGCGACGTAGTCGGACTCGCGCAGGAACACGCTCTGCTTGCCATCGCCGCCCAAGGTCAAGGTGTACAGTTCGACCGCCGGGGTCGAGGCCGGCACGTTGGCCAGTGCATCGTCGAGCAAGCGACCCTGAGCCAGCAAGCCGAGTTCGAGAGGGTCGGGCAGCAGCTTGCCGTCGGCGTCGCGCACGCGCTGACTGTTGACCCAGGTGCCGCTCTGCACCGTGCCATCGGTCAGCACCAGCGTGCCTTGGCCCTGATAGTTGTCGCCGTCGAACTGGCCGATATAGAAGCTGCCATCGGCCAGGTTCAAGCGACCCTGACCGGTGAAACGCCAGTCGCTGAACTGACCGATGTAGTGACTGCTGTCGGCGCCGATCAACTCGCCCTTGCCGCTGAGCACGCCTTCCTTGAACTGACCGAGCCAGACATCGCCATCGGCGTTCTCGTAGCGGCCCTTGCCATGCAGTTGATTGTTCTTGAAACCGCCGACATAGATATCGCCATCGGCGCTGTTGAAGGTGCCATTGCCTTCCAGCTGGCCGTCGGCGAAATGCCCGGTGAACTGGTTTCCGCTGGCATCGCTGCGCTGGCCTTCGCCATTGGGTTTGCCGTGGGCGAATTGCCCTTGGTACTGGCTGCCGTCTTCGAGTTCCAGACGACCAAGCCCTGAGTATTGATCGGCCTTGAATTCGCCGCGGTAAGTCATGGCGTTTTCTTTGAGAGTGCCTTCACCGTCGCGTCGACCCGCCTTGAAACCGCCGGTATAGCTGCTGCCCGTGGTGGTCAGGGTGCCTTGGCCGTCGAACAGCCCTTGCTGGAATTGCCCGCGATAGACCTCGCCGTTGCTGCCATGCCATTCGCCCTGACCATGCCATTGGCCTTTGTCGAACTGGCCGGCGTACCAGCTGCCGTTCGGGTAATCGATGCGGCCCTCGCCTTGCAGCAAGCCGTTGACCAGATCACCGCGATAGCGTCCACCATCCGGCAAGCGGGCATCGGGGGGCAACAGCGATTCGCCATCGCCGCAAGCGGTGAGCAACAGGGTCAAAGCAAGGAGTGCAAGTGAGCGCATAGCGGGATCCGGGCAATTAGGCGACGGAGTATGCCGCAGCTATGTGTCGCATTTATAGAGACACGGCAGAGACACGGCGCGAAACAGCGTGAGCTGCTTCGCATCCGGGATGCTTTACACGAAGCAGAGGGACAGTGGCTCGGCGATATACGCCGGTTTGTCCGACCCTTCGATTTCAAGCGTGGCGGTGGCCTTGAGTAACCATTGGCCGGGTTTCTTCTCGATGACGTCGTTCATGTCGACCTTGAGTCGAACCCTGGAATTGACCTTCACGGGCTGGATGAAACGCACGCTGTCCAGGCCGTAGTTGACCACCATCTTCGCGCCTTCAGGCAGGATGAGGATGTCTTCCATCAATTTGGGGATCAGCGACAACGACAGGAAACCATGGGCGATGGTGCTGCCAAAAGGTGTTTGCGCGGCTTTGACCGGGTCGACATGGATGAACTGAAAATCGCCTGTGGCTTCCGCGAACAGGTTGATACGTTCCTGGTCGATGGTGAGCCATTGGGAACGTCCGAGTTCCTTGCCGACATAATCTTTGAGCTCTGCAACTGGAACATAGGGCATTGAGACTCTCCTTGGGTTCATCGGTTTTATAGTTTTTCGAGTGGGGGATTTGACCTCCCTGCGAACCACTTTAGATCAACATGGCAAATGGCTCCGGTCAACTATCCATGCTGTTGGCGAATGCCGATTCATAGCGTTGGCATGCTTATAATGTCGGGCCCCTTCTTTTGGGGAACGCGCGCGGGAGATGATGGATGTTGTTACGTGGCCTGACCTGGCTGGTGCTTTTTCAATTGCTCGGCACCGCCCTCAACCATTTGTTTTTGCTGGTGTTGCCGGGGCCGATCATTGGCCTGCTGTTGCTGCTGGGGTATCTGATTATTCGCGGTCAAGTCGGCGAACCGCTGAACCTCGCGGCCAGCAGCCTGTTGCGTTATCTGCCGTTGCTGCTGGTGCCGCCGGCGGTGGGCGTGATGGTTTACGCCGCCGACATTGCCGCGGATTTCTGGGCGATCACCGGTGCGCTGGTGTTGTCGCTGCTGCTGTCGATGGCCTTCGCCGGCGTGCTGATGCAGCGCATGGTCAAGCGTCACGCTCATCACGAGGACGGCCAATGATGTTCGATTGGCACGGCGCCTGGGCGTCGGTGATTCATCATCCATTGTTCGGTATCGGCATTACGCTGGGGGCGTATCAGTTGGTGCTGGCAGCGTTTGAGAAAACCCGCTGGGTTTTTCTGCAACCGGTACTGGTTTCCATGTTGCTGGTCATCGCTGTACTGGTCGGTTGCGGCCTGAGTTACGCCGAATACCGTAAGAGCACCGAGATCCTCAGTATCTTGCTCGGGCCGGCCACTGTTGCGCTGGCGGTACCGCTGTACCTCAACCTGCGGCGGATCCGGCAGTTGTTCTGGCCGATATTTACTACGCTGGTGATAGGTGGTGTGGTCGCCACGGGCATGGGAGTACTGCTGGGCTGGTGGTTCGGCGCCGAACACATGATCCTGATGACCATGGCACCCAAGTCGGTCACCTCGCCGATTGCCATGCTGGTGGCGGAGCAAATCGGTGGCGTCGCGGCGCTGGCGGCGGTGTTCGTATTGATTACCGGGGTGATCGGGGCGATCTTCGGGCCGAGTCTTTTGACCCGTCTCGGTGTCCACAGCCCGGAGGCCCGTGGGATGGCCCTGGGCATGACCGCCCATGCGGTCGGCACCTCGGTGGCCTTGCAGGAAAGTGAAGAGTGCGGCGCCTTCGCGGCGCTGGCGATGAGTCTGATGGGCGTAGCCACGGCGGTGTTCCTGCCGTTGGCGGTGTCGATGGTGGTGTAAGGAAATGTCTATGAGTTTGCCGCTTTTTCCGCTGAACACAGTGCTGTTTCCGGACTGCATCCTCGACTTGCAGATCTTCGAGGCGCGCTACCTGGACATGATCGGTCGCTGCATGAAACAGGGCGGCGGCTTCGGCGTGGTGTGCATCCTCGACGGCGAAGAAGTCGGCATCGCTCCCGAAGGCTACGCACGGGTGGGGTGCGAAGCACTGATCACCGATTTTCACCAGCAGGACAACGGCCTGTTGGGCATTCGGGTGAAGGGTGGGCGGCGTTTCCACGTTGTGCGCACCGAGGTGCAGCGCGACCAGTTGATCGTCGCCGAAGTCGAGTGGCTCAAAGATGAACCCGAACAACCGCTGCAGGATGAAGACGCCGACCTGGTCGCGCTGCTCAAGGCCTTGGCGGAACATCCGATGGTCGAAGCGTTGAGCATGGGCACTGAAGCTGCGGGACAACAGTCGCTGGCCAATCAGTTGGCGTACCTGTTGCCGTTCTCCGAGAAGGACAAGATCGACCTGTTGCAACTCGATGATCCGCAGCAACGGCTGGATGCGATTCAGGCGTTGCTGGATGAGTTGCAGGGTGAGTTGTTTGCCTGACGTCCGCTAGAAGATCGCAGCCCGTAGCAGCTGTCGAGCCTGCGAGGCTGCTGCTACAGGTGCAATCTTTTGATCTTCAGTACGCATACCGCAACATCGCATGCGGCATGTGCCTCAACACAAAGAAACCGAACAACGCCACCAACGACGGTAATACCAGCCACCAGATTTTCGGCGGCATGGCGTTGAGCGAAGTCTGGCGTTGAGTCAGCCAAAGGCTCACCGCGCACACGCACGCCGCCAGCATCGCGCCGGCCAGTACATCAGTCGGCCAGTGCGCGCCCAGGTACACCCGTGACAAGGAAATCGTCAGCGCCGGCAAGCAGCCCACCAATAACCAGGTCAGGCGCATCCGCGGCGGTTGTCCGCGCCCCGCCAGCACCGCGAGCGTCAGGAACAGCGCGAAAGAGCCCGAGGCATGGCCGCTGGGCATGCTGTAGCTGGTCAGTGGATCGCTCAGCACCTCCGGGCGCACACGGGCGAAAAAGTGCTTGGTTGCGGTGTTGCCCAAAGCGGTGAAAAGCAAAGTGCCGCCGGCGAAGATCGCATGCCGCCATTGTCGTGTCAGCAGCAGCAAGACTGTCAGCAGCGCGCTGATCATGAACATGTTGCGGAATTCACCGATCAGCGTGAACACCACGGCCACTTCATCGAGCGCCGGGCTGCGGTGTTCCTGTATCAGGGTCATCAATCCTTGGTCGAGGGCGGTCAGGTGCGGGTAGCCGATGAACAGCCCGATCAGGATCAACAGGCTCATGCTGCTGATCCAGATGGTCGCCCGGCGATGGCGGCGCAGGCTGCTGTTTGCGCTCAGACCGACCATCACCGCAATGCTGCCGGCGACAATCCCTGCTTCAGGCCAGAAACCTTCCGGCAATGGCAAGCGAATCGCCGCCCCGGTGGCCCAGCCCGGCAGGAGATAGGCGAGGCTCCAGCCCGCGGCAGCCAACAGGCTGACGACGGCGAAGCGCGGGAACGGCATGTCGAACATCCCGGCGACCATCGGCAACATTGGCCGCAGCGGGCCGATAAAACGTCCGACCAACAGGCTGGCGATGCCGTAACGCTGGAAATAAGCCTCGGCTCCGGCCATCCATTCCGGATGATGGCGCAACCCCGGCAGGCGACGGATGTTCTGGTGGAAATGCCGCCCTAAAAAGTACGAAACGATGTCGCCCAGCACCCCGCCGAGGAAACCCAGTAACAGCGTTTCACCCAATGACAACGCGCCGCTGCCGGCCAGCACCGCCACCGCAAACAGCAACACTGTGCCGGGCACGATCAGCCCGGCAATTGCCAGGCATTCCACACAAGCCACTATGAACACTGCCGCGGCCAGCCACTGAGGATTGACCGTCAGCCAACCGGTCACGCTATCGAGCCATGGGCCCATAAAAACAACTCCATCGAATAATCAATCGGTCCAAGGGGCGAGCGCAATCTTCAAAACATTACAGGTCTCATGTGGGAGCGAGCAGGCTCGCTCCCACAATGGATTTTTCCATCATCAAGTCAGAAAAAAATAATCGCGACCTTCGACTTGCCCCCGGCGCAGTGGGTTGCGCGTGCAGTAAAGTGCGTAAGCCGCATCAACGAAGCGGTACATCAAATGTTCGTCGCGCCCGTGGGGAATGCCCAAGCGTGTGGTCTGGATGATGTGGCCGGGCGCTGGCCCGACATCTTCCACCAGCAGCACTTCATGGTCGAAGCGTTTGGCGTCCCAGACCGGCACTTTCAGCCCCAGCGCCTTGCACAACAATGTCTGCCCGGCGCACAACTTTTGCGAGGGGCGAGGGCGGCCCTGGGCGTCGGGATTGTTTAGCAGCATCTGCGCCAGGCTTGCCGGCCCGCTCAGTTCATCGACCCATGGATAGGCAGATTTGATCAGCACCGCGTTGCCCGGCCCTTGGGCACTGAAATTCAGGGAGTCACCGCCGCGGGCGTAATACATATAGATGTGGCCGCCATCCAGAAACAAAGCCTTACGCTTTTCTGTGTAGCCAAGGGAGGCGTGGCTACCTTTTTCATCGCAGTAATAGGCTTCGGTCTCGATGATCCGGGCACTGAGCCACAGGTCGCCGACCCGATGACGGATGATTTTACCCAGTAAATCCCGGGCCAGCGTTTGCGCATCGCGGTCGAAAAATGCATCCGGCAGCCCGTTGGGCTGGCGCGTAGCGGACGCAGAAACAGGCAGGTTGGTCATGATGAACAGCGTTTATCAGGGCTGATTGAGTGGTGATGATAACAATATGCAGCTTAATCACGGCTGAACGTCGGCAAATTGCGCTCCATTTCGACCATCCGCCCGTCACCGCTGTTAGTCCCGGGACGCGACAGCTATAATCTGCCGCTTTACTCTTTACCAAGACCTTAGCAAAGACCATTGCAGACCATGACTGAGTCCGTTCTTGACTACATGACCCGTTTGGGTCGCGCCGCCCGCGAAGCTTCCCGCGTGATCGGCCGTGCCAGCACCGCGCAGAAAAACCGCGCCTTGCAGGCGGCTGCCAATGCGCTGGACGCTGCACGCGCCGAGCTGACCGCAGCCAATGAACTGGATTTGGCCGCCGGCCGCGCCAATGGTCTGGAGCCTGCTCTGCTGGAACGTCTGGCACTGACCCCGGAGCGCATCGACGGCATGATCGTCGGTTTGCGTCAGGTCGCGGCACTGCCGGACCCGGTGGGTGCGATCCGCGACATGAGTTATCGCCCGTCGGGTATCCAGGTCGGCAAGATGCGCGTGCCATTGGGCGTGATCGGGATCATCTACGAATCACGGCCGAACGTGACCATCGATGCCGCCAGCCTGTGCCTGAAGTCTGGCAATGCGACCATCCTGCGTGGCGGCTCCGAGGCGATTCATTCCAACCGTGCCATTGCCGCCTGCATCCAGCGCGGTCTGGCCGAGGCCGAACTGCCCGCTGCCGTGGTGCAAGTGGTCGAAACCACCGATCGTGCCGCCGTTGGCGCGCTGATCACCATGCCGGAATACGTTGATGTCATCGTGCCCCGTGGTGGCCGTGGCCTGATCGAACGGGTCAGTCGCGATGCCCGCGTGCCCGTGATCAAGCACCTGGACGGCATCTGTCACGTCTACGTCAGTGCCCACGCCGATCTGCCGAAAGCCCAGCGCATCGCGTTCAACGCCAAGACTTACCGTTATGGCATCTGCGGTGCCATGGAAACCTTGCTGGTCGATCAATCGGTTGCCAAGGCGTTTCTGCCGTCGATGGCTGCCCAGTTCCGCGAAAAAGGCGTCGAACTGCGCGGTTGCGAGCGTACCCGGGTGATCATCGAGGCCGTTGCTGCCACCGAAGAAGATTGGCACACCGAATACCTGGCGCCGATCCTCTCGATCCGCGTGGTCGACGGTCTGGATCAGGCCATTGAGCACATTAATAAGTACGGCTCCCATCACACCGATTCGATCGTCAGCGAAAATCTGGCCGACACCCGGCGTTTCGTGGCTGAAGTCGATTCGTCTTCGGTCATGATCAACACCCCGACGTGCTTCGCCGATGGCTTCGAATACGGATTGGGTGCCGAGATTGGCATTTCTACTGATAAGCTGCACGCCCGCGGCCCGGTGGGCCTCGAAGGGCTGACCTGCGAGAAGTACATCGTGGTCGGTGACGGTCAGTTGCGCGGCCAGGAGTCGGTCTGACTTGGGCGACTTCGACCCGTCAGCCCAAGTGACCGCCAGCGAGCCCCAGCCTCGACGTATTGGCGTACTGGGCGGGACCTTCGACCCGGTGCACATCGGCCATTTGCGCGGTGCGCTGGAAGTCGCCGAATCGCTGGCGCTCGATGAGTTACGTCTGACACCCAGCGCCAGGCCGCCTCATCGGGGTACGCCGCAAGTGTCGGCGAAGGACCGTCTGGCGATGGTCAAGTGCGCGGTGGCCGGTGTGCCACCGTTGGTGGTGGACGCCCGCGAATTGCAGCGGGACAAACCGTCCTACACCATCGACACCCTGGAACTGATGCGCGCCGAACTGGCCGCCCCGGACCAGGTTTTTCTACTTTTGGGCTGGGACGCATTTTGCGGCCTGCCCACTTGGCATCGCTGGGAAGAGTTGCTCCAGCATTGCCACATCCTGGTGCTGCAACGCCCGGATGCCGACAGCGAACCGCCGGATGCCTTGCGCAACCTGCTGGCAGCGCGCTCGGTGAGCGACCCGCTGGCCCTCAAAGGGCCGAGCGGACAGATTGCATTCGTCTGGCAGACGCCGCTCGCGGTATCCGCCACCCAGATCCGTCAACTGCTGGCCAGCGGTAAGTCGGTACGTTTCCTGGTGCCCGACGCGGTCCTGGCCTACATCGATGCGCACGGACTCTACCGTGCGTCGAACTGAAAAAGGGCGCGCTTCAAGGCACGTGAACGCGTGTATCGAAGCGCCCGAACACACGAGCAAAACGAGTTTTATATGACTGACAAAGACGTAAACAAAGTAAAGCGCAAGGGCACGTTCAAGAGCGCTCCGCTGCCAGTAGTGGCCAATACCGGCCCGGAGCTGCGTGGCGAAGAGCTGGTCAAGGTTGCCGTAGCGGCCCTGGAAGACGTCAAGGCCCAGGATGTTCTGGTGATCGACGTTCGTGAAAAGCAGAGCATCACTGATTTCATGATCATCGCTACCGGTACTTCCAACCGCCAGATCGGCGCGATGCTGGATAAGGTCCGCGAGGCGGTCAAAGCTCAGGGCGTCAAACCGTTGGGCGAAGAAGGCAAGGGCGACAGCGACTGGGTGTTGCTGGATATGGACGATGTCATCGTGCACATGATGACTGCCAGCGCTCGCCAGTTCTATGACCTGGAGCGTTTGTGGCAGGGTGCCGAGCAGAGCCGTGCCGGCAGCGCCGCGCACCACAGCCCGGAAAACACCCATGAGCATTTCATCAAGCTCAACAAAGACCAGCAATAAGGGACCGCTGTGCGACTGCGACTGATCGCCGTCGGTTCACGCATGCCCAAATGGGTGGAAGAAGGCTGGCATGAATATGCCAAGCGTCTTCCGTCCGAGCTGGCGCTGGAACTGGTGGAAATTCCGCTCAACACCCGGGGCAAGAACGCCGATGTGGCGCGCTTTATCCGTCAGGAAGGCGAAGCCATGCTGGCCAAGGTCGGGCCGAACGAGCGCATTGTCACCCTCGAAGTCCACGGCAAGCCCTGGAGCACCGAGCAACTGGCGGTTGAACTCGATCGCTGGCGGCTGGACTCGCGCACGGTGAATTTCATGGTCGGCGGCCCCGAGGGGCTGGCGCCGGAAGTCTGTGCCCGGGCGGATCAACGCTGGTCGTTGTCGCCGTTGACGCTGCCGCACCCATTGGTGCGGATTCTGATCGGCGAACAGCTGTATCGTGCCTGGACAGTCCTGTCCGGCCACCCTTACCACAAGTAGTTCTGCCCTCATGCCCCAGCCGATCCGCATCAAGGACCACGAAAAAGACGCCCGTCTGGTGCGTGGCCGCGTCGTGTTCGGGGCCATTGCAGTGGTGGCGCTGATTGGCGTGCTGATCGCGCGGCTGTATTTCCTTCAGGTGATCCAGTACGAGTACCACTCGACCCTGTCGGAAAACAACCGCGTCCATGTGCAGCCGATTCCGCCGACTCGCGGGTTGATCTTCGACCGCAATGGCGTGGTGGTGGCCGACAACCGGCCGAGCTTCAGCCTGAGCATGACCCGCGAGCGCTCCGGCAACTGGCAGCAAGTGCTCGACGTGATCGTCGAGGTGCTCGAGTTGACGCCCGAAGACCGGGTGATTTTCGAGAAGCGCATGCGTCAGGGGCGCCGGCCGTTCGAACCGGTGCCAATCCTGTTCGAGCTGACCGAAGAGCAGATCGCCCGCATCGCGGTGAACCAGTTCCGCCTGCCCGGTGTGGAAGTGGTTGCGCAACTGGTGCGCCATTACCCGCAGGGCGCGCACTTTGCGCACTCGGTGGGTTACATGGGGCGGATCAACGAGAAAGAGCTGAAGTCGCTCGATCCGGTCAACTACAGCGGCACCCACCACATCGGCAAGACCGGCATCGAGCGCTTCTATGAGGCCGAGTTGCACGGCCAGGTGGGTTACGAGGAAGTCGAAACCAACGCACGAGGCCGCGTATTACGCGTACTCAAGCGTACCGATCCGATTCCCGGCAAGGACATTGTCCTGAGCCTGGACATCAAATTGCAGGAAGCCGCCGAAGCCGCGCTTGGTGGTCGCCGTGGCGCGGTCGTGGCGCTGGACCCGAGCACTGGCGAAGTGCTGGCGATGGTCAGCCAGCCGAGTTTCGACCCGAACCTGTTCGTCACCGGCATCAGCTTCAAGGCCTATGCCGAGCTGCGCGATTCCATCGACCGGCCGCTGTTCAACCGCGTGTTGCGCGGTCTGTACCCACCGGGTTCGACGATTAAACCGGCGGTAGCGATTGCCGGCCTGGATGCGGGTGTGGTCACGGCGTCGTCCCGGGTCTACGACCCCGGTTACTACCAACTGCCCAATTACGATCACAAATACCGTAACTGGAACCGTACCGGCGACGGTTACGTGGATCTGGATACGGCAATCATGCGGTCCAACGACACCTACTTCTATGATTTGGCCCATAAGCTGGGGATTGATCGGCTGTCGGCCTACATGAGCAAATTCGGCATTGGCCAGAAGGTCTCCCTCGACATGTTCGAAGAGTCGCCGGGATTGATGCCAACCCGGGAATGGAAGCGCGCGACCCGTCGTCAGGCCTGGTACCCGGGTGAGACGCTGATTCTCGGGATCGGTCAGGGCTACATGCAGTCCACTCCGTTGCAGTTGGCCCAGGCCACGGCGCTGGTGGCCAACAAAGGTGTCTGGAATCGTCCGCATTTGGCCAAGACCCTCGAAGGGGCGAAGCCGGTGGACGAAAATCCGATGCCGGACATCATCCTGCGCGACCCGTCGGACTGGACCAAGGTCAACCACGGCATGCAGCAGGTGATGCACGGTGCCCGCGGTACCGCGCGCAAGGCATCCATCGGTGCTCAATACCGGATTGCCGGCAAGAGTGGTACGGCTCAGGTGGTCGCGATCAAGCAGGGCGAGAAGTACGACCGCTCCAAGGTTCAGGAACGCCACCGCGACCACGCTTTGTTCGTTGGCTTCGCCCCGGCCGAAAACCCGAAAATCGTAGTGTCGGTGATGGTCGAGAACGGCGAGTCCGGCTCCGGCGTCGCCGCGCCTGTGGTGCGTCAAGTCATGGACGCCTGGCTCCTGGACCAGGACGGCCGACTGAAAGCCGAATACGCCAGCCCTATCAGTGCGGAGGCTACGGCCCGTGAAGAGTAATTTCGATCGCATCCTCTCCAGCGAGGATGTGATGCGTCGCCGTGCGACGCTGTTGCAACGCATGCACATCGACGGCCCGTTGCTGATCCTGCTGCTGACCTTGGCGGCCGGCAGCCTGTTCGTGCTGTATTCGGCCAGCGGCAAAAGCTGGGATCTGCTGGCCAAGCAAGCGACTTCCTTCGGCATTGGCCTGGTAGCGATGATCGTCATCGCCCAGTTCGAGCCGCGCTTCATGGCCCGCTGGGTGCCCGTCGGTTATGTGATCGGCGTGCTGTTGCTGGTGGTGGTGGATGTCATGGGCCACAACGCCATGGGTGCCACGCGCTGGATTAACATTCCCGGGGTGATCCGTTTCCAGCCCTCGGAATTCATGAAGATCCTGATGCCGGCAACCATCGCCTGGTACCTGGCCAAGCGCTCCTTGCCGCCACAGCTCAAGCATGTGGGCGTCAGTCTGTTTTTGATCGGGTTGCCGTTCATTCTGATTGTGCGTCAGCCCGACCTAGGCACGTCGCTGCTGATTCTCGCCGGTGGCGCCTTCGTGCTGTTCATGGGCGGCTTGCGCTGGCGCTGGATTCTCAGCGTGATTGCTGCCGCCGTGCCGGTGTCTGTGGCCATGTGGTACTTCGTGATGCACGACTACCAGAAGCAGCGCGTCCTGACGTTCCTCGACCCGGAGAGCGATCCGCTGGGTACCGGCTGGAACATCATTCAGTCGAAAGCCGCCATCGGTTCCGGTGGCGTGTTCGGCAAAGGCTGGTTGCTTGGCACTCAGTCGCACCTGGACTTCCTGCCGGAAAGCCACACCGACTTCATTATTGCGGTGCTGGGCGAAGAGTTCGGTCTGGTGGGCATCTGCGCACTGTTGCTGATTTACCTGTTGTTGATCGGTCGCGGGCTGGTGATTACCGCCCAGGCGCAGACATTGTTCGGCAAATTGCTCGCGGGCAGCCTGACCATGACGTTTTTTGTTTACGTTTTCGTCAACATCGGTATGGTCAGTGGCCTGTTGCCGGTTGTGGGGGTGCCGTTGCCGTTCATTAGCTACGGAGGAACTTCGCTGGTGACGCTACTGTCAGCGTTTGGGGTTTTGATGTCGATCCATACCCATCGTAAGTGGATCGCACAGGTTTGAATAAGGTGAAGATTTCAATGCAAGCAATGCGTGGCTGGGCGACTCGATACGCACCGTGGGTCGGCCTGGTAAGCATCCTTGGTACCGCGCAGCAAGCGTGGGCCGGCGATTACGAAGGCTCACCCCAGGTGGCCGAGTTCGTCGGTGAAATGACCCGCGACTATGGCTTTGCCGGTGAACAGCTGATGGGCGTGTTCCGCGAAGCCGAGCGCAAACAGTCGATTCTGGACGCGATCTCCAAACCCGCCGAACGGGTTAAAAAGTGGAAAGAATATCGCCCGATGTTCATCACTGATGCGCGCATCGCCCGTGGTGTGGACTTCTGGCGTCAGCACGAAGCGGTCCTGGCTCGTGCCGAGCAGGAATATGGCGTGCCGGCGCAGGTGATCGTCTCGATCATCGGCGTCGAGACCTTCTTTGGTCGAAATACCGGCAATTTCCGGGTGATCGATGCCTTGTCGACCTTGGGTTTCGACTATCCTCCCCGTGCCGAATTCTTTCGCAAGGAATTGCGTGAATTCCTGCTGCTGGCCCGCGAGGAGCAGGTCGACCCGTTGACCCTCAAAGGCTCCTACGCCGGGGCCATGGGCTTGCCGCAGTTCATGCCGAGCAGTTTTCGCGCCTATGCGGTGGATTTCGACGGTGACGGCCACATTAATATCTGGACCAACCCGGATGATGCCATCGGCAGCGTTGCCAGTTATTTCAAGCGTCACGGCTGGGGCGCCGGCGAACCTGTGGTCAGTCGCGCCGATGTGCGTGGCGATCAGGTAGACGAAGGTTTGACCGCAGGCATCGAGCCGACGAAAACCGTCGGGGAGTTGCGGGCGCTGGGCTGGTCGAGTCATGATGCGCTGCGCGATGATATGCCGGTCACGGCTTTCCGCCTGGAAGGTGACAATGGCCCCGAATACTGGATGGGCCTGACGAATTTTTACGCAATCACGCGTTATAACCGCAGCGTGATGTACGCCATGGCCGTACATCAACTGTCTGAACAGCTGGTCCAAGCACGGGGCGTCAAGTAATGCGGGCATTGCCTATGAATAAACCCCTGAAGCTCATGGCATTTGCCGCGTTGACGGTCCTGGTCGCCAGTTGTTCGACCAGCCGTGCGCCGGCTCAGAAGTCCCCGACTGCCGTTCGTTCGGCACCGGGCCTGGATATCAACCGGGCTCACAAGGATGGCGCACCCTGGTGGGACGTCGACGTATCGCGCATCCCGGATGCCACGCCGACCCTGCACAGCGGTCCTTATAAAGCCAACCCGTACACCGTGCTGGGCAAGACTTACTTCCCGCTGCAAGAATCCAAGACCTACGTGGCCTCGGGCACTGCGTCCTGGTACGGCACCAAATTCCATGGTCAGAACACCGCCAACGGCGAGGTGTATGACTTGTATGGCATGAGCGCCGCGCACAAGACCTTGCCACTGCCAAGTTACGTTCGGGTGACCAACCTGGACAACAACAAGAGCGTGATCCTGCGGGTCAACGACCGCGGCCCGTTCTATTCGGACCGGATCATCGACTTGTCCTACGCGGCCGCCAAGAAGCTCGGCTACGCTGAAACCGGCACGGCGCGGGTCAAGGTCGAAGGCATCGACCCGCAGCAATGGTGGGCAGCCAAGGGCCGTCCGGCACCGTTGATGCTTGACGAGCCGAAAGTTGCGCAAAATAGCGCTCCGGTGATTACGGCCTCGGCCGGCACCGTCGAGCAGTGGACGCCACCGCCGCAGCAACACGCCGCGGCCGTTGTACCCGTGCAGATCGATGCAAAAAAAAACGCTTCTGTACCAGCCTCTGGCCAGTATCTGCAGGTGGGCGCGTTCGCCAACCCGGACGCTGCAGAACTCCTGAGATCGAAGCTCAGCGGGATGGTGAGCGCTCCAGTGTTCATCAGCTCGATCGTGCGTAACCAACAGACACTGCATCGAGTGCGCCTGGGGCCGATCGGCTCGGCGGGTGAAATCCAGCAGGTGCAGAACAGCGTGCGGCTGGCCAATCTCGGTTCGCCGAGCCTGGTCAGCGCCGAGTAATACCTGGTTCTTGTTTGACGGTTCGCTTGCGGTTTGGGGGGCGAACCGGGTTGTTGGCTCGTTGAAGAACAAAAGCCCGGCAAGGGTTACAGAGTGAGCAACTGAACACGCGACGGCCCGTTAGGGGTTGTCTGATTAGTTTTGCCCGCGAGGGCAGTTTCCATTAGCGATTTCGAGAGACGGATGAACATCACCACCTTTGCCAAACGCCTGTGCCTGCTAGTCCCGCTGCTCCTCTCGCCTGCCGCTTTCGCGGTCGAGATGATGCCGTCGCCACCGCAACTGGCCGCCAAAGCCTACGTACTCATGGACGCCAGCAGCGGCAACGTGCTGGTGGAGAACAACGGTGACCAGCGTCTGCCGCCGGCAAGCCTGACCAAGCTGATGACCGCGTACATCGCGACCCTGGAAATCCGTCGCGGCCAGATCGGCGAAAACGATCCGGTGACCGTCAGCGAGAACGCCTGGCGTACCGGCGGTTCGCGGATGTTCATCAAGGTGGGTTCGCAAGTCACCGTCAGTGATCTGCTGCACGGCATCATCATTCAGTCGGGTAACGACGCCAGTGTTGCGCTCGCCGAGCACATCGCCGGCAGCGAAGACGCGTTCGCCGACATGATGAACAAAACCGTGGCCGACCTGGGCATGACCAACAGCCACTTCATGAACCCGACCGGCCTGCCAAACCCTGAGCACTACTCGTCGGCTCACGACATGGCGGTGCTGGCTCGCGCGATCATCCACGAAGACCCGGCTCACTACGCGATCTACTCGCAGAAAGAGTTCTTCTGGAACGGCATCAAGCAGCCTAACCGCAACCTGCTGTTGTGGCGTGACAAGACCGTCGACGGTCTGAAAACCGGTCACACCGACGAAGCCGGCTACTGCATGGTGTCTTCGGCGGTACGTGATGGCATGCGCCTGATCGCCGTGGTGTTCGGCACCAACAGCGAAGTGGCCCGTGCTGCTGAAACCCAGAAGCTGCTGACCTACGGTTTCCGCTTCTTCGAAACCCAGACCTTCTATCAGAAAGGCGCCGAGCTGGCTCAGGCTCCTGTCTGGAAAGGCACCACCAATCAAGTCAAGGCCGGCCTGGCTCAAGACCTGACCATGACCCTGCCAAAAGGCCAGCTGAAGAAGCTCGCCGCCAGCATGACCATGACCCCGCAACTGGTCGCGCCAATCGCCAAGGGCGATGTGATCGGTAAAGTCGAAGTGAAGCTGGACGACAAGGTGGTGCACAGCGCCGACCTGATCGCTCTGGACGCAGTCGACGAGGGTGGTATCTTCCGCCGCATGTGGGATAGCATCCGTCTATTCTTCTACGGCTTGTTCAACTGAATTAGTGTGGACCTGCATGGCCCTGTTCCAATCCGGAGCGGGGCCATGTCCGTTGCCACGGCTTACGAGGCCGTTACGCCATGACAGACACTGAAGTAAAGGCGCCAAAAATCGAATTCCCCTGCGCGGATTACCCGATCAAGGTAATCGGCGACACCGGCGTGGGTTTCAAGGACAAGATCATCGCAATCCTTGAGAAACACGCGACCGTTGACCATAAAACCTTTGCCGAACGGCAGAGTACCAACGGGAAGTACACGACCATCCAGTTGCACATCATCGCCACCGACCAGGACCAGCTGTACAACATCAACAGCGAACTGCGGGCTACCGGCTTCGTGCACATGGTGCTGTGATGTCTGGCACGCTGGGCTTTCGCGAACTCGGCCAGATGGCTTACGAGCCGGTCTGGCACGCCATGCAGCGCTTCACCAACGAACGCGGCAGCGATGCCGCCGACGAGATCTGGCTGGTGGAACACCCGCCGGTGTTCACCCAGGGCCAGGCCGGCAAGGCTGAGCATCTGCTGCTGCCGGGGGATATTCCGGTGGTGAAGGTCGACCGCGGTGGTCAGGTGACATACCACGGTCCCGGCCAATTGGTGGCCTACCTGTTGCTGGACGTGCGCAAGCTGGGGTTCGGCGTGCGTGACCTGGTCAGCCGCATGGAGCAATGCCTGATCGAGCTGCTGGCCAGCTACGGCGTGACCGCGGTGGCCAAGCCGGATGCGCCGGGTGTCTATGTCGATGGCGCGAAGATCGCTTCTCTGGGTCTGCGGATCCGCCACGGTTGCTCCTTTCATGGCCTGGCCTTGAACGTGGATATGAACCTGGAACCGTTTCGACGGATTAATCCCTGCGGCTACGCCGGGCTGGCAATGACCCAGCTGCGCGATCACGCAGGACCGATTGAATTTGCCGAGGTAAGTGCCCGGCTGCGCGCGCAGCTCGTCAAACACCTCGACTATGCTGAGCAGACGACCCTAACGGGCGGAATCGACTGATATGACTACTGATGCAGTGCAAACCATGATCCCGACGCTCGATGTCACCGAGCGTCCGGCCCCGCGTGCCAAGGTTGAAGCCGGCGTCAAGCTGCGCGGCGCCGAGAAGGTTGCACGCATCCCGGTGAAGATCATCCCGACCACTGAACTACCGAAGAAACCTGACTGGATTCGCGTGCGCATCCCGGTTTCCCCGGAGGTCGACCGCATCAAGGCCCTGCTGCGTAAACACAAGCTGCACAGCGTTTGCGAAGAAGCGTCCTGCCCGAACCTGGGCGAGTGCTTCTCCGGCGGCACCGCGACCTTCATGATCATGGGTGACATCTGCACCCGTCGTTGCCCGTTCTGCGACGTCGGCCATGGTCGTCCGAAACCACTGGACGCCAACGAGCCGGAAAGCCTGGCCATTGCCATCGCCGACCTGAAACTCAAGTACGTGGTAATCACTTCGGTAGACCGTGACGACCTGCGCGACGGTGGTGCCCAGCACTTTGCCGACTGCATCCGCGAAATCCGCAAACTGTCGCCGAACGTGCAGCTCGAAACCCTGGTTCCGGACTACCGTGGCCGCATGGACGTCGCACTGGAAATCACCGCCGCCGAGCCGCCGGATGTGTTCAACCACAACCTGGAAACCGTGCCGCGCCTGTACAAGGCTGCGCGTCCGGGTTCGGATTACCAGTGGTCGCTGACCCTGCTGCAACGCTTCAAGCAGATGATGCCGCACATTCCGACCAAATCCGGTTTGATGCTGGGCCTGGGCGAAACCGACGAAGAAGTCATCGAAGTCATGAAGCGCATGCGCGAACACGACATCGACATGCTGACCCTGGGCCAGTACCTGCAACCGTCCCGCAGCCACTTGCCGGTCCAGCGCTTCGTGCACCCGGACACCTTCGCCTGGTTTGCCGAGGAAGGTTACAAGATGGGCTTCAAGAACGTCGCTTCCGGTCCGCTGGTACGTTCCTCCTACCACGCTGACGAGCAGGCGAAACTGGTCAAGGCCGAGCTGATGTCGTCCTGACCCTGCTGTGAGAGCAAAAAAGGCCCGCAAGGCTTCTCAGGCCTTGCGGGCCTTTTTTTAGCAGTGCCTGCGGCGATTGCAGACTTTTCCTGCGCGCTGTGGTGCGATTGACCCTCTTCTGTTTATTCCCGTTCCTGACTACTGTGTGCTGAAACGCTCACAGGGAGAATCATGGATGACTGCTCGACCGACCCACACCCTTTGTCCTCACGCTCCCGTTCCGGCCTTGCCGCCTGCAGGGTTGATCGGTGTGATCGCGCCCGCCGGCCCCGCAGCGCTGGACACCGATAAAGCCATTGCCTGGATGCGCGCTCGCGGCTATTCGCTGCGCGTGTTTCCCGGCGCTTATGAGCAAGAGGGTTATCTGGCCGGCAGCGATGATGTGCGGCTCAATGACTTGCACGGCGCATTCGCCGACAGCGAGGTCGATGCCATCATCTGTCTGCGTGGCGGTTACGGTACGCCGCGTTTGCTCGATCGCATCGATTTCGAATTACTGCGCAGCAACGCCAAGCCGTTTATCGGCTACAGCGACGTCACTACGCTGCACTTGGCCATCAGCCGTTATGCAGGCTTCGTGACGTTTCACGGTCCGATGCTCAACGCCGATCTGCTGGGTGACAAGCAGCAACCCACTGAGTTCTCGTTTTTCAACATGCTGCGCGGGCAGGTAAAGGCGGGCAGTGTGCTTTCTCATCCGGTGGCCTGGCCATTGACCACAATCGAGCCCGGCATCGCTCACGGACGTTTGCTGGGGGGCAATCTGTCGATGATCGCCGCGACCATGGGCACGCCTTACGAGATCGAAGCCGAGGGCGTCATTCTGTTCATCGAAGACATTAACGAGCCGCTGTATCGCATTGACCGGTTGCTGACTCATTTGCGTCTGGCGGGCACGCTGCACAAGCTGCGCGGGGTTCTGGTGGGGGATGTGGCGGGGGTTGATGCGATTGCACTGCAGAGGTTGCTCAAGCAGACCTTTGCTCCTTTGCGAATACCGGTGCTATCCGGATGGCGTAGCGGGCATTGTGATCCGAATTTGACGCTGCCGATGGGCGCGCTGGTCAGGCTGGATGCGGGGGACAAGACGTTGGTGTTGGAGCAGGATGTGGTGATCAGGCGGTAGTTCGTTAGCGCCTGATAGTCAGTCTTCGCGGGCAAGCCTCGTTCCTACAGGGATTTGTGCACCGCGAAAATCATGGTGAACCAGATCCTGTAGGAGCGAGGCCTGCCCGCGAGGCTTCTAGCGGTTACGCAACCCTTCCAGCAACTTGTGCGTCGGATAACCATCCGCCGGCCAGCCAAACGACTGCTGGGCGCTGCGGATCGCTTTGCGAGTATTTGCGCCAATAATCCCGTCGGCGGTCCCCGCGTCGTAGTTCTGGGCGCTCAGCAAGTTTTGCAGCTCGATTCGCTCGGTACGGCTCAGAGGCAAGTCATCTTTTGGCCATAGACCGCTGATCAGGCCACCGCCATTGAAACGCTCCGACAACAAGCTAACGGCCAAGGCATAGGACGAAGAGTTGTTGTACTTGAGGATCGCGCGAAAGTTATCGAGGACCAGGAACGCCGGGCCGCGATAGCCAGCGGGCAGCAGCAGGGCGGCCGACAGGTGTTCGGAGCCTGCCGGAACCTGGGCGCCATTGGGCAGGGTGACGCCCAATTGTCGCCATTCGGCAATGCTCTTGCGAATCGCGCCATCGGCCAGGGCGTAATCGAAGCCGCTTGGTAATTGCGCTTCGAAGCCCCATGGCTGGCCTTTCTGCCAGCCAGAGCTTTGCAGGTAGTGCGCGGTCGAGGCCAATGCATCAGCGGAGCTGTTCCAGATGTCGCGACGGCCATCACCGTCGAAGTCCACGGCATGGGTGTTATAGGTCGTGGGAATGAACTGGGTCTGCCCCATGGCGCCGGCCCAGGAACCGAGCATTTTCTCGGGTTCGATATCGCCCTGTTGCAGGATTTGCAGGGCAGCAATCAGCTGCGCATGAGCAAAGCCCGGACGTCGACCTTCATAGGCCAGGGTCGCCAGGGAGTTGATCACTGACTTGTTGCCCTGGAACTGACCGAAATTACTCTCCATGCCCCATACCGCGACCAATGCCTGACGGTCGACGCCGTAGCGCTGCTCGATGCTTTGCAGGATGTTGGCGTACTGGCTGACCAGCGCCTGACCTTTGCGCACCCGCAGCGGCGACAGCGCGCCATCGAGGTATTCCCACACCGGGCGAGTAAATTCCGGTTGGCTGCGATCGGCACGGATCACGCTGTCATCCACGCTGACATTGGCAAAAGCGCGGTCGAACAGGTCGGCGCGAATACCGGCGGCGAGGGCGTCTTTACGGAAACCCGCCTGCCATTCGGCAAAGGTCTGGGTAGGCTGGATATCGAGATTTTCACCGGTTGGAACCACCGGCGGAATGATCGCAGGGGCCGTCGCAACGGTGCGGGTCTGAAGCGGTTGGGCGTCGGCGGCGGTAGGTTTTTCCGCGCAGGCGACAAGCAGAACGAGGCTGGAGGCAGCTATCAGTTGGCGAACGTGCCAACGACGGGAAAGACAAAGGGGCATGCACAGGTCCAGAGGATACGAATCAGGTGCAGACCTTAACATGTTGAGCGATGGCTTGCCTTTCAGGCCGCCAGAAAGTAAGAAGCCTCCCAGCTATTAGACTGGAAGGCTTCGCGGCGGTAGCTGCCTTTGCCCTTGCCGGCTCGTTCCTGACGGCTGCGGAACAGTGGCTGGGCGATGATGGATTTGGCCTTGTTGGGGCCATTCCTGGATGGCTTTTTGCTCATGATGATCTCTCGCAAGTGAGTGGATATTGCGGGGCAAATCATCGGCCGAAGTTGGGGTTCTGTCTAGTCCCACATTGCGTAGGACCTTTCGCCGACCACCCTGTAGCAGCAGGCTTCGCCAGCTGCTACAGAGGGCATGCTTACTCGGCAGGCAAGGTCAGCCGCTGGCCCGCCATCAACAACGTCAACCGGCTCAAACTCATCCACGGCGAGCCCGCTGCCTGGCCTTTGATCTGTGCGTCGATGCGCTGCGCTTCGAGCAGCAACTGCGCCCAGCGTTGCGCCGAGTAACGTTGCAGCGCCTTGCTCATCAGCGGTTTGCGTTTGTCCCAGATCGGCGGTCGGGCCTGGCTGAAGGCTTTGTCCAGCGGCACGCCCTGGCTGTATTGCAACGACAGGTTGGCCAGCAGGCGCAGTTCACGGGCCAGCGCCCAGAGAATCACCGGTGGTTCGACACCTTCGCCGCGTAACCCTTCGAGCATGCGCAGGGCATGAGCGGCTTCGCCGTTGAGGATCGCGTCGGTCAAACCGAAGACATCGAAACGTGCACTGTCGGCCACCGCCGCTTGCACGGTTTCAACCGTGATCTGCCCACCTTCAGCCATCAGCTTGAGCTTTTCGATTTCCTGGGCGGCGGCCAGCAGGTTGCCCTCGACTCTGGCTGCGATCAGTTCGACGGCGTCCTGAGTGGCGGAAAGCCCGGCCTGGGACAGGCGTTGACGGATCCAGCTCGGCAACTGGTTGGTGTCCACTGGCCAGATTTGCACGAACTGGGTCTGCGGACCTTCGATCAGGGCCTTGCCCCACTTGGTTTTCTGCGCACTGCCGTCAAGCTTGGGCAGGCTGATCAACAGAATCGTGTCTTCGGCCGGGCGCGAGCAGTATTCGATGAATGCCGCGGCGCCTTTGTCTCCGGGTTTGCCGGAGGGCAGACGCAGTTCCAGAAGACGTTTTTCGGCGAACAGCGACATGCTGGCGCCGGCCTGCAGCAGCGTACCCCAGTCGAAACTGGCGTCGGCGGCAAAGACCTGGCGTTCATCGAAACCTTGCTGGCGGGCAGCGGCGCGAATGGCGTCGGCGGCTTCCTGACACAGCAGTGGGTCATCGCCACTGATGACGTAGACTGGCGCGAGGGCGCCTTGCAGGTGTTTGCCGAGTTGGGCGGGGGCGAGTTTCATAAGAAGAGGCGAACGGGGCGCCCGAGCGCCCCGTAAGGCTTATTGCTGCGGCAATTCGATGGGCGACTGACGCGGAGTCTCCGCTTCAGCCTTCTGCGCCGCTTCCAATGCGTCGGCTTCAGCCTTGGCCCTGGCGTCAGCGGTCTGTTGCAGCTGTTCCAGCTGAGTCGGGGTCAGCTGTTGCAGGCGCAGCATCATGCGTTGAACCAGTTCACGACGCATTTCCTTGCGGGCATCGTTGGCTTCCTGATCGGAACCCACCAGGTTGTTGCCGTCATGGATGAAGACTTTCTGCACTTCGAGCTTGTCGCTCAGCAATGGCAGGTTGCCCTGACCCCGGATGTCGTAGTTCAGCACCATGCTCATCTGGTACTCGCCAGTACGACCGGCGCCTGCGTAACTGAGGATGCGTTGGCTTTCCTGTTCATCGGTCAGCACCAGTTTGTGAGCAGCGCCGCTGTAGACCTTGACGCCGCTGCTTTCCAGCACCTGACGCAGTTGCGTCACGGTTTCGCCGTAGGCATTGCGGGCGCTCAGGTCGAGCTCCTTGAGCGCCAGTTCGGTGGTGCCGGTGCCGCGCAGCTGGAAACCGCAGGCGCTCAGCAGGACTGCAAGGCCCATCACCAGCAAATTGCGTTTGATCATCTTGTTGCTCCCCTTGAAACCATGTGGGCCGGTCAAGCGGCCCGAAAGGTTTTACTCGGCGCCAGGCATGACCTGGCGCCCGATCCAATTTAGCTGGCGACGATATTGACCAGTTTCCCGGGCACTACGATCACTTTGCGAATAGTCAGGCCATCGACGAAGCGCAAGACGTTTTCGTTGGCCCGTGCAGCCGCTTCGACTTCTTCGCGGCTGGCGCTGGCCGGCATCTCGATGTGACCGCGCAGTTTGCCGTTCACCTGGATGACCAGTTGCAGGCTGTCCTGCACCAATGCGCTTTCGTCCAGCACCGGCCAACCGGCATCGATGACCGGGTCGGCGTGACCCAGGCGATGCCACAGTTCGTGGCTGATGTGCGGGGTGATCGGTGCCAGCAGCAGGACTACGGTTTCCAGGCCTTCGTGAATCAGTGCACGATCCTGTTCGGTGCCTTGCGCGGCTTTTTCCAGCACGTTCATCAGCGTCATTACTTGGGCGATGGCGGTGTTGAATTTGTGGTTCTGGCCGACGTCGTGGCTGGCCTGCTTGATGGCCTGGTGGATCGAACGGCGAATGGCTTTCTGCTCGTCGTTCAGGCTGGCGACGTCCAGTTTGCCCGGCAGGCCCTGGATGACGTGCGCTTGAGCCAGACGCCAGACGCGCTTGAGGAAGCGGTGCGAGCCTTCTACGCCGGAGTCGGACCATTCCGCGCTCATGTCAGGTGGCGAGGCGAACATCATGAACAGGCGGCAGGTGTCTGCGCCGAACTGGTCAATCATCGACTGTGGGTCAACGCCGTTGTTTTTCGACTTGGCCATCTTCTCGGTGCCACCGATTTCCACCGGCAGGCCGTCTGCGATCAGCTTGGCGCTAATGACCTTGGCCTTGCTGTCGCGTTCGAGTTCGACGTCCGCCGGGTTGAACCACGTGTAGGCACCGTTGGCTTCGCGGCGATAGTAGGTCTCGGCGATCACCATGCCCTGGGTCAGCAGGTTCTTGAACGGCTCGTTGGAGCTCACCAGGCCTTCGTCGCGCATCAGCTTGTGGAAGAAGCGCGCGTAAAGCAGGTGAAGGATGGCGTGTTCGATGCCGCCGATGTACTGATCCACCGGCAACCAATGGTCGGCAGCCGATTTTTCCACCAGGCCACCTTCATAATGTGGCGAGGCGTAGCGAGCGTAGTACCACGAGGACTCGACGAAGGTGTCCATGGTGTCGGTTTCACGCTTGGCTGCAGCGCCGCATTTCGGGCAGGTGCACTCGTAGAACTCGGGCATGCGCGCCAGCGGCGAACCGGCGCCGTCCGGTACGACGTCTTCCGGCAGCACCACGGGCAGTTGATCTTCCGGGACCGGCACATCACCGCAAGTGTCGCAGTGGATGATCGGGATCGGGCAGCCCCAGTAGCGCTGGCGGCTGATGCCCCAGTCGCGCAGGCGGAACTGGGTGCGCGAGGCACCGAGGTTTTTCTTGATCAGCGCCACTTCAATGGCGTCGAAGGCGCCGGCGAAGTCAAGACCGTCGAATTCTCCTGAGTTGATCAGCGTACCGTGCTCGCCGTACGCATCCTGCCAAGGGGCCGGGTTGGTGTCACCGGAACTTGTGCGCACCACGGATTTGATCGGCAGGTTGTACTTGGTGGCGAACTCGAAATCACGTTCATCGTGAGCCGGAACAGCCATGACCGCGCCATCGCCGTAATGCATCAGCACGTAGTTGGCGACCCATACCGGGAGTTTCTCCCCGGTCAGCGGGTGTTCAACGAACAGCGAGGTCGGCAGACCTTTTTTCTCTTGAGTGGCGACGTCGGCTTCGGCGACGCTGCCGCCCTTGCATTCAGCGATGAACGCTTGCAGTTCAGGGTTGTTTTGCGCGGCCAGGGTAGCCAAATGGTGTTCGGCGGCCACTGCAACGTAGGTTGCGCCCATCAGGGTGTCCGGACGGGTAGTGAATACTTTCAGCGCGCCGGTTTCGCCGATGGAGGCGACGTCGTACGGGAACTGTACTTCCATGCCGCGGGATTTGCCGATCCAGTTGCGCTGCATGGTCTTGACCTGTTCAGGCCAGCCAGTCAGTTCGTCGAGGCTTTCCAGCAGCTCATCCGCGTAAGCGGTGATCTTGAAGTAGTACATCGGAATTTCGCGTTTTTCGATCAGCGCGCCGGAACGCCAGCCGCGACCGTCGATCACTTGCTCGTTGGCCAGAACGGTCTGGTCGACCGGGTCCCAGTTCACGGTGCCGCTTTTTTTGTAGATCACGCCTTTTTCGAACAGGCGGGTGAACAGCCATTGTTCCCAGCGGTAGTAATCCGGCTTGCAGGTGGTCACTTCACGCGACCAGTCCACCGCCAGGCCCAGGCTGCGCAGCTGGGATTTCATGTAGGCGATGTTTTCGTAGGTCCACTTGGCGGGCGCTACGTTGTTCTTCATCGCGGCGTTTTCCGCCGGCATGCCGAAGGCGTCCCAACCCATGGGTTGCAGAACGTTCTTGCCTTGCATGCGCTGATAGCGGGAGATCACGTCGCCAATGGTGTAGTTGCGCACGTGCCCCATGTGTAGCTTGCCGCTGGGGTAAGGGAACATCGACAGGCAGTAGAATGTCTCCTTGCCTGGCTGTTCACTGACTTCAAAGGACTTTTGCTCGTCCCAGAACGACTGGGCGGCGGCTTCGATTTCACGGGGCTGATATTGTTCGTGCATGGCTACTTTTGAACTGAATAGGGGTGGCCTAATCCTCTTCAATGCAACGCTGGACGATGATGACGCCAAATCGACGTTTCGGTGCCCAGGCGAGCTGGAAGTGGAGTTACAGGAAGCGCCGTAGCATACATGACCGCACTCTATCGAGGGAAACCCTGATTACACGCAAGGACGTGGCCAATACCCGCTCCGAGGGCCGTTGGTCGCGGCACTCAGCCGGTTTTTTCAGCGAGGCTAAGCTCTAAAAGGGGAGTGAGTCTTATCTTCAATGAGGTGATGGATGGTTGAGTCACAGCAAAAAGTTACAAAACCGGAGCTGTACGAAAAACTGATAGACCGTCTCGCAATGGCCCTGGATACGGCCAAAACAGCCGGACGGCTGCGTGATGAGCGTCCCCTGGAGCTGGAACTGCGTGGCTTGAGCCCCGCAGAGTTTGAACTGGTCAAGGCCTATCTGGATCGTAGTGAACGTGAAACGCACGGATGCTTGTCAGCAGCAGTGAAGCAACTCGAGGCACCACGTTCGGCCAAGATCATCTGGCTCAAGGATAAGGCACCCGGCAAAGGCGCGGTAAAGGTCCGGTCTTTGCAGTTCAAGTAAGGGCACTTGAAGCCATGGAATATGGTTTTTTGAATCAAAGTCCTTCCACATTTGTTGTCGCATTGCGTCAACCCACCTAGGCTTCGGGCATCTATGGAGATGCCCGATGCCTTTTCGTTATTTCATAAAACAACTTCTACTGCCGCCCGGCATTTTATTGCTGTTGTTGGTGCTTGCCTGGTGGTGGCGCCGCTCAAGGCCGAGGCTGGCGGGGTTGTGCTTCGCCCTGGGTGTGGGCGGCTTCTGGTTGATGAGCTTGCCGGTGATGGTGGAGTGGAGTGCCTGGGCCCTGGAGCGAGAGCCGCCGCTGGCGCGCGAGCAATGGGCAACTCTCGGCCAGCGCGCTGATGCGATCGTGGTGCTGGGTTCAGGGCGTGAGCGTGGCGACCCGGCGTGGGGCGTCGACCAGCCGACCGGCGTAGGCCTGGGGCGCGAGCGTTATGCCGCGCGCCTGGCCAAGGCGTCCGGTTTGCCGATTCTGACCAGTGGCGGCCTGCATTACGGCACGCCACCGACCGAAGCGAAGCTGATGGCGGACTCATTGCTCGATGATTTTGGCGTGACGGTGCGTTGGCAGGAAGGGCGCAGCCGCACGACCTGGGAAAACGCGCAATTCAGCGCCCAGGTGTTGTTGCCGGAGGGGATCAAACGGGTGGTGGTTGTGACTCAGGCCTGGCATATGCCGCGGGCGGTCTGGAGTTTCCAGCAGGCCGGATTTGAGGTGGTGCCCGCGCCAGTGGGGTTTTTAGGCGTGGACAATGCCCGGCCGCTGGGCGGCTGGATGCCGGAATTCAAATCGATCTGGCAGAGCGGGCAGTTGATGAATGAGGCGGTGGGACAGATCGGGTATTCGTTGTTTTATCGTTGATTTGTGGCGAGGGGGCAAGCCCCCTCGCCACAAAAGGTCAGACGGTCTTCGCCATCCGGTTGGCAACCAACGCCCAGCCAAACAACAACATGCAAAAGATAATCAACGGCCATGAACGCCATTCCAGATACGGCGTCAGGTTATGCATCGGTACCACTTCGCCGTAAAGAATGCCTTGTTCGAACTGCGGAATCTGCACAGTGATCTGACCGAACGGGTTGATCAAGCCGGTCACGCCATTGTTGGTGGCGCGGATCATCCAGCGACCGGCCTCAAGTGCGCGCATCTGCGCCATCTGCAAGTGTTGCAATGGGCCGATCGAGGTGCCGAACCAGGTGTCGTTGCTGATGGTCAGCAGCAAATCGCTGCGGGCAGCGAGGCCCGCGGCGAATTCCGGGTAGACCACTTCATAGCAGATGAACGGCGCAATCTGATAACCCTTGGCTTGCAGCAGCGCTTGATCGGCCGGCCCACGGGCAAAGTCGGACATCGGCAGGTCGAAGAAAGCGATCAGGCCGCGCAAGATTTCCTGCAATGGAACGTATTCGCCGAACGGCACCAGCTTCTGCTTCAGGTACGTGCCATCGCCTTCGCCGACAACGGTAATGCCGTTGAAAAAGCGCTTCTCGTGATGGACTTCCTGGCGAATCGGCACACCGGTGATCAGTGCGGATTTACGCTCGGCGGCGAAGCTTCCCATCATGTTCAGGTAGCCCTCGGCGGACTCCTTGAGCACCGGGACCGCTGTTTCCGGCCAGATCAGCAGGTCGACGCGTTTGGAGCTGAAACTCATATCGCGGTACAGCGCCAACTGCGCATTGAGCTGCGAGGGGTCCCACTTCATGCTTTGTTCGATGTTGCCCTGAATCGCTGCGACACTCAGGGGGGCGCCCGCCGGGCTGGTCCAGGCATGTTCCTTGAGTGCCATGCCGGCCACCCATGGGCCAGTCAGCAGTAACACGCCGACAGCGATGAAGCCTTTACGGCCAGTGCGCACCAGTCGTGCAGCGTTGTAGATCAGCGCAGCTGTCAGGGCCAGAGTGAAGGAAATCAGCCACATTCCGCCGACAGGCGCGAGCCCGGCCAGGGGGCCATCGAGCTGGCTGTAACCGGAATAGAGCCATGGGAAACCAGTAAGGAACCAGCCACGAAAGGCTTCCTGACCCACCCACAACGCCGCAAATGCCAAGGCATCGGCCAGCGGCGCTTCGTTACGGCGCAGCCAGCGTGCCCAAATCCAGGCGGGCAGGGCGAAGAACCAGGCGATCGCCATAGTGAAGGCCAGCATCAGCAACCCGGCCAGCAGCACCGAGGCGCCGCCAAAGTTGTGAATGCTGTAGTAGATCCAGCTGGTGCCTGCGGAAAACAGGCCGAAACCGAAACACCAGCCACGGCCCAAGGCCTGGCGGGGGTTCAGCTCGCGCAGCCCGGCGTAAAAGAAACCGACCGCCAGCAACGCAAGCGGCCAGATATCGAACGGTGCCAGAGCCAGCGTGGTGAGTGCACCGGCCGCCACGGCCAGCAGGTTACCGGGCCAGCCGGGGCAGGTCAGACGACGCATTTCAATCCTTAGAATTACCGGGCAATGGGTGACAGGCGCAGCAAGTGAATACGACGGCTGTCGGCATTGAGGATGCGGAAGCGATAGGCGCCGATTTCAGTGATTTCGTTGCGTTTTGGCAAGTGCCCGAACGCGCTCATCACCAAGCCGCCGACGGTGTCGAATTCGTCGTCGGAGAATTCGCTGTCGAAGAACTCGTTGAAGTTATCGATCGGGGTCAGGGCCTTGATCAGGAAGTCACCGCTGGGCAGCGGCTTGATGTAGCTGTCTTCCTCGACGTCGTGCTCGTCTTCGATGTCGCCGACGATCTGTTCCAGCACGTCTTCGATGGTCACCAGACCGGCCACGCCGCCGTATTCGTCAATGACGATGGCCATGTGGTTATGGTTGGCGCGAAACTCGCGCAGCAGCACATTCAGGCGCTTGGACTCGGGCACGAACGTGGCCGGACGCAGCAGGTCCTTGATGTTGAAGCTGTCGCCGTTCTCCTTGAGGATCAACGGCAGCAAGTCCTTGGCCAGCAACACGCCCATCACGTCATCGTGACTTTCGCCGATTACCGGATAGCGGGAGTGGGCCGAGTCGACCACGGCCGGCAGGAACTCGCGGGGTGTCTGGGTCGCCTTGATGCTGATCATCTGCGAGCGCGGGACCATGATGTCCCGCACTTGCAGGTCTGCAACCTGGATGGCGCCTTCGACGATGGCCAGCGCTTCGCTGTCCAGCAACTTGTTTTGATGTGCATCGCGCAGCAGCTCCAGCAGCTCCTGGCGGTTCTTCGGCTCGTGGGCAAAAGCCTGGGTGAGCTTACCCAGCCATGACTTCTGCCCGTTGCTCGATCGATCTTCGCTCATAGCGATTACTCTGAATCCTTTGTTGTTACGATTGGGGATGGGTCTGTTTCGTCGTCCGCATAAGGGTCCGGATGACCCAATTCTGCAAGCAACGTTCGTTCCAGTGCTTCCATTTCTTCGGCTTCCTCGTCATCTATATGGTCGTAACCAAGCAGATGCAAGCAGCCGTGAATGACCAGATGCGCCCAGTGGGCGTTGAGTGTCTTGCCTTGTTCGGCGGCTTCGCGCTCGACCACCGCCACGCAGATCACCAGATCTCCCAGCAACGGAATATCCAGCAAATCGTCGGGCACGTCGGCCGGGAACGACAGCACGTTGGTCGCATAGTCCTTATGGCGCCAGGTATGGTTCAGCTCCCGACCTTCTTCTTCGTCAACCAGACGAATGGTCAGTTCGGAGTCGGCTATGCGCTGGCGCAGGGCCAGTTCGCACCATTGACGGAACTCGGCTTCGCTCGGAGCAGGCGCATCGGTGGCCAGTTGCAAATCAAGCTCAAGCATCGCGTGGAGTGTCCTTCGGCGCTGGATCGGCGGCGCGATTTTCGAAGCGTTCATAGGCCTCGACAATGCGCTGCACCAGCGGATGGCGCACCACGTCCTTGGGCTGGAAGTGCGTGAAACTGATGCCCGGCACGTCCTTGAGCACTTCGATGACATGATGCAACCCGGATTTGGTGCCGCGTGGCAGGTCGACCTGGGTGATGTCACCGGTGATGACCGCCGTGGAACCGAAGCCGATCCGGGTCAGGAACATCTTCATCTGCTCGACGGTGGTGTTCTGGCTTTCGTCGAGGATGATAAAACTGTTGTTCAGCGTACGACCGCGCATGTAGGCCAGCGGCGCAACTTCGATCACTTGACGCTCGATCAGCTTGGCGACGTATTCGAAACCGAGCATCTCGTAGAGCGCGTCGTAGAGCGGGCGCAGGTACGGGTCGATTTTCTGGGACAGATCGCCGGGCAGGAACCCGAGCTTTTCGCCCGCTTCAACCGCCGGACGGACCAGCAGAATGCGACGAATTTGCTCGCGCTCCAGCGCGTCTACCGCGCAGGCTACAGCCAGATAGGTCTTGCCGGTACCGGCTGGACCGATGCCAAAGTTGATGTCGTTACCGAGAATTTCCTTCACGTAGCGCACCTGATTCAAGCCGCGAGGGCGAATCATGCCTTTCTTGGTGCGCAAGGCGACGGACGGTTCGGCGGGGGAGTGGTTGTCCAGTTCCTCGACGGCCGATTCCTGCAGGAACAGGTGAACCATGTCCGGCGACAGCTCGGTACCTTTGGTTTCCCGGTACAGGCGGCGCAGCAGGTTTTCCGCGGAGGTGGTGTGCTTGGGCTCGCCGATCAGTTCGAACTGGTTTCCGCGGTTGCGGATCTCGATCGCGAGGCGCTGTTCGATCAAGCGCAGATGCTCGTCGAATTGCCCGCACAGATTGGCGAAGCGGCGAGCTTCAAAAGGCTCGAGGATGAAACGATGTGGTTCTATGGGTGCGTTCAAGGTCGTATTTAGCCGCCCAAGGGCAATTATGATGAATCAAGGATAGCGCCAGTCGCCTGGGTGCGAAAGCTCTTAAATACCGCAAAGACAATCACCGTTCCTGTGGGAGCCGGGCTTGCCCGCGATGAACGATAACGCGGTTTGTCTGACAGACCGCGGTGTAGCCATCGCGGGCAAGCCCGGCTCCCACAGGTGACGAGGTGTTATTGGATCAGCGAGCCGCGCAGCGAGTGCGGTTGCGCGGCATCGATGTGCACGTCGGCGAACTGGCCGATCAGGGTCGGATTGTCGCAGCGGAAGTTGACGATACGGTTATTCTCGGTCCGGCCTTGCAGTTCGCCGGGGTCTTTTTTCGAATAATCGGTGACCAGAATCCGCTGAATGGAGCCCACCATTTGTCGGCTGATCTCAAAACCTTGCTGGTTGAGGCGATGTTGCAGGGCGTTCAGGCGTTCTTTTTTCAGCTCTTCCGGCGTTTCGTCGGCCAGATCGGCGGCCGGGGTGCCCGGGCGCTGGCTGTAGACGAACGAGTAGGAGAAGTCGAAGCCGACGTCTTCGATCAGCTTCATGGTCTGTTCGAAATCTTTCTCGGTCTCGCCGGGGAAACCGACGATGAAGTCCGAACTGATGCAGATCCCCGGCACGGCGGCGCGCAGTTTGCGCAGTTTGGACTTGTACTCCAGCGCGGTGTGGTTGCGCTTCATCGCCGCGAGGATCCGGTCGGAGCCCGATTGCACCGGCAAGTGCAGGTGTTTCACCAGTTCCGGCACGTCGGCGTGGGCCTGGATCAGGCTGTCGGAGAACTCCAGTGGGTGCGAGGTGGTGTAGCGAATCCGGTCGATGCCATCGACCGCGGCGACCACCCGAATCAAATCCGCGAGGTCAGCCAGACGACCATCATGAGTGGTCCCGCGATAACCGTTGACGTTCTGCCCCAGCAAGGTCACTTCACGCACGCCGTTTTCGGCCAGATGAATGATCTCGGCAATCACGTCGTCGAACGGTCGGCTGACCTCTTCGCCGCGCGTATAAGGCACCACGCAGAAGGTGCAGTACTTGCTGCAGCCTTCCATGACCGACACGTAAGCGCTCGGCCCGTCGATGCGTGGCTCGGGCAAGTGGTCGAATTTTTCGATTTCCGGGAACGAAACGTCGACTTGCGGCAGTTTGGTCAGGCGCGCGGCGTCGATCATTTCCGGCAGGCGGTGCAGGGTCTGCGGGCCGAATACTACATCCACGTACGGAGCGCGGTCACGGATGGCCGCGCCTTCCTGGCTGGCCACGCAACCGCCGACGGCGATGACCATGTCCGGGTTGGCCAGTTTCAGTTCGCGCCAGCGGCCCAACTGGGAATACACCCGGTCCTGGGCGCGTTCGCGGATCGAGCAGGTGTTGAGCAGGATCACATCGGCGTCTTCAGCGCGAGCGGTGACTTCCAGGGCCTGATGTTCACCCAGCAGATCGACCATGCGCGAGCTGTCGTACTCGTTCATCTGGCAACCGTGGGTTTCGATGTAAAGCTTCTTGGCCATGGATACAGTCATCACGTGATTCAAAGAACCGCGCATTATAGGGAACATGTCCCAAGGTTCCTACCGTTGCGCGTCCGGCGGCTATGCTATAGTTCGCGCCCTCATTTTTATCCCCGATGTGTTACCCGCCCACCATGACCAAACGTGAAGCTCCAATCTACAAGGTGATTTTCCTCAATCAGGGCCAGGTGTACGAAATGTACGCCAAGCAGATCTATCAAAGTGATCTGTGGGGCTTCCTGGAAGTGGAAGAGTTCGTCTTTGGCGAGCGCACGCAAGTGGTCGTCGATCCGAGCGAAGAGAAGCTCAAGGCTCAGTTCGAAGGCGTTGTGCGCAGTTTTGTGCCGATGCATTCGATCGTGCGCATCGACGAGGTCGAGCGCCTCGGCACCCCGAAAATCAGCGAAGCCCGTGGTGCGGTCGGCAATGTCATGCCGTTTCCGATGCCGATGCCTGAGAAGTAAGTAGATTTGATCGTTCCCACGCTCTGCGTGGGAATGCCGCCTTCGACGCTCTGCGTCGGTGACGCGGAGCGTCACGGGATGAATTCCCACGCAGAGCGTGGGAACTATCGGATCCGGCAATTCAGGGCAGTGGCGAAAACGGCGTACGCCCATCGGCGCTTTGCAATTCCATCAGGTATTTACGGAAAATTTGCCCCAGCACCTGGGTGGCGACTTCCAGATCTTCGCGAGGCATTTTCTCGGCGACTTCATCGGCGGTGTCCAGCGCCTCTTCGGCACCGTTGACGGCGGCCATTTTCAGCACGATATACGCCTGAACGTTATTGGCCGGTACGCCTTCGCCATGGAAGAACATGGTGCCGAGTTTGAATTGCGCCTGGGCGTGGCCTTGCAGCGAGGCCTTTTCGAAGTAGCTCAGGGCTTGATTGAGGTCGCGCGGCGTGTTTTTGCCGTCGTAGTAGAACTCACCCAACTCGTATTGCGCTTGCGCATCCCCTTCATCCGACGCTTTCTGACAGGCGGCGAGCGCTTGCGTCAGGTCTTGCGGCTGAGTATTGAGGGTGCAGCGACCCATCGCCGGGATCAACAACGAGTTGCCGCCTGCTTGTGCGAGCGCGAGCAGGGGCTGAAGGAGCAACAGGCAGCCCAATGCAAGGGTGCGGCCGGTGCGGTTCATGGGAATCGACTTACCTCTGAGGGGCGCGTGGACCCATCGAGGGATCCAATAAGCGCGCATTATGAAATAAGCAGGGCCAACCTTACAAAGTCTTTACTCGTTTTTCTGCTGCGCGGGGAATATATCGCCCACTTTGCGGGGGATTATTGGCAGATGAGTAGGAAAAAAGGTGCGAATGTAGGTGAAAGCTGACGCTGGCAATGGCCAACGTCAGCGTTGCAGCTTTATTTCAATGCGGCGAATGCACGTTCGGCGGCGTCCAGCGTCAGTTTCAACTCGGTTTCGCCGTGGGCGATCGAGGTGAAACCGGCTTCGAAGGCGCTTGGCGCCAGGTACACGCCGCCTTCCAGCATCAGGTGGAAGAAACGTCCGAACAGGCCGGCATCACTGGCCATCACATCCTCGAAGGTCACGATGTCGTCGGCGCCGCTGAAGTACAGACCGAACATGCCGCCGGCCTGAGTGGTCACGAACGGAATGCCGGCGGCGTCGGCGCGCTGTTGCAGGCCATCGAGCAGACGGCTGGTGTAGTCGCTCAGCTCGGCGTGGAAGCCTGGACGACTGATCAGACGCAGGGTGGTCAGGCCTGCCGCCATTGCCAGCGGGTTACCCGACAACGTGCCGGCCTGATAAACCGGGCCCAGCGGCGCGATCTGCTCCATGATCTTGCGTTTGCCGCCGAAGCAGCCAACCGGCATGCCGCCACCGATGATCTTGCCGAAGGTGCTCAGGTCCGGCGTGACGCCGTAGTGGGCTTGGGCACCGCCGAGGGCGACGCGGAAACCGGTCATCACTTCGTCGAAAATCAGCACCACGCCGTGCTTGTCGCACAGGGTCCGCAGGCCTTCGAGGAAACCTGGTGCCGGTGGTACGCAGTTCATGTTGCCGGCCACTGGCTCGACGATGATGCAGGCCACGTCCTGGCCGACTTCGGCGAGCATGGTTTCTACCGCGTCGATGTCGTTGAACGGCAGCGTCAGGGTGTGTTTGGCGAACGCCGCCGGTACACCGGCCGAGCTTGGCACGCCTTGGGTCAGGGCGCCGGAACCGGCCTTGACCAGCAGGCTGTCGGAGTGACCGTGGTAGCAGCCTTCGAATTTGATGATGCTGTCACGGCCGGTGAAACCACGGGCCAGACGGATGGCACTCATGGTTGCTTCGGTGCCGGAGCTGACCATGCGCACCATTTCCATCGACGGCACGATCGAGCAGACCAGGTCGGCCATCTCGGTTTCCATGGCCGTCGGGGCGCCGTAGGACAGGCCGTGTTCCAGCTGTTTACGCACCGCGTCCAGCACGTCCGGATGGCTGTGGCCGAGAATCATCGGCCCCCAGGAGCCGACGTAATCCACATAACGCTTGTCGTCTTCGTCGGTGACGTAGGCGCCTTCGGCGTGTTTGAAGAACAGCGGCGTGCCGCCAACACTCTTGAACGCACGAACAGGCGAGTTCACGCCTCCGGGAATGTGTTTTTGGGCATTGGCAAACAGGGTTTCGGAACGAGACATGATCGGGCTCTCAAAAATCAGGATTTGAATAATTCATTAAAGGCGCGGGCGCGGCGCGTTACTTCAGCCGTGCTCTCGGCGCCAAACAGACCCTGCACCACCGCCAGCAGATCGACCCCGTGGGCCACCAGTGGCGCAGCGTTGTCCAGAGTAATGCCGCCGATCGCACAGATCGGCAGATGCAGCTTGCTGCGGGCCTGATCGAGCAGTTCTAGGCTGCAGGCCGGTGCGCCGGGCTTGGTGTTGGAATTGAAGAAGCGGCCGAAAGCGACGTAACTGGCGCCTTCTTTGGCGGCTTGTTCGGCAAGTTCGACTTGCGCGTGGCAGGTCGAGCCGATGATCGCCTGCCGACCGAGCAGTGCCCGCACTGGCATCAGTGGGCCATCGGTCTGGCCCAGGTGCACGCCGACATTCAGGCGCGCGGCCAGTTCGGCGTCGTCATTGATGATCAGTTGGGTCTTGTAGCGTTCGCACAGATCGCGCAGGGCTTCGGCCTCGCGTAGGCGGCGGGCCTCGTCGGTGCTTTTGTCGCGGTATTGCAGCAGGGTGACGCCGCCTTCGAGCGCCGCCTCCACGTACGAAAGAAATTTACCGGCCAGTAACTGGCTGTCGGTAATGGCGTACAGGCCACGTAGTTTCATCGGACAAGCCTCATGGCGTTACGAACAGAAGTCCAGTGGCAAGCGGCGCGGCACGAACTGGCCTTTGCCCAGCTGTTCCGCATCTCGCAGGGTGCGCCAAGTGTAGTCAAGCGCGCTCTGTACGGCACTGACGAGATGCTCACCCTGGGCCAGGCGACCGGCGAGGGCGCTGGCCAGCGTGCAACCGGAACCGTGATAACTGCCGGGCAGGCGCTGGCAGGTAAAGGTTTCGCGGCGACCGTCGCGGCTGTACAGGCGATTGTGGATTTCGTGTTCGTCGCCATGGCCGCCGGTGATCAGCAGGTGTTTGACGAACGGCAGGAGTTTTTTCGCGCACTCATCGGCGGTGCCTTCGGGCAGTTCGGCGAGGATGCGGGCTTCGGGAAGGTTAGGAGTGGCAATGATCGATAGCGGCAGCAGGCGTTCGCGTATGGCGTAGCCGACTTCGTCCTTGCCCAGTCGTCCGCCACCGCCGGCGCGCAGTACCGGGTCGCAGACCACCGGCAAATGCGGGTGCGCTGAAAGCAGCTCGACCACGGTGTCGACCATTTCCAGGGAACCGAGCATGCCCAGTTTGACGGCGGCGACTTCGGAGTCGTTGAGCACGGCGTTGGCCTGGGCCAATACCCACTCGCGGTCGAGGACGCGGAAGTCAGTGACGTTGACGGTGTCTTGCACAGTCAGGGCAGTGACGGCCGGAGCCGCATGACAACCCTGAGCGAGCAGGGCTTCGATATCTGCCTGCAAGCCGGCGCCACCACTTGGGTCGTGGCCGGAGAGACAGAGGACAACGGGGCGAGAGCTGTAGATATTCATGGTGCGCGAGCTTACCACCAAACATGTTTTTCGGGTGTCGCCCCGTGAATCGTGACGCGGTCCCTGTAGCAGCTGCCGAAGGCTGCGTTCGGCCGCGTGGCGGTCGTCAAGCCTGTGTCCACGGTTCGCCTGATGCATAGCGGTGATTGATTTCGCGACGGCTTCGCCGTCGAACGCAGCCTTCGGCAGCTGCTACAGGGGAGATGTGTCTGGGCGCTCTTGTCACAACCTGACCAAGCCAGCAGCTCTAACTCAATACATGGCGCTGGAACGCCCGTTCTAGAGCCTTTTTAGGAAAAATTTCAATAGTGTTCAATGGCCATCAACGGCTATGCTAGAGTGGATCCAAACCAATAACAGGTAATACCGGTTTTACGTCTACTCAAAAGGAATGGGGGGCTTCCTGACAGAACCGGACAGGCCACGCTGGGGCTTAAATGCGCTATTTGCTGATGTTGCTGTTGTGCTTGCCCCTCCTGGCGAGCGCCGTCGAATTCGACGAGTTCACCCAGAGCCTTCCCCTGGGCCGAACGATGCAGGTTTATGAAGATGCGGGCGGTCAGGCGACTATCGCCGATGTCCGTGCGCAAGCGGCGGCCGGGCAGTTTAAACCCCACGATAAAGCCACCCTCAACGCCGGTTATTCGCGTTCGGCGTTCTGGCTGAAAATCGACCTGCAGTACCGCCCGACCAACCCGTCGGCACAACAGACCTGGTTGCTGGAACTGGCCTATCCGCCCCTCGATCACCTTGATCTCTACTTGGCCGATGCCGGTGGTGACTATCAATTGGTCCGACAGACCGGCGATGCATTGCCGTTTGCCACTCGCGAGATCCGCCAGAACAACTATCTGTTTGATCTGAACTTTGCCCCTGGGCAGGCGCAAACCGTCTACCTGCGTCTGCAAAGCGAAGGGTCGGTTCAGGCGCCCGTCACCTTGTGGTCGAGCACCGCTTACCTCGAAGAGCAGCCGGTGCGGCTTTATGTGCTGGGGCTGATTTACGGTGTGTTGCTGGGGATGCTGGTCTACAACCTGTTTATCTTTCTCAGCGTGCGCGACACCAGCTACCTCTATTACATCGTCTATATCGCCTCGTTCGGCTTGTATCAGCTGTCGGTGAATGGCGCAGCCGTGGAGTATTTCTGGCCGAACAATCCGTGGTGGGCCAACGCCGCGACGCCGTTCTTCATCGGCTGTTCAGGATTGTTCGGCAGCCAGTTCGCCCGAAGCTTTTTGCGGACGGCGACCCACAGTCGCTGGCTCGACCGTTTGCTGCTGGTGTTGATTGCGTTCAGTGTGCTGGTGGTCGGGTTGTCATTGATGACCAGTTACGCTCTGGCCCTGCGTCTGGCGACGCTGCTGGCGCTGGTTTTCACCGTGGTGATTTTCGCCGCCGGGATTTTCGCCTGGTGGCGTGGCCTGCGGGTCGCGCGGTATTTCATCATTGCCTGGTCGGCGTTCCTGCTCGGTGGCATCGTCAACACCCTGATGGTGCTGGGTTATTTGCCCAACGTATTCCTCACCATGTACGCCAGCCAGATCGGCTCGGCGATCGAAGTGGCGCTGCTGTCCCTGGCCCTGGCCGATCGCATCAACGCCATGCGTGAGCAACAGGCTCAAACACTGTTCGATGCCGGCCAGAAGCTCGAAGTGCTGAACCAGCAACTGGCTCACAGTAACAAGCTCAAGGACGAATTCCTCGCCACCCTGACCCATGAACTGCGCACGCCCATGAACGGTGTGATCGGTTCGCTGGAGTTGATGCAGACCGTCGAGATGAACCCTGAGCTGGAGCAATATCAGCAAACGGCCGCCGGTTCGGCGCGGGAGATGATGCGCATGGTCAACGGCATCCTCACCCTGACCGAATTGCAGGCCGGCAGGCTCAAGGTCTATCCGGACACGTTCAGTTTGCGCAGTGTGGTCGAGGCCTTGCGCCTGCAGTTCGATGGCAATGCGTCGAGCAAGTCGCTGGACTTCAAGGTCGAGGTTGCACCGGGGCTGCCGGATCGCTTGCACGGCGACAGCGACAAGCTGACGCAATGCCTGGAATGCCTGCTGGATAACGCAATCAAATTCACCCGGGTCGGCGGGTTGGCGCTGCGGGTGACGGGCAAACCGGCAGCGCCCGATCGGCTGGCACTGTCCTTTGCAGTGATCGACACCGGCATTGGCTTTACCGATTTGGACGAGGCGACGCTGTATCAACGTTTCTTCCAGGTCGACGGCTCGATGACCCGTGAATACGGTGGTTTGGGCGTTGGCCTGGCCATTTGTCGGCAACTGGTCGAATTGCTCGGCGGACGCCTGAGCCACCGCTCGGAACCGGGTCGCGGCAGTCGCTTTCAACTGGACGTCGAGTTCGAGTTGCCAGTGGTGCAATCTGCGCCTTCGATTATCCGGCAAACCTCCCACCTGCGTTTGCCTCAGGACTGTACGGTGTTGCTGGTCGATGACAACAGCATCAATCAATTGGTGATGCGTGGCATGTTGCTCAAGCTTGGGTTCCGCGTGTGCACCGCCGACAGTGGCATCGCTGCGCTTGATCACTTGCAGCGTGAAACCGTTGATGCGGTGCTGCTCGATTGTCAGCTGCCGCCACTGGACGGTGCCTCGATCTGCGGCCGGATCCGCGCCTTGCCGGGTTGCGCCGAATTACCGGTGTTCATGATTGCCCTGAGTGCGGACCGGGCCTATTGCCCGAGCGACACCTTGGTCGACTACCTGAGCAAACCGGTGAAATTCGAAGATTTACAGGCGGCGCTCTATCGGCGGGTGCTCTGTCCGGGGCAAGGCGAAAGCGCCGACAGTTAGGCAGATATGCCACTTTGTTCAACCTCGGGGCGGTGCTTAACTGAAAGTCCCTTGGCTGACCAAAGGAGCCCCGTCATGAACCTGCATCAGTTCGCCGAAACCCACGAAGTCACCAACCAGCCACCGTCGCTGGACGGTACCAACCTCTATCGCATCGACCTGCCTTTGCAGGAGTGGTCGCGGCGTTTCGATGCCGGTTGGGCCGAGTCGCGGATCGACGCTTACGGCGCATTGGCCGGCGGGCCGCTGATGGAGGCGGGGTTTGCGGCCAATCAGAACAAACCGGTGTTCGTCAGCCATGACCGTTACGGCCATCGCATCGACGTGGTGGAGTTTCACCCGGCCTACCACGAGTTGATGCGCACGGCGGTGGAGCATGGCCTGACTGGCTTGCCCTGGACCGACCCGCAACCGGGTGCCCACGTTGCCCGTGCATCCATGACCTATTTACACAGTCAGGCTGAAGCCGGCAGCGGTTGCCCGCTGACCATGACCTTCGCCAGCGTCCCGGCGATGCGCCTGCAACCGGATTTGGCCGAACAATGGCTGTCGAAAATCCTCGCCACCGAATACGACTCGCGCAACGTCGGCATGGCCCACAAGGCCGGGGTCACCATTGGCATGGCCATGACCGAGAAACAGGGCGGCACCGACGTGCGGGCCAACACCACCAAGGCTTATCCGGTCGGCGCCAGTGGGCCCGGTCAGGCGTATGAACTGGTGGGCCACAAGTGGTTCTGCTCGGCGCCGATGTGCGATGCCTTCCTGACTCTGGCCCAGACCGACAAAGGCTTGACCTGTTTCCTGCTGCCGCGTCATCGCCCGGACGACACGCGCAATCAGTTCTACATACAGCGGCTGAAGAACAAACTCGGCAACTGGTCCAATGCCTCAAGCGAAGTGGAGTTCCGTGGCGCCCTGGCCTGGATGGTCGGCGAAGAGGGCCGGGGTGTTCCGACCATCATCGAAATGGTTGCCATGACCCGTTTCGATTGCATGGTCGGCTCCAGCGCGCTGATGCGCCAGGCGCTGACCCAGGCCAGCCATCACTGCGCCCATCGCAAGGTCGGTGGCAAATTGCTCAGTGAGCAACCCTTGATGCAAAACGTGCTGGCCGACCTGGCCCTGGAAAGCGAAGCGGCGTTGGCCTTGAGTTTGCGCATGGGCCGGGCGCTGGATCATCTGGATGACGACCACGAGGCGAAATTCGCCCGGCTGGTGACGGCGGTGGGCAAGTACTGGATCTGCAAACGCGCGCCCGCGATGATTAATGAGGCGGCCGAATGCATGGGCGGCGCCGGTTATGTCGAAGAAAGCATCCTGCCGCGTCTGTACCGTGAGGCCCCGGTCAACTCGACGTGGGAAGGTTCCGGCAACGTGCAATGCCTCGATGTGTTGCGTGCGTTGTCGAAAGAACCGGGTGTGCTTGATGTGCTGTTCAGCGAGTTGGGCGACGGTCATGGTGACAAACGCCTGGCCGCGCACATCCGCCAATTGCAGGCGGCGTTCAAGGACACCGACGACATTCAATACCGCGCCCGCCAACTCACCGAAGACATCGCCTTGGGGCTTCAGGCCAAGCTGTTGCTGGAAGCGGGGAATGCTGCAGTCAGTGATGCTTTCATCGCCAGTCGCCTGGGCTCGGCCGGTCGGGTGTATGGAACGTTGCCGCGCGGGCTGGATGTGGAAGCGATTGTGGTCCGGTCGACGCCGCAGGGCTTTTGACCACAATCGAATAAACACCACAAAACCTGTGGGAGCGAGCTTGCCCGCGATAGCGGTGCATCAGATGACATTGATGTCGACTGTTCGTACGTCATCGCGGGCAAGCCCGCTCCCACAGGGTTTATCTGTGTATCAGAATTGATGTGCAGCCAACACGCCACTGTTCCCGTGAAGCGATGATGCAGGCAAGATGAAGGTCTGCAAGTCAGAACACAGGAAGCTGATCGTGACCGAAGCGTTTATTGTCGTTCAAACCGCCGAGCAAGCCGTGGATCGGCTTGCTGCCTTGCACGAGCGTGCAACCACAGCGCTGAATCAGGCGCTCAAGCGTTATCTCAAGGATCGCGTCGAGCCGGACGCTGAACAGCGTGCTCTATTTCGATATCCCGAGTTGCGTCTGACCTACCTTTGCCAGGGTGAAGTCCCACAGACCACTCGCGCCTATGCCAAGGTTCAACTGCCGGGAACCTACAGCGTCACCGTCACCCATCCCCGCGCTTTCCGCAAATACCTGCTGGAACAACTCGTCCCGTTGATGCATGACTTCACCGTGACCGTGGAAGTCGGCGTCAGTCAGCAGAACATTCCGTATCCGTACGTGGTCGAGCAGGGTGATGAACTGGCCGGCTCCGGCGTCACGGCGGCGGTGCTGGCGCGCGTGTTCCCGAGTACGGATTTGTCGGCCGCCACCGATGGCATCGCCGATGGCTTGTACGATTGGGAAAACACCGACCCGCTGCCACTGGCCCTGTTCGACGCTGCGCGGGTGGACTTCTCCCTGCGCCGGCTGGTGCATTACACCGGCAGCGACTGGCGCCATGTGCAGCCGTGGATTCTGCTGACCAACTACCACCGCTACGTCGACCAGTTCATCGTTCATGGCCTGGAGCAACTGCGCAACGATCCGCGTTTTGTGCGCATGGTGTTGCCGGGCAATGTGATCATCGAAAAAGGCATGGACCACGGCGAGGCGTCGGCGATTGCCGCGGGCGTGGTCTGGCATCGTTACCAGATGCCGGCCTATCACCTGATCGCCAGCGACGGCCATGGCGTGACCCTGGTGAACATTGGCGTCGGCCCGTCCAACGCCAAGAACATCACCGACCACCTGGCGGTGCTGCGTCCGCATTGCTGGCTGATGATCGGCCACTGTGGCGGCTTGCGTCAGTCGCAGACCATTGGTGACTACGTGCTGGCCCACGCTTACATGCGCCGCGACGGGATTCTCGACCGGGTTGTGCCGCCGAACATTCCGATTCCGGCCCTGGCCGAAGTGCAGATGGCGTTGCAGCAAGCGGCGGCCAACATCACCGGTGAGAAGGGCGACGAGCTGAAGAAGCGCCTGCGTACCGGCACCGTGTTGACCTACGACGACCGCAACTGGGAACTGCGCTGGGCGCAGGAACGTCCGCTGATCAACCTGTCCCGCGCCGTGGCGGTGGACATGGAAAGCGGCACCATTGCCGCGCAAGGTTACCGCTTGCGGGTGCCATACGGCACATTGCTCTGTGTGTCGGATAAACCGTTGCACAGCGAAATCAAACTGCCGGGTTCGGCCAACGCCTTCTATGAACGCGCGGTCAGCCAACACTTGAAGATCGGCATCGAAGCGGTGGATCTGTTGCGCACCGAGCTCAACTCGCTGCACTCGCGCAAACTGCGCAGCTTTGACGAGCCGCCGTTCCGCTAACGGTTTGTCGTGGTCATTTGGCGGTCAGGGCACTAGCATTAGCAGCCCTGACCGTTAGATGTTCCTTTGCTCATGTCTCGTCCTCAACGTCCCGACTCTCGCCGCCCTGGCGCGAATAAACCGCAATCAGCCCCGCGCCGTGTCGCCAAAGCGCCGCCGGCCGAGCCGAAGCTGATTCTGTTCAACAAACCGTTCGATGTGCTGACGCAATTCAGCGACGGCGAAGGGCGGGCGACGCTCAAGGATTTCATCGAGATTCCGGGAATCTACCCGGCAGGGCGGCTGGACCGTGACAGCGAAGGCTTGCTGTTGCTGACCAACGACGGCCAGCTTCAGGCGCGGATTGCCGACCCGAAACACAAACTGGCCAAGACCTACTGGGTGCAAGTGGAAGGCGAACCGAGCGCTGAGCAGTTGCAGCGTTTACGCGAGGGTGTCGAATTGAACGACGGCATGACCTTGCCAGCCGAAGCGCGACAACTGGATGAGCCGCAACTGTGGCCGCGCAACCCGCCGGTGCGCTTTCGTAAAAGCGTACCGACCAGTTGGGTGGAACTGGTGATTCGCGAAGGCCGCAACCGTCAGGTACGGCGCATGACCGCGGCGGTCGGCTTGCCGACGTTGCGTCTGGTACGGGTCAAAATCGGCGACTGGTCGATCGAAGGGCTCGATCAGGGCCAGTGGAAGGAAGTGCCGGCGCGCTTATAGAGTGCCGGATTCGATCATGCCGATGACCACGCTTTTGACCACGAATGCGGCCACGCCCAGCCCAAGTACGAAGAACAGAATGAACGAGCCGAAGCGCCCGGCCTTGGATTTTTTCGCCAGATCCCAGACGATGAAACCCATGAAAATGATCAGGATGCTGACCAGGCCAGTCATCATCCACTCTTCGAGTACTGCAGGATCCATTGAATATCTCCAGCGCGGGTGGGGCTAAAACGCGGGGGAGTATATGCCAAGGGGGATTGGTGAAGTATTGACCTGCGGCAGTGTGTCGCAGCTATTCGTCGCCTGTGCCGACGCCATCGCGGGCAAGCCCGCTCCCACAAGGCTTTGTGTCGAGCGCAATACTGTGACTGACGCATAACCTGTGGGAGCGGGCTTGCCCGCGATGGCGTCCTCAGCTGCGCAAATGAGTCAGTGGCAACTCGGTGCTGTTGAGCACCTGATTCAACACAAAACTCGACCGCACACTGGTCACCCCTTCAATACGGGTGAGATGCCCCAGCAGCAGTTTCTGATAGTGGTCCATGTCCGGCACTACCACTTTGAGCTGATAGTCCGCATCCATTCCCGTCACCAGGCTGCATTCCAGCACTTGCGGCAAGGTGCGAATGGCGGCTTCGAAGTTCTCGAAACGCTCGGGTGTATGGCGGTCCATGCCGATCAGCACATAGGCGGTCAGGCTCAGGCCGAGCATCTTGCGGTCCAGCAGGGCGACCTGGCGAGTGATGTAACCGTCGTCTTCCAGTTGCTTGACCCGCCGCGAGCAAGGCGAAGGCGACAGGCCGATGCGTTCGGCCAGCTCCTGATTGGAGATGCGCGCGTCGCGCTGTAATTCCGCCAAAATGCTCAGGTCGTATCGGTCGAGTTTGCTCATCAATCAGGCCTTTGTCATAACTATTGCGGAGGATTATCTATCCTGAGTTAAAAATTGCGCAAGTGATGTTTATTTGAGCAATCTTCGCAATCCTCTGTCGTCGCTCCGGGCCTATTCTTATCACCAGAATCACTGCTCGGACAAACAGTCCAGTGCGGCTCGCCCAATCAGGCCAGCTGCGGTCGCCACCCCCACCGGGGATGTGTTGGCCCCCGAGCTACACACTGTCCAGAAGACGGCGTGAGGTGAGCCGACGTCATAAGCGTCGAGCACGGACGAAGTTCTCAAAGGGAGGCCGACGGGTCTCCCTTTTTTATTGCCCGGAATTTATCGGCGCCCCTCAATAAATAAGTTGCGTGACTGATAACCTGTTGCAGAACCGGCCTGCGCTTTCCCAGTCTTATGTACAGGTCCTAACCCGCAGTGAGGAAAAGCATGAAGTCGCGCATCTGGCGTTTGGCCGGTGTTGGTTTGCTGTGTGTGAGTGTCACTGCGCAATCGCTTGCCGACGAGCCGCAAATCCGTGGGCCCGATGGCGGTCAACGGGGGCCGGATCATCAGGGCAATGACCAGGGCCATCGCGGTAACAACCCGCCCCGGCCGCAGAACAACGAAATCATTCGTGGCGATAACAGCCGCAAGTTCGAGCTGCACGACCAGAACCAGGGCAGCGAGCGTCAGAACCTTCCGTCGCACGATCCCAATGTTCAGGGCCGCCCGCCGCAACAACCCAGTAACAATCTGCCGATTCAGGGCCGGCCCGATACTGTGCGCCAGACCCAGGAACCCCGGCGTGGCTACTATCAGGACGAGCAGCCGCGCAACTATGACAACCAGCACTGGCAGACTGGCGGGCAGGGCTCACGTCACGATGATCGCCGCTGGCCCGGTCGCCCGGATGGGCGCGGCAATGGTTGGGGCCCCGGCCCGCAGTATCGTCCGGGGTACGTGATCGACCGCTTCCCCGAGCGCAACTACCGCGTACCGTATCGTGGCCAGGATTATTTCTATTCCGGTGGTTACTGGTATCGCCCGCAAGGCCCGCGTTACGTGGTGGTTCAGCCGCCTCGCGGAATTCGGGTCAGATACTTGCCCGATTACGCCCGTGAAGTATGGATCGGTGGTGCGCTGCTGTTCCTGGCGGCCGGCGCGTATTACGCCTACCAGGAGAGCACTCAGGATTACGTGGTGGTCGAACCGCCCGTGCAGCCGCAATCGGCCGGCAATGGCTACGACGTGGTGGCGTATCCGGCCAACGGCCAGTCGCCGGAGGAAGTCAGCCGGGATGGTTACGAATGCTATCGCTGGGCCGTGGATCAGAGTGGTTTCGATCCGCGGGCCGTCACCTATCAACCGGCTCCGTCGGTGGTGCAAGCCTACCGACAGGCCCAGGGCAACTGCCTGAGCAGCCGCGGTTATCAGGTGAGTTACTGAACCCTGGCGGCTTTCACCACTTCCTGCGGGTCGGCGTGCACCAGCACTTCGGCTCGCGGGTAGGCGGCGTGAATCGCATCGGCGGCTTGATCGCTGATGGCGTGGGCGACTGACAGGGTCAAATCCCCCGGCAATTCCAAATGCAACTGCACGAACCAATGGTTGCCGGAGATCCGTGTGCGCAGGTCGTGGGCACCCAGAACGCCCGGCACGCTGCAGGCCAGTTCGAGCATGTGGCGGCTGACATCCGGCGGCAGTTCTTCATCCATCAGCACTGCAAAACTTTCCCGGGCGATGTGAATGGCGCTCCAAAGGATGTAAGCGGCAATCCCCAAGCCGAACCAGGGGTCGACTTGATGCCAGCCAAACCCGGCCAGTACCAGGGCCACCAGAATGCTGCCGTTGAGCAGCAGGTCCGAGCGGTAATGCAAGGAGTCGGCGCGCACGGCGTTGGAGCCGGTTGCCTTGATCACCCGATGCTGCAATATCAGCAGGGCCACGGTTAGCGCGAGGGAGAACACAATCACCCCGATGCTGAGCCATGGCGCACTCACCGGCTCGGGATGTTTCAACCGTTCGATCGCCTGCAAGGTAATCAGCACCGCACTGCCGCCGATGAACAGTGCCTGAGCCATGCCTGCCAATGATTCGGCCTTGCCATGCCCATAACGATGATCATCATCGGCCGGGCGCAAGGCATAGTGCACAGCCAACAGGTTGAGCAGCGAAGTGATGCCGTCGAGGGCCGAGTCGGTCAGTCCGGCGAGCATGCTCACCGAGCCGCTCAGCCACCAGGCGATGGCTTTGGCGACGATCAGCGTGCACGCCACCGCCACCGAGGCGCGCGTCGCCAGCCGCAGCAGGCGGGCGTGTTCGGTACTGGTGGTCATAAGTGCGGCTTTTCCTTTTTAGTGCACCGATTACGCAGCGGGTTGCAGGCCGAACATGGCCAGTTGCTGGGTGCTGCCCTTGTGCTGGATCAGACGTGGATCGTCCAGCGGGAAGCTGCGGCCCAACTCAGTTTCGAGAATAGTCTGCAACTTGTGGTTATCGACCTTGCCGTCGGCGCCGATGGCTTCCTTGAGTTTTTCCGGAGCCACCTGGGCGGTTCGGCCGGGCTCGTAGTAAATGGCGCCAGTCGCAAAGTCCACGGCAAAGGCAATCAGGCCCGGAATGATATAAAACAGCAGGCCCACGGCATCCAGCGCGACGATGACCGGGTCGATCTTGCCATCGATCTGACCGCGACGATCGGGGTAGAAAATCGTGCCGCAGGCGGTCATTTGGGTCAGCAAGGTCGCGACCAGTACACCGCCAATCAAGCGAAAGGGAGCACGCATGTGAAATCTCCTGAGTTATCTGGAAACGAAGCGTCGTCTGTATGAATTAGGACCGCGACAAACGCCGAGCAGTTCGCCGTTATACTCGCCGCTCTGTTTGGGAGCCAGCATGATTTCTTTGCCGATTGATGAAGTTTTACCCGCCCTGCGTGAAGCCCTCGCTACACGCCACGAAGCCGTGCTCGAAGCACCGCCCGGCGCCGGTAAAACCACCCGCGTGCCCTTGGCCTTGCTCGATGAGCCGTGGCTGGCCGGGCAGACCATTCTGATGCTCGAACCGCGCCGCTTGGCCGCGCGGGCGGCGGCGGAGCGATTGGCCAGTGAACTGGGCGAGAAGGTCGGTGAAACCGTGGGCTACCGCATTCGTCTCGACAGCAAGGTCGGCCCCAACACCCGGATCGAAGTGGTCACCGAAGGCATCCTCACCCGGCGCTTGCAGGATGACCCGGCGCTGGAAGGCGTGGGTTTGCTGATCTTTGACGAATTCCACGAGCGCAGTCTCGACGCCGATCTGGCGTTGGCCCTGAGTCTCAATGGCCGCGAGCTGTTTCGCGACGACCAACCGCTGAAAATTCTGTTGATGTCGGCAACGCTGGAAGGTGAACGCCTGGCCGGGTTGCTGGATGATGCGCCGATTCTGCGCAGCGAAGGTCGCATGTACCCGGTGGCGATGCGCTGGGGGCGGCCGTTTCAGCCCGGTGAGTTCATTGAGCCAAGAGTGGTGCAGACCATCCTCGACGCGCTGAACGATGAGACCGGCAGCCTGCTGGTGTTCTTGCCGGGGCAGGCGGAGATTCGTCGGGTGCATCAACAATTGGTCGATGCGCTGGGCGAGGGCACGCCGGTGTTGCTTTGCCCGTTGCACGGCGAACTGGATCTGGCGGCGCAGCGTGCGGCGATCGATCCGGCGCCCGCAGGCAAACGCAAAGTGGTGTTGGCCACCAACATCGCCGAGACCAGCCTGACCATCAACGGTGTGCGCGTGGTGATCGATGCCGGGCTGGCGCGGGTGCCGCGTTTCGATCCGGGCAGCGGCATGGCCCGCCTCGATACTCAGCGTATTTCCAAAGCCAGCGCCACTCAGCGCGCGGGCCGGGCAGGGCGGTTGGAACCGGGCGTGTGTTATCGGTTGTGGTCGCAGGATCAGCACGAGCAACTGGCGGCTTACGCCAGTGCGGAAATCCTCTCGGCGGATCTTGCCGGACTGGCCTTGCAACTGGGGCGTTGGGGCGTGACGCCGAGTCAATTGGTTTGGCTGGATATCCCGCCCGCAGCGGCTTATGCACAGGCTCAGGATCTTCTTGAGCGTTTGGGCGCACTGGAGGGGGACGCGCTGACCCGTCATGGTCAGGCCATGGCCGAACTGCCGGCCCATCCGCGGATCGCTCATTTGCTGTTGCGTGGTCAGGCGCTCGGCTTGGCCGACATGGCCTGTGATGTGGCGGCACTGCTCGGTGAGCGGGATATCTTGCGTGGCGCTGGCGCGGATCTGCACAGTCGACTGGTGCTGCTGTCCGGCGAAGAACGAGCCGCTCGTGGTGCTCAGGGCGGCGTTCAACGGGCCCGGCAATTGGCGCGGCAGTACCGCGGTTATCTGCGAGGAAAGGCGTCGGAACCGGTCAGCGATCCCGAGCATCCGCGCTGGCTTGGCGCGTTGCTGGCGTTGGCTTATCCCGACCGGGTCGCCCAACAGCGGCGGGCCGGTGGCGCGGAGTATCGATTGGCCAACGGTCGCGCAGCGCTGTTCGCCGAAGCCGACAGTTTGATGAAACAACCGTGGCTGGTGATCGCCGATCTGGGCAGTCGCCAGGGCCAGCGTGAAGAGCGGATTTATCTGGCGGCTGATTTCGATCCGACGCTGTTCGATTCGGTGCTGGCCGAGCAAGTGCGCGTGGTCGATCAACTGGATTGGGGTGAGCGCGAAGGCGTGTTGCGGGCCGAGCGTCAGCGCAAGGTTGGCGAATTGATTCTTAGCCGTGAGCCGCTGACCGGGCTCGATGAAAGCGCTCGCAGTCAGGCACTGGTGAATCTGGTGCGGCGCAAAGGTCTGGAGCTATTGCCGTGGACCCCGGAACTCCGTCAGTGGCAGGCACGAGTTGCGTTATTGCGGCAGTTGGACCTTGGCAGCAAGGGTGAGAGTGAGTGGCCGGATGTCAGCGACACCGCTCTGCTCAAAAGTCTCGAACACTGGTTGATGCCGTATCTGGGCAAAGTCTCGCGGCTCAGTCACTTCGCCAATCTGGACCTGTCGAGCATCATCCATAACCTGTTGCCCTGGCCACTGCCGCAACGGCTGGACGAGCTGGCGCCACATCATTTGAGCGTGCCGTCAGGTTCATCGATTCGTCTGGATTACAGTGAACAGCCGCCAATTCTGGCGGTGCGTTTGCAAGAGTTGTTCGGCTTGGCCGAGACGCCGCGCATTGCTGGGGGCCGGCAAGTGGTGAAACTGCATTTGCTGTCTCCGGCGCGGCGACCGGTGCAGGTGACGCAGGACCTGGCGAACTTCTGGCGCAGTACGTATGCCGAGGTGAAGAAGGACTTGAAGGGGCGGTATCCGAAGCACTACTGGCCGGATGATCCGCTGGTGGCCGAGGCGACGGCGCGGATCAAACCGCGTAAAAGCTGAAGGTCAAAAGATCGCAGGCTGCGATCTTTCACTAACGCCGCAAATTTAAGGCGCGGCCGGCAACAGAAACCGCGCAATCACTGGCATGTGATCGGAAATGCGCAACGTATCGTCCTGCCTCACCCTCGCCTCAACCCGTTTGAGGTGCGGGCTGTAAAACAGGTAATCGACGGTCCGGTCCGGGCCGTTCAAGCCTGGGTCATTCGGGTAATGAGTCAGCCATTGCGCCCGGTCGATACCGCTGGCTTCGTTGTTGGTGGGGATCATCGGGTATCTGTCCCACAACACATGCAGTGCGCTGTCGGCGGAGTAGGGCGTGCGTTGTTCAGCGGGCAGGCGTCGATACTGGCCCAACGGCAACAGGTTGAAGTCGCCACCGATCAGCCACGGCGTGCCGCGGCTTTCATACTTGTCGAGGACCTTGGTCACGGCTGCCACCTGGCGTTGCAAGGTTTCGTCGAGCGGGGTGGTGGCACGTTCCAGGTGGGTGTTGAACACGGCCATTTGGCCGCCGTTGCTCAATGGCAGGTGAGTGACCAGCAAGGCGTTTTTCGGCTTGAACTGACGGCTGATGAAATTGGCCGATGCGACCGGTAATTGCAGGCGTTCGGCGTGTTCGATCTGGTAGCGGCTCAGGGTTGCCAATTGCCGGCCGACGCTGCCGAAGATGTGCGGTTCTGGCACGAAGTCGGCTTTCCAGTCGAAGGCCTGAGCGCTGCACGGATACAGGTCGGTGACTCGATCCTGAAGCAATTTGAACTGCTTCTGGTAGTCGCTGGCTTTGGCGCCGTCATCGAGTTCCTGCAACAGCACGATGTCCGGTTTCTCGTCGCGAATCACCCGTGCCACTTCGTCGAGGCTAAAGGCCATGTCTTCAGGTGTAGGGCGCTCGTCGTTTCCTGCGGCCAGGTCGTTCCAGAATACGTAGCGCTTGCCTGCCAGATACTGGACGTTCCAAGTCATCACCTTCAGCGCCTGGCCGGGCACCAGCGTCGGCGCCTGGGCGTTGCAACTGACCGGCAGCACTTCCTTGGCTTCGGGGCGCCAGGTCAGGCTGTAGAGCATCAATGCAATCAGGCCAATGGCAATCAGCACGCACAGCAGGGTGTAGCGCAGTAGACGGGTCATGGCTCGGCTTATAGCGTTACAAAATTGACCCCGAGCATAACCGAGAGCAGCGCCCAAGCCCAAGGGTAGAGCGCTTAGAGCGCCCCGTCGGCTTTCTCGGGCGCATCGGCGATCAGCATGAACAAACGGAACACCACCACGCTGGTGAACAGTTGCAGAAAGCTGTGGGCGCTGTCGATCAGCAGCGAGATCACCGGGTTCTGCGGGTCAGGGTAAACCGCCAGTGTCGCCCCCTTCAGCACCCACAGCGGGGCCATCACGCACAGAATGCACACCAGAATGCGCAGGAAATTCCCGCGGGTCAGGCGCAGGCTTTCCTTCATCGCCGCCAGCGGCGCCAGGCCGCGCAGCACTAGCAGGTATTCGCCGAACGCCAGCGTCACCATTAGCCAGATCCCCGGCAGGAAATACAGTGACAGGCCGATCAGGATCAGCAGGGTATTGAGGGCGGTCAGCAGGGCGAAACGCGGCCACAGGGTCGCGGAGGTCGCCAGCAAGTCGCGGGTGCGCGGCGATTCGCCACGGCTGCGGGCATCGAGAAACAGGATCAGTGCGGCGGTGTACAGCGGATACACCAGCAGGCCGACCAATACACTGATGCCGGGGAAACTGTCCGGCTCAGTGGAGTGATCGACCACTTGTTGCAGCAGCGCCTCGACAATCACCAGCGGCAGGCACAGCTGCACGATCTGGCGCAGGTTGCGCTTGAAGAAATACAGAGAGTCACGCAGTACGTCGAACGGATTCATCAGTCGGTATCGCAGGTTGAAAGCAGTGCCTCACTTTAACCGATGAAACCCTTTGGGGCGCAAACGTAAACGTTCGGTAAAGGTCATTGAAACATCCTGTATCAGCCCCATTACTGGTGAGCACCTTATCCACCGTGGATGAGGGCGACGATTTTCCCGGCAATCTATGAGGTCGCCATGAACAGCGAAGAACAAACCCTGATCGATGGACTGTTTTCCCGGCTGCAACAGGCCGAAACGGACTCAGCCCCGCGCGATGCCCAGGCCGAAGCGCGGATCAAGGAACACCTGACTCGCCAGCCAGCGGCGGGCTATTTCATGACCCAGGCGATTCTGGTGCAAGAGGCAGCCATCAAGAGCCTCGACGAACAGAACAAGCAACTCACCCAAAAAGTCCAGCAATTGCAGGCTGAACTGCAATCGGCCAAGGCCCAGACGGCGGCACCGGCGCCGAGCAGCGGTGGCTTTTTGTCGAGCATCTTCGGTGGTGGCTCCCGTGATCCGCAGCCTGCGCCGGCTCAAAGCGCAGCCCCGTCGAATGGGGGCTGGCGTGAACCGGGGCGGCCGTCGTTCAACTCGCAGCCGCCACAGCAAAACTTCGGTGCCGCACCGCAGCAGAACTATGCACCGCAACAACAAGCTCCGGCGGCCGGCAGCAGTTTCCTTGGTGGTGCGTTGAAAACGGCAGCGGGTGTGGCCGGTGGTGTGATGCTGGCGCAGGGCATCAGCAGCCTGTTTCAGCACAATCAGCAGCCGGAAGTGGTTGAAGTCATCAAGGAAGAACCGGCTCAGGTCAACGACCAGAGCGACAGCGGCAATGGCTGGGGCGACGATCAGCGTGTGGCTGACAATTCCAGCGATCAAGGCGGATTCGCCGACGCCGACTATAGCGAGGACAGCTCATCGTTCTTCGGTAGCGACGACGATTCCTTCATCTGATACACCATTCGTCTGGGGCGCGATGGCGCCCCGGGCCGATTATTCGCGGAACAATCCTTCGGGCTGGCATACTGGGCCACTTTTCGGGCCCTGGTGCCTGATCCTGTCCGTGCTTCGGCACGCCAAAGAGGATGTACGGTGAAAAAAATCGCAGTGTTCGCCGATGTCCAGAACCTCTATTACACCGTGCGTCAGGCCTATGGTTGCCACTTCAACTACGCCGCGCTGTGGGCTGACGTCAGTAAGGAAGGGCAGATCGTCGAGGCCTATGCCTATGCGATCGATCGTGGCGACAGCAAACAACAGCAGTTTCAGCAGATCCTGCGCAATCTCGGTTTCATCGTGAAGCTCAAGCCCTACATCCAGCGCAGCGACGGTTCGGCCAAAGGCGACTGGGACGTGGGCATCACCCTCGACATCATGGATGCCGCCGACCATGTCGACGAAGTGGTGCTGGCCTCCGGTGACGGCGATTTCGACATGCTGCTGGAACGCATCATCAGCAAGCACGGCGTGCAAGCGGTCGCCTATGGCGTGCCCGGTCTCACCGCCAATTCGCTGATCCGCGCCGCCAGCCGTTATGTGCCGATCGAAGGCGCGTTGCTGCTCAAGAATTGATTTTTACGGAGTTGAAACAGGTTTGGAACGCATAGCAGTCATCGACTTTGAAACCACCGGACTCTCCCCGAGCAGCAGCTGCCGGGCCACGGAAATTGCCGTGGTGATTCTTGAACAGGGGCGCATCGTCGAGCGTTACCAAAGCCTGATGAACGCTGGCGTGCGGGTGCCGGCCTTTATCGAGCAACTCACCGGCATCAGCAACGCCATGCTGCGCACCGCGCCCTCGGCCGAGCAGGTGATGAACGAGGTCAATGAGTTCGTTGGTATCACGCCGCTGTTGGCGCACAACGCTGCGTTCGACCAGAAGTTCTGGGACTACGAGCTCGGGCGAATCAAACGCACACGCTTGCAGAACTTTGCCTGCTCGCTGTTACTCGCCCGCCGCCTGATGCCCGCCGCGCCGGACCACAAACTCGGCACCCTCACCACTTTCGCCAGCCTGCCCAATACCGGCAAGGCTCACCGGGCCATGGCCGATGCCGAAATGGCGGCCAACCTGACGGCGCACCTGGCTGAAGAGTTGCGGCGCAAGCATGGGCTGCGGGAGTTGTCCCATGATCTGCTCGTCAGTTTGCAGAAAGTGCCGGCGGCGAAGATTAATGAGCATTTGAAGCGGCATCGTGGGTTCTGACTGAAACACCGCAAATCCCGGACCTCCTGCCTCCCCCCCCCGGCCTGTAGGAGCTGTCGAGTGAAACGAGGCTGCGATCTTTTGATCTTGATCTTAAAAGCCAAAAGATCGCAGCCTCGTTTCACTCGACAGCTCCTACAGAAGAGCTATTTGCCATTCCCTTCCAACTGCCCCAACGGCACGCGCTTTTCGATGGCGCTCGACAGCACGATCGAGGTCTTGCTGAATCCGAACGTGGCGATACGGTTGATCAACTCTTCCAGCTCCGGCATCGAACCCACGGCCGCTTGCATGATCACGCACGGGTCGCCGGTGACGCGATGGCATTCAGTGAGTTGTGGGATTTTGATCAGTTCGTCGTAGGTTTTCTGATTGCCGTGCTGGTTCAGGCGCAGTTCGATGACGCACTGGATCGGCAAGCCAAGCTTGGCCATGTCGACTTTCGCCTGGTAGCCGGTGATCACCCCGCAGGCCTCAAGTTTGGCCACGCGCTCGGCCACCGCCGGAGCGGACAGGTTCACCTTGCGCGCCAGTTCGGCGTAGGACGCACGACCGTTTTCCAACAGGGCGCTGAGGAGCATGCGGTCGTATTTGTCCATCATGGCATTCCTGAAAAAAGACTGACTTTCGAAAGCACGGTTTATAGCGCTGAACTCCGTGCTTTGAAAAGTGTACCGGCGCTATAAACAGGTTTTGTAACTTATTTTCCGCCGTTGGCCTTTCTAGAATAGCTGCTCTCTTTGTCTTGTTCTCGAGCTGCCCATGCCTGGCATACGCCGTTTTTCCTTACCGCTGATCGCTGCTTTTTTCGCGCTGTACGTGATTTGGGGGTCGACCTACCTGGTGATTCGAATCGGCGTGCAGTACTGGCCGCCGTTGTTGCTCGCCGGTATCCGCTTCGTGATCGCCGGTACGTTGATGTACGCGTTCCTGCGCTGGCGCGGGGCACCGGCACCGACGTGGGCGCAATGGAAAGCGGCGGGGATCATCGGGATTTTGCTGCTGACGTGCGGTAACGGAGCAGTGAGCGTGGCTGAACACACCGGTGTCGCTTCCGGCGTTGCCGCGTTGGCGGTGGCAACGGTGCCGCTGTTTACCTTGCTTTGCGGATATTTCTGGGGGGCGCGTAATACCCGTCTCGAATGGGCCGGGATTGTGCTCGGGCTGATCGGTATCGCCATGCTCAACCTTGGTTCCAATCTGCAATCGAGCCCGTTGGGTGCGGCGTTGCTGGTGTTCGCGGCCGCGTCCTGGGCTTTCGGTTCGGTGTGGAGCAAACACTTGCCGTTGCCACAGGGCGCGATGGCCAGTGCCGTGGAAATGCTGGTGGGCGGCGTGGTGTTGTTGATCGGCAGCGCGGTGAGTGGCGAGCATCTGGAGAGCATGCCACCGATCGAAGGCTGGGCGGCGCTGGCGTACTTGACGTTCTTCGGTTCGATCATTGCCTTCAACGCTTACATGTATCTGTTGAAACACGTGCGTCCGGCAGCGGCCACCAGTTATGCCTACGTCAACCCGGCGGTGGCGGTGTTGCTGGGGATCGTATTTGTCGGCGAGACCATTGGTATTGAAGAAGCGCTGGCCATGACAGTGATCATCAGCGCCGTGGTGTTGATCGGGTTGCCGCAGTGGCGCCGTGGTGCGGATCGGCCTGCCGTAGTGGTGCCGACAGAATCCCGAGCGAATTAGGGTAAACTGCGCGCCATTGCATCTTGTTTTGCACACTTGTATTGAACAACCCGCGCTGAATTTTCCTACGGTACTCCCATGACTTTCGCCACCCTTGGCCTGATCGAACCCTTGCTGCGCGCTCTCGAGACGCTCGGCTACCAGACCCCTACGCCGGTGCAGACACAAGCGATTCCGGCGGTACTGGCCGGTCGCGACCTGATGGCCGCAGCCCAGACCGGCACCGGCAAAACCGCCGGTTTCGCCTTGCCGCTGCTGCAGTTGCTGGCCATGGAAGGGCCGAAAGTCAGCGCCAACTCCGTGCGCGCATTGATCCTGGTGCCGACCCGCGAACTGGCCGAGCAGGTTCACGAAGCCGTGCGCCAGTACGCCGAGAACCTGCCGTTGAGCACGTATGCGGTGTACGGCGGTGTCAGCATCAACCCGCAAATGATGAAGCTGCGCAAAGGCGTCGACCTGTTGGTGGCGACTCCGGGCCGCTTGCTCGACCTGTTCCGCCAGAACGCGCTCAAGTTCAACCAGTTGCAAACCCTGGTGCTGGATGAAGCCGATCGCATGCTCGATCTGGGTTTTTCCGAAGAGCTGGGGAACATTTACAAAGCGCTACCGAAGAAACGTCAGACGCTGTTGTTCTCCGCGACCTTCTCCGACGCCATCCGCACGCTGGCCGGGCAAATGCTCAACGACCCGCTGAGCATCGAAGTCAGCCCGCGCAACGTCGCTGCCAACACCGTCAAGCAATGGGTGGTGACGGTGGACAAGAAGCGCAAGTCGGAGCTGTTCGTTCATTTGATGCGCAAGGGCAAGTGGAAGCAGGTGCTGGTGTTCGCCAAGACCCGTAACGGCGTAGACGCGTTGGTGGAAAAGCTCCAGGGCCTGGGCATCAATGCCGACGGCATCCACGGCGACAAACCTCAGGCAACCCGTCAGCGGGCGCTGGATCGTTTCAAGGCCAGCGAAGTGCAAATCCTTGTCGCCACCGACGTGGCAGCGCGTGGTCTGGATATCGAAGATTTGCCATTGGTGGTCAACTTCGACCTGCCGATCGTGGCGGAGGACTACATCCATCGCATCGGTCGCACCGGCCGTGCGGGCGCAACCGGGCAGGCTATTTCGCTGGTGTGTGCTGATGAAGTGAATCAGCTGTCAGCCATCGAGATGCTGACCCGTCAGACGTTGACTCGTCAGATGGAGCAGGATTTCGAGCCTGAACACCGCGTGCCGGATACCGATGCCAGCGGTCAGGTGATCAAGAAACCGAAAAAACCGAAGAAGCCCAAGACCTCCAGTGGCGGCAAGCGCAACCTGGGTAAATGGGTCGAGAGCGGTGATGCTTCGGCGCCGGAGCCTTCGATCAAGCCTGTGCGTAAAGTGCCGGTGTTCAATACCGGGCCGCGTAAGCGTAAGCCTTGATCCTCTGAAGATCGTTCCCACGCTCTGCGTGGGAATGCCTCAATGGACGCTCTGCGTCCGCTTCGGTAGGGACGCGGAGCGTCCCGGGCTGCATTCCCACGCAGAGCGTGGGAACGATCAGGGCCGGCGCGCCGCGGTCTTCAGCCCTTGCGCTGCAACCACTCCACCATCCCCAACCCAGCCGCACGCCCACTGGCGAAGCACGCGGTCAGCAGATAGCCGCCGGTCGGCGCTTCCCAATCGAGCATTTCACCCGCACAGAACACGCCGGGCAGTTGCTTGAGCATCAAACGTTCATCCACCGACTCGAACATCACGCCCCCCGCGCTGCTGATGGCCTCGTCCAATGGCCGGGTTTTCACCAGCGTCAGCGGCAATGCCTTGATCGCCTTGGCCAGCAATGCCGGATCGGCAAAACAGTCGGCCGGTGTCAGCTCCCGCAACAACGCCGCTTTCACGCCATCAAGGCCAAGCTGACTGTGCAGGTGTTTGGACATGGAGCGTGAACCGCGCGGTTTGCTCAGCGCAGACTGGATTTTATCCACAGGCTTGCCTGGCAACAGGTCGAGGTGAACGGTTGCCGAGCCATGTTGATTGATCGCTTCGCGGATCGGTGCCGACAGGGCGTAGATCAAACTGCCTTCAATCCCCGTGGCAGTGATCACACATTCCCCGAGTCGTGGCACGTCGTCATTGAGGCCAATGGCGATGTTTTTCAGCGGGCTGCCGGCGAATTTGCTGACCATCAATTCGCTCCAGGCCTGCACTTCGAAGCCGCAATTGCTCGGTTGCAACGGTGCCAGTCCTACACCGCGCTGTTCCAGCGGCAGCATCCAGGCACCGTCCGAACCGAGGCGCGACCAGCTGCCGCCACCGAGGGCCAACAGGGTCGCGTCGGGTTGAACGGTTTTTTCGCCTTCGGGGCTGTCGATGCGCAAGTCACCGTTGTCATCCCAGCCGAGCCAGCGATGGCGGGTGTGGATAACGACGCCGGCTTCGCGCAGGCGTTTGAGCCAGGCGCGCAACAGGGGCGCGGCTTTCATGTCGGTAGGAAACACCCGGCCGGAGCTACCGACAAAGGTTTCGATACCCAGGTCATGAATCCATTGGCACAACGCTTCAGCACCGAAGGACCGTAACAGCGGCGCAATCTGCGGTACCCGTTCGGCATAGCGTGAGAGAAACGCCGGGTAGGCCTCGGAGTGGGTGATGTTCATGCCGCCAACCCCGGCGAGGAGGAATTTTCGCCCCACTGAAGGCATGCCGTCGTACAGGTCGACTTTGATCCCGGCCTGACTCAGCACTTCAGCCGCCATCAAACCGGCGGGGCCGCCGCCGATGATGGCGACGTGAGGGGGGAGGGAAGTGGAGGGCTGGGTCATGGCGAGAGCTGCGGCGTGGCGGAATAGGGGGCGCATTCTACCAGCCCTGCTCCTTGTGGGAGGATTCGAGGGCTGGTTAAAAAACAACCACCGCTCTGTAGCCTACACCCCGCATGGCCTGCAGACCCTTTCACTCAGGTTATCCACAGGCGGTTCCACAGGCATTGTGGGTAAAGACCCATAGATCAATGACAACCTGATGACTGCCAGACCCGTTGGGCGCTGTGATGGAGGATGCCATGGCGGCGGGCCAGGGCTTTGCGGTCCTTGCTGTAGCCGCCGCCGATCACGCCAACCACCGGAATATCCCGGCCCAGGCAGTGACGCATCACGCTTTCATCGCGAGCGGCGACGCCTTCGTCTGTCAGCTTCAGATAACCCAGGGCGTCATCCTTATGCACATCGACACCGGCGTCGTACAGCACCAGGTCCGGTTGGTAGAGCGGCAGCAAATAGTTGAGTGCGTCGTCCACCACCTTCAGGTAATCGGCATCGCCCATGCCCATTGGCAACGGAATATCCCAATCGCTTTCGGCTTTGCGTGCAGGAAAATTCTTTTCGCAGTGCAGGGAAACGGTCACTGCCTCCGGAGTGTTGTGCAGAATCCGTGCAGTCCCGTCACCCTGATGCACATCGCAGTCGAAGATCAGCACCCGATTTACTCGGCCACTTTCCAGCAGGTAATGGCTGATCACCGCCAGGTCGTTGAAGATGCAGAACCCGGCGGGATGATCGTAATGCGCGTGGTGCGTGCCGCCGGCGAGGTGACAAGCCAAGCCATGCTCCAGCGCCTGTTCGGCCGCCAACAGCGAACCGCCGACCGCTCGCACCGTGCGCCGGGCCAGCGCTTCGCTCCAGGGCAGGCCGAGGCGTCGCTGGTCTTCGCGGGACAATTCGCCGCCCATGTAGCGTTCGATATACGCAGGGTCATGGGCGAGGGCGAGAATCTCTGGCGGGCAGAGGTCCGGGCGCAGCAGGTCGGTGTCGCGGGCCAGGCCACTGTCCACCAAGTGATCGCGCAGCAGGCGAAACTTGTCCATGGGGAAGCGGTGATCCGCCGGGAACTCGGGACTGTAGTCTTCGTGGTAGATCAATGGCAGGGGCATGGCTGATTTATACAGGAAGGCATGTAGGAATGAGTGAAGGATCCTACCAGCGATGTAGACTTGCGGGATGGGAAAGGGGGACGAGATGGAGCCGATACTGGAACTCGAAAGCGCACGACTGTTGTTGCGGCAGTGGCGTGATGAGGATTTACCGGCGTTTGCGGCGATGTGCGCCGATCCACAGGTGATGCGTTATTTTCCGGCGCCCTTGAGTCGGCTGGAAAGTGCCTCGCTGATCGGGCGGGTTCGCGGGCACTTTGCCGAGCACGGTTTTGGCCTCTGGGCGCTGGAGCGCAAGGACACCGGCGCGTTCATCGGGTTTACCGGGCTGGGTGTAGTCGGCTTCGACGCGCCCTTCACCCCGGCCGTTGAAATCGGCTGGCGCCTGGCGCGTGAGCACTGGGGGCTGGGTTATGCCAGCGAGGCGGCGTGGACCGCTCTGCGCTGCGGGTTCGACCGATTGGCGCTGCAAGAGGTCGTCGCATTCACCACCAGGACCAATCTGCCATCCGAGAAAGTCATGCAAGCGATCGGCATGCACCATGCCCCCGCCGATGACTTCGAGCACCCGCGGCTTGCAGCCGATCATCCGCTGCGCCCGCATGTGTTGTACCGCATCACCCGTGAGCAATGGCTGCAAACCTTGCATGGATAAGCAGGCGCGGACGTTTACAATGACCCTCATGTTGAACCGGGCCATAAACTGAATCGACCGCCGCAGCCAAGACTGCGCGGCATTGCGTTGTGTGAGGAGAGTCTGAATGAGCCAAGTGTTGGAAGATCTGGTAGACCTGCTGACCCTGGAACCGATTGAAGAAAACCTGTTCCGTGGCCGCAGCCAGGACCTGGGGTTTCGTCAGTTGTTCGGCGGCCAGGTACTCGGCCAGTCCCTGTCGGCGGCCAGTCAGACAGTTGAGCCGGCGCGCCATGTGCATTCGATGCACGGTTATTTCCTGCGCCCGGGCGATGCCAAATTGCCGGTGGTGTATCAGGTCGATCGGGTGCGTGATGGCGGCAGTTTCAGCACGCGCCGGGTGACGGCGATCCAGAAGGGCAATCCGATTTTCACCTGCAGCGCCTCGTTCCAGTACGACGAAGAAGGCTTCCAGCACCAGACGCAGATGCCGCAAGTGGTCGGCCCGGAAAACTTGCCGTCGGAGCTGGAGCTCACCCAGCAGCGCGCGCACCTGATCCCTGAGCACATGCGCGAAAAATTGCTGTGCCCGAAACCGATCGAAGTTCGGCCGGTGACCGAAAAAGACCCCTACAACCCGCAGCCTGCCGATCCCATCAAATACGTATGGTTCCGCGCCGACGGTGCCTTGGCTGACACCCCGGCATTGCACAAATACCTGCTGGCCTACGCGTCGGACTTCGGTCTGCTGACCACCTCGATGCTGCCCCATGGCAAATCGGTCTGGCAGAAAGACATGCAGGTCGCCAGCCTTGATCACGCCTTGTGGTTCCACGCCGACCTGCGCGCCGATGACTGGTTGCTGTATGCCATGGACAGCCCGTGGGCCGGCAACTCGCGCGGATTCTCCCGCGGCAGCGTATTCAACCGTGCCGGACAATTGGTGGCCTCGGTCACCCAGGAAGGCCTGATTCGTCATCGCAAGGATTGGGCATGAGCCTGGCCGAGGTGCGGCACTGGGTGTTCGACATGGACGGCACCCTGACGGTGGCCGTGCATGACTTCGCAGCGATTCGCGTGGCGTTGGCGATTCCCGCCGAAGACGACATCCTCACCCACCTCGCGGCGCTGCCGGCCGATGAAGCCGCGGCCAAACACGCATGGCTGCTGGAGCACGAGCGGGATCTGGCGTTGGGTTCGAAACCGGCGCCGGGTGCGGTGGAGCTCGTGCGTGAATTGGCCGGGCGCGGTTATCGTCTGGGCATTCTCACGCGCAATGCTCGTGAGCTGGCCCATGTCACGCTGGAGGCGATTGGCCTGGCCGACTGCTTCGCGGTGGAGGATGTACTGGGCCGGGATGAAGCACCGCCCAAGCCGCATCCTGGTGGTTTACTGAAATTGGCCGAAGCCTGGAAGGTTCCTGCGAGCGAAATGGTGATGGTTGGTGATTACCGCTTCGATCTGGATTGCGGGCGGGCGGCGGGGACGCGGACGGTGCTGGTGAATCTGCCGGATAATCCGTGGCCGGAATTGGCCGATTGGCATGCGCGCGATTGCGTGGAGTTGCGACAGCTGCTTTCGGCTTGAGAGATGGGGCGTCTGATCAGACGCCACAAGACTCACTGACCAAACAACGCCTTCTGCCCCTCGGGCGAGGTAAACATCCCGTCTTCATTGTGCCCGACCCCAGGCACTTCAATGAGCTGCTGGCTCAACCCTTGAGGATGGCGTCGCTTCAGATAATTGAAATAGTTGCGCCCGCGAATCAATCGAGAAGCCCCCTGGGCTTTAGCCTCACAACTTTTATCCAGCGCCGGATGATTCGGGTCGGTGTCCTGCTGGCCGAGTAAATAAACGATGTCACGTTTGACATAGTTCTCTTCGAGTTGCGCAGGTGTTTGCCCATCGGCATAAGCGGGCAGGCCCGCCAGTCCATACTTCCAGCGATTGAAATTCGGGCATCCCGCATGACTGAACGCTACTGGCCGTTGCTCATTGAAGTAGGCGTACGACGAAGGGTTGGCGATCACATAGCGCACTTTTATGCCCTCCGTATCGAGGGCTGGCTGAGGGTGACCCAGCAAGGCATAACGCTGAACCACCTGAGCGCCGCCGGAGTGACCGGCGATGACGATTTGCTTCACGTCCGGAAACTGTCGCCGATCACCCAGTCGAGCGATGATTTCGTCGAGGGCCGCATAGGAGCTCATCGTAAACGGCGCGATGGATAAGCCGCCGGCCATCCAGTCATTGCCTTGCCAGCGTAAAACGCTGTCAGACACCGGATGGCTCGCAATGTCGGTTTCGTTGAGAAACTGCGGGGCGAGCACCAACGTGTTCGCACTTTGCCCGGCCTGCTCGGCTGCGCGCTCGGCGCTTTGGCGGTAGGTTTCAGCATTGCGTAATCGACCATGGACGATGATCAGCACGCGTTCGATTTTCGCCGGTGTCGGGCCGATGCTCACCGCGATTTCACCGGCGCTCAGCAGCAAGCGCCCGGAACTGATTGCCTTGACGCCCTGCTCGGCAGCCTGGGTGCTTGCGCAGGTGATTAACAGAGCCAGCAGCCATTTACGCATCACAGATTCTTCGCGGCAAAGGTGTCGCACTGGCCAACCTGGCCCTGTGCGAATCCGGCCTTGAACCAGCGCACTCGCTGGGCCGAAGTGCCATGGGTGAAGGAGTCCGGCACCACGCGGCCCTGACCTTGCTGTTGCAAGCGGTCGTCGCCGATGGCGTTGGCGGCGTTCAAGGCTTCTTCGATGTCACCGGGTTCCAGCCAGTTCAGACGTTTCTGCGCATGGTTGGCCCAGACACCGGCCAGGCAATCGGCTTGCAGTTCCTGGCGCACCAGCAAACCATTGTCGCCTTCCATCTGCCGGCCCTGTTGGCGAGCGGTCTGAATCTTCGCTGAAACGCCGAGCAAGGTCTGCACGTGGTGTCCGACTTCGTGAGCGATCACGTAGGCCTGGGCGAAGTCGCCCGCGGCGGAAAAGCGTTGGGACATCTCCTGAAAGAAACTCGTATCGAGGTAGACCTTCTGGTCCGCCGGGCAATAGAAGGGACCGGTTGCTGAAGTCGCCAGGCCGCAGGCCGAGTTGACGCGGTTGTTGAACAGCACCAGGGTCGGGTCTTTATATTGCCGATCAGCCTGCTGGAAAATCTGGCGCCAAGTGTCTTCGGTATCGCCGAGGATCGAGCGCACGAATTCGGCTCCCTCATCATTGGCCGGGGGCGCCTTGCGGGTTTGGGTGGTGTCCGGTGCCGATTGCTCGCTCATTTGCCCGGTCAGTTGGCCGAGGATCTGCATCGGGTCCTGGCCGGTGATCCAGCCAATCCCGACGATCAACAGGATCGCCGTCAGGCTCAGGCCCTTGCCTCCACCGAAACGCATCCCACCGCCCCCACCACCGACATCATCGCCACGGGCATCGACCACGTTGTCGCTACGTCGGCCTTTTTTCCAAAGCATGGGGGATCCTCTTTTTTACCTGATGAAGGCGCATGGTGATGAGTGTTGCCGGTGAGTAGGTATGGCGCCAGTCCGGTCGTCTGACAGCCCTTGGCGACAGGGGTTCTCCTAAGTGGCGACATTAGCGGTTTCATGGACGGACGGGTACTGCAGATCGGTCAAGGCAGTTGCCGGACAGGTTCCAGATTTTGCTTCCTTTGAGTTGTCTTTTAGAATCAGCCAAATTTCGTTTGGAATCTCCCATGGCAGGCAGTCAGATCGAACGTGTTTTCAGCGTGCTGGAAAGCCTTACCGGTGAACCCCAAGGTTTACCGATGCAGACGCTGGCCGAGCAACTGGACATTCCCAAGAGCGCGACCCACCGTTTACTCGCCGAACTGATTCGACTGGGGTATGTGCGGCAGAACCCGGAAAACCTGCGTTATCACTTATCGACCAAACTGGTTGCCATGGGCTTTCGTTACTTGTCCGGCAGTGGTGCGGATATTGTGCAGCCGGTGCTGGATCGGCTGGCCCGGGAGACCGGCGAGCTGGTGCGTCTGGGGGTGATCGAAGGCGAGCGCCAGACTTGGATCGCCAAATCCCAGGGAGCCCGTTCCGGCCTGCGTTACGACCCGGACATGGGGCGCGATGCGCCGCTGTTCTATACCGCTTCCGGGCATGCGTGGCTGGCTTGCATGAGCGATGCCGAAGCGTTGTCGCTGGTTGAGCGCCAGGCGGTCGAGAAGCCCGAGGGCCTGGGGCCCAATGCGCCACGCTCCAACATCGAACTGCTGGAGCGGCTGCGCCTGGCGCGCGAGCAGGGCTATGCCTGCGTCGAGGAAAGTTCGGCGGTAGGCACGTCGGCGATTGCTGCCGTTATCCGTGATCCATTACAGGGGCGAGTGATCGGCGTGCTCAGCATTGCCGGACCGAGCGCGCGGATGCCGGGCGCGCGACTGCACGAACTGGCACCGACGTTGTTGGCGTTTGCCCAAGAGCTTTCGGCGGCGAGTCAGGCGTCGGAACTCTTTAGCTGATAGCGCTTGCACCCATCGATTTGGAAGTCGATTAAAAAACCGTGCGCTGTTCGCACACTTTCAGTCGTTACGACTACAAGAATCTGGAACCGGGTTCTAAATTATTGGAATTGTCCCGCCAGAAGAGAACCTCGCCTTGACGTCGCCTATCAGCACCCCACTCTCCGGCGTCAATCATCCTTTCAAAGGCATCCTGCTGGTGGTGGTCGCGACCTTTCTGTTTTCCAGCCATGACGCCTTGTCGAAATACCTCTGCGGGTTCTATCCGGTCGTCATGGTGGTCTGGGCTCGCTATGTGATTCACACCTTGTTGATGGCCGGGATTTTTCTGCCGCAATCCGGGTTGCGCGTCCTGCGCACCAAGCGCCCATTGCTGCAGTTGATGCGGGCGTTGTGCTTATTGGGAACCAGCCTGCTGTTTACCGGTGCGCTGTTGTTCATTCCGTTGGCCGAAGCCACGGCGGTGAATTTTCTTGCACCGGTATTGGTGACTGCATTGTCGGTGCCACTGCTCGGTGAGCAGGTGACGCGCGGCCAATGGCTGGCGGTGATTTGCGGATTTATCGGTGTGTTGATCATCGTCCATCCCGGCGGCGAGCTGTTCACGCCTGCGGTGCTGCTGCCGTTCTGCTCGGCGCTGTTTTTCTGCTTCTATCAGCTGCTCACCCGCAAGCTCAGCGAAATCGACAGCCCGACCACCAGTAACTTTTTCGCCGGGATCTGTAATACGTTGGTGATGAGTGCGTTGGTGCCGTTCTTCTGGCAAGTGCCCAGCCTGGCTCATGGGTTTTTGATGGTGGCGCTGGGGGCGTGCGGGATGACGGCGCATCTGTTTCTGACCCAGGCCTTCCGTCACGCAGCGCCCGCGTTGTTGGCGCCGTTCGGCTATTGCCAGATTGCCTTTGCCGGTTTGCTGGGCTGGTTGCTGTTTTCTCACACACCGACCCTGACCACGGTGATCGGTATCGCGGTGATTTGCTGCAGCGGGTTGGCGGTGGCGTGGCAACAGAGTCGTCGGTAGGAAGGTACTAAGGCAGGCCTGGAATCAGGCCTGCCTTAGTAGGGTTTTTTACTCGGTGACGGTAGGAATCTTGCGCGGTGCCATGAAGTACATCCAGGTCAGCGCGATGAAGTACATCGCCGGAATCATGGTGAACAGCACGGTGTAGTTGTTGTTGGTGATCGTCAGTATGTGGCCGACCAACTGGGTCATGAACATCCCGCCGATTGCCGCGCACATTCCGCCGAAGCCGAACACCGTACTCATCATGTGCTTGGGCGTGTAGTCCATCACCAGGCTCCAGATGTTCGCGGTCCAGGCCTGGTGAGCACCGATGGCCAGGGAGATGGCAAACACCGCGAGCCACAGGCTGCTCGAGCCGGCGGCCATGACCACGCCGATGATGCAGCAGGCGAACAGGAACATGGACATCAGTCGTGCCTTGATCGGGTTGACCCCGCGACCAATCAGGAACGAGGACAGAATCCCGCCACCGACACTGCCGAAGTCAGCCGTGAGGTAGATGATGATCAGCGGGATACCCATCTGGGTCACGTTGATCCCCAGGTTGTATTGCTGATTGAGAAATGGCGGCAGCCAGTACAGGTAGAACCAGAACACCGGCGCGGTGATTGAGTAGGCCAGGGCGAAGGCCCAGGTGCCACGCATGCGCAGGATTCGTGAGAACGGTACGCGGGATTGTTCCGGCTCGACTTCCTTCTGGATGTAGTCCAGTTCCGATTGTTTAACGCTTGGGTGATCTTCCGGGTTGAAGTACTTCAGGCCCCAGAACAGCAACCAGATGCCGCCCAGAGCCGCCATGCACAGGAACGCGGCTTGCCAGCCCCAGGCGTGGAGGATCAGTGGCAACAGCATTGGCGTGAACATCGCGCCAACATTGGTCCCGGCGTTGAAGATGCCGGTGGCCACGGCACGCTCGCCGGCGGGGAACCACAACCGCGTGGTTTTCACGCAGGCCGGGTAATTCGCTGCTTCAGTCAAGCCGAGAATGAACCGACAGACCATGAAGCCCACCGCCGAAGTGGCCAGGCCATGAGCGCCGGTAGCCAGGCTCCAGAGCAGCACCGCGCAGAAGAACACGCGTTTAACGCCGACCCGGTCGATCAACCGGCCCTGCAGCACGAAGCCGATGGCGTAGCCGACCTGAAACCAGAAGTTGATGTTGGCGTAGTCCATCGCCGTCCAGCTCATTTCCTTGGCCAGGATCGGCTGCATGACGCCCAGGGCGGCGCGGTCGATGTAGTTCAGAGTGGTGGCGAAAAACACCAGCGCCAGCATCCCCCAACGGGTTTTGCCGACCGCCATGGCGCCGCGGATTTTGTCGCCGATACCGCCAGTGGCGACGCCCATGGCCGGAGCCACGCGAGAGCTTTGAGAAGGAATCATGTGTATGTGCCATCCGTTCAATGACTGACAAGCGAGGCTTGTCGGGACTTCAAGGGCGCGTGATCAATCGACGGCGACAGGCGCGGGTGTGATTGATCGGCTGAGGTGTTTTCGTCGGGCTGACGACAACGTGTTATTCAGCGAGCGGCACGGTTCGGCCGAGAGAGCGCAAGGTTCGGATGGATGCCAGGTATGGCGGGAGGGCGATGGAGCAAGCAAACAAGGCGTTGAATGAGCGCATGAGCGTGTACCCGTTTTTTGAAATTTTTATGTGGTGTTCAGGGTCTTTGGTAACCGAGTCCATGGGGTTTGGCCGGACTCAATGTGTAGTCGATGTTGCGCAGTGGACGAAAAATCGTCAATTCGCCAACCGCCATTGTGTTCGATAATCGCCCGCAAAACTAACCGGGTAGTACACTTTGAATTGCTGTGTGGATTCGTCAAGCCAATAATTTGCCCAACAAGAATGTCCCCACCATCGGGAGTCGACACATGCAGCGTTCCATTGCCACCGTTTCCTTGAGCGGCACCCTGCCGGAAAAACTCGAAGCCATTGCCGCCGCCGGTTTTGACGGGGTGGAGATTTTCGAAAACGACCTGCTTTACTACGACGGCAGCCCGCGCGAAATCAAACAGATGTGCGCCGATCTGGGGATCGCCATCACGCTGTTTCAACCCTTTCGGGATTTCGAAGGTTGCCGCCGCGATCGCCTGCCACGTAATCTGGAGCGGGCCGAGCGCAAGTTCGATTTGATGCAGGAACTGGGCACTGATCTGGTGTTGGTCTGCAGCAACGCCTCGGCCGATTCCATCGGTGATGAGCAGATTCTGGTTGATGATTTGCACCAGCTCGCAGAGCGGGCCAGCCTTCGTGGCCTGCGGATCGGCTATGAAGCGCTGGCCTGGGGCCGGCATGTGAACACTTGGCAACAGGTGTGGAACATCGTTCGCCAAGCCGATCATCCGAGCCTCGGCGTGTTGCTGGACAGTTTTCATACGCTGTCGCTCAAGGGCGACCCGAGTGCCATCGCCGAGATTCCCGGCGACAAAATCTTCTTCGTGCAAATGGCCGACGCGCCTATCCTGGCCATGGATGTGCTGGAGTGGAGCCGACACTTCCGCTGCTTCCCGGGCCAGGGCGAATTTGATCTGCCGGGGTTTCTCGCGCCGATCATCAAGAGTGGCTACACCGGGCCGCTGTCGCTGGAGATCTTCAACGATGGCTTCCGCGCCGCACCGCCACGGGCCAACGCTGCCGACGGTTTGCGTTCGTTGCTGTATCTGGAAGAGAAAACCCGCCAACGTCTGGAACAGGAAGCCACGCCCCCGACCAATCGCGACATTTTGTTCGACACCCCAAATGCGAGCGAATACAACGGCATCGAGTTCCTTGAATTCGCAGTGGACGAAAGCCTCGGTGCCAAGCTGTCCCATTGGCTGGAGCGGCTGGGTTTCGTCAAGGCCGGGCAACACCGTTCCAAGAGTGTCAGCCTGTTGCGTCAGGGCGATATCAATCTGATCCTCAACACCGAGCCTTACTCTTTCGCCCACAGTTTTTTCGAGGCGCACGGCCCGTCGCTGTGCGCCACCGCCGTGCGGGTGAAGGACAGCGCCAGTGCGCTGGCCCGTGCCATTGCGTACAAAGGCCAGCCCTATCGCGGACTGGTAGGCCCCAATGAGCTTGAGCTGGCAGCGGTGCGTGCGCCGGATGGCAGTCTGATTTACCTGGTGGACAAGGACGCCGACGTCTACGGCACCGATTTCAACCTGCAACCGACGGCCGTGGCCAGCGGTGGCCTCAAACGCATCGACCATATGGCGATGGCGCTGCCGGCCGACAGCCTTGATAGCTGGGTGCTGTTCTATAAAAGCCTGCTGGATTTCGAAGCCGACGATGAAGTGGTGTTGCCCGACCCGTATGGTTTGGTGAAGAGCCGTGCATTGCGCAGCCGTTGCAGTTCGATCCGCCTGCCGCTGAACATTTCCGAAAACCGCAACACCGCCATCTCACACGCACTGTCGAGTTATCGCGGTTCCGGCGTGCATCACATCGCTTTCGATTGCGACGACATCTTTGCCGAAGTCAGCCGCGCCAAGGAGGCAGGCGTGCCGCTGCTGGATATCCCACTCAACTACTATGATGACCTCGCCGCGCGGTTCGATTTCGACGATGAGTTCCTCAGCGAGCTGGCCTATTTCAACGTGCTCTACGACCGCGATGCTCAGGGCGGTGAGCTGTTTCATGTGTACACCGAACCGTTCGAAGGGCGGTTCTTCTTTGAAATAATCCAGCGCAAAAACGGCTACGCGGGTTACGGCGCGGCCAACGTGGCAGTGCGACTGGCGGCCATGGCCAAATCGCGAAGTGGTGGCGTACGTCAGGCAAAGTTGTAGGAAAATCGTAAACACGGGTACAAAACTGCTGCCTCGCGACTTCCTTCACTGTGCGCGGCAGCCCATAATCGCCAGCTTGTGCAGTGATGGCCGTGAGCCCGCAATGACAATAATTTCAGAACTCTCTGTAGCGCCCGAAAAGCCAATTGCCGAGCCTCGCAAGAGTCGCAAGAACAACCCGGAAAAGACCCGCGAGAACATCCTTCAAGAGGCCATTGTCGAGTTCGTTCAGCAGGGGCTTTCCGGTGCGCGCGTCGACGCGATCGCCGAGCGCATCCACACCTCCAAACGCATGATCTATTACTACTTCGGCAGTAAGGAACAGCTCTACGTCGAGGTGCTGGAGAAACTCTACGGGGATATTCGCAGCACCGAAAACCGATTGCACCTGACCGAACTGGCGCCGGTGGAAGCGATTCGTCGCCTAGTGGAGTTCACCTTCGATCACCATGATCGCAATGTCGATTTCGTGCGTATCGTCAGCATCGAGAACATTCATAACGCCGAGTATGTGAAGCGCTCCGATGCGATCAAGGCGATGAACAACACCATCCTCGATTCACTGGGCGAGATTTTGCGGCGCGGGGCTGCAGAGGGTGTATTCCGCAGCGGTCTCGATCCGCTGGATGTGCATCTGCTGATCAGCTCGTTTTGCTTCTATCGCGTGTCGAACCGTCATACCTTGAGTGAGATCTTTCAGATCGACTTGCCGGAAGAAAGCATCAAGCAGCGTCATCGGGGGATGATCTGCGAGTCGGTTTTGCGGTATTTGCAGGCCTGACGTCTTCGCGGGCAAGTCGGATCGCCGCACCGCTCGCTCCTGCAGATCACGCGACCTGTGTAGGAGCGAGCGGTGCGGCGATCCGACTTGCCCGCGAAGACTTTTCAACCATTCATGCTCTGAAAATGCGCCAGCATCCGCTGGGCATCCGGCACCACGCCGCTGAACAGCTCAAACGCCTTCACCGCCTGGAACACCGCCATGTTGCCGCCATCCAGGGTTCGGCAGCCCAGCGCGCGAGCGTTGCGCAGCAGTTCGGTTTCCAGCGGAAAGTAAACGATCTCCGCAACCCACAACTGCGCCCGAAGCAGCTCCACCGGCACCGGTGTGCCCGGCAATTTTTTCATACCCATCGGCGTGGTATTTACCAGGCCGTCAGCCTGACTCAGCGTGCCTGGCAAATCATGCCCGGCCACGGCGCGACCGAAACCAAAATGCTGATTGAGGTTGTTCGCCAGCGACTGAGCGCGACTTTGATCTACATCGAAAATGCTCAGCAGCTGTACGCCTTCGCTCAATAGCGCGTGGGCCACTGCCGCGCCTGCGCCACCAGCGCCCATTTGCACCACGCGCTCAAGGGCAACGCCCTGCAGGCCTCGGCGAAATCCTTCGGCAAAACCCAGGCAATCGGTGTTGTGGCCGATGCGTTTACCGTCCTTCAGCACCACCGTATTCACTGCGCCAATACCGCGTGCCTCCGGCGATAATTCGTCAAGCAACGGGATGATTGTCTGCTTGCACGGGAAGGTGATGTTCAGCCCGGTGAAATTCATCCGTTCGGCGGCCATCAGCAGGTCGGGCAGGGCGCTGCTGTCGAGTTTCAATTGATCCAGATCGATCAGCCGATACAGGTAACGCAAACCCTGCGCATCGCCTTCATGCTCGTGCAGCGCGGGGGTGCGGGAAGCCTGGATGCCGGCACCGATCAGCCCGGCCAATACCACGGTGTTCTGTGTCATGACGCTTAACCTTCCAAACGTTGGCTGAAATGCTCCAGCGCCAAACGATAGCCGTGGCTGCCGAAACCGCACATGACCGCCGTGGCGATGGACGAAACAAAGGAGTGATGCCGGAAGGGTTCGCGGGCATGGACGTTGGACAGGTGTACTTCAATCACCGGCAGTTCGCTGGCGACCAGGGCATCGCGAATGGCCACCGAGGTGTGAGTCCAGGCGGCCGGGTTGATGACGATCCCGGCGCAACGGCCACGGGCGGCGTGAATCCAGTCGAGCAATTCGCCTTCATGGTTGGTCTGGCGAAATTCCACAGTCAGGCCGAACTCTTCGGCAGCGCGACCGCACAGCGCGGAAATGTCCGCCAGGGTTTCGTGGCCATAAGTCGCCGGTTCACGGGTGCCCAGCAGGTTCAGGTTCGGGCCGTTGAGCACCAGAACGATAGGGGACATCGAGTCTCTCCACATATTATTTTTGGCATTGGCCGAAGGTTTCAGCCTGTGGGGAGAAATTGTACTAACTGGTTAACAAGGTCAATTGAAGAGGGCGGAAGGGCCGGATTATTTGTGCGGTAATCGGACAAATCAGCGCGGCAGCTGCTCAACCAGAAAATCGATAAACGCTCTTAACCGCAACGGCACATGGCGACTTTGCGGGTACAGCAGCGTGAAAGGGCGGGAGCGTCCGCCATAGGGTTTGAGCACTTCCACCAGCGAACCGTCCGCCAGTTCCTTTTCGACGATGAAGCGATAGGTTTGAAAGATTCCGGCGCCGCTTTTTGCCAGCGTCACGCCGCCCAAGACGTCATCGGAACAGCAATAGTTGCCCTCGGCGAGAATCTCCAACGGCACGCCGTTGTCATTGAACAGCCAGGCAATCCGCCGTCCGCTGCTGGGCAGTTCGTACTGAATGCATTCGTGCTGAGCCAAGTCATCCAGGGTCTTCGGGGTGCCGGCGCGCTTCAGGTAATCAGGGCTGGCAATCATCACCAGCGCGGCGTCTTCCAATGGCCGTGCGATCAGCCCGGAGTCGGGAATGGCCCGCACACGGATCGCCATGTCATAGCCTTCGCCGACGAAATCAATGTTGCGATTGCTGATGTGCGCCTCGACCTTCACGGCAGGAAAGAGAGCCCGAAACGCAGGTAGCAAGGGCAGGATTCGATGATGGGCATAGGTCGTGGGAATACTGATACGCAAAGTGCCGGAAGGTTCTTGCTGCTGCCCCATTACCTCGCGCTGGGCCTCGACCAATTGTGCGAGCGCCTCGCGACACTCCTCGAAATAACGCCGACCACTGTCAGTCAGCTTGACGCTGCGGGTGGTGCGCGCAAACAGCCGCACACCCAAACGCTCTTCCATGCGCGACACCGAGCGGCTGACGGCGGCCGGGGTCACGCCTGCCACCAGGGCGGCTGCGGTAAAACTGCCGGCTTCGGCGGCCAGGCAAAACAGTTCGATGCTGCCCAGCTGGAGATCGTCGAAATGTCGCTGCATGATTGATTACACCGGGAATCAAATGAAGTGTCTGAGTCTGTACTTATCAAATAAGAGCGCATAAATACAGGGCGTTTCAATCGCCCACAAAAAAGCCGTCCTGTGGACGGCTGATTTGTATATGGGGTCTGCAATCAACGACGGGTCAACAACACCCCGGATTCCATGTGATGGGTCCACGGAAACTGGTCGAACATCGCGCATTGAGTGATGCGGTGAGTGTCGTGCAGTTGGGCGACGTTGGCCGCGAGGGTTTCCGGGTTGCAGGAAATGTAGAGGATGTTGTCGAAGCGCCGGGTCAGTTCGCAAGTGTTCGGGTCCATGCCGGCGCGGGGCGGGTCGACGAACACGCTACCGAATTCGTAGCTCTTGAGGTCGATGCCGTGCAGGCGGCGGAACGGGCGAACTTCGTTCAGGGCTTCGGTCAGTTCTTCGGCCGACAAACGCACCAGCGTGACGTTATCCACCGCGTTTTCGCTCAGGTTGCTGAGCGCGGCGTTGACCGAGGTCTTGCTGATTTCGGTGGCCAGCACTTTGCGCACGCGGGTCGCGAGCGGCAGGGTGAAGTTGCCGTTGCCGCAATACAGCTCCAGCAAATCGTCGGAACGATCGCCGAGGGCGTCATACGCCCAGTTGAGCATCTTCTGGTTCACCGTGCCGTTGGGTTGGGTGAACGCGCCTTCCGGCTGGCGATAGCTGAAGGTGCGGCCGCCCACTTCGAGCTTCTCGACCACGTAATCGTGACCGATCACTTCGCGTTTGCCCTTCGAGCGACCGATGATGCTGACGTTCAGCTCGGTTGCCAGTTTTGACGCGGCCGCGTGCCAGTGTTCGTCCAGCGGGCGGTGATAGCACAGGGTGATCATCGCATCGCCAGCCAGTGTGGTCAGGAACTCCACCTGAAACAGTTTGTGGCTCAGGGCCGCACTCGCTTGCCAGGCTGCCTTGAGCTGCGGCATCAATTGGTTGATGCGCAGGCTGGCAATCGGGAACTCTTCGATCAGGATCGGCGTGCGTTTGTCTTCCTGGGAAAACATCGCGTAATGGCGGTCGCCGGCTTCGCGCCACAGACGGAATTCGGCACGCAGGCGGAAGTTTTTCAGCGGCGAGTCAAACACCGCTGGTTCCGGTGCATCGAACGGGGCTAGCAGATCACGCAGGCGCGTGACCTTTTCTTCGAGCTGAACGGCATAAGCCTGGGAATCAAAAGTCATGCGTTGAACCAACCCAACTTGATCACGAACAGAATCGACAGAATCACCAGCGCCGAATTCAACTCACGGCCGCGACCGGACAACAACTTGATGGCTGTCCAGGAGATGAAACCGAAGGCGATGCCGTTGGCGATGGAATAAGTGAATGGCATGGCCAGGGCGGTGACCACGACCGGTGCGGCGACGGTGATGTCGTCCCAGTCTATTTCGGCCAGGCCGGATGTCATCAGTACGGCGACGAACAGCAACGCAGGCGCGGTTGCGAAAGCCGGAACGCTGGCCGCCAATGGCGAGAAGAACAGCGCCAGCAGGAACAGAATCGCAACCACGATGGCGGTCAGGCCGGTGCGGCCACCGGCACTCACGCCAGCTGCGGATTCGATGTAGCTGGTGGTGGTCGACGTACCCAGCAAGGAACCGGCCATGGCCGCGGTGCTGTCGGCGATCAGGGCGCGGCCCATTTTCGGCATGTGGCCGTCCTTGCCCATCAGGCCGGCGCGCTTGGCGACGCCGATCAGGGTGCCGGAGTTGTCGAACAGGTCGACGAACAGGAAGGCGAAGATCACGCTGACCAGACCGATGTCCAGTGCGCCTTTGATGTCCAGTTGCAGGAAGGTCGGGGCCAGGGACGGCGGCATCGACATCACGCCACCGAACGGGGTGAAGCCCAGCAGGATCGAAACGATGGTCACTGCCAGAATACCGATCAGGACTGCACCGCGCACTTTCAGGGCTTCAAGCGCCACGATCAGGGCAAAACCGAGGGTCGCGAGAATCGGCGCCGGTTGCTTCAAGTCGCCGAGGCCGACCATGGTCGCCGGGTTGCTGACCACGATGCCGGCGTTGTGCAGGGCGATCAGTGCCAGAAACAGGCCGATACCGGCAGCAATCGCCGAGCGTAGTGCCAGCGGAATGCTGTTGATGATCCATTCGCGGATGCGGAAGATCGACAGCAGGAAAAACATCACCGCCGAGATGAACACCGCGCCCAGCGCCACTTGCCAGGTGTGGCCCATGTGCAGGACCACGGTGTAAGTGAAGAAGGCGTTCAGGCCCATGCCCGGTGCGAGGGCGATCGGGTAGTTGGCGATCAGGCCCATGGTCGCCGAGCCGATGGCGGCTGCCAGGCAGGTGGCGACAAACACCGCGCCCTTGTCCATGCCGGTCTCGCCGAGGATGCTCGGGTTGACGAACAGAATGTAGGCCATGGCCAAAAAGGTCGTGACGCCCGCCAGAATCTCGGTCCGCACGTTGGTGTTGTGTGCCTTGAGTTGAAACAGCCTTTCCAGCATGTCTGCTCCCCGTGGCGCGCCCGGCGCCGTGAATGTATCGACCTCAACAGCAAAGCACAGACCGCTACAGGCGCCTGGGTATTTTCTGTGGGTCGGAAAAAGCCGCGCATCATACCAGCAGCGTGGGGCTATGGCTGCTTATGGCTGCGATCGTCGTCGATGTTTTGCACAAAAGGGAACTGCGCCATACTGCGCGCTGTTTTGGGGGGGTAAATATGTATTGCATTAATAAGCGTGTGATGGCGGCATTTGGACTGCTGCTCACCTGTTTCATCGGAGCGCAAACAGCCTCTGCGGCCATGGCGCCACCGTTGAGTCAGGTAAAAGTACTCAAGGTCGAATCGCCAGGCTGTGGCTTTGAAAATATCGCGGACGGCCAGGCGCAAACCCGTTGCGACCACAAGGGCCCGAACATCAAAGTCTACGTGCTGGAAGTCGGTTACGGCCGTGAAGCCCATGTCGCACTGGACGGTTTCAAAGTGGACGGCACCCGAACCCCTGTCTGTGCTTTTGATACCGGCAACCTGACCGAGTGCTCCGCCGGGAAAAAAACTGTCGGCTATCTGTACATCTTCAACCTGGCGGGCAAGCAGGACGGCACCTTCACGTTCAGCAATACCTCGATCAACGCACCCGGCAACACGATGTCGACGCAGCTTTACATCAAGTAACGGCTGGGCTCGAACAAGGGTCAGGAAAGCTGACTACGCTTTAAAGATCATCCTGTGGACCGCGCCCATGACCTTTAGAGCCCTGATTACCCTCGCCGAGGGCATCGACGATCTGCAAACCGTGACCCTGATCGATGTGCTGCGCCGCGCCAAGGTGGAAGTGGTGGTGGCCAGCATCGAGGCACGGCGCATGCTCACCTGCGCTCGCGGCACTCGTCTCACGGCCGATGCGATGTTGGTGGACTTGCTGGCCCAACCCTTCGACCTGATCGTGCTGCCTGGCGGTGCCGTGGGGGCGCAGCATTTGGCGGCCCACCAACCCTTGCAACAATTGATCAAGGACCAGGCCGCCGCCGGGCGTCTGTTCGCCGGTATTGCCGAATCTCCGGCGTTGGCGCTGCAAACCTTTGGCGTTTTGCGTCAGCGACGCATGACTTGCTTGCCCACTGTCAGCAATCAACTGTCGGGCTGTAACTTCATCGATCAGCCGGTGGTGGTCGATGGCAATTGCATCACCGCCCAGGGCTCAGGCGCCGCGTTGGCGTTTGCGCTGACGCTGGTGGAGCAACTCTGCGGCAAAGCCACACGGTCGACAGTGGCGGGAGAGTTGGTGGTTTAGAGAGCGCCCTGGACAGACTGCCTCATACCCTGACCTCTTCCACCGGCACATGCATGCGGTCACGGTTGGCCAGGGTCGGGAACAGTTTGATCCAGGCCCCGGTCACCATCAGCGTGCCGATGCCGCCCATCACCACTGCCGGCACCGTGCCGAACCAGTGGGCCGTCAGGCCGGACTCGAACTCGCCGAGCTGATTCGAAGCGCCGATGAACAAGCCATTCACAGCGCTGACCCTGCCGCGCATTTCGTCGGGGGTTTCCAGTTGCACGAATGAGGCGCGGATCACCATGCTGATCATGTCCGCTGCACCCAATACCACCAGCACGGCGAGAGAAAACCAGAACGAAGTCGACAGGCCGAAAGCGATGGTCGCCACGCCGAATACACCCACGGCCGTGAACATTACCCGCCCGACGTTTCGCTCTATGGCAAATCGCGCCAGAAACAGTGACATCAGCAGCGCACCGACTGCAGGAGCCGAACGCAGCAGGCCCAAACCCCACGGGCCGGTCAGCAGAATATCTTTGGCGAACACCGGCAGCAGCGCGGTCGCGCCACCCAGCAGGACGGCAAACAGGTCCAGGGAAATCGCCCCGAGAATGTCCGGGCGACTGCGAATGAAGCGGATGCCCGCCAGCAGCGAATCCAGGGTGGCCTTGCCCTTGTTCAGCGGTGTCTGCCGGGCCGGGAGGTTGAGCATCAGCGCACAAGCGATGAGATAAAGGATCACCGTCGGGCCATACACCCAGACGCTACCGAAGGCATAGAGCAAACCGCCCAGCGCCGGGGCGACGATGGTCGCTGATTGTTGTGCAGATTGCGCAGCGGCAACCGCGCGGGGGAACAACGCGCTTGGCACGATGCTCGGCAGCAAGGCCTGGGTCGTCGGCATTTCGAAGGAGCGGGCGGCGCCGAGCAGGAACGCGAGGATGAAGATCATCTCCCGAGTGACATGGTCGGTCGCACTGCCAATGGCCAACGATAGGGCGATCAGCGCCTGCAGGGACTGACAAATCGCCGCGACCTTGCGCCGGTCATAGCGGTCCGCGACATGCCCGGTGTGCAGCATGAACAATACCCGCGGAGCAAACTCCACCAAACCTACCAAGCCCAGATCGAGCACGTTGCCGGTCAGTTGATACAGATTCCAGCCGATTGCCACCGTGAGCATCTGAAAACCGCTGGCGGTAAACACCCGAGCCAGCCAGAACGCGATAAACGGGCGGTGATGACGTAACAGCAGGGGCGCTTGGCTGGGCATCTGAGGGCAGGTCTGGGCGGAGGGGAAGGGCGAGATTATCACCACCTGTAACGAGAAGTTGCAGATTGGAAAGATTTAGTTAGCTAGACACCGATCTACGCAGCCTTTAAATCCCTCGCCACTGGGAATGTATTGCAGCTCATGACCAAACCCATGGGGCAACCTGTCACGCGGCAAAAGACCACACCGTCCATCGGCAAAAATGCGACTACTCTTTCAACGTTGCTTGATCCAGATCAAGACCCTTCGTGGAACTGATCCGGCGGCCAGATGGCCAGACTCCCTACGTTTGTGATGATGGTACAAAAAGAACGAATTCGAATTCGCCACACTCCATATCCGTGGGGGCAGTGGGTGTAGGCCGCAAGCCTTCAGCCGGTATTACCTGACAGAGGAAGACTTATGTTCGGTTTGGAGGCACTTGATCTCGCCCGGATTCAGTTCGCATTCACCATTTCGTTCCACATCCTGTTCCCGGCCATCACCATTGGCCTGGCGAGTTACCTGGCGGTGCTCGAAGGCCTGTGGCTGAAGACGCACAACGACACTTACCGCGATCTGTACCATTTCTGGTCGAAGATCTTTGCCGTCAACTTCGGCATGGGCGTGGTTTCCGGTTTGGTCATGGCCTATCAGTTCGGCACCAACTGGAGCCGTTTCTCGGACTTCGCCGGTTCGGTGACCGGGCCATTGCTGACCTATGAAGTGCTCACAGCCTTCTTCCTGGAGGCCGGTTTCCTTGGCGTCATGCTGTTCGGCTGGAATAAGGTCGGGCGCAAGCTGCACTTTTTCTCGACGGTCATGGTAGCCATCGGCACCCTTATTTCGACCTTCTGGATTCTGGCCTCCAACAGCTGGATGCAGACCCCGCAAGGTTACGAAATCGTCAATGGCCAAGTCATTCCGGTGGACTGGCTGGCGATTATTTTCAACCCGTCGTTCCCCTACCGGCTGTTGCACATGTCCACGGCGGCGTTCGTTGCGACTGCCTTCTTCGTCGGTTCGTCGGCGGCCTGGCACTTGCTGCGCGGCAAGGACAACCCGGCGATCCGCACCATGCTCTCGATGGCGATGTGGATGGCGCTGATCGTTGCCCCGATTCAGGCAGTTATCGGTGACTTCCATGGTCTCAACACGCTCAAGCATCAGCCGGCGAAAATCGCTGCGATCGAAGGTCACTGGGAAAACCACGGTGATGAAGCCACCCCGCTGATCCTGTTCGGCTGGCCGGACATGAAAGAAGAGAGGACCAAATTCGCGGTCGAGATTCCGTACCTGGGCAGCCTCATCCTGACCCACTCCCTGGATAAACAGGTGCCGGCGCTCAAGGAGTTCCCGCCTGAAGACCGGCCGAATTCGACCATCGTTTTCTGGTCGTTCCGGGTCATGGTTGGTCTGGGCATGCTGATGATCTTCACCGGTTTGTGGAGCCTGTGGCTGCGCAAAAGCGACAAGATGTATACCTCGCGGCCATTCCTGTACCTGGCGTTGTGGATGGGCCCGTCCGGCCTGATCGCAATCCTCGCCGGCTGGTTCACCACTGAAATCGGCCGTCAACCGTGGGTGGTCTACGGCTTGATGCGCACGGCAGACGCGTCCTCCGGGCACAGCTTCGTGCAGATGAGCATCACCTTGATCATGTTCGTTGTGGTGTATTTCGCGCTGTTCGGCGCCGGTCTTGGTTACATGATGCGTCTGGTGCGCAAAGGGCCGAAGATCGACGAAGGCAAGGAAACCAACGAAGGTGGTCCTGGCCAGAAACGCACACCGGCTCGTCCGCTGTCTGCAGCCGATGACGATGGCACCGAAGCTGATAACAGCCCCAGCCTGACCAAGGAGATTTGAATCATGGGTATTGATCTTCCGCTGATCTGGGCCGTGATCATCATCTTCGGCATCATGATGTATGTGGTCATGGACGGTTTCGACCTGGGGATCGGGATTCTTTTCCCGTTCATCAAGGGCAAGAGCGATCGTGACGTCATGATGAACACCGTCGCCCCGGTCTGGGACGGCAACGAAACATGGCTGGTATTGGGCGGTGCGGCATTGTTCGGCGCTTTCCCGCTGGCCTATTCGGTGGTGCTCTCGGCGCTGTACCTGCCGCTGATTTTTATGCTGATCGGGCTGATTTTTCGCGGTGTGGCCTTTGAGTTCCGCTTCAAGGCCAAGGACGACAAGCGTCACCTCTGGGACAAGGCATTCATCGGTGGCTCGATCGCCGCAACGTTTTTCCAGGGCGTGGCGTTGGGTGCGTTCATCGATGGGCTACCGGTGGTCAATCGTCAGTTTGCCGGTGGTTCACTCGACTGGCTGACGCCGTTCACAATGTTCTGTGGCGCGGCGCTGGTGGTGGCCTATGCGTTGCTCGGTTGCACCTGGCTGATCATGAAAACCGAAGGCAAATTGCAGGAGCAGATGCATGACCTGGCGCGGCCATTGGCCTTCGTATTGCTGGCGGTGATAGGCATCGTCAGCATCTGGACGCCGTTGGCCCACGCCGAGATCGCAGCACGCTGGTTTACCCTGCCGAACCTGTTCTGGTTCTTGCCAGTGCCGATTCTGGTGCTGGTGACCCTGTACGGTCTGATTCGCGCGGTGGCGCGCAATGCGCACTACACGCCATTCCTGTTGACCCTGGTGCTGATCTTCCTCGGCTACAGCGGTCTGGGGATCAGCCTGTGGCCGAACATCGTACCGCCGTCGATCTCGATCTGGGACGCTGCCGCACCGCCGCAAAGCCAGGGCTTCATGCTGGTGGGCACGCTGTTCATCATCCCGTTCATCCTGGGTTACACCTTCTGGAGCTACTACGTATTCCGCGGCAAGGTCACCCACGAAGACGGTTACCACTAGCCGACTACGGCGCAGGATTACCGGCGCCGTTGCAGAGGAGATCACGATGATGGCTGGCAAACCTGATTTGCAGGAAATTGAAGCAGCCGAGAAAAAGCCGCTCTGGCAGCGACTCGGCTGGCTGGCGATGATCTGGACCGGCAGCGTCTTGGCACTGTTCATTGTGGCCTCGCTGATGCGCATGTTCATGAATGCCGCCGGTTTGAGCACCCACTGAAATTCCCATCCCGTTGCCTTGCGGCACGGATTTATGACCCTCCTGGTGGAGGGTTTTTTTTCGCTTTTATTTACGTGCTTTGAGAATGACGAACTTGGGGGTGGCCGCGACTTGCTCAACGCCGCGGAACAACCGCGCCAGCTTGCTGTGATAGCCCAGGTGACGATTGCCGACGATGTACAGCGCGCCGCCCACCACCAACGATTCACGCGCTTGCTGGAACATCCGCCAGGCCAGGAAATCGCCGACCACTTGTTGTTGATGAAATGGCGGATTGCACAACACCACGTCCAGAGATTGCGGTTCCTGCTCAGCCAAACCATCGCCGGCCCGCACGATCACGTCACGATCACCCAGCGCCGCGCGCCAGTTTTCAGCGGCCGATTGCACGGCCATGAATGACTCATCCACCAGCGTGTAGTGCGCCTCAGGATTTTGCAGGGCACTGGCAATCGCCAACACGCCGTTGCCACATCCGAGATCCGCCACCCGCGCTGCGCCGAGGTTCTTCGGTAAGTGCGGCAAGAATGCTCGCGTGCCGATATCCAGCCCTTCGCGGCAGAACACATTGGCGTGATTGAGCAGTTCGATCGCAGGCGTGTCGAGTCGATAGCGGGTCGGGTAAGGGGAGACAGCAGGGGCTTTGGCTTCGGCTGTGGCGATCAGCAACCGAGCCTTCTTCACGGCCAGCGAGGCTTGCACCGGACCGATGTAACGCTCCAGCAGATCGCCCGCAGCGCGTGGCAAATGCTTCACCATCGCGGCCGCAATCACTTGAGCGCCGGGAGCCAGTTGACCCTGTAACCGGATCAGTTGCTCTTCCAGCAAAGCCAGGGTTTTCGGTACCCGGATCAATACCCGGTCAAACGGGCCGACGAACGCTTCGCTGGCCGGAACCCTCGGCACCGCATCAAACGCCTGACCGTTGCGTATCAGGTTTTTTTCCAGCCCCTGAAAGGCCAGAAACGAATCGCCGCTACTGGTCACCCGAACCTTGCCCACCAGGCTGGCGGCCAAAGCACCGAAGCTGTCGTTGAGCACCAGCACACGAGTATCGGCTGCCGGTTGTTGCTCGGCCAGATGAGTCAGCGGGTATTCGTCTGCGGCATCAAATGCTTGCAACGGTTCGTTCTGCTGTTCTGGCTGGCGGATCAGATCGAGTTGAGCGAAGGGGGTTTCGAGCAGAGGCATGAGGCGGGGGCTCTGGGTAGTCAACGGAGGATAATCAAGGAGTGGCCCGCCGCTCAGGGGCTTGTAGCGGGCGAACCATCCGAATGGACTGCGTCATGGAGTTTCACATGGCATCACTCAGGATGGATCGCAAATGGTACGTTTTTTTCGCTTGGATTACTCGCGGGGATTACCGGATTCAAACAGATTCAGATGGCGCCCACTCTCGCGGCTTTGATGACCGCCGCAATCTTGTTGTTTACACCGAATTTTCGGATGGCGCCGCGAATATGGAACTGTACCGTGCTTTCACTCAAATTGAGGATGATCGCGATCTCGCCTGCTGTCTTGCCGTCGGCTGAATATTTCAATACCTCGACTTCTCGGGATGATAAATTCACGGTCCCCGGTTTTGAAGGCGCAGGCAGCTCTTTGGCGACAAGCCCATGCAGGTGACGGCTGATGAACATCGCGTAGCCCAGATTCTGATACAGATCGTGCGTAGTAATCGGGCAGTGGCTTCTCGCCAGGCTCAACATGCTGCAAAGACCGTTCTGATCATGAACGGATTGGGACCAGCCATAGCGCAAACCTTGTTTTTCTTGTGCTTGCCACAGCATCGGTGTCTTGGAGAAGACCTCCTTCTGCCAAACAATCGGTAATTCGGAATGATTGCAATGGGCTAGTATCGGGTCGACTTCACTGAAGTGCTCTTGCTCATACTTCGTGTTCCATTCTGCGGGGTAATTATTCAGCTGGATCCTGTTGTGGGGTATCCCCCTTGTTTGAGATGTTATTGAAAAGGCACAGAAATTAAAGCCAAGGTTTTTAACGAGATTGAGGGCAATCTCGTACGCGGTCTCTATTGTCTGAGCGTAAGAAAGCTGCGTTAACTGTGATTCCTTCCACACTTTCATTGGGTAACTCCATTCGGACTTACTTGAATTGGTGCTAATTGGATCCAAGATCCTGCACGTTTCGCAGTGTAGGAGAATTCCTACGTGCGTGCTCGAATTTTTCGCTCTTTAAGAGGCAGGCGACTGCATAACCGGTTCTTAGGTTTGTTACTCTAAAAGAAACAGGATCAAACGGCTGTTGGTATATGTTGATTACATTATTAGTGAGCGTGTACGAAAGCCATTACAAATCACCGGTGTTTACGCAGCCCGCTTTGCGGGACACTGGGCGTCATATGTCGAAGGGAGCGAGCCATGACTGCCAGTGCAGAAAAATTCACGCGCCAAATGCTGCTTGAAGTCCGGCCGTTGACTCCGAATCTGTTCACTCTGCGGACCACCAGAGATCCAGGCTTTCGTTTTCGCGCAGGACAATTCGCCCGACTAGGCGTGACCAAGGCAGATGGCAGCACGGTGTGGCGAGCTTATTCCATGGTCTCGTCACCCTATGACGAGTATCTGGAGTTCTTCTCTATTGTTGTGCCGGGAGGGGAGTTCACCAGTGAACTGAGTCGACTGGAAGTCGGCGATACGCTGCTGGTTGATCGCCAAGCCTTTGGTTATCTGACGTTGGATCGCTTCGTCGATGGCCGTGACCTCTGGTTGTTATCCACAGGCACGGGGCTGGCGCCGTTTCTGTCGATCCTGCAGGACTTCGAGGTTTGGGAGAGATTTGAACGAATCATCCTGGTTTACAGCGTGCGCGAAGCGCGGGAGCTGGCGTATCAGGAGCTGATTGCGGGGCTGGCGCAGCGTGATTATCTGGCCGAGTACGCGCACAAGCTGCAATTCATCGCCACCGTTACCCGCGAGCAGCATTCGGGTGCCTTGAATGGGCGGATCACGACACTCATGGAAAGTGGCGAGCTGGAGCGGACAGCCGGTGTAGCGCTGACAGCCGAGCATTCGCGGGTGATGCTCTGCGGTAATCCACAGATGATCGATGACACGCGCAAATTGCTCAAGCAACGGGACATGCACTTGAGCCTCAGTCGACGTCCCGGCCAAGTGGCGGTGGAAAACTACTGGTAAACAAACGGCGCCCCGAAGGCGCCGTTTGTGCCGGGTAATCAGTCATCAGGGCTGATTGTTCTGGGCCTTGAGCAGATCGCGAATCTCCTCCAGCAGCTCTTCTTCCTTGGTCGGCACCGGCGGCAGGGTTGGCGCCACGGCCTCTTCGCGTTTCAGACGGTTGATGGCCTTGACGCCCATGAAGATCGCGAAGGCGACGATGATAAAGTCGATCAGGCTCTGGATGAACTTACCGTAGGCCAGCATCACCGCCGGGACTTCACCATTGCCAGCCTTGAGCGTAACGGCCAGGTCACTGAAGTCCACACCACCGATCAGCAAGCCAATTGGCGGCATCACCACGTCGCCGACAAACGACGAAACGATTTTGCCGAAGGCCGCGCCGATGATAATACCCACGGCCATGTCGACCACATTACCTTTGACCGCGAAGGCCTTGAACTCACTTATCACGCCCATAGGTTATTTCCTTGTTACAGATGAGGTTGGTGAACGCAGTGTAAGTCAGCAAAACGGCTCATGCTCGAAACACCGTCTTACAATGCTCGCTCTTATCGACACATCTTCCGGCAATTAGTTTACAAAGTGCCACCAGTCGCGCGCGATTACCCGCTCTAGACCGGGCTTTCCAGAACCTTTTCTCTATCGCCTCGGTGCGGGATTTCTATTTATGTTTTGGTCTTTGGGTCACTAGCCTCTGTAGGGCGCACCTGGATGCGCCTTATAAAATCAGAGGAAACTTCCATGATAACTCCCCTCGGCCTCGGGGCTTTTCCCCACCGTCGTACGTTTGGCGTTCTGACCGCCAGCCTGCTGTCCTTCTCCGTCAATGCTGCGACCTTGACCCGCGATAACGGGGCCGCCGTCGGCGACAACCAGAACTCGCAAACTGCTGGTGCGACGGGGCCGGTGCTGCTGCAAGACGTGCAACTGATCCAGAAACTCCAGCGTTTTGACCGTGAACGCATTCCCGAACGCGTGGTGCATGCCCGTGGCACGGGCGCCCATGGCACGTTCACCGTGACCGACGACCTCAGCGACCTGACCAAGGCCAAGGTATTTGCCAGCGGCCAAAGTACGCCGGTATTTGTGCGTTTCTCCGCTGTGGTCCATGGCAACCATTCCCCGGAAACCTTGCGTGATCCGCGGGGGTTCGCCACCAAGTTCTACACTGCAGACGGCAACTGGGACCTGGTCGGCAACAATTTTCCGACCTTTTTCATCCGTGACGCGATCAAGTTTCCAGACATGGTCCACGCCTTCAAGCCGGATCCGCGTACCAACCTCGACGACGATTCCCGTCGTTTCGACTTTTTCTCCCATGTTCCGGAAGCCACTCGTACCTTGACCGAGTTGTATTCCAACTCCGGCACGCCGGCCAGTTATCGGGAAATGGACGGCAATAGTGTGCATGCCTACAAGTTGGTTAATGCCAAAGGCGATGTGCACTATGTAAAGTTTCACTGGAAAAGTTTGCAGGGGATAAAAAACCTCGACCCTAAAGAAGTGACGGGTGTTCAAGGCCAAGACTACAGTCATATGACTAACGACTTGGTGTCACATATTAACAAGGGTGACTTCCCGAAATGGGACTTGTACATCCAGGTTCTAAATCCTCAAGACTTGTCCAAGTTTGATTTCGATCCATTGGACGCGACCAAGATCTGGCCCGGTGTGCCTGAACGGAAAGTTGGACAAATGGTGTTGAACCGTAATCCGGCGAATGTTTTCCAGGAAACCGAACAAGTGGCCATGGCACCGGCCAATTTAGTTCCGGGTATCGAACCTTCGGAAGATCGCTTACTGCAAGGTCGAGTGTTCTCGTATGCCGATACCCAACTGTATCGTCTGGGGGCCAACGCTCTGCAGTTGCCGATCAATGCACCCAAAATCGCCGTGAACAACGGTAATCAGGATGGCGCAATGAACATCGGCGCCAGCAGCACAGGCGTGAATTACCAGCCAAGTCGCCTGCTGGCCCGTGAAGAACCGCAAACCGCGCGTTACAGCCAGTCGGCCCTGTCGGGCAGCACGCAGCAGGCGAAGATTCAGCGTGAGCAGAACTTCAAGCAAGCTGGCGATCTGTATCGCTCGTTCAACCCGAAGGAACGTCAGGACCTGATCGACAGCTTCGGTGGCTCGCTGGCCACCACCGATGACGAGAGCAAGCACATCATCCTGTCCTTTCTTTACAAGGCCGACCCGGAATACGGGACCGGGGTGGCCAAAGTAGCCAAGGGTGATCTGGCTCGGGTCAAGGCGCTGGCGGCCAAACTGGTCGACTGATCCATCTGCCTGAAGCGGGACCTCATGCGAGGTCCTGTCTGATCAAGGAGTTGCGCCATGCGTTTTTATCTGTCGGTGTTTCTGGCGTGCGTGTCGTTCAGCGTGTTCGCCGGGCCTGATGCGCCAGTCTCGAAGGACCCTGCGCAGTTGAGAGCCCAAATACAGGATTACTACTTCGATGCCGCTCGACGCGGCGATGTGCCCATGCTCGAGACTTTCATCGAGGCCGGCTATTCCCTCGATACCCGCGACAGCAAGGGTTACACCGCGCTGATTCTGGCTGCCTATCATGGCCAGAGCGCTGCAGTGGGGCGTTTGCTCGCTGCCGGGGCGGATGCCTGCGCTCAGGATCAACGCGGTAATACGGCGTTGATGGGCGCGATTTTCAAAGGCGAAGTGCAGATCGCCAGGACCTTGCTGACCGCCCAGTGCAGCCCCGACCAACGTAACGGCGCGGGACAGACTGCCGCGATGTATGCCGGCTTGTTCAAGCGCGTCGAGTTGCTGGACGCACTCAAGGCCAAAGGGGCAGACATGAATGCCGAAGATCCGCTGGGCAATAGTGCCGCGCGTCTGGCCAGCGGTGAAATCCGTACGGCGGCGCCGCGCTGATCCGCGTGAGCTGAGCTATCATCGCGGTTTTTGCCGGGAGTTCAGATGGCCAAGGCCAAGCGCATGTACGGCTGCACCGAGTGTGGCTCAACCTTTCCCAAGTGGGCCGGCCAGTGCGGCGAATGCGGGGCCTGGAACACGCTGACTGAAACCATGGTCGAGAGCGGCGGCGCCGCAGCCCCCAGTGGTCGCACCGGTTGGACCGGCCAGCAGGCGCAGATCAAGACCCTGGCCGAAGTCAGCGTTGAAGAGATTCCGCGTTTCTCCACGGCGTCCAGTGAGCTGGATCGCGTTCTGGGCGGCGGCCTGGTGGATGGCTCGGTGGTGTTGATCGGTGGTGATCCGGGTATCGGCAAGTCGACCATTTTGTTGCAAACCTTGTGCAACCTCGCCAAGAGCATGCCGGCGCTGTATGTCACCGGCGAAGAGTCCCAGCAACAAGTGGCCATGCGCGCCCGGCGGCTGGGCTTGCCTCAGGATCAGCTGCGGGTGATGACCGAAACCTGCATCGAAACCATCATCGCCACGGCCAGGCAGGAAAAGCCCAAGGTGATGGTGATCGACTCGATTCAGACGATTTTCACCGAGCAGCTGCAATCGGCACCGGGTGGCGTCTCCCAGGTTCGCGAAAGCGCGGCGTTGCTGGTGCGTTACGCGAAACAAAGCGGCACGGCGATTTTTCTCGTGGGCCATGTCACCAAAGAAGGCGCACTGGCCGGCCCTCGAGTGCTGGAACACATGGTCGACACCGTTCTGTATTTCGAAGGCGAATCCGATGGCCGCCTGCGTCTGCTGCGGGCGGTAAAAAACCGTTTCGGTGCGGTGAATGAATTGGGCGTGTTCGGTATGACCGACAAGGGCTTGAAAGAAGTATCCAATCCCTCGGCGATTTTTCTGACTCGCGCCCAGGAAGAAGTCCCGGGCAGCGTGGTCATGGCCACGTGGGAAGGCACCCGGCCGATGCTGGTGGAAGTGCAGGCGTTGGTGGACGACAGCCATATGGCCAACCCACGCCGGGTAACACTCGGTCTGGATCAGAATCGCTTGGCCATGTTGTTGGCGGTGTTGCATCGCCATGGCGGCATCCCGACTCACGATCAGGATGTGTTCCTCAACGTGGTCGGTGGGGTGAAGGTGCTGGAAACCGCTTCTGACCTGGCGCTGATGGCGGCGGTCATGTCCAGTTTGCGCAACCGGCCACTGCCCCATGATCTGCTGGTGTTCGGCGAAGTCGGCTTGTCGGGTGAAGTGCGCCCGGTGCCCAGTGGCCAGGAACGCTTGAAAGAGGCGGCGAAGCACGGCTTCAAGCGCGCCATCGTGCCCAAGGGCAACGCGCCGAAAGAGGCACCGCCAGGGTTGCAAATTATTGCCGTGACTCGTCTCGAACAGGCGCTGGACGCGTTGTTCGAATAGCTGCAAGCAACACACAATCCTGTGGGAGCCGGGCTTGCCCGCGATAGCGGTTTGTCAGTCGACATTTGTGGTGGGACTAAAATCGCCATCGCGGGCAAGCCCGGCTCCCACAGGTGTTGCGTCGTGTCGTCAGATTTCGATGAGTGCGCCCAGTTCCCGCTCCAACTCCTGGGGATCGCCCAGGTTGAACTCGATCAATCGCCGCAGGCGTTCAATCGATTCCAGGCTGATGTGTTTGCAGACAAACCCGAGTTGATCATGGTCATCGTGGGTCAACATCACATCCATCTTGATCTCGACGTCTTCGTTAAGATGAATATCAACCAGGAAATGCCAGTCTGGATTACCCAGCCACGGCTCGGGCTTCTCGATAAGCAGCCCCTTGAGTGACAGGTCAATCAGCTTCACCGGCCAGATGAATTCCCCCTGGCTCAGCTCGGTTCGGGCATCGAACGCAATACGTTTGAAGCGGCGGCGATCAGCAGGGTGGTCACTCATGGCGCAATCCTCTGAATGTCCGCTGACTATAGACCCGCATTGTTAAAGCCTGCCAGCAAAGACAGGCTCTGGATCAATGTCGGGGTATGGCCTTTGTCGTCAGTAGCGCTAAACTCCGGATGGCTGTCTTTCTTGTCCACTCTGGCTGGAATCATAAAATGAAAAATAATAATAGCCTGCTACGCCACTTACCCTGGCTGCTGCTGGCAATCCTGGGAGCGTGCGCCCTGGGCGTAGTGGCATTGCGCCGAGGCGAGGCGATCAACGCCTTGTGGATTGTGGTCGCCGCCGTGGCCATTTATCTGGTCGCGTACCGCTACTACAGCCTGTTCATCGCTAATAATGTGATGCAACTCGATCCGCGTCGGGCTACCCCAGCCGTGCTCAACAATGACGGTCTGGACTACGTGCCGACCAACAAACACATCCTTTTCGGACACCACTTTGCGGCCATCGCTGGCGCAGGGCCTCTGGTCGGCCCGGTCTTGGCGGCGCAGATGGGCTACCTGCCCGGTACGCTGTGGCTGATTGCCGGCGTGGTGCTGGCCGGTGCGGTTCAGGACTTCATGGTCCTGTTCATGTCCACCCGCCGCAACGGTCGCTCCCTGGGCGACATGGTCCGTGAAGAAATGGGCCGCATCCCCGGGACCATCGCGCTGTTTGGCTGCTTCCTGATCATGATCATCATCCTCGCGGTGCTGGCGCTGATCGTGGTCAAGGCCCTGGCCGAAAGCCCGTGGGGTATTTTCACGGTGATGGCGACCATCCCGATCGCGATGTTCATGGGCATTTACATGCGCTACATCCGCCCGGGTCGCATCGGTGAGATCTCGGTGATCGGCGTGGCGTTGCTGCTGGGTTCGATCTGGCTGGGCGGGCAGATTGCCGCTGACCCGGTGTGGGCCAAGGCGTTCAGCTTTACCGGGGTCCAGATCACCTGGATGCTCATTGGCTACGGTTTTGTGGCGGCGGTGTTGCCGGTGTGGCTGATCCTCGCCCCTCGTGATTACCTGTCCACCTTCCTCAAAATCGGCACCATCGTTGCGCTGGCGATCGGCATTCTGATCACCATGCCCGAGCTGAAAATGCCGGCATTGACCCAGTTCATCGACGGCACCGGGCCGGTGTGGAAGGGCGGTCTGTTCCCGTTCCTGTTCATCACCATCGCCTGTGGCGCGGTGTCCGGTTTCCACGCACTGATCTCCTCCGGCACCACGCCGAAACTGCTCGATAACGAGGTTAACGCTCGTTACATCGGTTACGGCGGCATGCTGATGGAGTCCTTCGTGGCGATCATGGCAATGGTTGCCGCTTCAGTGATCGAGCCAGGCGTGTACTTCGCCATGAACAGCCCGGCGGCGGTCGTCGGTGGTGACGTGGTGGCTGTGGCACAAGTCGTCAGTGGCTGGGGTTTTGCGATTACCCCGGAAGCCCTGCAAGCGGTGGCCAAGGACATCGGTGAAACCACCATCCTGGCCCGTGCCGGTGGTGCGCCGACCCTGGCGGTCGGTATTGCGCAGATCCTGCACAGTGTGCTGCCGGGTGAAAACACTATGGCGTTCTGGTACCACTTCGCGATCCTGTTCGAAGCGCTGTTCATCCTGACCGCGGTCGACGCTGGCACCCGTGCCGGGCGTTTCATGCTGCAGGATTTGCTCGGTTCCTTTGTTCCGGCGCTGAAACGCACCGAATCCTGGACCGCCAACCTGATCGCCACCGCCGGTTGTGTTGCGATGTGGGGTTACCTGCTGTATCAAGGCGTGATCGATCCGCTGGGTGGCATCAACACCTTGTGGCCACTGTTCGGCATCTCCAACCAGATGCTGGCGGGTATCGCGCTGATGCTGGCAACCGTCGTGCTGATCAAAATGAAACGCCAACGCTACATCTGGGTGACCATGCTGCCAGCGGTTTGGCTGCTGATCTGCACCACCACCGCAGGCTTCATCAAGCTGTTCGACGCCAACCCGGCAATCGGCTTCCTGTCGCTGGCGAAGAAATACAGCGATGCGTTGGCCAATGGGCAGATTCTGGCCCCGGCCAAGAGCATCGAGCAGATGCAGCATGTAATCTACAACGCCTACACCAACGCAACGCTGACCGCGCTGTTCCTGTTCGTGGTGTTCAGCATCCTGTTCTATGCGCTCAAAGTCGGCATTGCCGCCTGGGGTACCAAAGAACGTACGGACAAAGAATCGCCGTTCCAGGCTCAGCCGGATGCGTAACCTGAGGATTGCACCATGTTCAATGACCTGAGTCGCCTCGGTAAATACCTCGGTCAGGCCGCGCGCCTGATGGTCGGCATGCCCGACTACGACAACTACGTCGAGCATATGCAAACCAAACACCCGGACAAACCGCTGATGAGCTACGAGATGTTCTTTCGCGAGCGTCAGGAAGCCCGTTACGGTGGCAAGGGTGGACCGAAGTGCTGTTGACCCGACAGCCAGGTTGATGCAATTCACTGTGGGAGCGGGCTTGCCCGCGATGACGTACTATCAGTCAGCATTATTGTTGAATGGTAAGTCGCTATCGCGGGCAAGCCCGCTCCCACATTTGTTTTGTGTTTATTTTTCAATTTTGTGAAAACAGGAGACTTGCGTTTGTCCTCTCCCATTCCAGTAACAATCCTCAGCGGCTTTCTCGGCGCGGGAAAGACCACGCTGCTGCGCTATCTGCTTAAAGCCGAGCACGGCCTGAAAATCGCTGTGATCGAAAACGAATTCAGTGACGCCGGTATCGACACTCAATTGTTGGGCGACGAGCCGGTGCAAGTGATGACGCTGTCCAACGGCTGCGTCTGTTGCACCATCCACACCGATTTGACCAAAGCGTTGTACCTGCTGCTCGAACGCCTGGACAGCGGCGAAATCGCCTTCGATCGTCTGGTCATCGAATGCACCGGTCTGGCTGACCCTGCCCCTGTAGCGCAAACCTTCTTCATCGACGAAGAGCTGCGCGAGCGCTACATCCTCGATGGCATCATCACCCTGGTCGACGCCAAACATGCTGAACATCACCTGACCCAGACCATCGCCCAGGCGCAGATCGGCTTTGCTGACCGCTTGCTGGTGAGCAAACGGGATCTGGTGGACGAGCCGACCTTCACCGCCCTCAGCGAGCGCCTGACCCGCATCAACCGCCGCGCACCGATTCGCCTGGTCGAGCACGGCAAGATCGACCTGGCTGAATTGCTCGACGTGCGCGGCTTCAACCTCAATGCCGACCTCGGTGGTGGCGTGAGTCTGCGTCCTGTGAGCAAGGCACCGTCCATCGACCGTATCTCCAGCCTGGTGTTGCGCACTGACAAGCCCCTGGATATCGACAAACTCAGTGAGTTCATGAACGAACTGCTGGAAGAACATGGTAAGCAACTGCTGCGCTACAAAGGTGTCTTGAACATCCTTGGCGAGCCGCGGCGCATGGTGTTTCAAGGCGTGTTGAAGTTGTATGGTTTCGACTGGGATACGGAATGGGCCGATGATGAAACACGCGAAAGCGTGATCGTGTTCATTGCCGATGATTTGCCGGAAGAGAAGATTCGCGAGGGATTTGCGCGGGTGGGGGCAGGTTGAAACGTCTGTAGGGTCAGTGTTGACGCCATCGCGGGCAAGCCCGCTCCCACAAGGTCAGCGGTGAACCTGTGGGAGCGGGCTTGCCCGCGATAGCGATTTAACCGGCAACACAACAATCCAGGCTGGGGATATCACCGGAATTCAGCAATATTCGCTCAAGATGATCCGAATGCCGGCTCATTAACATGATCGCCTTTGCAGCATCCCTACGCTCTACCGCATCGACAATTGTCAGATGCTCCTGCCACGCGCAACAAATGCGCGTCTTCTCGCCAGATCGCGCAATCGCCAGCGAGGTTAGCGGCACTAGACTGCCAAGAAAATGCGCCAACGGTGCGTTCCCCGCCATTTCGGCCAGTTGCAGGTGAAACTCCCCTGACAATCGAATAGCCGGACCACGCGCCGTGCATTGGCGTTCGCTGTCGATCAAGGCGCGCAGGCGTTTCAAGTCTTGCGCACGAGGTTGCTGGCAGGCCAGTCGGACCAGCGTGATTTCGGTCAGCCGTCGGGCATGCAGCGTCTGCCGAATCTGCTCGGCATCGGGCGCGGCGACTCGGGGGCGATGATGGGGGCGAAGGACAATGATCTGCTGATGAGACAGCTGCGTCAGCACGCCACGAATATCACTGCGTCGAGCGCTGAACCTCTGCGCCAGGCTGTCTTCAGTAAAACGACTGGCTGCATGGATGCGCTGTTCGAGAATAGCGTCGAAGATCCGTGAATACAGATCATCCGCTGGGGGTTTCCCGGTGTCGGTTCGGGAGAAGGGCAGGGCAGTGAATATCTGTGGTGAGGCGAAGCTGTTCATGGCCTGTCTCCAGTTCAAAGAGGGGGTCAACTGCCGAGGTGGTCGTCCGGGATGTTCAATTCGATGCCCATCCGTTGGCCTTCCCGAAGGATGTGCCGGCGCATCTCGGCGCTGGCCTGGGCGCTGTTCTTGCTGCGGATCGCTCGCACCACGGCTTCGTTTTCTTCAAGGCGTTCAGCCAGATGCTCCGGCGAATTGCGCAGCACGTCGGCGCTTTGCTTGAGGGCGTTGCTGGTCTGCTGCACCACGCTCTGGAAAATCGGGTTCGAGGTCAGGGCGAACAGCTCCTCGTGGAACGCGATGTAGGCGTTCACGCCGGCCTCGCTGTCGTTGGCCTCAAGGGCTTCGCGCATGTCCATCAGGGTCAGACGCAGCTGCCCGACTTCCTTGCTGCTGATGGACTGCGCCACCAGGCCGACGATGAACGGTTCGAGGGTGTAGCGCAGTTGCAGCACGTCTTCCAGGCTGGCCCCGGCTACCGCGCTGTCGTGGCTTTGGCTGTCGCTGAGACTGGCCTCCAGCACCACCACGCCTTTGCCCGGCATGGAACGCACCAGCCCGAGGGTTTCCAGCACGATGACCGCTTCGCGCAGGCTCGGGCGACTGATGCCTAATTGTTCGGCCAGTTCACGCTGGCCCGGCAACATTTCGCCGGAACGCCACTGACCACGGGCCAGAGCGGCCCGAAGTTTTTCTACCACTGAATTTACAACGGTTGACGAGGTAATCACGGTTCGCTCCATGAGCATCCATAACGATTGATGGCTGTGCCTGCCCTCGGGCAGGCACGACGATTATTCAAAATTCCTGCTGGTGCGCCGGGGCAACCGGTTTTCTCGGCTGGAAGGTATAACCCTGCTGGCCGGACAGCACCTTGTGTGCCCGTTGGATATCGATATCTTTTTCCCAGCGGGCGATGGCTACGGTGGCGACGCAGTTGCCGATCAGGTTGGTCAACGCCCGGCCGATGCCCATGAACCAGTCCACGGCCAATACAAGCACCAGGCCGACCACCGGAATCGCCGGGATCGCCGTCAGTGTCGCCGCGAGAATCACCAGCGCCGAGCCGGGAATTCCGTGGGCACCTTTGGAGGTGATCAGCGACACCAGCAGAATCGTCAGCAGGTCAGTCATGGCCAGCGGCGTGCCGGTGGCATTGGCGATGAACACGATGGCCAGGGTCAGATAGATCGAAAAACCATCAAGGTTGAACGAGTACCCGGTCGGAATCACCAGCCCGACCGTGGAGCTGCCGATGCCCAGATGCTCAAGCTTGCGCATGATTTGTGGCAGCACGGCGTCGGAAGAAGCGGTGCCCATGACAATCAGCAATTCTTCGCGCAGGTACTTGAGCAACGGCCACATCTTCAGGCCCGAAAGGCGCATCACCAGGCCGAGAATCAGTGCCACGAAGGCCACGCAGGTCATGTAGAAAAGACCGACCAGACTACCCAAATGCTGCAACGAATCCAGGCCATATTTGCTGGTGGTGAAGGCGATGGCGCCGAATACGCCGATCGGCGCCAGGCGCACGATCATGCCCATGATGCGGAAGATCACGTGGCTCAGCTCATTGATCAGCCGGGAAATACCCGACGCCGCTTCGCCCACCAGGTTCAGCGCACTGCCGAACAGCACCGAAAACAGCAGGACTTGCAGAATGTTGTTTTCCGCGAAGGCGCCGATCACCGAAGTCGGGATCAGATTCATCAGGAACTGGGTGGTGGTTTGCATGTGCTGACCGCGCTGGGCGATGTCGCCAATGTCGGCGGCGGAGAGCTGGTCCAGGTGAATGTTCGCACCGCTGCCGATGCCGGTCGTGAAGGCGAACACCAGGCCAATCACCAAGGCGATGGTGGTCAGTATTTCGAAGTAGATCACCGATTTCAGGCCGATGCGTCCGACCTTCTTCAAGTCGCCGGCACCGCTGATGCCGCTGACTACCACGCAGAACACGATCAGCCCGATGAGCATCTTGATCAGTTTGATGAAACCGTCGCCGAGAGGTTTGAGCTGGGCGGAATATTCGGGAAGGGCCAGCCCGCAGACGATGCCGAGCACCAGTCCGAGAACCACTTGAAGAAAGATTGAGCGCGAGCACCATCTGAGCATGGGAGGAGTCCTGGTCGGTGTCCTGGCTGCCGTGCGCCGGGCGCATCAGATTCAGGACTTAATTATTGTGGTCTTACCGGTATGTCCAGTGCAGGCGCAGTCTACGCTGGGTTTTTTCAGGATTACAAGTGGAAATAACAAAATTGGCATGACCGGTCTGACCGGTTGGGCTGATCTCGTTGATCTGTATGTTTTATGGCAGACGAAAAAAAACCGGCCATCACTGGCCGGTTTTTTCATTGCTGCGGTTTAGCGGGCAATTAAGCGCCGTATACCGGCAGTTTCTTGCAGATAGCCTTGACCTTCTCACGAACGGCGTCGATCACCGCTTCGTTGGAAAGATCTGCCAGGATGTCGCAGATCCAGCCGGCCAGTTCTTTGCACTCTGCTTCCTTGAAGCCGCGAGTGGTCACAGCCGGAGTACCAAAACGCAGACCGGAGGTGACGAACGGGGAGCGTGGATCGTTCGGTACCGAGTTCTTGTTCACGGTGATGAACGCTTTGCCCAGCGCGGCGTCGGCGTCTTTACCGGAGATTTCCTGCTTGATCAGCGACAGCAGGAACAGGTGGTTCTGAGTACCGCCCGATACCACGTCGAAACCGCGCTCGATGAACACGCCGGCCATGGCCTGGGCGTTTTTCACCACTTGTTGCTGGTAGGCCTTGAACTCAGGCTGCAGCGCTTCCTTGAAGCAGATCGCCTTGGCAGCGATGACGTGTTCCAGCGGGCCGCCTTGGGCGCCCGGGAATACCGCGGAGTTCAGCTTCTTCTCGATGTCGGCGTTGGCGCGAGCCAGGATCAGGCCGCCACGTGGACCGCGCAGGGTCTTGTGCGTGGTGGTGGTCACGACGTCAGCGAATGGAACCGGGTTCGGGTAGACGCCAGCGGCGACCAGACCGGCCACGTGAGCCATGTCGACGAACAGGTAAGCGCCAACTTTGTCAGCGATTTCGCGGAAACGCGGGAAGTCGAGGATCTGCGAGTAGGCAGAGAAACCGGCCACGATCATTTTTGGCTTGTGCTCAACCGCCAGACGCTCGACTTCGTCGTAGTCGATCAGGCCGTTGGCGTCGATGCCGTACTGAACAGCGTTGTACAGCTTGCCGGAGGACGAAACGCTGGCACCGTGGGTCAGGTGACCGCCGTGAGCCAGGCTCATGCCCAGGATGGTGTCGCCTGCTTGCAGCAGGGCCAGGTAAACGGCGCTGTTGGCTTGCGAACCGGCGTGCGGCTGAACGTTGGCGTAATCGGCGCCGAACAGCTCTTTGGCGCGGTCGATGGCCAGTTGTTCGACGATGTCGACGAACTCGCAACCGCCGTAGTAGCGCTTGCCCGGGTAACCTTCGGCGTACTTGTTGGTCAGTACCGAGCCTTGAGCTTCCATCACCGCAGGGCTGGTGTAGTTTTCCGAAGCGATCAGCTCAATGTGTTCTTCCTGGCGCTGAGCTTCTTGCTCCATGGCGGCAAAAAGGTCGGCGTCGAACTTGGCAATAGTCAAATCACGGCTGAACATGGCGGTCCTCAAGGATCGGGGCAGAAAAGGGAGGCATTCTAACCCAACCGCTTTTAGATGGCATATGAAAGGACATCATGTCGCAGACAAGTGGGCTTCATGACGGGATCAGCGGTGATCGTGCGGCCCTCATCGCGGGCAAGCCCGCTCCCACAGGGATCTTCAGTGGTCAAAAATCTTGGGTTCACCCAAAAAACTGTGGGAGCGGGCTTGCCCGCGATGGGGCCGTCCGCAGCACTCTGAAACTCAGTCGAACATGAACAACGCATCATTGCTGAATTGCGCTTCGAACCGGCTGGCCGGCATCGGACGGCCGAACAGATACCCCTGAACCTCATCGCAACCATGCTCACGCAGGAAGTCGAGCTGCTCGTGGGTTTCCACGCCCTCGGCGATCACCGCCAGATTGAGGCTGTGGGCCATGGCGATGATCGCCCGGGCAATTTGCGCATCCTGTTCACCCGAGGGCAGGCCATCGACGAAGGTGCGGTCGATTTTCAGCACGTCGATCGGGAATTGCTTGAGGTAGTTGAGCGATGAGTAGCCGGTGCCGAAGTCGTCGACCGCAATGCTCAGGCCGAGGTTTTTCAACCCGGCGAGAATCTGCATCGCCTCGCTGACTTCGCGCATCAGGATACTTTCAGTCAACTCCAGCTCCAGGCACGCCGGCGGCAGGCCGGTTTCCTTGAGAATGGTGGCGATCCGCGTGCCCAGTTGCCCGTCGGAGAACTGCCGGGCCGAGATATTCACCGAGACTTTCGGCACCCGCACCTTGGCCTGATGCCAGGTCTTGAGCTGACGGCAGGCTTCGCTGATCACCCAGTCGCCGACATCCACCACCAGCCCGAGCTCTTCGAGCACCGGAATGAAATCCCCCGGCGGCACCAGGCCGCGTCGCGGGTGGCGCCAGCGCAGCAGGGCTTCGGCGCCGGTCAGACGCTTGCCGTCGCCACTGAATTGCGGCTGGTAGTACAGCACAAATTCGTTTTGCTCCAGGGCATGGCGCAAGTCGCTTTCCAGCTCCAGACGCTCCAGGGCGCTGGCGTTCATGTCGGCCTGATAGAACTGGAAGTTGTTCTTGCCGCGCTCCTTGGCGTGGTACATCGCGGTGTCGGCGTTCTTCATCAGCTGACTGAGTTCGCTGCCGTCCTGAGGGCTCAGGGCGATGCCGATACTGGCGGTAACAAAGAACTCGCGGCCTTCCAGCACGAACGGTTTCACCAGGCTGGCGAGGATCTGTTCGGCCACGTGAATCGCCCGGTTCAGCGCGATCTCCCGGTTGACCCGCGGTTGCAGCAGCAGGGTGAATTCATCGCCGCCCATGCGCGCCACGGTGTCGTCATCGTCGACGCAGCCGAGCAGGCGCGTGGCCATTTCCTTGAGCATGCGGTCGCCGGCGGCATGGCCCAGGGAGTCGTTGATCGGCTTGAAACGGTCCAGGTCGAGGAACATCAGCACCACCCAGGACTTCTGCCGTTCGGCCGATTGCAGCGCGGTGTGCAGGCGATCCTGGAACAGCGTGCGGTTGGGCAGGTGGGTCAGGGCGTCGTAATAGGCGAGGCGGTGAATCCGTTGCTCACTGGCCTTGCGCTCGCTGATGTCGCTGAAGAAACACACGTAACTGGCCAGATCGCCTTCGTCGTCAAGCACCGCCGTAATCCCGACCCAGGCCGGGTAATGCTCGCCATTGCGGCGTTTGAGCCAGACTTCGCCTTCCCATGTGCTGTGTTGATGCAATTGCTTGAGCACATAGCGCAGATGGGCTTCCTGCTGCTCGTCGACAGTGAGCATGTTCGGCAACTGGTCGAGGACCTGGGCCACCGCATAGCCGCTGACGCGACTGAAAGCCTCGTTGGCCTGGACGATGTAGCCCGCCGGGTCAGTGATCAGAATCGCCGAGGTCGAGTGCTCGAATACCGTGGCCGCCATGCGCAGGTCTTTCTCGGCCCGACGTTGCTGGCTGATGTCGCGGCCAACCCCGAGCACGCCTTCGAAGGCGCCGTGTTCGTCCCAGACCAGTACCAGACGCAGCTCGATGGGGATCTTGCGTCCGTCGGCCCGCAGGCAGTCGAACAGAAACAGCTGGGTCTGCACCTGACTGCGCAGCAGCGCCAGTTGTTCGGGTTTATCCAGCGCTTTGCTGACCCGGTCCATCAGGCTGTAGATGCCGGTCAGTTGTTGCGGGTTGGCGATGGTCGATTGCCAGCCGTTCTGGAATATCCAGTCGGCGTCGAAGCCCAGCACGGCTTGCACCGAGGGGCTGACGTAGTTGAGCGACATCTTGCTGTCGGTGGAGAAAATCACGTCACTGATGCTTTCGGCGAGCATCCGGTAACGCTGCTCGCTGTCGCGCAGGGACTCACTGGCTTCGATTTGCTCGGTGATGTCCTTGGCCACGCCGATGATGCGCGTGACTTGATCGTGCTTGTCTCGCGCCAAGGCCTGTTCGCGAATGTCGAAACGCCGCCATTTGCCATCGCGATGGCGGAAGCGCAGCTGGCATTGCATCAGTTGGGTGTAACCGGCGTGACGTTGGGACTGGCGTGATCGGTGGTAGTAGTCGGCATCCTCGGGGTTCAAGAGGATTTCCCAGAAGTACTCGCCCATCTGGTGCAATTCGGTGCGGTTGTAACCCAGCGTTTGCCCCAGATGATGGTTGCTGAAGATCATCCGCTGGCTGATCACGTCCTGCACATACAGGTGATCCGGTACGGTGCGCACCACATCGGACCAGAACCCTTCACGCTCCAGCAGCGACAATTCGATGAGCTTGCGACTGGTGATGTCGCTGATGCTCAGGATCACCGCTTTATAGTCGGCCTGATCTTCCGGCAGGCGCAGCACCAGCCACAGGTGCTGATCACGGCCATTGGCATCCTGGAGCTTGATTTCCAGCTCAAGCTGTTTCTGCTGGTGGAGCACCGCCTCGAGCACTTGATTGCCGATGGCCGTGCAATTCAAGGGGCAGCCGTCGATCAGCAGTTTCCAGGCCTGCTCGCAGGAATCGACATTGAGCAGTTGCAGGGCGACCTGGTTGACCTCGGTGATATGCAGTTCCTGCAGCAGTTCCTGGCGTTGTTCCGGTGTCTCGAGCCAGGCCTTCAGCTGCCCGCTGCTGTTGAGTTGAGCATTGTCGAAAACACTTTTGAGCCCGGACAGGTCGAGCACACACAGCGCAACGCCGGTACCTTCGAAAATGTCCTGATAGCGTCGGCGGCCTTCATGCAGTTGGCGTTGACGGCGCCGAATGTTCAGCAGCGCAATGAACGGCAACAGGGAAAAGGCCAGGCCCAGCAGGCATTTGCCGATGAACGCCGGCAGCAGTTGTTCGAGCACCCGTTGGCGGTCGAACAGCCCGCGCAATTGCCAATCGCTGCTGCTCAGAGGGACTGTCAGCACGCTGTTGGCCAGTTCGTCGGCTGTCAGCATGGCCGGTTTGGCCGAGGGCTGGACGTCATCGCGGCTGATGATCTGATGATTGATGCGGTTTTCCACCAGCCACAGGGGGCGAATGCCGACGTCGCCCTGTTTGGTCAGTGAGGAGAAAAATGTCGGTGTCAGACGCAGGGCCCAATAACCGCGGCTGCTGCCACTGGCCTGATGCAGGAGCAGGTGCACCACCGAACCGTCGTCGGCATTGCTGAAATAGTGGGCTTGGGCGCGGCTGCGTTGAACCAGTTCGCTCAGGTAATGGGCGTCGGGGCTGTCGGCGGCACTGTCGCTGAGGATTTTTCCGGAGGGACTGAGCAGCGCCAGGCTGCGCAGGTCGGGCAGCGATTGCTGCAGTTTGCGCAGCAACGCCTGCTGTTCGTCGGCGCTTTGCGGTTGTTCGATGATCGGTAGCAGATTAAGGGCGATCTGGGCATTGAGCGCCATGTTAAGGCTGACTTGCGCAGCCAGATCGGCGGAGTAGTCGATGGTGTACTGGCGCTGGTTTTTCTGGGTTTCGCGAAGCTGATCCAGCAGCTGCCAGAACAGCAGTGCGAGCAGCAACAGCACGAGGGTCGCCAGCGCGCCCTTCAAGGTACCGCGCAGGGGCGAGCCGGTCGCAGGATTGAGTGCGCTCACGGACGATGGCGGAGAGACATTAGACAAACTGTAATCCTGCGGTTTGGCTGGACTGGCGCGACGTGCACTATAAGCCGGACGCCCGAAGGGCGGCTAGCATGCCTTGAGTTGTGGCTAAGTGCCAGTCCCACTCGGCTGGACTGCCTTCTATCAATAAGGTAGCTTTGCCGGTTACGCGGGAGCGTTCCAGCTCCTAGAATCAGGTTTTTTTCAGCGCGCACGCTTTGATACCCATCAAACGAACGACGCGCATGGCCTGGCCGGGCATCGCCTGCGCTCCAATCATTCATCAGTCACTGACCCAAGGTTCTCCATGGCTCAATACGTCTTCACCATGCATCGGCTGGGCAAAGTTGTTCCGCCGAAGCGGGAAATCCTGAAAAACATTTCGCTGTCGTTCTTCCCTGGCGCCAAAATCGGCGTACTCGGTCTCAACGGTTCGGGTAAATCCACGCTGCTGAAAATCATGGCTGGCGTCGATACCGAGTTCGACGGTGAAGCTCGTCCGATGCCGGACCTGAACATTGGCTACCTGCCGCAAGAACCGATCCTGGACCCGACCAAGACCGTTCGTGAAGTGGTCGAGGAAGCGGTCAGCGTGATCAAGGACGCTCAGGCGCGCCTGGACGAGGTTTACGCGGCCTACGCAGAACCGGATGCAGACTTTGACAAACTGGCCGCTGAACAGGCCAAGCTTGAATCCATCCTGCAAGCCAGTGACGGTCACAACCTGGATCGCCAACTGGAAGTCGCCGCCGATGCGCTGCGTCTGCCAGCGTGGGATGCCAAGGTCGAATTCCTGTCCGGTGGTGAAAAGCGTCGTGTGGCACTGTGCCGCCTGCTGTTGTCCGCACCGGACATGCTGCTGCTCGACGAACCGACCAACCACCTGGACGCCGATTCCGTCGCCTGGCTGGAGCACTTCCTGCACGATTTCCCGGGCACCGTGGTTGCGATCACGCACGACCGTTACTTCCTGGACAATGTTGCAGGCTGGATCCTCGAGCTCGACCGCGGCGCCGGTATCCCGTACGAGGGCAACTATTCGGGTTGGCTCGAAGCCAAGTCCGATCGTCTGGCGGCCGAATCCAAGCAGCAGTCGGCTCACGAAAAGGCCATGAAGGAAGAGCTGGAGTGGGTGCGCAAGGGCGCCAAGGCCCGCCAGTCCAAATCCAAGGCTCGTCTGCAACGCTTCGAAGAAATGCAATCGCAGGAATTCCAGAAGCGCAGCGAAACCAACGAGATCTACATCCCGGCCGGTCCGCGCCTGGGCGACAAGGTCATCGAGTTCAAGAACGTCAGCAAGGGCTACGGCGATCGCGTGCTGATCGACAACCTGTCGTTCTCCATGCCTAAAGGCGCCATCGTTGGCGTGATCGGCGGTAACGGTGCCGGTAAGTCGACCCTGTTCCGTATGCTGATGGGCAAGGAAACACCGGATTCGGGCAGCATCGAAGTCGGCGAAACCGTGCAACTGGCGTGCGTCGATCAGAGCCGTGAAGACCTGGATGGCAGCAAGACTGTGTTCCAGCAGATCTCCGACGGTTCCGATCAGATTCGCATCGGCAACTACGAGATCCCGTCGCGCACCTACGTTGGGCGCTTCAACTTCAAGGGTGGCGATCAGCAGAAATTCGTCAAGGACCTGTCCGGTGGTGAGCGTGGTCGCTTGCACTTGGCCCTGACCCTGAAAGAGGGCGGCAACGTCTTGCTGCTCGACGAACCGTCCAACGACCTCGACGTTGAAACCCTGCGCTCCCTGGAAGAAGCCTTGCTGGACTTCCCGGGCGCCGCCATTGTGATCTCTCACGATCGGTGGTTCCTTGACCGCGTCGCGACTCACATCCTGGCGTACGAAGACGACTCGCAAGCGGTGTTCTTCGAAGGCAACTACACCGAGTACGAAGCCGATCGCAAGAAGCGCCTCGGCGAAGCGGCTTCCCAGCCGCACCGCGTACGGCACAAAAAACTGGCCTGATTTCAGGTTGGTGGCATAAAAAACGGAGCCTTCGGGGCTCCGTTTTTTTATGGGTATTCAGTAAGACCGAGGCTTGCCCGCGAAGACGGTCTGAAGGTCACCCCGCCTCGATGGCCAACACCTCAATCACCAAATCCCCCGCCGGGCGTTTCCACAGCACTTCATCGCCCACCTGCGCCCCAAGCAACGCCCGCCCCAGCGGCGAGCTCCAATTGATCAAGCCATGGGCGGCATCCGCCTGGTCTTCTCCGACCAATTGCACGCGCTGCTCATGACCGTGCTCGTCGGCAAAGGTCACCCAGTTGCCGATCTGCACTTTATCGACCGAGGAGGCTTGCGCGACCACTTGGGCGCTTTGCAGGCGCTGCTTGAAGTAGCGCCAGTCGCGATCGAGATCGGCCTGGCGCTGTTTATCGGCCAGGTCGCCTTTGGCGCTTTCCTGATCAAGCAGGCTTTGCAGCTCGGCGACTTTTGTCTGAAGCTGCGCAAGACCGGCTGGCGTGACGTAATTGGGCTGCGCGCTGACCTGCCGTTCGACTGGCTGATCGGTTTGCGCAGCAGCGTTATCTTCATTGACGAAGGCGCGACTCATGCTGTTCTCCCGTTATAGGGTTTGGGCCATGGTCGCAGGCTTTAAGTTTCGACGAATGTCTGTAAACGACTTATTGCGAGCGATAGGCTCGCGCGGCGTCCCTGTCTTTCTGTTGTTGCCAGGCCCGTTCGCGCTCGTCCCAATGGCGGTCCTTATACTCGTTACGATCCTCGTTTTCACGCATGGCCTGGCACTGACGGAAGCCATCGGTCCAGCCTTCGGCGTATTGCTTGTCTTTGAGGTAGCGCGGGACATTCTTGCGAAACTCGCCAGTGATCGCCCCGGCGGCCTGCCGGCCACTGCTGCAACCGTCATCGAAGCCGTCGGCGAACGCCGGCGGATAACCCTTGGCGATCAGGTCCTCGTGGGTCGACTGGCACCCCGTGATCAATACCAACAACCCCACCACACCCACGCAACGCCACATCTCGGACTCCTGGACCGTTCAACGGCCTATAAGGGAAGTCTAGAAGCGGATTTGTCGGCTGGGAGTGAAAGAAAGGTCAAAAGATCAATAGTGATACCACTTCACCTCAAGCATCACTTCGTTTTCGGGCGAAGCCAGGTGGCTGAATTCGCGCTGGGCGCTGAGGCGCACGCCCAGATTGCGCGACAGTTCCCACTGCTGGTTCAGGCTCACGCTGCGGCGCACTTCGCCGTTGGTGAAGTAATCGCCCTTGGCTTCCAGGCTGAAGTTGCCCAGCGGGTTTTTCCATAGCAGGCCGCTGTTGAAGCCCGCGGCCGGTGCGATGAATTGCGCAAAGTCATTATTGTGCTCCACGCGCACGGTACCCAAGGCGAAACCGAGCATGTCGTCACCCAGTTGCCAGGTCCCGCCGCCACCGCCATTGACATGGCTGACCAGGGTTTCGTCATCATGCTTGCCCGGCACGCGCTCCAGGCCGCCGGTGACTTGCCACGACAGAGGTTGCAACAATTCATTGCGAGGCGTCAGTGAGCGGATGGTCGCCAGGTCCAGTTGCTGCAACTGCCAGTCATTGCCTTCGTATTGGCGCAGCTTCATTTGCAGAATTTCGATCTGCGCACCGAGGGGGAAGCTTTCCATGTTGTCATTGAGGTCGTGATAGGCCATGCGCAGGCCATATTCGCCAAAGGCCTTGTCGCCCCGGGTGCCGATGCCGGCCTGCCAGGTGCGGGATTCGTGACCGTCCTCGGGCAAGCCAGGTTGCGGAATTTCCAGCTCCGGGGGCGGGTTTTGATTGATTGCGCGCAGCAATTCGAAACTGCGTTGGGCCCGTTGCGGGTCACGTTCCTGGCCATTGGCGCGATAACGCTCCAGACGATAAGCCCCATCGATGATCAACGCCTGACGGTCGCGAGGTTGAGCCTTGAACGCCGGGGTCTGCAATTGCTTCTGATCGGCGCTGACTTTCAGCACCCACTCCTGCTCTTCGGAGGTTAATGGCTCGGCACGGCTTAGCAGTTCACGCTCACGGGACGGGCGATACTCGATCGACTCCACCAGCCCGGCTTCTTTCACCGCTTTGACCGTGTCGGTGGGGATGGCCGTCAACGGGAATTGCTCGGTCAACTGCAGGCTCGGCCGTGCCACTTGCAACAGCTCAAGCAGGCGGTAGGAGCAGTTTTCGTCGAAGAAGAAGTAGTCGAACTGGATCTGCTTGAGCTCCCAGACGTGTTCGACCATGCGCTCGGTTTCCTGCTGGGTCAGGTTCAGGCGGTATTCCCACAGGTCGCGGTTCTCGAGGCTGCGGTATTCCGAGAGTTTTTCCTGATACGGCACCAGCGCAAACAGCCCGGGATAACCGCCCATCAAGCCTTTCCAGGCGTACAGAATGCTGTTGTCCGAACCTTCGATGTAGGCACCGAAGTTGATCGCGTAGCTGAGCAGCGACGTCTTGTCGCTCTGCACATTGGCCTGATCGATGCGCAGCAAGGTGTGGCCAAACATCGACGATGGGCTGTTCAGGTAGGCCGCCGGGAAAATCATCACCGCGCTGTGGGGCGCAACATCCTTGAACCATTGCTTGAACTCGGCACAGTCCGGCGTCGGCAGGTCGCTCAGCGCAAGTTGCGCCTTGAGCCAGCGGGTGCGGGCCGGATAGACGCATTGGGCATGCTGCTCACCGGCACTGGCCGGGGCATACAGTGCCTGCACGGTCGCCGCCAGTTCATGGTCGGGGTGTTCGTTGCCATCGGGGGCGAGAAAGAATTTCTTGTCGCTGACATAGCTGCGCCAGCCACCGAGCTTGGCGGCTTCGTAATGACCCAGAGAAATCCAGAAGGGGTCGTTGGCCAGTTGCTGCAAACGTTGATTGTCGATGTGTGGCGCGGCAAACAATGGGGCGCAGACACAGAGCGCCAGCCAGGCAAGGCGTTTGAGCATAGTGGGCAACTTAGCTTTTCGAAAAAAAGAGATCGGGGAAAAGACCCAAAGCACGACAGGTCAAAAAAATAAAACCCGCTCCCCAAAAGGAGCGGGATGGATCGAGCTTAAGCTTGAGTGGCGTACTTGGCCAGACGAGGGTCGCTTTTCAGTACGGCCAGGGTGTTGGTATGCACGTCATCAGCGGTCACGTCAGCTTTGCTGAAGATCTGCTGGAAGTGCTGATGAGTCACCGCGGCGAAGTGCGCACGGTCTTCCGGCGCCACGCCCAGTACCACGGCGTAAGTGGTCAGCGCTTCGCCCTGACCTTTAGCCATGTCTTCGGACAGCTCGTTCATCATGCCATTCATGGCGATCCAGGATTTGCCGCCATAGGTCAGCGACGCATTGGTCGAGCAACCGTTGGTACCAGAGGTCATACCGAACGTTGCGTTACCGGAAGTGCCGTTGGTGGTGGATGCCAGGAAGTGTGCCGGGGTGCCACGCTGACCTTCGAACAGCATGTTGCCCCAACCACAGTCCGGACCGCCTGGCGCCTGAGCCATGGCGTTGATGGATACAGCGGTGAAGAGAGTACCGAGAAGAATCCGTTTCATAGCTATGTTCTCTTTGTGTGCATACCAATGGACAGGGTGCTGGCCCCTAATGGTGCCAGTGGGCCGGTTATTCGTTCCAGCCGCGCAGTTTGGAGTTTAGGCATGTTCCGGGGGTTCCGTTACTTTTTGCGAAACATTCGTTGAAAACCCTGATTTTGAGCCGCTCGGCCCAAGGCTGAGGATTTGTCTGAGCTTTGGCTTGAGGCGCGCCTTGCCAGTGAGGTGCGGGCAGCGCCAGAATGCCGCTATCTGCCCCGCCTGATGTAAGGAAGCCCGATGCCTGATCCTGTTGCTGCCAGCTTGCGTCTAGCGCCTGAAGCGCTGACCCGTCCGTTTTCCGCTGAACAGTTCAGCTTCTCTACCACCAATGATCTGGAGCCCTTCCGCGGTGTGCTTGGCCAGGAACGTGCGGTCGAAGCCTTGCAGTTCGGTGTGGCCATGCCACGCCCCGGTTACAACGTATTCGTCATGGGCGAGCCCGGCACCGGCCGGTTTTCGTTCGTCAAACGCTATCTCAAGGCCGAAGGCAAACGCCTGCAGACCCCGGCGGATTGGGTCTATGTCAATAATTTCGATGAACCGCGCGAGCCTCGCGCCCTGGAATTACCTTCGGGCACCGCTGGTGCTTTCATCGGTGACATCAACGGTTTGATCGACAATCTGCTGGCGACCTTTCCGGCGGTGTTCGAGCACCCGTCCTATCAGCAGAAGAAAAGCGCCATCGACCGGGCTTTCAATCAGCGTTATGACCGTGCACTGGATGTGATCGAGCGTCTGGCGCTGGAGAAAGAGGTCGCGCTCTACCGCGACAGCAGCAACATCGCCTTCACCCCGATGAGCGAAGGCAAGGCGCTGGATGAGGCGGAATTCGCCCAGTTGCCGGAAGCCGAGCGCGAACGTTTTCATGACGATATTTCCGGGCTGGAAGAGCGGCTGAACGAAGAGCTTGCCAGCCTGCCGCAATGGAAGCGTGAGTCGAGCAATCAACTGCGTCAGCTCAACGAAGAAACCATCACCCTGGCCTTGCAGCCATTGCTCGCGCCGCTGTCGGAAAAGTACGCGGAAAACGCAGGGGTTTGCGGTTACCTGCAAGCAATGCAGGTGTACCTGCTCAAAACAGTGGTCGAGCAACTGGTGGACGACAGCAAGACCGACGCCATCGCCCGCAAATTGCTTGAAGAGCAATACGCCCCGAGCCTGGTGGTCGGGCATCCGCACAGCGGCGGTGCGCCAGTGGTGTTCGAGCCGCACCCGACCTACGACAATCTGTTTGGCCGTATTGAATACAGCACCGATCAGGGCGCGCTTTACACCACCTATCGGCAGCTGCGACCGGGTGCGCTGCACCGGGCCAATGGCGGTTTCCTGATTCTCGAAGCGGAAAAAATGCTCAGCGAGCCTTTTGTCTGGGATGCACTCAAACGCGCCCTGCAATCGCGCAAGCTGAAAATGGAATCGCCTCTGGGTGAGTTGGGCCGTCTGGCCACCGTGACGCTGACACCGCAACACATTCCGTTGCAGGTCAAAGTCGTCATCATCGGCGCCCGGCAGCTCTACTACACGCTGCAAGACCTCGATCCGGACTTCCAGGAGATGTTCCGTGTCCTGGTGGATTTCGACGAAGACATCCCGATGGTCGATGAGAGCCTGGAGCAGTTCGCTCAGTTGCTCAAAACCCGTACCTCGGAAGAAGGCATGGCGCCGCTGACCGCCGATGCGGTGGCGCGTCTGGCGACTTACAGCGCGCGTCTGGCCGAGCACCAGGGGCGTTTGTCGGCGCGGATCGGCGATCTGTTCCAACTGGTGAGCGAGGCGGATTTCATTCGCGACCTGGCGGGTGACGACATGACCGACGCCGGGCACATCGAGCGTGCGCTCAAAGCCAAGGCGACCCGTACCGGGCGCGTTTCGGCGCGGATTCTCGATGACATGCTGGCGGGGATCATTCTGATCGACACCGATGGCGCGGCCGTTGGCAAGTGCAACGGGCTGACGGTGCTGGAAGTCGGTGATTCAGCCTTCGGGGTACCGGCGCGGATTTCCGCTACGGTTTATCCGGGCGGCAGCGGCATCGTCGACATCGAGCGCGAGGTCAACCTCGGCCAGCCGATTCACTCCAAGGGCGTGATGATCCTCACCGGGTATCTGGGCAGCCGTTATGCCCAGGAATTCCCGCTGGCGATTTCCGCTAGCATCGCCCTGGAGCAGTCCTACGGTTATGTCGACGGCGACAGCGCGTCCCTGGGTGAAGCTTGTACGCTGATCTCGGCCTTGTCGAAAACCCCGCTCAAGCAGTGCTTTGCGATTACCGGTTCGATCAACCAGTTCGGTGAAGTGCAGGCGGTGGGTGGGGTCAACGAGAAGATCGAAGGTTTCTTCCGACTCTGCGAAGCTCGTGGCCTGACCGGTGAGCAAGGGGCGATCATTCCTCACGCCAACGTCGCCACGCTGATGCTCGACGAGAAGGTGCTGGCGGCGGTGCGGGCGGGGCAGTTTCATGTCTACGCAGTGCGCCAGGCCGACGAAGCCCTGAGCCTGTTGGTCGGCGAGCCGGCCGGTGCGCCGAATGAGAATGGCGAATTCCCTGAAGGCAGCATCAATGCACGGGTGGTGGAGCGCTTGCGGGTGATCGCGGAAATGATCAGCGAGGAAGACCTCAAGGAAGCCGAAAAGGAGATGGCGCAGGAAGCCATGCTGGAAATCAAACCGGCTTGATGTGAAGCAAAAGATCGCAGCCTTCGGCAGCTCCTACAGGGAAAACGCGTTCGGCGTAGGCGTTGCCGCAGGCTGCGATTTTTTCAGCTAGCCTCAATCCGTGGGGTCAGGGTTTCGCCACAATTCTGGCGTCAATATTCACGCAGTGACCACTCGGCACCTTCTGGTCTCGGTTCGCGTGCGAACCAGACTTTTCTTCTATTATCTGCTCAAGGATATCGACAGTAATCACTGGATCGAGACAGCCTTCCCGTGGAGGCTGAAGACCGGATCTACCGAGGGTCGCCGCCATGTCGCGCAACCTCTGCCTCACCCGTCAATGCCTGGGCCTTGTGACCCGTATCGAATGTGCTATCCGCCCGCTGGCGGGAGATACGGGCATGTGGACCTTGCTCTTCGCCGCCGGAATGGCCGGCGAGCAACCTTCTGCCATCAAGGCCCAAGGCCCGTTCCGTGGGCCGGTCGTGGCTGAATCGATCCTCGACACCATCGTTGAAAGTCTGACCTTGCATGGCTATGAGCTGGCCGACGACCCGCAAATCTGGTGTCTGCATCTGCAAGCCCAGTTGCGAGAGATCAATGGTGGTCGTTACCGCAACCTTAGCGGTCCCGAGTTTCGGCCCGAGCACTGAACAGACTATTGATCAAGGTTGTCTGGCTCAGCCTTGTCGAGTTTGACCTCAAACCCATATTGCACGGTGGTGAGGTTGGTTCGCTGATAAGTTTCCAGACGTGTGGGCTGGCCATAGAAGTAATGCACTGCAAATAACGCCGGGCCTTGCGCGCTCGCGTCGTGAATGACCGAAAGAATCTCCTTCAAATAGTTGCCGCTGTCGTCCTTGGCGAAAAAGCGCCAGTCCTGGGCGGGAAACAGCTTCAGATCAACCACCAACGCATTCCCTTTGAACTCCAGGCCTTTGGGCAGCTGGCGGGCGTCGTACGTTTGCTGGTCGATAGTCGCCAGGAAGTGCGGCATGGAACCCACAACGTAGGCAGGGGTTTCTGGAAACAGGTTCAGATCATAGGTGATGTCGCCGCGTATCGGATCGACCTGATACGCCTCCGGCGGCAGCTCGATCGGCCCATCGCGCTGGCCATTGCAGTCTTGGGTAAAGAACGTCACCGGGCTTTCACCGGGATTGAAGGAGGTTCCGAGCAGTTCGTCATTGAAGCTTCTGGGATGATTGAATTCGATGCGCGCGGCACTCGGGTCATCCACCGACTGACTGATGCTGATGCTCTTTTTCAGTTGCTCCTCGCTCAGCGTTGCGCCTTTGAGCCAGGTCGCGGCCAGGTCGTCATACACCACCACCGGCAAGGTCAGTGGCTGGATGGTTTTTTCCGTGGTGTGCGGGTCGAAGCGGCGTATTGGCAGGTCCAGTTCCTTGTGGGTCACCGTGACTGCCGAGAAGTCCAGGAGGCTGACTTCGACGGTGTCGATCGGCCCGTTGAAGTACACCTTGGTGTAATGCCGGGTTTGTTGCTTTTCGAACGCGCGCTGCTCCTCATCAAGCTGTTTTTCGAACGCTTCGCTCCAGGCCTTCTGTTGTTGCATTTTCGCCAATTGTTTTTGATAAAACTCAATTTGCGCGGCGGTTTCGTTGATTGCGCCTGAGCGCGAGAGGAATTGCCCGGTGGCGTCCCTGGCCTGAACGATCAGTGGGTTGAGTGATATCTCCCGTACCTCGGGGGCCAACGGCGCGCTGTTACTGAATTCGATTTCGGCGTAGTTATTGGCCAGTTTCAATAAGGTGACACTGAGATTGTCGTTAGTGCGAGTCTGGCCGACGTCCTTTTTCGTCAGATCGAAGCTGTAGAGCCGGCGCGGGGTGATGACTTCCACCTTGCCTTGCAGGCTCACCGGTTGTGGTTGGCTCTTCTTGTCCACATCCAGGCCTTCGATAAAGGGATAGGTCACCGTCAAATCATCGGGGTTGGTCAGGTTGGAGCTCGAGGGGCTCAACTGAATGCCGGGATCGGTTTCCGACCATTCCGGCTGGAAAGCGATGACGCGCTTGTTGCTCAGGGTCACCGATTGCCATTCCAGGCCATGAGGAAAAAGGAACGCACCCGGAATGTTGAAATTGAAGGGGAATACCGGTTGCAGGTCGGTCAGGTAATCCGAACTGGACTCCTTGTGCAGCACGAACAGACCGTTGATGTAGGTGTCGACCAGCGCTTGGGGCGTGGGGTAGTGCTTGAGCACGGCGAGGGCGTCTTCGCCGTATTCGGTGACCACTGGTTTGGTGTCGAGCTTGAGTTGCGCGCGCTCGAGTAACAACAGCGAACCGCCGAGCTCGGCCACGGCATCCTTGAGTTTGGGGTCCTCGATCGTTTCCAGGGATTGTTCGAACTGTGCGATTTTTTCTTCGAGGCTGACCTGACGTTTCTCATCGCTGGGTGAACAACCTCCGAGCAGCAACGTGAGGCAAAGTCCGGCACTCGTTAACGGCAATCGCACATCCATTTCCAGTCTTCCTGTCCGACGTCGCTGACCTGTCAATCATCTGGACACTAGCAGAAAAACTTTGTCACACACACGCAGGTTGCGGATTTTCCGACGGTTTCTGGGTGTAACAGGTGGCTGTTATACTCGCCGCCATTTCCAGCCCCTTGTGTGAGATTCAATGGAACGCTTTATCGAAAATGCAATGTACGCCTCCCGCTGGTTACTGGCGCCGATCTATTTCGGTTTGTCCCTGGGCTTGCTGGCGTTGGCACTGAAATTCTTCCAGGAAGTCTTCCACGTCATTCCTAACGTGTTCTCGATGGCCGAGTCGGATCTGATTCTGGTACTGCTGTCGCTGATCGACATGGCGCTGGTGGGCGGCCTGCTGGTGATGGTGATGATCTCCGGTTACGAGAACTTCGTTTCTCAGCTGGATATCGACGACAGCAAGGAAAAGCTCAACTGGCTGGGCACCATGGATTCGTCTTCGTTGAAGATGAAGGTCGCGGCTTCCATCGTGGCGATTTCGTCCATCCACCTGCTACGGATCTTCATGGACGCCAAGAACGTCGATCCCGAGCATTTGAAGTGGTACGTGGTCATTCACATGACCTTCGTGGTGTCGGCGTTTGCCATGGGCTATCTGGACAAGCTGACCAAGCACTGATCTGCACAATCCCTGTAGGAGCGGTGTGAAACAGACGGGCGGTGTCGTGGGTGGCTTGTGCTTTGGCGCGTCGAGGCATATCCATGTAAGGATCCTGGCTCGCCACTGCCTGAGGTGCGCACATGAACCTGCAAGAGTTGAATGCGTATGCCGTCGCCGGAAAAATCGATGAATTGAACCTGATTTCGATGGAAGGGGTGTTCTACGTGCTGGAGGCGCGGATCAGTGGCGCGGCGCATCCATTGCGCGATGCCCATGGCGAGGTATTGCATCTGCGCTCGGTGGAGCATGCGCGTGAGGTGCTTCATGCCTTTCCCAAGTTGTCGTTCAACATTGTGCATACCTCGGTTCAAGACGAAATGTGTGGAGCCAGCACCGAGGAAAGCCTGAAAGTACCGATCACCTTCCGCTCTGTGTAACAGCGGCTGACGCCGCTCATCGTGACGGCATCTGTGCTAGTCTGCTCGCCCTTTTGATTCCGGGCGCGTTCCGGGACGCGCTGTGCACGCACGGCAAGTTCCAGGGCCGTCCGCACAGCGGAGCAGTGTCATGTCCGAAGTAAACCTGTCCACCGACGAAACCCGCGTCAGCTACGGCATTGGCCGTCAGTTGGGCGACCAACTGCGTGACAACCCGCCACCGGGCGTTAGCCTGGACGCGATCCTGGCTGGTCTGACCGACGCGTTCGCCGGCAAGCCAAGCCGTGTGGGTCAGGAAGAAATGTCCGCCAGCTTCAAGGTGATTCGCGAAATCATGCAAGCCGAAGCTGCAGCCAAGGCTGAAGCCGCTGCTGGCGAAGGCCTGGCTTTCCTGGCTGAAAACGCCAAGCGCGAAGGCATCACCACGCTGGCTTCCGGCTTGCAATTCGAAGTGCTGACTCAAGGTGAAGGCGCCAAGCCGACTCGTGAAGATCAAGTGCGCACTCACTACCACGGCACTCTGATCGACGGCACTGTGTTTGACAGCTCCTACGATCGTGGTCAGCCTGCAGAATTCCCGGTTGGCGGCGTCATCGCTGGCTGGACCGAAGCCCTGCAACTGATGAACGCCGGCAGCAAATGGCGTCTGTACGTGCCGAGCGAACTGGCTTACGGCGCTCAAGGCGTTGGCAGCATTCCGCCGCACAGCGTACTGGTATTCGACGTCGAACTGCTCGACGTTCTGTAATCCCTGTAACTCTGTAGGAGTGAGGCTTTACCCGTGAAAGCATCAACTCGGTTTCGAACTCAAACCGAGTCGCCTGCTTCGCGAGCAAGCTTCGCTCCTACAGAGGTTTCAGCGTTACTCATAGTTCGATCTTGTGATGCAACTCATTCGTCGGGCGCAATGCCCGGGCATAGCAGAATAGAAACAGATTGCGCACCAGTTCCTTGAGCACCACCGGCTCGCTGGAACTCAGGCCGTTGACGTCCAGATCACCCTGATCCTGTAGCTCGTTCAAGGCTTCTTCTTCAAGCACCGCACAGACTTCCCCGGTTTCCCGATGCAGGATTCTGAGATAGGGATGTGGGCGGTCCAGCCAGGCATCGATCAAATAAGTCATGAGTCTCATCTCCATTGATGGGTTTCAATGAGAATAATTCTTATTCGTCAAATAGCAAGGGTCTATTGGCGATTTGTGTTTTTTCTGCGGGGGAATTGCTGGGCGTCAAAACGACTGGCGTTTGGCTGCCGCGCGGGAATGCTGGGTGATGCGGGGAAGGGCGAAGCACCATCCCACGCCAGGCGCGGGATGGAATACAGCAGATTCAGACTTTTCTGACGAACTCGGATTTGAGTTTCATCGGGCCGATGCCGTCGATCTTGCAGTCGATGTCGTGGTCGCCATCGCACAGGCGGATGTTCTTGACCTTGGTGCCGACCTTGACCACCAGCGACGTGCCTTTGACCTTGAGGTCCTTGATCACGGTGATGGTATCGCCGTCCTGCAGGACATTGCCGACCGAATCCTTTTTCACGGTGTCATCGGAGGCCGCTTCGGCTTCGCCGCTGGCGGACCACTCGTGGGCGCACTCCGGGCAGATCAGCTGTGCGCCGTCTTCATAGGTGTATTCGGAATTGCATTTCGGGCAGGGTGGCAACGTGCTCACTAAAGCTCCTTGGATTCAGGATGGCTAAAAAGCGCACATTATATAGGGTTTATGCGGGGGAGGGGTGACACATGATTTCGTAGGAGCGAGGCTTGCCCGCGAACGCGGTGTATCAGTCACATTAGTGTCGACTGGTAGATCGCGTTCGCGGGCAAGCCTCGCTCCTGCAGGGGGCGGATCAGTGCGTACGGGCGACCGCAAACTCGCTCAATTCCACCAATGCATCGCGGTATTCGCTGGCGGGCAGGGCGTCGAGGCACTTGATCGCACGGGCTACGTAATCGCGGGCCAGTTGCGCGGTGTAATCCAGCGAGCCGGAAGCTTCAACGGCTTCGCGAATGCTTTCCAGATCTTCGATGCCGCCTTTCTGGATCGCCTGACGAACCAGTGCGGCCTGCTCTGGAGTGCCTTCGCGCATGGTGTAGATCAGCGGCAGCGTCGGTTTACCTTCGGCCAGATCGTCACCGACGTTCTTGCCCAGGGTTTCGGCGTCGCCACGGTAATCCAACAGGTCGTCGACCAATTGGAACGCCACCCCCAGGTGATCGCCGAAGGTGCGCAGTGCTTCGCTCTGTTCCGGCGAGGCACCGGCCAGGGCCGCGGCACTGTGGGTCGAGGCTTCGAAGAGCATCGCGGTTTTGCCGCGGATGACTTCCATGTAGGTTTCTTCCGTGGTGCTGGCGTCGCGGACCTTCGACAGCTGCAACACTTCGCCTTCGGCGATGATGCGCGTGGCTTGCGAAAGGATCTTCATCACCGGCATGGAGCCCAGTTCGACCATCATTTCGAAAGAACGCGAATACAGGAAGTCGCCCACCAGCACGCTCGGTGCGTTGCCCCACATCGCGTTGGCGGTCGAGCGGCCACGGCGCATGCCGGACATGTCGACGACGTCGTCGTGCAGCAGGGTGGCGGTGTGCAGGAACTCGATGGTCGCGGCCAGCAGGCGCAGGTCATCGCCTTCGCGGCCGAGTGCCTTGCCGCACAGCAGCACGAGCAACGGGCGCAGGCGTTTACCGCCAGCCGAGGTAATGTAGTCGCCGATTTTCGATACCAGCGGCACTCGGGAAGTCAGCTGTTTCTTGATGATGCCGTCGACGGCGCTAAAATCGTCCGCCACCGCGCGGTAGAAAGCTTGGGGTTGCATCAGCGACAGTTGCTCCAGAAGGGTTGCGCGGCATGCTAGGACCCACGTCGGCGGGTGTCAAGGCGCGATAGACGGCCACTTGCAACGCTCAAGCAGCTTGCGTACAATCGCGCACCCTGAACTTCCTGGGCAGCACCTGCCTTACGCAATTGCAAACAGGCCTTCCAGCCTTATGCAGCCATGCCAGCCAATACCTCTTCTTATAAAGAGCTGGGTGAGCAGGATTATCGGAGAAATACCATGTCTTATGCAGTAATCGTTACTGGTGGCAAGCAGTACAAAGTTGCTCCAGGTGAATACCTGAAGATCGAAAAACTGGAAATCGCTACCGGCGAATCCGTTACTTTTGATCGCGTTCTGTTGGTTGCCAATGGCGACGACGTGAATATCGGCGCTCCAGTTGTTCCTGGCGCTACCGTTGTGGCTGAAGTGATCTCCCAAGGTCGTCACGATAAAGTCCGCATCATCAAGTTCCGTCGTCGTAAGCACCACATGAAGCGTATGGGCCACCGCCAGTGGTACACCGAGATCAAAATCACCGGTATTCAGGCTTAATTTCAGCCTAATTCCTCACTAGGAGAATTGAACTCATGGCACACAAAAAAGCTGGTGGTAGTACCCGTAACGGTCGCGACTCAGAAGCCAAACGCCTTGGCGTGAAGATGTATGGCGGCCAGGTTATCATTCCGGGCAACATCATCGTGCGTCAGCGCGGCACCCAATTCCACGCTGGCTACGGCGTTGGCATGGGCAAAGATCACACTCTGTTCGCTAAAATCGACGGCGTGATCAAGTTTGAAGTAAAAGGCGCCTTCGGTCGTCGTTACGTAAGCATTGTTCCGAAGACTGACGTCGTCGCGGCATAATTACGTAGTTGCTGGAAAAGCCCTGTCTTGCGACGGGGCTTTTTCGTTTGTGGGGTGAGTCTCTTGCAAAGCTGTTTGTGATGGGCTCCAGCGCTGTATTGGCGGTCGTTGATTGAGGTCGCTGCGCTCATTTTTGCAAGAGTCTTATGTCTAGGTTTTTTCGGCTCGTCCGTATGGCGAGAGGCGTTTTGTTATGAAGTTTGTTGATGAAGTATCGATTCGAGTAAAGGCCGGGGACGGCGGCAACGGTTGCATGAGCTTCCGTCGCGAAAAATTCATTGAGAACGGCGGCCCGAACGGCGGCGATGGTGGTGATGGCGGCTCGGTCTACATGGTCGCCGACGAAAACCTGAATACCCTGGTGGACTACCGTTACACCCGGCACTTCGATGCCGAGCGTGGTTCCAACGGCGGCAGCACTGACTGTACCGGCAAGAAAGGTGAAGAGTTGGTGCTGCGCGTTCCGGTCGGCACTACCGTTATCGATTCTGCGACTCAGGAAGTGATCGGCGACCTGACCAAGGCTGGCCAGCGTCTGCTGGTGGCTCATGGCGGCTGGCACGGTCTGGGTAACACTCGTTTCAAATCCAGCACCAACCGGGCGCCGCGCCAGACTACGCCGGGCAAGCCGGGTGAGCAGCGCGACCTGAAACTGGAGATGAAGGTGTTGGCGGACGTCGGTCTGCTTGGTTTGCCGAACGCTGGCAAAAGTACCTTCATTCGCTCGGTATCGGCCGCCAAGCCGAAAGTCGCCGACTACCCGTTCACCACTCTGGTGCCGAACCTGGGGGTGGTCAGCGTCGATCGCTGGAAGAGCTTCGTGGTGGCGGACATTCCGGGCCTGATCGAAGGTGCTTCCGATGGCGCGGGCCTGGGGATTCGTTTCCTCAAGCACTTGTCGCGTACTCGTCTGCTGCTGCATCTCGTCGACATGGCGCCGCTGGATGACACCAGTGCTCCGGATGCCGCTGAAGTAATCGTCAGCGAGCTGACCAAGTTCAGCCCGTCCCTGGCTGAGCGTGATCGCTGGCTGGTGCTGAACAAGTGCGACCAGATCCTTGAAGAAGAGCACGACGCTCGCGTCAAGGAAATCGTTGATCGTCTGGAGTGGACTGGTCCGGTCTACGTGATCTCCGCGATCGCCAAGCAAGGCACCGAGCGTCTTTGCCATGACATCATGCGTTATCTGGAAGATCGTGCCGATCGTCTGGCTAACGACCCGGCCTACAAGGAAGAGCTGGCCGAGCTCGATCAGCGCATCGAAGATGAGGCGCGCGCCCAGTTGCAGGCGCTGGACGATCAGCGTGCCCTGCGTCGCAGTGGCGTGAAGTCGGTCCATGACATCGGTGACGACGATTGGGACGAAGAAGATGTGGATGACGAAGACGGTCCGGAAATCATTTACGTGCGTGACTGATTCGTTGCGATAAACTTAAGCGCCGCTCACTAGAGCGGCGTTTTAGTATCTGGAAATCGGTAGTCACGAATAACGTTACGGGCAGCGCTGGGTCGTGCTGTCCTCAAGCTAAGGTTGAAGATGATGCGGAGCAAGGTGACAGGTGCGCAGCGTTGGGTCGTGAAGATCGGCAGCGCTTTGCTGACGGCGGACGGCAAAGGCCTGGATCGCGCGGCAATGGGTGTCTGGGTTGAGCAGATGGTTGCCCTGCACGAGGCGGGCGTCGAGCTGGTGCTGGTGTCCTCCGGGGCGGTGGCGGCTGGCATGAGTCGTCTGGGTTGGACCGTACGACCCAGTGCAATGCATGAGTTGCAGGCGGCTGCCGCCATCGGTCAGATGGGGTTGGTGCAGGCCTGGGAGTCGAGCTTCGCCGAGCATGGCCGGCATACCGCGCAGATTCTCCTGACCCATGACGATTTGTCCGACCGCAAGCGCTACCTGAATGCTCGCAGTACGCTACGCGCGCTGGTCGAGCTCAAGGTGATCCCGGTGATCAACGAGAACGACACCGTGGTCACCGACGAAATCCGTTTCGGCGACAACGATACGTTGGCGGCGTTGGTGGCGAACCTGGTCGAAGCTGATTTGCTGGTGATCCTCACTGATCGCGATGGCATGTTCGACGCCGATCCGCGCAACAATCCCGACGCCAAGTTGATTTACGAGGCGCGTGCCGATGATCCGGCGCTGGATGCAGTGGCTGGCAGTACGGGCGGAGCGCTGGGTCGTGGCGGTATGCAGACCAAGTTGCGTGCTGCGCGTCTGGCGGCGCGTTCCGGTGCGCACACCATCATTGTCGGTGGACGCATTGAGCGAGTGCTGGATCGTCTCAAGGCTGGCGAGCGCATCGGCACCTTGTTGTCACCTGAGCGCGGCATGCTGGCGGCGCGCAAGCAGTGGCTGGCCGGGCATCTGCAAACTCGCGGCACGCTGGTGCTGGATGCGGGGGCGGTGACGGCGTTGTCCCAAGGCAACAAAAGTTTGCTGCCAGTGGGCGTCAAGCTGGTCCAGGGCAGTTTTCGTCGTGGCGAAATGGTGGTCTGCGTGGCGCCGGACGGTCGTGAAATCGCCCGTGGCCTGGCTAACTACAGTGCTCTGGAAGCACAAAAAATCATCGGTCAGTCGTCTGAGGCGATTGTCGGTCTGTTGGGGTATATGGCTGAGCCGGAACTGGTTCACCGCGATAACCTGATTCTGGTCTGAAGGAATACCTGAATGCGTGTGGCAAAAGGATTATTGGGTTTGTTGTTCGCAATGCCACTGCTGGCCTCGGCCGAGGAAGTTGGCCAGGTGTCGACGGTGTTCAAGTTTGTTGGCCCGAACGACCGTATCGTTGTCGAGGCGTTTGACGATCCGAAGGTAGATGGCGTGACCTGCTATCTGTCGCGAGCCAAGACAGGTGGTGTGAAAGGTGGTCTGGGGTTGGCCGAGGATCGCGCCGAGGCGTCGATTGCGTGTCGTCAGGTCGGGCCGATCAGCTTCAAGGGAGAACTCAAGGATGGCGAGGAAGTGTTCAAGGAGCGCACCTCGCTGGTGTTCAAGACGATGCAGGTGGTGCGATTCCTCGACAAGAAGCGCAATACGCTGGTGTATCTGGTGTACAGCGATCGTTTGATCGAGGGCAGCCCGCAGAATGCGGTGACGGCGATTCCGATCTTGCCGTGGACGCACGCTCAATAAGTTGACGCAAGTCGAAGTGTGGGGGTGAGCAGGCTCGCTCCCGTATTTTTTGTGGTGTATTTGATAAATCGCAGGCAATAAAAAACCGACCCTGAGGTCGGTTTTTTAATGAGCGTGTCGCTTAGGCAGCAGCGGCAACGTTCAGGGCCTTTACGTGGCCATTCAGGCGGCTCTTGTGACGAGCAGCTTTGTTCTTGTGGATGATGCCTTTATCGGCCATGCGGTCGATAACTGGCACAGCCAGAACGTAAGCAGCTTGAGCTTTTTCAGCGTCTTTTGCGTCGATGGCTTTAACTACATTCTTGATGTAGGTACGAACCATGGAACGCAGGCTGGCGTTGTGGCTGCGACGCTTCTCAGCCTGTTTTGCACGTTTTTTGGCGGAAGGTGTGTTGGCCACCGTCGAGCTCCTCGAAAGACTTTTTAGGAAATAGCAAACAAAATAGGCCGCGAATCATGCCGATGAGTTGATGTCTTGTCAAGGGCGGTTGAGACGATCCGCTAAGTGGCAGGTATAGAGCGCCGGGATATTTCTTTCCGGCGTGCGACCTGTAAACTCGCGAGCTTTGGCTCTGTGCTGTTGCGGCGCGGAGTATCGCATAAGTGGGCGCGTTGTTCGCCTGCTGTTTATCGACAGGCAAAAACTCTTTCAATGAATCTGCTCAAATCGTTGGCCGCTGTCAGCTCTATCACGATGCTTTCCCGGGTGTTGGGGTTTGTTCGCGATACCCTTATCGCTCGTGCATTTGGTGCGGGAATGGCGACCGACGCCTTCTTTATCGCCTTCAAACTGCCCAATCTGCTGCGGCGGATCTTCGCCGAGGGAGCATTTTCCCAGGCCTTCGTGCCGATTCTGGCCGAATATAAAAGCCAGCAGGGCGAGGAGGCGACGCGAACATTCATTGCCTATGTCTCGGGCCTGTTGACGCTGGTGCTGGCACTGGTCACTGCGCTGGGCATGCTCGCCGCGCCTTGGGTTATCTGGGCCACGGCGCCGGGTTTCGCCACTACCCCGGAAAAATTCGAGCTGACCTCCGATCTGCTACGGGTCACTTTTCCTTATATATTGCTGATCTCCCTGTCTTCATTGGCCGGAGCGATCCTCAACACCTGGAACCGCTTCTCGGTGCCGGCCTTCGTGCCGACGCTGCTCAATGTCAGCATGATTATTTTTGCGGTGTTCCTGACACCGTATTTCGATCCGCCGGTAATGGCGCTGGGCTGGGCTGTTCTGGTGGGCGGTCTGGCGCAATTGCTGTTTCAACTGCCGCACCTGAAAAAAATCGGCATGCTGGTGCTGCCGCGCCTGAACCTGCGCGATAGCGGGGTCTGGCGGGTCATGAAGCAGATGCTGCCAGCGATCATCGGCGTTTCGGTGAGCCAGATTTCCCTGATCATCAACACCATATTTGCGTCATTTCTGGTGGCCGGTTCCGTGTCCTGGATGTATTACGCCGATCGCTTGATGGAGTTGCCATCCGGTGTTCTGGGTGTGGCACTGGGCACGATTCTGCTGCCGACCCTGGCCAAAACTTATGCCAGCCAGGATCGCCACGAATACTCGCGGATCCTCGACTGGGGCCTGCGCCTGTGCTTCATGCTGGTATTGCCGTGCGCCCTGGCGCTGGGGATTCTGGCTGAGCCGCTGACGGTTTCGCTGTTTCAGTACGGCCAGTTCAGCGCTTTCGATGCGGCCATGACCCAGCGCGCGCTGATTGCCTATTCCGTCGGCTTGCTGGGGATTATCGTGATCAAAGTGCTGGCGCCGGGGTTTTATGCGCAACAAAACATCCGGACCCCGGTAAAAATCGCGATTTTCACCCTGATCGTCACTCAGCTGTTCAACCTGGTGCTGATCGGTCCACTGGCTCACGCCGGTCTGGCCCTGGCCATCAGCGCTGGCGCCTGCATCAACGCCGGGCTGTTGTTCTATCAACTGCGCAAGCAGCAGATGTATCAGCCGCAACCGGGCTGGGCGAAGTTCGGGCTCAAACTGCTGGTAGCAGTCGCGGTGATGTCCGCGGTATTGCTGGGCGCGATGCACTTTATGCCGGCTTGGGCGGAAGGGCATATGCTGGAGCGTTTACTGCGTCTGGGCGCATTGGTGGTCGCCGGCGTCGTGGCCTATTTCGGTATGTTGCTGTTGATGGGCTTCCGTTTGCGCGACTTCAATCGCAAAGCGCTGAGCTGAGGCTTTTGCCTCGATAAACACGGGCGAGTCGGCGGTTTTGTCGGCTCGATCACTTTGGGTTACGGTGTTGCCTGTCGTCGGCCGCCGGGTGTGGTTATAATCGACCACTTTATGAGCAAGAAGCGCGTTATGCAGCTGGTTCGAGGCCTCCACAACCTGCGCCCCCAGCATCGGGGCTGTGTCGCCACTATTGGCAACTTTGACGGTGTTCACCGTGGTCACCAGGCAATCCTGGCCCGACTGCGTGAGCGTGCGCTCGAGTTGGGCGTGCCCAGCTGCGTGGTGATTTTTGAGCCGCAGCCGCGAGAATTCTTCGCCCCGGACACCGCCCCGGCCCGTCTGGCCCGCCTGCGGGACAAACTGCAGTTGCTGGCCATGGAAGGTGTCGACCGGGTGCTGTGCCTGGCTTTCAATCAGCGGCTGAGCAAACTCAGCGCCAGCGAATTCGTCGATACCATTCTGGTAGACGGTCTCGGCGTGCAGCATCTGGAGGTCGGTGACGATTTCCGTTTCGGCTGTGACCGGCTAGGGGATTTCGATTTCCTGCAACAGGCCGGTGTCCTTCAGGGGTTTACCGTCGAAGCGGCGCAGACCGTCGTACTGGACGGCATTCGTGTCAGCAGCACCCAGGTGCGTAATGCCCTGGCCGCCGCAGATTTTGCCTTGGCCGAGCGGCTACTCGGTCGTCCGTACCGGATTGCCGGGCGAGTCCTGCACGGCCAGAAGCTGGCGCGCCAGCTCGGTACGCCGACCGCCAACATACAGCTCAAGCGTCGTCGTGTGCCGCTGTCCGGGGTTTATCTGGTCAACGTCGACATCGACGGCAAGACCTGGCCAGGCGTCGCCAATATCGGCGTGCGGCCAACGGTCCAAGGTGATGGCAAAGCCCACCTCGAAGTACATCTTTTAGATTTTGCCGGCGATCTGTATGACCGGCGTTTGACGGTGGTTTTCCACCACAAGCTGCGTGAAGAGCAGCGTTTCGCCTCTCTGGAGGCGCTTAAGACGGCGATCAATGCGGATGTCGCCGCCGCCCGTGCCCTGTCGCACCTAGCGCCAATCGCTAATGAAGAGCCTTAAATGACCGACTATAAAGCCACGCTAAACCTTCCGGACACCGCCTTCCCAATGAAGGCCGGCCTGCCACAGCGCGAACCGCAGATTCTGCAGCGCTGGGACAGTATTGGCCTGTACGGTAAGTTGCGCGAGATTGGCAAGGATCGTCCGAAGTTCGTACTTCACGACGGTCCTCCGTACGCCAACGGCACGATTCACATCGGTCATGCGTTGAACAAGATTCTCAAGGACATGATCATCCGCTCGAAAACCCTGTCGGGTTTCGACGCGCCTTATGTGCCGGGCTGGGACTGCCACGGTCTGCCGATCGAGCACAAAGTCGAAGTGACCCACGGCAAGAACCTAGGCGCGGACAAGACCCGCGAACTGTGCCGTGCCTACGCCACCGAGCAAATCGAAGGCCAGAAGTCCGAATTCATCCGTCTGGGCGTGTTGGGCGACTTCGCCAACCCGTACAAGACCATGGACTTCAAAAACGAGGCCGGTGAAATCCGCGCCCTGGCGGAAATCGTCAAGGGTGGCTTCGTGTTCAAGGGCCTGAAGCCTGTGAACTGGTGCTTTGACTGCGGTTCGGCCCTGGCTGAAGCGGAAGTCGAGTACGAGAACAAAAAATCCGCGACCATCGACGTGGCGTTCCCGATCGCTGATGAAGCCAAACTGGCTGCCGCGTTCGGTCTGCCATCGCTGGGCAAACCCGCCTCGATCGTGATCTGGACCACCACCCCGTGGACCATCCCGGCCAACCAGGCCCTGAACGTCCACCCGGAATTCAACTACGCCCTGGTCGACGTCGGCGACAAACTGCTGGTACTGGCTGAAGAGCTGGTCGAGTCGTGCCTTGTTCGCTACAGCCTGGAAGGTTCGGTCATTGCGACCACCACCGGTAAAGAACTGGAACTGATCAACTTCCGTCACCCGTTCTACGATCGTCTGTCGCCGGTTTACCTGGCCGAATACGTCGAACTGGGCGCGGGCACCGGCGTGGTTCACTCCTCGCCGGCCTACGGCGTAGACGACTTCGTGACCTGCAAAGCCTATGGCATGGTCAACGACGACATCCTCAATCCGGTGCAAAGCAACGGCGTGTACGCGACATCGCTGGAGTTCTTCGGTGGCCAGTTCATCTGGAAGGCCAACCCGGCTATCGTCGACAAACTGTCGGAAGTCGGCGCGCTGCTGCACACCGAAACCATTGAACACAGCTACATGCACTGCTGGCGTCACAAAACCCCGCTGATCTACCGCGCCACTGCGCAGTGGTTCATCGGCATGGACAAAGAGCCTGCAACCGGCGAAACCCTGCGCAAGCGGGCAATCAAAGCCATCGAAGAGACCAAATTCGTTCCGGCCTGGGGGCAGGCGCGTCTGCATTCGATGATCGCCAACCGTCCTGACTGGTGCATCTCCCGTCAGCGCAACTGGGGCGTGCCGATCCCGTTCTTCCTGAACAAGGAAAGCGGCGAGCTGCACCCACGCACCGTCGAGCTGATGGAAATCGTCGCCCAGCGCGTCGAAGTCGAAGGCATCGAAGCCTGGTTCAAGATGGACGCCGCCGAGTTGCTCGGTGAAGAAGCGCCGCTGTACGACAAGATCAGCGACACCCTCGACGTCTGGTTCGACTCGGGTACCACGCACTGGCACGTCCTGCGCGGTTCGCACCCGATGGGCCACGAGACCGGTCCGCGCGCCGACCTGTACCTGGAAGGCTCGGACCAACACCGTGGCTGGTTCCACTCCTCCTTGCTGACCGGTTGCGCCATCGACAACCACGCGCCATACCGCGAATTGCTGACCCACGGCTTCACCGTCGACGAATCCGGTCGCAAAATGTCTAAGTCCTTGGGCAACGTCATCGCGCCGCAGAAGGTCAACGACACCCTGGGCGCCGATATCATGCGTCTGTGGGTTGCTTCTACCGACTACTCGGGTGAAATGGCGGTTTCCGAACAGATCCTGCAACGCAGTGCGGATGCCTACCGGCGCATCCGTAACACCGCGCGCTTCCTGCTTTCCAACCTGACCGGTTTCAACCCGGCCACCGACATCCTGCCGGCTGAAGAAATGCTCGCGCTGGACCGTTGGGCCGTGGACCGCACGCTGTTGCTGCAACGCGAGTTGCAAGAGCACTACGGCGAATACCGCTTCTGGAACGTCTACTCCAAGATCCACAACTTCTGCGTGCAGGAGCTGGGCGGTTTCTACCTCGACATCATCAAGGACCGTCAGTACACCACTGGCGCCAACAGCAAGGCCCGTCGTTCGGCGCAAACCGCGCTGTACCACATCTCCGAAGCGCTGGTGCGCTGGATCGCGCCGATCCTGGCGTTCACCGCCGACGAGCTGTGGCAGTACCTGCCGGGCGAGCGTAACGAGTCTGTGATGCTCAACACCTGGTACGAAGGCCTGACCGAATTGCCGGAAGGCTTCGAGCTGGACCGCGCCTACTGGGAGCGGATCATGGCGGTGAAGGTCGCGGTCAACAAGGAAATGGAAATCCAGCGCGCGGCGAAGGCCGTCGGTGGCAACCTGCAAGCCGAAGTGACGCTGTTCGCCGAAGATGCGCTGAGCGCCGATCTGGCCAAGCTGAGCAACGAATTGCGCTTCGTGTTGATTACCTCGACTGCTACCGTGGCGCCGTTCGTTCAGGCTCCGGCCGACGCAGTGGTCACCGAAGTCGGCGGCCTGAAGCTCAAAGTGGTCAAGTCGAGCTTCGCCAAGTGCGCCCGTTGCTGGCACTGCCGTGAAGACGTCGGCGTGAACCCGGAGCATCCGGAAATCTGCGGCCGTTGCGTCGACAACATCAGCGGCGCCGGCGAGGTTCGTCACTATGCCTAATGCCGTTGGCCGTTTCGGACGGCTGGGCTGGCTCTGGTTGAGCGTGCTGGTCCTGGTCATCGACCAGGCCAGCAAGTTCTACTTCGAAAGCTCGCTGAGCATGTATCAGCAAATCGTGGTGATCCCCGATTACTTCAGCTGGACCCTGGCCTACAACACTGGCGCGGCGTTCAGTTTCCTGGCCGACAGCTCCGGCTGGCAGCGCTGGCTGTTCGCCCTGATCGCGGTGGTGGTCAGTGCGGTGCTGGTGGTCTGGCTCAAGCGCCTGGGGCGCAACGAAACCTGGCTGGCAGTCGCTTTGGCGCTGGTGCTGGGTGGCGCGCTGGGTAACCTGTACGACCGCATTGCCCTGGGCCATGTGATCGATTTCATTCTGGTGCATTGGCAGAACCGCTGGTATTTCCCGGCGTTCAACTTTGCCGACAGCGCAATTTCTGTCGGTGCCGTGATGCTCGCGCTGGATATGTTCAAAAGTAAAAAGACCGGAGAAACCGTTCATGACTGAACAGGTATTGGCTGAGCAACGCATCGGCCAGAACACGGAAGTCACCTTGCACTTTGCATTGCGCCTGGAGAACGGCGACACCGTCGACAGCACCTTCGACAAAGCCCCGGCGACCTTCAAGGTTGGCGACGGCAGCCTGTTACCAGGTTTCGAAGCAGCGCTGTTCGGCTTCAAGGCTGGCGACAAACGCACCCTGACCATCGAGCCGGAAAACGCCTTCGGTCAGCCCAACCCGCAAAACGTGCAGATCATCCCGCGCTCGCAGTTCAAGGATATGGAACTGTCGCCTGGCTTGCTGGTGATCTTCAACGATGCGGCCAATACTGAGCTGCCCGGTGTGGTAAAAGAATTCGATGACGCCCAGGTGACCATCGACTTCAACCACCCGCTGGCCGGTAAAACCTTGACCTTTGACGTCGAGATCATCAACGTCAAAGCGCTGTAACTGACCGAACTCGGTCCAATGTGGGAGCGGGCTTGCTCGCGAAAGCGTCCATCACATGTAACATCAATGTCGACTGACACACCGCTTTCGCGAGCAAGCCCGCTCCCACATTAAGATTTTCACTGTTTTCGAGCCTGGTATTCGAATGACAGGTGGCATTACTATCTCTTGCGCGCAAGACACGAGGCACAGCATGCAAATCAAACTCGCCAACCCCCGTGGCTTCTGCGCCGGTGTGGACCGGGCGATCGAAATCGTTAACCGCGCCCTGGAAGTCTTCGGGCCGCCGATCTACGTGCGCCACGAAGTGGTCCACAACAAATTCGTCGTCGAAGACCTGCGCGCCCGTGGGGCGATCTTCGTCGAAGAGCTGGATCAGGTGCCCGACGACGTGATCGTTATCTTCAGTGCCCATGGCGTTTCCCAGGCCGTGCGCACCGAAGCCGCAGGCCGTGGCCTGAAGGTGTTCGACGCGACCTGCCCGCTGGTGACCAAGGTGCACATCGAAGTCGCGCGCTACAGCCGCGACGGCCGAGAGTGCATCCTCATTGGCCATGCCGGTCACCCGGAAGTCGAAGGCACCATGGGCCAGTACGATGGCAGCAATGGTGGCGCGATCTATCTGGTCGAGGACGAGAAAGACGTCGCTGCGTTGCAGGTAAACAACCCTGAAAGACTCGCCTTCGTCACCCAGACCACCCTGTCCATGGACGATACCAGTCGCGTGATCGACGCCCTGCGTACTCGGTTCCCGGCGATCGGCGGTCCGCGCAAGGACGACATCTGCTACGCCACGCAAAACCGTCAGGACGCGGTCAAGCAACTGGCGGATGAGTGCGATGTGGTGTTGGTGGTCGGCAGCCCGAACAGCTCCAACTCCAATCGTCTGCGTGAACTGGCTGAACGCATGGCTACCCCGGCCTATCTGATCGACGGCGCCGAAGACCTGCAAAAGAGCTGGTTCGACGGTGTCGAGCGGATTGGCATCACAGCCGGTGCCTCCGCTCCGGAAGTACTGGTGCGTGGCGTGATCCAGCAATTGCAGGCTTGGGGCGCCACCGGGGCCGATGAGTTGGCCGGGCGTGAAGAGAACATCACGTTCTCGATGCCTAAAGAGCTACGCGTCCGCTCCCTGCTCTGAATCTTCTCCTCCCGCGCACAGCGCCTGTTCAGCCTTATCGCTGCGCAGGCTGACGCGTCCGGTCCGGGACAGCACCACCTGGTGCAGGCTGACCGGTTCGCGGCTGGCGCAAATATGTACCGTCCCTGCTTGAAAGGCACCGCTGGGCAACTGCGGTTCGCCCAGGCTGCTGAACCGTACGAAATTCTTGACCGGCAGATTGCCGACAATGGGCACTCGAGCGTCGCTCTGTTGCTCAACCAGCAGCGGATTACTGCTGTCCTCCGGGCCTTTACCGCTGACATCCAGAATGATCCGCCAGCCCTGACCCCAGTCGCCGTTGATGCCGTGTATCACAACACTCTGATTGCGTGTGATAGCAGCGGTTCTGGCATTACGCATACCACTGATAATCGACTGCGCCGCCTGCTCCCGATGGTTCGATTCTGTCAGTGCGGCGAACGCCGGGCTGACCAGTTGCAGAACAATCCCGACAATTGTCAGTCCCATGAGCAGTTCGATCAGGCTGAAGCCTTGCTGATGCATGTCATTTCCCTCCCTGGAGTGCTGCGGCCCGCACGATCCCTGCGCGAGTAATGGCAAAACAACCGTACATCCGCCGGTCGAATGTTCTAGCGTGTAGAAGCAGGTATAGCCGACGGCAACGGAGGGCACCGATGGATCATCGTACAAAAGGTTTCACGCTGATCGAGCTGCTGATTGCGCTCGCCGTGTTTCTGATCCTGATCAGCCTGGCTGTTCCGGCGTTTACCCGCTCGGTGCAAAGCACCAAGGCCGACACCGAGATCGGCGACCTGCAGCACGCGCTCAATTACGCCCGGCTTGAGGCGATCGACCGGGGCATTACCACCCGGGTTCGCCCGACAGCAGGCGGCAGTGTCTGGACCGGCGATCTGACCGTTTATGACGGTATTGGCAATTCGGCCAATGTATTGCGGGTTGTTCCAGCGATGAGCAGTGGTGCAACTCTGACGCTAACCTCAGGAGTGACCGCCATTGATTTCAACAACCTGGGCGGTTTGTCGGCGCCGTCCACGGCAGTCGTGATCAGTTATGTACTGGGGGCACAGAGCAGGACGCTGAATGTGTGTTTGAACGGACGAATTCTATTGGGTGGAAGTTGCGGATGAGGGGTTGGAGCAAGCGCGCACAGGAGGGCATGACGCTGATCGAGGTACTGGTCGCGTTATTGGTTCTGGCCGTGGGGTTGTTGGGCGCGGCGGCGATTCAGCTCAATGCGCTGAAGTACACCGATAGCTCGCGGATGACCAGCCAGGCGAGTTTTATCGCCTACGACATGATGGACCGCATTCGCGCCAACTCCGGCGCCGATTACACCGTCACGCCACCGACCTCGGGCAACCTGAGCGTGGCCCGGGATCAGGACCTCTACGACTTCACCACCAATATCGTCAATTTCGGCGGCGCCACGGCCACCGGCAGCATTACCCGCAACCAACGGGTGTACACCATTACCATTACCTGGGATGACTCACGGGCCGCCAATACCGCCGACTCACGCCGCAGTTTCGTCCTCACCAGTCGCGCCACCGTTGATCCGGCGACGACACCATGATCAGAGCCAGCAAAGGTTTCGGCCTGATCGAATTGCTGATAGCCCTGGCGTTGAGTCTGGTCGTGGTTCTGGGCGTGGCGCAGATCTTCATCGCGGCTAAAAATACCTACGTCAGCCAGAACACTGCCGCCGGCATGCAGGAAGATGCACGGTTCGTCCTGAGCAAAATGATTCAGGAAATCCGCATGGTTGGCATGTTCGGTTGTCTGGGCACGATTATCGACGCCAGCTCGGCAGGGAGTTTCAGTGCCAGTCAGATCACGCCGATCAGTTGGGACAATGCCAACCTCAAATTAACGCTCGTCACCGCCGATGTCGGTGGCAGTGGCGGGGTGCCGACCTGGACAGTAATTTCCGACTGCCGCAACACCGCGACGGCTTACACGGGGGCACGAACGCCGACGTCTGGGCTGTTGGCATTTCCGATCCGGCGATTGGTCTACAGCTTCAGCAACAACCAGCTGCTGATGGGCTCCGGTGCCGGCACGCCGACGCAGCAGGTGCTGGTGAACAATGTCAGTGCGTTCAATGTGAGCTTCGGCCTCGCCAGTTCAGCCACGGATACGGCCGCCTCCAGCTACAGCAGCAACCCATCCGATCCGGCACGAATCCGTAGTGTGCGACTCACGCTAACGCTGAGCGACCCGAACGACCGGGTACACGAACAAACCTTCAACGTGGTTGCCGCCTTGCGCAACCGGTTGCCATGAGGGCAGGGCTGATGAGTATTGCTCCCATGACCCCTCACGCCCAGCGCGGCATGGCGCTGTTGGTCAGCCTGGTGTTTCTCCTGGTGCTGACGTTGATCGGGCTTTCATCGATGCAGAGCGCCACGTTGCAGGAAAAAATGGCCAGCAGCGTGATCCTGCGTAACCAGTCCTTCCAGGGCGCAGAAGCGGCGTTGCGCGTCGGCGAAAGCGCGGTGCAACTGGACACCTATTCATTGCCGGTTTGCAGCGGTACCAGCCAATGCGCGCCGCCGGCCGAGGCGTCGGTCATCACCGCCGCCGGGTTCAACTCCACGTCGGGGGTGACCTGGATCGCCTCTGGCAACGGCTTTTTCGGAGTGCAGAACATCGGCACCACCCTGACGGCCGTGAACGTACCGAGCAACACGTCGGCAACGCTGTACCGGGTGACCGCCGTGGGCATCGCGGGCAATTCGCGCAGTGTGGTGGAGAGTATCTATGCGAAGTACTGAGACCCTTACAGGCTGGCGCCATTGGTTGTTGCAGTTGTTCTGCGGCGCGGCGTTGGGCCTTTATCTGGCAGCGCCGGCTTACGCCTTCACGCCCTCGGATTCGCCGCTGTTGAACGCCGCCGCCGTGGCCCCCAATGTAATGCTGTTACTCGACGACTCGAAGAGTATGAACAGCATTATCTGGGCGGCAGGCTTCGACCCGACGGTCGCACGCCCCCCGGTGACTATTTGCCTCTCCAATGGTTCGTGCAACAAAGGCCGTGAGCTTGGCGTGGCCGATGGCAATATTCCCTTGTCAAGTTTGACTCATGGAACATGCACGAAGGACGGATGGTACGGTTTTTATAAGAATAGCCTTGCCGGTCCGGATGCGCTTTGCCTGAAGCTTCCCGATCCGGTGGGGAGCGAGGACACTCTTTATACGGCGAATTACCTGTCGTATTTGATAAGCCTTGCCAACAACTCCGACCGGGATTTCACCGATGGCTCGATTCCCAATGATTACCGGATGAATGTGGCGCGCAACGTTTCCAAGACGTTGGTGGCCAGCAACCGCTCGTTACGCATCGGTCTCGCGACGTTCAATCTGGCGGTCGGCAACCATAAGAATGACGGCGGTTATATCGTTCGTTCGGTCAGTGACTTGTCGGCCGTCAGCGGCACCGTGAGCCAGGCTCAGGCCGATGCCAACTACAACGAATTGATCGCAGGGATCGACGAACTGAGCGCGCAAGCCAATGCGCCGCTGGCGGAAGCCTATTACGAGATCACCCGCTATTTCCGTGGCATGGCGCCATACAACAACTCGACACCCACCACCTACACCAGTCCGATTCAGTATCGCTGCCAGAGAAATTACGGGGTGGTGATCACCGGTGGTCTGCCGACCTACGACCATACTTTTCCGACCGACGATCCGCTGGATGACAGCCGGTTACCGAACTGGGACGGGATCAGCAGTAACGATGGTGCCAACCGCTTCGGCGACAATGAGGGCGATACCCTGTTCCTGGATGACATCGCCAAGTTCGCCTACGACATCGACATGCGCTCCACGGGAACCGATGCCGCGGGTAAGAGCTGGAACGCGGTGGATTTTCCCAGGCAGAACATGAATACCTACACCGTGGGTTTCGCCGTCACTAATCAGATGTTGTCGGATGCCGCCAGCTATGGGCAGGGCAAGTACTACCAGGCGACCGACGGCGCGGGATTGAACAGCGCATTGTCTTCGGCCCTGAGCGACATCACCGCCAAGGCCGGCTCAGGTGGCAGCGGCGTTGCCAGTGGCACCACCCTGACCAGCAACTCAGCCTACTTCCAGACCACCTACGACCCCATGGACTGGCGGGGTACCATCAAGTCCTTTGGCTTCACGTCGACGGGCGCGGTGGACACAGCCGCGGTGCTGTGGACGACCGATACCACCATCGTGCCCGGCGCCACCGCGCCGACCTATCAGTCCTGGAACACGCAGACCAACGCCGCTGTCACCCTGGCCTACAGCAATTTCTCCCCGGCCCAGCAGACCTCCCTCAGCCAAAGCTTGCCCACCGGCATCACCGGCAGCGATCTGGTGGAGTGGAGCAAGGGCACCCACAAAACCGGGTTGAAAACGCGCAGCGTATTACTGGGCGACATCATCAATTCGCCACTTGTGCTGGCCGCGCCCACGGACCAGACCGCGTCCGATCTGGTGGGCGACACCACCTACAGCACCTACCTGACCACTAAAGCCGCCAATATGAATGCCAGCCTGGTGGTGAACGCCAATGACGGCTTTGTAAATGTCATCAACCCGGCCAACGGTGTCAGGCGTTATGCCTACATGCCTTCCAGCGTGCTGCCATCATTGCGCTACATCGCTGATCCCACCTACATCAACGGGGTGAGCCACAAGTTTCTGGTCGACGGCCAGGTCGGTGTATTCGATGCCCAACTCAACAGTGCCTGGAAAACCCTGGCGATTGGCGGAACAGGGGCGGGCGGCAAAACGTTCTATGCGCTGCAACTGTTCGACGCCTCGGCCGGCAACGTGACTCAAGCGCTCTGGGAAATCAGTGCACCGGCCACGGCCAGTACGGCGAACGTTTTCAATGATCTGGGTTATGCCTATGCACGCCCGGAAGTGGCACGCTTGGCCGATGGGCGCTGGGCTGCGTTCATCTCCAATGGCTATGGCAGCAACTCCGGGGTGGCAGCGCTGTATGTGGTGGATATCCGCGACGGCTCGCTGATCAAAAAAATCGTGGTCGACAGCACGGAAACCACCAATGGCCTGTCGTCGGTGAAGCTCAGGGTCAACTCGCAGAATGTGGTGCAGGCCGCCTATGGGGGGGACTTGAAAGGGCGGTTGTGGAAGTTCGATTTGAGTGGCACCACCGCCGATACCTGGGGCGTAGCGTTTTCCGGCAAGCCGTTGTTCACCACGGCGGGCGGCGCGACCCAGCCGATTACCGTGCAACCGTTACTGGCGGATCATGCATCGGGCGGCAAGCAAGTGTTTTTCGGCACTGGCAAATTGAATGAGGCCGCCGACAAGACCAACAAGGATCTCCAGGCGTTCTACGCAGTATGGGATGCAGAAGGAGGCTCGGGTCAAATCACGGTGTCCAGCTTGCAGGCGCAGGCGGTGACCGGCGTTTTTTCGGGCAGCGCCGGGCAATTCATCACCACCAGCCAGAACGAAGTGACCTACCCGGCAAAGAAAGGCTGGTACTTGCCGCTGATATACAACAATGCGCTGACGGGAGAGCGGGTGATCAATCAGGCCACTTTAGTCTCGGAGCGAATCGTTTTTACCACGGCCAGTATGGACACCACGGACCCCTGTGCCGGCTTCGGCAGCGGCAAACTGGTCGAACTCGATGCGTTCAGCGGTAAGATGCTCAATTACGCGGTGCTCGACACCAATGCCGACGGGGAGGTGGACAGCACTGACACGATTTCCAGCGGGGTGATCTTCACCGGCGGTATCCCGACCCTGAACGCGGTCGTCAATGACGCAACCGGCAAGGTTGTGAACGACTCCAGTGGCGGCATCAGCACTGTGGTGGAAAAATCCGGTGGCGGCAGCGGCCGTCGCATCATGTGGCGACAAATACAGTAAGTGAGAGTTGAGGCATGCGCAGATCCAACCGAGGTTTTACCCTGATCGAAATCATGATCGTGATTGCGATCATCGGTATCGTTATCACCATTGGCTACCCGAGTCTCACCGAGTACGTGAAAAAGGGCCGCCGCACTGAAGTTGCCGGGTTGCTTTCCGAGCAGGCGCAGATCCTCGAGCGTTTCTATTCGAAAAATAACGTCTACACCAATGCCACCGGTCTGAGCAGCGGCAATGATTTCTATACCATCACCCCGACCCTGACCGATCAGACCTTCCTGCTGACGGCCACACGCAAGGCCGGTTCGACCATGGCGAGCGACAAGTGCGGTGATTTCACCCTCACCAATACCGGTGTCAGGAGCATGGTCAATGCCACGTCCGGCCTGACCACCAAGGATTGCTGGGGTCGCTGAGTTACTTTTTCGGGTGCCTTTTGCGCCCTCTGTCTATTGAACGGTTGGATCAGAACATGAGCAGGCAACAGCAAGTGGTGATTGTCGGTGGCGGGGTGATTGGTCTGCTGACGGCGTTCAATCTCGCGTCCGAAGTGCAGAGCGTCGTGCTGCTGGACCGTTCGAATGTCGGTCAAGAGTCGTCCTGGGCCGGTGGTGGAATCGTTTCGCCCCTCTACCCATGGCGCTACAGCCCGGCGGTCACTGCGTTGGCTCATTGGTCCCAGGATTTTTATCCACAGCTGGCGGAACGCCTGTTCGCCGCCACGGGTGTCGATCCAGAAGTGCACACCACCGGGTTGTACTGGCTGGACCTGGATGACGAAGCCGAAGCGCTCGCCTGGGCCAAGCGGGAAAATCGTCCGCTGCGGGCTGTGGATATCTCTGCGGCACACGATGCGGTGCCGGTATTGGGCACCGGATTTTCGCGGGCGATCTACATGGCCGATGTGGCCAATGTGCGCAATCCACGGCTGGTGAAGTCCCTCAAGGCAGCGTTGCTGGCGCTGCCGAACGTGACGATTCATGAGCAGTGCGAGGTCAGCGGGTTTATCCGCGAAGGTGCTGCGGTGGTCGGGGTACAGACGTCGATGGGGACCATTGCGGGTGATCAGGTGGTTTTGACGGCAGGGGCCTGGAGCGGTGACTTGCTGAAAAGCCTGGGCCTGGAGTTGCCGGTCGAACCGGTCAAAGGCCAGATGATTCTCTACAAATGCGCAGCGGATTTCCTTCCAAGCATGGTTCTGGCCAAGGGGCGTTATGCCATTCCCCGGCGCGACGGGCACATTCTGATCGGCAGTACGCTGGAACATGAAGGCTTCGACAAGACGCCGACCGACACTGCGCTGGAAAGCCTGAAGGCCTCGGCGGTGGAATTGATTCCGGCGCTCGCGGATGCCGAGGTGGTGGGGCATTGGGCCGGGTTGCGGCCAGGGTCGCCGGAAGGGATTCCCTATATTGGCCGGGTGCCCGGGTTTGATGGTTTGTGGCTCAACTGCGGGCATTACCGTAATGGGTTGGTGCTGGCGCCAGCCTCGTGTCAGTTGTTTGCGGATGTCATGCTGGGCAGGGCGCCGATTATCGATCCTGCGCCGTATGCTCCAATCGGGCGGATCTAGCCGCAGCGTTTTACCGCTCGTCAGATCCCCATCGCGAGCTTGCTCGCGATGGGGCCTTCAATCCAACCCCAACTTCTTCAGTCGATAACGCATCGACCGAAACGACAGATTCAACCGCTGAGCCGCTGCCGTGCGGTTCCAGCGGGTTTCTTCCAGGGCCTGGAGGATGAGTTTGCGTTCGACATTTTCCAGATACGCTTCCAGATTGTCGATCTGCGTCAGGTCCGGCACGTCGCTGTCCGAATTGCCGTTACCTTCCACCAACCGTAGGTCGCTGGCTTCGATTTGTTTGTTCTCGCACAAGGTGTGCGCCCGCTCAAGCATGTTCTCCAATTCCCGCACGTTTCCTGGAAAACGATAGCTTTTCAGTGCGTCGAGGGCTTGCGGGTGGAGTTTTGCAGCGGGTTGGCCAGTGCCAGTCGCCAGTCGCTTGAGCATATTGTTGGCCAGAAGCTCAATATCGTCGCGGCGTTCGCGCAAGGGCGGCACCCGCAGCTCGATCACATTCAGACGGTAGTACAAGTCCTGGCGAAAGCGTTCGGCGGCGACTTCGGTATCGAGGTCTTTGTGGGTGGCACAGAGTATGCGCACATCGACCACTGTTTCCTGCTGGCCACCGATGCTGCGCACGGCTTTCTCTTGAATGGCCCGCAAAAGTTTGACCTGCATTGCCAGCGGCAGATCTGCCACTTCATCGAGGAACAAAGTGCCACCCTGAGCGGCCTGGAACAGCCCGGGTTTGTCTTCGATGGCTCCGCTGAAACTGCCTTTGCGATGGCCGAAAAACTCGCTTTCCATCAATTCCGACGGGATAGCCCCACAATTCACCGGCACGAACGGTCGGGTGGCGCGTGGGCCTTGGTCGTGGATCAGTCGGGCGACCAACTCCTTGCCGCTGCCGGACTCACCGCTGATGTATACCGGAGCCTGGCTGCGGGCCAGTTTGTCGATTTGTTTGCGCAGGCTGCGCATCGGCAGGGAGTCGCCCAGTAGCCGACGGTCGATGGCGCTGCTGGCACCGCCTGGTGCCGGCAGACTCAAGGCGCTGGTGACCAGTTCGCGCAAGCGGGTCAGGTCAACCGGTTTGGTCAAAAAATCGAAGGCGCCAGCCTTGAGCGCGTTGATTGCCGTCTCCAGGCTACCGTAGGCAGTGATCATCGCTACTGGCACTTGCGCATAGCACTGCTGGATGTGCTGCACCAGCGCCAGACCGGTGCCGTCGGGCAGGCGCATGTCGGTCAGGCACAGGTCGAACGTCTCCCGTGCCAGCAGCGCCTGTGCTTCTGCAAGGTTGCGGGCACTGAAGGTGTCGAGTTTCATCCGTCCTAGGGTGATTTCCAGGAGTTCGCGGATATCCGGCTCGTCGTCGACGATCAGGATTTTTTGCCGTGGGCTCATGTTCAACTTTGTTTCCGTCCGTGAGCAAAAGTGATGCGAAAGCAGCCGCCGCCTTGGCGTGGTTTGAAGTCTAGGCGGGCCTGATTGCTTTCGCACAGCTCACGGGACAGATAAAGCCCCAGGCCAGTACCCTGGCTGCTGGTGGTGAAGAACGGTTCGAACAAGTGCGAGCGCTGGTCCGGCGCCACGCCGGGGCCATCGTCCAGGACTTCAAGGGTCGGCAGCTGGCTTTCCGTATCAATAAACAACTCGAGCCAGGCCTGCGCCCGATCATGGTTCAGGGCGCTATGACGCCAGGCATTGCGTAACAGATTGTCGAGAATCTGGGTCAGCTGATTCGGATCCATCAGGGTTTTGAAGTCTCCGGAACCGATGTGCAGGTGAATTTGCTGACGTTCGGTCGCCCCTTCGCGGGTTTCAGCGACGAAATGCTCCAGCCACGGTCGCAGATCCAGCCGTTGTGGCACGGTTTGCTGGCGACGGGACAGTTGCAGGACGTTTTCGATTACCCGATTCATTCGCTGAGAGTGGTCTTGAATAATCTGTGTCAGACGCCGATCCGCGCCGTTCAGTTCCTCGGATTCCTGCAGTAACTGCGCGGCATGACTAATGGCGCCCAGTGGATTGCGGATCTCATGAGCAATACCGGCAGTCAGGCGACCGAGGGCGGCGAGTTTCAGTTGCTGGGCCTGTTGGGCGATTTGGGCGAGGTCTTCGAGAAAAACCAGCGTCTGGTGGTGCGGGCTTTGGTCCAGGGCAATAAAGCTTGGTTGCAGCTCCAGCCCATTACTGGCGATTTTCAAGCTTTGCGGGCGCAAAGTCGGATTGTTGAACCACAGTTGGAGCCGCTCGACCAACGGCATCGAGTGGTCGTCGATCAACTGGCCATCGAGTTTTTCCTGGCCCAGCAAGGTCAACGCGCTGTGATTGGCCAGTTGCACACGCCGTTGGTCGTCGAGCACCAAAATGCCTGTGCGCATGCGTTGCAGGATCAGTGCGTTGAGGGCTTCGAGGCCGAGCACTTCGCTGGCCCGCTGCTCGGCGAGGGTTTCGCTGACTTCCAGGCGTCGGATCAAGCCTTGTACCAGCAATGCCGCAGCAAAACACAGGGCGCCGAGGGTGCCGACTTGCAGGTAATCGTTGGGGCTGGCGGGATGGCTGAAGCTCAGTAGGAAACTCAAACCCACGATGCCGAGGGCGCCGACCGCAGCAATCAACAGGCCGATTCGTCCGTGCAGCAGGGTATTGCCGATGGCCACCGACACGATCAGCAAGTTGCCGATGGCGCTGGCGACGCCGCCTGCGGCGTAGAACAGGCCGCACAGCAGCAGGACATCGACCAGCGTCAGGCTGAACAGCTGCGCCGGACGCCGAGTGTTCCCCAGAAAGACCACCAGCAGGATATTCAGCACCAGGTACAACCAGCTGCCATTGCGCAGCAGGTCGTCATTGGCGAACGTCAGCAACTGGTTGTCCATGTTGCTGGAGATCAACAGCACCAGGGTGATGCCGACGCTTAAGCGGTAGAGGTGATAGAGGCGCAGCAGTCGCCGGGCCTGTTTGTTGCCGGGACTGGACGTCTCAGCGATCACTGGAGCCCGGGCCTTGCTCAAGATGAGCCTGGCTGCAATACCACTGTTGTTCAAGTTTGAGCGCGCGGTCGCGGGGCAGATGTACGCCGCAATGAGCGCAACGGACCATGGGTGGAGCATCTTGCTCTCGCGGCGTGTTGGCGCCCGAAACCGGGGCCTTGAACTTGCGCCAGAGCCATACCGCAGCGGCAATCAGGGCGATCCAGAACAATAAACGAAGCATGGTGAGCTGCTTTTTGACTAATGAATTGGCAGTTTAGCCAAGGACGGGTCAGGCGCACAGCGCAATACGCTCACCCCTGAAATCCGGTAATAAAAAAGGCGCCTCGAAAGGCGCCTTCTCGGCACAACACTCAGCGTCAGTCGAACACGCCAAAGGTCATGTAGCTGAACCACGAGCGGTCGGTGGTATTGGCTTCGGACTCGTGTTCCTCTTCTTCGATCACATCGCCGTTTTCATCTTTAGGCTTGAGCTCGTTCGGAATCGAGTCCTTGGCATCCTGGAACTGCCTCTGCACGTCCTGGTTGGCGCGGGTTTCACCTGGCGGCAACGGCGGACGGGATTCGATCAGGCCCAGGGTGGCCTTGCTCAGCCACGAACGGTTGTCGGCTTCGTCCTTCGAGGGCACGAACTGACCGTCCACCAGGCTTGGGTGGTTCGGGTAGTTGAGCTTCAGGGTTTCGAGGGTGGTTGCGGCCAGTTCGTCCAGGTGCAGACGCTGGTAGGCTTCAGTCATCACCGCCAGGCCGTCACCGACCGAAGGGGTTTCCTGGAAGTTTTCCACCACATAACGACCACGGTTCGCGGCGGCGACATAGGCCTGACGGGTCAGGTAGTAGTCGGCAACGTGGATCTCGTAGGAAGCCAGCAGGTTGCGCAAGTAGATCATGCGCTGCTTGGCATCCGGCGAGTAGCGGCTGTTCGGGAAGCGGCTGGTCAGCTGGGCGAACTCGTTGTAGGAGTCGCGAGCAGCGCCCGGGTCACGCTTGGTCATGTCCAGCGGCAGAAAGCGCGCCAGCAGGCCGACGTCCTGGTCGAAAGAGGTCAGACCCTTGAGGTAGTAGGCGTAATCCACGTTCGGGTGCTGCGGGTGCAGGCGAATGAAACGCTCGGCGGCGGACTTCGCAGCCTCAGGCTCGGCATTCTTGTAGTTGGCGTAGATGAGCTCGAGTTGAGCCTGATCGGCGTAGCGACCGAACGGATAACGCGACTCCAGGGCCTTCAGCTTGGCTGTGGCGCTGGTGTAGCTATTATTGTCCAAGTCGGTCTGCGCCTGCTGGTACAGCTCGACTTCGCTCAGGTTTTCGTCTACGACTTCCTTCGATGAGCAAGCAGCGGTCAATGCGAGGATGGCGATCAGCAGCAGGTGTTTCACTTGCATGGCGGCTTGCGTCCCTATGACGGCCGCTGTCTTGGGCGGGGCCGTCCTGTTATGATGAGCGCCCCGTTGAAAAAGCCTCGGGGCAAAAGACGCCGTATTTAACCACAAGCGCGCAGCCGAAACCAAAGGCTGTGCCGACGCCTAGTCTGAGCATGTCCGATAAAATTGAACTTCGCGCAGAGGTGCCGTCCGAATTGGGCGGCCAACGCCTCGATCAAGTCGCCGCACAATTATTCGCTGAGCACTCGCGCTCGCGCCTTTCCGCCTGGATCAAAGACGGCCGCCTGACTGTGGATGGGGCGGTTATCCGCCCGCGAGACATCGTTCACGGTGGCGCCATTCTTGAACTGACTGCCGAGCAGGAAGCTCAGGGCGAATGGATCGCTCAGGACATCGAGCTGGACATCGTCTATGAAGATGACGACATCCTGGTGATCAACAAACCTGCGGGCCTGGTGGTGCATCCGGCTGCCGGCCACGCTGATGGCACCTTGCTCAACGCCTTGCTGCACCACGTGCCGGACATTATCAATGTGCCCCGCGCCGGTATCGTGCATCGCCTCGATAAGGACACCACCGGTCTGATGGTGGTGGCCAAGACCATTCAGGCGCAGACACAGCTTGTCACGCAATTGCAGAGCCGCAGCGTCAGCCGGATCTACGAATGCATCGTGATCGGTGTGGTGACTGCCGGCGGCAAGATCAACGCGCCGATCGGTCGTCATGGCCAGCAACGCCAGCGCATGGCCGTGATGGAAGGTGGCAAGCAAGCCGTCAGCCATTACCGCGTGCTCGAGCGTTTCCGTTCCCACACTCACGTGCGGGTGAAGCTGGAAACCGGGCGTACGCACCAGATTCGCGTGCACATGGCGCACATCAACTACCCGTTGGTCGGAGATCCTGCCTATGGCGGCCGTTTCCGTATTCCGCCGGCCGCCAGTGTGACCATGGTCGAATCCCTGAAAAATTTCCCGCGTCAGGCGCTGCATGCGCGGTTCCTGGAGCTGGATCATCCGACCACCGGTAAACGCATGAGCTGGGAATCGCCACTGCCGGATGACTTCGTCTGGTTGTTGTCGCTGCTCAAGCAAGACCGCGAGGCGTTCATCGGATGAGTGACTGGCTGATTCCCGACTGGCCTGCGCCTGCCGGGGTGAAAGCCTGCGTCACCACCCGTGCGGGCGGCGTCAGTCTGGCGCCGTTCGACAGCCTCAACCTCGGCGATCACGTCGACGACAGCCCCGAAGCTGTCGCCGAAAACCGCCGTCGCCTCACCGATCATTTCTCTATTCAACCGGCCTGGTTAAAACAGGTTCATGGCATTGTCGTGGCACAAGCGGATCCAGGCCTGGTCGCCACCGCTGACGCCAGCTGGACGGCTACACCCGGTATCGCTTGCACCGCGATGACCGCCGACTGCCTTCCGGCGCTGTTTTGCGACCGTGCCGGCACCCGCGTCGCTGCTGCCCATGCCGGTTGGCGCGGGTTGGCGGCGGGTGTGCTGGAAGCGACCCTCGACAGTCTGGCCGTGCCGCCTGAAGACGTGCTGGTCTGGCTTGGCCCGGCCATTGGCCCACAAGCTTTTGAAGTCGGCCCGGAAGTGCGCGAAACCTTCGTCCAGCAATTGCCTGCAGCCGCCAAAGCCTTTGTACCGAGTCAAAACGCCGGCAAGTTCATGGCCGACATCTATGAGCTGGCGCGTTTGCGCCTGGCCGCTCGCGGTGTAACGGCGGTCTACGGCGGCGGGTTCTGCACCGTGACCGATCCTCGCTTCTTTTCCTACCGCCGTAGCCCACGCACCGGCCGGTTTGCCTCTCTGGTTTGGCTCGAACGCTAGACTTCTCTGATCTACATCAACTGCACGACGCTTGAATCTTCCAGAATCGACCACATCTAGTGAGGTATCTGGCAGGTTTCTTCATTCGGGATGTTTATAGGTCCGGCCTGCTCAAAAGGAAGGTGACCCATGCGTATAGACCGTTTAACCAGCAAGTTGCAGTTAGCCTTGTCCGACGCCCAATCCCTGGCCGTCGGCCTCGATCATCCGGCTATCGAGCCGGCGCATCTGATGCAGGCCATGCTTGAACAGCAGGGTGGTTCGATCAAACCCCTGCTGATGCAGGTGGGTTTTGACGTCAACAGCTTGCGTAAAGAGCTGACCAAAGCCCTCGATCAGCTACCGAAAATCCAGAACCCGACCGGCGATGTGAACATGTCGCAGGATCTGGCGCGCCTGCTCAACCAGGCCGATCGCCTGGCGCAGCAGAAGGGTGATCAATTCATTTCCAGCGAGCTGGTACTGCTCGCCGCGATGGACGAGAACAGCAAGTTGGGCAAATTGCTGCTCGGTCAGGGCGTGAGCAAGAAAGCCCTGGAAAATGCGATCAATAACCTGCGGGGCGGTGAGGCGGTCAATGATGCCAACCAGGAAGAGTCACGCCAGGCGCTGGATAAATACACCATCGACCTGACCAAGCGCGCCGAAGAAGGCAAGCTCGATCCGGTGATCGGCCGTGACGATGAAATTCGCCGGACCATTCAGGTTCTGCAACGCCGCACCAAGAACAATCCGGTGCTGATCGGTGAACCTGGCGTGGGTAAAACCGCCATCGCCGAAGGCCTGGCCCAGCGGATCATCAACGGTGAAGTGCCGGACGGTCTCAAAGGCAGGCGCCTTTTGTCCCTGGATATGGGGGCATTGATTGCCGGTGCCAAGTACCGCGGCGAGTTTGAAGAGCGCCTCAAATCCCTGCTCAACGAACTGTCGAAGCAGGAAGGGCAGATCATTCTGTTCATCGACGAACTGCATACGATGGTCGGCGCCGGTAAGGGCGAAGGCTCGATGGATGCGGGCAACATGCTCAAGCCTGCGTTGGCTCGTGGTGAACTGCACTGCGTCGGCGCAACCACGCTCAACGAGTACCGCCAATATATAGAGAAGGATGCGGCCCTCGAGCGGCGCTTCCAGAAAGTCCTGGTGGACGAGCCGAGCGAAGAAGACACCATCGCCATCCTGCGTGGCCTGAAAGAGCGTTATGAGGTTCACCACAAAGTGGCGATCACCGACGGCGCGATCATCGCCGCGGCCAAGCTCAGTCATCGCTACATCACCGACCGTCAGTTGCCGGACAAAGCCATCGACCTGATTGACGAAGCAGCCAGCCGCATCCGTATGGAAATCGACTCCAAGCCGGAAGTGCTGGACCGTCTCGAGCGTCGTCTGATTCAGCTGAAGGTGGAATCCCAGGCGCTGAAGAAAGAAAGCGACGACGCGGCGAAGAAACGTCTGGAAAAACTGCAGGAAGAAATCGCTCGTCACGAGCGTGAATATTCGGACCTCGAAGAAATCTGGAACTCGGAGAAAGCCGAAGTACAGGGTTCTGCGCAGATCCAGCAGAAAATCGAACAGTCCCGTCAGGAACTGGAAGCCGCGCGCCGCAAGGGCGACTTGAACCGCATGGCCGAGCTGCAATACGGGGTGATCCCAGACCTGGAGCGCAGCCTGCAAATGGTCGATCAGCACGGCAAAAGCGAAAACCAGTTGCTGCGCAGCAAGGTGACAGAAGAAGAGATTGCTGAAGTCGTGTCAAAGTGGACCGGCATTCCGGTATCGAAAATGCTCGAAGGCGAGCGCGAAAAACTGATGAAGATGGAAAGCCTGTTGCACCAACGTGTGATCGGTCAGGACGAAGCGGTGATCGCTGTCTCCAACGCGGTGCGGCGTTCCCGCGCCGGGTTGTCCGACCCGAATCGCCCGAGCGGTTCGTTCATGTTTCTCGGCCCGACCGGTGTCGGCAAAACCGAGCTGTGCAAGGCGCTGGCCGAGTTCCTGTTCGATACCGAAGAGGCGATGGTGCGGATCGATATGTCCGAGTTCATGGAGAAACATTCCGTGGCTCGACTGATTGGCGCGCCACCGGGCTACGTGGGCTATGAAGAGGGCGGTTACCTGACCGAGGCGGTGCGTCGCAAGCCTTATTCGGTGATCCTCCTGGATGAGGTCGAGAAGGCCCACCCGGACGTGTTCAACATTTTGCTGCAAGTGCTCGAAGATGGCCGTTTGACCGACAGCCATGGCCGCACGGTGGATTTCAAAAATACCGTGATCGTCATGACCTCCAACCTCGGTTCGGTGCAGATCCAGGAGCTGGTAGGGGATCGCGAAGCGCAGCGCGCGGCGGTGATGGATGCGATTTCCACGCACTTCCGGCCGGAGTTCATCAACCGGGTCGACGAAGTGGTGATTTTCGAGCCGCTGGCTCGGGATCAGATCGCCGGCATTACCGAGATCCAGTTGGGTCGCCTGCGTAGCCGCCTGACCGAGCGCGAGCTGAAGCTTGAGCTGAGCCCTGAAGCGATGGATAAGCTGATCGCCGTCGGTTACGACCCGGTCTATGGCGCACGGCCGCTCAAACGGGCGATCCAGCGCTGGATCGAGAACCCGTTGGCACAGCTGATTCTCTCGGGTCGCTTCCTGCCCGGGGAGACCGCCAAAGGTGTGGTGGAGAACGACGAAATCGTCTTTGTCTGATCCACGGCGGCAACAAAATGAAAGAGGCCTCGCATTGCGAGGCCTTTTTTTCGTTAGGCTGTTGAACTCAAAGGAAAAGGCTTGTAAAGTGCGCCCCGCAGTAAGTCACCCCAAGGGGTTTCTGCTCCCCAAGCAGGAATCTGAAATAAGTTGCAAATCATTAACTTGAAAGCGATTTAGGGGGTTGACAGAGGTGCTTAAGATTGTAGAATAGCGCGCCTCAGACACACGAACGCAGCGATGCGAACGGGTCGAAGAGGTGAAGCAAGCTTCACAGTTGTAAATTGAAATATGTAGTTCCGTGATAGCTCAGTCGGTAGAGCAAATGACTGTTAATCATTGGGTCCCAGGTTCGAGTCCTGGTCACGGAGCCAATTTCAAACCGGGGTATAGCGCAGTCCGGTAGCGCGCCTGCTTTGGGAGCAGGATGTCAGGAGTTCGAATCCCCTTACCCCGACCATTTTTGGGTCGTTAGCTCAGTTGGTAGAGCAGTTGGCTTTTAACCAATTGGTCGTAGGTTCGAATCCCACACGACCCACCATTTTTGAAACCAGTTAACGCTGGGATCGAATCTTAAGATCAGACGCCAAAAGCTCTGTTCGCAGAAGGCGCCTTTCAAAGGTGCCTTTTTTTTACCGGGGTATAGCGCAGTCCGGTAGCGCGCCTGCTTTGGGAGCAGGATGTCAGGAGTTCGAATCCCCTTACCCCGACCATATTAAAAATCCTCGTATCGAAAGATACGGGGATTTTTTTTGCCTGCTGTAAAGGCAAAAAAGCCCCGATTCTCGATGGAGAGGCAGGGCTTGGGCCTTCAGAGGCTTAACTATTGTCTTTCAAGTGCTCGAACAAACCCTTTGGCATTTTTTTGCCATTGGCTTCGTAGTTGGCTTTCACATTATCGAAAGCCTCTTGTTCGTCGATTTGGCCGTCATGGTTGGTGTCGATCTTGTCGAAGTCAGCCTTGGGTGCGACTTTCAAAAATTCCGCGCGGGATACTTTGCCGTCATCATCAGTATCGGTTTTGGCCATCGAGGCATCGCCGCACTTGCCTTCGCCACATTTACCTTCAGGCGTCTTTACGACCTGGTCGGCCGAGGCCAGCAGGTAGCCCTGAGTCAGCGGCTGCGAAGCGAATACGGAACCAGACAACATCATGCCTCCGGCCAGGACGGCGCCAAGCAGGCCAACGGTGTTTTTGCTGAGAGTAGTAGTACGGGACATTACAAATCTCCTGGGTTGCACAACACAACCGCTCGATAAAGAACGCCACATGAGCGCGGCGAGGACCGAAGCAGGCGGTGCCTTGCTCGGGTGTGGCCATTTAGCGGGCGTGGTGTATCGCTACTGTGTCGTGGAGCGCAGAGTTTGTAAGCGAAGGGGTGGAATCAGTGGGGGAGATACAGTGAGACACAGATCTGCAGGGCGATGAATAAAAAAATGTGGGAGCGGGCTTGTTCGCGAAAGCGGCATCACAGACAACATCTAGGTTGAAAGTACTGGCCCCTTCGCGAGCAAGCCCGCTCCGTGTGTTAATGCAGCTTCAACCGCGGCTCAGTCCCGCGCCCAATCTTGCTGCCCAGCATCAACATCGCCGTGCGGAATGCGCCATACAGCGCCATCTGGTGCATGCGATACAGAGACACGTAAAACATCCGTGCCAGCCAGCCCTCGAGCATCACGCTGCCGGTCAGGTTGCCCATCAAGTTACCCACAGCCGAAAAACGCGACAGCGAAATCAGCGAACCGTAATCGGTGTATTTGTATTCCGGCAAGGATTTGCCTTCGATCCGCAGTTTCAGCGATTTGGCCAGCAACGAAGCTTGCTGGTGCGCGGCCTGGGCGCGCGGCGGCACATTGCGGTCGGTGCCCGGTTGTGGGCAGGCCGCGCAGTCACCGAAGGCGAAGATGTTCTCGTCGCGGGTGGTTTGCAGTGTTGGCAACACTTGCAGTTGATTGATGCGGTTGGTTTCCAGGCCATCGATGTCCTTGAGGAAACCTGGGGCACGAATCCCGGCGGCCCAGACTTTCAGGCTCGCATTGATCACTTTGCCGTCGGCGGTAATCAGGCTGTCTGCCGTCACTTCGCTGACCGCCGCATTGGTCATCACGTTGACCCCGAGTTTCTCCAGGGTCTTATGCACAGGCCCGCCGATTCGTTCCGGCAGGGCAGGCAGCACCCGTGGTCCGGCTTCTATCAGGGTGATGTGCATGTTTTCCGGTTTGATTCGGTCCAGGCCGTAGGCCGCGAGTTCGTGGGCGGCGTTATGCAGTTCCGCTGCCAATTCGACCCCGGTGGCACCGGCGCCGACGATCGCTACGCTAATTTGCTCGACTTTGTCGGTCTGCCCGGCGTGGGCGCGCAGGTAGTGATTGAGCAGTTGCTGATGGAAGCGCTCGGCCTGTTTGCGGGTGTCGAGGAACAGGCAATGCTGCGCCGCGCCCTGTGTGCCGAAATCGTTCGTGGTGCTGCCGACGGCAATCACCAGCGAGTCGTAAGCTACTTCGCGCGCCGGCACCAGTTCCAGACCGGCCTCGTCGTAGGTGGCGGCCAGCTGGATCTTCTTCTGTGCGCGATCGAGCCCGCTCATGCGCCCCAGCTGGAACTCGAAGTGGTTCCATTTTGCCTGGGCAACATAGTTGAGTTCGTCTTCGGAAGAGTTCAGGGAACCTGCCGCCACTTCGTGCAACAGCGGTTTCCAGATGTGGGTCAGGTTCGCGTCGACCAGCATCACACTGGCCGTGCCGCGCTTACCCAGAGTTTTACCCAGACGGGTAGCCAACTCCAGACCGCCGGCGCCGCCGCCAACGATGACAATACGATGAGTCATGGGGATATCTCGCAAGGCTAAAAGAAATCGGTGCAATTACCCGAGCGAGCGCGATGCAGCTCATAGCGTCAGGTAACTGATAAGTCGGCTCAACAGGCCTAAACCAATGGTCACTGCCAACACCACCACCAGGAGCATCCACGGCCGAAAAGGCCGGCGCTCGACTTGGTGCTGGGACAGGTGCAGGTACTCTTCGACATGCTTCTGGTCGTCCGGGTTCAGGCGGCTGGTCATATTGGGCCTCGTCAGGTAGACGTTGCTGAATGTTTAGAAGCTACAGGGCTTTTATCCTGGGTTGAACGGAGCATAGCCGCTGTCCGGAATCGGCTCGACATTCACCCTGTCGTCCAGGCGAATGATGCCACTTTGTAGCACTCGGGCAGTGATTCCGCCATGTCCGCGAACAGCCTGAAAGGTCCCGGGGCCGAGGTTGTTTTCGAGACGTGCGCAGGGTTGGCACCAGCCGCTGGTTTCAAAAATCGCCTGGCCGATCCTGAAACGCCGGCCCTTGAGGCTGAACAGGTTGATGCCGCTGACGACGATATTGCGCCGCAGATCCTGAGGTTGCACCGGTTGATCGTCGGGGCGGCCCATCAGCGAATTGATGACGGCCAGGTGTTCCCACTGAATCAACGTCACCTGCCGCGCATTGCGCACACCGGGCCGGGCATGATCACCGGTCAACCCGGCCTCGAGCCGCGCTTCTACGGCATCAAGTTCGATCATCGGCGAGCGCGATTGTGGTCGCACACCGATCCAGCGCACACGGCCTTGTTGCGGTACTTCGGCGATCAGCTCCTGCAATGGACTCACAGGCTGATTCCGACATCGAAAACGATGCTGCGCCCCAGATTGCTGCGCAAGAAATCCGGGGCATCCGGGTGGGCGAATAACACTCGGGCGAAGGTCGGGCCGACCAGCGATAATGAGCGCCAGCCCTGACGCAGGTACTCGGTGGGCGGTGGAAAGTGGCTGTTGAGGTCCAGTACTTCGCGCTTGAGGCTGGCGAAGGCGATGATGTCCAGCTCCCCCAGGTCCATGCCGCGTTCCTTATAGTTGTGGGCTTTTTTGCGCAAGGTCGGCGCCAGTCTCAGCAGAAACTCATTGGCTGGGATGCGCCTGGGCTTGGCCTCGCGGCGCACCAGTTGGCTCAGGGAAAACGCGCTGCGTCGACGTTGCAGCTCGTCGCGCCATTCGTCGTTGAGGCGCCGGCCTTCGTCGAGCACGAAAAATACCTCGAAATTCGCGTCGCGGAACAACACGTCCGGCGGCTCCCCGGCGGGGGCAAATTCGTCGGCGCGATAGGGTATGTTCAGGCCTTGCAGCAGGCGCTGGCAAACCCAACGCTCACGCTCCCATTTGCGGGCATTGGACAGGAACGTGTTGGCTTGCTCGGCCGCAATGGTCAGCAGGCGTAAATAATCTGAATCATCCATAGGCCCAAGCTTAGCGTTCATTTGCGACAAGCAGAAAGCATGAAACGGTAAACGGGGGTACTGAGCTCTCGGAACGGGCGGTGTAGACTGATGGCCATTACGTATTTGCGCTCGAACGAGGAGTAGAACTTGAAATATTGGCCGGTGTTATTGCTCAGTCTTCTGCCGCTTTGGGCCCAGGCGCTGGAGGTTGGCGAGCGCCTGGCGCCGTGGACCTTACTTGATCAGTTCGATCAGGCTTTCACGCTCGATAACCAGACTCAGACGCTGTTGGTGGCGCGCAGCATGGACGCCGCTAAACTGGTCGGCGCCGCTCTGCAAGACCAGCCCAAGGGCTACCTGGAGGCTCGGCACGCGGTATTTGTCGCGGACATCCAGCGCATGCCTCGACTGATCGCGAAGATGTTCGCAGTACCGGCCATGCGCGATTATCCCTATCGAGTGATGCTTGACCGTGATGGTCGCGTGGCGCCGCGCTACCCCGGGTCCGTGGATAAAGTGCTGTGGCTGCAGCTCAAGGACGGTCAATTGGTGGGGAAGCACGAATACGCCACGGCGGCACAATTGCGTGAGGCACTGGAAAAGGCGCTGCCATGATCGGCGCATGCCTATGGGCGTTCACGCTGCTGTAGCCTGTCCATGTTGTGTTTTATGACATCCATTACCGCAGCGGTCATCACTGAGGTGGAGACACCAAACATCAGGATTCCGTTGGCTGCCTCCAATGGGCCAAGCAGACGCCAGCGAGGGGACATGACGATGTCGCCGTAGCCTAGCGTGGCGAAGTTGACCGCCGAGTGATACATCGCGATGGCGAATTCGTCGAATTCGTTGAGCAGCATGAACAGCGTGGCCCAGATGGCGATCTGCACGAAATTACTCAGTAACATCAGCAGCATCACCATCGACAACAACAGGATATTCAGCCATTGCGTTTCAGGCGGTTTGGAATGCCTGAAATGCACGTATTGACGCAGGCATATGGTCACGAAAATGGCTTGCAGTACCAGGCAGAACAACATCACGGGAAGGCCGGCCAGTAGATTCAACAGCATGGGAATATCCTCGGCCGCCGTGTCAGGTCTGTCCCTGATTGTCGGGCCCGGGCCCTTGCACTTGATCCACCCATTCCCAGAACAGCTGATAGCCGACCGCGAGTATCACAGGGCCGATAAACAGGCCGAGGATCCCGCCCGTGACCATGCCGCCCAAGGCCCCGATCAACACCACCGGCATCGGTACATCGACACCGCGACCCAGCAGCAGCGGTTTGAGGACGTTATCGACCAAGCCCGCGATGAACACATAAATGGCAAACACAATGGTCGCCGTACTGGCCCCTTCGCTCATGAAAACAAAGACGATGACTGGAAGGGTAATCAGGGTCGCCGGTAATTGCATGATGCCAAGCAGCAGCACCGCCAAGGCGAGAAGACCGGCGCCGGGGACGCCCATGAACACAAAGCCGATGCCCACCAACAGCATCTGAATGAACGCGATGCCGACCACCCCCAACGCCACTGCCCGGATGGTGGCGGTGCACAGGTCGGCGATTTTCGGCCCGTTGATCGGACCGCTGAAGCGCGTAACGATTCGCACCGCGCTGCGGTGGCCGCTTTCTCCATACGCTAAAAAAATACCGGCAATGATCAGGGCGACGATGAATAAAAGGAGCCCCATGCTGACACCCGCAAGCTTGCTCAGCAGGGAGAGGCTGACGCCTTTGATCTGCGGTATGAATTTCTGCGCCAGATGGGGCAGATCAGTGGTGGCTTGGGCCCATAAGTTATAAAGAGGTTCTCCCACCAGTGGCCAACTGGCTACCGTGGCGGACGGTGGCGGAATATGGAAACTGTCGGTTTTGACCATGGTCATGACCCTTCCCACGGATTCCGCAAGCGAGGCTCCCAACAAATAGACAGGCACCATAAGAATACTGATGACGATCAATACGATCAGTGTCGCGGTGATCCCGTCCTTGTTTCCCAGTTTGCCTTTGAACCTGACTTGCAAGGGGTAGAGGGTGATCGCCAGGATCACCGACCACAGCATCAGATCCAGGAACGGGCTGAATATCTGAAAGCAGAACATCACCAGGACGGCAACCAGTCCGGCACGAATCAGTACATCGAGCAGGTCTCGGGAAAAAACCTTTTCGAGAGTGGGTATGGGAACCATTGATTACCTCCTGTAGAGAGTGGCAAAGGCATGCGTTCGGTAAGCCACGGGCGAGCCGGTAAACATGGAAACATTGATAAAAACCCGTCGCTGAGTGTCTCCATGCCACTCAGCGATCCTCGTCCTCCCAATCCACCGGATGAATCATGAGATAGCTGTCAACTGCAGTACCTACTGTTGGAAAGAACGCCGTTTCGCCAAGCCGCGCGAAAAGCCCGAATCGCTTCAGCTTGTCCTTGACCGGGTCCTTCATCTCGGCCACGCACAGCTTGATACCTGCCGCGTGCAAGGTTTCGTCCAGATCCGCCAGCATGTCGGCGGAGGTCACGTCCACGCTGGTGACGGGTTCCGCCGCAACGACCAACCAGCGCACTGGCGTAGGCGATGCAGCCACTGCGTCGAGCACTCGGTCATGGAACAACTCGGCGTTGGCGAAAAACAACGGCGCATCCCAGCGAAACAGTACGAGGCCGGGTACAAGGCGCGCGTCGGGATAGCGCTTGATGTCGTGATAACCCTTAACGCCATCTGCGCGTCCCAGAACGGCAGAGTAAGGGCGCCAGCCATCCCACAGAAATTCGATGACAGCTATGACAATGGCCAGGCCGATGCCCTCAATCGCACCCAGCACGGCCACGCCGACGGTGCAGACGATTGACAGCCAGAACTCCCAACGCTGGATTCGATAAATGCGTCGCAGGTCGGTGATCTCAATCAGGCCGATGGCGGAGGCGATCACCACCGCAGCCAGTGCGCTGGTGGGTAAATCCTTCAACAGGTCCGGCGCCACCACTAGCAATAAGGCAACAGCAACCGCACCGATGACGCCGGTCAGTTGGGTTTTGGCGCCTGCGGCCTCGGCCACGGGCGTACGTGACGAACTGCTGCAGATCGGAAAACCCTGAAAAAATCCGGCGGCCAGGTTGGTGACGCCCAGGCCCACCATCTCCTGGTTCGGGTCCACATAGGTACGGCTCCGCGCCGCATAGACACGTGAGAGCACGCTGGTATCGGCGAATGAAACCAGGGCAACAGCGAAACCGCCGATCAGGACGGGGACGATGTCGGCCCTGGTGATCCAGGGGATGTCGAACGCAGGCAAGCCTTGTGGAAGAGAGCCGAGGACTGATATTCCAGCGCTCTCTGCAAGGTCCAGCACACCCACGACGATGGTCGCTCCCACCACGGCGATCAGAATGCTCGGTACGCGCTTGTTGCCCTTGAACAGCAGAATCACGGCCAGGGTGGCTGCACCGACCATGAAGGCGGTCCAGTTGGTTTTCCCCTCCATGATCGCTGTAGCGATGGCCCACAGGTTTCTCAACGGGCCGTCGGATTCAATTGAAAAACCGAGAAGTTTGGGCAGTTGGCTGATCAATACTGTCAGCGCGATTCCGTTCATGTACCCGTAGCGGATTGGTTTGGATAGCAGCTCGGTGACAAAACCCAGGCGCGCTATGCCGGCCAGAATGCACACCACTCCCGACACGATCGCCATCATGCCCGCAAGGGCGATGGCACGATGCGGGTCGCCCCCGGACAGCGGCAGGACGACGGCGAGGATGACGGCAGCCAGCGAGGAGTCCGGCCCCAGCACCAGAATTCGGCTGGGTCCGAACAGCGCATAGGCAAGTAGCCCAACGATGGTCGCGTAAAGGCCATAGATGCCGGGTACGCCCGATGCCACTGCGTAGGCGATGCCGACGGGCACCAGCATCGTGGTCAGCACCAGTCCGGCCACGAAGTCGTGCCGCAACCAGGCAATTTTGTATCCACGTAGAGTGCGCAGTCCCGGCAGCCAGCGGCTCCAACTGGTTTTATCGTCGCTGGTTTCCCGATGGGCAATCCGCCCGGGTTCCGGGACGGGAGACGAAGAATCCGAATCGCTCATAGGACTGTGGCCCTTTGGTGTACAGCGCAGATCCGCTTGAACGTGCCGGTCAGAATTTTTCTGGAATTCGCCGCAGCGGATAATTCGGTTCACGATAGCCGCCTGATTTCTGCCGCTTGGGCAAAACCACCTTCTCGCGCGGTACATTCTTGTACGGGATGCGACTGAGCAAATCAGAGATGATGTTGAGGCGGGCCCGCTTCTTGTCGTTCGAGTTGGCCACAAGCCACGGAGCATGGTCGGTGTCGGTCGCCTTGAACATGTCGTCACGTGCGCGCGAGTAGTCATACCAGCGGCTGTATGACTTGAGATCCATTGGCGTCAGTTTCCAGATTTTTCGGCCATCCTTGATCCGCGCCTCGAGCCGGCGGGTTTGCTCCTCTTCGCTGACTTCCAGCCAATACTTGAACAGCATTACACCCGAGTCGACCATCATGCGTTCCATGAGAGGGGCCAGGCTCAGGAAACGGGTCACTTGCTGATCGGTACAAAATCCCATCACACGCTCGACCCCTGCGCGGTTGTACCAACTGCGATCGAAGATCACCACTTCGCCAGCCGCTGGCATGTGCGCCATGTAACGCTGCATATACATCTGGCTCTTCTCGCGCTCGGTCGGTGCCGGCAACGCCACGACCCGAAAGACACGCGGGCTCACCCTCTCGGTGATCGCCTTGATCGTCCCACCCTTGCCGGCGCCGTCACGTCCCTCGAAGACGATACAGATCTTGATGCCCTTTTCTTTCACCCATTCCTGCAACTTGACCAGTTCGACATGCAACCGGCGTAACTGCTCAAGATAGGCTTTGTTCTTCAGTTTCAACGGTTCAGCGGAGTTACTTTTAACAGGGTTTTTCTTCTTGTCCTTTGCCATGACCCAAGCCTCACGTATGCCAGTCGCTGACTATCGATAGATAGACCCTGCAGGTGCAGCTATCAGCCTGCAGATTGAGCATTGCTTCGAGCAAAACTGGCGTCAGTCGTGGACGGCCCCTCTGCTCTTGACGTTCAACTCCATTCCCACCGCGTGAGTCTAGTCCATGAATCAACCCTCTACAGGGTTGCTACAGGCTCCTGGAGCACGCCTCACCCCACGCCCGGTTCAGGGCATTGCACAAAACGGATAGCGATCTGCGCAAAGCGGCTATTGCCCCGTGTCTGGCATCTCTACCCTCGGCTGTACGGACGTTAGCCGCGTTACCGACTCTTAAAAAAACAACAACAAGAGATAGATGCCATGCGCAAGATCAACGTACATGAGGTTATCGACAACGCTCGATTCAACCGCTTTCACTGGATGGTGCTGTTCTGGTGCGCCCTGATCATCATTTTCGACGGATACGATTTGGTGATTTACGGCGTGGTGTTGCCGATGCTGATGAAAGAGTGGGGGCTCAGTCCCTTGCAAGCCGGCGCACTGGGAAGTTATGCACTATTCGGGATGATGTTCGGCGCGCTGTTTTTCGGCCCGTTGTCGGACAAGATCGGCCGCAAGAAAGCCATCACCCTGTGCGTGATGCTCTTCAGCGGTTTTACCGTGCTCAATGGTTTTGCCCGTAACCCCACCGAGTTTGGCCTCTGTCGGTTCATTGCCGGGCTGGGCATTGGCGGGGTGATGCCCAACGTCGTGGCGCTGATGAACGAGTACGCGCCGAAGAAAATCCGCAGCACGCTGGTGGCGATCATGTTCAGCGGCTACTCGGTGGGCGGCATGCTCTCGGCGGGGCTCGGCATTGTGTTGATCCCGAGTTTCGGCTGGCAGTCAGTGTTTTACGTGGCTGTGCTGCCTTTGCTGTTGTTGCCGTTGATTATGTACTTCCTGCCCGAGTCGGTGGGTTTCATGCTGCGTCAGGGGCGCGATGAAGAGGCGCGTAACGTTCTGGAACGGGTTGACCCGGCTTACGTCGCGCTCGCCAGCGACGAGTTGCACATGAGCGAAGTGAAGGGCACCGGCACCCCCGTGTTGCAACTGTTCCGCGAGGGCCGTGCGCTGCGCACGCTGATGCTGTGGCTGGCATTTTTCTGCTGCTTGTTGATGGTCTACGCCTTGAGTTCCTGGCTGCCGAAACTGATGGCCAACGCCGGTTACAGCCTGGGCTCGAGTCTGTCGTTCCTGCTGGTGCTCAACTTCGGTGCCATTTTCGGCGCGGTCGGCGGCGGGGTGCTGGGCGACAAGCTCAACCTGCCGCGCGTGTTGGCGGTGTTTTTCGTCATGGCTGCGGCATCGATCACTTTGCTTGGCTTCAACAGCCCGATGCCGGTGCTGTACCTGCTGATTGCCCTTGCCGGCGCCACCACCATCGGCTCGCAGATTCTGCTGTACGCCTGCGCCGCGCAGTTCTACTCCATGACCATTCGCTCTACCGGTTTGGGCTGGGCGTCAGGCATCGGCCGCAACGGCGCGATCGTCGGCCCATTGCTGGGCGGTGCCTTGCTGGGGATCAGCCTGCCGCTGCAACTGAACTTCATGGCGTTTGCCTTGCCCGGTGCGGTGGCCGCCCTCGCCATGACGGTGTTCGCCATCAGCAGCCAGCGCAGTGCCAAGCAAACACTACCGGGCCTGCACCACGTATCGCCTGATGAGGCTGTCGGCGAGGTTTCATGAAAGCGTTATTCCAGGACTTTTCCCTGTCGGCTGCCGTCGCCGGATTTATCGCCACGGTGATTTCCTACGCAGGCCCGTTGGTGATCATCTTTCAGGCCGCCGAGAGCGCGCACCTCTCGCGGGACGTGTTGTCGTCCTGGGTCTGGGCGATTTCCATCGGCAGCGCCGTGCTCGGCATCGGTTTGAGCTTGCGTTACCGAGTTCCGGTGATCATCGCGTGGTCGGCACCGGGCTCGGCATTGCTGGTGGCCCTGTTGCCGGGAATCTCCATGCCGGAGGCGGTGGGCGCCTATCTGGTCAGCAGCCTGATTATTTTCCTGGTCGGCGTGTCGGGGGCGTTTGACCGGATCATCGGCAAACTGCCCGCAGCGATTGCGGCGGCGATGCTGGCGGGGATTCTGTTCAGCTTCGGCACCGGCTTGTTCGTTTCGTTGCAAGGCAAGCCGCTGCTGGTGCTGGCAATGTTTGCCACGTACCTGATCGGCAAGCGGGTGATGCCGCGTTATGCGGTGTTGATGGTGTTGCTGGTGGGCTGTTCGATTGCGTTTCTCGCCGGTGATTTGCACCGCGAAGCACTGGTGATCGGCCTGGCCACGCCGGTATGGATCACCCCCGTGTTCAGCCTGAGCGCGATCCTGAATGTCGCCTTGCCGCTGGTGATGGTGGCGCTGACCGGCCAGTTTGTTCCCGGCATGGCAGTGCTGCGTGCCAGCGGCTACACAACGCCGGCCGGCCCGATTATCGCCAGCAGCGCGTTGGGCACTGCGCTGTTGGCACCGTTTGGTTGTCACGGGTTGAATCTGGCGGCGATTACCGCGGCCATTTGTACCGGTCGCGAGGCCCATGAAAATCCTCGCAAACGCTATGTGGCCGGGGTCGTGGGCGGGCTGTGTTACCTGGTGCTGGGGATCTTCGGTGCCACGCTGGTTTCGTTGTTTTCGGCGTTCCCCAAGGAACTGATCGCGGCCCTGGCCGGGCTGGCGCTGTTTGCGGCGATAGCCGGGGCGTTGGCCGGCGCAATGGCGGTGCCGAGTGATCGCGAAGCCGCGCTGGTGACCTTTCTCACCACCGCCTCGGGCATGTCGCTGTTTGGTTTGTCCGCCGCTTTTTGGGGATTGATTTTCGGCATGGTCACGCACGTGCTGTTGAGTGCCCGGCGTCCTGCGCCTCAGGCCACGCCTGCACAGGAGGTGGCGCGCTGACCTCGTCGGCGATCGACCCCCCGATCCTTATCCGTTTTCCCCATCCCCCCGCTGCGGGTGGAGCACTACAACCTGTCGATCAATAACAATAAGAGAACAGCGATGAAACAGATTTTTCCAGCAACCGGTTCAGTGTTGTCCCTGGCGGTCGTCTTGGTTTTTTCCAGTGGCGTGATGGCTGCCGAGGGCGGCTTCATCGAAGACACCACGGCCACCTTGCAGGCGCGTAACTACTACTTCAGTCGGGACTTCTCGGACATCGTCGGCGCCAATCAACAGTCAAAGGCCGAAGAGTGGGCGCAGGGCTTCATCCTCAACGTCAAATCCGGCTATACCCAGGGCCCGGTCGGTTTTGGTGTGGATGTTATCGGGCTGCTCGGCCTCAAACTCGACAGCAGCCCGGACCGGGTCAATACCGGTTTGCTGCCGGTGCACGATGATGGTCGCGCGGCAAATGATTACAGCCGTCTGGAGGGGGCGCTGAAGATGCGTTACTCCAAGACCGAGTTGAAAGTGGGGGAGTTGCAACCCAACCTGCCGGTGCTGGCCTTCAGCGATATCCGTCTGCTGCCGCCTAGTTATCAGGGCGCAAGCATCAGCTCCAATGAGATCGATGGCCTGACCTTGCAGGGCGGCCACTTGAATTCCACCAGCCTGCGCAACGAGGCTGGCGACGAAAAGATGCAAGCCATGCTCGGTCATGTACCGCAGCGACAGGTCAGCAGCGATGGTTTCAACTATGCCGGCGCCGATTATGCCTTCAATGACAAACGCAGCTCGGTCAGCGTCTGGTTCGGGCAACTGGAAGATATCTACAACCAGCGCTTCCTCGGTCTCAAGCACAGCGAGCCGTTGGGCGACTGGATTCTGGGCGCCAATCTCGGCTATTACGATTCGCGTGAAGACGGCAAAAAGTTGCTGGGCAAGATCGACAACCAGGCGTTCTTCTCGTTGCTGTCGGCCAAGCGGGGAGGGCACACGTTTTATGTCGGCTATCAGGGTATGTTCGGTGACAGCGCCTTCCCGCGAGTCTTTGCCAACATCTCGCCACTGGGCAACGAAGTGCCGACCTACGAGTTCGCCTACACCGACGAGCGCTCCTGGCAGGTCCGTTACGACTACGACTTCGCCGCCCTCGGCATGCCCGGCCTGACCAGCACCGTGCGCTACATCACCGGCAATAACGTCGACACCGGCAAGGGCTTTGAAGGCAAGGACCGCGAGCGCGATCTGGATATCGGCTATGTGCTGCAGAGCGGCAGCCTCAAAGGCCTCGGCATCCGTGTTCGCAATGTGATGGCGCGCTCCAACTACCGCAGCGATATCGACGAAAACCGCCTGATCCTCAGCTACACCTGGAAGCTGTTATGAGCCTCGTCAGCCCGGGCAAGACCTCTCAGTGCAACGTCACCGAATCAATGGTCAAGGCGTCGGAGGCCGGCATGGGGATCAGCCTGATTCCGTTCTATACCGCGACACGACCCTTGAGCGACGGCACGTTACTGCGCTTGCTGCCGGCCTCTCGTTTACGTCATCCCCAGCGAGTTCGGCAGAGCCAGAGAAATCCACGGTACATAGGTAATCAATACCAGGAACAGGAGCAGGATTATCAGCCAAGGCATTGCTGCTCGGATGGTGGCGGTCAGCGACATGCCGGTCACCGCCGAGGTGACGAACAGGTTCAGACCTACGGGCGGCGTAATCAGTCCGATCTCCAGGTTCACCACCATGATGATCCCCAAATGAATCGGGTCGATTCCCAACTTCGTGGCAATCGGGAACAGGATCGGCGCCAGGATCAGGATGATTGCCGAGGGTTCCATGAACGCCCCTGCCACCAATAGCACGATGTTCACCACGAGCAGGAATGTCACCGGTGTCAGGCCCGCGCCGATGACCCAGGCGGTGATTTGTTGGGGCAATTGCTCGGTGGTCAGTACATGAGCGAAGAGCATGGCATTGGCGATGATAAACATCAGCATGATGCTCAGCTTGGCGGATTCGAGCAGCACCTTCGGCGTTTCACGGAATGACATGTCCTTGTAGACGAACAGCGCAACGAATGCCGCGTAGACCGCTGCCACGGCCGCCGCCTCGGTCGGGGTGAACATTCCGCTGTAGATGCCGCCCAGGATGATAACCATCAGCAACAGGCCCCAAATGGCCTTGCGTGCCGCACTCAACCATTCACGAACGGTCGCCCGTGGCATGGCGGGCAGGTTTTTCCTGACGGCGACGACGTAGATGGCCACCATCAGCGCTGTACCCAGCAGCAGGCCGGGCACCACGCCGGCCATGAACAACTTGCCGACCGAGGTTTCCGTCGCCGCGGCATACACCACCATCACGATGGAAGGGGGAATAAGAATCCCCAGGGTGCCGGCATTGCACACAATCCCGGCACCGAACGCCTGTGGATAACCGGAGCGGACCATCCCCGCGATGGCGATGGAGCCCACGGCGGCTACCGTCGCGGGGCTTGAGCCGGACAGCGCGGCGAACAGCATGCACGCCAGCACCGCCGCGATGGCCAGGCCGCCGCGAATATGGCCCACGCACGCGTTGGCAAAGTCGATCAAGCGCCGCGCCACACCGCCTGTGGTCATGAAGGCGCCGGCCAGCAAAAAGAACGGGATGGCCAGCAATGTGTAGTGTTCGGAGGTCTCGAACAGCTTGATGGCCAGTGAACGCACGGAGTCAGGGCTGAAAAAGATGATCGTCAGCGAACCGGCCAGGCCAAGTGAAATGGCGATCGGTACGCCGATAAACATCAGCGCGAACAGGGCCGCAAAGAGGAAGAGAATAGTCATTTCTTGTCATCCTCATGCTCGGTCAGTTTCATCACCTCCGCGGCCTCGTCGGCCAGGCCCAGGCCCGTTTGACGGTTTTGCACAATGCGCACCAGGATCTCGGCAAAGCGGATGAACACCAAGGCAAAACCCACCGGCACAATCAGCCCGATGTGCCATTGCATGATGCCGTAGTGACCGAGGTCCTCGGCACCGATACCGGCGATGAACAGCGTTTGAATCCATTCGAAACTGGCGACGCTGAGCAGGCCCGCATAGGCCAGACTGCAGAGGCAGGCAATGATGCCAATGATTCGCTGAACCGGTTTGCTGGCCAGTTTTACCAAGGCATCGACACCGATATGCCCGGCTGTGCGCACGCCATAGGACAAGCCGAAAAAGATCAGCCAGGCGAACAAGGCTTTGGTCAGCGATATGCTCCACGTCATGGCCTGGGCCATCCCCATGATGCTGTCGCCAACGGCGAACAAGGGTTCACTGGCGCTCTGCCACTGCTCGGCGAGGCTATAGAAAACGCTATAGAGGTTGTTAAGGATGACGTAAACGAACGTGACCAGCGTCATTGCCGCCAGCAGGAAGACAATAAAACCTTCTTCGAAGTGATCCCAGATTCGCCGTAAGGCATTCATGAGTGGCATCTCCCGATCGAGTGACGACGATGAAACAGGGGCCACCCTTTCGGGTGGCGCCCGCCGGCAGATTACTGAGCCTGGTTGGCAGCTTCGGCGGCCTTGATCAGGTCGGCACCGATATCACCTTCGAACTTCTTCCAGACCGGTTTCATTGCTTCGCGCCACTTGCCACGTTGCTCCGGGGTCAGGGTGATGATTTCAGTGGTTTTGGCGTTGATGATGCTTTGTTTGGCATCCTGGTTCAGTTTCTCCGCATCCTTGTTCACCTGAGTGGTGACCTCGACGATGATCTTGTCCAGTTCGGTTTTTATATCCGGTGGCAGGCCAGTCCAGAACTTGGTGTTGGTGATCAACATGTAGTCCAGCAAGCCATGGTCGGACTCAGTGATGAACTTCTGCACTTCGTGCATTTTCTGGCTGTAGATGTTCGAGTAAGGGTTTTCCGCGCCATTGACGACGCCGGTCTGCAAGCCCTGATACACCTCGGCGAAGCTCATCTTGCGAGGGTTGGCGCGTACCGCCTTGAATTGCTCTTCGAGCACGGCCGAAGCCTGCACGCGGAATTTCAACCCGCGGGCATCGCCCGGTTCTCGCAGCGCCTTGTTGGCGGACAACTGCTTCATGCCGTTATGCCAATAGGCCAGACCGGTGATGTTTTTGCTTTCCATGGCCTTGAGCAGCCCCTGGCCGTCTGGGCTGCGCTGGAAGCGGTCAACTGCCGAGATGTCGTTGAACAGGAACGGCAGATCGAACAATTGCAGCTTGGGTGTGTATTGCTCGAACTTGGCCAGCGACGGCGCAATCATCTGCACATCGCCCGACAGCAGCGCCTCCATTTCCTTGCCGTCACCAAACAGCGAAGAGTTTGGATAAACCTCTACCTTGACCTTGCCGGGCAGACGTTCTTCGACGAGTTTCTTGAACAGCAGGGCGCCTTGGCCTTTAGGCGTTTGTTCGGCGACCACGTGAGAAAACTTGATAACGACTGGATCAGCCGCCAGCGTCAGGCCCGACACACCCAGGGCGAGTGTGCAGACGGCTGCGCTCCACAATGATTTGAGCATTTAGTTGTTCCTCTTGTTTTAGTTCTCGTGCCGTTCATGTCTGAAACGCGTTTGCACGGTGGACAAGAGGAGTCTAGGCAATAAATCACCATTGGTCGTTGCAACTAGTATTTCCAGAAAACCGGGATGAACAGCACCAGAACGGTGAGGATCTCCAGCCGTCCCAGCAGCATGCCAATGGTCAGCAGCCATTTGGCGGCATCGGGCAGTGTCGAGAAGTTACCTGCCGGGCCAATGATCGAACCAAGGCCAGGCCCCACGTTGCAGACGGCAGTGGCCGCGCCACTCAATGCCGTGGTCCAGTCCAGGCCGATGATCGCCAGCCCCATGGCGATCGCCCCGATGGTGATGGTGAAAAAGAATGAGAACGTCAGGAGCGAACGGGCGATATCCTCATCAATGGGATGGTTGTTGTATTTTTTACTGATGACGGCTCGAGGATGGATCAATTGTTTCAGACTGCCCATGAGCAATGCGCCAGCCACTTGAAAGCGGAAGATTTTAAGGCCGCCAGCGGTGGAACCGGAGCAGCCGCCGACAAAGGTCAGATAAAAGAACAGCAACACGGAGAAACTGCCCCACAGCGTGTAATCACCCAACGCCACGCCGGTCGTCGTGACCACTGACGTCACGTTAACGGCGACAATCCGAAACGCTTCCCACCAGCTGTACTCGCTGTGTAAACACAACCAGGTGCCGAACAGCAGCCAGGTGATGATCAAAAAGCCAATGAAGCCGCGTACCTGATGATCGTTGAACAAGGCCCGTTTATTCCCGCGCAACAGGCTCACGTACAGCGTAAAAGGCAGGCTACCCAGAATCATGATAACCACGGCCACCCAATGAATGGCCGGTTGAGTCCAGTGCGCCAGAGACGAATCGGAGGTGGAAAAACCTCCCGTGGAAATCAACGACATTGCATGGTTGATGGCTTCGAACGGGGTCATCCCTGTTATCCACAGCGCCAGCGTGGAAACAGCGGTCAGCCCGATATACAAGCCCAGAATGTATTTGGCGGCGACGTGGGAGCGTGGTGTGACCTTCTCCGACCAGTCGGATGATTCAGTCTGAAACAGCCGCATACCCCCGACCCGCAATAGCGGCAGGATGGCCACGGCCATGCCGATGAAGCCGATCCCTCCCAGCCAATGCAGCATTGAACGCCAGATCAGCAATCCGGGCGAGGCAGTGTCCAGACCGGTCAGGATGGTCGATCCGGTGGTGGTGATGCCGGACATCGTTTCAAAAAACGCGTCGGTGTAGCTGATGTGCTGGATCAGAACCATGGGTAATGCGGCGAACATGCAGACGACTACCCAACTGGCGGTCGTCAGCATGTACATATCGCGGGGACGCAACTGAGCGTCTTCAGGACGTCCCTTGTTGATCAACAGCAGCCCGGACACCGCAGTGATCAGGCTCGACCACAGAAAGGCCGACATATCATCGTTGCGTTCATAGATCACCAGCGTGAGCATCGGTATCGACATGCTCACCGCCAGCGTGATCAAAAAAATACCCAGGATGAAACCAATAAGTCGCAGTGCCGCAATGGACATAAAAAACGCCTGTCTTGTTAGCGCCGCGCAGTATCGATCGGCTTGTCGTTTTGTCTCGTAAAGTTTGCGTAACTTTTTTCGATCCCTCGGATTCTCGATTCGCCAGGGTAGACGCGCGATTCGGCCAGTCAGAAACGCCGGTATAGACTGAGAGCTATCACGACGGGAGAGACGCGTGAAATATAGAACAGTGTTGCTGCTCAGTCTTGCGCTTATGCGGGCCCAGGCGCCGGAAAAGGCTTGCCCATGATTGGCGCTGAACTGCTGTCACCGCAAAGCCTTACAGTTGGCTGGCTGATTTACGCGCCGGTAGTGATCTGGGCTGTCTGTCGAGCGCCCTGGGTCGAACTGTTCAGCGATAGCCGCCGTCAGCATCTCTTGTTCGGCACGGTGTTCGCGCTGTTCATGCTCTGGCTGGTGCGACGGGACTTTGATACGGGCGTGTCCTATCACTTCATCGGCATGACGGCGGTGACGTTACTGCTGGATTGGCCGTTGGCGATTGTCGGCGGGTTGGTCGCGCAAGCAGGATTGGTGCTGCTCGGGCGGCAGGACATGGCGGCCATGGGGGTAAACGGCGCGCTGCTGATTCTGCTGCCGGTGCTGGTCACTGAGTGCTGCGCAATCCTGGTCGAGCGCGCGCAGCCGCGTAATCCCTTTGTGTATATCTTCTGTTCCGGTTTTTTTGCCGCTGCGTTGTCGGCCCTGTTGTGCCTGATTCTGGCGCTCACATTGCTGTGGTACGACGAACGTTTCGCCATGCCGTATTGGCTGGAAGATTTTGTCGGTTACCTGTGGCTGCTGATTTTCCCCGAAGCGTTTATCAACGGCATGGTGGTCAGCGCATTGGTGGTGTTCTGCCCCGAATGGCTGGAGACGTTCAATCGCACCCGCTACCTTTCGGCGCCCTGGAAAGATGACGATCCCAAATCTTGATCCACATCAAATCCAAAAATCGTTGACGAATCCATGCTCCGGAAAACCTTCAGGAGCATTGAAATGAGTGTCTACGAGTGGGCCCGGCAGGAGTTGCGTCAGAGTCTGGATGTGGCGCAAGAGGTGGGTTTCGATCCGGGATTGAGCCTGCGCGCCTTGCTCAGTGCGGTGGTGCAGCAGAGCAAGGCGGTACGCAATATCGAAGACCTGGCCGATGAGTTGCGGTTTCTCGCCGAAAACCTCGACGAAGGCCAGGACTATGGCTTTATGCGGCCCTGAGGGTCGGGATCAGTGACGCGGGTCGAAGTCTTCGCTGAACATTTCGTCTTCGGCATCCGGGCTCACCGGGATCTTGTGTTCTTCCGACGCCCAGGCGCCCAGGTCGATCAGTTTGCAACGGTCTGAACAAAATGGCCGGAACTTGTTCTCGGGGCTCCATTCGACAGGGGCGCCACAGGTTGGGCAATCGACGGTTGGGGTTTGGCTCATGACTGGCCTCCACGCAAAGTAAGGTAAAAGTGATGCAGGCGTTCGACCTCGCTGTGCAGCCAGGCGAGGTCGCGGTCGTTGACCACCACATCGTCGGCATGGCTCACGCGTTCCTGTCGGCTGGACTGGGCCTTGAGGATCGCCTGGACCTGCTGTTCGCTGGTCTGGTCACGCTGCAGGGTGCGTTCGATCTGTAACTGTTCCGGGGCATCGATCACCAGGACCCGTTGGGTCATGGCGTACTGCCCGGACTCGATCAGCAGCGGCGAAACCAGAATCGCGTAAGACGATTGTGCCTTGGCCAGATGGTGGGCGATCTCCTCGGCGATCAGCGGATGCAGCAGTGCTTCGAGCCAGCGGCGTTCATCCGGCACTTCGAAGATCAGCTTGCGCAGCGCCGCGCGATCCAGTTGGCCGTCGGCTTGCAGCACGCCGGGGCCAAAGTGCTCGGCGATCTTCGCCAGTGCCGGGCGACCGGGTTCGACTACCCAGCGAGCCGCGTGATCGGCGTCCACCACGTGCACGCCCAGGTCGATGAAGTGCTGGGCGGCCGCGCTTTTGCCGCTGCCGATGCCGCCGGTCAGGCCGAGAATCCAGGGTTTTTCCACAGGGGTATTCATTTCAAACCGACAAACTGCCAATAGAAGCCGGTTATTTGACCACCCCAGAGCAAGGCAATCCAGCCGGCAATGGCCAGATAGGGGCCAAAGGGCAGCGGCGTCGAGGTTTTTGCGTCCCGCAGGCGCAGCAAAATCACCCCGATGATGGCGCCCAGCAGCGATGACAGCAGGATGGTCAGCGGCAGGACCTGCCAACCGCCCCAGGCGCCGAGCATCGCCAAGAGCTTGAAGTCGCCGTAGCCGATGCCGTCCTTGCCGGTGATCAACTTGAACAGCCAGAACACCGTCCACAGCGCCATGTAGCCGGCCACCGCGCCCCAGAGCGCGTCATGCAGAGACACGAAGAGCCCGAAACTGTTGACGATCAACCCCAGCCATATCAACGGCAGCACCAGCACGTCCGGCAACAGCTGGTGTTCGGCGTCGATCAGGCTCATCGCCAGCAGGCCCCAGCTCAGGACCAGCACCATGCAGGCCTGCCAACCGAAGCCGAAATGCCAGGCGACGAACGCCGACAGCACGCCGCAGGCCAGTTCGGTCAGCGGGTAACGTTTACTGATCGGCGTCGCACAGTTCGAGCAGCGCCCCCGTAAAAACAGATAACTGAGCACGGGAATGTTTTCCCATGCTCGAATCCGATGGCCACAGTCGGGGCACTCGGAGTGAGGCAGTATCAGGTTGTAAGCCGGGCCGGGGGCTTCGGGTGGCAAGTCCAGGACGTCATGGGCCTGCAAGCGCCATTCACGCTCAAGCATTTTCGGCAGGCGCCAGACCACCACGTTGAGAAAACTGCCGATCAGCAAACCGATCACCAATGCGGTGATCGTGAAGGCCAGCGGGTTGAGACTCAGAAATTCGTTCAAGGACATATCAGATCGCTGAGCCAAGTTGGAAGATGGGCAGGTACATCGCAACCACGAGGCCGCCGACGATAACCCCCAGCACCACCATGATGAAAGGCTCCATCAGACTGGTCAGGTTATCGACCATGTTATCCACTTCGTCCTCATAGAAACTTGCGACCTTGTCGAGCATGTCGTCCAGTGCGCCGGACTCTTCGCCGATGGCCGTCATCTGGATCGCCATGTTCGGAAAGATGCCGGAGGTGCGCATGGCAAAATTCAGCTGCATGCCAGTTGAAACGTCCTGCTTGATGCGTAACACCGCTCGCTTGAACACGATGTTGCCAGTCGCGCCCGCCACTGACTCCAGGGCTTCGACCAGTGGCACCCCAGCGGCAAACGTCGTCGACAAGGTGCGGGCGTAACGGGCCACGGCGGACTTGTACATGAGCGCGCCAACCAACGGCAGTTTCAGCAGCCAGGTGTCCATCCGGTCCCGAAAGCCCGGGGACTTTTTAAAGGCATGGCGGACGCCGAAGACCAGCGCACCCAGCATGCCGAGCACCATCCACCACCAGGCCTGCAGGAACTCCGACAAACCGATGACCATCACGGTGAACGCCGGCAGCTCGGCGCCAAACCCCGAGAACACTGACTCGAATTGCGGCACAACCTTGACCAGCAGGATCCCGGTCACAATGATCGCGACGAACACCACCGCCAGCGGGTAAGTCATGGCTTTCTTGATCTTGGCCTTGAGGCTTTCGCTCTTTTCCTTATAGGTCGCCACCCGTTCCAGCAGGGTATCCAGGGCGCCAGCCTGCTCGCCGGCATCCACCAGGTTGCAGTACAGCTCATCGAAATACTGGGGCTTTTTGCGCAGGGCCGCGGCGAAGCTGTTACCGGCCGCGACTTCCTGTTTCACCTCGTCCACCAGCTTGCGCATGTTCGGGTTATCGAAGCCCTCGCCGATAATGTCGAACGATTGCAGCAGCGGTACGCCGGCTTTCATCATGGTCGCCATCTGCCGGGTAAACAGGGCAATGTCCAGGGGCTTGATGCGTTTTCCGGCACTGAAAATGGACGCGGTTTTTTTCCGCACCTTGCCCGGGTTGATCCCTTGCTTGCGTAACTGGGCCTTGATCAGCGCGGGATTCTGGCCGGTCAACTCGCCGGTCATTTTTGTGCCTTTCTTGTCTGTGCCTTCCCAGGCATACACGCTGATTTTCGCTGCTTTGACCGCCATGTTCAGTCCTTCGTGACCCGATTGATTTCTTCAAGGCTGGTGATGCCTTGCATGGCCTTGAGCAGGCCCGAAGTACGCAGGTCGTTGAAGCCGTCCTTACGCATCTGGATGTCGATTTCCAGTGAATTGCCTTCGGCCATGATCAGCCGTTGCAGGTCTGGGGTGTTCTTTACCACTTCATAAATCCCTACTCGCCCTTTGTAACCGCTGTTGCACTGATCGCAACCGACCGGTTCATAGATCGTGAACGAGCCGATGCGTTCCTCGGGAAAGCCTTCTTTGAGCAGTGCCTCGCGGGGAATCTCGATAGGCTTTTTGCAATGACTGCACAGTTTTCGCGCCAGGCGCTGGGCGATGATCAGGCTGACAGAGGTCGCGATGTTGAACCCCTGAATCCCCATGTTGTGCAGGCGGGTCAGGGTTTGCGCGGCGCTGTTGGTGTGCAGGGTGGAAAGCACCATGTGCCCGGTCTGGGCAGCCTTGATGGCGATTTCAGCGGTTTCGAGGTCGCGGATTTCACCGACCATGATCACGTCCGGGTCCTGACGCAGAAACGAGCGTAGCGCCTGGGCGAAATCCAGTCCCTGCCTCGGGTTCACGTTGACCTGGTTGATGCCTTCCATGTTGATTTCTACCGGGTCTTCGGCAGTGGAAATATTGATGTCGACGGTGTTGAGAATGTTCAGCCCGGTATAGAGCGACACGGTCTTGCCTGAGCCGGTGGGACCAGTCACCAGGATCATCCCCTGTGGCTGCTTGAGGGCGGCCATGTACAGGTCTTTCTGATCGGGTTCGTAGCCGAGGGCATCGATGCCCATATGGGCACTGGAGGGGTCGAGGATCCGGATCACCACTTTCTCGCCCCACAAGGTGGGCAGTGTGTTGACCCGGAAGTCGATGGACTTGCTTTTGGACAGGCGCATCTTGATTCGCCCGTCCTGGGGTTTGCGCCGCTCGGAAATGTCGAGACTGGCCATGACCTTCAGCCGGGAAGCAATGCGGTTGGCCAGTTGTGTCGGCGGCCTGGCGACCTCCCGCAGCATGCCATCGGTGCGCATGCGCACGCGGTAGATTTTTTCATAGGGTTCGAAATGCAGGTCGGAAGAACCGCTCTTGATCGCGTCGAGCAGCATCTTGTGGACGAAGCGCACCACGGGGGCATCATCGGCATCTTGCCCTACGATTGAATCCTGTTTCTGGTCATCGACCGACTCAATGTCCAGCCCGTCGAGATCGACATCGGCCATGTCTTCCAGACCGGTGGAGTGGTTGTCGAAGAATTTTTCGATGGCGTCGCTGAGCTTGTCTTCCTCCACCAGAATGGCTTCGGTGCTCAGCCCGGTGCTGAACTGGATGTCATTGATGGCTTGGTGATTGGTCGGGTCGGAAATCCCCACGAACAGCTTGTTACCACGCCGCCAGAGGGGCAGGGCGTGGTGCTGGCGGATCAGTTTCTCACTGACCAGCCCTCGGGGTTGAGTGTCTTTGTCCAGGCAGTTGAGGTCCAGCAGGGCCATGCCGAAATGCTCCGAGGCCACCTCGGCGACCTGTAAGCTTTTCAGCAGTTTGTTTTGCACCAGATAGCTGACCAGCGAAATGCGATTGCGTTGGGCTTGTTGATACGCCTGTTGCGCACTTTGATCAGTGATCAGCTCGGCCAGTACCAATTGCTTGGCCAGACCGCTAAGGGCAATGTCATTCATTGGGATACCGGACGCAGACAGTTAATGACTTATAGCCTAGTCAAGCAGTGGAACCAAACCAGCCGGGGTGAGGTGACAAAAAGTGTCAGATAGTGCGGATCCTTGGAGTAGGAAAGGTCTTTGCCGCGATCTCGTGCCTAGCAGACAGGGGCGCGCGCGGCTTGGCATGACCTGTGCTGTGCCTTGTTCAGATCATGAGATTTCGACTCATGCATGGAGCCTGTCTATGAAAAATCAAAAAGGTTTTACTCTGATCGAGCTGCTGATCGTGGTGGCGATCATCGGGATTCTGGCGACGTTTGCGTTGCCGCAGTATTCGAAATATCAAGCGCGAGCGAAGGTTACCGCTGCTCTTGCAGAAATTTCGGCATTGAAGGTGCCTTTCGAAGACATTATCAACCAGGGCACTAACCCCACCCTCGCACTGATCGGCGGTACGGCGACCACCGGTAATTGCACGATTACGGCATCGGGTACCGCCGCTGACGGTGCGGGTACTATTGGTTGCGTTATTCTCAATGCTCCAGGGCCGGTGCTCAGCAAAACCATTACGCTTACACGCACCCTTACCGGTGGCTGGACATGCGCCACCACAGCTGAACAGGAATACGCGCCTAAAGGCTGCACTGGCGCTGCCGCTGCTGGCTGATCTATCGTCATTCTGCCAATGCCCCGCCTTTCACGACGCGGGGCATTTTTTTGCTCGTCATTTGTAGGTCAATTCAATAATCAAGAAAATCCCCGACAATTCATGGCTTTAGGCCTGCGTTAAAACCCGCATGTTGCATGTAGATAATTTCGCAGTCATGCAATTTGCATGATTTCGGAAATTGCCATTATGTTTAACATATTGATTTTAAAGCTTTTATTTTTTATGTGACTGTTGGCACAGCGTTCGCACTATCTCCTGTAACCCTGCTGACAAGACACGCAGCAGACTTTCCAGAAATACAGGAGTTACTCGTATGAAGAAGTTCGCTATCGCTATCGCTGCCGCTACTGCTACCGCGTTGACCCTGACCATGGCCAACGCTGCATTCGCACAGACCACCCAAGCGACTCAGGCACCGATGATGCTGGCCGCCGGTGAAGTTACTGAAGCGAAAGAGGATGTTTCCGATACCTGGATCACAACCAAAGTCAAAGCAGACCTGGTAACCGAAAAAGGCATCCCTGGCACTGACATCAAAGTCGAAACCAACAAAGGCGTTGTTTCCCTGTCCTCCATGACCGTTCTGACAGACGCTCAGAAAACAACCGCCGTGGCTATCGCCAAGAAAATCAAAGGCGTCAAAGCGGTGTCCGCTGACGGCCTGAAATCCGAGTAAAACAAGGCTTCTCGCCTGGACCGGGAGAAGGTGCGGTAGGCGGGCCGAGTCATACGTCTGCCGCTACTTGAGCGTTCATGCGAAGGCCACAAGGATGTGGCCATTACAGGCCCCGGCATTTGTGTCGGGGCCTGTTCTATTTTGGGGAACAAAGATCAGAAGAAAGATCTTTTGATTGTTCAGTTGCCGCGCTTGCTGGTGATTCGAACCAACCGGTTTCCTTCAAAGCGCAGGTACTGGTACATCCCGCTGTTGGGCCCGTAGGTCCATTCCTCGACCTGAAACTCCTCCCGCCGATTCGCGCTACGCTTGTAGCCCAACAAGTCGCGGGCGACCGGCTCTCCGCATTTCTGCAGTACTTCGCCGGCCCTGTCCCCAACGCTGATCAATTGACTGCCACAGCGCAAGGTGTCGGCCGCCGCAGCTTGGCCGGCAACCAGCAACAGAGCCAGGCTCAGAAGCCCGCGTGCGCCCATCATTCGGCATCCAGATGCATGGGGGTAATAACCCGGCCATCGCTTTCTGCCTCACCGAGGCTGGCGTCGATGAAGTACACGCGGTCATCGGCCAACTGACCCTTGTCCACCAGATAATCCTTGATGCTGCTGGCCCGTTCTTGACCCAGTTGACGCAACAGCACCTCGCTGGAACTCCAGAAGCCAATCACGCCTTCACGCATTTTTTTGCTGCGTTCTTCCTTGCCCAGGTCCTTCCATTCGGCGGGCGGCTGGGTCTTCAGGCGCGTGCGGTAGATCCCTTCGAGCAGCGGGCCTTTCTCGCTGTCCGGCACTTCCAGCAATGAGGCCTGGGCCGGCACCTTGTCACCGCGGCGCTGGAGCATTTTGTAGTAGTTGTACTGGTATTCCCGCTCCAGGCGTTGCTCGGCAATCAGCGGGCCATCGCTGCTCTTGGCGGCGGTGCCTTCGATTTCCAGGCGCAGGGCCGGACGTTCCTTGAGCGCTTGGGACAGCTTGACCAGCGCCGCTTCGGCGTCTTTGCTCAGGTCGCTTGAGCCCGGTGCAAATGCCACGGTGCCCAAGTCTTCCGAACCACCGCCGCTGACCAGACCGCCAATCATTTTGAATGGCGCTGCGGCGGCTTTCACGATCAGGTTGCGCAGGGTCTGCCAGATAATAGGCATGACACTGAACTGCGGATTGTTCAGGTCGCCGCTCACTGGCAGTTCGATGGAAATCTTGCCGTCGACATCCTTGAGCAAGGCAATCGCCAGTTTCAGCGGCAGGCTCACGGCGTCTGGACTGTCGACCTTTTCACCCAGTTGCAGCTGCTCGACCACCACTTTGTTTTCGGCCAGGAGCTGGCCGTTGGTGATCTTGTAATGCAGGTCGAGATTGAGCCGGCCCTTGCGGATACGGTAACCGGCGAACTTGCCGGAGTAGGGCGTCAGCGTGGTCAGTTCCACCCGTTTGAAACTGGTGGCGATGTCCAGGCTGGCCATCGGGTCGAACGGGTTGACCGAACCCTTGATGGTCACCGGCGCATAGCGGTCGACCTTGCCTTTGACGTCGACGCTGGCCGGTTTTGCCTGGCGGCTGTCGATGGTGCCGATCTTCCCGTTGAGTTGTTGGACCGCTGTGGCGAAGTTCGGGGTCAGGCTGAAGTCGGCGAAGTTGGCCGAACCGTCATTGATGGCAATGCCGCCAATGTGGATGCCCAGCGGTTTTTCTTTCCCGGCTGCCGGTTTGGCCGCAGCGGTGGTTGTGGCGCCGGAGTCGGCCGGTTGCGGGATCAGCAAGTCATCGATGTTGGTGGTGCGATCATCGTTGATCATGAAGCGTGCATAGGGCTGGAACAGGTTGACCTTGTCGATCGACAGGCTGTCGCCATGTTGATAATTCAGACCTTCGAGCACCAACTGTTGCCACTTGAGGAAGTCGCGGGTTTTCAGGGTGTCAAGGGTATGCAGTTGATCGACCTGGGCGCGACCGGTGATGTTGAACGCCAGCGGCTCGGTGCTTTTCAGGTCGACCGCCAGATCACTGCCCAGCATGCCGCTGCGCAGTTCGAGACGAATGAACGGGTTGATGTAGGACTGGGCGACGCGCAGGTCGATGTCCTTGGTCTGCACGTTCAGTTTGGCGCTGATCGGGGCCAGATTGACCACGCCGTCCGCCAGGATCTTGCCTTGCTTGCCCACGCCGGTGTCGAGCTTGAGGTTGAAAGGTGAGCCATTGAGGCTGTCGAAATTTTGCAGGTCCAGGTTCAGTGGGCCCAGCTCCAGCGCCACCGCCGGTTGTGCCTTGCGGTCGGCCAGGTGCACCTGATAATCGCGCAGTTGCACATCTTTGAGCAGCACCTGCCAAGGCTTGCTCGGTGCGGTCGGTTCAGGCTTCGGCGAATCGGCAGCCGCTGGTGCGCTGGTCGGCTCGGCATTGGCCTTGGCGGCCGCTTTGGACGGCTGACTGGCGAACAGTTTTTGCCAGTCGAGTTGCCCGTCGGCTTCGAGGGCGGCCCAGGTTTCCAGTTTCTGGCTGCGAATCTTGCCGACCACCACTTGCTGCTTGGCCAGGTCTACGGTGGTTTCGCTGATGTCCAGCCGCTCGAGCTTGGCCAGCGGTCGGCCGTCCGCAGTCTTGATGGCGAAAGGCGCGACGCTGACGGCAACGTTGCTCAGCAGCAGTTCGGTTTCCTTGGCCAGGTTGAGTTTGTAGTCGGTGCTGAGGCTGACGACGCCATCTTCGAGTGCGAGTGGGACAGCATCGCGCACATAAGGCCAAAAGGATTTCATCTTGCCATCGGTGATTTTCAGCTTACCTTCGGAGGCGATCGGGATCAGGCTGAAGTTACCGGTCCAGTCGATCTGACCACCTGCCGGGCCGACGGCCACCAACGTCATGTCGGCGCTGTCTTCGGGCAAGGTGCTGAGGTTTTTCAGTTCGAAGTCGAGTTTGTCGTAGAGGAATTCGATGGGTTCGCTGGGCCGTGCATCCTCGAAATGGACGGAGCCGCTGGCCAGTTTGATCCGCTCCACACGCAGCGGGAATGGTTTGGCGTCCGGATCGGCCGGGGTCGGTTCGCTGGCGGGGATTTTGAACAGGCCGAGCAGGTTGAGCTTGCCGTCCTTGCTGAAGAGGATTTCGGTCTTGGGTTTGTCCAGTTCGATATCGGACAAGTGCAGCGCCTTGGTCCAGAGGCTATCGATCTGCAGGTTGGCGTACAGCCGTTCGAAGCCCACCTGTTCCTTGCCCGGCTCGCCGATGACCAAGCCCCAAAGGGTGACTTCAAGGCTGAACGGGTTGAGTTCGATCCGCGAAATCGTGGCGGGCGTCGTGGCGTAGTTGGCCAATTGTTGGTTGGCGATTCGCAACGCGATGCCCGGCAAAATCAGAAATCCCAACAGGCTATAAAGAGCCAGGGCAGTCAACAAGGCGCCGATAGCGCGAATCAATCCTTTGGGCATGTGCGGCTTCATCTGTCGGAATCGGAGTGCCTTGGAGTATGGCATGCGTTTGCGGTTCCGAAGCAACCACGCTTTATAGGATTTATCTGATTATCGGCGTGAAATTTCAGAGCTGCAGGATCAGCGTTTTCAGCGGCGGCTGCAGGTCCATCGACGGGAAATCGCTGCCCGGTGTCAGCGCTGTCCACTCACGCACCGGTCGCCCGGCCTTCTCTGCGCAGCGCAAAACCTGTTCGCGCCAATCGTCCATGCTGACCTTCGCCAGGTTGTTGCAGCAGATCAGCACGCCATCGTCGGCGGTGGTCAGCAGCGCCGGTTTGAGCAGGCTCTGGTAGTCGCGCAACAGGTCGACCGTGCCAAAGGCACTCTTGGCCCAGGCCGGTGGATCGAGCAGTACCAGATCGTACTGACGCGGGTCCAGACGTTGATAGCTCGGCAGTTTCTGGCCGCGACGCTGGCTGATCGGCAGGCCGGCCAATTGACGAATCGCCGGGAAATAATCGGACTGGATGAATTCCATGGTCGGCAATTGCGGGTTGAGCAGACCGTTCTCACGACCGACCGCCAGATTGCCTTCGGCAAAGTCCAGGTTACACACCTCGCTCGCACCACCTGCTGCGGCGCTGAGGCCGACGCCACAGGTATAGGCAAACAGGTTCAGTACACTTTTGTTTTTGCTGTGCGCCTTGACCCAGCCGCGAGCGTTGCGCAGGTCGAGAAACAGCAACGGATCCTGGCCAGCGTGGCGCCCGCGAACCCGGTAGTTCAGTCCCCATTCGTGGCCGATCAAATCTTGCAGGGCGGCTTCGTCGGCGCGGTAGACGGTGTCTTCGCGGTCGATACGCGAGTTGCCACGGGAACGGTCGTTGTAGACCAGCAAGGTGTCGAGGCCCAGTTGTTGATTGACGATCTCGTGCAGTTGCAGCAGGGCGTCACGTTCCAGTGCCTGATGAAAACTCTGCACCAACAGTTGCGGACCGTAGCGGTCGATGGTCAAGCCGCCGGCGCCTTCCTGGCTGCCGTGGAACAGGCGATAGCAATCGGTACCTTGCTGATGCAACTCGGCAAGCAGGTCCTGACGACGATCGAGGGCGGCGCGCAGCGCCTGATTCAAGGGAGACATGCTGGGCGCCTTGCAGGAGGGAATTGGGGGCGCGGGAGTTTAACAGCTATGGACTGATCGTTCCCACGCTCTGCGTGGGAATGCCTCACCGGACGCTCTGCGTCTGCTTCTGGGACGCGGAGCGTCCCCTGGCTTCATTCCCACGCAGAGCGTGGGAACGATCATTGCGCGAACGATTTACGAGTTCAGGCGTTTGTCGATCAAACCCTGCACCACGCTCGGGTCGGCGAGGGTCGAGGTGTCGCCCAGGCTATCCAGTTCGTTACAGGCGATCTTGCGCAGAATTCGTCGCATGATCTTGCCCGAACGGGTTTTCGGCAGGGCCGGGGCCCATTGGATCAAATCCGGTTTGGCGAAGCTGCCGATTTCCTTGCTGACATGCGCCAGCAATTGGTTCTTCAGTTCGTCATTGGCTTCGGTGCCGTTCATGGGCGTGACGAAGGCATAGATGCCCTGGCCTTTGACGTCATGGGGATAACCGACTACGGCAGCCTCGGCGATGCTGTCGTGCAGCACCAGCGCGCTTTCCACTTCGGCCGTGCCGATGCGGTGCCCGGAGACGTTGATCACGTCATCGATGCGCCCGGTGATCCAGTAGTCGCCGTCCTCGTCGCGACGTGCACCATCACCGGTGAAGTAATAGCCGGGGTAGGGTTTGAAGTAGGTTTCGATCATCCGTTTCGGATCGCCGTAGACGCTGCGGATCTGCGCCGGCCAGCTGGACTTGATGGCCAGTATGCCGCTGCCGGCGCCTTTGATTTCCTTGCCGTGTTCGTCGAGCAATACCGGTTGCACGCCGAACATCGGTTGTGTGGCGCAGCCGGGTTTGATCCGTTGAGTGCTGACCAGCGGGCTGAGCATGATGCCGCCGGTTTCGGTTTGCCACCAGGTATCGACAATCGGGCAGCGTTGCTCGCCGACCGTATTGAAATACCACTCCCAGGCTTCCGGGTTGATGGGCTCACCGACGGTGCCGAGTAACCGCAGACTCTCGCGGGACGTTTCCTTCAGCGGCTCGGGGCCTTCACGCATCAGCGCACGCAACGCGGTCGGAGCGGTGTAGAAGATGTTCACATGGTGCTTGTCGATCACCTGCCAGAAGCGCGAGGTGCTGGGGTAGCTCGGCACACCTTCGAAGATCAGCGTGGTCGCCCCGTTGGCCAGCGGCCCGTAGACGATGTAGCTGTGGCCGGTGACCCAGCCGACATCGGCGGTGCACCAGAAGACTTCACCGTCGCGATAGTCGAGCACGTACTTGAAGGTCATGGCCGCTTGCAGCAGATAGCCGCCGGTGGTGTGCAGCACGCCTTTGGGTTTGCCGGTGCTGCCGGAGGTGTAGAGGATGAACAGCGGGTCTTCGGCATCCATCGGCTCTGGCGGGCAATCGTCGCTGACGTCGCGCAACGCCTGGTGGTACCAGATGTCCCGATCGTCGACCCAGTTAATCTGGCCTTGGGTACGTTCGACCACGATCACGGTATTCACGTTGGGGCAGCTTTGCAGCGCCGTGTCGACGTTCTGTTTGAGTGGCACGAACTTGCCGCCGCGCACGCCTTCGTCGGCAGTGATCACGGTGCGGCAATCGGCGTCGAGGATCCGGTCACGCAGCGAGTCCGGGGAGAAGCCGCCGAACACCACCGAATGAATCGCGCCGATCCGCGCGCAGGCGAGCATGGCGTAGGCGGATTCGGGGATCATCGGCATGTAGATGCACACGCGGTCGCCTTTCTTCACGCCACGGCTTTTGAGCACATTGGCCAGTCGGCAGACGTTGTGATGGAGTTTCTTGTAGGTGATCTGGGCGGATTCGGCGGGGTCATCGCCTTCCCAGATGATCGCGGTTTGATCGCCGCGTTTTTCCAGGTGACGGTCGATGCAGTTGTAACTGACGTTTAACTTCCCGCCGGCGAACCAGCTCGCCTCACCGGTTTTCAGGTCGTAACGCTGGACGGTTTTCCACGGTGCGCTCCAATCAAGAAAGCGTGTGGCCTGTTCGGCCCAGAAGGTGCTGGGGTGCTCGATGGATTGGCGATACAGGCGTTGGTAGTCGTCTTGACTTAACTGTGCGGCCCGGCGGACGGCATCGGCTTTGGGGAACGTGCTGATATCGAACATGACGGTTCCTTATTCTTGTAACGACAAGTAATAAAGATGCGCCGAGTGGGGAAAGGGTTCAAGTCAGATGCCGGTGTAGAAGGTGCCGGCCGCAAAATTTTGTGACCGCCATAAACCAAAGTGGGAGCGAGCCTGCTCGCGATGGCGTCAAAACATTCAACATCATTTGAATGTCAGACCGCTATCGCGAGCAGGCTCGCTCCCACAAGGGCAACCGGGTGGCGTCAAATCAACCGCGGTGACGACCGCGGAAGTAGTTGATCAGGCCTTGGGTGGAGGCATCGTCAGCCGGGGTTTCTTCGCTGCCGACCAGGCGGTTGTAGACGCCTTTGCCCAACTCTTTACCCAGCTCTACGCCCCACTGGTCGAAGGCGTTGATGCCCCAGACCACGCTTTGTACGAAGACTTTGTGTTCGTACAGCGCCACCAGTGCGCCAAGACGACGCGGACTGATGCGTTCGACCACCAGGGTGTTGCTTGGACGGTTGCCCGGGATCACCTTGTGTGCCGCCAGCTTCTGCACTTCATCCTCGCTCATGCCCTTGTCACGCAGCTCGGCCTCGGCCTCGGCGCGAGTCTTGCCCAGCATCAGTGCCTGGCTTTGCGACAGGCAGTTGGCGTACAGCCACTGGTGGTGGTCGGACACCGGGTTGAAGCTGACGATCGGCACGATAAAGTCGGCCGGAATCAGCTGGGTGCCCTGGTGCAGCAACTGGTGGTAAGCGTGCTGACCGTTGCAGCCGACGCCGCCCCAGATCACCGGGCCGGTATCGGTGGACACTGGCGTACCGTCCTGGCGCACGCTCTTGCCGTTGGATTCCATGTCCAGCTGTTGCAGGTGTTTGGTGATGTTGCGCAGGTAGTGGTCGTACGGCAGGATCGCGTGGCTCTGCGCGCCCCAGAAGTTGCCGTACCAGACGCCGAGCAACGCCAGCAGCACCGGCATGTTCTGTTCGAATGGCGCGCTCTGGAAGTGCTGGTCCATGGTGTAGGCACCGGACAGCAGTTCCTTGAAGTTCGACATGCCGATGGCCAGTGCAATCGGCAGACCGATAGCCGACCACAGCGAGTAACGGCCGCCGACCCAGTCCCACATCGGGAAGATGTTTTCTTCGCGAATACCGAACGCCACTGCTGCCGCATTGTTGCTGGAAACGGCGATGAAGTGACGGTACAGCTCGGCTTCCGAACCACCCTGAGCCAGGTACCAGGCGCGTGCGGCCTGGGCATTTTTCAGGGTTTCGAGGGTATTGAAGGATTTCGACGAGACGATGAACAGCGTGGTCTCGGCGCGCAGCTTCATGGTCAGTTCGTGGAATTCACTGCCATCGATGTTCGCCAGGTAATGGCAGCGCACGCCTTTCTGTGCGTAGGACAGCAGCGCTTCGGACACCAGTTCAGGGCCGAGGAAAGAGCCACCGATGCCGATGTTGACCACGTCAGTGATCGGCTTCTCGGTGTAACCGCGCCACAAACCGTCGTGGATGCGGCCCACGAGGTCGGTGATCTGGTTCAGAACCTTGTGCACGTCAGGCATCACGTTGACGCCGTTGACCGAAAGTTTGTCGCCCACCGGGCGGCGCAGTGCGGTGTGCAGCGCGGGGCGGCCTTCGGAAGAGTTGACGATTTCGCCATCGAACAGCGCTTTGATCGCGCCTTTGAGGTCGACTTCGTTGGCCAGGCCCACCAGCAGATTGCGGGTCTGGGCGTTGATCAGGTTTTTCGAGTAATCGAGAAACAGGCCGCAGCTGCTGAGGGTGAATTGAGTAAAACGCTGCGGATCGGCATTAAAGGCTTCGCGCATGCTGAAATCCTGCATGGCTTGGCGGTGGTCATTCAACGCTTGCCAGGCGGGCAGAGCGGTAACGTCGTGGGGAGTGCGGTAGTACGCCATCGCTGCGGTTTTCCTTTTTACTTGAACGGCCTTTTGAACACTAAAAATCCCGGAGCGCTGTGGGTGGGCGTCCGGTCAACTGCGTCGACACGATTTCATGGCGCAGGGCGAATACAGTAAACCTCGCGCTGCAATCTGTCTTGACTTTGTCTGACCTGCTCCCGGTACTTTTTTAACATTTAAGCAGGAGCGGTCCGACAAACGGAAGGCTGACAGGGGAGTGGCTCGATCAGGCGACCTGAACCGGAATGGCATTGCTGGTGTGGCTCAGCTCGTTACCCGGTGCCATGTAGAGCATGCGCGGTTTGAAGTTGAGCAGTTCGGCTTCACTGTAATGGGCGTAAGCGCAGATGATCACGCGATCGCCGACCTTGGCCTTGTGCGCCGCAGCACCGTTGACCGAAATCATGCGCGAACCTTCTTCGCCACGAATCGCGTAGGTGGTGAAGCGTTCGCCGTTGTCGACGTTGTAGATCTGGATCTGTTCGTACTCACGAATGCCAGACAGGTCCAGCCATTCGCCGTCGATGGCGCAAGAGCCTTCGTAATCGAGTACAGCATGGGTGACTTCGGCGCGATGCAGCTTGGCCTTTAGCATGATGGCGTGCATGAGTGTTTCCCAGGTCGGAATCGAACGGCGGGCAGTTTGCCCGAAGGCATGAAGGGCGGCAATACGATGTGGAAATTGACACAGGGCCAATGTGGGAGCGGACTTGCCCGCGATGGCGTACTAACAGTCAACGTCTCTGTCGACTGCTAAATCGCTATCGCGGGCAAGCCCGCTCCCACAGGGTTTGGTGGTGTTTATGCGGGGGCGTCGAGGTTCAGATGCAGGTTGTCGATCAACCGCGTCGTGCCCAGGAACGCCGCTACCAGAATCACCAGATCCCGATCTTCCGCCGTCGCCGGACGCAAGGTCAGCGCATGGCGAATTTCCAGATAATCCGCACGCAGGCCAGCGGCTTCAAGCTGTTTGATCCGCTCGTTGATCAACGTCGGGTAATCCCGCTCACCCTGTTTAATTGCATCGGCAATATGGGTCAGGGTGCGATAGACGACTGGCGCGACGGCCCGCTGTTCTTCGCTGAGGAAACCATTGCGCGACGACAGCGCCAGACCGTCGGCGGCACGCACGGTGGGTTCGCCGATGATCTGGATCGGCATGTTCAGGTCATGCACCAGGGCGCGAATCACCGCCAGTTGCTGGAAGTCTTTCTGGCCGAAGATCGCCAGGTCTGGCTGGACCATGTTGAACAGCTTGCTGACTACGGTCGCCACCCCTTCGAAATGCCCCGGACGGCTGGCGCCGCACAGGCCTTCGGACAGTTGCGGAACGCTGACGCGGGTTAGCCCGGCCATGCCGTCGGGGTACATTTCTTCGACGGTCGGTGCGAACAGCAGATGGCAACCGGCCTGGAGCAGTTTCTCCTGATCGGCGGCCAGGGTCCGCGGGTACTTGTCGAGGTCTTCGCCGGCGCCGAACTGCAGCGGATTGACGAAAATGCTCGCGACCACGAAATCAACCCGTTGGGTGGCTTTGGTAATCAGCGCGATATGCCCGCTGTGCAGGTTGCCCATGGTCGGCACGAAGCCGATGCGTTTGCCTTCGCTACGGGCACGGGCCACGGCGGCCCGCAGTTCGCGTACGGTTTTTACGGTGTTCATGCAGAGAATCCGTGTTCGATGCCAGGGAAAGTCGCCGCTTTGACTTCAGTGACGTAAGCGCTCAAGGCGGCTTGAATGCTGGTTTGGCCAGTCATGAAGTTCTTCACGAATTTGGGCACGCGGCCGGTGATGGACAGGCCAAGCATGTCGTGCAGGACCAGTACCTGGCCGTCGGTGCCGCTGCCGGCACCGATGCCAATCACCGGGATCTTTACCGCCTGGGTGATTTCTTCGGCCAGTTCGCTGGGCACGCATTCGAGCAGCAGCATGGCCGCGCCGGCCTGTTCCAGGGAGATGGCGTCGGCCCGCATTTGCCGCGCCTGGTTCTCGTTGCGGCCCTGGACTTTATAGCCGCCGAGGATGTTGACCGATTGCGGCGTCAGCCCCATGTGCGCGCACACCGGGATGCCACGTTCGGCCAGCAGACGGATCGAGTCCGCAAGCCACAATGCCCCTTCAACCTTGACCATGTGCGCACCGGCCTGCATCAACAGGGCGCTGTTGGTCATGGTTTGTTCAATGGTGGCGTAGGCCATGAAGGGCAGGTCGGCGAGGATCAAGGCATCGGCGTTGCCGCGTTTGACGGCTGCCACGTGGTAGGCCATTTCAGCGGTGGTCACCGGCAGAGTGCTGTCGTGACCTTGCAAGACCATGCCGAGGGAGTCGCCCACCAGCAGCACTTCAACCCCGGCCTCATTGCAGGCATGGGCGAAGGTCGCGTCATAGCAGGTCAGCATGGTGATCTTTTCACCTTTCTGCTTGAGGCTCTGGAGCGTGGTCAGGGTGATGGCTGGCATGAAAAAAATCCTCATTACAGGCGCTATGGAAACTACTGCGAGTAACGCGCGTGATTCGTCATTTATACAGGCGCACCTTCTTTCGTGGTGCTTGTAAGGCCTGGATTGCGCCCTTTGGCGCCGCGTTGGCGGCAGCGGGACGCCTATAGTCGTGAGGAGAACCAGGGAAGTCAATTGCGTGTGTTACCGCATTGTTACGCGTGGGGTGTTACCGGCGTTACTGATGCGATTCAGCAGATTTTTGCTGCTGCAAATCTTGATACGACAGAAACCATTGTGGGAGCGGGCTTGCCGGCGATAGCGACTGTACATTCAACATCAATGTTGACTGATAGTCCGCCATCGCGGGCAAGCCCGCTCCCACAGGGATTTTTTGTCAATTCGGGGAGAGGCGTTCCAACCCGACGAATGGGCAGGCGGCGAGTAATTCTGTGAGGGTGCGGCCATCGACCAGGCGCAAATCCGCCGGCGCCAGCTCGGCCAGCGGATAGAGCACAAAGGCCCGTTCCTGAAGGTGATAGTGGGGGACTTTGAGGCGAGGTTCGTCGATCAGTCGATCGCCGAACAGCACGATGTCCAGATCCAGCGTGCGCGGGCCCCAGCGTTCAAGGCGCTCGCGGCCTTGGCCATTCTCGATGGCTTGCAGCGCATCAAGCAGGTTCAGCGGCGCGAGGCTGCTGTCGAGGGCGGCGACCGCATTGGTGTAACGCGGTTGGCCGGGCAGCAGCGAGTCGCTTTGATAAAACCCGGAAACCCCGACCAGTTCGGTTTGCGGCAATTGCGCCAGCGCTGCGACAGCGTTGCGTAATTGTTCGGCGGGGTCAGCCAGATTGCTGCCCATGCCGATGTAGATGCGTTCCATGGCTTATTCGCCTGTAGCGCTCGGTGCGCCGGCAGCGCGCTTGCGCTTGGCGCCGCCACTGCGGCGACGTTTGCGTGGAGCACCGGTGCCGTCGTCCTTGCCACTGAGGTCGCGGATCATGTCCCGGCGTTCGCTGTCGTTGGCGTCCTGATAGTCGGTCCACCATTCGCCCAGGCCATCGGTCTGCTCACCAGCGCTTTCACGCAGCAGCAGGAAGTCGTAACCGGCGCGGAACCGCGGGTTGTCCAGCAACAGGTCGGCGCGTTTGCCGCTACGCCGTGGCAGACGCTCCTGCATGTCCCAGATCTCGCGGATCGGCATGGTGAAGCGTTTCGGAATGGCGATGCGCTGGCACTGTTCGGCGATCAACTCGTGAGCGGCTTCCTGCATCGCCGGAATCGGCGGCATGCCGCGTTCTTGCAGACGCAATACACGGGCCGGCAGGGCAGGCCAGAGCAGGGCGGCGAACAGGAACGCCGGGGTGACCGGTTTGTTCTGCTTGATCCGCAGGTCCGTGTTGATCAGTGCTTCGCTGATCAGCGTGTGGGTGTAGGTCGGGTTGTATTCCAACGCTGCCGCACTGGCCGGGAACAGCGGATCGAACAACTGCAGGTCGACCAGCATTTCGAAGGTGTCCGCGGCATAGCCGGAGAGGAACAACTTGAGCACTTCTTCGAACAGACGAGCCGACGGGATCTCGCGCAGCAACGGCGCCAGTTCGCGGATGGGCGTGGCGCTGTGTTTTTCGATGCCGAAATTCAGTTTGGCGGCGAAACGCACGGCCCGCAGCATACGCACTGGGTCTTCCTGGTAGCGTTGCTTCGGATCGCCGATCAGGCGGATAAGATGATTGCGGATGTCGTGTACGCCGTTGGCGTAGTCGAGAATGCGCTCGCTGACCGGATCGTAATACAAGGCGTTGATGGTGAAGTCGCGGCGTTGCGCGTCTTCTTCCAGGGTGCCATAGACGTTGTCACGCAGAATGCGCCCGCTTTCGTTACGCGACGATTGGTTGCTGTCTTCGTCCTCGTCGTTTTGCGGGTGATTGGCACGGAAGGTCGCGACTTCAATGATTTCGCGGCCAAAGTGGATATGCACCAGTTTAAAACGCCGACCGATAATCCGCGCGTTGCGGAATTCGGCACGTACCTGTTCAGGCGTGGCACTGGTGGCAACGTCGAAATCTTTCGGCGTAATGCCGAGCAGCATGTCACGCACACAGCCGCCGACCAGGTAAGCCTGGTAACCGGCGTTCTGCAGGCGTTCGACGATATTCACCGCGTAACGGCTGAATTGCGCCTTTTGCAGCGAATGTTGGCCGCTGTTGAGCACTTCAGGCGTACTGCGAATGTGTTGCGTATGACGCTTGGGAGAACGGAATGACTGGAACAACTTCTTCAGCATGGGATGCACTGTTTGAAGGAATGTTCGGCCATAACGAAGAATGACCGCATGATGGGCCGGGATTCTAGCATTTAGTCGGGGGATGGTGTAGGAAGCTGCGCAAGCGTGTGGAAGGGGATGTCGCGTGGCGTGCCCAAACGCCAGAAACCACAAGGGGAGCCGAAGCTCCCCAAGAAGTAGTTGCATGCTCTATTTTTATTATTGGTTTCGGGCTTCTTGTTTTTGTTGAGCGCCCTCGTCATGAAGTGTTCCTTCATGACCCTCCCAATCGGGAGCCAAGAGCAAACGGATTGCTTTGGTCGCTGTGTTGCTGTGATCGTTCGATCCAACCAGTTCAGGCACTGTCTTGAGACAGTTTTTTATTATTCTCGGCCTGGTCGTGGGGCAAGCCCCAAATGCAACGCCTCTCCAAAAGAATCAGTTAGCTACGCCTCTCGCCGTCTTGTTTTTATTGTGCGTGAGTCGATACGTCTTATTTTTATTGTCTTGTGCATTGCTTGTTATTGTTCTTGTACCAAACATATAGCAGGGTGCGTGCCAACTTTTGTGAGGCCCAGTAAAACAAGGGGTTAAGTGGGCTGATGGTGTTTTTCGAGGCCCAAAAAAACCGGGGCTTCGTTACCGTAAGCCCCGGCTTCTGTTACGCGAAAAAGCTGAGGTAACAGTTTTTTCACAATGTCATGTGTTACCCGCACATCCGACAGCTGCGGTTCAGCTCTCGCTGGCCACCCCGGTCTTGCGCCGCGGAATGCCCAGGCGCTGACGGCGTTCCCACAGGCATTTGCGACTGACCCCGAGTTTGCGGGCCAGTTCGGTTTCGGTCATGTGGTCCTGATGCTCGAGAACGAAATGCTGGAAGTAGTCTTCCAGGGACAAATCTTCGGTCGGCTCGTGGCTGGTGTTACCGGCGCCGGTGCCCTGCTGGGGCGCCAGGCCGATGAAGTCATCGTCATCCAGATCGCTCAGTTCGATGTCGATGCCTAGCAGCTCGGCGGAAATTTCCGGGCTCTCGCACAGAATCACCGCACGCTCGACCGCGTTTTCCAGTTCGCGAACGTTACCCGGCCAGGAGTAATGCCGAATCGCCTGTTCGGCATCCAGGGCGAATTTCAGGTCGGTGCGGTTGACCCGTGCGCTCTGCCGCGCGAGGAATGCAGTGGCAATTTCATTGACGTCCGCGCCGCGCTCGCGAAGGGCCGGCAGCTTCAAGGCGATCACGTGAAGACGGTAATACAAGTCTTCACGGAACTGGCCAATCTTCGCCAGGCTCTTGAGGTCCCGGTGGGTCGCGGCAATCAGGCGTACATCAACCTTCTGCGACTGCACCGAACCGACCCGGCGGATTTCCCCTTCCTGCAACACGCGCAGCAGGCGGGCTTGAGCTTCCAGTGGCAGTTCACCGATTTCATCGAGGAACAAGGTGCCGCCATCCGCCGCTTCCACCAACCCGGCACGCCCGGCACTGGCGCCGGTAAATGCGCCTTTTTCGTGGCCGAACAGCTCGGACTCGATCAGGCTTTCCGGAATGGCCGCGCAGTTCACTGAAATCATCGGCGCCTTGGCGCGTTTGGACAGGTTATGCAGGGCGCGTGCTACCAGTTCTTTACCGGTACCGGATTCACCTTGGATCAGGACGTTGGAATCGGTTGGCGCAACTTTACGGATCTTGCTGTAGAGGTCCTGCATCGGTGGGCAGGAGCCGATAATGCCAATTTCGCCGTTGCTGTTGTCGACACCGTTTTTAGCGGAGCCATTGCTCGATTTACCGACGACCGGTTCACCGCTGGCTTGCGCCGATTGCCGGTCACGCAGGATTCGCGCTACGGCCTGGAGCATTTCGTCATGATCGAAAGGCTTGGCGATGTAATCCACCGCGCCCATCTTCATGGAGTCGACGGCCGAACGCAGGCTGGCGTAACTGGTCATGATCAGCACCGGAGTGCCCTGGCCAAGTTTGATCAACTCGGTACCGGGTGCGCCCGGCAGACGCAGGTCGCTGACGATCAGGTCAAATGTGGGAATGCTGAAACGCTCTTGTGCTTCCTGCACGGATCCGGCTTCGCTGACCTGGTACTGGTTACGTTCCAGCAGACGGCGCAAGGCGGAGCGGATAATTGTTTCGTCTTCGACGATCAAAATGTGCGGCATTGATTCGATACTCTCGACGGTCTCAGTTCACAGCGGACGTCGCTTCGACATGACGCGGCAAAGTTACCCGGATACGGGTGCCGCGTTGGCTTTGAACATCAGCCGGGCTGTCGATGGTGATTTGTCCATAATGCTCTTCAACGATGGAATAGACCAGTGCAAGGCCCAGACCGGTGCCTTCGCCAGGGTCCTTGGTGGTGAAGAAAGGTTCGAACAATCGGTCCATGATGTTCTTCGGAATACCGCTGCCTTCGTCTTCCACGATCAAATCGACCGTGTGTTCGCCGGCTTCGCTTTTGACTCGCACCGCACTGCCTGGAGGCGAGGCGTCGCGGGCGTTTGAGAGCAGATTGATCAATACCTGGGCGAGCCGCTGCGGATCACCTTCAACCCAATGATCGGGATCGCACAGGTTGTAGAACTGTACTTCGAAATTGCGCCGGTTCAGGGCCAGCAGGCCGATGGCGTCCTGAGCCACTTCCGCCAGACAGACGGGCTCGTCACTGTGCTGATAACTGCCCGCATGGGCGAAGCTCATCAGGGACTGAACGATGCGTGACACGCGTTTGGTCTGCTCGAGGATCTGCCCGCTGATTTCGGTGAGTTCGGCGTCTTCTTCACGCTCTTCGCGCAAGTTTTGCGCAAGACAGGCGATGCCGGTGATCGGGTTGCCGATTTCATGGGCCACACCGGCTGCCAGGCGGCCGATGCTGGCCAGGCGTTCGGAGTGCACCAGTTTGTCTTCGAGCATCTGGGTTTCGGTCAAATCTTCCACCAGCAGCACCAGGCCGCTGTTACCCGGCGCCAGCGGTTCATCGATCGCCGCTTTGTGCAGGTTCAGCCACCGCGTCTGACCGTCGAGGGCCAGGTGCTGTTTGTGCAAATGCTCGTCCGGCAGATTGATGAAGCCTTGCAGCAGTTCTCTCCACGGATCGCCAATGGTGCTCAGGCGCGAACCGACCACACGCTGCGCGGCAATCCCGGTCAATTCCTCCATGGCTTTGTTCCACATGAGGATTTCCTGATCCTTGGCCAGCGAGCACACGCCCATCGGCAATTCCTGCAAGGTCTGGCGGTGGTAGCGGCGCAGGGCATCGAGTTCGGCGGCAAGACCGGTGAGGCGCGAGTGGTAGTCCTCAAGGCGGCTTTCGATGAAGTGGATGTCTTCGGTGACGTAGTTTTCGCCGCCAGCCTTGTAGGGCAGGAAGGTTTCGACCATGTCCTGCGCCACGCTCGGCCCCATCAGGCCGGAGAGGTTGGCTTCGATACGGTCACGTAGACGGCGCAAGGCGTATGGACGGCGTTCATCGAACGGCAGATAGAGGTCCCGCAGCGCCTGTTCGACTTCTTTCTGTGCTGCCTTGGCACCCAATGGTTTTGCAAGCTGAGTGGCGAATTCCTGAGGTGAAGCGGCATGCAGTTCGCGGCGTTGCGGGCGACGAACGTTGTCCACCGCGCAGGCTTCGGCGGCGCTGGCCTCTTCGGGGCTGGCGCTGGTGAACAACGAGATCAGCGTGAACATCAGCACGTTGGCGGCCAGCGAGGCGATTGCTGCCATGTGCCAGCTGGTGTCGTCCAGCACGTAAATCATGTTCAACAGTGGGATGTAGAAGCCTTGCAGATTGCCGACCAGCGGCAGCAGCATGGTCACCAGCCACACCAGAATCCCCGCCAGGAGGCCTGCGATGAAGCCGCGACGGTTGGCGGTCGGCCAGTACAGTACCGACAACACCCCCGGCAGGAATTGCAATGTGGCGACGAAGGCGACGATGCCGAGGTTGGCCAGGTCTTGCTCGGCGCCCAGCATCAGGTAGAAACCGTAACCGGCCATGATGATCGCGACGATCAGCGCCCGGCGGGTCCACTTCAACCAACGGTAGATATTGCCTTCGGCCGGCGGCTGATAGAGCGGCAGCACCAGATGGTTCAGCGCCATCCCGGACAGCGCCAGCGTGGTGACGATGATCAGGCCGCTGGCCGCCGACAATCCGCCGACATAGGCCAATAGCGCCAGGGCTTTGCTGTTGGCGGCGATGCCGATGCCCAGGGTGAAGTATTCCGGATTGGTCGTGGCGCCGAGTTTCAGCCCGGCCCAGAGAATCAGCGGCACCGCGAGGCTCATCAACAGCAGAAACAGCGGTAAACCCCAGCTCGCACTGACCAGCGAGCGCGGGTTGAGGTTTTCGGTAAAGGTCATGTGGTACATGTGCGGCATCACGATCGCCGAGGCGAAGAACACCAGCAACAGCGTGCGCCACGGGCCTTCCTGCAATGGCGTGTGCAAAGCGGCGAGGGCGGTCTGGTTTTGCAGCAGCCACAGTTCCAGCTGCTGCGGGCCATCAAACACGCCGTACAGCGCATACAGACCGACGCCGCCAAGCGCGATCAGTTTGATCACCGACTCGAAGGCAATCGCAAACACCAGGCCTTCATGTTTCTCGCGGGTGGCGATGTGGCGTGAGCCGAAGAAAATCGTGAACAGCGTAATCAGTGCGCAGAAGCTCAGGGCCACGCGATGCTGCACCGGCTCGCGGGTGAGGATGCTGATGGAGTCGGCCACAGCCTGAATCTGCAACGCCAGCAACGGCAGCACGCCGATCAGCATGAAAATGGTCGTCAGTGCGCCAGCCCAGGTGCTGCGGAAGCGAAACGCGAACAAGTCGGCCAGGGACGAGAGTTGATAAGTGCGGGTGATTTTCAGGATCGGGTACAAAAGCACCGGCGCCAGCAGAAAGGCCCCGGAAACCCCGAGGTAGCTGGACAGAAAACCGTAGCCGTACTGATAGGCCAGGCCCACCGTGCCGTAAAACGCCCAGGCACTGGCGTAAACGCCCAGCGACAGGGTGTATGTCAGCGGGTGGCGAATGATCGCCCGGGGGATCATCCCCCGTTCGCTGATCCAGGCCACACCGAACAGCACCGCCAGGTACGCGGCGCTGATCAGGATCATCTGGGTCAGGCTAAAGCTCATCGGCATCTTTTTGGCTCTGCAGGATGAAGGTCACGACGATCAGAATCAGCCAGAGCAAATACGGGCGATACCAGGCGCCAGTGGCGTCGATCCACCAATCCATGATGGCCGGGGAGAACAGATAAATCCCCACTACCAGGAGCAGGACCAAGCGATAAATATACATCCCGGCCTCTCTTTTTTATGCGCGTGCCCGAAAACGTGCGGCGATGGTAACGGATGGGCGCGCCACTGCAAGTGGCATCACTGAAGTTGCGCTTCGGGCAGCGTCAGTGTGCGCGGGATCAGCGATGCATCCCAGTGGGCAATGCCCCAGTTCAGCACCTCCCGTGGTGTGGCGTCATTCAGTTCGATCACAGGCTTGTGCCCCAGTGCCCGCAATGCGCGCAGCAATAGCGGCGTGGCCTGATCTTCGGTCAGCGGCGGCGAGCGATAGGATTTGCCGAGTTTGTGGCCGTCCGGCTGGGTAATCAGCGGGATGTGCAGGTAGCGCGGTTGCGGCAGGCCGAGCAGTTCTTGCAGATAGAGCTGGCGCGGCGTGGAATCCAGCAGGTCGGCGCCGCGCACGATATCAGTGATGCCCTGCCAGGCGTCATCCAGCACCACCGCCAATTGATAGGCGTAGAGCCCGTCGCGGCGACGAATCACGAAATCGCCGACTTCCCGGCCCAGGTGTTGACGGAACTCGCCCTGCACCCGGTCGATGAAGTGGTATTCCAGTTCCGGTACGCGCAGGCGAATCGCCGCGTTCTCGGTGCCGTGCCCCGCGTTGCGGCAGAACCCGGGATAGATGCCGTGATACGGCTCCAGTTGCTTGCGCGAGCAGGTGCAAGCGTAGGCCAGGCCCTGATTGAACAGGCGATTGATGACTTCGTCATAGGCAGCGTGCCGCTCGCTCTGTCGGACCATGTCGCCATCCCACTCGAACCCGTAGCTTTCCAGCGCCTTGAGAATCGCTGCCTGAGCGCCGGGTTCTTCGCGCGGCGGATCGAGATCCTCCATGCGCACCAGCCAACGGCCGCCAACCGAACGGGCGTCGAGGTACGAGGCCAGCGCGGCGACCAGCGAACCGAAATGCAAGTGGCCACTGGGCGTAGGGGCGAAACGTCCGATGTAGGCGGGGGGAACGATGGTGGTCATAAGGGTGGCGTCAGGCTGTTCAATCGTTTTGAGCATGGCTTGAAGCCGCCTTCGCGAGCAAGCTTCGCTCCTACAGAAGATTGCGCTAGCTTTTGTAGGAGCGAAGCTTGCTCGCGAAGGCGATCTTAAATACGCAACAAATCAGCAAAGTCAGAAACAAAAAAACGGAGCGTTCGCACGCTCCGTTTTTCGTTCAAGTCGCAAAGATTACTTGCCGACTTGCTTTTCCTTGATTTCCGCCAGGGTCTTGCAGTCAACGCACATGTCGGCGGTAGGGCGGGCTTCCAGTCGCTTGACGCCGATTTCGACGCCGCAGGACTCACACCAGCCGTATTCTTCGTCTTCGATCAATTGCAGGGTTTTGTCGATTTTCTTGATCAACTTGCGCTCGCGGTCGCGGGCGCGCAATTCGAGGCTGAATTCCTCTTCCTGGCTGGCACGGTCTGCCGGGTCGGGGAAGTTGGCCGCTTCGTCTTTCATGTGATCAACCGTGCGGTCGACTTCCTGCATCAAGTCCTGTTTCCACTTATTCAGGATCTTGGTGAAGTGAGCGCGCATGGGTTTGCCCATGTACTCTTCGCCCTTCACTTCTTTGTAGGGTTCGAAGCCGCTGATCGACTGGTTCGGTTGTTGCTTTGCTTGGGTGGGCATGAAATGGACCGCCTCTACTCTTGTAATCCATTGCGCAGGATTGCTCCATCACCGACACCTGCCGGCCCTGCGGCTGCAAGCGGGCGAACTTACCAGATCAAATCGGGCCGCGCTACTCCCGGATGTCGAGCCCGCGGCCCGTGGGCCTTGCAAAAGATTGCAAAGCCTTGCCTGGTGGCTCTGGAGACCTGATCAATTATTGATTTTAGTCAAACCTGGAGCATACGCTTGAACCGTTTGAAACCAGCGTTATATGGGCTCTGACCGCTTTAGGTTCTCGCTCGTTCCTGCGCTTGGGTAGAATCGATTCTTTTCCCGTTGTAAGGAAGGCTAATGGCTCTGTCCTACAGTGCGCGCAGTCGCGCTATCGAACCGTTTCACGTCATGGCCCTGCTGGCGCGGGCCAATGAGCTGCAAGCGGCCGGCCACGACGTGATTCACCTGGAAATCGGCGAGCCGGACTTCACCACCGCCGAGCCGATCATCCAGGCCGGCCAGGCCGCGCTGACGGCGGGGAAGACCCGTTACACCGCCGCCCGCGGCCTTCCCGAACTGCGTGAAGCCATTTCGGGCTTTTATCAGCAGCGTTACGGGCTGAACATCGATCCGCAACGCATCCTCATCACGCCCGGCGGTTCAGGGGCGTTGCTGTTGGCCACGGCGTTGCTGGTCGATCCAGGCAAGCATTGGCTGCTCGCCGATCCGGGTTACCCGTGCAACCGGCACTTCCTGCGGTTGGTGGAAGGCGCGGCGCAACTGGTGCCGGTCGGCCCGGACGTGCGTTATCAGCTGACCCCGGACCTGGTCGCACGTCACTGGGATCACGACAGCGTCGGCGCCCTGGTGGCATCGCCGGCCAACCCGACCGGGACCATCCTGACCCGCGATGAACTGGCCGGGCTCTCTGCAGCGATCAAGGCCCGCCACGGCCATTTGGTGGTCGATGAGATCTACCATGGCCTGACGTACGGCACGGATGCGGCCAGCGTGCTGGAAGTCGATGACAGCGCCTTCGTCCTCAATAGTTTTTCCAAGTATTTCGGCATGACCGGCTGGCGTCTCGGTTGGCTGGTAGCGCCAGAAGCCGCGGTCGGTGAGCTGGAGAAACTTGCCCAGAACCTCTATATCAGCGCGCCGAGCATGGCCCAGCATGCCGCATTGGCTTGCTTCGAACCCGCCACCATCGAAATTTTCGAGGAGCGACGCGCCGAGTTCGGCCGACGTCGGGATTTCCTGCTGCCCGCTCTGCGGGAATTGGGCTTCGGTATCGCTGTAGAGCCTGAAGGCGCGTTCTACTTGTACGCCGATATCAGCAAGTTCGGCGGCGATGCCTTCGCGTTCTGCCAGCATTTCCTCGAAACCGAGCACGTTGCGATTACCCCGGGCCTGGACTTCGGGCGTTATCAGGCCGGGCATTATGTGCGGTTTGCCTACACCCAAAATCTTCCACGCCTGCAGGAAGCGGTTGAGCGCATCGCTCGTGGTTTGCGGAGCTGGCAAGGCTGATGCGTTTTCATCCTCCCCTCGAAGAAGGTCGTTTGATTCGTCGCTACAAACGTTTTCTTGCCGATATCGAAACCGTTAGCGGCGAGTTACTGACCATTCACTGTCCTAACACCGGTTCGATGCTTAATTGCCAGGTCGAAGGCGGGCAGGTCTGGTTCAGCCGTTCCAACGACCCCAAACGTAAGTTGCCCGGCACCTGGGAAGTCGGGGAAACCCCACAGGGGCGACTGTTCTGCGTAAACACCGGACGCGCCAATGGTTTGATTGAGGAGGCGTTGCGGGCAAATGTCATCACCGAGCTGAACGGCTTTACCGAACTGAAGCGCGAAGTGGCCTACGGTCAGGAAAGCAGTCGCATCGATTTCCGTCTCGATTACCCGAGCGGGCCAGCGTATGTGGAAGTCAAAAGCGTCACCCTGGGCTTCGATGGCTCGTTGGTGGCGGCATTTCCCGACGCGGTGACCCAGCGCGGGGCCAAGCATTTGCGGGAGTTGGCGCATTTGGCCCGGGACGGGATTCGTGCCGTGCAGTTGTATTGTGTGAACCTGACCGGCATCGACTCCGTGCGTCCTGCCGAAGAAATCGATTCGGCCTACGCGGCGGCGTTGCGCGAAGCGGTGGCGTGTGGAGTCGAAGTGCTGGCGTATGGCGTGCACTTGACCCACGAAGAGATGGTGGTCGATCGGCGGCTGGATGTTTTGTTGAACGGTTAAAGCGTGACCCAGATCCCTTGCTCGTCTTCGCGGCAGGGGATGGTGGTCAGGGATTGCCCGGCGCATGGGCCGGCGATGCATTCGCCGTCTTCGATCAGAAACAGTGCGCCGTGGGTGGCGCACTGGATCAGGCTGTTGCTGGGGTCGAGAAACTGGTCGGGCTTCCATTCCAGTCCGACACCCCGGTGCGGGCAGCGATTTTCATACACATACACCCGACCATCCCGGCGCACGGCCAGGAGCTTCTGACCGTCGACGTCGAAACCGCGACTGCTGGCGTCAGCCAATTCGGCGCCTGTGCAAAGAAGCTTCATGTCTATCCTCAAGTCCTGCTCGTGACCAGATATGTCCGAGCTTGACGTTCAAATGCAAACAATTATCAAATGGCCGCTCACCCACAGGGCGATTGCCGGATGCCGAGGATACTTGGCCTGTCCTCTCGATGCCCGGGAAAACCTCTAAAGGAAGCTGTTTATGCGCCTGAGTACCCGCGTTGCTGCGCTCTGTGTCGGACTGCTCGTCGGTCATCAGGCCACGGCAGCCGAGTTGCCGCAACGTTGGGTCAGTGCTGGTGGTGCCTTGTCGGAATGGGTCAGTGCACTGGGTGGTGAGTCGAAACTGGTGGGTGTCGATACCACCAGTCAGCACCCCGAATCGCTGAAGGCTCTGCCGAGCATCGGCTATCAACGGCAACTCTCGGCGGAAGGCATTCTGAGCCTGCGCCCGCAGATCCTTGTGGGCACCGAAGAAATGGGGCCACCACCGGTACTTTCACAGATTCGCAGCGCGGGCGTTCAGGTCGAACTGTTCTCGGCCCAGCCAGATTTGGCGACATTGCGGGGCAATTTGCAGCATCTCGGCAAATTGCTGGGGGCTGAAGATCGGGCTTCGCAAGTGTTTCTGAGTTATCAACAGCAGCTCGATCAGCAACAAGCCCGGGTCAGTCAGGCGCAACTCAAACACAAAGCACCGGGTGTATTGCTGCTGTTGGGTCACGCGGGCGGCAAACCGTTGATTGCCGGTAAAGACACCGCCGCCGATTGGTTGCTGCAACAGGCCGGTGGCCACAATCTGGCAACCCATACTGGCTACAAGCCATTTTCCGTAGAGTCCCTGGCCAGTCTAAATCCCGAAGTGCTGGTGTTTGCCGACCGTGCGCTGACGGGCGATGCGGCGCGCGCGGCGTTGTTCAAGGAAAATCCGATCCTCTCGTCCACCCGCGCGGCCAAGGACGGGCGAGTCATGGAGCTGGACCCGACGTTGTTGGTGGGAGGGCTGGGGCCACGGTTGCCGGAAAGCCTTACCAGGCTGGCTGACGAGTTCTATCCCGGTATGACCGGCCAATGACCTTTCTGGTTAAACCCCGAGCATTGTTCATTGGCCTGAGCCTGCTTTGCTTGCTGGCGATCTGGTTGTCGCTGGCGTTGGGGCCGGTGAGTTTGCCGTTGTTCGACACGTTGCGTGCGGCGTTGCGGCTGATTGGTTTACCCATCGCACCCGACGGGTTGGAGCAGGCCGAGTTGATCCTCGGGCAGATTCGCTTGCCACGAACCTTGCTCGGCCTGGCGGTGGGCGGCGTTTTGGCGCTGTCCGGTGTGGCGATGCAGGGGTTGTTTCGCAACCCTCTGGCCGATCCGGGATTGGTAGGAGTCTCCAGTGGCGCGGCGTTGGGCGCGGCCATCGCGATTGTCGGTGGCTCGGTGTTCGGCGGTCTGCCTGAGTCCTTCGGGCCTTATTTGTTGTCGGTGTGCGCGTTCCTCGGCGGGCTGGGTGTGACGGCGCTGGTCTATCGACTGGGGCGACGCAATGGCCAGACCAATGTCGCCACCATGCTGCTGGCCGGTATTGCCTTGACTGCCCTGGCCGGTTCGGCGGTTGGGCTCTTCACCTATCTGGCGGATGACGCGACCCTGCGCACGCTGACGTTCTGGAACCTGGGCAGCCTTAACGGCGCCAGTTATTCGCGACTCTGGCCATTGCTGTTGGTGAGCACTGGTGTGGCGCTGTGGTTGCCACGTCGGGCCAAGGCCTTGAATGCATTGCTGCTCGGGGAGTCGGAGGCTGGTCACTTGGGCATCGACGTCGAAGGCCTCAAGCGCGAACTGGTGTTCTGCACGGCGCTGGGCGTCGGCGCGGCGGTCGCGGCAGCGGGGATGATCGGGTTTGTCGGGCTGGTGGTGCCTCATCTGGTGCGGTTGCTGGCCGGTCCTGATCATCGTGTGCTGTTGCCGGCGTCGGTATTGGCGGGGGCCAGTCTCTTATTGTTTGCCGATCTGGTGGCGCGACTGGCCCTGGCGCCGGCCGAGTTGCCGATCGGGATCGTCACGGCTTTCATCGGCGCACCGTTCTTTCTGTATTTACTGCTCAGAGGGCGTGCCTGATGTTGCGAACGCAGAACCTGCAAATCCGGCGCGGTCGAAAGATTGTTCTCACGGACATCACCCTTGAACTCAAACCGGGCGAAGTTCTCGGCGTGCTGGGCCCCAACGGTGCCGGCAAAAGCACCTTGCTCGGCGCCCTTTGCGGCGAATTGCAGGCGGACCACGGCAGTGTCTGGCTCGATGAGCGCGAGCTGAGTCATTGGGCCGGGGCGCAGCGAGCCCAGCGTTTGGCGGTGTTGCCGCAGGTGTCGACCCTGGACTTTGCCTTTCGCGTCGAAGAAGTGGTCGGCATGGGCCGTCTGCCTTATCAAAGCGGCCGGGTTCGGGATGATGAGATCGTTGCCGCCGCGCTGCACGCGGCCGATGCGCGGCACCTGAGTGGGCGCAGCTATCTGGCGCTGTCTGGCGGTGAGCGTCAGCGTGTACATCTGGCGCGCGTCCTGGCGCAGCTGTGGCCGGGGGAGGCGGGGCAAACGTTGTTGCTTGATGAACCTACATCGATGCTCGACCCGCTGCATCAACACACTACTCTGCAAGCGGTGCGCGAGTTCGCTGATCGTGGCGCTGCGGTGCTGGTGATTCTGCATGATCTGAATCTGGCAGCACGTTATTGTGATCGTCTGTTACTGCTCGAAGGTGGGCGTCCCGTGGCGCTGGATACGCCGGAGCAGGTGCTGCGCCCGGAACCGCTCAAGGCGGTGTTCGGGCTGGAAGTACTGGTGCAGCCGCACCCGGAGCGTGGGCATCCGCTGATCATCGCCCGCTGAGCATTTCATCGAGGTGAAAACATGCGTGTGAGGGTGATACTGGCTGTGCTGTTACTGAGTGCCTGTCAGCATGTGCCGGTGGTGCCGCCACCCGTCAGCGGCGAGATCCGGGAGCTGCGCAGCGGTCAAGCCCTGACAGCGCAGGAACTACTTGCACGGTTAGCCAAACCTTCGCGGCTGATCGTTGGCGAGCAGCATGACAACCGTGATCACCATCAACTGCAATTGTGGTTGTTACAGGCGCTGGGTGATCGGCGGCCCCAAGGCAGTTTGCTGTTGGAAATGCTCACGCCGGATCAACAAGTGCGCGTCGATCATGTTCGACATGCTTTGCCGCTACCAACTGACTTGCCCAATGCATTGGCCTGGCAATCGGGTTGGGACTGGAATCTGTATGGGCCGATCGTTGGTTTTGCCCTGACTCAGCCGTACCCGTTGCTGGCGGCCAATCTGGATACGCTTGAAGTCCGTACTGTCTATGCCGAACCGCCGACATTAAGCGGTTCGCGCTCCAACGCCCCGATGGTCAAGGAAACGTTGCTGGCACAAATCAGCGATTCTCACTGCGGCTTGCTGCCCACATCGCAAATGCCCGCGATGCTGACTGTCCAGCAGCAACGTGACCGGCGGATGGCCGAGCGATTACTGGCCGCACCTGCGCCTTCACTGCTGTTTGCCGGCGCGTACCACGCGCGCAAGGATGTCGGGGTGCCGATCCATGTGCAGGACTTGGGTGAGCACGAGGCGCCAACCGTATTAATGCTGGCAGAGCAGGGCGCCGAGGTCACGCCGGCCATGGCCGATTACGTCTGGTATACGCCCGCCACGCCACCGCAGGATTACTGCGCGCAAATGCGTAAACAGTTCGGCAAGCAGTCAGGGCAGTAAAACCTGGCGAGTTTTCCACAGGCAAAAAAAGACCCGGCAAGAGCCGGGTCAAATAACCGTGATTAGCCTGATGAGGAGATAATCTGAGAGTCCGAACCAAGGGCTTTTCAGAATATCGACCAGTCTCGCGACCAGTTGTGATAATCATAGCGATTCTCATTACCAAGTCAACCGCTGATTCTTGATTTCTGTGAATCTCACCAGTTCCCTTGGTGAAGGCCCTGCAATCATTGGTCTTCAGGCTGTGTACGTAAGCGTCATTACCCGTTCAAATCTTGTGGCGTGACGAGATAGCGTCCAGTTGTTTGTTCAAGGCTTCCTTGCGTTCGGCGGGGATGTCGTTCCAGTGAACATCCATCAGTGCGCCTTCGATCGCATACAACAACACCTTGGAAGCCCGAAAACCGCGCGTGCGCACGGCCCGATAGGCATCCACAGCTCCCAGCCGACGCAAATCCGATGCACTGTGGATGCCCACGGCATGCAGCCATTGCGCCGACGTCTTGCCAAGATTTTTCAGGTGTTGCAGTTCATCATTCATCAAGCCTCCTTGCGACAGCCGAACGGTGCGTGGGCGAGCCTCTCAGCAGTGTAGCCATCAGTAGGAAAAGCGTGATTGTTTGGTCGGTTTCGACGCAAAAGCTTCTAAGAGACGGGCTCAAGAAGCTGCGTGAAAAGGCTGCGAGTGCAGTCGGAAGACGGGCGGAGGGCTGAGTTTCAGGGTAGAAAAAAGTACAGGGTCCAGCGCAAAGCAGCGGCGCCGGACCTGGTAAAAAACGTCGCTTTTAGCGGGTGCGATAACGCAGTCGCGTACCGAAATTCATCGACATCAGAATCTCATCGGCACTCAGCTCTGGCGGGAAGTAGGCGCCGGAGATCTGCGCGTGGGCCAGGCTCGCACCTTCCAGGGAAGAGTTGCGAAAATCGATGCCGCGCAAGTCGGCAGAGCGGAAATAGGCATCGGTGAAGTCGACGCCGTCGGCGTTCAGTTCACGCAGATCGAGACCACGAAAGTCGCCACCGACCATGTCGATAGGTCCATCTTTCGGGCGCTCATTGTTAAAGCCTGTGATGTCGTCTTTGTGCAGCAAGGCATAAAGCGGGGTGTCGAGAAGTTTCGGCTGGCTCATGTCGCATCACCTGATGGTTTTATGACGCCAGTATAGTGCCACTATCTGACAGCCGTGAAGCCGGTGAAGGCTTCACAGTTGAAATAGTTTTTTACAGGCCTGGCAGGCGTTGGCGAATCTGCGCAACGACGGTATCGAGCGTGCCACTTTCATTGGTCTGGACGCGTTTGCTGCACAGAATTTCTGCTGGCGTCAGGGTCTCGCGGCTGGCTTGCTGGGCGGCGATAACGGTCAGGTTGGCATCGGACGGATCCTTATTGTCTGCTTGACGTTGCTTCAACCAGCTCTCGATCACCGCTTGCGGTGCGTCGCAATCGAGGATCAGGAACGGCGCACCGGTGGCTTCGGCGATTTTTGCCGCGCCGTCGCGCTGGTCGCGCTTGAGGTACGTGGCATCGATCACTACCGGGAAACCGGCATGCAGAATCACACCGGCAACTTCATGCAGACGGCTGTAGGTGGCAGCGCTGGCGTCAGCACTATAGATGCCGGCCTGCGGGTCGTTCGGTACGGTTTGCTCGCCGAACATACGCTTGCGCTCGACATCGGAACGCAGGCGAATGGCGCCCAGCGCTTCCACCAGGCGCATGGCCACGTGACTCTTGCCGACGGCGGAAACACCGTGGGTAATCGCCAGGAAGCGCGAAGGAATGGTGCTGTAGCTTTCCGCCAGGTTGGCGTAGTTGCGGTACTGACGCAGAGTAGTGGCGCGCTGCACCGGATCGGCCTCGGCCGGCATGCTGAACAGGCTGACCTTGGCGCGAACCAGTGCGCGGTAGGCTTTATAGAAGTTCAGCAGCTCAAGGCCCTGATAGTCGCCGGTCAGCTCCAGGTATTGGCTGATGAAACGGCGCGCCAGGCTCTTCAGGCCACGGTCTTCCAGGTCCATGGCCAGGAAGCCGGTGTCGGCGTAAACGTCGGTGAAGCGGAACGGTTCGTTGAACTCGATGCAGTCGAAGATCACCACGTTGCCGTCGATCACGGTGGCGTTGCCCAAGTGAATGTCACCGTGGCATTCACGAATGAAACCGTCGGCCTTGCGCTGGGCGAACAACGGCTTGAGGCGTTCGAAGCTGCTTTCGGCCCAGGCTTGCAGCGCCTCGAGTTGCAGCAGGTCGGCCTTGTCGCTGAGGAACGGGCGGATCTGTTCGAAGTTCTGCCGTACCGGCGCCATGACGCTGTCCGGCGTGCCGGCTTCGTGTTCGGCAGGCACTTTCGGTGCGCTCAGGTGGAATTGAGCGATTTGTGCGGCCATCTCGTCGATGTGCGTGGTGGTCAATTCGCCGTTGGCTTGCAAGGTGCTGAGCAATTGGCTTTGTGGGAACTGACGCATTTTCAGGGCGTAATCGACAACCGGGCCATCGCCGCCCAGTTGTGGTGCCTCGGCGCTGCCGGTGATCGGCAACACTTCAAGATACAAATCATGGGTCAGGCGCTGGTTCAGACGCAGCTCTTCAGCGCAGAAATGCTCGCGAGCCTCGAGGCTGGTGAAGTCGAGGAAGCCGAAATTCACTGGCTTCTTCACTTTATAAGCGTAGGGGCCGGTGAGCAGCACCCAGGAAATATGGGTTTCGATGACCTGAAACCCTTCTACGGGATGCGGGTAGAGGGCCGGGTTTTGCAGGGCAGCGATCAGGGACTGGCTCACAGGCGATCCTTCAGAGTCTGGGGAAAATTCAAGGCCGCCATTATGGCCGCAAGTCCGCCCGACGCAAACCTCAGCGGGCTTCTGTTGAGTATGAATAAAGTGCGTATAATCCGCCGCCATGACTCGTACTCGATCCCCTCGCACCCCCAAAAAACCACCCTCCAAGGGCATGCGCCCCTGGCTGGGCTGGGCCCTTAAACTCAGCCTGGTCGGCCTTGTGGTGCTGGCCGGGTTCGCGGTTTACCTCGACGCCGTGGTCCAGGAGAAGTTTTCCGGCAAGCGCTGGACCATCCCGGCCAAGGTGTACGCGCGCCCGCTTGAGCTGTTCACTGGCCAGAAGCTGAGCAAGGAAGACTTCCTCACCGAGCTCGATGCCTTGGGCTACCGACGCGAAGCCGTCAGCAACGGCCCCGGCGCGGCGGCGGTCAATGGCAATACCGTCGACTTGAATACCCGAGGCTTTCAGTTCTATGAAGGCATGGAGCAGGCCCAGCCCGTGCGTGTGCGCTTCTCCGGCGATTACGTGGCCGAGCTTTCGGCGACCAACGGTTCGAAGCTTTCTGTGGTGCGACTGGAGCCGCTGCTGATTGGCGGGATTTATCCGAAAAACCTTGAAGACCGCATCCTGATCAAAATCGATCAGGTTCCTCCATATCTGCTCGAAACCCTGATTGCCGTAGAAGACCGGGATTTCTACCACCACTGGGGCGTGTCGCCGAAGTCGATTGCCCGAGCCATCTACATCAACACCTCGGGTGGCAAGATGACCCAGGGCGGCAGTACGCTGACGCAACAGTTGGTCAAGAACTTCTATCTCACCAGCGAACGCAGCCTGACCCGTAAGCTCACCGAAGCCATGATGGCGATGCTGCTTGAGTTGCATTACGACAAGCGCGAAATTCTTGAGGCTTACCTCAATGAAGTGTTCGTCGGCCAGGATGGTCAGCGCGCGGTCCACGGTTTCGGCCTGGCCAGCCAGTTCTTCTTCGGGCAGCCATTGTCCGAGCTGAAACTGCATCAAGTCGCTTTGTTGGTGGGCATGGTCAAGGGGCCGTCCTATTACAACCCGCGTCGCAACCCAGAGCGGGCGCTGGAGCGGCGCAATCTGGTGCTCGATGTTCTGGGGGAACAAGGCGTTGCCACCGCCGAGCAGGTTGAGGCAGCGAAGAAAATGCCTCTGGGCGTGACCACTCGCGGCAAGTTGGCCGACAGCTCGTTCCCGGGCTTCCTCGATCTGGTTAAACGTCAGTTGCGCGAAGACTACCGCGACGAAGACTTGACCGAAGAGGGGCTGCGGATCTTCACCAGCTTCGACCCGATCCTGCAGATGAAAGCCGAAGCCTCGGTCAACGACACGTTCAAGCGTCTGGCCGGACGCAAGGGTTCTGATGAGGTTGAGGCGGCGATGGTCGTGACCAACCCGGAAACCGGAGAAGTCCAGGCGATGATCGGCAGCCGTCAGGCGGGTTTTGCCGGTTTCAACCGGGCGCTGGACGCAGTACGACCGATTGGCTCGTTGATCAAACCGGCGGTTTATCTGACAGCCCTTGAGAAGCCGAGCCAGTACACGCTGACCAGTTGGCTGTCGGACGAATCCTTCTCGGTCAAAGGTGCGGACGGTCAGGTCTGGAAACCGCAGAACTATGATCGCCGCTCCCACGGTACGGTGTTCCTTTATCAAGGGCTGGCGCATTCCTACAACCTGTCGACCGCGCGTCTCGGTTTGGCGGTGGGCGTACCGAATGTCTTGAAGACCCTGGCACGTCTGGGGGTGAGTCGCGAGTTCCCGGCGTTCCCGTCGATGTTGCTGGGGGCCGGTGGCTTGACCCCGATCGAAGTGGCGACCATGTACCAGACGCTGGCCAACGGCGGGTTCAATACGCCGATGCGCGGGATTCGTAGCGTGTTGACTGCCGAGGGCGAGCCGCTCAAGCGTTATCCGTTCCAGATTCAGCAGCAGTTCGATCCGGCGTCCATTTACCTGGTTCAGAGCGCCATGCAACGAGTCATGCGTGAAGGTACGGGCAGTTCGGTTTATAACGTGTTGCCGAAAACCCTGACTCTCGCCGGCAAGACCGGTACCAGTAACGATTCGCGGGACAGCTGGTTCGCCGGTTTCAGTCAGGATCTGCTGGCAGTGGTCTGGCTGGGGCGCGATGATAACGGCAAGACGCCATTCACCGGTGCCACCGGTGCGTTGCAGGTCTGGACCAGTTTCATGCGCAAGGCCGATCCGCTGCCGCTGGACATGCCGCAGCCGGACAACATTGTTCAGGCCTGGGTCGATTCGCGTACCGGGCAAGGTTCTGAAGGCAGCTGCCCAGGCGCAGTGCAGATGCCGTATATTCGCGGCAGCGAACCGCCTCCCGGTCCTGCTTGCGGTGGCGAAAACCCCGCTGAATCGGTGATGGATTGGGTCAAGGGCTGGATGAATTAAGCAAAGAGGATTTGAAGTGAACAAGTGGTTGATTCCAGCGGTGACCGCTGTGGCTTTGCTCAGCGGCTGCTCCACCGTACAGCGTGGTTCGATCCCGGTTGTGGATTCCGGCAGTGCCGTTTCGAACAGTGAACGGATACAGACGAATGGCGGTTACCGTCAGACGACAGTAAAACGTCCTGTGCAAGGCCAGACCCAGGCAATCCCGCAAGGAGACACTGGCGTTGTGGTGATGGTGCCGGGTGGTGGCGCTGTTTCCTCGGCACCGATCAGCACCTCGCCAATTACCCCAGGCCCGATCACGCCGGGGCCGATCGATACCTCGCCGGTCCAGTCGGCACCGATCAACCAGGGCAGCTACAGCATGCCATCGACGCCGAGCGGGATTCCTTCGGCGAACTCCGGCGGCCTGTCTGCCGATGAGCAACTGGACGGTCCGGTCCTGGCATTGTTGACCACTGCCCAGCAGCAACAGGCCAGCGGCGACCTTAATGGTGCGTCTTCCAGTCTCGAACGCGCCCAACGTGTCGCGCCGCGTGAGCCGCAAGTGCTTTATCGTCTGGCTCAGGTACGCATGGCTCAAGGCGATGCGGCACAAGCCGAACAATTCGCTCGTCGTGGTTTGACGTTCGCCAATGGTCGTCCGGCCCTTCAGGCCAGCCTGTGGGAATTGATTGCCCAGGCTCGTGAGAAGCAGGGTGACACGGCCGGTGCAGCGTTGGCGCGTCAGAAGGCCAAGGTCTCGCTGTGATGGATGCACGCTTCCCGAAGATTGCCGAGCAGTTGCTGTTGATCGAACGCGAGCTGCGTGTCCAGGGCTGGTGGGACGAAGTCGCACCGTCCGCTGAAGCGCTGTCCAGTGTCGAGCCATTTTCGGTGGATACGCTGGATTTCGAGCAATGGCTGCAATGGATTTTCCTGCCGCGGATGAAGATGATCCTTGAACAGGATCTGCCGCTGCCCAACGCATCGGGGATTCAGGAGATGGCCGAAATGGTCTTCGCCGCCCGTAATGTCCAGGGCAAGGATCGGCAGCTTCAGGTCTTACTCAAAGAGTTCGACCTGTTGATCACCGCCTCTCGCTAACTACTGGCAGTTTTTCGCAATCTGTTTCTGTGCTTCGATGATGCGCTCCTGACGTTGTTGGTCGGTCAGGCGGCGCATCTCACCTTCGACATCCTCTCGTAGTCGCGGATTATTCTGCAGTTGAGCCAGGTTCGTTCGAGCCTGCTCGCAGAATACTTTTAGCTGGGCTTGCTGCTCGGCGACCTGCTTTTTCACTTTGTTGTCGATGGCTCGTTGATCGCCTATCACGTTGCTGCGCGTTGGCGTGTCCGGTTTGCCGACGGGCGGGGCGGGCGTTACCACGAGGGTGGACTCCTGGCCTGTGGGCGGTTGCGCATCGAAATGGGTGACGCCCTGGGCATCGACCCATTTATAGATCTGACCCGCCATGCACAAAGGGCTCAGGCTGATCAGCAAGCCGGCGGTGAAGAAGAACGTTCGCATGCCCTTTCCTTGTCATGAGTGCGCAATCGAAGCTAACACAGTTGCGGTTTAAAGGTTTTTTCTTGCGTTCTCATGCGCTTAGTTCGAATAAAGCACATTGACGGCTTGACTTGCGATGGGCGAAACAGAAGAATCCAAAGTCCGCTGTAGAGGGACTGCCAGAAGCAGACCCGCTCGGCAGATCATGAGGCGCACATCCGCGCCGACCTGTTACACCCGCAACGCGTTACCTCGCGCTGGGTGGGAAAGGCCCGCAACACTTGGGACGATCCCAATACTTGCTCAGTCAGTGCTGACGTAGTCGGCGACCACCGTCGCTCATGCTCTGCCGAGAAGTAAACCTATTAAGACCCGTCCTCTTTGTATGTGGGCGGTATTCTGGCGTTTTAGAGGTGAACAACGTGGAGCTTTTATCTGGCGGTGAGATGCTCGTCCGCTTTTTGCGTGACGAAGGCGTCAAATATATCTACGGGTACCCGGGTGGTGCTCTTCTTCATGTCTATGATGCCCTGTTCAAAGAACCGGAAGTGACCCACATCCTGGTTCGTCACGAGCAGGCTGCGACCCATATGGCTGACGGCTATGCCCGTGCCACCGGTAAAGCCGGTGTGGTACTGGTAACTTCCGGCCCGGGCGCAACCAACGCCATCACCGGTATTGCCACGGCCTACATGGACTCCATTCCGATGGTGATCATTTCCGGCCAGGTGCCTAGCACCATGGTAGGCACCGATGCGTTCCAGGAAACCGACATGATCGGTATCTCCCGGCCGATCGTGAAGCACAGCTTCATGATCAAGCATGCGTCGGAAATCCCGGAAGTCATGAAGAAAGCGTTCTACCTGGCGCAATCCGGTCGTCCTGGTCCGGTCGTTGTCGATATCCCGAAAGACATGACCAACCCGGCCGAGAAGTTCGAATACATCTTCCCGAAAAAAGCCAAGCTGCGTTCCTACAGCCCGGCCGTTCGCGGTCACTCCGGGCAAATCCGCAAGGCAGCCGAAATGCTTCTGGCGGCCAAGCGTCCTGTGTTGTATTCGGGCGGCGGCGTGATCCTAGGTGGTGGTTCCGCGCCGCTGACCGAGCTGGCGAAGATGCTCAACCTGCCGGTGACCAATACCCTGATGGGGCTGGGTGCCTACCCTGGCACCGACCGTCAGTTCATTGGCATGCTCGGCATGCACGGCAGCTACACCGCCAACCTGGCGATGCACCATGCCGATGTCATCCTTGCAGTCGGCGCGCGCTTCGATGACCGCGTGATCAACGGCCCGGCCAAGTTCTGTCCGAATGCCAAGATCATTCACATCGACATCGACCCGGCTTCGATCTCCAAGACCATCAAGGCAGACGTGCCTATCGTCGGTCCGGTCGAGAGTGTCCTGACCGAAATGGTCGCGATCCTCAAGGAAATCGGCGAGACCCCGAACAAGGAGTCCGTTGCCAGTTGGTGGAAGCAAGTTGACGAGTGGCGCGGTGACCGCGGCCTGTTCCCTTACGACAAGGGCGATGGCAGCGTAATCAAACCGCAGACCGTGATCGAAACCCTGTGTGAAGTGACCAAGGGCGACGCCTTTGTGACCTCCGACGTGGGGCAGCACCAAATGTTTGCCGCGCAGTACTACACGTTCAACAAGCCAAACCGCTGGATCAACTCCGGTGGCCTGGGCACCATGGGCTTCGGTTTTCCGGCGGCCATGGGCATCAAGCTGAGCTTCCCGGATGAAGACGTCGCCTGCGTAACAGGCGAGGGCAGCATCCAGATGAACATTCAGGAACTGTCGACCTGCCTGCAATACGGTTTGCCGGTGAAGATCGTCATTCTGAATAACGGTGTATTGGGTATGGTTCGCCAGTGGCAGGACATGAGTTACGGCAGCCGTCACTCGCACTCCTACATGGAATCGTTGCCTGACTTCGTCAAGCTGGCCGAGGCCTATGGTCACGTTGGCGTGCGCATCACCGAATCGAAAGATTTGAAGTCGAAGATGGAAGAGGCGTTCGCCATGAAAGATCGCCTGGTGGTTATCGATATTTCGGTCGACACCAGCGAGCACGTCTACCCGATGCAGATCAAAGACGGCTCCATGCGCGATATGTGGCTGAGCAAGACGGAGCGTACTTAATCATGCGGCACATTATTTCCTTGCTTCTGGAAAACGAACCGGGCGCTCTGTCTCGTGTAGTCGGCCTGTTCTCGCAGCGCAACTACAACATCGAAAGCCTGACCGTGGCACCGACCGAAGACCCGACCCTGTCGCGTCTGACGTTGACCACGGTCGGCCATGATGAAGTCATCGAACAGATCACCAAGAACCTGAACAAACTGATCGAAGTGGTAAAACTGGTCGACCTGTCGGAGAGTGCTCACATCGAGCGCGAACTGATGCTGGTCAAGGTCAAGGCCACCGGCGCCCAGCGCGCCGAGATCAAGCGCACCACCGATATTTATCGTGGGCAGATCGTTGATGTCAGCGCTAGCGTGTATACCGTTCAATTGACCGGTACCAGCGACAAGCTCGACAGCTTCATTCAATCGATCGGGACCGCCTCGATTCTGGAAACCGTACGCAGTGGCGTCACCGGGATTGCCCGCGGCGACAAAGTACTGAGCATCTAAACCAAATTAGCGAATGGCCTGAACGGCCAGGATATAGAGGGGAAATTCATGAAAGTTTTCTACGATAAAGATTGCGACCTGTCGATCATCCAGGGCAAGAAAGTTGCCATCATCGGTTACGGCTCCCAAGGCCACGCTCAAGCGTGCAACCTGAAAGACTCCGGCGTTGACGTTACTGTTGGTCTGCGTAAAGGTTCGGCCACTGTTGCCAAAGCCGAAGCCCACGGCCTGAAAGTGACTGACGTTGCTTCCGCCGTAGCAGCTGCCGACCTGGTCATGATCCTGACCCCGGACGAGTTCCAGTCTGCCCTGTACAAGAACGAAATCGAGCCGAACATCAAGAAAGGCGCCACCCTGGCCTTCTCCCACGGTTTCGCGATTCACTACAACCAGGTTGTGCCACGTGCTGACCTCGACGTGATCATGATCGCGCCGAAAGCTCCGGGCCACACCGTGCGTTCCGAGTTCGTCAAAGGCGGCGGTATCCCTGACCTGATCGCTATCTACCAGGATGCTTCGGGCAACGCCAAAAACGTTGCGCTGTCCTACGCCGCTGGCGTTGGTGGCGGTCGTACCGGCATCATCGAAACCACCTTCAAGGACGAGACCGAAACCGACCTGTTCGGCGAACAAGCCGTTCTGTGCGGCGGTACCGTTGAGCTGGTAAAAGCCGGTTTCGAAACCCTGGTTGAAGCTGGCTACGCGCCGGAAATGGCCTACTTCGAATGCCTGCACGAACTGAAGCTGATCGTTGACCTCATGTACGAAGGCGGTATCGCCAACATGAACTACTCGATCTCCAACAACGCCGAGTACGGCGAGTACGTGACCGGTCCGGAAGTGATCAACGCCGAATCCCGTCAGGCCATGCGCAACGCCCTGAAACGTATTCAGGATGGCGAATACGCCAAGATGTTCATCAGCGAAGGCGCCACCGGCTATCCTTCGATGACCGCCAAGCGTCGTAACAATGCCGCTCACGGTATCGAAATCATCGGTGAGCAACTGCGCTCCATGATGCCGTGGATCGGTGCCAACAAGATCGTCGACAAAGCCAAGAACTAAGTCCCGAGCTTGTACGGAAAACGCGGCCTAGGCCGCGTTTTTTCGTTTGGATCCGCCGGTTCTGGTATAAAGCTGCATTGTTTGTGGCCGAACCGTCGTCCCAGACACCTGTCGAAACTTTCCACCCTGTTGCAAGGTAAATGTCCATGAGCGAACGTCCCGAAGAGCCAAAGCAGGCTTCTGACGCCGAAAGCCTTCTGCCCATCGATGAACACATCGAAGAAGGGCATGACGCTGAAGGTCGTAAAGTCCGGCATCGTGGTATCTATCTTCTGCCGAATCTGTTCACCACTGCGAACCTCTTCGCAGGGTTCTATTCCATCATCAACTCAATGAGCGCCCAGAGCGCCTTGAGTGCCGGTGATGCCATCGGCGCGAGCAAATATTTTGCATTTGCCGCCATCGCGATTTTCGTCGCCATGGTGCTCGACGGCCTCGACGGTCGCGTTGCTCGTATGACCAATACCCAAAGCGCTTTCGGTGCCGAGTACGACTCGCTGTCGGACATGGTTGCCTTTGGTGTGGCGCCGGCATTGCTGGCATTCGGCTGGGCCTTGGGCGATATGGGCAAGGTCGGCTGGATGGTCGCCTTCATCTATGTGGCGGGGGCGGCATTACGTCTGGCTCGTTTCAACACTCAGGTCGGCACCGCAGACAAACGTTACTTCATCGGTCTGGCCAGCCCGGCTGCCGCCGGTGTGGTCGCGGGCATCGTCTGGGCATTCAGCGATTACGGCATCCAGGGTTCCAAGATGTCGTTCCTGGTTGCACTGATGGTTGCCGCCGCTGGCATGCTGATGGTCAGTAACATCAAGTACAACAGCTTCAAGGAGCTGGACTTGAAAGGGCGCGTTCCTTTTGTCGCGATCCTCGCAGTGGTATTGGTATTCGCCGTTGTGTTCAGTGATCCGCCGCGCATCCTGCTGCTGGTTTTCCTTGCCTATGCGGCTTCCGGGCCGGTGCAGTACCTGCTGCGCCTTCGTCGGCATAAAAAAGCCGAGTGATGTAATTTCCCTCATACTCCGCAGTCTATGGGTGCAACTGTCCTCCAAAGCTGCGGAGTTGTCATGCTGATCAAAGTCCCCAAAGCGTCTGACTGTCATGAGTCGGACGTCACGCCTGAATCCCTCTACCTTTCTCGCCGCAGTGTATTAGGTGCCGCTGTTGCCGGTTTGGCTGTGAGCAGTCTGCCGCGTTGGGCGGGTGCCGACGATGTTGCGCGTTATGCTGATGTAGAGCCTGGCAAGGCACCGTCCTGGTTTACCGAAAAGCTTCCTTCTACCAAATGGGGGGCGGTCAACGTCAAAGACGAGGCGATCACGCCTTTCAAGGATGCGACCCACTACAACAACTTCTATGAGTTCGGTGCCGATAAAGGTGATCCCGCGACCAACGCCGGTGCGCTGAAAACCGAACCCTGGAGCGTGGTGGTGGACGGGGAGGTGGGGAAGCCGGGGCGGTATGCGCTGGAAGACTTCATGAAGCCTTATCAACTGGAAGAGCGCATCTATCGTCTTCGCTGTGTGGAAGCCTGGTCGATGGTCATTCCGTGGATCGGTTTTCCTATTTCGGCTTTGCTCAAGGAGGTCGAACCAACCTCAAAAGCCAAGTTCATTCGCTTCGAAACTTTGCAGGATCCCAAGAGTATGACCGGGCAGCGTTCCGGTTTTGCCCTGATCGACTGGCCTTATGTAGAAGGGTTGCGTCTGGATGAGGCGATGAATCCGTTGGCGATTCTTGCTGTGGGCATGTATGGACGGGAGTTACCGAATCAGAACGGTGCGCCGCTGCGTCTGGTGGTGCCTTGGAAGTACGGCTTCAAGAGCATTAAATCCATCGTGCGGATCAGTCTGGTTAGCGATCAGCCGAAAACTACCTGGCAGAGTATCGCTTCGGATGAGTATGGCTTTTATGCGAACGTGAACCCGACAGTCGATCACCCGCGTTGGACCCAGGCACGGGAACGGCGTTTGCCGAGCGGTCTGTTCAAGCCCAATGTGCGGGACACGCAAATGTTCAATGGCTACTCGGATGAAGTCGCTTCTCTATATACAGGGCTCGATCTGCGGAAGAATTACTGATGCGATATCCGTTCTGGCGTATTGGCGTCTTCATCGCTGCAGCGATTTGGCCGCTGCTTTGGTTGTATCAGGCCTGGGCGGATGTGCTGGGGCCTGATCCGGGCAAGGTGCTGGTTGACCGGCTGGGGCTGGGGACACTGGTCCTGCTGCTTATCACGTTAAGCATGACGCCTTTGCAGAAGCTCACCGGTTGGCCGGGGTGGATAGCTGTCCGACGACAATTGGGGTTGTGGTGCTTCGCTTATGTGGTTCTGCATTTGAGCGGTTACACAGCGTTCATCCTTGGCTTTGATTGGTCGCAACTGGGTATCGAGTTGCGCAAGCGGCCGTACATTATTGTCGGGGTCCTGGGGTTTCTCTGTTTATTGGCATTGGCTGTTACCTCCAATCGCTACAGTCAGCGGCGTTTGGGTTCTCGCTGGAAGAAGTTGCATCGGTTGGTGTATGTGGTTCTTGGGCTTGGATTGCTGCATATGTTGTGGATCGTGCGTGCCGATCTGAGGGAATGGGCGATCTATGCTTCTATAGGTGCGTTGTTGTTGGTATTGAGATTGCCACCTGTAATCCGCCGGATTCCACGTTTAACAGCCAAAAAGGCAGCTTCTGCAAGAAAGGCGTAATTAGAGGTTGACGGCAGATTCTGGAGGTCTATAATTCGCCCCACTTCCGGCGTAGTCGAAACGGAAAACTCCTTGGTAAACAACGAGTTATGCGGTTTTCGGCAGCGGTTACGCTTCAGTTCATCGAAGCCAGAAGGAGTTGAAAGAGCGGTGTTGTTTGGCTCTTTTGACGGTTCGATCTTCTCGGTCGAAAGCGGAGAAAAAGAGGTGTTGACAGCAGCGAGTAACGCTGTAGAATTCGCCTCCCGCTAACGAGAGATCGGAAGCGCAAGTGGTTGAAGTTGTTAAGGATTTCCAAGCGAAACTTTGAAAACTTCTGAAAATAACCGCTTGACAGTAACAGAGGCTGCTGTAGAATGCGCGCCTCGGTTGAGACGAAAGATCTTAACCAACCGCTCTTTAACAACTGAATCAAGCAATTCGTGTGGGTGCTTGTGGAGTCAGACTGATAGTCAACAAGATTATCAGCATCACAAGTTACTCCGCGAGAAATCAAAGATGTAACCAACGATTGCTGAGCCAAGTTTAGGGTTTCTTAAAAACCCAAAGATGTTTGAACTGAAGAGTTTGATCATGGCTCAGATTGAACGCTGGCGGCAGGCCTAACACATGCAAGTCGAGCGGCAGCACGGGTACTTGTACCTGGTGGCGAGCGGCGGACGGGTGAGTAATGCCTAGGAATCTGCCTGATAGTGGGGGATAACGCTCGGAAACGGACGCTAATACCGCATACGTCCTACGGGAGAAAGCAGGGGACCTTCGGGCCTTGCGCTATCAGATGAGCCTAGGTCGGATTAGCTAGTTGGTGAGGTAATGGCTCACCAAGGCGACGATCCGTAACTGGTCTGAGAGGATGATCAGTCACACTGGAACTGAGACACGGTCCAGACTCCTACGGGAGGCAGCAGTGGGGAATATTGGACAATGGGCGAAAGCCTGATCCAGCCATGCCGCGTGTGTGAAGAAGGTCTTCGGATTGTAAAGCACTTTAAGTTGGGAGGAAGGGCAGTTACCTAATACGTAATTGTTTTGACGTTACCGACAGAATAAGCACCGGCTAACTCTGTGCCAGCAGCCGCGGTAATACAGAGGGTGCAAGCGTTAATCGGAATTACTGGGCGTAAAGCGCGCGTAGGTGGTTCGTTAAGTTGGATGTGAAATCCCCGGGCTCAACCTGGGAACTGCATTCAAAACTGACGAGCTAGAGTATGGTAGAGGGTGGTGGAATTTCCTGTGTAGCGGTGAAATGCGTAGATATAGGAAGGAACACCAGTGGCGAAGGCGACCACCTGGACTGATACTGACACTGAGGTGCGAAAGCGTGGGGAGCAAACAGGATTAGATACCCTGGTAGTCCACGCCGTAAACGATGTCAACTAGCCGTTGGGAGCCTTGAGCTCTTAGTGGCGCAGCTAACGCATTAAGTTGACCGCCTGGGGAGTACGGCCGCAAGGTTAAAACTCAAATGAATTGACGGGGGCCCGCACAAGCGGTGGAGCATGTGGTTTAATTCGAAGCAACGCGAAGAACCTTACCAGGCCTTGACATCCAATGAACTTTCCAGAGATGGATTGGTGCCTTCGGGAACATTGAGACAGGTGCTGCATGGCTGTCGTCAGCTCGTGTCGTGAGATGTTGGGTTAAGTCCCGTAACGAGCGCAACCCTTGTCCTTAGTTACCAGCACGTAATGGTGGGCACTCTAAGGAGACTGCCGGTGACAAACCGGAGGAAGGTGGGGATGACGTCAAGTCATCATGGCCCTTACGGCCTGGGCTACACACGTGCTACAATGGTCGGTACAGAGGGTTGCCAAGCCGCGAGGTGGAGCTAATCCCAGAAAACCGATCGTAGTCCGGATCGCAGTCTGCAACTCGACTGCGTGAAGTCGGAATCGCTAGTAATCGCGAATCAGAATGTCGCGGTGAATACGTTCCCGGGCCTTGTACACACCGCCCGTCACACCATGGGAGTGGGTTGCACCAGAAGTAGCTAGTCTAACCTTCGGGAGGACGGTTACCACGGTGTGATTCATGACTGGGGTGAAGTCGTAACAAGGTAGCCGTAGGGGAACCTGCGGCTGGATCACCTCCTTAATCGACGACATCAGCTGCTCCATAAGTTCCCACACGAATTGCTTGATTCATTGAAGAAGACGATAAGAAGCAGCCCGAAATTGGGTCTGTAGCTCAGTTGGTTAGAGCGCACCCCTGATAAGGGTGAGGTCGGCAGTTCGAATCTGCCCAGACCCACCAATTTTGTGTGGGAAACGCCTGTAGAAATACGGGGCCATAGCTCAGCTGGGAGAGCGCCTGCCTTGCACGCAGGAGGTCAACGGTTCGATCCCGTTTGGCTCCACCACTACTGCTTCTGTTTGTTGAAAGCTTAGAAATGAGCATTCCATCCTGGTGATGGTGAATGTTGATTTCTAGTCTTTGATTAGATCGTTCTTTAAAAATTTGGGTATGTGATAGAAAGATAGACTGATGGCCACTTTCACTGGTGGTGATCAGGCTAAGGTAAAATTTGTGAGTTTAATCGCGAATTTTCGGCGAATGTCGTCTTCACAGTATAACCAGATTGCTTGGGGTTATATGGTCAAGTGAAGAAGCGCATACGGTGGATGCCTTGGCAGTCAGAGGCGATGAAAGACGTGGTAGCCTGCGAAAAGCTTCGGGGAGTCGGCAAACAGACTTTGATCCGGAGATGTCTGAATGGGGGAACCCAGCCATCATAAGATGGTTATCTTAAGCTGAATACATAGGCTTAAGAGGCGAACCAGGGGAACTGAAACATCTAAGTACCCTGAGGAAAAGAAATCAACCGAGATTCCCTTAGTAGTGGCGAGCGAACGGGGACTAGCCCTTAAGTGGCTTTGAGATTAGCGGAACGCTCTGGAAAGTGCGGCCATAGTGGGTGATAGCCCTGTACGCGAAAATCTCTTGGTCATGAAATCGAGTAGGACGGAGCACGAGAAACTTTGTCTGAATATGGGGGGACCATCCTCCAAGGCTAAATACTACTGACTGACCGATAGTGAACTAGTACCGTGAGGGAAAGGCGAAAAGAACCCCGGAGAGGGGAGTGAAATAGATCCTGAAACCGTATGCGTACAAGCAGTGGGAGCCCACTTTGTTGGGTGACTGCGTACCTTTTGTATAATGGGTCAGCGACTTATTTTCAGTGGCGAGCTTAACCGAATAGGGGAGGCGTAGCGAAAGCGAGTCTTAATAGGGCGTCTAGTCGCTGGGAATAGACCCGAAACCGGGCGATCTATCCATGGGCAGGTTGAAGGTTGGGTAACACTAACTGGAGGACCGAACCGACTACCGTTGAAAAGTTAGCGGATGACCTGTGGATCGGAGTGAAAGGCTAATCAAGCTCGGAGATAGCTGGTTCTCCTCGAAAGCTATTTAGGTAGCGCCTCATGTATCACTGTAGGGGGTAGAGCACTGTTTCGGCTAGGGGGTCATCCCGACTTACCAAACCGATGCAAACTCCGAATACCTACAAGTGCCGAGCATGGGAGACACACGGCGGGTGCTAACGTCCGTCGTGAAAAGGGAAACAACCCAGACCGTCAGCTAAGGTCCCAAAGTTATGGTTAAGTGGGAAACGATGTGGGAAGGCTTAGACAGCTAGGAGGTTGGCTTAGAAGCAGCCACCCTTTAAAGAAAGCGTAATAGCTCACTAGTCGAGTCGGCCTGCGCGGAAGATGTAACGGGGCTCAAACCATACACCGAAGCTACGGGTATCACTTAGGTGATGCGGTAGAGGAGCGTTCTGTAAGCCTGTGAAGGTGAGTTGAGAAGCTTGCTGGAGGTATCAGAAGTGCGAATGCTGACATGAGTAACGACAATGGGTGTGAAAAACACCCACGCCGAAAGACCAAGGTTTCCTGCGCAACGTTAATCGACGCAGGGTTAGTCGGTCCCTAAGGCGAGGCTGAAAAGCGTAGTCGATGGAAAACAGGTTAATATTCCTGTACTTCTGGTTATTGCGATGGAGGGACGGAGAAGGCTAGGCCAGCTTGGCGTTGGTTGTCCAAGTTTAAGGTGGTAGGCTGAGATCTTAGGTAAATCCGGGATCTTAAGGCCGAGAGCTGATGACGAGTGTTCTTTTAGAACACGAAGTGGTTGATGCCATGCTTCCAAGAAAAGCTTCTAAGCTTCAGGTAACCAGGAACCGTACCCCAAACCGACACAGGTGGTTGGGTAGAGAATACCAAGGCGCTTGAGAGAACTCGGGTGAAGGAACTAGGCAAAATGGCACCGTAACTTCGGGAGAAGGTGCGCCGGTGAGGGTGAAGCATTTACTGCATAAGCCCACGCCGGTCGAAGATACCAGGCCGCTGCGACTGTTTATTAAAAACACAGCACTCTGCAAACACGAAAGTGGACGTATAGGGTGTGACGCCTGCCCGGTGCCGGAAGGTTAATTGATGGGGTTAGCTAACGCGAAGCTCTTGATCGAAGCCCCGGTAAACGGCGGCCGTAACTATAACGGTCCTAAGGTAGCGAAATTCCTTGTCGGGTAAGTTCCGACCTGCACGAATGGCGTAACGATGGCGGCGCTGTCTCCACCCGAGACTCAGTGAAATTGAAATCGCTGTGAAGATGCAGTGTATCCGCGGCTAGACGGAAAGACCCCGTGAACCTTTACTATAGCTTTGCACTGGACTTTGAATTTGCTTGTGTAGGATAGGTGGGAGGCTTTGAAGCGTGGACGCCAGTTCGCGTGGAGCCAACCTTGAAATACCACCCTGGCAACTTTGAGGTTCTAACTCAGGTCCGTTATCCGGATCGAGGACAGTGTATGGTGGGTAGTTTGACTGGGGCGGTCTCCTCCTAAAGAGTAACGGAGGAGTACGAAGGTGCGCTCAGACCGGTCGGAAATCGGTCGTAGAGTATAAAGGCAAAAGCGCGCTTGACTGCGAGACAGACACGTCGAGCAGGTACGAAAGTAGGTCTTAGTGATCCGGTGGTTCTGTATGGAAGGGCCATCGCTCAACGGATAAAAGGTACTCCGGGGATAACAGGCTGATACCGCCCAAGAGTTCATATCGACGGCGGTGTTTGGCACCTCGATGTCGGCTCATCACATCCTGGGGCTGAAGCCGGTCCCAAGGGTATGGCTGTTCGCCATTTAAAGTGGTACGCGAGCTGGGTTTAGAACGTCGTGAGACAGTTCGGTCCCTATCTGCCGTGGACGTTTGAGATTTGAGAGGGGCTGCTCCTAGTACGAGAGGACCGGAGTGGACGAACCTCTGGTGTTCCGGTTGTCACGCCAGTGGCATTGCCGGGTAGCTATGTTCGGAATAGATAACCGCTGAAAGCATCTAAGCGGGAAACTAGCCTCAAGATGAGATCTCACTGGGACCTTGAGTCCCCTGAAGGGCCGTCGAAGACTACGACGTTGATAGGTTGGGTGTGTAAGCGCTGTGAGGCGTTGAGCTAACCAATACTAATTGCCCGTGAGGCTTGACCATATAACACCCAAGCAATTTGCTGACCTGAAGAGGCGCCAGATTGCGGTGTGTGAAGACGAAACGAACCGAAAGTTCGAGATACTCACAAAACACACAAACTATCGCATACCCATTCGCTGGAGCGTGAGCCGTAAGGCAAACGAGCTGGCTACCGAATTTCTTGACGACCATAGAGCATTGGAACCACCTGATCCCATCCCGAACTCAGCAGTGAAACGATGCATCGCCGATGGTAGTGTGGGGTTTCCCCATGTGAGAGTAGGTCATCGTCAAGATTAAATTCCGAAACCCCTATCTGCGTAAGCAGGTAGGGGTTTTGTTTTGCCCGCAGGAAAAGCCCCCCGGCGGCAGTACAAAATTGCACAGTTATTTTCGAGGCAGGACACTAGAATAGGTCCAACTTTTTTGGAGCCAGAGCCTTTATGCCAGATCCGGTTGACGCCCCAGGGTTGTCAGATTTACCGCTGGACGACTTGGTAGCGTGTCATGAGTGTGACTTGCTGATGCGCAAGCCTGAGCTTGCTCATGGTGAAAAAGCCATCTGTGTACGCTGCGGTTATGAGCTGTATGCCCATCGACACAATGTCGTGCAGCGCAGTCTCGCCTTGGTCATTGCAGCACTGTTGTTGTACGTCCCTGCGAACTTTTTACCGATCATGCAGCTCCATCTACTCGGACAGTCGTCGCACGATACAGTCTGGAGTGGCGTTGTCGGTCTGTTCGATACCGGTATGCGAGGCGTAGCGGCAGTGGTATTCCTTTGTAGCATGGGGATTCCGCTACTCAAGCTGCTTTGCCAGCTGTTCGTGTTGCTGAGTATTCGCTTCGATATCGGACGCAGCTACGGCTTGCTGCTCTACCGCATTTATCACCATCTACGGGACTGGGGGATGCTCGAGGTTTACCTCATGGGCGTGCTGGTTGCGATCGTCAAATTGGCCGATATGGCGGCGGTCACCGTAGGTCTTGGTCTGGCGTGCTTCATCAGTTTGTTGTTGGTTCAGGTCTGGCTGGAAGTAGTGATGTCACCGCACCAGATCTGGCAGGCTCTATCAGGAGAAGATGCCCATGCGGGCGATTGATGCAGGCATTCTGATTTGTGCCGAATGCCACGAGTTGAATAAACAGGAAGCCGATACCGACGAGCAGGTTTGCACTCGCTGCGGTGCGCTGGTTCACGCCCGCCGCCCAAACAGTCTGATGCGTACCTGGGCATTGTTGATCACGGGTGCGATTCTCTACATCCCGGCCAATGTGCTACCGATCATGACCGTCAATTCCCTGGGCCAGGGTGATCCGAGCACCATTATGTCCGGTGTGATTCAACTGGTTCAGCACGGCATGATTCCAATCGCCGCCGTGGTTTTTATCGCCAGCATCCTGGTCCCCACGTTCAAGCTGGTGGGCATCGCATTGCTGCTGTTTTCGGTGCAGCGTCACCAGCCGCTCTCGGCACGCCAGCGCATTCTGATGTACCGCTTTATCGAGTTCATTGGCCGCTGGTCGATGCTGGATATCTTTGTAATCGCCATCCTGGTGGCGGTGGTGAATTTTGGACGGCTTGCCAGCATCGAAGCCAATCTTGGCGCCATCGCCTTTGCCAGTGTGGTGATTCTGACGATGCTTGCCGCAGTAACTTTCGATCCCCGACTGATTTGGGATAACACGGAGTCGGACGACGACCATGACTGATTTGCCTAAAGCGAAAACCCGACCGGCCTCGAACTGGTCTGCCATTTGGGTGTTGCCCCTGATCGCCTTGATTATCGGCGGCTGGCTCGGCTGGCGTGCCTACAGCGAGACGGGCATTGAGATTCAGGTGCGCTTCGAAAGCGGTGAAGGTATTCAGGCCAACAAAACCGAAGTCGTCTACAAAGGCATGTCGGTCGGAAAGGTGAAAGCCCTTAAACTCGATGACGAAGGCAGCTCCAAAGGAGTGATCGCCACCATCGAGATGAACAAGGACGTGGAGCAATACCTCAGGACCAGCACGCGTTTCTGGCTGGTCAAACCGAGCGTGAGCCTGGCCGGTATCACGGGCCTGGAGACACTGGTCTCGGGTAACTACGTGGCTGTCAGCCCGGGTGAAGGCGAGCCGACCCGCAAATTCAAGGCCCTGGCCCAAGAGCCGCCGCTATCAGACGCCCAACCCGGCCTGCACCTGACTATCAAGGCTGATCGCCTCGGTTCGCTGAATCGCGGCAGCCCGGTGTTTTACAAGCAGATTCAGGTCGGTCAGATCAAAAGCTATGTGCTGTCCGCAGACCAGAGCACTGTCGAACTCAAAGTCTTCATCGAGCCGACCTACGCCAACCTGGTGCGTAAACACACGCGTTTCTGGAATGCCAGCGGCATCAGTATCGACGCCAACCTGTCCGGTGTGAAAGTGCGGAGCGAGTCCCTCGCCAGCATCGTCGCCGGTGGTATTGCATTTGCGACTCCGGAAAATCGCAAGGACAGCCCGCCCACCGATCCAAGCCTGCCATTCCGTCTCTATGAGGACTTCGATGCGGCCGCAGCCGGTATTCGGGTCAAGGTCAAACTCAGCGATTTCGAAGGCCTGCAGTCCGGTCGTACGCCGGTGATGTACAAAGGCATCCAGGTCGGCAATTTGAAAACGCTCAAGGTTGACCCGGACCTGTCCAGTGCGACGGCGGAGTTGACTCTCGATCCACTGGCCGAGGATTACCTGGTCACCGGCACCCAGTTCTGGGTGGTCAAACCGTCGATTTCGCTCGCCGGTATTACGGGCCTGGAAGCGCTGGTTAAAGGTAACTACATCGCCGTGCGCCCTGGCGACAAGGGTGGTGCACCGCAGCGCGAGTTCGAAGCGCGGCCCAAGGCGCCGCCGCTGGATCTGCGTTCGCCAGGTCTGCACTTGGTGTTGTTCACCGACAACCTTGGTTCTCTGGAAGTCGGCAGTCCGATTCTCTACAAACAGGTCAAGGTTGGTTCGGTCCAGAGCTATCAATTCTCCCGCACCAAAAAGCAGCTGGTGATCGGGGTACATATCGAGAAGGAATACGAAGGGCTGGTCAACGCCTCGACGCGTTTCTGGAATGCCAGCGGCATTACGCTTACCGGTGGGTTGACCGGCGGCATCCAGGTTAAAAGTGAGTCGTTGCAGAGCCTGATGGCCGGTGGCATTGCCTTCGATACCCCGGAAGCCAAAGCACCATTGCAAAAGCGTATTCCACGTTTCCGCCTGCATGCCAACTATGATGAGGCAACGCAGAAAGGCACTATGGTGACGATCAAGGTCGATCGCGCCGATGGCCTTCGCAGTGGCACGCCGGTTCGGTTCAAAGGCCTGGACGTCGGCAAGATTGAGGACGTCGACCTCAGTGATGATCTGCAATCAGTACTGCTGACCGCGCGGATCACAGAGGTGCCGGAGCGTATTGCTCGGGTCGGCACTCAGTTCTGGGTGGTCAAACCTGAGCTAGGTCTGATTAAAACCTCGAACCTCGAAACGTTGGTCACCGGGCAATACATCGAAGTGCAGCCCGCGCCGAAGAACCTCGGCCCGCAGAAGACCTTCGTGGCCTTGACCAATCCTCCGGAAACCGCCAAGGAAGAGGCTGGTTTAAGCCTGGTGTTGAGCGCTGCTCGTCGGGGTTCGCTGAAGACTGGCGTCCCCGTCACCTATCGCGAAATCACGGTAGGCAAGGTGACCGGCTATGAACTGGGCCAGACGGCTGATCGAGTGTTGGTGCATATCCTGATCGAACCGAAATATGCACCGTTGGTGCGCAGTGGTACACGGTTCTGGAACACCAGTGGTTTTGGTTTTGACTACGGCTTGTTCAAAGGCGCGACAATACGCACCGAATCGCTGGAGACGCTGGTTCAGGGCGGCATTGCTTTTGCCACGCCGGATGGCGACCGCATGGGTGTTCCGGCGCGGCCCGAGCAAACCTTCCCGCTGTTCGACCAGTTCGAAGATGAGTGGCTGACCTGGGCGCCGAAGATCGCAATCGGCAAGTAGTTTGTCGGCGCCTGTGATGCTGCCTTCGCGGGCAAGCCTCGCTCCTACAATGAAAAGATAAAAAAAGGCCGCGATCCATTGGATCGCGGCCTTTTTGCTGGCTTGGATTAAATCAAATCAGACCGCATCCAGCTCTGGCTCATCAGCTTGTATAACAACGGTAGCCTTCACTTCATCGTGGCGACGGATGTACTTCCAGTCCGCTTCGTCGATGTAAATGCCGTTCGGGCCGCTGCCGCCTTCCAGGTCGATGGCGACACTGGCGCAAACTTGCGGCTTCACGCTCGCCAGAATCGGCACGAAGCCCAGTTGCAGGCTGGTTTCCAGCAGCGCTGCCTGGTTCTTCTCATCGATGTCCGCCGCCTCGTCGAGGTAGTACGGCAGGCGCACGCGACCGGCCTGGTCGCGGTCCATCAAGTGCAGCAACAAGTACATGTTGGTCAGCGCCTTGATAGTCATCGTGGTGCCGTTAGACGCCGCGCCGTCGATGTCGGTATGGATCACCGGCTGGCCGTTAACCTTGGTGATCTCGAACGCCAGCTCGAACAGATCCTTGAGACCCAACTGGTTGTGGTTCGCCGCCACCAGCCGCGCCAGATACTCCTTGGCTTCTTCGTTCTTGTTGTCCTGATCGGCGCTTTGGCTCAGGTCGAAGACGGAAAGGGTTTCGCCTTCTTCGTACTGACCGGCGCTGTGGATGATCTGGTCAATGTGCTTGAGCGCTTCCTTGTTCGGCGCGAGCACAATGCGGAAGCTTTGCAGGTTGGAAACCTGACGTTTGTTGATCTCGCGGTTGAACAGCGCCAGTTGATGTTCGAGGCTGTCATAGTCGCTGCGGATGTTACGCAGGGTCCGGGCAATGTCGGTGACCGCCGCACGGCGGGCCTTGCCCAGGGTCAGGGCTTCATCGGTGCGGTGTGCGTATGCGTTGATCAGCAGTTGCAGACGACGCTCCATATCGTCTTCGCTGTCGAACTTGGCCACACCTTTCAGGCGAACCTGAGCGTAGAGCGCTTCGATCTGCCCGTCGCTGCGCAGCAAACCTTGCCAGCTGTCCTGATAGTCATTGAGCAACGGCAACAGGTTGTCCATGGAATCGTCGACCGGGTCCATGAACGGCGTGCCGAATGGCAGGTCTGCCGGCAACAGCTGACGGCGGCGCAGCGCGTCGTCGAGGGTGCGTTGCTTGGCTTCCATATCGCCGATCTGCCGGCCGACCAGTTGCAGCTTGGCCGACAGTTGCTGGACGCGCTCGGTGAAGGCATCGCTGGAACGCTTCAACTCGTCCTGAGCGGCTTCCATCTGCGCCAGTTGCTCAAGCTTGTCGCCTTCTTCGGCGCTCAGGGTTTGTGCGCGGCGGAAATCTTCCAGGGCTTTCTGCGCATCCAGCACTTGCTGGTACAGAGCTTCGGTCTGGGTCTTGCTGGCCGCACGGTCGGCTGCCACGGCAGCTTGAGTTTTCAGCTGCTTGAGTTCTTTTTCCAGGCGGTCTTTCTGATCGCGCAGTGCCGCGCGGTCGGCCAAGGCTTGCAGGGCCGGCGGCTCGATGTGCGACAAGTCGATGGACAGGCCCGGCACTTCGAAGCGCTCGCCTTTGAAGCCATCAAGGATCAGTTCCATGGATTTGACCCACTGACCGTCCTCGTCCAGCGTGATGCCGTGTTCGCCCAATGGCAGGCTGAACAACGCGCTGTTGAACAGGCGCATCAGGCGCTCGACGTCCTGTTGCGAGAACTCTTCGCGCAAACGGGCGTAGCTGTTGTTGTCGGCGTGATCGAGTTGTTGCTTGACCGACTTCAGGCGTTTTTCCAGATCCCGCAGACGTTCTTCCAGGTCTTCGGCACTGAACTGTCGCGACTGTGCCAGCGCACCGGCCAGTTCGTCGTGCGCGTCCTTGGCCGCGAGCAGTTGCTGTTCGAGGACTTTGACGTCATCGACCAGCGCGAAGCGATGCTTGAGCACCGACAACTCGCCGAGCCAGCGCTGGATGCCGGTGATTTCCCGTTCCAGGCGCATCAGTTCTTGGGTGCCGCCGCGCTGATCGTTTTGCAGCGCATCCTGCTCGTTGCGGTAGTGCTCGGCCTGGATTGTCAGTTCTTCCTTGCGCGCACTGGCGTAATCCGACCAGGTGCCGAGCAGGGAGTCGAGCAGCGGCGACAGGCGATGCAGTTTGCCACGCAGGATATCGCGCTGTTTCACGCCGTTGGCCAAGGCTTCGACCAAGGGACCGGCCGCCACCAGCGAGTTGTAGTCCTGCTCCATGCGGCGTACGTCGCGGAAGGCTTCTTCGCACGCGGCGATGTAATCGACACTGCCGGAGCGCAGGCTGTGTTCGAACGCATCGAGGAACAGTTGCTTGAGCTTGGCCGCGGTGATTTCACGCATGTGCAGCAAGTTGATGAACAGGGCGCGGAAGGTCTTCAGGCTCTGTTCGCTGGTGGAGCGCAACGGGATCAGCGTCAGGTCGAGCGGAATCGAGGTGTGGCCGCCCACCAGCAAACGACGCAGTTCATCCGGCTTGAGTTCGTAGGCTTTCAGGCCTTCGCGCTCAAGATTGGTGAACAGCTCTTTCTGCCGCAGGCAGGTGTCGTCTTTCTGATAATGAGCCAGGTCGAGTTTACCGGCGTAGGCAAAGAACTGGTGACCGAAACCACCACCCGGACCGCGACCGACCACACCGATTACGTGCGGGCCGTGGGGCAGGGAGACTTCGACGAGGATGTAACTGGTGTCCGAGGCGAAGTAGAAACGCCGCGATTGTTCCAGGCTGTACTTGCCGAAACTCATGTCCGACATGCGCGCCAGGATCGGGAACTGCAAGGCGTTGATCGAGGCGGATTTACCGAGGTTGTTCGCGCCGTAAACCGACAGTGGCTCTTCCAGTGGGAACAGGCCAAGGCTGTAACCGGCGGTGTTCAAAAGGGCAAAGCGGCGAATGCCGTAGCGTTCCTTGCTCATGCGTCGGTCTCCTGTTCTTCGGCAATGGCGCGGGCTATGGCGTCTTCTTCGCTCTCTTCTTCAAACTCGGTGAGATCGAGCGGGTCGTCGGTCTGCAGCAGTTTTTCGTCGCTGTCTTCGTCAATCAGCACCGGCGCTGGTAACGGCAGCACGCTGTGCAGGCTGGCGGCCAGGTCGCGGTCCTGCTGAACCGACAGGCAGACATCGAGGAAGCGGTGCATCGGCGGCAGGAAACGGTAGATACCGTTTTCTTCGCCGGCGAAACCGAGCTGAGTCATGCGGCGCATGATTTTTTCTTCGAGCTCTTCGACGGTCTGCACTTCGGCCTGGATGAACAGGTCGCGGTACTTTTCCAGCAGCGATGGCAATTCATCGCGCCCGAGACTGCCGCCGTCGAGCACGGCGACCGGGTCGCGCCCCTGGTCGGCCAGGTGCTCGACAAGGATGAAGGTGAACAGCGCCAGACGTTGTGCCGTCTTGTTTACCGCAGCAGCAGCCAGGTCCGGCACGAAGTAGTAGAAACCCCGGGTATCGCACACCAGTTCAAAGCCCAGCGCCTTGAACAGCGTGCGGTACTGGTCCTGGAAGTTCGACAGTTGCGCGTACAGCTCCGGGTCGCGGCGGCTGACGTGGTAACCCTTGAACAGCTCGCGAAAGATCGGCGCCAGCTGGGACAGTTCGGAAAGATCAAGATGCATATGGCGTGCTCGCAGAATCCTCGGCGGCGGTGTCGCGGGCCGAGAGCAGGGCGAAGGAGCGCAGGCTGACCTGGTGCTCGTGAGTGTGGTAATCGCGGCGTTCCAGACGCTCGCGCTTGAAGCGTTTTTCCCGCGACAGGCGCGAGAACCAGTAGAGCAATTCGTCGGTGGCGCCATCCGGCTCCTGCTCCAGCAGCCAGCTCATCAGGTCCGGCATCGGCAGGGCGTCTTCGCAGCGTTCGAGCATTTCCCGAACCGTGCGTGGCGCGCGTGGGGCTTCGCCTTTCTGGGTCTTGTGAGCCTTGGGGAACCGCGCCGGTTTCGGCTCGAAACGGGCCAGGGCGTACACGTAGGCTTCGACCTGACTGGCGCTGCCGAGGAAGGTGCTTTGCGGCCGGGTGAACATCGGCATCGCGGCTTGTGGCACCGCATCGATACCTTTACGACGAATGGCCGACAAGGCCAGCGCCGCGCCACGGGTTACGGCGTTGTGCCGGCGCGCTTCTTCACGCAGCGGCAGCAGCAGTTCACGGGCATGACGCAAGGTCAGCTGGGCGCTGGTCTGCATTTCGAGGATGCGCGCGTGGGTGCGCAGCAGCATGTCGTCGTCAACCAGATGGCCGAGGCGCTGCTGTTCAGTGAGCATCTTCAGCAGGACGTTTTCGACCTTGCGCACGCCTTGTTCGAAGGCGCCGTCGGCATTCACCAATTGGATCATTGGCTCGACGTATTCATCCCAGGTCGCCAGTACTTCAGCGTAGCGTTGACGCAACGGGATCTGCCGGTCGCTGGTCTTGGCCCGCTCGGCGACGGCCACCAGGGCCTGTTCGTCGTTGGCGAGTTTCTTCAGCACGTCCCGCACACGCATGTCGAGCAGGCGCAACTGGCGCGCCAGATCGTTGCCGTCGCGAATGTCGAAGGCGTCCTGGATGTAACCGGCCAGGCGTTCGAGATGGCGCAGATAGGCTTCGATTTCCAGGCACAGGCCCAGACGGTGCTCACGGCGCAGGTAAGCGAGGAAGTCGTGAATCTGCGCGTTGAGCTCGAAGCGGTTCGGGCTTTTCGCCACGGGAACCAGAATGTCGAGGCGGATCCACACGTCCAGCAGGCTGGTGATGTCCTGCGGTGTGCTGTCCAGTTGCTGGGCGGCCAACTGTGAACGCAGTTCGTTGAGGCTCAGGGTGCCTTGGTCGAAGTGCTCGCACAGTGGCTCCAGAAGTGCCCAGTGTTCAGCGAGGGCGCGCAAGACGCGCTTGGGTTCGATCATCGGAATGGCCGGCTGGTTGGCGATTAAAAGCCGCGATTGTACTGCATCGCAGCCGTGTCGATTCACTCTCGGGATGGACTGTCGGTTTTCTATCGATCAAGCGCGGGCGATCTTGAGCGAAGGGCGGTAGAATCAACGCACTTTAGTTATCCACAAGTGGCCGACCTTTGCTTATCGAGTCCCGTCGCCGCGCTTATTTGGCCGCCATGCAGGTGGTCAACTGGCTGCCGCGCACCGAATTGCCCTTTGCTGCGCCATCGCGCCCCGAATTGTTGGAGACGCCCGAGCCATTGGTCGTCGTCCCGGTTGCGCCTGCTCCGGTGGCGCAGGCGCCCGTGGAGCCTGTGGTCAAACCGGCCGAACGGGTAAAAATCGAGGTGCCACGGCCGTCGCTGGCCAGCACCCGCACGAACGCCAAGGTCGAAGAAGAAGAGGCCCCGGTCGCGGTCAAGGCACCGGTCGTTCCGCCACCGCGTTTCGCCCTGCAATTGCTGCGTGCGGGTCGTTGCCTGTTGTTGGTGGAGTTACCCACAGGCGAAAGCTTCCAGGCCCGCGATCCGGCCTATCTGTTACTCAAAGACATGCTACGCGCCGCCGGCCTGCCAGACAGCCCGCAGATCATCGGCGAGCCGGTGCGCTGGCCGCTGCTGGCTCGCGGCACCATGGATCAAGGGCCGGAAGCGGCTCGGGATTTCGTACAAGGCTTTCTGTCGGCCCGTCTGGAAGACGCTCCATGCGTCTGCCTGTGGCTGATCGGCTTGCCGGCGGTGCGTTTTGCCGGTGAGGCCAACGCCGAATCCTTCAACCGTGAACTTCAGGTCGAAGGCCTGGGTTCGGTCTGGGCCCTGCCGGGTCTGGAATTATTAATGGAAGAGCCACAGCGTAAGGCTGATGTCTGGCAAGCCATGCGTCGGCTGATGGCGCGCTGGAAAGAATCGAATGAGTGACGCTGTATCGTTCCGCCCGATGACCGAGGCGGACCTGGACACTGTACTGAAAATCGAATACGCGGCTTATAGCCATCCCTGGACCCGCGGGATTTTTCTCGATGGCCTGGGCAAGTACCAGATCTGGCTGATGTTCGAAGGGCAGCAGCAGGTCGGTCATGGCGTGGTGCAGATCATTCTTGACGAGGCGCATCTGCTGAACATCACCGTCAAACCGGAAAACCAGGGCCGCGGTCTGGGCTTGACGCTGCTGGAGCATCTGATGTCCCGGGCTTATGAAGCCAAGGCGCGGGAATGCTTTCTGGAAGTGCGCGACAGCAATCGGGCGGCGTTTCGGTTGTATGAGCGGTATGGATTCAACGAAGTCGGGCGTCGGCGGGATTACTACCCGGCGGTTGGCGGGCGAGAAGATGCGGTGGTGATGGCCTGCACGTTGGTTGATTGATCGTTGCTAAAAGCTTCGCGGGCAAGTCGGACCCCCCCACCGCTCGCTCCTGCCACCAACCACGCAGGAGCGAGCGGTGCGGCGGTCCGACTTGCCCGCGAAGCGTCTTCACTGACGCCAACGATCAACGCTTGCCGTCCAACGGATCGTGCTTGGCCCATTCGGCCTCATCCAGCCCGTCGCCGCCGCCGATATCGTCTTCATCGACAATGCTCAGATCCCAATCCGCTTGGCCACCTTCACCCGCTTCATGGGAATCCCGTGCGCCGTCTTCACGGATCAGGGTTTCCGGGCTCAAGTCATCGTCGGTGGCGTCGTTGTCATTGGGCGAGCCCCCCGTTATGCGGGTTTTACGGACGCGTGTCTCGGGCAGCTGCTGTGCACGCTCTTGTTCGGGTGTCAGGTCGCCGATTCTGGTGCCGGGTTCTTCCTCGTCGAAATCCAGCTCATGCACCGAGCCCATGCGGTCTTCATCGTCGTCGATGGGCTCGGGTTGCTCCTTATCGAACGGACGTCGTGAATCAGTCATGGCAATTCCTCATACTGTAGGCCCTACTACAATTGACCCACTGGGCTGCCGAGAATTCCCGCGGGCATGGAGCGCCGGCTAGCCGTTATAGACAGGGCGTCAGGGGTATCTGCATCTTGCGCGTGACCCCGACACACGGTTGTCTGTCAAAGCAGCAAATCATTCTTGAGGCTTCATGCATGAACGAATTACAAGATCTGATTGATAACAACGAACGCTGGGCTGATGCGATCACCAAAGAAGATCCTGACTTCTTCGCCAAACTGGCCCGTCAGCAAACGCCGGAATTCCTGTGGATCGGCTGCTCCGATGCGCGCGTGCCGGCCAATGAAATCGTCGGCATGCTGCCGGGCGATCTGTTCGTGCACCGCAACGTGGCCAACGTTGTGTTGCATACTGACCTCAACTGCCTGTCGGTGATTCAGTACGCGGTTGACGTGCTCAAAGTCAAACACATCCTGGTCACTGGCCACTATGGCTGCGGTGGTGTACGCGCCTCGATGCAGGACCGTCAGTTGGGCCTGATCGACGGTTGGCTGCGCTCGATTCGCGATCTCTATTATGAAAAGCGCGACGAACTGGCCAAGTTGTCCACAGAAGAAGAGCGGGTCGACCGCCTTTGCGAGCTCAACGTGATCCAGCAGGTGGCCAACGTCGGTCATACCAGCATTGTGCAAAACGCCTGGCATCGCGGGCAGAGCCTGTCGATTCATGGCTGCATTTATGGCATCAAGGACGGTCGCTGGAAAAGCCTGAACGCCACCATCAGCGGTTTCGAACAGTTGCCACCGCAGTACCGTTTGCGTCCGGTCGAAACGTTGTAAAACCCTTTTCAGCCGGGACTTCGTCGACGCCACTGTTGAAAAAACTGTTCTCCACTGGCATTCGGCGATTCGTCATAGCCGATGATCCAGCCACGGCAGCCCGGACTACCGCAGCGGCAGGCGAACTGCCGCAGCAGCTTGTCTTCTGTCGCGGCGAAATCCATCGTCAGTCGGTCACCCTTTTTGATGTCCTTGAGCGCCCATAACCACAGCTCACTCATGTCGAGAAAGACGTTGGGGTCGCAGGAGTGGCTCAGCAAACCGCAGAAGCGCGGATCGTAGACATGGATTTCGGGTGCCAGCTGCCGGGTGTGTCGGTTGCGGTAGGGCAGCAGATGCCCGGAAACCCTGCAGATTCGGCTGATGCGGGGGAATTCGCGCAGAGCCATGACAGCTATTGCCGATCCCTCTGCGTTGTTGAGAGTTTCAAAGTCATCCCTGGAGGGGAATCCAAGGCGAAGGGGCAATTCTTCAAAGGGATAGATGCCATTGGATGGCGGTGGGGGGATTTTTTGTTGGTTGTGAGCTCTCATAACAATCCTTGTCAGCGGGGTGCTACAAACTCCGTCAACTGACCTCCGGTCAGCTTTGCAGCACATGGGTACGCCCCAAGCCTCTCGCAAATGAAACAACTGGTCTACTGTCAGATATGACAGGCGTAAAAGTCTCTTTCCCGCGTCAGCCAAGGCTGACACGAGAAAGACGTTCATCGTTTACAAGTGTGGCGCAGGAGCAGAGGTCGCAAGAGACGGGGTCTTCAGCTGTTTCAACTGAGATTTGACTGTCGTTGTTGCGCATTTGGCCACGGCCTGTTCGGGCGTCAGGTTGCGGATCGAGGTGTAGAACAGTTCGCAGGTTTTTTCTTTCTGGGTCACTTGCCAGGTCTGAGTGCAGCTTTTCAGCTGAACGGTAGGGTCAGTGCCCGGTTTGCTGCCCATCCCGGCCTGCCAGCACGCGGCGCTCAAATCCTGCCCCATGACTTTCAGCCCCGCGGCATCGGCCTTGGCCTGGGCATCGCTGCCGCTATAGGCCTCGGGATCGGCGGCGTACCAGATGTAGCTCGGGTGGTTCGAACCCAGTACGGGTACTTTCACACCCTCGCTCGGGCTGATGGTTGCCAAGCCCAGCACGTCCACGGTCGGCCCGTATTGTTGCTTGATCCAGTTACGCACCGGTGCGCCAAAGGCAACCATTGGCAACGCAGCGCCGCTGGCGTTCTGGCTGACTTCCTTGACCATGGTGGTCTGGTAATCCTTGAAGTAGTCATAGACGCCTTCCAGGTCCTTGCCGGCGCTGGACGGCGCGGCAATCGGTGCGATGTCGATGATGGTCTGATAGCCCGGTGTCTGGTCGTCAGGGATGCCGTTGGCGGTCAGCAGCGTGGCCCAGCGGTCGGTAGTCTTGGACTCCAGGTAGTCTTGGGCTTGGGTCAGCGAGTAATCCGGCGGGAAGTGCAGCAGTTCGACGCTTTTGCGGTTTTCCAGTGCCATGCCCAGTGGCAGGAACAGGTACCAGTTATAGGTCCATTTACCATCGGCACTCAGCTTGTTGGCGCCGTTGTAAGCCAGATCCCCAGCCTTGAGCAATGCGGTCAATGGCTTGTCATAGCCTTTGGGCACACCGCTGATATTGGCGTAGAGCTGCTCATTGTCGGTTTTGACCACTACTTTTGCGGTTTTGTAACCATCGCGTTGCACGCTTTGGGTCAGGTAGTGCTCGACTGTCTGTTCCAGCGTCCAGTTGCGATAGCAGATGACGTTGCAGTTGTTGGGGTAGGCGAACAGCCGGGTGACTCGTTCGGTACTGCCCAGATTCAGATCGACATCTGCGTGAGCGGCGGCACTCAGGGTGAGGGCTGCGAGGGTGAGTCCTGTGAGTTTTAACATGCTCAGATCCTTTTCAGCGTGGTCCCGATGATGGGGTGCATGCCATATTGGATCAGCGGCGTTACATATAAAAGCGGGTTCTCATGGTTTTTTTCACAGGACTGCCCCGGCCTATTTGGGCCTTTCGACGCGAGAGTCCGGCCCCCAAGTAAATATCCGGAGCCGGGTAAATATTAAGTATTACAACAAATGCAATGCCAGATGGCTGCCCGCGCGCAGGTATTCAATTTGCGCAACAACCGCATCCTTGACGATGGCTTCGCCTGTATCGGTCAACTTGGCTTTTTTGGCATCGATGATGGACGTTTGCATTAGCTGCATGACCACATCCATTGCTTTCTGGAACGCTGTCAGATTGTTGTGCAGGCCAAACTCGCGAACGACAGCGTCCATGCGGCGATCAGCATCATCACGCAACTTCTTATATTCAACGACTGAAACTCTGCCGTCCTGGTAAATCTCATTGATCATTTCTTCCAGCGTTTTCGATACTAAAGACATCTGACTTGTTCATCCTTGGTTAACTTTGAGAAAGTAGGTTGTGAGACGCCGAAGTCTAACCCGCTGATTTATATATTTGAGATAGGAGCTAACTGGGTTTAACGTCGGACGCAATCGAGTCTGCATGTAGGATAAATCTTGATCATTGCCCGTCCGGGCCGTAGCAACAGTAAATCAATCGGTCCGTTGCGGTGATGCTGTGTGTGCGTTTGGGACGATGGTCTAACGGGTTGTCCACAAACGCATTTGCGTAGACCATGGGCGCCTTGGTTTTTTACCTGCCAGAGTTCTTTTTCATGACTGCCAACACAGATGCGCGCCCGGTGCCCTTCACCCGCTCGGACTACAAAACTTTGGGGCTAGCAGCCCTTGGCGGCGCGCTGGAAATCTACGACTTCATCATTTTCGTGTTTTTCGCGCTGACCCTCAGTCAGCTGTTCTTCCCGCCAGAAATGCCCGAGTGGCTGCGTCTGCTACAAAGCTTCGGGATTTTCGTCACCGGCTACCTTGCGCGACCTCTGGGCGGGATCCTGATGGCGCATTTCGCCGATAAATTGGGGCGCAAGAAGGTTTTCAGCCTGAGTATCCTGATGATGGCATTGCCATGCCTGCTGATCGGGATCATGCCGACCTACGCTCAAATCGGCTATTTCGCACCGCTGTTGCTGTTGGCCTTGAGGGTCCTGCAAGGCGCGGCGGTAGGCGGTGAAGTGCCGAGTGCCTGGGTGTTCGTGGCCGAGCATGCACCGGTCGGGCATCGCGGCTATGCCCTCGGCTTCCTGCAGGCGGGGCTGACCTTCGGCTACTTGATCGGAGCTCTGACGGCGACATTTCTGGCACAGACGTTCACCCCGACGGAAATCCTTGATTACGCCTGGCGCTACCCGTTTCTGCTGGGCGGTGTGTTTGGCGTCATTGGTGTCTGGCTGCGTCGCTGGCTCAGTGAAACCCCGGTATTCATGGCCATGCAGGCCCAGCGCGAGAATACTGTCGAACTGCCGCTGCGCACGGTCCTGCGAGAGCACCGCCTGGCGATGCTGCCGGCGATGATTCTCACCTGCGTGCTGACCTCGGCCGTGGTGGTATTCGTAGTCATTACCCCGACCATGATGCAAAAAACCTTCGGCATGACCGCCAGCCATACCTTCGCCCTGAGTGCTTTGGGCATTGTGTTTCTGAACATCGGCTGCGTACTCGCGGGGCTGCTTGTCGACCGCATCGGCGCGTGGCGCACGGTGATGCTGTATAGCCTGCTGCTGCCGTTGGGCATCGGCGTGCTTTATACCTGCCTGATCATTGAAGGCCAGTGGATCGGTTTGGCCTATGCAGTGGCAGGCCTCTCTTGCGGGGTAGTCGGCGCGGTGCCCTCGGTGATGGTCAGTCTGTTTCCGGCGCGGATTCGCGTCTCGGGGATTTCCTTTACCTACAACGTTGCCTACGCCGCCTGGGCCAGCATCACACCGCTGCTGTTGATCGGTCTGATGCCGTGGAGTCCGTGGATTTGTGTGATTTTCTGCGCAGTGATGGGGGCTGTGGGCATCAGCAGCGCGGCGTATTTCGGCGCGCGAGTACCGCGAACTGGGCGCTGTTCGGTAGTCGGCGCGGTATAAAGGTGTTCGTGTTGCCACTATTTTTGTAGGACAAACCCGAAACACTCTTCAGAAAATATCCCCAAAGCCGATGGCTAGGCTGTATGCAGCTTTTTATCCCTGTCCATCGGTGCTTCCCATGTTCAACAAACGCTTGAAGCAGGAGCTGTCGGCTCTTCGCGAAGAACTCTCCAGCCTTCAGCAAGTCAAGGAGAGCCTGGACAGCGAGATGCTGGCCCTGATCCTTGATTCCGATGGCAGGATTCAATCGGCCAACCAGAATTTCAGGGGTGAGATGCTTTACAAGGGCAACGATCTGGTCGGCCGACACATCGAAGACATCGTCCCGGTTCATGTGAAGTCGGACGAATTCCACCGCCGCTTCAAGACTGCATTGACCCGTGGCGAGCACTTTGCCGGCACGGTTCGTTTACTGCGGGGCAACGGTGCCGAAGCCTGGTTGCGGTCAATCATGCAACCGGTGCGGTCCGCGGATGGCCGGATCAAACACTTCTCGATTTACTCCAGCGACCTGACCCGCACCATCGAGGCATCCCGTGAGCACGAGAACCTGATCGGCGCACTGGTGCGCTCGACCGCGGTCATCGAGTTCGACCTCAATGGCAACGTGCTGATGGCCAACGAGCGGTTTCTCAACGGCATGGGCTACAGTCTGGCGCAGGTCCAGGGCAAACATCACCGCACTTTCTGCGAACCTGAGGAATATAACAGCGCCGAGTATCAGAACTTCTGGCGTCGCCTGAACGCTGGCGAGTTCGTGGCTGATCGCTTCAAGCGCATCGACAGCCACGGTCGCGTGGTCTGGCTGGAGGCCTCCTACAACCCGGTTGTCGACGCCAACAACAAACTCTACAAAGTGGTGAAATTCGCCACGGTAATTACCGATCAGGTCAATCAGGAGCAAGCGGTCGCCGAAGCGGCCAACATCGCCTACAGCACCTCGTTGCAGACCGACAGCTGTGCCCAGCGGGGTACCACTGTGGTGACTCAAGCGGTGGACGTCATGCGTGACCTGGCCAAACACATGCAAACCGCTGGCGAAGGCATCGAAGCGCTGAACGCACAATCATTGGTGATCGGCACCATCGTCAAAACCATCAGTGGCATCGCCGAACAGACCAACCTGCTGGCGCTCAACGCGGCCATCGAAGCGGCTCGCGCCGGTGAACAGGGTCGAGGTTTTGCCGTGGTGGCTGATGAAGTTCGGCAACTGGCCTCGCGCACCAGCCAGGCGACCGATGAAATTGTCGGCGTCGTACGCCAGAACCAGGACATGGCGCGCAACGCCGTGGCCCTGATGACCGATGGCAAACTCCAGGCCGAACAGGGGCTGGCGCTGGCGGCGGAGGCAGGTACGGTGATCGTCGAAATTCAAGACGGGGCGCAGAAAGTGGTGAACGCGGTTGGGCAGTTTGCCAATCAGTTATCCACTTGATGCTATCTGTACGGCATGAATAGCCCTAAAAAGGTCAGGCCTCCTTTTGCAGCTTGATCAGACTTGGATTCTTCGCTAATAAAAAAAGGCCTACCTTCCGGTAAGCCTTTTCACATCTCTGCGTACGACTCAATCCCCTAACGCTTCCCCCTCACGCCGCGGATCGGCTCCGCCGGCCAACGCCGCTTTTCCCTGCACATCCTTGACCCGAACAATCGCCTGAGTCCCGCTGGTCATGTCGATCTCGTTGACGTTGTGCCCTTTGTCCTTCAGTGCCTGAATCAGCTTTGTGCTGAACTGACCCTGTTCCAGTTCGGTCGGGCCGTTGCGGCTGCCGAAATTGGGCAGGCTGATGGCCGCTTGCGGGTCGAGGTTCCAGTCGAGCAGACCGATGGTGGACTTGGCCACGTATTCGATGATTTGCGAGCCGCCGGGGGAGCCGATGGTGGCCAGGAACTCGCCGTTCTGGCGATCGAAGATCAGCGTGGGCGCCATGGATGAGCGCGGGCGTTTACCCGGTTCGACGCGGTTGGCGACTTTTTGCCCGTTCTCTTCAGGAATGAACGAGAAGTCGGTCATCTGGTTGTTGAGTAGAAAACCCTGGACCATCAGGTGCGAGCCAAACGCTGCTTCCACGGTGGTGGTCATGGACACGGCGCCGCCTTCGTCATCGACCGCCACCACTTGCGAGGTGGAGATGCGCAGCGGCGAGCGGTCCGGCGCGTAGGCAACCTGAATCCCTGGAGGGGTGCCGGGTTTGGCCTGACCCATGCTGCGGTCGCCAATCAAGGAGGCGCGGCTGGCCAGATAAGTCGGGTCGATCAGACCTTTTACCGGTACGGGTACGAAGTCGGTGTCGGCGACATACTGCGCTCGGTCGGCGTAAGCCAGGCGCTCGGCTTCAGCGATCAGATGCACGGCTTCAGATGACGGCTCGATGCCCGCCGGCTTGCTGGTCTTGACCGGTTTGAGTGGTGCCAGGGCAAAACGCGGGTCGCGGGATTCCAGCGCCTGCAAGGTGCCGAGAATTTGCGCCACGGCGATCCCGCCCGACGACGGTGGCGGCATGCCGCAGACCTGCCAGCGTTTGTAGTCGGTGCATAGCGGCCCGCGTTCCTTGGCCTTGTAGCGTTGGAGATCGTTCAACGACAGGCTGCCGGGGTTGGCGTGGCCCTGAACCTTGGCGACGATCTCTTTTGCGATCGACCCTTCGTACAGGGCATCGGGGCCTTCCTTGGCTATGCGCTTGAACACCGCGGCGAGTGCCGGGTTTTTCAGCGGTGTACCGATGGCTTTCGGGCTGCCATCGGTATTCAGAAAGTAGGTGGCCATGTCCGGTGAACGCTGTATGAGCGCATCCGCCGCGATCAACTGATGCAGTCGTGGCGAAATGGCGAAGCCTTGTTCCGCCAGTTTGATGGCGGGCTCGAACAACTTCGCCCACGGCAGGCGACCGTGCTTTTGATGCGCCAGCTCCAGTGCCCGCAATACACCCGGCGTCCCCACCGAGCGTCCGCCGATCTGTGCCTGGGTGAACGGCATCGGTTTGCCATCGGCTTGCAGGAACAGTTTTTCGGTGGCGCCGGCCGGAGCGGTTTCGCGACCGTCGTAGGTGCGCACTGCCTTGCCATCCCACAGCACGATCAACGCGCCACCGCCGATACCCGATGATTGCGGCTCGACCAGCGTCAACACCGCTTGCATGGCAATGGCCGCGTCAATCGCCGACCCCCCTCCACGCAGCATCTCCCGCCCGGCTTCGGCTGCCAGCGGGTTGGCGGCCGCGGCCATGTGTTTCGAGGCGTGCCGGGTCTGCAGGTCGGTGCGATAACCTGAGGCGATTTCTGGCGCGACCGGCAGGGTTGAGACTGACGGCGAAGAGGGCGGGACATTACACGCGGCGAGGGTTAAAGCGGTGGCGATCAGCGAAAAAGCTGACAGGCGAAAGCGACTCAAGTGGAAGGCTGAGAACACGCGGGGCACTCCGTCCATGGGATAAAATGTCCGGGGACTTTATCGGTCTGGGGGGAGCGACGCAAATCAGGTCCGCCGTCCTGAAACGAATGCCGCTTTTCTCGAGGCATAAAAAAACGGCCTACCTTTCGGTAAGCCGTTTTTAGTACTTGGTGGCTACACAGGGACTTGAACCCCGGACCCCAGCATTATGAATGCTATGCTCTAACCAACTGAGCTATGTAGCCAAGTGGCGCGCATTATTCACCTGGAACGAAGATGCGTCAAGCGTAAATCTAAAATATTTCTCCACACTTTCAACCGCTTATCCCGCTGGCCCGAAAAATCAGGCCAGGGGAGGGCGTCAGCTGAGCTGAAATCTCCCGGTATTCGCACTCAAGGCCTTGCTGCCCTGGCTCAAGGTGTCCGCCGCCAGGTTCACCGCCCGTGCGCCTTCAAGCAAGCGTACCGCAGCCTGATCGACTTGCTGGATGTTGCCGCTGACTTCATCGGCGGTGCTCGCTTGCTCTTCGACAGCGGTAGCGATCTGCGCCAGGGTGTCGGTGACACTCTGCACCGCGCTGGCGATTTCCCCCAGGCGCTCGCCGAGACCGGTGACGGCTTGCGCATCCGATTGTGCCTGGCCGCAGGCGGCTTCCATCAGGCTTACCGCTTCGTTGACGGTGCTGCGCAGGCTGTCGACGGTGCCGGCGATTTGTGCGGTGGACGATTGAGTGCGTTGCGACAGGCTGCGCACTTCATCGGCCACCACGGCAAAGCCACGACCTTGCTCGCCGGCCCGTGCGGCCTCGATGGCGGCGTTGAGGGCCAGCAGGTTGGTCTGCTCGGCGACACCGCGAATGGTATCGACCACCAATTGAATCTGCTGCCCTTGCTCGCTGACCCGACCCAGTGCCGCCGCGGTGTCGTTCAAGCGCTGATTGAGCTGCTGAATACTCGCTGTCGTGCGTTGGCTGTCACGACTGCTGTCGGCGGCGATGCGCTGGGTGTGCTGAGCGCTGCCGGAAGCCTGTTCGCAACTCTGGGCTACTCCTTGAGAAGTGGCCGCCAGTTGCGTGGCTGCAGCGGCGATCTGACTGATTTGCAATTGCTGAGCCTCGACTTCGCCGAGAGCGCCGCTGGAGTGGTCGTTGAGGGTGCGCACCGCGTTGCTCAGTTGCAGGGTTTCGTGATCGACCCCCAGCAGGCTGTTGCGCAGTTGCACCACCGCGACATTCAGGGCGGTGCTGATCGCCGCCAGTTCGTCGCGCCCTTGCACCGGTACTTGCAGGCTCAGGTTGCCGTCACGCAACGCTTCGGCCAGTAGCGTGATGCCGCTGGCGCTGCGACGGATTGAGGCCTGCAAACAGATGAACAGGTACAACGCGGCCAGTAGCAGGCAACCAAAAACTGTCGCCACCAGGATGAATTGGCGGATGGCCGAGCCGTGGTAATAGTCCAGCCGTTGATCCAGAGAAACCAACGATTGCTGACGCAACGAGGCGAGGTCGCCGAGGAGGGCGTCGAGGCTGCGTTCAAAGTCTTCCGGCTTGAGGTTGATGCTGCCGCCGAAGACGCCCTCGTCCAGCACTTTCAAACCGGCGTCCAGGTGCTTGAGACTGTCGTGGTATTGCCCGGCCCAGATTTGCAAGGCACTGGGCAGGCGCGCTTCCAGCAGGCTGGCGGTTTTCACCAGCTGTTCCCGGGCATCGCCGATGCGGCTGCGCAAGTCCCGCAGTTGCAGGCGGCTTTGCAGGGTGAACTGCCCGGACACCACCGATGCCTGACCGACCGCGGCGAGGCGCCCGACCCGTTCAATCAGGTCCGGTGCGTGTTGGGTGGAGATCTGCGTCAGCAGATATGTTTCCAGCCATGGCGCCAGGGTCAGGCGATTGTCCATGGCGATTTGTTCGCGCAGGGCTTGCAGGGCGCTCAAGGCATTAGTGAAGCGATCGTAGCCGTCCGGCCACCAACCGACGCTGCTCAAGCTTTTCGTATCCAGGCCGGTGAGCGCGGTTTGCAGGGCCTGATAGCGGGTGAGAGTTTGGTCCTCGGCGCCTTCGGTTTTCAGGGCATTGCCCAGGTCCATTGTGGCTTGAGCCACGGCCGGCTGAACCGCGTCGAACGCTGCCATTGCAGCGATGGTTGCGGGTGTCGGCTGGCGATTGGTTTCGGTGGCGCGCCAACGAGCGGCGCGGTCACGCTGGGCGGCGAGCAGATTGTCGAGCGCATCGAGGGCGAGCAATTGACGAACCCCGGCGCGCTCGCCGGAGATCAGGTTCAACTTGTCACGATAATCCTGACCGATCATCCACAGGCTGCCCGCAAGTGGCAGGATAAACAGCAGAAACAGCAGCTGAAATTTGCGCGCGAAGCCGAAGCGCCCCAGCAGCCCGATCCCCGGTGATAAAAAAGCCTGCATGCCCCATGACTCCTCTGGACACCACGCACCATTGGCGTGCGTCGAGGTCATTGCGACCGCGACTTGTGCCCTGCTAAAAGGCCTCGAAAGTTCACCTTGGTCCGCTCTGTAGGCCGACTCTGTAGCGAAACTTCCCATTCTCGGTTCCCTTTGTAAGGGGCCGCGTTGAAGCGGATAAACAAGGCAAGATTCAGACCATGGCTTTGCGCTATCACCTTCTTTTTTGAAGTCGTTAGCAGGCTAAGGGGATGGCGCACCTGCACCGAAAAATGGCACATTGACCGACCTGCCAGCGCGCACCCATCCGCAGTACGGAAACTCTCATGGCTATCAGCAACACGCAGTCCGCCGCTACGTCGGCGCCCGCCGCTTCACAAAGCAGCCCGCTGGTCATGCGCATCATCGGCGCGGTGGCGCTGGCGCATTTGATCAACGACCTGATTCAGGCGGTATTGCCGTCGATCTATCCGATGCTCAAGGCCAGCTATGGCCTGACGTTCACCCAGATCGGTCTGATCACCCTGACCTTTCAACTGACGGCCTCGCTGTTGCAGCCATGGGTCGGTTATCACACTGATCGTCATCCCAAACCCTGGTTGTTGCCGGCCGGTACCGTCTGCACATTGATCGGCATTCTGATGATGTCTGTGGTCGGTAGCTTCCCGATGATTCTGCTGGCGGCGGGGTTGATCGGTGTCGGCTCATCGACCTTTCACCCGGAAGCTTCTCGGGTGGCGCGATTGGCTTCGGGTGGGCGGTTCGGCTTGGCGCAGTCGACGTTTCAGGTCGGCGGCAATGCGGGGTCGGCTTTCGGACCGTTGCTGGCGGCGGCGATCATCATTCCCTATGGTCAGGGCCATGTGGCCTGGTTCGGACTGTTCGCGCTGTTTGCGCTGTTCGTGCTGTATCGGATCAGTCGTTGGTACACCAACCATCTGAATCTGTTCAAGCTCAAACAAGGTCAGGCAGCGACTCACGGCTTGTCGAAAGGCCGGGTAACCAGCGCACTGGTGGTGCTCGGGTTGCTGGTGTTCTCCAAGTATTTCTACATGGCCAGCCTCACCAGCTACTTCACGTTCTACCTGATTGAAAAATTTGACCTGTCGGTGGCCAGCTCGCAGCTGCACCTGTTCCTGTTTCTCGGTGCAGTAGCGGCGGGGACCTTCTTCGGCGGGCCGATCGGCGACAAGATCGGGCGCAAGGCGGTGATCTGGTTCTCGATCCTCGGCGTCGCACCGTTCACTCTGATGCTGCCCCACGTTGATCTGTTCTGGACCAGCGTTCTAAGCGTGGTGATCGGTTTCATCCTCGCCTCGGCGTTCTCGGCGATCGTGGTATATGCCCAGGAACTGGTGCCGGGTAACGTCGGGATGATTGCAGGGGTGTTCTTCGGACTGATGTTTGGCTTTGGCGGGATTGGTGCGGCGCTACTCGGGCATCTGGCGGATATTCACGGCATTGAGTACGTGTACTTCCTGTGTTCGTTCTTGCCGTTGTTAGGGGTGTTGGCGATCTTTTTGCCGAGAACCCAAAAAGGCTGACCCGTACCGACCGGTATAGAGACTTGTAGTGCTAAAGCATGCCTGCAACCGTGATTGCCGTTTGCGCAAATCACTATCCTGATGGAAACTTCGCGCCTTTCTGGACTCGATAAGAGTGCGAGCAGTGGAGTTTGATTACCGGCCTATCACGCTGGCGATGTCATCGTCAGTCTGGACGTTCAAGTCAGCGGCGGTATTGGACCATAGCGCTCGGTGTCTTCCATGATCATCAAGTCCCAAGGGGCATAGGCCCATGAATCTCTACAGTCAGTATGCGTTGGCCTGCGTGGGGATGATGCTGTTGTACACTTGCGTAAGGAACTACGCGCTCAGGAAATGGCTGGGTATTGCTCTGGTCGGTTTGGGCTTTGGCGTGATGTTAGTGCTGCCGCCCTACATTGGCAGCATCGATGTCGGGATCTTTGCAATCGCAGTAGTGGGGGCGGGGTCTTCGATGTTCTTCAATCGGACAAAGCACCGTGTGTGACAATAACGATAGTGGCACACTGACGCGGATGACGAAGAGGTTAGTAGGGCCTTATTGCGTGCGTTAACGATCTCGATCGCGACCTTTTACAAAAATCAGCCGTTTCGATAGACATAGCTATACGCGTTAATCGCTGGTACACCACCGAGATGTGCATAGAGCACCTTCGATCCATCCGGGAAAAACCCCTGGCGGACGAGATCGATGAGGCCTTGCATGGATTTTCCCTCATAGACCGGGTCTGTCATCATGCCTTCCATGCGAGCGCACAACCGAATGGCTGTGTTGGTTTCTTCTGATGGAATGCCATAGGCCGGATAGGCATATTCTTCTTTAAGGACAACATCGTCAGCTGTGATTTCCTGGCCAAGCCCAATAAGCTTCGCCGTATGCTGAGCGATTGCCAACACTTGTGCCCTGGTTTGTTCAGGTGTGGCGGAGGCGTCGATACCAATCACATTGCGCGCACCACCATCCTTGGCAAATCCCACCAACATGCCTGCATGTGTGGAGCCGGTCACAGTGCAGACGATGATGTAATCAAACCTGATCCCCATCCTGGCCTCTTGCTCGCGTACTTCTTCGGCGAAGCCAACATAGCCCAGACCTCCATATTTGTGCATGGAAGCTCCGGCGGGAATTGCATACGGTTTGCCTCCTTTCGCCTTGACGTCTTCTAGCGCCCGCTCCCAGCTCTCGCGGATACCGATATCGAAACCTTCATCGACGAATTCAATCTCCGCCCCCAGCACGCGGCTCATCAGGATATTCCCGACCCGGTCGTAGACCGCATCCGGGAATGGAACCCAGCTTTCTTGAACGAGACGGCACTTCATGCCGAGTTTGGCAGCGACAGCCGCGACCTGGCGCGTGTGGTTTGACTGGACGCCACCGATGGACACCAGCGTGTCCGCCTGCGAGGCAATGGCATCGGGAATGATGTATTCCAGCTTGCGGATCTTGTTGCCGCCAAACGCAAGTCCGGAGTTGCAATCCTCTCGTTTGGCATAGAGCTCGATATTGCCACCGAGACATGCCGACAGACGATTGAGTTTCTCAATCGGCGTAGGGCCGAACATCAGTGGATAGCGTTCAAAATTCTCCAGCATGAGGGTTCTCCAGATCACGGATGAGCCGTTTTCAGTCTAGAGCAGATATGAGAGGGGCGCGTGTCACGGCTCCGAGTCCCGACTCATGGTCCTACTGCCAGGAACGCAAGGGCTCATATCCGCCCGTGGCGCAGCCTTGCATGGGTATCGGTCAGTTTGGCCCGATCACAATGGAGGAGAGGGATCCCAAGACGTAAAAATCCCCGTATCATCGAGTGATTACGGGGATTTTGAGATTACCGAGGTCCGTGGAAATCCACGGTTCCTATTACACGTTGAAACGGAAGTGCATCACGTCGCCGTCTTTAACGATGTAGTCCTTGCCTTCCAGGCGCCATTTACCCGCTTCTTTGGTACCGGCTTCGCCCTTGTACTGGATGAAGTCGTCGTAAGCGATGACTTCGGCGCGGATGAAGCCTTTTTCGAAGTCGGTGTGGATCACGCCGGCGGCTTGTGGTGCGGTAGCACCGACGCGGACGGTCCAGGCGCGGACTTCTTCGACACCGGCGGTGAAGTAGGTCTGCAGGTGCAGCATCTCGTAGCCGGCGCGGATCACGCGGTTCAGGCCAGGCTCTTCGAGGCCCAGGGCTTCGAGGAACATGTCTTTCTCTTCACCGTCTTCCAGTTCGGCGATTTCGGCTTCGATCTTGTTGCAGACCGGAACCACCATGGCGCCTTCTTCTTCGGCGATGGCTTTGACGATGTCCAGCAGCGGGTTGTTCTCGAAACCGTCTTCAGCGACGTTGGCGATGTACATGACCGGCTTGGTTGTCAGCAAATGGAAGCCACGAATCACCGCTTTGTCATCGGCGCCCATGTTCTTCATTAGCGTACGCGCTGGCTTGCCGAGGGTGAAGTGAGCGATCAATTGTTCCAGCAGGCCTTTCTGGACCACGGCGTCCTTGTCACCACCCTTGGCGTTGCGGGCGACTTTCTGCAATTGCTTCTCGCAGCTGTCGAGGTCGGCGAAGATCAGTTCCAGGTCGATGATCTCGATATCACGTTTCGGGTCGACGCTGTTGGAAACGTGAATCACGTTCTCGTCTTCGAAGCAGCGGACTACGTGGGCGATGGCATCGGTTTCACGGATGTTGGCGAGGAACTTGTTGCCCAGACCTTCACCTTTCGAGGCGCCGGCCACCAGGCCTGCGATGTCGACGAATTCCATGGTGGTCGGCAGGATGCGCTTGGGATTGACGATGGCCGCCAAGGCTGCCAGGCGCGGATCCGGCATCGGCACGATACCGGTGTTCGGCTCGATGGTGCAGAAGGGGAAGTTCTCGGCCGCGATCCCGGACTTGGTCAGGGCGTTGAACAGGGTGGACTTGCCGACGTTAGGCAGGCCGACGATGCCGCAATTGAATCCCATGGTGTTTCCCCTCGGGTAAAAGTCAGGCCTTCTGGCTGTGCAGGTTTTTCATCGCGCGGTTCCATTCACCGGCGAGGATATCCGGCAGCACGCCGAGGGCAAAGTCGATGCTGGCATCGAGTTTTTCCTGTTCGGCGCGTGGCGCACGACCCAGGACGAAATTTGAAACCATACTGGCAACGCCCGGGTGGCCGATGCCAAGCCGCAAGCGGTGAAAGGTATTCTGATTGCCCAGTTGCGCGATGATGTCGCGCAACCCGTTGTGACCGCCGTGGCCGCCGCCCTGTTTGAGCTTGGCAACGCCCGGAGGCAGGTCGAGTTCGTCATGCGCCACCAGAATCTCTTCCGGCTTTATCCGAAAGAAGCCGGCAAGTGCCGCGACGGCCTGGCCGCTGCGGTTCATGTAGGTGGTGGGAATCAGTAGACGAACATCCTGACCCTGATGCGAATAGCGCCCGGTCAGGCCGAAATATTTGCGATCGGCCACAAGGTTGACACCCTGCGCGTGCGCGATGCGCTCAACAAAAAGGGCCCCTGCGTTATGCCGGGTCTGTTCGTATTCAGCGCCTGGATTTCCCAGGCCAACGATCAGTTTGATGGCAGTCACGATAGGGGCCCTTCCTAGGAGTGGTGGATAACATCACCGCAATCAGGGAGTGCGGCGAAAGTGGACGACAAGTGCTCATTTACCATTATGTAAACTCCGCGTTCTCGCCCGCTTTCTCGCTACGCTCTAGTCCGCGATGTTTCCGGTCACTCCGGCGAACAGAGTGAAATTACTCTGCTGCGCCTTCAGTAGCTTCTGGAGCAACACGTGGAGCGTGAACGTTGGCAACAGCCTTGTCATCGCCGTGTGCCAGAGCAACGAACTCAACGCCTTTAGGGGCTTTGAGGTCAGACAGGTGAATGATCGAACCGACTTCGGCGTTAGCCAGGTCGACTTCGATGAATTCAGGCAGGTCTTTCGGCAGGCAGGACACTTCGATTTCCGAAGTCACGTGCGAAATCTCGCCGCCTTTCTTGACCGGTGCTTCTTCGTTGATGAAGTGCACTGGAACGATAGCGGTCAGTTTCTGGCCGGCAACTACGCGTACGAAGTCAGCGTGCATCACGTGGCCTTTGGCCGGGTGACGTTGCAGAGCTTTGATTACGACGTTTTGCTTGGTGCCACCAACGTTCAGCTCGATGATGTGGCTGTAAGCCGCTTCGTTTTCGAGCAGTTTGGCAACTTCTTTGGCCAGCATGCTGATGGATTCAGGGGCTTTGTCGCCACCGTAAACAACAGCTGGAACCAGGGCGGCGAGACGACGCAGGCGGCGGCTCGCACCTTTCCCCAGGTCGGAACGCACTTCAGCATTCAGAGTAAAATCGTTCATGTTGTATCTCCAAAATAACCACACTCGCCCCAGCGTTTGCGACCAGCGCTAAAGGCGATATGGGCAAAAAAGCCCCGCCCCGACAGTAATGCCGGGGCGGGGCGCTTTTCGTCAGCGAGATGTAATGAGAAGGGCAGGGCCCTTAACGGAACATCGCGCTGATCGATTCTTCATTGCTGATGCGGCGAACCGCCTCGGCAACTACCGGTGCAATATCCAGTTGACGGATACGCGCACAGGCTTGTGCTGCAGCGGACAGCGGGATGGTGTTCGTCACCACCAGCTCGTCCAGCACGGAATTTTCAATGTTTTCGATCGCCCGACCCGACAGCACAGGGTGCGTGCAGTAGGCGAAAACCTTGGCAGCGCCATGCTCTTTCAGGGCCTTGGCCGCGTGGCACAGAGTGCCGGCGGTATCGACCATGTCATCGACCAGAATACAGGTACGCCCTTCGACATCACCGATGATATGCATCACTTCAGAGTGATTGGCTTTCTCACGGCGTTTGTCGATGATCCCGAGATCCACGCCCAGGGATTTGGCAACAGCCCGTGCACGCACGACGCCACCAATGTCCGGAGACACGATCATCAGGTTTTCGAAGCGCTGATCTTCAATGTCATCCACCAGTACCGGGGAGCCGTAGATGTTATCTACCGGAATATCGAAGAAGCCCTGAATCTGGTCAGCATGCAGATCAACCGTGAGAACACGGTCGATGCCGACTACGGTAAGCATGTCAGCAACGACTTTCGCGCTGATAGCCACACGTGCGGAACGCGGACGGCGATCCTGACGGGCATAACCAAAGTAAGGAATAACAGCAGTGATACGAGTAGCCGAGGAGCGGCGGAAGGCATCAGCCATCACTACCAGTTCCATCAGGTTATCGTTGGTCGGAGCGCAAGTCGGCTGAATAATGAAGACGTCTTTACCACGAACGTTTTCATTGATCTCGGCAGTAATTTCGCCGTCGGAGAACTTACCGACAGAGATGTCACCGAGAGGGATATGCAGCTGACGTACAACACGCCGAGCCAGATCGGGGTTAGCGTTCCCCGTAAAGACCATCATCTTGGACACGCGCAGTACCTGAAGGCTGAGGGTAACCTGGATGAGTATAGGAAAATGGCAGGGGCGGCTGGATTCGAACCAACGCATGGCAGGATCAAAACCTGCTGCCTTACCGCTTGGCGACGCCCCTGTATCTGTTGCAACGAGTACCCAGTACTCGATTCCTTTTAGAGCAGACTTTGCAGCTTGCGATGCAACATCGAAATGTTGCTTCCTTTCGCTACAAACCCTGTAAGGGTCTCTGTCAGAAGGGCCGAGACTTTATCAGCTTCAGCCTTGCTTGGGAAGCCCCCAAACACACAACTTCCAGTTCCGGTGAGTTTTGCTTCGGTAAATTTACCTAACAAATTCAATGCGTTACGTACATCTGGATAACGCCTTGCTACCACCGGTAAGCAGTCATTTCGACTGTTTCCCTTGGGAACGGGGCGCACTTTAATGGGAGGAGTGTTACGTGTCAACAGTGGATCTGAAAAAATTTCTGCTGTACTTACAGATACTTGCGGCACCAGCACGAGATACCACGGTTCTTCGGGCTCCACAGGGGTGAGTTTCTCCCCCACACCCTCGGCGAAAGCCGCGTGGCCACGCACGAAAACCGGGACGTCGGCGCCAAGCGTAAGGCCCAGCGCGGCCAGCCGATCCTCATCCCAACCCAGTTGCCAGAGATGATTGAGACCCAGCAATGTGGTTGCCGCATTCGAACTGCCGCCACCGATTCCACCGCCCATGGGCAGGATTTTTTCGATCCAGATATCGATACCCAGTGAGCAACCGGATTGCTCCTGAAGTTTTTTTGCGGCTTTGACGATCAGGTTGCTGTCGTGAGGGACGTCGGCGAATTCGGTGTGCAACCGAATCACGCCATCGTCGCGAACGGCGAAGGTGATTTCATCACCGTAATCGAGGAACTGAAAAATCGTTTGCAACTCGTGGTAACCGTCTTCACGGCGACCGAGGATATGCAGCATCAGGTTGAGCTTGGCGGGCGAGGGCAATGTCAGGCGTGGCGCAGTCATGTTCACTGCCCCAGCTTGCGTGGTTGCCATTCCTTGATCACCAGCGTGACATCAAGGTCGGTGCCGTGCAGTTTGATCCGCTCGGGTAGCCAGTAGCCGTTCTGCTCGGCATAGCTGAGGTACTCGACCTGCCAGCCATCCTGTTCGAGATTGGCCAGGCGGCTGTCGACGTCGAGGGTCAGGCGACTTTTGCTGTCCGGGGCCGGGAGTCCGCGAACCCACCATGCCAGATGGGATACCGGCAGTTTCCAGCCCAATTGTTCTTCAACCAGGGCTTCCGGGGTCGGCGCGTCATAGCGGCCCTGATTGGCCACTTCCAGCGAGACTTTGCCAGGGCGACCGGTCAGGCGAGCCGCGCCACGACCCAGCGGGCCGGAGAGGCGGATATCGTAGTAATCCTGGCGTTGCAGCCAGAACAATGTGCCGCTACCCGAATCTTTTGGCGCACGAATGCCGATTTTGCCGTTGATCTGCCAGCCGTCGAGACCGGTCAGTTGCTGTTTGTGCTCGCGCCATTGGGCCTTGTTGCCTTGACCCTGGACCGATTCGCGGGCAACGAAGCCCGCGCAGCCGGCGAGCAGGGCGATGAAGCTGAAAATAATGAGATGGCGCAAAAACATAATCTTAAAGAGTCTCTGATCCGGTCAGGCGCTTGATGGTGCCGCGCAGGGTAGGGCTGTCGGGTTGTTCCTTGAGGAACTTGCTCCAGATTTTCTTGGCTTCGCGCTGTTTGCCATTGGCCCACAGGACTTCACCCAGGTGAGCGGCGACCTCCTGATCGGGGAAGCGCTCCAGCGCCTGGCGCAAATACCGCTCGGCTTCATCAAGGTTGCCCAGGCGGAAATTGACCCATCCGAGGCTGTCCAGGACTGCCGGGTCTTCCGGGTTGATCTGGTGTGCCTGTTCGATCAAGGCCTTGGCTTCGGCATAGCGTGTGGTGCGGTCGGACAGGGTATAGCCGAGAGCGTTCAACGCCATCGCATTGTCCGGGTCGCGCTTGATGATCAGTCGCAGATCCTTTTCCATCTGAGCCAGGTCATTGCGTTTTTCTGCCAGCATGGCCCGGGTGTACAGCAGATTCAGATCATCGGGGTATTGCTGCAGGGCTTGCTGCAAGACGTTCCAGGCCTTGTCGCCCTGTTTGTTGGCGGACAAGGTTTCGGCTTCGATCAGGTACAGCTGGATCGCGTAATCGGGTTGCTCGCCGCGCTCGGCTGCCAGACGGCTTTGGGCTTCGGCGGTCTTGCCATTGCTCATCAGAATATCGGCCTGACGCAATTGTGCCGGCAGGTAATCGTTGCCCACCCCGACCTGGGCGTATTCGATCAATGCGCCCTGCGGGTCGTTACGCTCTTCAGCAATGCGCCCCAGGTTCAGGTGTGCCGAGTCGACATGGCTTTCCCGAGCGATCAAATCTTCCAGGTAACCTTTGGCCTCGTCCCACGCCTTGGCTTCCAGGCAGACCAGGGCCAAGGAATAACGCAGTTCGTCGTCTTCGGGGTATTGCTGCACCAGGCTCGAGAACTCGACCTTGGCGTCGTCCATGCGATCCTGCTCAACCAGCATGCGAGCGTAAGTCAGGCGCAGGCGTTTGTCGTCCGGGTATTTCTTGATGCTTTTTTGCAGCAGCGGCAGGGCTTCATCGCCACGGTTGAGCCCTTGCAGCAGGCGCGCGCGCAGCAGGATCGGCGCTATTTCGCCCTCGTCCGGCGGGTTGTCTTCGAGCAGGGTCAGGGCACCTTTGGCATCGCCGTCCTGTTGCAACAGCAAGGCCTTGCCGAAAATCAGCTGGTTGTTGTGCGGATGGCGCTGCAACAGGCGGTCAAAACCTTTCATCAGACCGTTGCGGGTCTCCTGATCGGTATCGGCGGCGGACAGGGCGAGAAAGTCGAAATGCGTGTCGCCTTTGCCTTGCAGGACTTTCTCCATATAGACCATGGAGTCGTCATAACGCCCTGCGCGGGCGAGTTGCACGGCCGCCGCCCGTTGCGCCTCGAGATCGTCCGGGGCGTTTTTGGCCCAGACCAGTGCGGTGTCGAGGGCAGCCTGATCGGCACCCAGATACTCGGCAATGCGAAATGCCCGCTCGGAGATGCCCGGATCCTGGGTGTTGAGGGCCTGGGTCACGTAGTTGTCCAAGGCAATATCGTAACGATTGCGCTGGCCAGCCAGTTCGGCGCTCAATAGGCTGAAGATGGTTTCTTCACTGAACGAGCTGTAAACCTTGGGCTTTTCAGGAGCTGGAGCGCTGTCTTCGACCGGCGGCGTACCGTCCGACGAAACGGGTGCCAAGGCCTGGCAGCCGCTGAGGAAGACAAAAGCGAGGAGCAACGCGGAAGATCTATTCATATAGGAAGAGGACGACTAACCTGCGGTCGGATCATCATGACACAAGCCTTCGGCCAAACATAACCGAGTGTCGATGGATGCCTTTATAGGGGCAGGTAATTGACGCAATAGTCAGTGGTAGTTGTTCTGGCTCTGTCGAAGTAGGACAATTGTCGGCTTCACGTCACCATCAGCGACCTTGAATGGCCTTCCTTGCACTCGGTATTAACCACAAGACTGCTTCAGTAGACGTCCGCGAGCGCGTGGCCTTTACCCCCGAGCAGCTGGTTGAGGCCTTGCAGCAGCTCTGCCGACTTACCGACAGCCGCGAAGCTGCGATCCTCTCCACCTGCAATCGCAGTGAGTTGTATATAGAACAGGATCACCTTTCGGCTGACATCGTGTTGCGCTGGCTGGCCGATTATCATCATCTGAGCCTCGATGAGCTGCGCGCGAGCGCTTATGTGCATGAAGATGATGCGGCAGTTCGTCACATGATGCGGGTTGCCTCCGGGCTCGATTCGCTGGTGCTGGGTGAACCACAGATTCTCGGTCAAATGAAATCGGCTTACGCTGTCGCTCGCGAGGCCGGCACCATTGGTCCGCTGCTCGGGCGACTGTTCCAGGCCACCTTCAATGCGGCCAAACAGGTGCGTACCGACACCGCCATCGGCGAAAACCCGGTATCCGTAGCGTTTGCCGCGGTCAGCCTGGCGAAACAGATTTTCAGTGATTTGCAACGCAGCCAGGCCTTGCTGATCGGTGCCGGCGAGACCATTACCCTGGTCGCCCGCCATCTGCATGAGCTGGGGGTGAAGCGAATAGTGGTCGCGAACCGCACCCTGGAGCGTGCGAGCATCCTGGCCGAGCAGTTCGGCGCCCACGCAGTGCTGCTCTCGGACATCCCGGCAGAACTGGTGCGCAGTGACATCGTCATCAGTTCCACCGCCAGCCAGTTGCCGATTCTCGGTAAAGGGGCGGTGGAAAGCGCCTTGAAATTGCGCAAGCACAAGCCGATTTTTATGGTGGATATCGCCGTCCCTCGGGATATCGAACCGGAAGTCGGCGAGTTGGACGACGTTTACCTGTATAGCGTCGACGATCTCCACGAAGTGGTCGCCGAAAACCTAAAGAGCCGTCAGGGCGCTGCCCAGGCCGCCGAAGAGATGGTGTCGATTGGTGCTGAAGATTTCATGGTTCGCCTGCGCGAACTGGCGGCGGTGGATGTGCTCAAGGCCTATCGTCAACAAAGCGAGCGCATGCGCGACGAAGAATTGCAGAAAGCCCAGCGCATGCTCGCCAATGGCAGCAGCGCCGAAGACGTGCTGGTGCAACTGGCCCGCGGCCTGACCAACAAACTCTTGCATGCTCCGAGCGTGCAATTGAAAAAGCTCTCTGCCGAAGGCCGCCTCGATGCGCTGGCCATGGCCCAGGAACTCTTTGCCCTCGGTGAGGGCTCATCGGATAGCTTTTCGGATAAAAAACCGCAATGAAAGCGTCACTGCTCAATAAGCTGGACATCCTCCAGGACCGTTTCGAGGAATTGACCGCCCTGCTTGGCGATGGCGAGGTCATTTCCGATCAAAACAAGTTCCGCGCCTATTCCAAGGAATACGCGGAAGTCGAGCCAATCGTAGGCACCTATAAACAGCTGCTTAAAGTGCAGAGTGACCTCGAAGGGGCTCAGGCGCTGCTCAAGGACAGCGACCCGGACATGCGCGAAATGGCCGTGGAAGAAGTCCGCGAAGCCAAAGAGCAACTGATCGAAATCGAAGCCCAACTGCAACGCATGCTGCTGCCCAAAGATCCGAACGACGGGCGCAACGTATTCCTCGAGATCCGTGCCGGCACCGGCGGTGACGAAGCGGCAATCTTTTCCGGCGACCTGTTCCGCATGTATTCGCGCTACGCCGAACGGCGTGGCTGGCGGGTAGAGATTCTCTCGGAGAACGAAGGCGAACACGGCGGCTATAAAGAAGTCATTGCCCGGGTCGAAGGCGAGAACGTTTACGGCAAGTTGAAGTTCGAATCCGGCGCACACCGCGTACAGCGGGTTCCGGCCACTGAATCCCAGGGCCGCATCCACACCTCGGCTTGCACCGTGGCCGTGTTACCCGAGCCGGACGAGCAGGAAGCGATCGAGATCAACCCGGCGGATCTGCGGGTCGACACCTATCGCTCCTCCGGTGCCGGTGGTCAGCACGTCAACAAGACCGACTCGGCGATTCGTATCACGCACTTGCCGTCCGGTATTGTCGTCGAGTGCCAGGAAGAACGTTCCCAGCACAAGAACCGCGCCCGGGCGATGTCCTGGCTGTCGGCCAAGCTTAACGACCAACAGACCAGCGCAGCAGCCAATGCCATCGCCAGCGAGCGAAAGTTACTGGTAGGTTCCGGTGACCGTTCCGAGCGTATTCGCACCTATAACTTTGCCCAGGGCCGGGTCACCGACCACCGGGTCAACCTGACGCTGTATTCGCTCGACGAAATTCTCGCCGGTGGCGTGGATGCGGTGATCGAACCGCTGCTGGCCGAGTTCCAGGCCGACCAATTGGCAGCGATAGGTGAGTAAATGACGATCATTGCCAGCTTGTTGCGCGCCGCCGATTTGCCCGACTCGCCCACCGCGCGTCTGGATGCCGAATTGCTGCTGGCGGCTGCCTTGGGCAAGTCCCGCAGTTTTCTGCACACCTGGCCTGAGCGTATCGTCCCGAGCGAAGCGGCCCTGAAATTTGCCGAGTACCTGCAACGCCGCCGTAGCGGTGAGCCGGTGGCCTACATTCTGGGGCAGCAAGGCTTCTGGAAACTCGACCTGGAAGTCGCGCCCCACACGCTGATTCCGCGTCCCGACACCGAGTTGCTGGTGGAAGCCGCGCTGGAACTGTTGCCGGCGACCCCGGCCACGGTTCTCGATTTGGGCACCGGCAGCGGCGCCATCGCCCTAGCCCTGGCCAGCGAACGTCCGGCCTGGAAAGTCACCGCCGTGGATCGTGTGCTGGAAGCCGTGGCCCTGGCCGAGCGCAATCGCCAGCGGCTGCACCTGAGCAACGCCACAGTGCTGAGTAGCCATTGGTTCAGCGCTTTGGAAGGCCAACGCTTTCAATTGATCATCAGCAATCCGCCCTACATTGCTTCGACCGATCCGCATCTAGCGGAGGGCGACGTGCGCTTCGAACCCGCCAGTGCCCTGGTGGCCGGCGTCGATGGGCTAGACGATTTGCGTCTGATCGTCGCCCAGGCACCGGATCACCTTGAAGCGGGTGGCTGGTTGATGCTCGAACATGGTTACGATCAAGCTGAAGCCGTACGCGATCTGCTACTCAGCCGCGGCTTTGAAGAGGTCCACAGCCGCACCGATCTGGGCGGTCACGAACGCATCAGTCTGGGGCGCTTGCCGTGCTGAATGATCAGGAATTACTGCGTTATAGCCGGCAGATTCTGCTGCAACACGTCGACATAGACGGCCAGTTGCGGCTCAAAGAAAGCCGCGTGCTGATTGTCGGCCTCGGCGGTCTCGGCTCGCCGGTTGCGTTGTACCTGGCTGCGGCGGGTATCGGTGAGTTGCATCTGGCGGACTTCGACACGGTTGACCTGACCAATCTGCAACGCCAGATCGTTCACGACAGCGACAGCGTAGGCCTGAGCAAAGTCGATTCGGCGATCCGTCGTCTGACCGCGATCAATCCCGAGATTCAGTTGATTGCCCATCGCACCGCACTGGATGAAGATTCCCTGGCTGCGGCAGTTGCGGCGGTGGATCTGGTGCTGGACTGTTCGGATAATTTTTCCACCCGCGAAGCGGTCAACGCCGCCTGTGTCGCGGCGCGCAAACCGCTGGTCAGCGGTGCGGCGATTCGGCTGGAAGGGCAGTTGTCGGTATTCGACCCCCGCCGTCCGGAAAGCCCGTGTTACCACTGTTTATACGGGCATGGCAGCGAAGCCGAATTGACGTGCAGCGAAGCCGGCGTACTCGGTCCGCTGGTGGGCCTGGTCGGCAGTCTGCAAGCCCTCGAAGCGCTGAAGTTGCTGGTGGGGTTCGGCGAGCCGCTGGTGGGGCGCCTGTTATTGATCGATGCCTTGGGTACGCGCTTCCGTGAGTTACGGGTCAAGCGTGATCCGGGCTGCAACGTCTGCGGGTCAAGCCATGCGTGAAGCGCCGATTGCTGTATTCGATTCCGGCGTCGGTGGACTCTCCGTGCTGGCCGAGATCCAGCAGTTGCTGCCCAACGAGTCTCTTTTGTACCTCGGCGATTGCGGGAATATTCCCTACGGCGAGAAATCCCCGGCATTCATCAGTCAGCGTTGCAGTGTCATGGCGCAGTTCTTTCAGCAGCAGGGCGCCAAGGCGCTGGTGCTCGCTTGCAACACCGCGACAGTCGCGGGTGTTGCGGACTTGCGGCGCGATTTCCCCGAGTGGCCCATCGTCGGCATGGAGCCGGCGGTCAAACCGGCTGCTGCGGCGACGCGCAGTGGTGTGGTGGGGGTACTCGCCACCACCGGTACTTTGCAGAGCGCCAAGTTCGCCGCCTTGCTCGACCGTTTCGCCACTGATGTGCGGGTGATCACTCAGCCGTGCCCCGGGTTGGTGGAGTTGATTGAAAACGGCGATCTGCACAGCGAGGCATTGCGTCAATTACTGCAAGGGTATGTTGATCCGCTGCTGGCTGAAGGTGCAGACACGATCATTCTTGGCTGCACGCATTATCCCTTTCTAAAGCCGCTGCTTAAGCAGATGCTCCCCCAGAGCATCAGCCTGATCGATACCGGTGCCGCTGTGGCCCGGCAGCTTCAACGATTGTTGGCCGAGCGTGAGTTGCTGGCCGAGGGACCTGCTTGCGCTGCCCGGTTCTGGACGAGTGCGGATCCGGAGCATTTCAGAAATATCTTGCCGGTTTTATGGCATTCGACGGGTGTTGTGCAAAGCTTCGACTTGTAGATAAAAAATGTGATGAGACGAATAATTGGGCTGAACTTCTGATCAAGCGTCAACTTCTATAGCTTTGTCTGTTGAACAGCATAAAAACCATACGAAATTGTTCGGAAAAGGATGTTTCTAATGAAGCGACTATTCTGCTTGGCCGCGATTGCGACCGCATTGATGGGGCACAGTTTTACCGCGCAGGCAGCCGGGGTGGAGTTCGGGGTAGGCCAGACCAGCGATTCGACCATGACTTACCGACTGGGCATGCAATTCGACTGGGACAAGAGCTGGTTGCAGAGTGATATCGGTCGCTTGACCGGTTACTGGAGCGGCGCTTACACCTATTGGGAGGGCGATGAAACGTCGAGCAATCACAGTTTGTCGTTCTCGCCGGTGCTGGTGTATGAGTTTGCCGGTCAGACCATCAAGCCCTACGTTGAAGCGGGTATCGGCATCGCGGTGTTTGCCAACACCGAAGTCGAAGACAACAAACTTGGCGGGGCCTTTCAGTTCGAAGACCGTTTCGGGTTTGGTCTGCGCTTTACCGGCGGACATGAAGTCGGGATTCGCGCCACGCACTATTCCAATGCCGGGATCAGCAGCCCGAACGATGGCGTAGAGAGTTACTCGCTGCATTACACGATGCCGTTGTAACGTCAAAAGCTTCGCGGGCAAGCCTCGCTCCTACAGGGTACGGTGGGTAGGAGCGAGGCTTGCCCGCGAAGGCGTCAGACCTGCTGACATATCTCTAAAATCGACCCTTTCACCGATACGCCGTCGCAATCCCCTGGCGTTCGGTGATGCATTCCGGTGCGCCCATTTCGAACTCCCGGCAGATCAGCGGACGTTTTTCGTAGATGGTGCACATCATGCTGTTGCGATCCAGTGCGGCGCACCAACCGTCATCCAGTCGCAGCATGACTTCCCCGCCCCAATCGTCGGTATCGATAAAACGCTCGGGCACGCCGGTGTCGGTGATCAACATGACTTCAAGCTGGCAGCAGCAGGCCGCGCAGGTCGAGCAGGTGACCGCAGGTTCGGCGATTTGCGTGTGGGGAATGGTTTTCATGGCACGCAGTGTAAGGCAGTGAGCCCACGCTGTGTGAAAGGCCTGACGGACGCTCAGGCTTCACGGCAGACCCTCGATCGGCGGATTGTTTCGCTCCATGCGCTTGCCGATTTCCAGTCCCGTCTGGCCGGGCTTTTGCGGCAGAGGCCAAAGGACAGGCATAAGCAGTTCCGGTAAGGGGAGCTCCAGTGGACGATGCTTGAGCATGTCGAAGAGGTATCGCGCAGCTTTGTCCGCCGACCAGTCGACGTGTGTCGAGAGGTCGTTGTTCAGAGGTGTATCGATAACCCCTGGACTGACCACGGTCATTTCGATGTTTTCCGGCTCCACGTCGATGCGCAAGGACTCGAAAAGGTGACGCAACCCGGGCTTTGAGTCGCCATAGGCTTCGGCCCGTGGCAGGGGCAGGTAGGTCACCGAGCTGGCCATGCCCACCAGATGCGGCGCGGTGCCCGCCTGCAGCAGGGACCGGGCAGCTTCGATGCAATAGCTGCTGGCAAGCAGGTTGGTACGCACGATGTGTTCGATGATTGACGAGTCGAACTGGTTGGCGTCGACGTATTCGCAAGTACCCCCGTTGAGGATCATGGTGTCCAGAGAACCCCATTGCTCGGCAATCTGCTCGCCGATTTCGCGCACCCGCTGGCCATTGGTCAAATCACCCGCGACCACCAGCACTTGCCCGGGATAACGCTGAGACAGGGCTTTCAATGGCGCCAATGAGCGGGAGCTGACAGCCAGGTGGGCACCGGTTTTCAGTATTTCTTCGGCCAAAGAGGCACCAATGCCATTGCTGGCACCGGTCAACCAGTATCGCCTTGGAGGTGTAAGACTCATCCCAGTTCCCTTTTAACCGGATAATTTCCCGGCGCAATGTTGTATTTATAACGCAACGCGGCGGCATCACGTTAATTCAGAGGGTGATAAACCCTGTCGGGATGGCAGGTTCTTGAACGCGGCCAAGGCCCGGTCGCGGGAAGTGCTCAGGTTGACGATGGGCGATGGATAATCCGCCACGCCGAATAATCCGTCGAGTCTCGCGCGATTGTGCAGGTCTTTTTTGCTCATTCCATTGATCTGCGGCAACCAATGTTTGATGAAAACCCCTTCGGCATCGAATTTTTCCGATTGACTCAGTGGGTTGAAAATCCGGAAGTAGGGCGCCGAATCGGTGCCGGTGGACGAACTCCACTGCCAGCCACCGTTGTTCGCCGCCAGATCGCCGTCAATCAGATGTCGCATGAAGAAGCGTTCGCCTTCACGCCAGTCGATCAGCAGGTTTTTGGTCAGGAACATTGCCACGACCATGCGCAAGCGATTGTGCATCCAGCCGGTTTCCAGCAATTGGCGCATGGCGGCATCGATGATCGGCAGACCGGTACGGCCTTGTTGCCAGGCCTTGAGGTCTTCCGGGGCGTCACGCCAGGCGAGGGCTTCGGTTTCCGGGCGAAAGGCCCGGTGCCGGGAGACCCGTGGGTAGCCCACCAGAATGTGTTTGTAGAACTCGCGCCACAGTAACTCGTTGATCCAGGTAACGGCGCCGACCTTGCCGCTTTCGAACTCCCCCTGATTACTGCGCAACGCGGCGTGAAAACATTGACGGGGGGAAATGACTCCGGCGGCGAGATAGGGTGAAAGCTGGCTTGTACCGGGTTTTGCCGGGAAATCGCGCTCGCTGTGGTAATAATCGATCTGTGAGCCGGTAAAGGTCTCGAGGCGGTGTTGGGCTTCGGCTTCGCCGGCCGGCCAGAGAGCACGCAAACTATCGCTGGGCGTGTCGAAACCCTCGACATGAGAGGGCGGTTCGTCGCTGGCGATACCCAGCGGAGCCTGGATGGCGGGGGCGGTAACCAATCTCGGCAATGAGGCATGCAAGCGTTCGTAACAGACCTTGCGAAACTGGCTGAAGACCTGGAAGTAGGTCCCGGTTCTCGTCAGTACGGTGCCGGGCTTGAACAACAGTTGATCGAGGTAGCTGTAAAATTCGATGCCTTGAGCTTTCAGCGCATGGGCCACCGCTGCATCACGACGGGTTTCATGAATGCCGTATTCCTCGTTGACGTGCACTGCGTCGATCTTCAGTTGCTGGCACAACTTGAGCAGGACCTTTGGTGCCTCATCCCAGCGGGACGCCTTGCGAATCAGCAGCGGGATGTTCAGGGCGTCCAGCGCATGGCGTAACTCGCTGAGGTTGCGCAGCCAGAAATCCACTTTGCACGGCGCATCGTCATGCGCCAGCCATTGCTGCGGACTCAGCAAATACACCGCCACACTCGGGCCGCGGGCTGCGGCGGCCGAGAGGGCGGTGTTGTCGTGTAGACGCAAGTCGCTGCGCAGCCAGATCAATTGCATGGTGGTATCCGCACGATCCATTAAAAAAGCGTCATTAAATGAGCCCACGCTCAATCAGGCCCTGATGGGCCGACAATGGGTCTTCGGCCAGGGACAAGTCAGCAATGGCAGTGGTTCTTGCGGATAACTCGGCATGGTGAATGCACACCGTGGGTCCGGCAATTATTTTTGGGCAGCTGACGCCATTCAAAAGTTTCGTCAGCTGCGAAAGATTCATGGCTTTGCTGGAATACAGCAGTACGCCGCGGGCTTGCAGGTGATCGACCGCCAGCGCAAGTTCGCCAGCGGGGAGTGGCCAGTCGAAGACTTCCACCGGGCAATCGACACTGCTGATCAGCCAGGCGGTGAGCCATAGATAAGGCTCCATCGGCAGGTCCGAGTGATTGATCAGCAACAGCGGCGCGGTGCGCAACTGACGGTTGTTATGGTAGATCCTCGCGCCGAATTTGCTGCGTAACCAGGAATAAACAAACACCCGCTCCATCTGTGCACCGAACTGGCCTTGCCAGCGTTGTTCCAGTTCCGCCAGCAACGGCATCAACAATTGTTCACACAAGGTGCGTGGCGGATAGAGCGCCATCGCTTGATTCACTGTGTCATCGAGGGTGCGTTCGGCCAACTGAGTGACTGCTTGCAGCAAGATCTGGCGCAGCACCAGCCAATCGTTCCCGACGGGCTCGGTAAGCCCCTGAGGCGTGTCGAGCAGTTGTTTCACCTGGCTGACAGCCACGCCGCGATTGAGCCAGGTAAGGATCGTCAGAATCCGTTGCACGTGTTCGGCACAGAACAGCCGATGCCCCTTGGGCGTACGCTGAGGCACGATCAGCCCATAGCGGCGTTCCCAGGCGCGCAAGGTGACGGCGTTGACCCCGGTCTGCCGGGCCACCTCACGAATGGGCAGCCAGCCAGCGTCCAGGGCCTTCTTGAAGTCGGTGCCGAGGTCTTCGCTGGCGCTGGTGTCCGGAGGGTTTTTCATTAAATCGCGTTTCGCAGGCTGAGGTTTTCCGGATGCGGTTGCAGGTAAACCTGTTGCGCAATGTACGGATCCGGGTGTTGGCGAAAGTAGTGTTTGAGCAGCGTCAGCGGCACCACCAGCGGCACGATGCCTTGGCGATATTGGCCGATGACGTGCTGCACTTCCTGTTTGTCTTCAGGGCCGATGACTTTTTTGAGATAGCCGCTGAGGTGCTGCAGCACGTTGGTATGGGTGCGGCGTGTGGCGCATTTTTTCAGGGCCGCCATCAGCTCGCTGAAATAGCGCGGGCCGAGCTCTTCGAGATCGAACTGGCCCATGTTGCCCAGCAAATTGCCCAAGGTTTTGTACTGCACCGGGTTATGGGCCATCAGCAGGTATTTGTAGCGCGAGTGGAAGTCAGTGAGAGCGTGCCGGGTCAGGCCTGTTTGCAGCAACTGCTTCCAGGCGCTGTAGGCGAACACGCGGGTGAGGAAGTTTTCCCTCAGCACCGGGTCATTGAGGCGGCCATCTTCTTCCACCGGTAGATCAGGATGCAGCGCACAGAAGGCTTGGGCATAGATTCCACGGCCACCGCCGTCCATTGTTGCGCCGTTGGCCTGGTAGACCTTGACCCGTTCCAGCCCGCACGAAGGGGATTTCTGCATGAAGATATAGCCGCAGATGTCGTCCAGCTCTGCCGCCATTTTCCGGGCGTACTCGGCCAGCGGCCGGGTGGCGTTGATCTGCGGGTTGATTGTGCCGACAGCCTCCGGATGTTCTGGGTTGCCGACCAGACGGATTGGTTCGCGAGGGATGCCCAAGCCAATGGCGACTTCCGGGCACACCGTAACGAAATCGAAATAATCAGTGAGGGTCAGGCTGCACAGCCGCGATGCCTTGTGCCCGCCGTTGTAACGCACTTCGGCTCCCATCAGGCAGGCGCTGATGGCGATTTTGGGTTTCATGGCTGTGTGGGGCATCGGCGCACCTCGAATCCAGATCTGTACAGCATGACTTCATCATAGATTCAAAGGTGTACAAGTCAATTTTTTTGTATAGGTTTTTTGCGCGGCTGCTGCCAAGGCGACAGCAGCGGGTTGGACTTGAATCAATTCACTGCAGATGTTCGTGCAGCCGGCGGGCTGCTTCCTGACCGCTGAGCCACGCGCCCTCGACACGGCCCGAAAGGCACCAGTCGCCGCACACATACAAGCCCAGATCGGCATCGGCCAAGGCACCCCATTCATGACTGCTGGCCGGCCGGGCATACAGCCAGCGGTGAGCGAGACTGAAGGTTGGAGCAGGCATGGCGTCGTGCAGCAGTTCGGCAAAGGCACCGTGCAGTTGCTCGATCACCGCTTCCTTGGGCAGGTCGATATGCTGGCGGCTCCAGGTACTGGTGGCGTGCAGCACCCAGGTGTCGAGGGTAGTGTCGCGTCCCGGTTTGCTACGGTTGCGCGCCAGCCAGTCGAGAGGGCTGTCCTGCACGAAGCAGCCTTCGATAGGCGTTTCCAGTGGTGTGTCGAACGCCAGCGCGACGGCCCAGGTGGGTTCCATTTTTACCCCGGCAGCGGCCCCGGCGAGTTTCGGCGCGGTCGCCAGCAGCGCGGTCGCCTGAGGGGCGGGCGTGGCAATGACGACATGGCTGAACGGACCATGGGTGAAGCCTTCGGCGTCTTGCAGGTGCCAGTGTTCTTCACCGCGATAGACCTCGGTGATGCGGCAAGCGAAATGCACTTCCAGATCCCCAAGCAGGCCGCGCGTGATCGCGCTCATGCGTGGTGTGCCGACCCAGCGTGTCTGTTCATCCGGCGAAGGCCTGAGCTGGCCGCCGTGAAAGGTATAGAGCTGCGGCGTCCATACGGCGACCCAGCCGTTGGCTTGCCAGCGTTGGACTTCGGTGACGAAGCGACGGTCGCGGGCAGTGAAATATTGCGCGCCCATGTCCAGAGCACCCGCATCGCTGCGCTTGCTCGACATGCGTCCGCCACTGCCGCGGCTTTTATCGAAAAGTTGAACGACATGCCCGGCCTCCGTAAGGGCCTGGGCGGCTGAGAGTCCGGCGATGCCGGTGCCGATGATTGCGATAGGTACAGTCATAGGGGCCTCGTTTACCTTTCTGTACAGACTACGCCGTGGTTCAAACCTGTACAATATTGTTTTTTGGTATAACTTTTAGCGTTCTCGTTCTGACAGCTTGGCCTATTGTTAAGCACAGAGACTGCCCGATACCAAAGATCCCTGCTTATAAAAATAGACTAGTGATCCGGGTAAAACGCCACGCGAGGAAGATGTCATGCACATATTGCTGACCGGCGGTACTGGTTTGATAGGACGTCAGCTCTGCCAGCACTGGTTGAGCCAGGGACATCGCCTGACGGTCTGGAGTCGCACGCCTGCAAAAGTCGCCAAAGTCTGTGGCACTCAGGTACGTGGAATCGCACGGCTTGAGGACCTGGGTCAAGAGCCGGTGGATGCCATTATCAATCTCGCGGGGGCACCAATTGCCGATCGGCTCTGGACTCATAAGCGCAAAGCCTTGTTGTGGAGCAGTCGGATCACCTTGACCGAAACCTTGCTGGCCTGGCTCGAAAGCCGCGAGCAGAAACCGCAGGTATTGATTTCCGGCTCCGCGATTGGTTGGTACGGCGATGGTGGTGAGCGAGAGTTGACTGAAGAATCGCCACCGGTCATCGATGATTTCGCCAGCCAGTTGTGCGTCGCCTGGGAGGAAACCGCGCAGCGCGCCGAAGCCTTGGGCATTCGCGTGATCCTCATTCGTACCGGGTTGGTGCTGTCCGCCGAGGGCGGCTTTTTGTCGCGGCTGTTGTTGCCGTTCAAACTGGGGCTGGGCGGGCCTCTAGGCAGTGGTCGGCAGTGGATGTCGTGGATTCATATCAAGGATCAAATCACCCTGATTGATTTTCTTCTGCACCGCAATGAGGCCAGCGGTCCATATAATGCCTGCGCGCCCAAGCCGGTGCGCAATCGCGAATTCGCCCAAACGTTGGGTAGCGTGTTGCATCGTCCGGCGTTCATGCCGATGCCAACCCTCGTGTTGAAGGTGGGCCTGGGCGAGTTGTCATTGTTGCTGCTGGGTGGCCAGAAGGCCATGCCGGCTCGCTTGCTGGAAGCGGGCTTCACTTTCCAGTTCACCGATTTGCGCGCGGCGTTGGACGATCTGTCCCGCCGCCTCTGAAATAGGACGTTGCATGACCGATCACGCGTTGCTTCTGGTCAACCTGGGTTCACCCGCTTCCACCTCGGTGGCGGATGTGCGCAGCTACCTCAATCAATTTCTGATGGACCCGTATGTGATCGACCTGCCGTGGCCGGTGCGGCGTTTGCTGGTGTCGTTGATTCTGATCAAGCGCCCGGAGCAATCGGCCCACGCTTATGCGTCGATCTGGTGGGCGGACGGCTCGCCACTGGTGGTGCTCAGCCGTCGTCTGCAACGGGCCATGACCGCGCAGTGGACCCACGGGCCGGTGGAACTGGCGATGCGCTACGGCGAGCCATCCATTGAGTCGACGCTGGTTCGTCTGGCGGCTCAGGGTCACAAAAAAGTCACTCTGGCGCCGCTCTATCCGCAGTTCGCCGACAGCACCGTGACCACGGTGATCGAAGAAGCCAAGCGAGTGGTGCGGGAGAAGAAACTCGACGTGCAGTTCTCGATTCTCCAGCCGTTCTACGATCAGCCAGAATACCTCGATGCCCTGGTGGCCAGCGCTACGCCATATTTGCAGCAGGATTACGATCACCTACTGCTGAGCTTTCATGGTTTGCCGGAGCGGCACCTGACCAAGATCGACCCCACCGGTCACCATTGCTTTAAAAGCGAAAATTGCTGTCAGAACGCTTCACCGGAAGTATTAGCCACTTGCTACCGCGCTCAGTGCCTGCGCACTGCGTCAGAGTTTGCCAAGCGCATGGGCCTGCCGGATGGCAAGTGGTCGGTGTCATTCCAGTCGCGTCTGGGGCGTGCCAAGTGGATTGAACCCTACACCGAAGCGCGCCTCGATGAGTTGGCCAAAAGCGGTGTGAAGAAAGTCCTGGTGATGTGCCCGGCATTCGTCGCCGATTGCATCGAAACCCTGGAAGAGATCGGCGATCGTGGGAAGGAGCAGTTCCGCGAAGCGGGAGGGGAGGAGTTGGTGCTGGTGCCGTGCCTCAACGATGATCCGCAATGGGCCGAGGCGTTGAACGCATTATGTGAACGAGCACCGTTGGCGCTATAAAAGCATCGCGGGCAAGCCCGCTCCCACAGGTATTGCGCTGACCTTGTGGGAGCGGGCTTGCCCGCGATGGCGTTCTTGAGACCTGCTTAGATCAGCGGCTCTTCCGCCTGCTTGTGCTTCCAGCTGTCATGGCCCGGCAGCAACAGGTTCAGCGCAATCGCCACCACCGCGCACAGCGCGATGCCTTTGAGGCCGAAATCATCCGGGCCGGTACCGGTGCCGACCAGCACACCGCCAATCCCGAACACCAGCGTCACCGAGACAATCACCAGATTGCGTGCTTCGCCCAAGTCGATCTTGTGGCGAATCATTGTGTTCATCCCCACTGCTGCAATCGAACCGAACAACAGGCACAGAATCCCGCCCATTACCGGTACCGGGATGCTTTGCAGCAGGGCACCGAACTTGCCGATGAACGCCAGGCTGATCGCGAAGATCGCCGCCCAGGTCATGATCTTCGGGTTGTAGTTTTTGGTCAGCATCACCGCGCCAGTCACTTCGGCGTAGGTGGTGTTGGGTGGGCCGCCAAACAGGCCGGCCGCGGTGGTGGCAATGCCATCGCCGAGCAGGGTGCGGTGCAGGCCGGGCTTTTTCAGGTAATCGCGACCGGTCACGCTACCGACCGCGATTACGCCGCCGATATGCTCGATGGCCGGGGCCAGGGCTACCGGAACAATGAACAGAATCGCCTGCCAGTTGAATTCCGGCGCCGTGAACTGTGGAATCGCGAACCACGGTGCGGCAGCAATTTTCGCGGTATCGACCACCCCGAAATAGAACGCCATCGCGAAACCCACCAGCACACCGGAGATGATCGGCACCAGGCGGAAAATGCCTTTGCCGAACACTGCGACGATCAGGGTGGTCAGCAGCGCCGGCATCGAGATCAACATCGCCGTCTGGTAAGGAATCAGTTCAGTGCCGTCGCCGGCCTTGCCCATCGCCATGTTGGCGGCGATCGGCGCCATGGCCAGGCCGATGGAGATGATCACCGGGCCAATCACCACCGGTGGCAACAGGCGGTCGATGAACCCGGTGCCTTTGATCTTCACGGCAAGACCGAGGAAGGTGTAGACGAAACCGGCCGCCATCACACCACCCATGGTCGCCGCCAGGCCAAACTGGCCCTTGGCGAGAATGATCGGTGTGATGAAGGCAAAGCTCGAAGCGAGGAACACCGGCACCTGACGCCCGGTGACGATCTGGAACAGAATCGTCCCCAGGCCTGCGGTGAACAGCGCCACGTTAGGGTCGAGGCCGGTAATCAATGGCATCAACACCAGCGCGCCAAAGGCCACGAACAGCATCTGCGCACCCGACAACACTGTGCGCCAGAGCGGATCGTTGAACTCTTGCTGCATGCTCAAGCGTCCTTCTGCTTGGTGCCGAAGATCTTGTCACCGGCATCGCCCAAGCCTGGGATGATGTAACCGTGTTCGTTCAGTTTCTGGTCAATGGAAGCGGTGTAGATGGTCACGTCCGGGTGAGCCTTTTCCACGGCGGCGATGCCTTCAGGGGCGGCCACCAAAACCATCGCGCGGATGTCTTTGCAGCCAGCCTTTTTCAGCAAGTCGATGGTGGCGACCATCGAGCCGCCGGTAGCGAGCATCGGGTCGATGATCATCGCCAGGCGCTCGTCGATTTCCGGCACCAGTTTTTCCAGGTAGGTGTGGGCTTCGAGGGTTTCCTCGTTGCGGGCCACGCCCACGGCGCTGACTTTGGCGCCCGGGATCAGGCTCAGCACGCCTTCGAGCATGCCGATACCGGCACGCAGGATCGGCACCACGGTAATCTTCTTGCCGGCGATTTTCTCGACTGACACCGTGCCGCACCAGCCTTCGATGTCGTAGCTTTCCAGCGGCAGGTCTTTGGTGGCTTCATAGGTCAGCAGGGCACCGACTTCCTGAGCGAGCTCACGGAAATTCTTCGTGCTAATGTCGGCGCGGCGCATAAGGCCAAGTTTATGACGGATCAGCGGATGGCGGATCTCGAGGATGGGCATGGGAAAGGCTCCGGCGGCGGGCAAAAAAACCGGCCTAGATTAATCTATCCGAGGGTGTTGTCCTATAGACATACAGAACGTTAGTCCACAAACGCTTGATCTGGCCTCGCTTGATGCGTACCTTTGCCCGCTTTTCCGAATCCGTCCCTCCCTTTACCATCCCCCTGGAGAGCGCCATGTCCGCTGATCTCGAGCATATCCGTCAAATCATGCGAGAGGCTGACTGCCTGTACACCGAAGCTGAAGTCGAGGCGGCCATCGCCCGCGTCGGTGCACAAATCAACGATCAGCTGGCTGAACGTAACCCGGTGGTGTTCTGCGTGATGAACGGCGGGCTGATTTTCTCCGGCAAACTGCTGACCCATCTGAACTTCCCGCTGGAAGCGTCCTACCTGCACGCCACCCGCTATCGCAACGAAACCAGCGGCGGCGACCTGTTCTGGAAAGCCAAGCCGGAGGTCTCGTTCATCGACCGTGATGTGCTGATCATCGACGACATCCTCGATGAAGGTCACACCCTGGGCGCGATCATCGATTTCTGCAAACACGCTGGCGCCCGCGCCGTGCACACCGCCGTGCTGATCGACAAGGACCACGACCGCAAGGCTCGCCCGGACCTGAAGGCCGATTTCGTCGGCCTGCCGTGCATCGACCGTTACATCTTCGGTTACGGCATGGATTACAAAGGCTACTGGCGTAACGCTAACGGGATTTTTGCCGTTAAAGGCATGTAAACAGGGTGACTGTCCGGGGGCTATATGCCGCCAGGCACGTTGAGCCTCACATCAGGATGCATGCGCAGTTTGCTTGAACTGCGCATTCAGTCCTGTCCGGCGAGCCAGCGTTCGCTTTTTCGTCGAGCCTGTTCCAGGTTATTCACATAGGCCAACTTGCGCTGTTCCCGATGGATGCCCGCGCGCCTGAGTTTCAGGCGGACCCGTGGAGCGGTTCCGACCAGAATCAGGCCGATGCCGTCGGTGCGGTAATCCCTGAGAATATTGTCGAAGGCCGCCAGCGCCGTCATGTCCAGCATGGGGACGGCACTCATCTCGACGATCACCACTTTGACCTCCGGGCTGAATTTGCGCAGCACGCCCAGGGCTTTTTCCGCCGCGCCGAAAAACAGCGGCCCGCGTATCGCATAGCAACGAACATGCGCCGGCATATTCTGTAAGGCTTGATGGAACTCGCGAGGCAGTTCGGCGGTGTCCGTGAGGTCGCTCATGCGTTTGATGAACAGACCGGCGGCCAGCAGCAGGCCGACGGCGACGGCCAGCACCATGTCGAACAGCACCGTCAGGCTCAGGCAGGTCAGCAAGACCAGCACATCGCTGCGCGGTGCAATGCGCAAGGTGTGCACGACGTGCCGGGCCTCGCTCATGTTCCACGCCACCATTACCAGCAATGCCGCCAGCGCCGCCATCGGCAAGTAGCTGAACAGGGGCGCGAGGGCGAGTATCGCCAGCAACACCACCGCACTGTGGATAATCGCCGCCAATGGCGAAAACGCCCCACTGCGCACGTTGGTGGCGCTGCGGGCGATCGCCGCGGTGGCGGTAATACCGCCGAACAGTGGGGCGACCAGGTTACCGATGCCCTGACCCAGGAGTTCGGCATTGGGGTCGTGCTTGCTGCCCGTCATGCCATCGGCTACCACCGCGCACAACAACGATTCGATGGCGCCGAGCATGGCAATGGCGAACGCTGGCGCCATTAATTGGCGGATCAGGTCGTAAGACAAATGCAGCGGTTGACCATTGGATGCCGGCAGATTCCACGGCCAGTCGAAGCTCGGCAGAAACGGCGGAATGCCGGGGTGACTGACGCCGTCGACGATATAGCTGAAGCGTTCGCCCAGCGTCGCAATCGGTAACCCGCCGCCTTCCAGCGCCAGCCCCAGCAACGCGCCGATGGCCAGCGCCACCAGATGCCCCGGAATTCGCGGCACGAAGCGCGGCCAGACGATCAGAACCGCCAGGCACATAACGCCGATGATCCCGTCCCCCAGACGGGCGCTGGGTAATGCCTGGAGCAGCGCACCTAATTGCTCGATGTAATGTTCGGCATGCCCGGTGGTACTCAGGCCCAGCAAATCCTTCAATTGGAGGGTGGCGATGACAATGCCGATCCCGGCGGTAAAACCCAGGGTCACTGGATAAGGGATGTACTGAATCAGCCGCCCGGCCCGAATCAGCCCCAAGGCAATCAGGATTGCCCCGGCAAGCATGGTGCAAAGCAGCAGGCCGCCCAGACCGTATTGCTGGGTGATCGGCAGCAGTATCACCACGAACGCGGCTGTCGGCCCGCTGACATTGAAGCGCGAGCCTCCCGTCAGAGCGATCAGCGGGGCGGCGATCAGCACCGTATACAAACCTTGCTGGGGCGCTACCCCCACCGCAATCGCCAGGGCCATGGCCAGAGGGATGGCGATAATCCCTACCGTCACCCCGGCGCTGATATCTCCGCGCAAACGTCTGAGGCTATAACCTGCGCGCCAGGTCTGACGCCAGGCGGCGAACAACGGGGGCATGGAGAATGACATGGGTACTCCACAATAGACGGCGCACTGTCGAAATAGGGCTGAAAGCTCTTTCAGTATGCCCAGCCTTGTCTTCCAGAGTATTGACCTGGATCGGTGATTCGCCCGGTCGATCCTCATGCTAGAGTGCTCGACCCCGCCCCCGGAGCCCGTCATGAGCCTTTTGACCCGCAGTTGCGCCGTCCTGTTGCTGACCCTCAGCCTGCCCCTGGCCGCCGCCCCGTCGCCGATGCACTCACAGTTTTTGCCCCCGGACGACCTGACCCTGCGTGACGTCGAACCAGAGCAGCAGCAACTGTTGCAGGTCACCGACTATTCCGTGGTAATCGGCAGCCAGCGCCAGTCCAACCAACAGCCGATTCCTGTCACCTCGCCATTGCTGATCCGTCTCAAGGGCAAATCCTTGAACAAGGGCGCGACCATCAGCCAGGTGCTGGTCAACTTCGATGGCGAAAGCAAAAGCCTGAAAAAGCCGATCTACGACGAAAAAAGCAAAACCCTGACACTTTATTACCCGTTGGCTCAGTACCGGGTGGTGATCGACTTGTTGCGCAACGACACGGTGTATTGCCAGTTTCTGAGCTACGCCAACGGCCATATCTGGGCCGATTTGCACACCGGCAGCGTTCGTCCGCGTTGAGCCTGGCGCCTGCGCAGGGGTAAACTGCCCGCCCCGTGAAATGTCAGCGAGCTGGAGTCGGCAATGCGTAAAGATAAGAAGCAAGTGATTGGTGACGAGATCGGCGATGCGCAGATCAAACTGTTCCTCGATTTTGAGCCGGTCGACGCCACTTCACCGTCGCTGCACAAACTGATCAAGGCGTACCGCGGCCTGCGCATCGATGACTTCGAGCGTTTTCTGACGTTCTTTGTCGAAGCCGGCTACGATCTGGACGGCAAGGACGAGCACGGCAATGACTTCGTTGCCCTGATTCAGGATCAGCGCAACGCCGCCGAGTACATCGAGCTGATCAACAAGGCTCGCGGTTAAGATCAAAAGATCTTTTTCCAAGGCTGGCGAAGATCAATAAAAAACGCCCCGCCCTCAATGAGGACGGGGCGTTTTTTTAGGCCACCGAATCAAGCGTAGCTTTCGGTCTCGTTACTGGCTTCAACCAGTTCCAGCGCGACGTTGTTGTGCGCATTGATCTTGCGGTACAGCGCAGCGTCGGTTTCCAGAACCTTTTCCCGAGCCGGGAAAATTTCCGCCAGTTTGGCAGCCCATTCACCGGACGCTTTGTTCGGGAAGCATTTTTCGATCAGCTCAAGCATGATCGAAACGGTCACCGATGCGCCTGGCGAAGCGCCGAGCAGGGCAGCAAGGGAACCGTCCTTGGCCGCGACCAGTTCGGTACCGAACTGCAGAACGCCGCCTTTCTTCGGGTCTTTCTTGATGATTTGCACCCGTTGGCCGGCCACTTCCAGGCGCCAGTCTTCGGCTTTCGCCTGTGGATAAAAGCGACGCAGGGATTCCAGGCGCTGCTCCATCGACTGCATCACTTCGCTGACCAGGTACTTGGTCAGGTCCATGTTGTTTTTGGCCACGGCCAGCATCGGGCCGATGTTGCCGGCGCGGACCGACATCGGCAGGTCCATGAACGAGCCGTGCTTGAGGAACTTGGTGGTGAAACCGGCGTAAGGTCCGAACAGCAGGGACTTCTTGCCATCGACCACCCGGGTGTCCAGGTGCGGCACGGACATCGGTGGCGAACCTACCGCAGCCTGGCTGTAGACCTTGGCCTGGTGGTGCTTGACCACTTCCGGATTGTCGCAACGCAGCCATTGGCCGCTGATCGGGAAGCCGCCAAAGCCTTTGCTTTCTTCGATGCCCGAAGCTTGCAGCAATGGCAATGCCGCACCGCCGGCGCCGAGGAAGACGAACTTGGCGTCGACTTCACGGGTATTGCCGCTGTTGACGTCCTTGATGCTGACAGTCCAGCCACCGTTGTTACGCTTCAGGCCAGTCACACGCTTGCAGTACTTGACCTGGGCATCGGGTGCGCTGGTCAGGTGCTGGAGCAACTGATTGGTCAGGGCGCCGAAGTTGACGTCGGTGCCGTTCATCACGCGGGTAGCGGCGAGGACTTCGTCAGCCGGGCGGCCCGGCATCATCAACGGCATCCACTCGGCCATTTTGGCCTTGTCTTCGGTGTATTCCATGTCGGCGAAGGCGTGGTGCTTGCTCAGCGTCTTGAAGCGCTCCTTGAGGAAGGAGACGCCGTCCTCGCCCTGCACGAAACTCAGGTGCGGCACCGGGCTGATGAACGACTTGCACGAGCCGAATGTGCCTTTCTTGGTCAGGTAGGACCAGAACTGCTTCGACACCTCGAACTGGGTGTTGATGTGCACGGCTTTCTTGATGTCGACGGTGCCGTCGGCGGCCTGTGGCGTGTAGTTCAGCTCACACAGCCCGGCGTGACCGGTACCGGCGTTGTTCCACGGATTGGAACTCTCCGCGGCACCGGAATCCATCAGCTCGACGACTTCCAGCTTGATTGCGGGGTCGAGCTCTTTGAGCAGTACAGCAAGGGTAGCACTCATGATGCCGGCCCCAACCAGTACTACGTCGACTGCTTCGTTATGCGCCATTTAACGCGTCTCCAAAATCTGCAGCACCAAATTGTCGGCATGGCTGCCAGGCGTTCCGGGGCGTGTCAGTGATGCCCCAGGTACCCATGGCCAGGATCGCCATGTCCGAATCTTCGCAATTTTTCGCAACTTCGACGGATGCATGCGGCCTGGCTTCAAGAGTCACATGAACTCATTTCGGCACGCGGCTGGCAATTCGACTTATGGTCGAGACATCCGTTTGTGCAACCAAATCCGTAGCGGACAGGCTTCAGGCTCCGGTGTTCGAGGAGTACTCGGTCCTGTGTCGTTGGGCTGTTGTAGACGCTAATGGTGCATGTTCAGACGCAAAACTATTCATTTGCTCGCCACACTCTTGTGAAGTTGTGAAAACCCGTTTTTTTCACGCTCTTTTGAAGACGTGAACCTCAAAAAAGGGCTGTCCCAGCCTGGCACCGTGCCCGGATGGATTGCCGCCATGAGGTACATGACAAGCAAAACGGGCAAACAGCTCAGTGACCGAGCGTAATGACAGCTCTGCAGATTCGCGAAAAGTGGTGTTTTGCTTGAGGAACAGCAAGCGCGCCAGCTTCACTCGATCTGTGTGGGCGGCTCTCTGTGGGCGGTGCGGGGGTGTCAATACCGAGGCATTGACGATGCTGCGAGGCCCGATCAGGAGACGTCCTTATAATCGGGGGGAGATTGTAACGAAGAAACGCAGGGAAATGGTCGTGTTTAATGACTTTTATTAGGCGTCCGGTCAGGTGCTCAATAGTTGTTGCGCCCGCGCACGTGGCTGGCGCTGGCTGACACGGGCGCTGGCGGGCAGGGGATGGTGCAGCCAGTTGAGTCGGATTTCTTCGATTTCGACCCAGCCATCGCCCATGGGCTGCAGGCTGCACTGTTTGAACGCCTGGCAGCGACCATTGCGGTCGAGCAGGGCAAAGCAGCGATGCAGCGGGCGTGGCGCGAACAGCGAGATGAGAAAACGCATGGCAAAAGTACCTTGTGGGGTGACTGAGATGAAGGATGCCAGTGAGCGATGACGTGCATGTGTATGGGCGGTGACAGATGTGTGACAGGAACCGCGCTCTGCCGGGTTTGTCAGAGATTTCAGTAATCGTTGTGCGAAGCTAGTTCGCCGCAGTGGCGCACCGCTATACTGCGGGCCTGTTTGTGCCTGATTCTGGAGAGAAGAGCATGTTGCAACGCCTGTTGTTCGGTTTGATCACTGTGACCAGTTTGACCCTTGTCGGCTGCGCCCACAGCCCGCAACAACTGAACCCGGAACCCAAGCTGACAGCTCAGCTGGCGCCGGTCGGCCGTGGTCAGCCGGTGGTGGTGCGTGTGGTGGACGGTCGTCCGTCGCCAACCCTGGGGACCCGTGGTGGTCTGTATCCGGAGACCAGTGCGATCACCGTGCAGGGCGCGCAGATTCTGCCGAAGCTGCAGGCTCAGGCTGAGGCGGCCGTACGCTTGCTGGGCTTTACCCCGACGGCCAATGCGCTGAATGCACCGCAATTGACGGTGACCTTGGCCGAGCTGAAGTATCAGTCGCCCAAAGAAGGCCTGTATGTGACTGAGGCAACGATTGGGGCGACGTTCCGTTCGGATGTGCAGAATGCCAACCGTCGTTACAGCGGTCGCTACGGTGCATCGCTGGATCAGCGTTTTGGCATGGCGCCGAATCAGGAAACCAACACCAAGCTGGTCAGTGATGTGTTGAGTGATGCGTTGACCCGCTTGTTCAAGGACCCGACGATTGGTCAGGTGCTTGCCGAGTAACGGTTTGCGGTTTGTTTAAGGAACCCGGTGTCAGTGATGACACCGGGTTTTTTGTGCCCGCAGATTCATTGTGGGAGCGACGCTCAAGCCGCCTGCGAATAAAAATCCAGAACACTCACCCCCGTCAGCAAATCCGCTTCCGGCAAATCCGCATGTTGATGCCCACCCAGCGCGCAATACACCAGCCAATGCCGGTCCTGAACGTTGAAGGCGAGGCTGCCGACTAAGGTTTGTTGTTCGTCGCTTTGGGCAATGAGGTAGAGGCGGTCCTGGTTTTCGGCGTGGAGCATGACGGAGTCCGTGTCGGTTTCGAGGGGCGACAGACTGGCGGATTCAGATGACGGCGCCGTGACACAGGACAGTAATCGGCTAAATGGTTTCGTTATTTGTCGGAAAGCCGGGGCAGGCCGAAGCGCTTTCGGTAGAATCCGCGCCACGGTCGTCGGTTGGCGTCTGCCACACTGGTTTTGCCTGAGGTTTGTGATGTCGCTGCAATTGATTTCGCTTCTTACTGCTCATCCCGCCAAATTGATCAATCTGCTGGCCTTGCTGTTCGCCTGCCCGGGCGGCTGGTTGCTGCACGCCACCCGTCGTCGCGAACAGCGCGCCCTGGCCAGTATCGAGGCGCAGCGCCAAAGTCGTCCCAGTGAAGAGCCAACGCTGGATTGGGCGACCCTGCGCATGAACCGGTTTTTCTACCGCTTCGGTTTCGCCTGCCTCGGGATGGCGTTGCTGGTGTCGTGGATCAGCACACGCGTCTGAAGTTCTAACACCAGACCCTGTGGTGAGGGAGCAAGCTCCCTCGCCACAGGTACAGTGCCTGACTGATCTACCGCATCAAGACAAACAAAAACGGCGCCCGAAGGCGCCGTTGTCGTATTCAGCCGAAATCGCTTAAAGCGGCAACCCGGCCTTGACCCGATACTGATTGCGCACCGGTGTCGCATATTGCAGCACCAGGAACGGACGATGCTCCTCAGGGCAGGCATCCAGCCGGCGCTGCCATTCTTCCTGCGCCTTGGCCAGTTCGTCAGCTGCAAACACCTCGGCCGCTTTCGGCACCTGCAGTTGCGGGTCGGCGTCTTTCCACTGCGCATACGCCAGGTAATGCGCCGGGAACAACCGGTAACCGCTGAGAATCTGCTTGTCCATTTCGATCGCCAATTGCTTGGTGTCTTCGAACAGCTCGGTGATCGGCGCGGCGAAGTTCACGTGGACCCGGCCTTTGTAACCGGTGATGCCTTTGGCGATGCTCACGTCATCCTCACCCGGTGCCTTGGTGTAGCTGCCGGTGGTGGCGCGGATGTACAGCTCGCGGGCTTTGGCCTGGTCGCACGGGTCGTATTCGTAGCTGATCGACACCGGGGTGAGGTTCAGCGAACGGATGACTTCGCCAAACGGCTCGTCCTTGCGGCTCATGTGGAACATCTTGAGGATCGCCGACTCGGTGCGGTCGTCGCCGTCCTTGGCCCGGCCTTCAGCCTGGGCGATCCAGATCGAGGCGCAGTCGTTGCGAATCGAGTGGTTGATGTACGCCGACAACAGCTGATACGCCGCCATTTTTTCACGGCGACCGGTGATCGAACGGTGCACGATGAAGCTCTTGTTCAGACGCATCAGATCGCTGACAAAAGGTTTTTGCAGCAGGTTGTCGCCAATGGCAATGCGTGGGGTCGGCAGGCCGGCGTGGTACACGGCGTAGTTGACGAAGGCCGGGTCCATCACGATGTCGCGGTGGTTGGCGATGAACAGGTAGGCGCTGCCGGACTTGAATTGCTCCACGCCGGTGTAGGTCACCCCGTCCGTGGCACGCTCGATGGTGTGGTCGACGTAAAACTCGACTTTGTCCTGCAAGGTGGCCACCGACGTGATGCCGGCGAACTCACGGCGCAGCCGATGCGCTATAAGAGGTTTGAGCGCCCAGCCTAAAGCACCGGCAAAACGCGGGAAGCGGAAGTGGGTGAGGATATCTAGAAACGCCTTGTCGCCGAGCAGCCGTGCCAGCACCGCTGGGACTTCGCTGTCGTCGTAAGGTCGGATGGCATCGAATTCGCCCATCATGCTCTCTTGTTAGAAACGGCTAGGGTAAGTAAAGGTTTTGATCGAAAACCAACGGGGCACGGTCTGAAAAGGTAGCCAGACGAAAATAGCCCTGCAAATAGACCGGCGATTATACGCACAAGTCACCTGGGAGACCGCGATGCTGGAAACCGAGCGCTATGAATGTCCGTATTGCGGTGAAGAGGTCGAGGCTGTTCTGGACTTGTCCGGCGGCGATCAGACCTATATCGAAGATTGTCCTGTGTGTTGTCGGCCGATTACGTTTGTGTTGCAGGTTCATGGAGAGGAATGGCATCTCGAAGTCCGCAGCGAAAATGAATGAGAGGGCGGCCCATGCAGCGCATCTACGAACCGGAAAACCTGATGGAAGGCGAATTGTTGCTGAGCATGCTGGCCAGTGAAGGCATCGAGGCGCATCTGGTGGGCCGGGATTTGATCGGCGGTACCGGGGAATTGCCGATATTCGGCCTGCTGGGTGTATCGGTCGATAACGACCAGGCGCAATACGCCCGGGAGCTGATCGCCGCGTACAATGCCGCGCTGCCACTGTCCGGCGATGAACCGGACAGTTTTCCCGGCACGTTGGTCTGTTAGGCTGACGTTCGTTTGATCAAGAGTCGTATTGCCCCATGTGTGGACGTTATGCCCTGTTTCGCTGGAACCCCGCTTTCGCGGCCCTGCCCGGATTCCCCGCCGATCAGCAGGCCCAGTGGAATATCTCCCCCAACGATTCGGTGTTGATGCTGCGTGCCGGCGCAGACGGGCAACGTGAGTTGGCCCGCGCCCGCTGGGGCCTGACGCCGCCGTGGCTGACCGACCTGTCCCGCACCCCGGCCCATGCCCGTGCCGAAACCGTTGCCGAACAGCCGATGTTCCGCGAAGCCTTGCGTCTGCGTCGTTGCCTGCTGCCGGCCAATGGTTTCTATGAGTGGCGCGGCACCACCCGCAAACGTCCGTACTGGCTGACCCCGGGGGAGGGGGCGGCGCTGTTCTTCGCGGCAATCTGGGAGGCGTATCCGGTGCAGGAGCAGGTGTGGCTGAGCACGGCGGTGATCACCCAGCCTGCTTCGAGTCAGCGTCGGCCGTTGATTCTCGATGCGGCGGGGCAGGAAGCCTGGCTTAACCCCGAAACGCCGTTGCATGCCTTGCAGGCGTTGCTGGCCAGTGAGCCCGCGGCGTTGCGTGAGCGGGTGCTGGCGAACCTGGTGAATGATCCGAAGCTTAATGGGCCGGAGTGTTTGACGCCGGGTTGAGCGCGTAATGATCGTTCCCACGCTCCGCGTGGGAATGAATCCCGTGACGCTCTGCGTCACAGTGGACGCGGAGCGTCCATGGCTGCATTACCACGCAGAGCGTGGGGAACGATCATAAAACTCAAACCTTGAACTGATTGATCAACCGCCGCTGCTGTTCCGCCAACTTGGTCAAATCCGCACTGGCCGCGCTCGATTCATCCGCTCCACCGGCCACTTCATTGGCCACTTGACCGATGTTGATCACGTTACGGTTGATGTCGTCCGCCACCGCGCTCTGTTCCTCGGCGGCGCTGGCGATCTGGGTGTTCATGTCGTTGATCACCGACACCGCCTGCGTAATGGTCTCCAGCGCTTCGGCCGCTTTCGCCGCGTGTTGCACGCTTTCGTCGGTGCGGTTCTGGCTGTCTTCCATGACCCGCACCACATCGCGGGTGCCTTGCTGCAGTTGCTGGATCATGGTCTGGATTTCTTCCGTGGCCTTCTGGGTTTTCTGCGCCAGGTTGCGCACTTCATCGGCCACCACTGCAAACCCACGACCCTGCTCACCGGCACGGGCGGCTTCGATGGCGGCATTCAAGGCCAATAGATTGGTCTGCTCGGCGATGCCGCGAATGGCCGTCAGGATCGCGTTGATGTTTTCGCTGTCCTTGGCCAGGGTCTGCACCACGCCGACGGCTTTGCCGATTTCTACCGCCAAAACGCCAATTGAATTCGACGTATCCCGGACGATTTGCATGCCTTGCGCCGCTGCCTGATCAGCATGGCTGGCGGCTTGCGCGGCCTGGGTCGCATTGCGCGCGACATCCTGGGCGGTGGCGGTCATTTCATGCACGGCGGTCGCGACCTGATCGATCTCGGCCATTTGTTTATGCACGCCGATGTTGGTGCGAATGGCGATGTCGGCGGTGTGTTCCGACGAATCGCTGACGCTCTGCACCGATGTCACCACTTGCGTAATCATCGCCTGCAACTTGGCGAGGAAGGTGTTGAAGCCTTTGGCGATCGAGCCCAATTCGTCGGCGCGGTCGCTGGTCAATCGACGGGTCAAATCGCCTTCGCCTTGAGCGATGTCATCGAGCATCGCGACCATTTGCTTCAGTGGCCGGGCAATTCCGTGGCCTACCAGCCAGATCACCAACAAACCGATACCGGCGATCAATAGGCCGACCATGGCCATGCCAAAGGTGTCGGATTTGCGCTGTGCGTCCAGATCACCCTGAAGTTTTTGCAGATCAGCCATTACCGCGTTCAGCGGCAGTTGCAGCATCAAGGTCCAGCGGGCGTCGGTCTGGCCGATGCCGAAGGGCAGGTACAACTCGATCCGGCCCTGGGCCTTGTCGACGGTGTAAGTCACTTCGCCGCGCTTGAGATTGGCCATGTTGGCAATCTGCTTGCTGTCGAGGATGTCGCTGACCTTTTCGCCGAATTTGCTCGGGTCTTTGGTGTAGGCGACGATCCGGCCATTACCACCGATCAGGGCCATTTCACCGGCGCCGCTGTACAGTTTCTGATTCGCCCCCAGGAGCATTTCCTGGATGAAGTTCACCGACAGGTCGGCGCCGACGATGCCCTGGAACGCGCCATTGAGCATGATCGGTTCAATGAAAGAGGCGAGCATGACGATCTTGTCTCCGACCTTGTAGGGCGCCGGATCGATCACGCAGGATTTTTTGGTTTCTTTGGAGCACAGGTAGTACTCGCTGGCGCGCACGCCGGTGGACAGGGTTTTCTGGTCGTCGACGTCCACCAGTTTGTCCAGGCCCAGGCTGCCGTCTTCGTTGCGGAACCACCACGGCAGGAAGCGCCCGTTGCTGGCGTCGATGCCGACTACTTGAGTGTCGACGTAGGCCGCATCGTTGTGGTCGAGTGCGTTTTTTTCCCAACCAATGTAGGTGCCGAGAATTTTCGGGTTCCGGGCGACGTTTTCCTTGATCAGGCTGATCAATTGCTCACGGCTCAGGCTCAGTTGCGGCTGGCCGTCGGCGCCTGGTGTGCCGATCAGCGCATTGACCCGCACCAGACCGCCGGCAATCAGCAGCGGTGCTTCGAGTTCGCGCTGGATCTGGCTGACCTGGGTTTGCGCCAGCGACGTCAGGCGTTGTTCGATGACTTGCTCGAACTGCGCCTGAGTCCGTTCCTGAACCATGTCTTGGGTCCGGGCGCCGGAAAACAGCGCATACAGCACCAGGGCTGCCACGACGCTGAGCACAATGGCGCCGGCCAGGGCGGCAACGGAAAACTGGATCGACTTGAATTTCATGGGTGCTCCGCACGCAAGAGGACGTCTGCAGAGCTGTATCGGCACGAGGCCGGAAAGTCATGAGCGCGGTGTGACGAATTGACTGTTTTGGAGTGCTGGATGTCGTAAGTGAAACATTGCTGGCCGTGATCGGCCGGGGGTGGGCGCTGTTGTATGAATTTTTTCCTACGGTGATCGGGACTTTGTCTGAAATGTACGTGTTACACGTCCGTTGTATCTGGCGCCGATACAAATCCCCACCTACGATACGCCGCATGTTTCCAGGGAGCTTTTTGATGAATAAGACATTGGTTGTGTGTGCACTGAGCGCAGGTCTGCTGCTCGCCGGTTGTCAGTCGGTCAACACCACCAGCGGTGGTGCCGTGGGCGTTGAGCGCAAGCAATACATGTTCAGCATGTTGTCGACCGCCGAGGTCAACCAGATGTACGCCCAGTCTTATCAAAAGACCGTCGGTGAGGCGAGCAGCAAAGGCGTGCTGGACAAAACCAGTAACGATGCGAAGCGCGTTCAGGCGATTTCCAGTCGGCTGATCGCCCAGGCGCCGGTGTTCCGTCCGGATTCGGCCCAGTGGCAATGGGAAGTGAATCTGATCAAGAGCGACGATCTGAATGCCTCCTGCGGGCCTGGCGGCAAGATCATTTTCTACTCCGGGCTGATCGACACCCTGCAACTCACCGACGACGAAATCGCCGCCATTATCGGCCATGAAATCGCTCACGCCTTGCGCGAGCACGGTCGCGAAGCGATGTCCAAGGCTTACGGTATCGAAATGGCCAAGCAGGGGGCTGGTGCGTTGTTCGGTCTGGGCGAGGGCAGCCTGGCCCTGGCGGATACGGTAGCCCAATACGGCATGACCTTGCCCAACAGTCGCGGCAATGAAAACGAGGCAGACTTGATCGGCCTCGAATTGGCTGCCCGCGCCGGGTACAACCCGAACGCGGCGATCACCCTGTGGAACAAGATGAGCAAAGCCTCGAATGGCGCGCCGCCAGAATTCTTGAGCACTCACCCGGCGTCGGCCAGTCGGATTGCTGCCTTGCAGGCGGCGATTCCGAAGGTTATGCCGTTGTATGAGAAAGCCAGGAAATCCTGAGTAAGTGATCGTTCCCACGCTCTGCGTGGGAATGCCGCCATGGGCGCTCCGCGTCCGCTTTAACGTCGTGACGCGGAGCGTCACCGGATGCATTCCCACGCAGAGCGTGGGAATGATCGGGTTGTCGTGTCAAACCCACCCACTGCTCTGCATCGCCTTGTACACCGCAACAATCGCCAGGATCAGGAATGCCGACGCCGCCAGGCGACGGATCAGGGTCAAGGGCAGTTTGTCCGCCGCAAAGTTACCTGCCAGTACCACCGGCACGTTGGCAATCAACATCCCGGCGGTGGTGCCGATGATCACCAGCCACAGATCCGGGTATTGCGCGGCAAGCATCACCGTTGCGACTTGGGTCTTGTCGCCCATTTCCGCGAGGAAGAACGCAATCAGCGTAGTCAGGAACGGCCCGAATTTGCGGGCGGTGCTGGCTTCATCTTCGTCCATCTTGTCCGGCACCAGCGTCCACAGGGCCGTGGCGGTGAAGCTCGCGGCGAGGATCCAGTGCAACGTCGCATTCGAGAAGAAACTGCCAAACCAGGCGCCTACCGCACCGGCTGCCGCATGGTTGGCCAGGGTCGCGGCGACGATGCCGGCGATGATTGGCCAGGGTTTGCGAAAGCGGGCAGCGAGAATGAGCGCGAGCAGTTGCGTCTTGTCGCCGATTTCGGCCAAGGCAACGATTGCGGTGGGAACGAGCAGAGAGTCCAGCATCATCAGGGTTTTCCTAAGGGGCGGGTCGACACGGCTATGACACGTACAGCCTTCCCGCCCCGGGTAAGGTGTTCGTGTCATAGGTCTTGTCAAACCCTGCGATCCGTCTGATGCGGACGCTTGGGTCGCATACGCCATGGTCTGAGGACCAAGTATGTTGACGTATGCCGGACGAGCATGGCGCTCGTGGGAGACTACTCCCCTAGGACGGAGCGGATTCTGCCTAGGCAGAATCCGTTAGGCAAGCACTTATTTCTCAGCCGCGCTTGGCCCGGTAGATTCGGAAACCTTGTCCTTCAGCCTTGATCGCACACACGCCCAAGTGCTCTTCGATCAGCGGTTGATACTTCAGGAAGCTGTTCGCTACCAGTCGAAGTTCACCGCCGTTTTTCAGATGTTTAGCCGCTTTTCGCAGCAAGTTCTCGGTGGCGAAGTAGTCGGTGTGTACGCCGACATGGAACGGTGGATTGCTCAGAATCGCACTCAAACCCATCGGTGCGGCATCGATGCCGTCCCCGGTCATCACTTCCGCATCTAGGCCGTTGGCGGCCAGGGTCAGGCGACTACTGGCGGCGGCAAACGCATCCACATCAAGCAGCGTGACCTGATTGTGCGGATAACGCCGCTTGACCGCCGCCCCCAACACGCCCGCGCCGCAACCGAAGTCCAGCAAGTGGCCGCTGGGCAGTTTGTCCAGATGTTCCAGCAGCAGGGCGCTGCCGCGATCCAGTCGACCGTGGCTGAACACGCCCGGCAGGCTGATGACTTTCAATGGGCCTTCGGCCAATGGCAGTTCGTAGGTCTGTGCCAGGCTTTCCAGCGACTTGGCTTCTGGCGCATTGGCCACGGTGACCTGCCAGAGCTGGCAGTGCCGTGCGCTGTCTAGCTTGCGTGGTTTACCGAAGGGGTTGAGCTGCTTGGCAGCGCCTTCGATGCCACTGCGCTTTTCGCCCACCAGGTACAACTCACGGCCTGCCAGACGAGAGGCGAGGGCGTTGAGGATGTAGTCGGTCAGGTCTTTGGACTTGGGCAGAAACACCACGGCGCTGTCGAACCCGCGCTCCGGCGCATTCACGCCGAAATGGCTGCGCTCGGCGAAACGGGCGTCCAGCGCCGCTTGATCGCCAGCATGCCAGCACCAGCCATGGGCGTCGGGCAAGCGACCCAGCAAATCATCGGCGGGCAAACCGGCCAGCAGCACCGACCCCTGGAATAACTCGGCCTGACGAAGCAGTACTTCACTGCGCGGATCCATACTCTGCTCCTGGAAAAAAAGTGCCGCAGTTTATCAACTGACGACCCGCAGCGCTTGACCGCTGAAGTAGCCTTGGGCGTTTTCGGTCAACTGGCCAACGATTCTTTGCCGCGCCTCGCGACTGCCCCAAGCGTTGTGCGGGGTGACGATCAACCGTGGAATATCCTGAGCCAGCAGCGGATTGCCCGCGGTGGGTGGTTCGACGCTCAACACGTCGGTGGCCGCGCCGCCCAGGTGACCGTTGCGCAGGGCGTCGGCCAATGCTTGCTCGTCAATCAAGCCACCGCGCGCGGTGTTGACCACGAAAGCACCGGGTTTCATCGAGGCCAGTTCGCGGGCGCCGATGAAGTGGCGAGTGTGTTCGTTGAGCGGGCAGTGCAGGGTCAGGGCGTCGATTTGTGGCAGCAATTCATTCAGCGGCAAGCGATCCGGTCGGGAAGGGCGCCCCGGAATCTGCCCCAGCAACACGCGCATGCCGAACGCCTCGGCCAACCGCGCCACGGCACTGCCCAGTTCACCGTGGCCAAGCAGGCCGAGGGTTTTGCCTTCGAGTTCAACAATTGGGTAATCCAGCAGGCAGAACTGTTTCGCCTGCTGCCAACGACCTTCGGCAACGGCTTTTTGATAGTCGGCCAGGCGCGTCGCCAGGTTCAGCAACAACATAATCGTGTGCTGAGCCACCGACGGCGTGCCGTAACCCTGGCAGTTGCAAACGGTAATCCCGTGAGCGCGGGCGGCGGCGAGGTCCACGTTGTTGGTGCCGGTGGCAGTGATCAGGATCAGCTTCAACTCGGGGCTGGCCGCCATGGCCGACGCATCGATCGGGATTTTGTTGCTGATGGCGACAGTGGCGCCTTTGAGGCGTTCGATCACCTGATCAGGCGTGGTTTGCGCGAACAGCTGCAACTCGCTGAAGCACTCGTGTAGCGGGCTGAGGTCGAGATCGCCGAGGTCCAGGGACGGATGGTCGAGGAAAACGGCGCGGCGAAAGTTCGTCATCAACTGTACCTTTTGTGCATTGAACTGAAGGCGTAATCTGCCGAGCCTACCAGATGAAACAAACAGTTACGCTGGCCCAAAAGGAGCCCTCATGTATTGGACAGAGTTCTTGACCGTTGCCCTGATTCACCTGCTGGCCGTCGCCAGCCCCGGTCCGGACTTCGCCGTGGTGGTGCGTGAGAGCGTGACCCACGGTCGTCGTGCCGGGACATGGACGGCGTTGGGCGTCGGCTCGGCGATTTTCCTGCACGTCGGTTATTCGCTGTTGGGTATCGGGCTGATCGTGTCTCAGTCGATCGTGCTGTTCAACGCCTTGAAATGGGCCGCCGCCGCGTACCTGCTGTACATCGGTTACAAGGCTCTGCGTGCACAACCGGCCCCATCTGCGGCTGACGACCTGCATCAGGAAGCGGGCGAACGTACCGCGCGTGGCGCCTTCACTTCGGGATTTGTGACCAATGGCCTGAACCCGAAAGCCACGCTGTTTTTCCTGTCGTTGTTCACCGTGGTGATCAACCCGCACACGCCCCTGGCGGTACAAGCGGGTTACGGGATTTATCTGGCAGCGGCGACGGCAGTCTGGTTCTGCCTGGTGGCGATGCTGTTCAGTCAGCAGCGCGTGCGTGCCGGTTTCGCTCGCATGGGCCACTGGTTCGACCGGACCATGGGCGCGGTGCTGATCGCCATCGGCGTGAAACTCGCGTTCACCGAGATGCACTGACTTCTCGAAATAGGCGGTCCCTTGTAGGGTTAAGCTGCACGTTCGTACACACGAATTCCTGCAAATGCTGGCGCAAAGCTAGCATTTATACGGTTGTGCAAATCATCCCTTTGGCTGATTTGGCTGGCGTTCAAGGCCTCTAGAGTGCTTAGCTTTAGCAGCCAAGACTGTGCAGTCAAAAAGGGACTCTTATGTTGCAGACTCGCGTTATCCCCCCAGCCGAGGGCGCTTACCAGTATCCGCTGTTGATCAAACGGCTGCTGATGTCCGGTGCCCGTTATGAAAAAACCCGCGAGATCATCTACCGCGATCAATTGCGCTACAGCTATCCGACCCTGATCGAGCGGGTCGCGCGGCTGGCCAACGTGCTCACGGCCGCCGGCGTGAAGGCCGGGGACACTGTGGCGGTGATGGACTGGGACAGCCATCGCTACCTGGAATGCATGTTTGCCATCCCGATGATCGGTGCGGTAATCCACACCATCAACGTGCGCCTGTCGCCGGAACAGATTCTCTACACCATGAACCACGCCGAGGACCGCTTCGTGCTGGTCAACAGCGAATTCGTCGGGCTTTACAAGGCGATTGCCGGGCACCTGACCACCGTGGAGAAAACCCTGCTGCTGACCGACTTGCCGGAAAAAACCGCCGACCTGCCGAATCTTATTGGTGAGTACGAGCAATTGCTGGCCGCCGCGAGCCCGCAGTACGACTTTGAAGATTTCGACGAAAACTCGGTGGCCACCACGTTTTACACCACAGGCACCACCGGTAACCCCAAAGGCGTGTATTTCACCCATCGCCAACTGGTGCTGCACACCATGGGGGTGTCGACCATCATGGGGTCCATCGACAGCGTGCGCCTGCTGGGCACCAACGATGTGTACATGCCGATCACCCCGATGTTCCACGTGCATGCCTGGGGCTTGCCGTATGTAGCAACCATGCTCGGGCTCAAGCAGGTCTACCCCGGCCGTTACGACCCCGAGTATCTGGTGGAGCTGTGGCGCAAGGAGAAGGTGACCTTTTCCCACTGCGTGCCGACCATTCTGCAAATGGTCCTCAATGCCAAGGCGGCGCAAAACACCGATTTCGGTGGCTGGAAAATCGTCATCGGCGGCAGTGCGCTCAACCGTGCGCTGTATGAAGCGGCCAAAGCCAAGGGCATTCAGTTGACCGCCGCTTACGGCATGTCGGAAACCGGGCCATTGGTATCGTGCGCGCACCTCAACGATGAGCTGATGGCCGGTACCGAAGATGAACGCACCACCTACCGGATCAAGGCCGGTGTACCGGGGCCATTGGTCGAGGCGGCGATCGTCGACACCGACGGCAACTTCCTGCCTGCCGATGGCGAGACCCAGGGCGAACTGGTGTTGCGTGCGCCGTGGCTTACCGAGGGTTATTTCAACGAGCCGCAGAAAGGCGCGGAGCTCTGGGCCGGGGGCTGGCTGCACACCGGCGACGTGGCGACACTGGACAGCATGGGCGTGATCGACATTCGCGACCGGATCAAGGACGTGATCAAGACCGGCGGCGAATGGATCTCCTCCCTGGACCTGGAAGACCTGATCAGCCGCCACCCTGCGGTACGCGAAGTAGCAGTGGTGGGCATCGCCGATCCGCAGTGGGGCGAACGGCCATTTGCGCTGCTGGTCGTCAGGGAAGGGCATGAGATCGGGGCCAAGGAACTCAAGGAGCACCTCAAGCCGTTCGTTGAACAGGGGCACCTGAGCAAGTGGGCCATCCCGAGCCAGATCGCCATTGTTACTGAAATTCCCAAGACCAGTGTCGGTAAGCTCGACAAGAAGCGCATCCGCGTCGACATCACCGAATGGCAGGCCAATAACAGCACCTTCCTCTCGACGCTTTAAGCGTCATCTGGCGCGCCGAAAACGGCGCGCCAGACCCACCAAGCAAGCGCTTGGCTTGTGAAATCCGAATTTTCAGCCATCCTTGCCGTGCCGACATGTGTCGGACTGGCGAAAGGACTGTTCCAGAGTGGCCGGCAGCTGCAAATCACACTTTAGAGGGATCAAGCACTACTACCTGCTGGCTATAGTCCGCTCAAGGAATTTTTAAGAACGGAGCGCGCGCACAAAACGGGGCGATGCAACTTTGGAGTGACGTCGGAACCGCTTGGCTTCCGGTCACCCACAACGTTTTTAAAAGTACTCAGCCATAACAATAATGCACATGGAGTAGCGTCGATGACATCAGTAAACCAGTTCTGGCGCCGGGCGAAACTGCCCCTGGCGGTCAGTCTCGCCTCTTCGCTCGCCGGGCCTGCATTCGGCGTCAGTTTCAACGTCGGTGAGATCGAAGGTCAATTCGACTCATCCCTGTCGATCGGAGCCAGTTGGTCTACTCAGAGCCCGAACAAGAACCTCATCGGCGTCAATAACGGGGGCCACGGTCTGTCCCAGACGTCCGATGACGGTCACAACAACTTCAAGAGCGGCGAAACCTTCTCGAAAATCTTCAAGGGTATCCACGACCTTGAATTGAAATACGGCGATACCGGTGTCTTCGTCCGGGGTAAATACTGGTACGACTTCGAACTCAAGGATGAAAGCCGCGAGTTCAAGGACATCAGCGACAGCAATCGCAAGGAAGGCGCCAAGTCCGCCGGCGGCCAGATCCTCGACGCCTTCGTCTACCACAACTACGCCATTGCCGATCAGCCGGGTTCCGTGCGTTTGGGCAAGCAGGTCGTGAGCTGGGGTGAAAGTACCTTCATCGGCGGCGGTATCAACTCGATCAACCCGATCGACGTGTCCGCGTTCCGTCGTCCTGGCGCTGAGGTCAAGGAAGGTCTGATCCCGGTCAACATGTTTTACGTGTCCCAGAGCCTGACCGACAACTTGTCGGCCGAAGCCTTCTATCAGCTCGAATGGGACCAGACGGTTGTCGATAACTGCGGCACCTTCTTCTCCCAGCCGGACATCATTGCCGACGGCTGCGACAACAACCTGCGTGTGCTGAACAAGCGTTCGACCATTCCGGCCATCGCATTGGGCCCATTGGCCGCTGCGGGCGTCGACGTCAACGAAGAAGGTGTGCTGGTGCGTCGCGGTCCTGATCGCGATGCGCGGGACAGCGGCCAGTGGGGCGCGTCCTTGAAGTACATGTTCGAACCGCTCGATACCGAGTTCGGCGCATACTTCATGAACTACCACAGCCGTGCGCCGATCTTCAGCGCCACGGGTGCTCCGCAATCGATCTACAACGGCGTGGCAGCTTTGCCAGCGGCGTTCCGCGCGCTGGGGCCGCTGGTGGTCGCCGGTAATTCCGAGTACTTCGTCGAGTACCCGGAAGATATCCGCCTCTACGGCTTGAGCTTCTCCACCACCCTGCCTACCGGTACGGCCTGGAGCGGCGAGATCAGTTACCGTCCGAACGCGCCGGTGCAGCTCAACTCCACCGACATCCTGTTTGCTGGCGTGCGCCCATTGGGCGGTGCCTTGGCCAACGCTTCGCTGCTCCCCGGTGTACCGGGCCAGGATCTGCACGGCTATCGCCGCAAAGAAATCACCCAGTTCCAGACCACTCTGACGCACTTCTTTGATCAGGTCATGGGCGCCAGCCGTCTGACCCTGGTGGGCGAAGTGGGCGTGACCCATGTTGGCGGCCTGGAAAGCAGCTCCGACGTCCGTTACGGCCGTGACCCGGTCTACGGGCCTGGTGAACTGCCGGCTACCGGCGGCCTCAACACCTGCTCGGCGATCCTCAACACCAGCACCATCAACGGTGCCGGTCCGGGCGCTGCTACCAACAACCGCAGCCGCAACTGCGAGGACGAGGGCTTTACCACGTCGATGTCGTGGGGTTATCGCGGTCGCGCCATCTGGGAATACAACGACGTATTCGCCGGTGTGAACCTCAAGCCGAACGTGGCCTGGTCCCACGACGTGAGCGGTTACTCGCCTGGCCCTGGCGGCAACTTCGAGGAAGGTCGTAAAGCGGTGAGCCTGGGTGTCGATGCCGAATACCAGAACACCTACACCGCGAGCCTGGCCTATACCAACTTCTTCGACGGCAAGTACACCACTGTGGATGATCGCGACTTCGTTGCGCTCAGCTTCGGCGTGAACTTCTAAGCACTGTATTTTCAGGACGAACACATTTATGAAAATAACAAAGAGTCTGTTCCACGTTGGCGTTCTGGGGCTTTCGCTGCTGGCAACCGGTGTCATGGCGGCGGTCCCTGCGGCCGAAGCGGACAAGCTGGGCAAGAGCCTGACCCCGATGGGCGCCGAGATGGCGGGCAACGCCGACGGTTCGATCCCGGCCTGGAAACCCATGCCGAAAAACGCCGGTAGCGTGGACAGCAAGGGTTTTCTGGCTGACCCGTTCGCGAGTGAAAAACCGCAATTCACCATCACCGCGCAAAACGTCGACCAGTACAAGGACAAGCTCGCGCCGGGCCAGTACGCGATGTTCAAGCGCTACCCGGAAACCTTCAAGATGCCGGTCTACCCGTCCCATCGCGGTGCCACCGTGCCGGATGAGGTGTTTGCCTCGATCAAGAAGAACGCCACAAACACTAACCTGGTGTCCGGCGGCAACGGTCTGGAAAACTTCGAAACCGCGATCCCGTTCCCGATTCCGAAAAGCGGCGTTGAAGTCATCTGGAACCATATCACCCGTTATCGCGGCGGCAGTGTGACCCGCCTGATAACCCAGGCCACACCGCAGCCGAACGGCTCGTTCAGCCTCGTGTACTTCGAGGACCAGTTCGTGTTCCGCGACAAGATGAAGGATTACGACCCGAAAAATCCGGGTAACATCCTGTTCTACTTCAAGCAGAAAGTGACCGCGCCGGCACGTCTGGCCGGTGGCGTGCTGCTGGTACACGAAACCCTCGACCAGGTTAAAGAACCGCGTTCGGCGTGGGTCTACAACGCCGGGCAGCGCCGTGTGCGTCGTGCGCCTCAAGTGTCCTATGATGGGCCGGGTACCGCGGCCGATGGCCTGCGTACCTCCGACAACCTGGACATGTACAACGGCGCGCCGGATCGCTATGACTGGAAGCTCGAAGGCAAGAAAGAGATGTACATCGCCTCCGACAGCTACAAGCTCGATTCGCCACAATTGAAGTACGCCGACATCATCAAGGCCGGCCACATCAACCAGGACCTGGCTCGCTATGAACTGCGTCGGGTCTGGCATGTGGTTGCGACCCTGAAGGAAGGTCAGCGTCACATCTACGCCAAACGTGACTTCTACATCGACGAAGACACCTGGCAGGCGGCGGTGGTCGACCACTACGACGGTCGCGGGCAACTGTGGCGCGTCGCCGAGGCTCACTCCCAGAACTACTACGACAAGCAAGTGCCGTGGTACACCCTCGAAACCTTGTACGACCTGCAATCGGGCCGCTATTTGGCCCTGGGCATGAAGAACGAAGAGAAGTCGGCCTATAACTTCGGTTTCACCGCCAGCACCGCCGATTTCACTCCGGCCGCGTTGCGTCAGGAAGGCGTTCGCTAAAAACGTTGTAACCCGAGGCCGCATCCTCGAAAAAACGCCCCGACTGGTTCGGGGCGTTTTTTTGGAAGTTCATAAATATCGTTGTAGCAGCTGTCGAGGTCGGTGTGGCTATCCGGTTTACCGACATTTTTGGTTGTAGTCTTTTTGTAGTCATTTGTAGCAATAACCTTCAATAGCTCTTCGTTTACCGCTAGGCTGCGGACATCTGTAACGCCGCCATCAGCCTTTCAAACAAGAGCCGGCCATGACTGATCTGTCCCCACTTCCGGGCCCCGCAAGCGTTGCCGTCGCCACATTGGGCGGGCGCTTTTTCCGGCCACCGCTGCCCGACGGCCATGTGCTGCGGCCGCGTTTGTGCGAGCGCCTGAGCGCCGGCCTTGGTGGCAGGCTGTTGCTGGTCAGTGCGCCGGCGGGGTTCGGCAAGAGTTCATTGGCGGTGGAGTTTTGCCAGGGATTACCGGAGCACTGGCAAAGCCTGTGGCTGGGGTTAAGTCCTCGGGACAGCGATCCCGGCCGCTTTCTTGAACGGCTGCTCGAAGGTCTTCAAGAGTATTTCCCGCAGTTGGGCCGCCAGGCGCTGGGGCTGCTGAAAATGCGCCAGCGTCATCAGCCGTTCGCTTTCGAAGAATGGCTGGACGGTTTGCTCGATGAACTGGCTGTGCACCTTTCACCCGGTAATCCGCTGCTGTTGGTGCTCGATGACTATCATCTGGCCCAAGGCCCGGTGCTTGATCGTTGCCTGCAATTTTTTCTCAATCATTTACCCGATGGCCTGCTGGTCATGGTCACCAGTCGGCAACGTCCCGACTGGCATCTGGCACGCCTGCGACTGTCGCGGCAACTGCTCGAGTTGCATGAGCAGGATCTTCGTCTGACCCACGATGAAGCCCTGACCTTGCTCGATCGGCACAGCATTTCATTGCGTGGCGAGGCGCTGGAGAGTTTGATCCAGCGCAGCGAAGGCTGGGTGGCCGGGCTGCGTTTCTGGCTGCTGGCGGCCTCCGAGGCGGGTAGCGAGGGCGCATTGCCCCAATCGCTGTATGGTGGGGAAGGGCTGATTCGCGATTACCTGCTCGAAGAAGTCATCGATTGCCTGCCCGCCGAAGTGCAGTCATTCCTGTACGACACCGCACCTCAAGAGCGCTTTTGCAGCGAGTTGTGTGACGCCGTGCGCGAAGCCCATGACAGTGCCGAGATCCTGCGTTTCCTGCTGGCGCATCAGGTGTTTCTGGTGCCGCTGGACGAACACGGTCACTGGTATCGCTATCACCACCTGTTTTCCGACCTGCTGCGCAGCCGACCCACCGCCCAGGCGATGGTGCCGACGGCCAGCCTGCATCTGCGTGCCTGCCGCTGGTTCAATGCCCAAGGGTTACTCGATGAGGCGGTAGAGCAGGCGTTGCGTGCCGGGCATCTGGATGTTGCAGCAAATTTGGTACAAAACCTCTCTGAAGAACAGCTGCTGGCCGAGCAGAACGTTGGCATGTTGCTGCGCTGGAAAATGGACTTGCCCGACAGCCTGCTGATCAGCACGCCACGGCTGATCGTGCTCTACAGCTGGGCGTTGGGTCTGGCCTGCCAACTGGACGCCGCCGAGGAACTGGCCAGCCACTTGAGCCGCTTCCTGCCGGCCCCGTCGGCTACCGCGCAAAAATCCATGCTGGCGCAATGGCTGGCCCTGAGCGGCATCATTGCCCGGGGCCGAGGCAATCGCGAGCTGACATTGCGCTATTGCACCGAAGCGCTGGAGAGCCTGCCGGCCAAACGATATGGGCAGCGTCTGATGTGCCTCTCGACATTGTCGAATCTGGCCATTGCCGACAGTGACCTCTGGCGTGCCCGGGGGCTGAATCGTGAGTCCCTTGAACTGGCACAACGAGTCGGCAATCCGTTGTTCGAGGCATTGGCCCATTATGACCGCGCCCGCGTACTGCAGGCGCGCGGTGAGATTCTTCGTTCGCTGGACGAAGTCCGCCAGGGATTGCAGCGTCTGCAAGGCTTATCCCCGCAACGGCTTTATGCGGTGCGCGCACGGCTGACCTTATACGAGGGATTTTTGCTGGCGCTGCGCTTGCAACCCCAGGCCGCGCGGGCACGTTTGCTCGCGGGTTTGGCCGAAGCGCGGGCCTGTCGCGACATCAGTGTGCTGATCGGCCACTGCGTGATTGCCCGTCTGGAGGGCAGCAGCGGCGAGTTCGCCAAAGCCTTCGCTGAACTCGCCGAGGCAGAGCGGCTGATGCACATCTGGGACGTCCCGCCGATTTATTACCTGGCGATGATCACCCTGGTCAAATGCGAACTCTGGCTGGCCCAGGGCCGCACCGACCTCGCCGAAGCCTGGCTCGCGCGATTGGGCCAGACCTACAACGGCGAGCACCCGGCGGCCCCCCCGGAGTTCCATCCGCAACTGCCACTGCACATTGAACTGCAACAGGCGGTGCTGGACGTGATGAAAGGCCAGCCCATGCTCGCCGAAGGGCGCTTGAATGCGTTGCATGAACACGGTCAACACAGCGGTCGGCAGATGCTCAGCGTGATGGCACTAAGTCAGAAGATCATCCTGTTGCTGGCGGGCGGGCGCGAATCCGAGGCCCGCAAAGCGTTGGCCCAGGCTTTGGAAGCGGCCGCCGGTGGCGTCCTGCAACCGTTTGACCCATTGTTGACCGAACACCCGGACTGGCTGCGCGGGCAACTTCAACTCTGTGCGCCGACGGCCGTTTCGCAGAGTCTCTCGGAAAAGCTTCCGGCTCTGGTCTCCCGCCCGATGCTGGAGGCGTCGCCTGCTGCGGAACAACTCAGTACGCGTGAAATGGCCGTTCTGCGACTGATCGCGCAGGGGTGTTCGAACCAGGAAATTAGTGATCAGTTGTTCATTTCGCTGCACACGGTGAAAACCCATGCCAGTCATATCAACAGTAAGCTGGGGGTTGAACGCAGGACCCAGGCGGTGGCGAGGGCGAAGGAGTTGGGTGTTTTGAGGTAGTCTTCTCGGCCAGGTTCTGCCTGTACAATAAAAACGCCCCGAACCAGTCGGGGCGTTTTTATTGTACAGGCAGATTGTTGCGTGAGCGTCTAAGTGTCAGGCCACCAGCTCGTTGGCGCTGAAGCTGTTCACACCGATCAATTGGATTTCGAAGTCCGCACCGGTGTTGCCGCTAACATTGCCCGACAGCACCTGGTCGATGAAGCGCAGTTGGCCGGCTCCGGTAAAGTCATTGGCACCGATGAAGGTGAAGCCGTTGACGCCAGCACTGAGCAGGTTGGCATCAAACTGCGTCAGATCGACCTTGTCGCCCTGCAGGCTGCTGAAATCAGTGATGACATCACGCAGGTTGCCAATTCCCGTTTCGTTCCATGCATTGAATACAAATGTGTCTGCGCCATCGCCGCCGGTCAGGGTGTCCGCGCCCAGGCCACCGATCAGCGTGTCGTTCCCCAGACCGCCGATCAGGGTGTCGGCACCCAGGCCGCCGTCAAGGAGGTTGGCGCCATCGTTACCGGTCATGCGGTTGTTGACTGCGCTGCCGGTGCCGTTGAGGTTGGCATTGCCGATGAGGATCAGGTTCTCGACGTTGGCGCCGAGGGTGTAGTCGATGGACGAGAACACCCGGTCGAGCGCGGTCAGCGAAGTATCGGTTTCGATCACCACATCGCCGACGTTGTCGACGTAGTAAGTGTCGACGCCATCACCACCGATCAAGGTATCAGCGCCCGCGCCACCGTCGAGGGTGTCGTCACCGGCACCGCCGCTGAGCGTATTGTTGCCGGTATTGCCGGTCAACACGTTATTCAAGGTATTGCCGGTGGCGTTGAGGCTGTCACTGCCAGTCAGGACAAGGTTTTCCAGGTTGCTGCCAAGGGTCCAGTTCACCGAGGCACGCACGGTGTCGATTTCGCCGAGCAGGGTGCTGGTTTCGGTGAGGGTATCACCGAGGTTGTCGACGATGTAGGTGTCGTTGCCCAGGCCGCCGATCAGGGTGTCGGTGCCTAGACCACCGTCGAGGATGTTGGCGCCATCGTTACCGGTCATGCGGTTGTTGACTGCGCTGCCGGTGCCGTTGAGGTTGGCATTGCCGATGAGGATCAGGTTCTCGACGTTGGCGCCGAGGGTGTAGTCGATGGACGAGAACACCCGGTCGAGCGCGGTCAGCGAAGCATCGGTTTCGATCACCGCATCGCCGACGTTATCGACGTAGTAAGTGTCGACGCCGTCGCCACCCGTCATGATGTCGGCGCCGATGCCGCCGACCAGGGTGTTGGCCCCGGTGTTGCCGGTCAGGCTGTTGTTCAGTTCGTTACCGGTGCCGTTGATTGCGTTGCCGCTCAACACCAGGTTTTCCAGGTTGGCGCCGAGGGTCCAGTCCACCGAGGAGCGCACGGTGTCGATTTCGCCGAGCAGGGTGCTGGTTTCGGTGAGGGTGTCGCCGAGGTTGTCGACGATGTAGGTGTCGTTGCCCAGACCGCCGATCAGGGTGTCGGCACCCAGGCCGCCGTCAAGGAGGTTGGCGCCATCGTTACCGGTCATGCGGTTGTTGACTGCGCTGCCGGTGCCGTTGAGGTTGGCATTACCGATGAGGATCAGGTTCTCGACGTTGGTGCCGAGGGTGTAGTCGATGGACGAGAACACCCGGTCGAGCGCGGTCAGCGAAGTATCGGTTTCGATCACCACATCGCCGACGTTGTCGACGTAGTAAGTGTCGACGCCATCACCACCGATCAAGGTATCAGCGCCCGCGCCACCGTCGAGGGTGTCGTCACCGGCACCGCCGCTGAGCGTATTGTTGCCGGTATTGCCGGTCAACACGTTATTCAAGGTATTGCCGGTGGCGTTGAGGCTGTCACTGCCAGTCAGGACAAGGTTTTCCAGGTTGCTGCCAAGGGTCCAGTTCACCGAGGCACGCACGGTGTCGATTTCGCCGAGCAGGGTGCTGGTTTCGGTGAGGGTATCACCGAGGTTGTCGACGATGTAGGTGTCGTTGCCCAGGCCGCCGATCAGGGTGTCGGCACCCAGGCCGCCGTCAAGGAGGTTGGCGCCATCGTTACCGGTCATGCGGTTGTTGACTGCGCTGCCGGTGCCGTTGAGGTTGGCATTGCCGATGAGGATCAGGTTCTCGACGTTGGCGCCGAGGGTGTAGTCGATGGACGAGAACACCCGGTCGAGCGCGGTCAGCGAAGCATCGGTTTCGATCACCGCATCGCCGACGTTATCGACGTAGTAAGTGTCGACGCCGTCGCCACCCGTCATGATGTCGGCGCCGATGCCGCCGACCAGGGTGTTGGCCCCGGTGTTGCCGGTCAGGCTGTTGTTCAGTTCGTTACCGGTGCCGTTGATTGCGTTGCCGCTCAACACCAGGTTTTCCAGGTTGGCGCCGAGGGTCCAGTCCACCGAGGAGCGCACGGTGTCGATTTCGCCGAGCAGGGTGCTGGTTTCGGTGAGGGTGTCGCCGAGGTTGTCGACGATGTAGGTGTCGTTGCCCAGACCGCCGATCAGGGTGTCGGCACCCAGGCCGCCGTCAAGGAGGTTGGCGCCATCGTTACCGGTCATGCGGTTGTTGACTGCGCTGCCGGTGCCGTTGAGGTTGGCATTACCGATGAGGATCAGGTTCTCGACGTTGGCGCCGAGGGTGTAGTCGATGGACGAGAACACCCGGTCGAGCGCGGTCAGCGAAGCATCGGTTTCGATCACCACATCGCCGACGTTGTCGACGTAGTAAGTGTCGACGCCATCACCACCGATCATAGTGTCGGCGCCGAGACTGCCATCGAGGGTATTGGCTCCGGTGTTTCCGGTCATGCGGTTGTTTGCTGCGTTGCCGGTGCCGTTGATGGCATTGCCGATAAGGATCAGGTTCTCGACGTTGGCGCCGAGGGTGTAATCGATTGTCGAGAACACCCGGTCGAGCGCGGTCAGCGAAGCATCGGTCTCGGTCACCACGTCGCTGACGTTGTCGACGTAGTAGGTGTCGACGCCATCACCACCGATCAAGGTATCAGCACCCGCGCCACCGTCGAGGGTGTCGTCACCGGCACCGCCGCTGAGCGTATTGTTGCCGGTATTGCCGGTCAACACGTTATTCAAGGTATTGCCGGTAGCGTTGAGGCTGTCACTGCCAGTCAGGACAAGGTTTTCCAGGTTGCTGCCAAGGGTCCAGCTTACCGAGGCACGCACGGTGTCGATTTCGCCGACCAACGTACTGGTTTCGGTGAGGGTGTCGCCGAGGTTGTCGACGATGTAGGTGTCGTTGCCCAGACCACCGATCAGGGTGTCGGTGCCCGCACCGCCGTCGAGGATGTTGTTGCCGGTGTTACCGGTCAACGCGTTACTCAAGGTATTGCCAGTGGCGTTGAGGCTGTCACTGCCAGTCAGGACAAGGTTTTCCAGGTTGCTGCCAAGGGTCCAGTTCACCGAGGCACGCACGGTGTCGATTTCGCCGAGCAGGGTGCTGGTTTCGGTGAGGGTATCACCGAGGTTGTCGACGATGTAGGTGTCGTTGCCCAGGCCGCCGATCAGGGTGTCGGCACCCAGGCCGCCGTCAAGGAGGTTGGCGCCATCATTGCCGGTCATGCGGTTGTTGACCGCGCTGCCGGTGCCGTTGAGGTTGGCATTGCCGATGAGGATCAGGTTCTCGACGTTGGCGCCGAGGGTGTAGTCGATGGACGAGAACACCCGGTCGAGCGCGGTCAGCGAAGCATCGGTTTCGATCACCACATCGCCGACGTTGTCGACGTAGTAAGTGTCGACGCCATCACCTCCGATCATAGTGTCGGCGCCGAGACTGCCATCGAGGGTATTGGCTCCGGTGTTTCCGGTTATGCGGTTGCTTGCTGCGTTACCGGTGCCGTTGATGGCATTGCCGATAAGGATCAGGTTCTCGACGTTGGCGCCGAGGGTGTAGTCGATGGACGAGAACACCCGGTCGAGCGCGGTCAGCGAAGCATCGGTTTCGATCACCACATCGCCGACATTGTCGACGTAGTAGGTATCGACGCCGTCGCCCCCGGTCATGGTGTCTGCGCCCGCCAAACCATTGAGGGTGTTATCCAGGGCGTTGCCGATCAGGGTGTCATCAAAAGTCGAACCAGTAGCGTTTTCGATCTTGGCGCCGAAAGCAATCGCCAATCCGTTAACGGCTGTCTGATTCGTGAGCTCCACAAACGCTTTGCCGATAGTGCTGAAAGTGCCTTCGTTCAGGTTGAGGCGCACTGCTTGAAGCTGGTTGCTGCCGTCGAGAGTGTCGTTGCCACCGGCATCCCAGATGGTTTCGAAAACCGACTGGTCAGACGCCCAACTGTAGGTATTGTTACCGGTTTGCCACAGGTTATTGGCGCCATACAGACTCTGGATCGCGAGGATGTCGAGCAGCATCGGCGTAGTAGGCTGATAAGAGTACGAGTCGTTGTAACTCATGACGGTGTAAAAGACATCATCCAGCGAGGCGTCAAGCACGGTGGCGTTTGTCGCACTGGCGGAAAACGGGTGCTTGAGGCCAAGCGCATGGCCGATTTCGTGAACAAAGGTCAGATAGTCGTAGGTGCCTTTGACAGGATTGGGGTTATTGGTTTCCGTTCCTATCCATACATCCCCGCCAGTAGGAGAGTTGGCGGGGGAGTAGGCCCAGGCGGCCGTCTCGTTATCCATCAACCGGTAACCGCCAAATCGCAAGTCACCAACATTCGTGATGTTGTCGCTGGTCAGTGTGAAATTGATGTTCGCAACCGCACTCCAAGTGCTCAGCGCGCTGGTGATCGCGCTCTGCTGAGCTGCTGTCAGGGCATATAGAGCGTTGTACTCGTTGTCGGCGCTATAGTCGGTGATGAAGTACGAGGTGATCGGCGCCATAAAGCTATAGCTAAGGTTGGTAGGCCCGGTGGGAGTCCAGTTGGAACCTAGCCAGTAGGTGCCGGAAATGATGCTATCGACGGCAGTGACACCGGTCAGCGACGAAGGAAAGCTAAAGGAGTAGGTCAACGGTGTAGGCATAGTGATTTTTCCTGAGTGCGCTGCGGCCTTTCCCGAATGCGACCGCTACAAAAGTACAATTTTGCACCAGAAACGTTACGCTTGGCATCATATGGCCACTATTTTTCTGATTGATGGCGTCAAATAACTGGCCCGGCGAACTGTATCGGCGAGTGACGTAGAATCCTTAAGCAAAGCGCTCTGTATTTCGTTCATTAACAGGCCATCGATTTCCCATGACCCTTGCCAATCCCATCCTCATCCGCGAAACCTTCCCCGTCGGGCCGTTGCAGTGCAACTGCACAATCATCGGTGACCCGATCACCAAAAAAGCCATCGTGGTCGACCCGGGCGGTAATCACGAACTGATCCTCGCCCGCCTCGACGCCCTGGGCCTGAAAGTGGTCAGCATCATTCACACTCACGCGCACCTCGATCACTTCCTGGCCTCCGGTCAGTTGAAGGAGAAAACCGGCGCGACGCTGCACTTGCATAAAGAAGATCAATTCCTCTGGGACAACCTGGAAATGCAGTGCCAGATGTTCGGGGTGCCTTACACCCCGGTGCCACCGCCAGATCGCTGGTTGGCCGACGATGAGGAGCTGGCTTGCGGGTGTGGCGTGGCGTTGCACACGCCGGGTCATACACCGGGTTCCATGAGCTTTTGGTTTTCAGAGGCTAAGCTGCTGATAGCCGGCGATACGCTGTTCAAGCGTGGGGTAGGGCGCACGGATTTATGGGGAGGCGATCAGGCGACTCTCGTGCGTTCGATCAAGCAACGGTTGTATACCCTCGACGAAGAGGCGACGGTGGTGACCGGTCATGGTCCGGATACGTGTCTGGGCGATGAAATGCGCGGTAACCCCTTTGTACGAGCCTGAAGATGCAGTTGTGAAAGGCACGACGGAATTTTTGGCGTTGGCCATGATCCAACGCCCGCAAAGGTTCATTGCTTAAGTCCGCTGCACCACAGAATGCAAAAAAGTAGGAGCTCTCCATGTTCACCTCGCGTCGTTTGATTATTGTCGCTACTGCTGTGGCTTTGTTGTCCGGTTGCGCATCGCAGAACCCTTATGACAATCAGGGTCAGGCTGATGGCGGTTCTACAGGCATGAGCAAAACCGCCAAATACGGTGGCCTCGGCGCCTTGGCCGGTGCACTGGCCGGTGCTGCCATCGGTCACGATAACCGTGGCAAGGGCGCGCTGATTGGCGCCGCCGTGGTGGGAGCTTCTGCCGCCGGTTACGGTTACTACGCCGACCAGCAGGAGAAAAAGTTGCGGGCCAGCATGGCCAACACTGGGGTTGAAGTGCAGCGCCAGGGCGATCAGATCAAGCTGATCATGCCGGGCAACATCACCTTCGCCACCGATTCGGCGAACATCGCGTCGAGTTTCTACCAGCCGCTGAACAACCTGGCGGCCTCGCTCAAGGAGTTCAACCAGAACCAGATCGAGATCGTCGGCTACACCGACAGCACCGGCAGCCGTCAGCACAACATGGACCTGTCCCAGCGTCGTGCCCAGAGTGTGGCGACTTACCTGACCTCCCAGGGTGTCAGCGGCGCCAACCTGTCGGCGCGCGGTGCCGGGCCGGATAACCCGATTGCCAGCAATGGTGATGTGAATGGCCGGGCTCAGAACCGCCGTGTCGAGGTCAACCTGAAGGCGATTCCGGGCCAGCAATATGGCGGTCAGCAACAGCCAGGCACTGTTCAGCAGTACCCATAAGCAGCTGATCTCTCCCTGAAATGAAAATGCCCGATCCTTAAATGATCGGGCATTAATGAGATGGTCACCCCCACACCCTGCGAGGGCTACGCTTTCGCAGGGTGTTTTGTTTTCGGAGGCCATCATCATGAGCGAGTCAGCGCTGATCGGGATCGATCTCGGTAAACACAGTTGCCACCTGCACGGCCAAGACAAATTGGGCCGAGAGGTGTTTCGCAAGAAGCTCTCGCGTCAACAAATGATGACGCTTTTCGGCAATCTGCCGGCCTGTACCGTGGTGATGGAAGCTTGTGCCGGCGCGCATTTCGTCGCTCGCCAGCTGATGGCCATGGGGCATGAAGCCAAACTGATTTCCCCGCAATTCGTCCGCCCCTTCGTCAAAGGCAACAAAAATGACTTCGTGGATGCCGAAGCCATTTGCGAGGCGGCTTCGCGTCCATCGATGCGCTTCGTTTCGCCTAAAACAGAGGCACAGCAGACGCTTTCCGTTCTGCATCGCCTGCGCGAGTCGCTGGTACGCGATCGCACCAAAACCGCCAATCAAATGCATGGTTTCCTACTGGAGTTCGGCATCAGCCTGCCCAAGGGCCTGGCGATCATGAAGCGGTTGGCGAGTATTTTGGCTGAGCATGAGTTGCCCGTTCGGTTGACAGTCCTGTTACAGCGCTTGCATGAGCATTTCTGTTATCTGGATGAACAGATCAAGGCGCTGGATAAAGAGCTGGCAAGCCAACTGGCCGACGATGATCTCGGCAGCCGCTTGCTGAGCTTGCCGTGTGTCGGGCCGATCACCGCCAGCCTGCTGGCTGTAGAGGTGGGCGATGGCCAACAGTACAAATGCAGCCGTGACTTCGCCGCCTCCGTGGGCTTGGTGCCCAGGCAGTACAGCACCGGCGGCAGGGCTAATTTGCTGGGCATCAGCAAGCGCGGCGACAAGCATCTCAGGCAGTTGCTGGTTCAATGTGCTCGGGTCTATATGCAGAGGCTAGAACACCAGAAAGGGGCTCTGGCCGACTGGGTGCGCTCATTGCTTGGGCGACGACACTCGAACGTGGTGGCCTGCGCCCTGGCTAACAAGCTGGCGCGGATCGCGTGGGCGCTAGCGGCTCACCATACGCAATATGAAGCAGGGCCAGACGCGCTGAACGCCTGACCCTGCGGTTGTTGCAGTACCACGAATCACCCTTCAGGTTTTGCGATAGCTGAACAACGGATGACGTGAACGGCCCACCGGCCTGACGAAGAACCTGACATAAAAATCGGCTTCAGAAGCCGCGGCATTTTTCAGGATCGTCAGGCGCGACTCTCATCGTGGCGCGGGGCATGCCCTGGATCGACGCCGGATAGATTTAAGCAAGCCAACCACTTCACCCATTAATCAGTATTGCAAAAATGGGGGTGACCATAGATTTTTTGTGCCGCCTGTAGTGACCTCTTCGCGGGCAAGCATGGCTGTCACAACATTTCGCTCATCGCCGATCCATTGTGGGAGCGGGCTTGTCCGCGAAGAGGCCTGAACAGGCGATGAAACACTTCAGAAATGAAAAAGCCCCCGGACAATCACTCGTCCGAGGGCTTTTTCATGTCGCGCGAAACCTGATTACTTCTTCAGGCCGTAATGCTCATCGAGCATGCCCGGCGCGTTCGGGGCTTTGGGGGCGTAGTCGCGAGGCGGTTCCTGATCGCGCGGTGGCGTCAGACGTTCCCGTGGAGCCTGCGCCGCGTCGGCGTGCAGGGCAGCCAGCAAACGTTGGCGAGTCTGCTCGTCCAGGGCCAGACGGTTGGCGCCCTCGGCGAGATGCTCCTGCACTTCCTGATAGCTCTGAGTCAGTTTCTTGACCAGTGTTGCAGTGCTGTTGAAGTGGGTGACCACTTCGTTCTGATAATTGTCAAAACGTTCCTGAATATCATCCAGCTGACGTTGCGTGCGGTTAGGCGCGGCATTCGGCACCAGGCGAGCGATCAGGAATCCAATGGCGACACCCACAACCAGGGCAAGAGTCGGCAACAACCAAACTAAGAGCGAGTGTTCCACGAGTCCTTCCTCTATAAACGGCTTTGCTTTACGTTAACGGCTCGAACCTGCGCTGTATACCGCGATTCACTCGCAATAGATTGGCACAGACAATTGGCTAGACGAGTCGACCCGATTCGAGGTCACGGAGTTCCTTCCTTGCTTATGCGCGAAACCCCTGTAGTGATTGATGGCCCGGTGGGTCAACTGGAAAGTTTGTACCTTGATAATGAGCAGCCGCGCGGCATTGCGCTGATCTGCCATCCGAACCCGGTGCAGGGCGGCACCATGCTCAACAAAGTGGTCTCGACCCTGCAGCGCACTGCCCGCGATGCCGGTTTGATTACCCTGCGTTTCAATTACCGTGGCGTCGGTGCCAGCGAAGGCTCCCACGACATGGGCACCGGAGAAGTCGACGATGCTCAGGCTGTCGCCGAATGGCTGCGGGCCAGACACCCTGACTTGCCGCTGACCCTGTTCGGTTTTTCTTTCGGCGGTTTTGTTGCAGCAAGTCTCGGCGGACGCCTGGAAGCCAAGGGCGAACAGCTCAAGCATGTGTTCATGGTCGCGCCTGCGGTCATGCGCCTGGGCGATCAGGATCAACTGCCGCAGCAGGGCGAACTGACCCTGATCCAGCCGGAAACCGACGAAGTGATCGATCCGCAGCTGGTTTACGATTGGTCCGACGCACTCGATCGCCCCCATGAGCTGCTGAAAGTGGCAGAATGCGGACACTTTTTTCATGGCAAGCTGACCGATCTCAAGGATCTGATCCTGCCGCGTCTTTCGAATTGATTGCAGTCTGACAAGCGATTACCCATGACGACTCGTACCCGTATCCTCACCGGCATCACCACCACCGGCACGCCGCACCTGGGCAACTACGCCGGCGCCATTCGCCCGGCGATCCTGGCCAGCCGTGACAGCAATGCCGATTCGTTCTACTTCTTGGCCGACTACCACGCCCTGATCAAATGCGATGACCCGCTGCGCATCCAGCGCTCGCGTCTGGAAATCGCCGCGACCTGGCTGGCCGGTGGTCTGGATGTGGATCGTGTGACGTTCTATCGCCAGTCCGACATCCCCGAAATCCCTGAGCTGACCTGGCTGCTGACGTGCGTCGCCGCCAAGGGCTTGCTCAACCGCGCCCACGCCTACAAGGCTTCGGTGGACAAGAACGTCGAGACCGGCGAAGACCCGGACGCCGGCATCACCATGGGCTTGTACAGCTATCCGGTGCTGATGGCGGCGGACATCCTGATGTTCAACGCTCACAAAGTGCCGGTCGGTCGTGACCAGATCCAGCACGTGGAAATGGCCCGTGACATCGGGCAGCGCTTCAACCACTTGTTCGGCCAGGGCAAAGAGTTCTTCACCATGCCCGAAGCACTGATCGAGGAAAGCGTCGCCACCTTGCCAGGGCTCGACGGTCGCAAGATGTCGAAGAGCTACGACAACACCATTCCGTTGTTCAGCAGCGCCAAAGAGATGAAAGACGCGATTTCGCGGATCGTTACCGACTCCCGTGCCCCGGGCGAAGCCAAAGATCCGGACAACTCGCACCTGTTCACCTTGTTCCAGGCTTTCGCTACGCCGGCACAATCCGACGAATTCCGCAGCGAATTGCTCCAGGGCCTGGGTTGGGGCGAGGCGAAGAATCGTCTGTTCCAACTGCTCGACAGCGAATTGGGCGAGTCCCGCGAGCGTTATCACCAGCTGATCGAACGCCCGGCGGATCTGGAAGACATTCTGCAACTCGGCGCCAAGAAAGCTCGCGCTGTGGCGACGCCGTTCCTCCACGAACTGCGTGAAGCGGTCGGCCTGCGTTCTTTCGTCGCTCAGACCCAAGTCGCAGCGACCACCAAGAAGAAAGCCGCGAAAGCCGCGCGTTTCGTCAGCTTCCGTGAAGACGACGGCAGTTTCCGCTTCCGTCTGCTGGCGGCCGATGGCGAACAACTGTTGCTCTCGCGCAACTTCGCCGACGGTAAAACCGCAGGGCAAGTGACCAAGCAACTGCAATCCGGTCAAGCCTTGGACGTGCGCAGCGAAGACCTGAGCTTCAGCGTCTGGCTGGAAGGCGAGTGCGTTGCCGACAGCCCGGCCTTCGCCGACAGTACTGCTCGCGATGCTGCCATCGGTGCTTTGCGCGTTGCCCTGACACCGGTTCAGGAATAATCAACGGCTCGGTCCGACCAAGGGCCGATTGCCATTCCCACGGGCCGTCGCTACAGTGACGGCCCGTTTTTGTTGCCTTGCTAACGAATTATGACGCCCCTAGAACGATATCAAGCTGATCTGAAACGCCCGGAATTCTTCCATGACGCCGCCCAGGAAACTGCCGTGCGCCATTTGCAGCGCCTGTACGACGATCTGGTCGCAGCCTCGCAAAACAAACCGGGCCTGCTCGGCAAACTGTTTGGCAAGAAAGACCAGGCACCGGTCAAGGGCCTGTACTTCTGGGGCGGCGTTGGTCGCGGCAAGACTTACCTGGTCGACACCTTCTTCGAAGCGCTGCCGTTCAAGGAAAAGACCCGCACTCACTTTCACCGCTTCATGAAACGCGTGCATGAAGAGATGAAGACTCTAGGCGGGGAGAAAAACCCGCTGACCATCATCGCCAAGCGTTTCTCCGACGAGTCGCGAGTGATTTGTTTCGATGAGTTCTTCGTTTCCGACATTACCGACGCGATGATTCTTGGCACGTTGATGGAAGAGTTGTTCAAGAACGGCGTGACCCTGGTCGCGACGTCGAACATCGTGCCGGACGGCCTGTACAAGGACGGCCTGCAGCGTGCGCGTTTCCTGCCGGCCATTGCGCTGATCAAGCAGAACACCGAGATCGTCAACGTCGACAGCGGCGTCGATTACCGTCTGCGCCACCTCGAGCAAGCGGAGCTGTTCCACTTTCCGCTGGATGACGCTGCCCAGGAAAGCCTGCGCAAGAGCTTCCGGGCCCTGACGCCGGAATGCACGGCAGCCATCGAGAACGACGTTCTGGTGATCGAGAACCGTGAAATCCGTGCTGTGCGCACCTGTGATGACGTGGCCTGGTTCGACTTCCGTGAACTCTGCGACGGCCCACGCAGCCAGAATGATTACATCGAACTGGGTAAAATTTTCCATGCCGTGTTGCTCAGCAATGTCGAGCAGATGAGCGTCACCACCGACGACATCGCCCGACGTTTTATCAACATGGTCGACGAGTTTTACGACCGTAACGTGAAGCTGATCATTTCTGCCGAAGTCGAGCTCAAAGACCTCTACACCGGTGGTCGCCTGAACTTCGAGTTCCAGCGTACGCTTAGCCGTTTGCTGGAAATGCAGTCGCACGAATTTCTGTCACGGGCGCATAAGCCGTAGGGCGATTCGGTAAATAAAAAGGGCTTGCATATGCAGGCCCTTTTTTGTGCGTCGAATGATCGTTACCACGCTCCGCGTGGGAACGATCATGAAAGGCGGATTATGCCGCTTGCTGAAACTGCTGCCGATACTGGTTCGGCGACAACTCCGTGTGCTGGCGGAACAGCCGGGCGAAGAAGCTCGCATCGTCGTAACCGACTTCATAGCTGATGGTCTTGATGCTCTTGCGGCTGCCGGACAGCAAGCCCTTGGCGGTTTCGATGCGCAGTCGCTGCAGGTAATGCAGCGGTTTGTCGCCGGTGGCGGTCTGGAAGCGGCGCATGAAGTTGCGGATGCTCATGCCGTGTTCGCGGGCCACGTCTTCGAAGCGGAACTTGTCAGCGAAGTGTTCTTCGAGCCAATGCTGGATCTGCAGGATGATCACGTCCTGGTGCAGTTTCTGCCCGCCGAAACCGATCCGCCCCGGCGCATAGCTGCGCTGTACTTCGTAAAGAATGTCGCGGGCCACGGCCTGGGCCACGTTGGCGCCGCAAAAACGCTCGATCAGGTAGATGTAGAGGTCGCAGGCCGAGGTGGTGCCGCCGGCGCAATACAGGTTGTCGGCATCGGTCAGGTGTTTGTCCTGATTGAGCTGAACCTGCGGGAAGCGCTCGGCAAACGCATTGAAGAAACGCCAGTAGGTCGTCGCTTCCTTGCCATCGAGCAACCCGGCTTCGGCCAGCCAGAACACGCCGGTGGCCTCGCCACACAACACGGCGCCGCGTGCATGCTGCTGACGCAGCCACGGCAGGACCTGTGGATAACGTTTGCAGAGGGTGTCGAAATCGTCCCAGAAGGCGGGAAGGATGATGACGTCGGCATTTTCCAGGCCGGCGTCCACCGGCATGATCACATCGCTGAAGCTGTTCACCGGTTTGCCGTCGGGGCTGACCAGCCGGGTTTCAAACGCCGGTGTCAGGCCGTGGCCCAGTTGTTTGCCATAGCGCAGGCTGGCCAGATGGAAGAAATCCTTGGCTTGCATGAGGGTGGAAGCGAAAACCCGGTCGATAGCCAGGATGCTGACGCGCCGCAAGGGCGTGGAGACGTGGTTAGACATAATTCAACTTTATTCTTATAGGGGAAAGTGGTCACCAGACGGCTGGATCGTCTTATTTTTTGTCGGATGTGTCCAGTGTCCTGTATCGGAAGCGAGGCTTAGTCTCTAAAGGTCAATTCCGGCTAACAATAACGACAGGTGCCGCATGATTCCCAGAACCTTGTTCAGCTCCGAGCACGAACTTTTTCGCGACAGCGTGCGAACGTTCCTCGAAAAAGAGGCCGTGCCGTTCCATGGGCAATGGGAAAAACAAGGCTATATCGACCGTAAACTCTGGAACAAGGCAGGGGAGGCGGGGATGCTCTGTTCGCATTTACCGGAAGAATACGGCGGGCTGGGGGCTGATTTTCTCTACAGCGCGGTGGTGATCGAAGAGGTCGGCCGCCTGGGGCTGACCGGGATCGGCTTTTCTCTTCATTCGGACATTGTGGCGCCTTACATCCTGCATTACGGCAGTGAAGCGCTGAAACACAAATACCTGCCCAAACTGGTGTCTGGCGAGATGGTCACCGCGATTGCCATGACCGAGCCGGGTGCCGGTTCCGACCTGCAAGGGGTGAAAACCACCGCTGTGCTGGATGGCGACGAATACGTGATCAACGGTTCGAAGACCTTCATCACCAATGGCTTTCTGGCTGATTTGGTGATCGTCGTGGCCAAGACCGATCCGAAGGCGGGGGCGAAGGGTACCAGTCTGTTTCTGGTGGAGGCCAATACGCCGGGTTTCGCCAAGGGCAAGCGTCTGGAAAAGGTCGGCATGAAGGCTCAGGACACCTCGGAGCTATTCTTCCAGGACGTTCGGGTGCCGAAGGAAAACCTGCTGGGTCAGGCCGGGATGGGCTTCGCTTACCTGATGCAGGAACTGCCGCAGGAGCGTCTGACGGTCGCGGTGGGTGGCTTGGCGTCAGCCGAAGCGGCGTTGCAATGGACGCTGGATTACACCCGTGAGCGCAAGGCTTTCGGCAAGGCCATCGCCGACTTCCAGAACACCCGCTTCAAACTCGCTGAAATGGCGACCGAAATCCAGATCGGCCGGGTTTTCGTCGATCGCTGCCTGGAACTGCATCTGCAAGGCAAGCTCGACGTGCCGACAGCGGCGATGGCCAAGTACTGGGGCACCGACCTGCAATGCAAGGTGCTCGACGAGTGCGTGCAGTTGCATGGCGGTTACGGTTTCATGTGGGAATACCCGATCGCCCGGGCGTGGGCGGATGCGCGGGTGCAGCGGATTTATGCCGGGACCAATGAAATCATGAAGGAGATTATTGCTCGGTCGCTGTAATTTGCAGTGACTGGGCGGACGCCTTCGCGGGCAAGCCACGCTCCCACAGGTTTGTGATTTCCTGTGGGAGCGTGGCTTGCCCGCGATTGGGCCTATGGATCAATCAAGGAGCAGGATTCGGCTGATCCTGGTGAATCGCCTCGATCCCCGCCAACACTTCGTCGGAAAGTTTCAGCTCGAAGCTGGCAATGTTGCTGTCCAGTTGCTCAAGCGTGGTGGCGCCAATGATGTTGCTGGTGACGAACGGTTGCTGTGTGACGAAGGCCAGTGCCATCTGCGCCGGGTCCAGACCGTGTTCACGAGCCAGTGCCACATAACGGCTGCACGCCGCTTCCGATTGCGGATTGAAATAGCGGCTGAAGCGGCTGTAGAGGCTCAGACGACCTTTGGGCGGACGTGCGCCACCTTCGTATTTGCCCGACAGGAAGCCGAACGCCAGCGGCGAGTAGGCGAGCAGACCGCACTGTTCGCGGATGGCGATTTCCGCCAGGCCGACTTCGAAGCTGCGATTGAGCAGGTTGTAGGGGTTCTGGATCGATACGGCGCGCGGCCAGCCACGAGCTTCGGCGAGGGCGAGGAAACGCATGGTGCCCCATGGGGTTTCGTTGGACAGGCCGATGTGGCGGATCTTGCCGGCCTTGACCTGTTCGTCCAGTGCTTCGAGGGTGTCTTCCAGCGGCGTGAGGTTGACTTCGCTCGTGTGCTTGTAGCCCAGTTGCCCGAAGAAATTGGTGCTGCGTTCCGGCCAGTGCAACTGATAGAGATCGATGTAGTCAGTCTGCAAGCGCTTGAGGCTCGCATCCACGGCCTGGACGATGTGCTCGCGGTTGTGCTTGAGGTTTTTGTCGCGGATGTAGTCGATGGTGTTGCCGGGGCCGGCGATCTTGCTCGCCAGGATCCAGTCGGCGCGATCGCCGCGGCTTTTGAAGTAATTGCCGATGTAGCGCTCGGTGGTGGCGTAGGTTTCGGCCTTGGGCGGCACCGGGTACATTTCGGCGGTGTCGATGAAATTGATCCCGGCGCTCTTGGCCCGTTCGATCTGGGCGAAGGCTTCAGCCTCGCTGTTTTGCTCGCCCCAGGTCATGGTGCCGAGGCAGATTGCACTCACGTTCAGATCGGTACGGCCTAGCTGGCGATAGTCCATCGGGTGCTCCTTGGGCAAAACAATCATAAAAGCAGGTTGAATTATTTTTCGCAATCTGCATAATTGCGCACCTCTTTCTGCAGTGGAAGTGATGCGCCGCCGCCGAAGAATCTTGCCGTTGAACGGACGCGCCGACCCGAGCCCCCGAAAGCGTCTGTATCCGGCTGCCTTTGACTTGTCAAAGTACGCACTATTCAGTAAGATCCGCCGTCTAATTTACAGGGCGGCCCCTGAGGCTATAAAGAATGAAAACTTTTACTGCTAAACCGGAAACAGTACAGCGCGACTGGTTTGTCGTCGACGCTGCAGGTCAGACCCTGGGTCGTCTGGCCACCGAAATCGCGAGCCGTCTGCGTGGCAAGCATAAAGCTGAGTACACTCCTCACGTTGACACCGGCGATTACATCGTCGTTATCAATGCCGAGCAGATTCGTGTAACCGGTGCTAAAACCACCGACAAAATCTACTACTCCCACTCCGGTTTCCCGGGCGGCATCAAGTCGATCAACTTCGAAAAGCTGATCGCTAAAGCCCCTGAGCGCGTGATCGAGACCGCGGTCAAAGGCATGCTGCCTAAAAACCCGCTGGGTCGCGACATGTATCGTAAGCTGAAAGTCTATGCGGGCGCTGTACACCCTCATACTGCTCAGCAGCCCCAAGAACTGAAGTTTTAACGGAATAGTTCATTATGTCGGCGACTCAAAATTACGGCACTGGCCGTCGCAAGACCGCAACCGCACGCGTTTTCCTGCGTCCGGGTACTGGTAACATCTCCATCAACAACCGTTCGCTGGATAATTTCTTCGGCCGTGAAACTGCCCGCATGGTAGTTCGTCAGCCGCTGGAATTGACTGAGACTGTCGAGAAGTTCGACATCTACGTCACCGTGATCGGCGGTGGTGTAAGTGGTCAAGCTGGCGCAATCCGCCACGGTATCACTCGCGCACTGATGCAGTATGACGAAACCCTGCGTGGCGCTCTGCGCAAAGCTGGCTTCGTTACTCGCGATGCTCGTGAAGTTGAACGTAAGAAAGTTGGTCTGCGTAAAGCGCGTAAGCGTCCGCAGTACTCGAAGCGTTAATTCGCTTTCGCGTTCAAAAAGAACGCCCAGTTTCCTCGCGAAGCTGGGCGTTTTTTTATGGGCGCGATTTATCAATGAATTGCGCTGTGACAACTTGCCACATCCGCAGAAGCCCTATACTGCAAGGCTTGGCAGTGGAGCCCCTCGGTAATTACCTTGTCAGAATTGGGGCTTTTCATTACCATTCGGCAAAATTTTTATAAGTTCAGATTTTTACTTAGTAGACGCCTGATTTAACAGGCCACAAAGCTGATGGGAGAGGACTGAATGAGCAATGACGGCGTGAATGCAGGCCGGCGTCGCTTCTTGGTAGCAGCCACATCCGTGGTGGGTGCTGCAGGAGCGGTGGGGGCTGCGGTCCCGTTCGTGGGGTCATGGTTTCCCAGTGCCAAGGCGAAAGCTGCAGGTGCACCGGTGAAAGTGAATGTCAGCAAAATCGAGCCAGGTCAGCAGATGATTGCTGAGTGGCGCGGCCAGCCGGTGTTCATTGTCCGCCGTACCGAGGAAATCCTGGGGAATCTGAAAAAGATCGAGGGCCAGCTGTCTGACCCGACCTCCAAGAACTCGACGCAACCGACCTATGTCGACCCGGAGACGCGTTCGATCAAGCCAGAAGTTCTGTTGCTGATCGGTATCTGCACACACCTGGGTTGCTCACCAACTTTCCGTCCAGAAGTGGCACCTGCAGACCTGGGCAAGGATTGGGTGGGTGGTTATTTCTGCCCTTGCCACGGTTCTCACTACGATTTGGCTGGCCGCGTCTACAAGTCGCAACCCGCGCCTTTGAACCTGCCAGTTCCCCCGCATTCCTATGAGACCGATGACATCATTGTCATTGGCGTCGATACGGAGAAAGCGTGATGAGCAAGTTCATGGATTGGGTTGATGCGCGCTTCCCCGCGACCAAAATGTGGGAAGACCATCTCAGCAAGTACTACGCCCCGAAGAACTTCAACTTCTTCTATTTCTTTGGTTCCCTCGCACTGCTCGTTCTGGTCAACCAGATCGTTACCGGTGTCTGGCTGACGATGAGCTACACCCCGTCGGCGGAAGAAGCGTTTGCTTCCGTCGAATACATCATGCGCGACGTCGAGTACGGCTCGATCCTGCGTCTGCTGCACTCCACTGGCGCTTCGGCGTTCTTCATCGTGGTCTATCTGCACATGTTCCGTGGCCTGCTCTACGGTTCGTACCAGAAGCCGCGTGAGCTGGTGTGGGTGTTCGGCATGCTGATCTACCTGGCGCTGATGGCTGAAGCCTTCATGGGTTATCTGCTGCCGTGGGGCCAGATGTCCTACTGGGGTGCCCAGGTGATCATCTCGCTGTTCGGTGCGATCCCGGTCATCGGTAACGACCTGACCCAGTGGATTCGCGGTGACTACCTGATTTCCGGTATTACCCTGAACCGCTTCTTCGCCTTGCATGTGGTTGCCCTGCCGATCGTGATCCTCGGTCTGGTGGTGGTGCACATTCTGGCGCTGCACGAAGTCGGTTCGAACAATCCGGATGGCGTCGACATCAAGAAGTACAAAGACGAAAACGGCGTACCGCTGGACGGCATTGCCTTCCACCCGTACTACACCGTGAAAGATATCGTCGGCGTGGTGGTGTTCCTGTTCATCTTCTGTTCGATCGTGTTCTTCTTCCCTGAAATGGGCGGCTACTTCCTCGAGAAGCCGAACTTCGAGCAGGCCAACCCGTTCAAGACCCCTGAGCATATCGCTCCGGTCTGGTACTTCACCCCGTACTACGCGATTCTGCGAGCGGTTCCAGACAAGCTCCTGGGCGTTATCGCCATGGGCGCGGCCATCGCTGTGCTGTTCGTCCTGCCATGGCTGGATCGCAGCCCGGTCAAGTCGATGCGCTACAAAGGCTGGCTGAGCAAGATCTGGCTCTGGGTGTTCTGCATCTCGTTCGTGATCCTGGGCGTGTTGGGTGTTCTGGCTCCAACTCCAGGCCGTACGTTGCTGTCGCAGGTATGTACCTTCCTGTACTTCGCCTACTTCATTCTGATGCCGTTCTACACCAGGCTCGAGAAGACCAAACCGGTTCCGGAAAGGGTGACTGGCTGATGAAAAAGCTATTTGCTGTACTGATTCTTGCGGCGCTGCCTGTACTGTCTTTCGCATCGACATCGAGTGGTCCGGAGCTGGAAAAGGTCGATATCGACGTTTCTGACAAAGCTGCCATGCAGGACGGCGCACGTACGTTCGCCAACTATTGCATGGGCTGCCACAGCGCCAAGTTCCAGCGCTACGAGCGTGTTGCCGATGATCTGGGCATTCCTCACGAGCTGATGCTTGAGAAGCTGGTGTTCACCGGCGCCAAGATCGGTGACCACATGAACATCGGCATGCAGCCGGCTGACGCCAAGACCTGGTTCGGTGCGGCGCCGCCCGACCTGACACTGGTGGCTCGTGTTCGTGGCACAGACTGGCTCTACGGCTACCTGCGTTCGTTCTATGAAGACCCGTCGCGTCCTTGGGGCGTGAACAACAAGGTGTTCCCGAACGTCGGCATGCCTAACGTTCTGGTCGGCCTGCAGGGTCGTCAGGTGGTAGGCTGTAAACAAGTTCAAGTCGTCGAAGACGGCAAGAAGCAATACGATCCGCTGACCGGCACCGCTTTGACCCATGAAGCCTGCGATCAACTGACTGTATTGCCGAAAACCGGCACGCTGAACGAAGAGCAGTTCGACGAGAAGGTCAAGAATCTGGTGACCTTCCTGGCCTACTCGGCCAACCCGGTGAAGCTGCAGCATCAGCGCATCGGTACCTATGTGTTGCTGTACCTGGCGTTCTTCTTCGTATTCGCTTACTTGCTCAAGCGTGAATACTGGAAAGATGTCCATTGATAGAGCTGTAAGCCATTGCTGTTAATCGCGCGCGCCCAGGGGCGTCTCTGAAGGTGTAACGAGTCTGGTGATCCAGGCGTTACGGGAGGCGCCCTCTGGGCGCGCGTGTTTTTCCGTTTCCGATAATTTCAACAAGCGAGGAGGACCGCCATGGGCGTGACCAATCGGTTGGCCTGTTACTCCGACCCCGCCGACCACTATTCCCACCGAGTGCGCATCGTACTTGCAGAGAAGGGTGTCAGCGCCGAGATCATTTACGTGGAAGCTGGTCGCCAGCCGCCTAAACTGATTGAGGTGAACCCTTACGGAAGCCTGCCCACCCTGGTCGATCGTGACCTGGCGTTGTGGGAGTCGACCGTGGTGATGGAATATCTGGATGAGCGTTACCCGCACCCGCCATTGCTGCCGGTTTATCCTGTGGCGCGTGCCAATAGCCGTCTGCTGATTCATCGCATTCAGCGTGACTGGTGTGGCCTGGTGGATCTGATTCTGGATTCGCGGACCAAGGAAGCAGCCCGTGTCGTGGCTCGTAAAGAGCTGCGCGAAAGCCTGACAGGCGTGTCGCCGCTGTTTGCCGACAAGCCGTTTTTCCTCAGTGAGGAACAAAGTCTGGTGGATTGCTGCCTATTGCCAATACTCTGGCGATTGCCGATTCTGGGTATTGAACTGCCGCGGCCTGCCAAGCCGTTGCTTGATTATATGGAGCGCTCGTTTGCGCGTGAGGCTTTCCAGGCGAGTCTGTCTGGTGTCGAACGCGATATGCGCTAAGGCTTAAGGAGCCGCTATGAACTCCAGTCGACCTTATCTGGTCCGCGCGCTCTACGAGTGGATTGTGGACAACGATTGCACCCCGCACATGCTGGTTAATTCCGAGTATCCATCGGTGCAGGTGCCTCAGGGTTTTGCCAGTGACGGACAGATTGTCCTGAACGTTTCCCCGGCAGCCGTGCGTCATCTGCACATGGACAACGAGGCAGTCAGTTTCGAGGGGCGCTTCGGTGGCGTGCCGCACACCCTGTACGTGCCTATCGCATCGATCCTGGGCATTTACGCCAGGGAGAACGGTCAGGGCATGGTGTTCGATATGGAATCGCCTCTGGAAGACGAGGAAGAGATCGAACCGGATGATGATGTTCCGCCACCCGACAGTGAGCCGCCGCGTCCCAGCGGTCGACCGAGTTTGAAGGTGGTGAAGTAATGAAAAAGGCGATCCGGATGGATCGCCTTTTTCATGTGGCACTGGAGGGCGGCACATCCAATATCCTTGTGACTGACCCACCGCAATCGCGGGCAAGCCCGCTTCCACAGGGATTATCGTCGCTCACAGATCCAGTCACGACACAAAGCATCTGTAAGCGCGAGGCTTGCCCGCGAAGGCGGCAGGTCAGTCAGCACAAAACCCCACTGACCAACTGCAGCTTGCGGGCCCTGAGACAGGTATACTGCCGCCTTTCGCGGCTCGCCTACCGGGCCCGACTCTTTGAGCATCACCCGGAGCTTTCATGACTTCCCCGACACAACCGCCGGTTGCCGACGCCTTGAGCGACGACCAGGCAGACCTGCCAGACAGCGTCGACTCCAGCGCAGACAGCGAAACCAAAGCAGCGATTCCAGCGTTCAAGTTTCCGTTCAAACCAGGTGAATTGGCCGCGGCGAAGAATGCCAGCCAGCCTTGGTACAAGAATGGCGCCAAGAACGGTCATACCAAGACTCCGGGTGCAGCGCCTCCTGGCACCCGTCGTTCGATGGGTAAGCGCTGAGTCTTTACCTCTGCGGTGTCTGATCTATCGTCATCGCGAGCAGGCTCGCCCACATGTGATCTTCATGGGACACAGATATTGTGTACGACGAAATCCATTGTGGGGGCGAGCCTGCTCGCGATGAGGCCATTACATACAACACATCCTCTGGCTCACGCCGCCCGCAACGAAATAAACGCATAGTTCAGCGGCATTTCAGTCGCCACTTGCGCCCCGGCCGCCAACACTTGCCCGGCAATATCATCGCCTGACACATGAAAGACCCATTCACCGCTCGACCCTGCCAACGGCTGTTGCTCCACCTGATCAATGACCACGGCAAACGCGGTCATGTCCGGCAGATAAGCGGTAAAGCCATCGCCCTTCAGCGCTGTCGTCCGAATCCCCAATAACGCGCAAATCGCCTCCTTGGTCTGAATCTCATCGCGATCCGCCTGACGCGAGCGCTGGATCAATCCCATAAGCTCCTGATCCACCAGTTCACCACCGATAATCAAATCCGGCCCTGTTTCCCAAGACTCGGGCGGGCATTCTTTGATCGCCGGGTTGAGCGGGATGTGCGGATTGATTTCCATCGGGTAGATGCGGCACACCAGCGGTCGGCGTTCGTAGATGCGGCAGAGGTTGTCTTCGTCAAGATTCCGGCAGCGACCGACGTTATAGGCGGCGAAGGTGATCGCCACGTGGGCCTCGCAGGCACCGCTTCGAACTACCACCGAACGGCGTTCGGCGTGTTCGCGTTGCTGCGCGGGCAGGCCTAGGCCATTGGTGAGGAAGGCTTCCACCAGCACGATCACCTGACCGCCATCAGCCGCCCACATCCGGGCTTCGGCCAGTGTCAGGGGCACATGATGGTCGTTGCAGCATTTGCCACAACCTACGCAGGAAAACGTTGTATTCATTGAACGGCCAGTCACCTGTGGGGGCATGAAATGGCGACAAAAAGCCACCGCAAAGGCCTGTGCCGAAGCAAGTTATGCGCCATTCACTGCGCTGTTGCTGTTGGGCGGATGGAATCCCACTCGGTCACGTAGGCGGTTTTGCTTTTCTTGTTGTAGAGGCACAGTTCGGTGCCTTGCTGGCCTTTCATGTGTTTTTGCGGGTACTGGCCTTGCAGCAGGAGCGCGGTATAACCGACCCGGTCATCGAACTGCGCGGCGTTGCCAACGGGTTTGACATTCTTCAGACCGCTGGTTTTGGTGCAACTGGCGAGCACGGCTTTGTCGTAGGTAGCCCAGGCGTCGGGGCTGGAGGCGTGGGCTTGGGTGGCGAGGGTGGTGAGGCAGAGGAAGGTCAAGGTTGTGGCTTTCATGGTTTGGGCATCCTTGGCGTGTAGTGGCCGAGGTCGGAGTATGCCTGATGGTTTGAGGTGAATGCGTCGGCCCCTTCGCGAGCAGGCTCGCTCCCACATGGACGGTGACATCCTGTGTGCGAGCCTGCTCGCGATGCGGTGTGTCAGGTTGGAACCGGTTCCCGGCGGACCACATACATCCCGGCACTTTCATACAAACGCTGGGCTCGAAGGTTGTTTTCCAGCACCTTCAGATCCACAAAGCCTTCGCGACGTTGCTGAAACACGTTGAAAGCATTCAACAGCAGCGCACGGCCAAGTCCGAGGCCTTGAGCGCGCGGGTGCACCACCAGGCTCTTGATGTAAGCGCTGGTCCAGCATTGGGCAACACCGACGATACCTTCGGCATCCAGGGCAATGAAGCACAGGGTCGGATCGTATTCAGGATCGGTTTCGAAACGCTGTTGCCAGACCTCCAGCGCCGGTACGCGACCGCTGCCTTCCCGATAGCCCAGTTCCATCAGGTGATGAACGGCTTCGGCGAGTTCAGGGCGGTACCGGGTCAACTCAATGCCATTTGGCCAAGTGAAAGGTGGCACATCCTCAGCGAGGTTGCGCCGCATCAGAAAACAAAAGTTCTCGGCCAAAACTCAGTGACCTTGTTCGGCGACGGCCTTGGCCGCCGCGATCAGGCATTTGGTCAGTTCCGGCGAGGAAAATTTGGTCAGCACCGCGTTCGCCCCCGCCAGTCGGGCCTTCTCGCTGTTCATCGCGCTGTCCAGCGAGGTATGCAGCAACACATAGAGGTGCGAGAAGTCTGGCGTTTCGCGCAATGTGCGGGTGAGCGCATAGCCGTCCATTTCCGACATTTCGATATCGGAGACGATCAGGTTGATTTGCTGGGCGGTGCCTTGCAGGTCCAGCAGGCAGTCGATGGCTTCCTTGGCGCTGCGAGCGGTGTGGCATTGCAGGCCGAGGTTGCGCAGGGTGTGCACCGATTGTTGCAGGGCGACCTGGCTGTCATCAACCACCAGAATCCGCGCGTTGCCCAGTACTTCGGCGTCTTCCATGCTCAGCTCGGTCGGGGCCGTTTCGATCTGCGCCGGAGCGATGCCGTGGATGACCTTTTCGATGTCCAGCACCTGCACCAGCGTGCCGTCGACCGAGGTCACGCCGGTGATGTACGAACGCACGCCGCCGGAGCCGAAGGGCGGCGGTTTGATGTCCGTGGTCAGGCAGTGGACGATTTTGCTCACCGCCTGAACGTGCAGGCCCTGCTTGGAGCGGCTGACGTCGGTGACGATCAGGCAGCCACCGTTCGGGTCTTCCAGCGGTCGCTCGCCGATGGCGCGGCTCAGGTCGATCACTGACAACGACGCACCGCGCAGGGTGGCGATGCCTTTGACGTGGGGGTGCGACTCCGGCAGCTTGGTCAGCGGCGGGCAGGGGATGATTTCGCTGACTTTCAGCAGGTTGATCGCCATCAGCTTGCCGCTGCGCAAGGTAAACAGCAGAAGCGAAAGTGAATCTGCGCGGGCTTTGTTGGAAGACATAAAAACCTTCTGTGGAAAAAGGTGATGGGCGATTTTGAAGATCGCCAACAGCTATCGATGCCGGGTTATCGACTTGTTGAGGGTAGGCTTTAGGGGTAATCCCCCAGCATAACGACCAACGCGATCTTTGTAGCAGCTGCCGAAGGCTGCGTTCGGCTGCGAAGCAGTCGTAGAACCTGCGCATGAGACATATCCAGGTACAAGGCGGTGACCGGTTTGGCGAGGACTTCGTCCTCGAACGCAGCCTTCGGCAGCTGCTACAGGGGATCGCATTATTTCATGCCAAGCCGCTTGGCCATCCGTCCAAGGTTCGCCCGATCCAGACCCAGCTCCCGCGCCGCGCTGGCCCAGTTGTTCTGGTGCCGTTCCAGGCACGCGCTGATCAGTTGGCGCTGATAATGCTCGGTGGCCTCACGCAAATCCCCTGAAACCAACATCGCCGCCGGTGCAGCATCCACCGGTTCTGGTGCGGTTTCAACGCTGCCATTGGGCAAGTCCAGATCCGCCGCACTCAAACTGAGAATCTTCGGCCGTTGCTTGCAGTTGCCCAACGCCTTCAACGCACTACGGCCAATCAAATGCTCCAACTCCCGCACGTTCCCCGGCCAGTCATACGACAATAATGCCGCTTGCGCATCGCTGGTCAGGCGCAGGCTGTTGAGGCCCATGCGTGAGCGGTTTTGCTCCAGGAAGTAGCCGCTGAGCAGCAGCACATCCCGACCGCGATCCCGCAGTGCGGGCACCAGTAGCGGGTAAACGCTCAGGCGATGATAGAAGTCGGCACGGTAGCGACCGCTGCGCACTTCTTCAGCCAGGTCGCGGTTGGTCGCCGCGATCAATCGCACGTCGACCTGATGTTCCTTGTCTGAGCCCAGGCGCTGCAATTGCCCGCTCTGCAACACCCTCAATAATTTGGCCTGCACCGTTAGCGACAGTTCGCCGACCTCATCGAGAAACAAGGTGCCGCCATTGGCCAATTCGAACTTGCCGCGCCGATCATTCGTCGCGCCGGTGAAGGCACCACGCACGTGGCCGAACAGTTCGCTCTCTACCAGGGTGTCCGGCAGAGCGGCGCAGTTGAGGCTGATGATCGGTTTGTCGGCCCGTGGGGACGCCGCGTGGATAGCCTGGGCCACCAACTCTTTGCCGACCCCGGTTTCGCCGGTGATCAGCACCGTCAGATCGCTGCCGCCCACCAGGTTGATTTCTTCCACCAGGCGTTTGTAAGCCTTGCTCTGGCCGATCATTTCGCGGGTCTGCTGGCCGCTGGCCTGACGGTAAACCTCGGCGCGCTGATGTTCGTCTTCGGCGCGATTGGCCAGCCGTTCGATGCGCTCGGCGGCGTTGACCGTGGCGGCGGCGAGGCTGGCGAAGGCTTGCAGGGCGTCCAGTTCGATCGGTTCGAAACGTTCAGGGTCGAGCGCGTCGAGGGTCAGCAAACCCCACGGGCGCTCGTCGATAAACAACGGGCAGCCCATGCAGTCGTGGACTTCCAGGTGATCGTGCAGACCATCGATCAGGCCATCATAAGGATCGGGCAACTCGCTGTCGGCGGCGAAGCGAGTCGGGCCGGGACTGCTGAGCAACGCTTCGAAGCGCGGATGTTCACTGATCTTGAAACGTCGACCGAGGGTGTCGGTGCTCAACCCATCCACGGCCAGCGGCACCAGCCACTCACCGTCGAGTCGCAGCAGGGCCGCGGCGTCGCAAGGGAGCAGGGCGCGCATGGCTTCGAGCAGGCGTCGGTAGCGCTCGCTTTCGGGCAATTCGCGGGACAGGTCGGAGACCAGGGGGAGGAGGGTCGTGAGCAATAATTTTGCAGTCATAATGACTCCGTGTAGTCGGTGTGACTATAAAGCCTCGTATGTCTATATGACTACTTTGTTATTAACTAGTTGATTTATAACGTTTTAATTGTTGGCATGGAAACTGATAGGTAAAGGGTATTCACATAAAGCTCAGGAGTCGCCCTTTATGCTTAGCGTTCAAGACCGTGCCATCGTCAAGTCCACCGTGCCGTTGCTGGAAAGCGGCGGCGAAGCGTTGATCACTCACTTCTATCGCATGATGCTCTCCGAATACCCGGAAGTCCGCCCGCTGTTCAACCAGGCCCACCAGGCCAGCGGCGATCAGCCTCGCGCCCTGGCCAACGGTGTGTTGATGTATGCGCGGCACATCGACCAGCTTGATCAGTTGGGCGACCTGGTGGCCAAGATCATCAACAAGCACGTGGCCCTGCAAATCCTCCCGGAACATTACCCGATCGTGGGTAGCTGCTTGTTGCGAGCAATTTCCGAAGTGCTGGGCGAAGAGATCGCCACGCCCGAAGTGATGAGTGCCTGGGGCGCGGCCTACGGTCAATTGGCCGAGATCCTGATCGGCGCCGAAGCCAGCATCTACGCCCAGAAAGCACAGGCGCCGGGCGGCTGGCGTGGCGCGCGGGAATTCATCGTGGCGGCCAAGGTCGAGGAGAGCGCGGAAATCACCTCGTTTTACTTCGAACCGGCGGACAAAGGCCCGATTCTCGCGGCAGAGCCTGGCCAGTACATCGGCATGAAACTGATCCTCGATGGCGAAGAAATTCGGCGTAACTATTCGCTGTCGGCGCTGGCCAACAAGGGCCAGTACCGTATCAGCGTCAAGCGCGAAACCGGTGGCCGCGCTTCCAACCATTTGCACGATCAACTGCACGTCGGCTCGAGCATCCTGCTGTTCCCGCCAGCGGGCGATTTCACCCTGACCGCCAGCGACAAACCGCTGGTGCTGATCAGTGGCGGTGTGGGTATCACCCCGACACTGCCGATGCTCGAAGCGGCGCTGGCGACCGAGCGGCCGGTGCACTTTATCCACTGCGCGCGCAACGGTAGTGTGCATGCCTTCCGTGACTTGATTGATGGGCTAGCCGAGCGTCATCCACAGCTCAAGCGTTTTTATTGCTATGCCGAAGACGATGGCGTCAGCCCGGCGGCGGACAAGGTTGGCCTGTTGAGCCAGGAGCAACTCGGCGAGTGGATGCCGGAACAGCGTGACGTGGATGCGTACTTCCTGGGGCCTAAAGGCTTCATGGCGGCGATCAAGCGTCACCTCAAGGCTTTGGGTGTGCCTGAGAAGCAAAGCCGTTACGAATTCTTCGGGCCGGCTGCCGCGCTGGAATAACTGCCCGGGCGGTTTCTGAGGGCCGGGTCGGTGTTTCGCTTGTTCGCGAAGCACCGACCCGGCCTTTTTTGCATTTGGCTAGCACCCGACCAGAGGCCGGGTATGAGGTTGTCTGCCTGATTGACGGAAAATACATAAAAGTCCAGTATGGAATTCTAAGTACAAAAAAGGTGTTTGCCCCGCTTCAGCTTTTTTCTTCTGTCTTGCCAAACCAACAACAACCCGCGAGAGAACGAATATGAAGAAATTCCCCCTCATCACCGGTCTGGCCGTGAGCCTGTTGGCGTGCAGTAGCTTGTTCGCCGCCGAGAAAAACCTGCGCATCGGCATCGAAGCGGCTTATCCGCCGTTCGCGTCCAAAACCCAGGAAGGCAAAATAGTCGGTTTCGACTACGACATCGGCAATGCCCTGTGCGCGCAGATGAAGGTCAAGTGTGAGTGGGTCGAAGGCGAGTTCGACGGTCTGATTCCTTCCCTGAAAGTGAAGAAAATTGACATGGCGCTGTCGTCCATGACCATCAACGAAGACCGTAAAAAATCGGTGGATTTCACTCACAAGTATTACTTCACCTCATCGCGTCTGGTGATGAAGGACGGCGCAGTGGTGGATGACCAGTACGCCAGCCTCAAGGGCAAGAATGTCGGCGTGCAACGCGCAACCACCACCGACCGTTACGCCACCGAGGTTTTCGAGCCCAAGGGCATCAACGTCAAGCGCTACGGCAACAACGAAGAAATCTACATGGATCTGGCGGCCGGTCGTCTCGATGCGATTTTTGCCGACACCATCCCGTTGAGTGACTTCCTGTCGATGCCGCGTGGCGCCGGTTACGCTTTTGTCGGGCCGGAACTCAAGGATCCGAAATACGTGGGCGAGGGCGCCGGGATTGCCGTGCGCAAGGGCAATACGCAGTTGGTGGCGGATCTGAACAAGGCGATCGATGAGATTCGCGCCAATGGCGAGTACCAGAAGATTTCGCAGAAGTATTTCAAGTCGGATATCTACGGCGACTGATTAATCGCTTTCGCGAGCAAGCCCGCTCCCACAGGTTCTGCGGTGTACTCATGTTTTGTGCACGACACGGACCCTGTGGGAGCGGGCTTGCCCGCGATGAGGCCGGAACAATCACTACAAATCTTTAGCCCTTCAATTCCTTCAAATGCTTGTAAACCGTCGCCCGCCCCATGTTCAGCACATTGGCCACATAGTTGGAGGCGCTTTTGCCTTTGAAGGCGCCTTCGGCGTGCAGCGCCAGCACCAGTTCTCGTTTGTGGTCGCGGGTCAGCACGTTCAGGCTCAACTGACGTTCGCGCAGCCAGGCGTGCAGAAAGGTGTTGATCCGTTCCTGCCAGTCATCGCGAAACAGTGAGTCCGGTTGCGGGATCAGCTTGGTCGGCGACAGGAACAAATCCAGCGCCGCTTTCGCGTTCTCGAACAGCGAGATATTCAGGTTGATGCACAGCACCGCCAGCGGACGACCCTTGCTGTCACGCAGTACGCTGCTGAGGCTGCGAATTTTCTGGCCGTCCCAGTTGAGCTTTTCGTACGGCCCGATGTTTCGTTCACTGACCTCTTCACTGAGCATGTCTTCCAGCGATGAGTCGTCGCCGATTTCCCGTTTGGACAGGTTGTTGGCGATGTAATCGACCTTTTGCGTGCGCAGGTCATGCAGCACCACCTCGGCGTGAGGGAAGAACAACGTGGCGATCGCATCGGCAATCGCGCGGAAGTTGTCCATGGACGTAGCGTCCAGGGCCGAGTCTTTTTCAGGTGCGTTCATACAGTGGAACTCCAGGCAGCGTCAGCGCCCCGTTAAAAAAGGGGCACTGGAAGTTTGCCGCAATCGTGTGGACACGTCACCTGAGGGGGCAGGATCAGGATCAGCCCAGGCGGGCGGGGGAGAGCATTCCGGCGTCCAGTCCGAAACGGGTGAGCTGCTCGGGCAAGGCTTCACCGCGTATCAGGGCAGCGCTGGCCTGGCCCATAGCCGGCGACGTCTGGATGCCGTAGCCGCCTTGCGCCGCGACCCAATACAGCCCCGGCACCTGCTGATCGAAGCCTGACAGCAAATCCCCGTCGCGCACGAAACTGCGCAGGCCGGCCCATGTGCGGGTCGGGCGGCGGATGGTCAGAGTGGTGGCTTCTTCGATCTGGTAAATTCCCATGGCGATGTCCAGTTCTTCGGGCTGCACGTCGTGCGGTTCTACCGGGTCGGCGTTGGCCGGTGAGCCAAGGAACATGCCGGCGTCGGGCTTCATATAGAAGGATTCGTCGAGGCTGACCAGCATTGGCCAGTCATGGATATCCAGACCCTCGGGGCCGGCAAAGATAAAGGCTGCCCGGCGCTTGGGTTGCAAACCCAGCGGCTTGGCGCCGGCCAATTCGCCAATCTTGTCAGCCCAGGCGCCGGCGGCGTTGATGATGATTGGAGCGCTGAAGGTCTGAGTGTTGGTTTGAACTTGCCACTGCCCTTCGGCATCACGGCTCAGGCTCAGCACTTCGCTGTCGGTATGAACTTCACCTTTATTGCGCCGGATACCGCGCAGATAGCCCTGGTGCAGAGCGTCGGTGTCGATGTCGCTAGCGGTCGGGTCGTAGATCGCGCCATGGACTTTTTCCCGGCGCAGGATCGGCAGGCGCGCGCAGGCTTCGTCGGCGCTGAGCCGTTGCATTTGCGGCACCGTGGCTTTGGCGCTCAGGTATTGATTGCTCAGCTCGGCCGGATCGCCGGTGAAGTCGACGGTCATCTCGCCGCGCGGGGTCAGCAGCGGGTGTTCGCAGAAACCGGGCGGCGGTGCGTCGAAGAAGTCGCGACTGGCCTGGGTCAATGCCCGAACCTGCGGCGTACCGTAGGCGGCGGTGAACAGCGCCGCCGAGCGTCCGGTGGAGTGATAGGCCGGATGGGATTCGCGTTCGAGCACAATCACCCGCCCATGCTGCGACAGCCAGAAACCGGTGGAAGCGCCGGCAATCCCGCCGCCGATGATGATGAAATCTGCCTGGCTCATGAACGTCTCCTGTGGGGGCGCAAATGTCATGGTTATAGATAAAGTGGGAGCCGGGCTTGCCCGCGATGGCATCACCGCGGTGTGCCTGACAGAGCGCGGCGCCTGCATCGCGGGCAAGCCCGCTCCCACAGGGTTGTGGTGTTAGCGCTGTAATTGGTAAAGGGCATTGGCCAGTGCGATGTCTTCCAGGCCCAGGCCGATGGAGCGGAAGAACACTGAGCGGTCGTAGTCGGGGCGCTGCACTTTTTCGCTGAGCAGATCAGGCAGGTCGCCGACAATCGAACGCTCGTCCCAGCCATGCTGCTCACTGGCGATCAGCATTTCACCGGCCGAGCCCGGGGTGGTTTGACGATAGTCACAGAACACCTGCATGTCATTGAGGCTCTGCGGCGGCACTTCATGAGCGCGTGGGGCGTTGGTGCTGATGGAGGTGATCAGCGCCGGGTTGCTTAAGTTCGACGGGTCGATCACCGGACCGGCGGACGAAGTGCAGAGCATGATCACGTCGGCGTCTTGAATCGTGGCTTCGCAACTGTCGGCGAGGGTCAGCCGCGGGTCGAGGCTTTTGAGTTGGGCCAGCGCTTCGGCGTTCTTGCCATTCAGGCTCGGTGAATAGAGGCTGATGCTTTGCCAGTCTCGCAGGCCCTTGACGTAGTGCAGGTGCGCCTGGGCCACCTTGCCGCTGCCGATGATTGCCAGGCGCTGGGCCTTCAACGGCGCGAGGGTGTCGACCGCCACCGCCGTCGTCGCGGCGGTGCGAGCCGTGGTCAATTCACCAGCATCGCAGAGCAGCAGCGGCTGGCCGGTCTGCATCGACATCAGCAGCGTCCAGGCGGTTACCAGCGGGCCTTGCTCGCGCACGATGTAAGGCGACGTCTTGACGCCATACACCCCGTCTTCGGCCAGCACCCCCAGGTAGTTGATGAAGTCCCCGGCACCCTTCGGGAATTCCACCAGCTGTTGTGCCGGCTGCACGGCTTGTCCGGCGGCCAGGTCGCGGAACAGCTTGCGCAGGATCTGCGGTACGTCGATTTGCGCCAACAGTTCGCGGGCCTGGGGTTGGGTGATCACGTAAGGCGTGCTGGGCATGGTCGGCTCCGGGCGCTGAAAGTAAACTAATTTGTCCATTATGGACTTTTAGTTGTCTCTAGCAAGCTCCTGTTGAAAAAAGCCGGACGAAAAAAAAGCGCAGTCCGTTTCCGGCTGCGCCTCTTTCTGAAAGGCCTGGGTTACGGGCGCTTGCGCTCAACCGCTCGCAGCAGATGCGTCGGTGGCGTTTCACAACTGATCTTGCGACCCAGCAGCGCCTCGATGGACGGTAGCTGGTAGGAGTCGTCTTCACCGGCAAAACTGATGGATACGCCATCCGCGCCGGCACGGCCGGTACGACCGATGCGGTGTACGTAGTCGTCCGGGACTTCCGGCAGGGTGAAGTTGATCACGTGGCTGATGCCATCGATGTGAATGCCGCGACCGGCAACATCGGTGGCCACCAGCACGCGGATCTTGCCTTCGCGGAAACCTTCCAGGGTCTTGATGCGCTTGTGCTGCGGCACATCGCCAGACAGTTGCGCGGCGTTGACGCCATCGCGCACCAGGCGTTCTTCGATGCGCCGCACTTCGTCCTTGCGGTTGGCGAAGACCATCACCCGTTCCCAGCCGTTATCGTTGACCAGGTTGTAGAGCAGTTTGTATTTGTCGGCACCGGCGACGGCGTAGATGTGTTGCTCGACGTTTTCGCTGGCCACGTTCTGCGACTCGATCTCGACGATCGACGGGTCGGTGGTCCATTGCTTGGCGAGGTTCATCACGTCTTCGGTGAAGGTTGCGGAGAACAGCAGCGTCTGACGCTCGTTCTTCGGTGGAGTCTGGCGAATGATCTGACGCACTTGCGGGATGAAACCCATGTCGAGCATCCGGTCGGCTTCGTCCAGCACCATCACTTCGACCATGTCCAGGTGCACATCGCCGCGCTGGTTGAAGTCGAGCAAGCGGCCTGGAGTGGCCACCAGGATGTCGCAATGACGGGCTTCGAGGTGCTTGAGTTGCTTGTCGAAGTCCATGCCACCGACAAATGTCATGACGTTGAGGCCGGTGTACTTGGTCAGGTCGGCTGCATCCTTGGCGATCTGCACCACCAGTTCCCGGGTCGGAGCGATGATCAGTGCTCGCGGTTCACCCATGTAGCGCTCTTTGGGCGGCGGGGTTTGCAGCAGCTGAGTGATGATCGAAATCAGGAAGGCGGCGGTTTTGCCGGTGCCGGTCTGGGCGCGACCGATGGCGTCTTTACCCGCGAGGGTGAAGCCAAGCACCTGCGCCTGGATCGGCGTGCAATACGGGAAGCCCAGGTCCTGAATGGCGTGCATCAGTTCGGGGGCGAGTTTGAAATCGTGGAAGCGGGTTTTGCCTTCCTGGGGTTCGACGACGAAGTCTTCGAGTTTCCAGGGAATAACCGGCGCTTTTGGCTTGGGTTCGCGACGCGGTTTTGCCGGTTTCGGGGCTTCGCTGCGTGGCTGCTCAGAGGCTATGGCCGGGGCTGCGGGGGCGGTCGGTGTGGTCACCGGCTCGTGTTTCGGTGCCGCTACGGTTGCGGTCCGGCCAGGCTGATTACCGTCGGTGCGGTGGCTGGGAGTATGAGAAGGAGCGCTGGAGACTGGCGCGAGCTGCTCAGTCTCGCTTTTACCGAACATTTTCTTGAGTGCTTTGAGCACGGTCATCTCATCAATTGGTTAAGGAATATACGCCGGCCAGTGTAATGCAAGAATCGGGCGCGGCGTAGTGGGATGGATCAATGGGCAGCTTTTAGCGCAAACGCTCGGCGAGCCAGACGCCGATGTCACGAATTTCTTCGGGTAACACTTCGTGGCCCATTGGGTATTCCTGCCATGTCACGGTGACACCACGTTGCTTTAAATACTCGTAGGCGGTGCGGCCCATGGAGTTTTGAACCACGTCATCGTACTGACCATGTAAGGACAACACCGGAATGCGCTGCTGACTGGCGGAAAGCTCCAGTTCATCGCTGAAGGTCGGGGCATAAGTCGAGAGCGCAAGTACGCCGCCCAACGGTCCCTGCCATTTCAGGAAGGCCGTGTGCAACACCACGGCACCTCCTTGGGAAAACCCGGCGAGAAAGATGCGCGAGGCGTCTATTCCGCTGGCCTTCTGCTCTTCGATCAAATCAAAGACCCGTTGCGCGGACGCTTCCAGCTGCTCGCGGTTGATCGCGCGCGCCGGGCTCATGGCCAATATGTCGTACCAGCTTGGCATCTCGTAGCCACCGTTAATGGTGACCGCGCGAGTCGGTGCCTGGGGCAAAACGAAACGGGTGGTGAGCAGATTTTCCTGTAGCGCTTCGGCTACCGGCAAAAAGTCGTAGCGGTCGGCGCCCAGCCCATGCAGCCAGATTACGCAGGCATCTGCGGGCTTGACGGGTTGAAGAATCAGGGGCTCGGTCATGTCTGCTCCATTGTTGTGCATGCGCGCTCATTAAGTGCGAGGTTGAAGTGCGCGATGGGTTGATCAGTTAAGAAGATGTCGCACGGTTGCAAGTTTTGCTATTGACCTTGCGCTGAATCGCTTTAGCGAGCGGTCTGGTACGGGCTTTGCTATGGGGAAACCTGTGCAACCAATCTCATGCCTGGCGGTAACACTATCAGTGTATGGCTGGTCATGGGATAGCAAAGAATCCGGTGATGGATGTTCGCCAAAGGCCGCTACGGGCTTCGCGAACGTGAAAGGGCTACCGCCCGTTCGGCCGATTGGTGAGAAGGGAGTTATCCATGATGTGGATTTTCTCCTACTAGACTCATAGCGACGGTCCTGCGTCGGTTGACCCTAAAAAAAGCCAACACGGGTCAACAACGCCTCATAAGGGTGCGACAGGGCTCAAGCTCCGACACAACAAGAGCAAAACTGGAGGTTTGAATGAAGTTATTGAAATCCACCCTGGCCATCGTGACTGCAGCCGCAGTGCTCGGTGTCAGTGGGTTCGCTCAGGCGGGTGCAACCCTGGATGCAGTGCAGAAGAAAGGTTTCGTACAGTGTGGCGTGAGTGACGGTCTGCCGGGCTTCTCGGTTCCGGACTCCACCGGCAAGATCGTCGGCATCGACGCTGACTTCTGCCGCGCTGTGGCGGCTGCCGTTTTCGGCGATGCGACCAAGGTCAAATTCAGCCAGTTGAACGCCAAGGAGCGCTTCACCGCGCTGCAGTCCGGTGAAATCGACATTTTGTCGCGTAACACCACCATGACCAGTTCCCGTGACGCGGGTATGGGCCTGAAGTTTCCTGGCTTCATTACTTACTACGACGGCATCGGCTTCCTGGTAAACAACAAGCTGGGCGTCAAGAGCGCCAAAGAGCTGGATGGCGCGACCATCTGCATCCAGGCCGGTACCACCACCGAGCTGAACGTTTCCGACTACTTCCGCGGCAATGGTCTGAAATACACCCCGATCACTTTCGACACCTCCGATGAAAGCGCCAAGTCGCTGGAATCCGGTCGTTGCGACGTGCTGACCTCCGACAAATCCCAGTTGTTCGCCCAGCGCAGCAAGCTGGCCTCGCCGAAGGACTACGTGGTTCTGCCAGAAACCATCTCCAAAGAGCCGCTGGGCCCGGTCGTGCGTAATGGCGACGACGAGTGGCTGGCCATCGTGCGCTGGACTGGTTACGCCATGCTCAACGCTGAAGAAGCAGGCATCACTTCGGCGAACGTCGAAGCCGAAGCCAAAGCCACCAAGAACCCGGACGTCGCTCGTCTGCTGGGCTCTGACGGCGAGTACGGCAAAGACCTGAAAGTGAAGAAAGACTGGGTCGTGCAGATCGTCAAGCAAGTCGGTAACTACGGCGAAGTGTTCGAGAAGAACCTCGGCAAGAAAACTCCGCTGGAAATCGACCGCGGGCTGAACGCCCTGTGGAACGCTGGCGGCATTCAATACGCACCACCAGTGCGCTGATGGTTCTATCGCCCGGCGGGCCAACCGCCGGGTGATGTTCTGTTCCATTATTTCCGGGGCACTTCATGCAAAATTCAATCGGCGCACCAAAGCAGAGGCTCAGCCTCAGCGATCCACGAGTGCGTGCGTGGGTATTCCAGATCATCACCATTGTGGCGGTGGTCTCGCTGGGCTGGTTTTTGTTCGATAACACGCAAACCAACCTCCAGCACCGGGGCATCACCTCGGGTTTCGACTTCCTTGAGCGCAGTGCCGGTTTCGGCATCGCTCAGCACTTGATCGACTACACCGAATCGGACAGCTATGCCCGGGTGTTTGTCATCGGCCTGCTCAACACCCTGCTGGTCACCTTTATCGGGGTGATCCTGGCGACGATCCTTGGTTTCATCGTTGGTGTGGCACGGCTGTCGAAGAACTGGATCATTGCCAAGCTGGCAACGGTTTATGTCGAAGTCTTCCGTAACATTCCGCCGCTGCTGCAAATCCTGTTCTGGTACTTCGCGGTGTTCCTGACCATGCCAGGGCCACGCAACAGCCATAACTTCGGCGACACCTTCTTCGTCAGCAGCCGCGGGCTTAACATGCCGGCAGCGTTGACTGCAGATGGTTTCTGGCCGTTTGTGGCGAGCATCGTCGTGGCCATCGTTGCGATCGTGCTGATGTGCCGCTGGGCCAACAAGCGTTTCGAAGCGACCGGCGTACCGTTCCACAAATTCTGGGTCGGCCTGGCGCTGTTCCTGGTAATCCCTGCGCTGTGCGCCTTGATCTTCGGCGCGCCGCTGCACTGGGAAATGCCGACGCTGCAAGGCTTCAACTTCGTCGGTGGCTGGGTATTGATCCCGGAACTGTTGGCGTTGACCCTGGCGCTGACCGTGTACACCGCGGCATTCATCGCCGAAATCGTGCGTTCGGGTATCAAGTCGGTCAGCCATGGCCAGACCGAAGCGGCGCACTCGTTGGGGTTGCGCAACGGTCCGACCCTGCGCAAGGTGATCATCCCGCAAGCCCTGCGTGTGATCATTCCACCGCTGACCAGCCAATACCTGAACCTGGCGAAAAACTCCTCGCTGGCGGCCGGTATCGGTTATCCGGAGATGGTGTCGTTGTTTGCAGGTACGGTGCTGAACCAGACCGGGCAGGCGATCGAAGTCATTGCCATCACCATGAGCGTGTACCTGGCGATCAGTATCAGCATTTCCCTGCTGATGAACTGGTACAACAAGCGCATTGCGCTGATCGAGCGGTAAGGAAAAGCGCATGACGACTCATACTTTCAAACCCGACATGCCACCACCGAGCAGTAGCATCGGTATCGTGGCGTGGATGCGGGCGCACATGTTCTCCAGCTGGATCAACACCCTGCTGACGCTGTTCGCGTTCTATCTGATTTACCTGATAGTCCCCCCTATCGTGAGCTGGGCGATTCTCGATGCCAACTGGGTCGGTACCACCCGCGCCGATTGCACCAAGGAGGGCGCCTGCTGGGTGTTCATCCAGCAGCGCTTCGGCCAGTTCATGTACGGTTACTACCCGACTGGCCTGCGCTGGCGCGTGGACCTGACCGTATGGTTGGCGGTGATTGGTGTGGCGCCGTTGTTCATCTCGCGCTTCCCGCGCAAGGCGGTCTACGGGCTGAGCTTTCTGGTGCTTTATCCGATCATTTCCTACACCTTGTTGCACGGTGGCTGGTTTGGTCTGACCGAAGTGCCGACCAGCCAGTGGGGCGGCCTGATGCTGACCCTGGTGATCGCTACCGTCGGTATCGTCGGTGCATTGCCGCTGGGTATCGTTCTGGCCCTGGGCCGGCGTTCGAACATGCCGGCGATCCGGGTGGTCTGCGTGACCTTCATCGAATTCTGGCGCGGCGTGCCGTTGATCACGGTGCTGTTCATGTCTTCGGTGATGTTGCCGTTGTTCCTGCCCGAAGGCATGAACTTCGACAAACTGCTGCGGGCGCTGATCGGCGTGATCCTGTTCCAGTCGGCCTACATCGCTGAAGTGGTGCGTGGCGGTCTGCAAGCGATCCCCAAAGGTCAGTACGAAGCGGCTGCAGCGATGGGCCTCGGTTACTGGCGCAGCATGGGCCTGGTGATTCTGCCGCAAGCCCTGAAGCTGGTGATCCCTGGCATCGTCAACACCTTCATTGCGCTGTTCAAGGACACGAGCCTGGTGATCATCATCGGCCTGTTCGACTTGCTCAACAGCGTCAAGCAAGCCGCCGCCGACCCGAAATGGCTGGGCATGGCCACTGAAGGCTATGTGTTCGCGGCCCTGGTGTTCTGGATTTTCTGTTTTGGTATGTCCCGCTACTCCATGCATTTGGAACGTAAGCTGGACACTGGCCACAAGCGTTAGGAGCGTAGTTTATGAGTGAAGCGATCAAACAGCCTGTGAGCCCTGAAGGCATTATTCAGATGCAGGGCGTAAACAAGTGGTACGGCCAGTTCCACGTGTTGAAAGACATCAACCTGAACGTCAAGCAAGGCGAGCGTATCGTTTTGTGCGGCCCATCGGGTTCCGGCAAATCCACCACCATCCGTTGCCTCAATCGCCTGGAAGAACACCAGCAGGGCCGCATCGTGGTCGATGGCGTGGAACTGACCAACGACCTCAAGCAGATCGAAGCGATCCGCCGTGAAGTCGGCATGGTGTTCCAGCACTTCAACCTGTTCCCGCACCTGACCATCCTGCAGAACTGCACCCTGGCGCCGATGTGGGTACGCAAGATGCCCAAGCGCAAGGCTGAAGAAATCGCCATGCATTACCTGGAGCGCGTACGCATTCCGGAGCAGGCGCATAAATACCCGGGGCAACTGTCCGGCGGTCAGCAACAGCGTGTGGCGATTGCCCGTGCCCTGTGCATGAAACCGAAAATCATGCTGTTCGACGAACCGACTTCGGCACTCGACCCAGAGATGGTGAAAGAGGTTCTGGATACCATGATCGGCCTGGCCGAAGACGGCATGACCATGCTCTGCGTGACCCACGAAATGGGTTTCGCCCGTACCGTGGCCAACCGCGTGATCTTCATGGACAAGGGGGAAATCGTCGAACAGGCTGCGCCGAACGACTTCTTCGATAACCCACAGAATGAGCGTACGAAGTTGTTCCTGAGCCAGATCCTGCATTGATCGACGCCAGGCAGTGAAATAAACCCGGACTATGTTCCGGGTTTATTTTTGTCTGGGTTATTGCGTCTGGACGGTTTCTTGTTCCGGAAAACGTGTCGCCAACAGCTGCTTTAAATCGGTGCCCTCGCTGAGCGCGTGCACCTCGGCCATCAGATGCGGGTGACGATCCAGCAAACGCATCAGCGTAAACAGCGGCTGAGGCGGGGCGAGTTCACCGCGCTCGTAACGGGAGAAAGCGTTGTGCCCACCGCCTGACAGTAACTTCACCGCGTCTTTCTGCGTGAGGTGTAATTTGCGGCGGATACGTTTTATCTCGGCCCCCATCACTTCAAAGCAGTCCTGAAGCAGTTGATCGCCCGCATCGACGTATCGCTCTGCACTATCGGTGGCATCGTCGAAAATGATTTCACCACAGAACGTGCACTCCCATCCTGAGAGAGCGTGCACCATTCGTGACAGCTGCTTGTAGTTCACACTGAGGCTGCGTCCGTCGAAATGTTGCATTCCGTTTTGAGTGCCGCAGCTCATGCATTGCCGTGCTTTCATGAATTTTTCTCCTTGAAGGATACCAGCGGAGCACCGCCGCCGGGGCAGTAGGTCACTTTGATGTAAATCACTTCAACTCTGAGATGAAAATTACCCTTAAAGGGTAATTTTAACAATCGAAAATCCCGCTCCTTTTCTTGCCTATTGACCTTAGCCCGTTGTCCTCTCGGACAAAGCTGACTAACATGTCAGAAAATTCATCCTATGATTGGATGAAAGGGCGAATCCTATGTCAGACATTTCTCCATTAATTAAACGATCCCTGGTCGATCAGGCCCTGGACCAGTTACGCCTGCGCATTAATCAAGGCGTCTGGACGGTCGGCCAACGCTTGCCCACCGAGCCGGAACTGGCGACTGAACTGGGCATCAGCCGCAACACCGTGCGCGAAGCCATGCGCGTGTTGGCGTTTTCCGGGCTGATCGAGATTCGCCAGGGCGACGGCAGCTATCTGCGGGCGGTGGTTGATCCACTGGACACCATGAAGGCGCTGTCCCGTTGCAGTCAGGAACAGGCTCGGGAAACCCGGCACATTCTGGAAGTCGAAGCCATTGGCTTGGCCGCATTGCGCCGCACCGATGAAGACCTGGTGGCATTGCGCGAGGCGCTAGGCGTCAGCGGCAGTCACTACCACGGCGATCTCGACACCTACATCGCCTGCGATCTGGTGTTCCATCGCCGTCTGGTGGATGCGGCGCACAACCCGACACTCAGCGAGCTGTATAGCTACTTCTCCAGCATCGTCGGCGCGCACTTGCGCCAGACCCTGAACATCTCACCCCGACGCCAAGCGGTGTTCGACCTTCATGTCGAACTGCTCGAGGCCGTCGAGCAACGCGACCCGGAACGGGCCAAAGCCTTGTCGAGGCAGTTGATCAATGAACCTTGAAACCGAGAACCCCATGTCCAGCCAGCAGGCCAGCAACAGCAGCATCACTGAGCTCAAGCGTACGGCGGAGCTCGAAGAGCTGTTGATCGACGCCGAGGCCGATGACGAACAGGTTCAGCAAACTCACCCGGTCCTGCGGCGACCGTGGCTGTTGTTGCTCGGCCTGATTCTGGTGGCGCTAAACCTGCGTCCGGCGTTGTCGAGCATGGCGCCGATGCTCAGCGAGATTTCGAAGACGCTGGGGCTATCGGCTGCCCAGGCCGGTTTGCTGACGACCTTGCCAGTACTCTGCCTCGGTCTGTTCGCACCGTTGGCGCCGGTGCTGGCGCGACGTTTTGGTGCCGAGCGGGTGGTGTTGGGGATTCTTCTGATGCTGGCCGGCGGGATCATTTTGCGCAGTTCATTCGGTGAGGTCGGCCTGTTCGCTGGCAGCGTGCTGGCCGGCGCCAGCATTGGGGTGATCGGCGTGCTGCTCCCCGGCATTGTCAAACGCGACTTCCCGAAACAGGCCGGCACCATGACCGGCGTCTACACCATGGCCCTGTGCCTGGGCGCGGCCATGGCGGCTGGGGCGACCGTGCCGTTGAGTGAACATTTCGACAAGAGCTGGGCCATGGGCCTCGGTTTCTGGGTAGTTCCAGCACTGGTCGCGGCGATGTTCTGGCTGCCGCAAGTCGGTCAGAAACACGGCGCGCATCATGTTGCCTATCGGGTCCGAGGCTTGCTGCGTGATCCGCTGGCCTGGCAAGTGACCTTGTACATGGGCCTGCAATCGTCTTTGGCCTACATCGTGTTTGGCTGGCTACCGTCGATTCTGATCGGCCGCGGTCTGACGCCGACCCAGGCCGGTCTGGTGTTGTCGGGTTCGGTGATTGTCCAGTTGATCAGCTCCCTGGCGGCACCCTGGCTGGCAACGCGCGGCAAGGATCAGCGGCTGGCGATCGTGATCGTCATGGTAATGACGCTCGGTGGTTTGTTCGGTTGCCTTTATGCACCGATCGATGGCTTGTGGGGCTGGGCGATCCTGCTGGGGTTGGGGCAGGGCGCCACGTTCAGCCTGGCGTTGACCCTGATCGTGCTGCGCTCGCGGGATGCTCATGTCGCGGCCAACCTGTCGAGCATGGCCCAGGGCTTCGGTTACACCCTGGCCTCCATGGGGCCGTTCGCGGTCGGCGTGGTGCATGACTGGACCGGCGGCTGGAGCGCCCTGGGCTGGATCTTCGGCGTCATTGGCCTCGGCGCGATCATCGCCGGCCTCGGTGCCGGGCGTTCGTTGTATGTTCAGGTTCAAAGCGAGAGAGTCTGAGGTTCTGCGCACTGTCGGTATTCGGGCCACGAATGCCGATAGTGTTCTGCGCAATTGTTGACTATCGTGCAGGCAATCTTTCGAAGCCACTTTGCAATTCAGAGAGCTTGCCCATGAGTGATGCCCACAACGCCTTGATCACCCGGTTCTACCAAGCCTTCCAGCGGTTGGATGCCGAGGCCATGAGCGCCTGCTACACCGACGATGTGGTGTTCAGTGATCCGGCGTTCGGCGAACTGCGTGGCCGCGATGCCGGCGACATGTGGCGCATGCTCACCACCCGGGCCAAGGACTTCTCCCTGACCTTCGATAACGTGCGCAGCGATGAACGCGCCGGCGGTGCCCATTGGGTGGCGACCTACCTGTTCAGCCAGACTGGCAATACCGTGGTCAACGACATTCAGGCGCGTTTCGTGTTTCGCGATGGCAAAATCTGCGAGCACCACGACAGTTTTGATCTGTGGCGCTGGTCGCGTCAGGCGCTGGGTTTCAAAGGGCTGTTGTTGGGCTGGACGCCGGTGGTGAGAAACGCCGTTCGTGCTCAAGCGTTGAAGGGGTTGAAGGCATTCCAGGCCAGTCGCTGATAAGATCGCGGCTTGTTTCCTACAAGCCTTGATCGTCACGTGAACACCTCGAGCGAATCTTCCGTCATTGCCGAACCGACGCTGCCCGTCAGCAAACCCTGGTTCGTCTACCTCGTTCGCGCGGCCAATGGTTCGCTCTACTGCGGGATCAGCGACGATCCCGTCCGCCGTTTCGCCACCCACCAAAGTGGCAAAGGCGCGCGCTTCTTCCTGTCGAGCCCGGCCGTGGCGCTGGTCTACACCGAAGTCTGCCGCGACAAAAGCGAAGCACTGCGCCAGGAACGCCTGATCAAAAAACTCAAGAAAAGTGCCAAGGAATGTCTGGTGGCGAGCGCAGCTGCGGGCTTATCAATCTGACTGATAAGCGCCCATCAGGCCGATGGGTAGGCCGCGTGCGGATTGCGCGCTAAGCTGCTGGCTCCTTATCGAGCGGCGGAGCCGAGCATGTCCGAGTTGATTCTGCATCATTACCCGACGTCCCCTTTCGCCGAAAAGGCCCGCTTGCTGCTGGGCTTCAAGGGGCTGTCCTGGCGCTCGGTGAACATTTCGCCGGTGATGCCAAAACCCGACCTGACGGCGCTGACCGGCGGCTACCGCAAGACGCCGGTGTTGCAGATTGGTGCTGATATCTATTGCGACACCGCGCTGATGGCTCGTCGTCTGGAGCAGGAAAAAGCCTTGCCTGCGTTCTTTCCGGAAGGCCAGGAAATGATCACCGCAACCTTCGCGGCGTGGGTCGATTCGGTGGTGTTCCAGCATGCGGTCAGCCTGGTGTTCCAGCCGGCGTCGGTGGCAGTGCGCTTCGGCAAGTTGTCGCCGGAAGCGATCAAGGGGTTCCTGGCCGATCGCGCCGGCTTGTTCAGCGGTGGCAGCGCCACACGCTTGTCGGCCGAGCAGGCTCGGCACCAGTGGCCAACGATCATGGCGCGTCTGGAGCAACAGCTTCAGCGCGAACAGGGTGACTTCCTGTTCGGCGAGCCGTCGATTGCCGACTTTGCCCTGGCCCATTCACTGTGGTTCCTCAAAGCGACGCACGTGACGTCACCGTTGGTGGATGCTTATCCGGCCGTGTCGGCGTGGTTTGGCCGGGTGATGGGCTTTGGTCATGGCGCGTTCAGCGAGATGACTTCTGAGGAAGCGCTTGAGGTCGCGCGCAACGCCACACCGGCTGCATTGCCGGATGAGCAGTTCGATGAGCCGAACGGGTTCGAGGTTGGCCAGCAGGTGGTGGTCGCTGCGACCGATTACGGCGTTGATCCGGTGGCGGGTGAGTTGTTGTTTGCGGGTAGCGAAGAGTTGATTCTGCGTCGCGAAGACGAGCGGGTTGGCGTGGTGCATGTGCACTTTCCGCGGTTCGGGTTTCGTATCGACGCGCAGTAGGCGCTAACCACTGATTTTCTGGTCATGCACTAACCTGTGGGAGCTGGCTTGTCGGATCGCCGCACCGCTGCGATGAGGTCAGCCCAGCAATATTGATGTTGCCTGACACTCCGCTATCGCAGCGGTGCGGCGATCCGACAAGCCAGCTCCCACAAAGGACGGGGTCGGCCTGAAAAGCTATTCCAGCGCCGCAAGAACCTTGTCCGGGTCATACCCGCGAATCAAGGTCCCGTTCACATCGATCAGCGGAATCCCGCGTCCGCCCAGCGCCTCATAGGCCTTGCGTGCACCGGCATCTTTCTCGATATCGAATTCCTTGTACGGAATACCCTTCTGGTCGAGAAAGCGCCGGGTCAGCTTGCAGTAGCCACACCAATCGGTGGCGTAGAGCACGACGTTGGCCTTGGCCTGGGTCTGCTCGGACACCACCTGCGAGGGGTGAAACACCCGCTCGATCTTGCCCCAGTTCTGGTAAACCACGACCACCAGCAAGATCAGCAAGCATTTCTTCAACACGCCGCCGAGCATCAGTTGCGTCGCTTGAGCTGGTCGGTCAATTGGGTTGGCAGGCCTTTGATGATCAGCGTGCCAGCCTCTTCGTCATATTCGATCTTCGAGCCCAGCAGGTGCGCTTCGAAGCTGATGGACAAGCCCTCGGCGCGGCCGGTGAAGCGGCGGAACTGGTTCAGGGTGCGCTTATCCGCGGGAATCTCGGGCGACAGGCCGTAGTCCTTGTTACGGATGTGATCGTAGAACGCCTTCGGGCGCTCTTCGTCGATCAGCTCGGACAGTTCTTCCAGACCCATGGGCTCGCCCATTTTTGCCTGGCTGCTGGCGTAATCCACCAGGGTCTTGGTCTTTTCGCGCGCGGACTCTTCCGGCAGGTCTTCGCTTTCGACGAAGTCACTGAAGGCTTTGAGCAGGGTGCGGGTTTCGCCGGGGCCGTCGACGCCTTCCTGGCAGCCGATGAAATCACGGAAATACTCCGACACCTTTTTGCCGTTCTTGCCTTTGATGAACGAAATGTACTGCTTGGACTGCTTGTTGTTCTGCCACTCGGAGATGTTGATCCGCGCCGCCAGGTGCAACTGGCCAAGGTCCAGATGTCGCGAAGGAGTCACGTCCAGCTGATCGGTCACTGCAACACCTTCGCTGTGGTGCAGCAGGGCGATGGCGAGGTAATCGGTCATGCCCTGCTGGTAATGAGCGAACAGCACGTGGCCGCCCACAGAGAGGTTCGACTCTTCCATCAGCTTCTGCAGATGTTCCACCGCCACCCGGCTGAAGGCTGTGAAGTCCTTACCGCCATCGAGGTATTCCTTCAGCCAGCCGCTGAATGGATGCGCCCCGGACTCGGCATGGAAGAAACCCCAGGCCTTGCCTTGTTTGGCGTTGTAGCTCTCGTTGAGGTCGGCAAGCATGTACTCGATGGCGCTGGACTCGGCCAGTTCGGAGTCGCGGGCATGAAGAACTGCGGGTGTGCCGTCGGGTTTTTTGTCGATCAGGTGGACGATGCAATGACGGATCGGCATGGGCTTCTCGGCTGATTGAAGAGAGGAGGGCGTGCTCCCCCGAAAAAGCGCTCAGTGTACCGCAACCACTGGTTTTGGCGTGGTGCCAAGGGCAATTTGCAGCTGTCCGCCGGCTCTTATGCAGTTTTTTGCCGATTTAGAGCAATAAAGCTGACCAAATGGGTAGCTAGAGGCGGATATTTCCCCGTCTCTGTGCTAGTTTTGCCCGGTCTTACGCGAAGTCACTGCGTTAAGCGTGCATTCAGCATTTGTCAGGTCGAACCAAACCCTGATTTCGGTATCTATAACCCCGACTCGTCGTGGTTATGGCCGAGGGTGCCAGATCCAGAAGATCGGGCTCGATGGCTGACACTGCACTCTGCAATCCATATGAATTTGATAGGGAAGGAACATTACATGGCTCTTACTAAAGACCAACTGATCGCCGACATCGCTGAAGCTATCGACGCGCCAAAAACCACCGCGCGTAACGCTCTGGACCAACTGGGCCAAATCGTTGCTGATCAGCTGGAAAACGGCGGCGAAATCACCCTGCCAGGTATCGGCAAGCTGAAAGTGACTGAGCGTCCTGCCCGTACCGGCCGCAACCCTTCGACTGGCGCTGCCATCGAAATCGCTGCCAAGAAAGTTATCAAGCTGGTTGTGGCCAAAGGCCTGACCGACGCTGTTAACAAGTAAGACTTGTTAAAAAAAACCGTGCTCCGGAGCAATCCGGGCACGGTTTTTTTGTGTCTGCGATTTAGCGATTGACCTGCAACACCACTGAACCAATGTGTGCGAGCAAGCCCACTCCCACAGTTGATCTGCGCCGGTCAGTTACTCAGCTTTTACGCGCCCAACGTTCGCGCCAGACCTGCTGTTCGGATTTAGTCTGGAACGTCCAGGCGACGAAGCGGCTTTGTTTCTGCCCTTGAGACATTTCCACGACCTGGCTTTCCAATACGCCGGCCTTTTTCAGCGCCGTCTGGATCGCTGGCAGGTTTGAGGCTTTCGAGACCAGGGTGCTGAACCAAAGCACTTTGTGTTGGAAATGCGCGCTCTCGGCGATCAGTTGCGTCACAAACCGTGCTTCGCCACCTTCACACCACAGTTCGGCCGATTGACCGCCAAAGTTCAGTACCGGCAGTTTGCGTTTCGGGTCGGCTCGGCCCAGTGCGCGCCATTTACGCTCGCTGCCCTTGGTTGCCTCGTCCATCGAGGCGTGGAACGGCGGGTTGCACATGGTCAGGTCAAAGCGTTCGCCGGGTTCGAGCAGGCCCAGCAGAATGTGCTTGGGATTGCTTTGCTGACGCAGCTGGATGGCCTTGTTCAGCCCGTTGGACTGTACGATGGCTTTGGCGGCAGCCACGGCTGTCGGGTCGATTTCCGAACCGAGGAAGTGCCAGCGGTAGTCGCTGTAGCCGATCAACGGATAGACGCAGTTGGCGCCCATGCCGATATCGAGCACCTTGACCGGCGCGCCGCGAGGGATCTCGCCGTCGTTGACGCTGGCCAGCAGGTCGGCCAGAAAGTGCACGTAGTCAGCCCGACCCGGAACCGGTGGGCACAGGTAATCGGCCGGGATGTCCCAATGGGCGATGCCGTAGAACGACTTGAGCAGCGCCCGGTTGAACACCCGAACCGCGTCCGGGCTGGCGAAGTCGATGCTTTCCTTGCCATACGGGTTGATGATCACGAACTTCGCCAGTTCCGGCGTGGTTTTGATCAGCGCCGGGAAGTCGTAACGACCCTGATGGCGATTGCGCGGATGCAGGCTGGCCTTCTCGCGGGGCTCCACGACTTTGGCCGGGATGGCGGAGTCAGGCTTCTTGCGCGCAGGTCTTGGTGTGCGGGGGGCGTTCATGGGCGTTGTCGATTCGGGTATGGCTAAAAGTGGCGGGTATTGTCCCACATCCAGCCGTTGTGAACCCAATTGTAAAGTTCGCCGCTCCCACAGGGATTTTTGGTGTGTGGAGGAAAGCGGCAGGCATAAAAAAGGGAGGCCATCTGGCCTCCCTGTTTCGTTGCGACTTGCCGTTACAGGCTGGCAATCCGCGCATGCTGCTCGGCCAGCTTGCCCAAAGCCTGTTCAACTTCGGCCAGTTTGGCGCGTTCCTTCTCGATGACTTCGGCCGGGGCCTTGTCGACGAAACCGGCGTTGGACAGCTTGCCGCCGACGCGCTGGACTTCACCCTGCAGACGCAGGATTTCCTTGTCCAGGCGAGCCAGTTCGGCGTCCTTGTCGATCAGGCCAGCCATTGGCACCAGCACTTCCATCTCGCCAACCAGTGCGGTGGCGGACAGCGGTGCTTCTTCGCCGGCCTTCAGAACGGTGATCGATTCCAGACGCGCCAGCTTCTTCAGCAGCGCTTCGTTCTCGGTGAGACGACGCTGATCTTCGGCGCTGACGTTTTTCAGGAACAGGTTCAGCGGCTTGCCCGGGCCGATGTTCATTTCGCCACGGATGTTCCGCGTGCCGAGCATCAGGCCCTTGAGCCATTCGATGTCGTCTTCGGCGCCCTGGTCGATGCGTGCTTCGTTGGCCACTGGCCAAGGTTGCAGCATGATCGTCTTGCCTTCGATGCCGGCCAGCGGCGCGACGCGCTGCCAGATTTCTTCGGTGATGAACGGCATGAACGGGTGGGCCAGGCGCAACGCGACTTCCAGCACTCGAACCAGCGTGCGACGGGTGCCGCGCTGACGTTCGACCGGTGCGTTTTCGTCCCACAGCACAGGCTTGGACAGTTCCAGGTACCAGTCGCAATACTGGTTCCAGATGAACTCGTACAAGGCTTGTGCGGCCAGGTCGAAACGGAACTGATCGAGCTGGCGGGTCACTTCGGCTTCAGTGCGTTGCAGCTGCGAGATGATCCAGCGATCCGCCAGGGACAGCTCGTAAGCTTCGCCGTTCTGACCGCAGTCTTCGCCCTTGTCCAGCACGTAGCGCGCCGCGTTCCAGATCTTGTTGCAGAAGTTGCGATAGCCTTCGACGCGGCCCATGTCGAACTTGATGTCGCGACCGGTCGATGCCAGCGAGCAGAACGTGAAGCGCAGGGCGTCGGTGCCATAGCTGGCGATGCCGTCAGCGAACTCGTCGCGGGTCTGCTTCTCGATCTTCTTCGCCAGTTTTGGCTGCATCATGCCGGAGGTGCGTTTCTGCACCAGCTCTTCCAGTTCGATGCCGTCGATGATGTCCAGCGGGTCCAGGACGTTGCCCTTGGACTTGGACATTTTCTGGCCCTGGCCATCACGTACCAGACCGTGCACGTAAACGGTCTTGAACGGAACCTGCGGCGTGCCGTCTTCGTTTTTCACCAAGTGCATGGTGAGCATGATCATCCGGGCAACCCAGAAGAAAATGATGTCGAAACCGGTCACCAGCACATCGGTGGAGTGGAATTTCTTCAGGAATTCGGTCTGCTCCGGCCAGCCGAGCGTGGAGAAAGTCCACAGACCCGAACTGAACCAGGTATCCAGAACGTCGTTGTCCTGTTGCAGCGCAACGTCCGGGCCGAGGTTGTTCTTGGCACGCACTTCGGCTTCGTCGCGACCGACATAGACCTTGCCCGACTCGTCGTACCAGGCCGGAATCCGGTGGCCCCACCACAACTGACGGCTTATGCACCAATCCTGGATGTCGCGCATCCACGAGAAGTACATGTTTTCGTACTGCTTGGGCACGAACTGAATGCGGCCATCTTCAACCGCAGCGATGGCCGGCTCGGCCAATGGCTTGGTCGATACATACCACTGGTCGGTCAGCCACGGTTCGATGATGGTGCCCGAGCGATCGCCTTTCGGCACTTTCAGGGCGTGATCGTCGACGCTGACCAGCAGGCCGGCGGCTTCGAACGCGGCCACGATCTGTTTGCGCGCTTCGAAGCGGTCCAGGCCGGCGTATTCGGCCGGGATCTTGCCGTCGATGCTTTCGTTAAGCGTGCCGTCGAGGTTGAACACCTGGCAGGCCGGCAGCACGTGGGCATTCTTGTCGAAGATGTTCAGCAGTGGCAGGTTGTGGCGCTTGCCGACTTCGTAGTCGTTGAAATCGTGGGCCGGGGTGATTTTCACGCAGCCGGTACCGAATTCAGGATCGCAGTAATCGTCGGCGATGATCGGGATGCGGCGGCCAACCAGCGGCAGCTCGACAAATTTGCCGATCAGGGCTTTGTAGCGTTCATCGTTCGGGTTAACGGCCACGGCGGCGTCGCCGAGCATGGTTTCCGGACGCGTGGTCGCGACGATCAGGTAATCCTTGCCTTCAGCGGTTTTGGCGCCGTCAGCCAGCGGGTACTTCAGGTTCCACAGGAAACCTTTCTCGTCGTGGTTTTCCACTTCGAGGTCGGAAATCGCCGTGTGCAGCTTGGTATCCCAGTTGACCAGGCGCTTGCCGCGGTAGATCAGGCCGTCTTCGTGAAGGCGCACGAACGCTTCTTTCACCGCTTCCGAGAGGCCGTCGTCCATGGTGAAGCGCTCACGGCTCCAGTCCACGGACGAGCCGAGGCGACGGATCTGACGGCTGATGTTGCCGCCGGACTGATCCTTCCACTCCCAGACTTTCTCGAGGAATTTTTCGCGGCCCAGATCATGGCGATTCTGGCCTTGAGCTTCGAGTTGACGCTCCACCAGCATTTGCGTGGCGATACCGGCGTGGTCGGTGCCCGGCTGCCACAGGGTGTTGCGACCCTGCATGCGGCGGAAACGGATCAGGGCATCCATGATCGCGTTGTTGAAGCCGTGACCCATGTGCAGGCTGCCGGTGACATTCGGCGGCGGGATCATGATGGTGTAGGACTCGCCCGCGCCTTGCGGGGCGAAGTAATTCTCAGACTCCCAGGTTTTGTACCAGGAAGTTTCAATGGCGTGCGGCTGGTAGGTCTTATCCATGCGCGGCGGGACCCTATTGGCATTTATTCAGGAAAGCCGGCAAGTATAACGGGGCATCGGGCGTAGGGCGAGCGGGTGCGGACCGGGCGCAGATCAATAACAGCGCGAATCAAATGTGGAGGCAATTTGTAGGGTGTAGGGAGAGGGGGCTTACCCTGTAGGAGCTGTCGCAGGCTGCGATCTTTTGGCGTCTTCAAGAACACTGAAGATCAAAGTCAAAAGATCGCAGCCTGCGGCAGCTCCTACACTGGAATGGTGGTGTTTATTCGTACTGACTGAGCAACCGCTCCATTCGCGCATCCAGCCGGCGTTTGATCTCGGTTTCGATGTGCGGGGCGAAGTCGTCGATTACGTCTTGCATGATCAATAGCGCGGCGGCGCGCAGTTCGCTGTCCAGGTGCAGCAGGGCGTCGGGGCCTTTGCTGGTGGCAGGCGACGGCTGCGCTGCCGGAGCAGGCGGCGGTGTCGTTTCGACCGGCTGCGGCGCATTGCCGACCGTGTCGAACAGCATGGGGATCTGTTCCTGATCACCTTCGATGACCGTGTCGGTCAGCAAGGGCGGTTGCAGGTTGTCATCACCGAGCAGTTGGCGGATCGACTCGAGGTCATCCAGCAGATGCGCGGAATTTTGCTGCGGTTTTGGAGTGTCCATCGGAATGCTCAGAGTCGCTGTAAACGGTGATCTTGCAGAGGATAGCCCTGTTCGCGGTAGAAACGGAAACTCTCCCGCGCAGCCGAACGAATCGTCGGATCTTCCACCACCACTTCCGCCACGCGGGCGAACTGTTTGGCAAATACCGGGACTTTCAGGTCGAGATTGACCAGCAGATCCTGATGCTGGCCGCAGTCATCGCCAAGACCCAGGACAATCAAACCGTCTGGCTCGCTTTCGGCGGGACCATGGGGCACGAAGCTTTCGCCCTTGAAGGCCCACAAACGCGCATCGAGGTCATCACGCTGGGCGGCATCGCTGCAGTGCAGGTAAATGCGATGGCCCATGCGCCAGGCTTTTTCGGTGAGCTTGCAGGCGAAATCCAGCCGTGCCGAAGGATCGGCGCTGGGCAGGATATAGAAGTCGACTTTGGTCATTGCGGTTCCTGAGCCCTGAACGGCGCCACGAGTAAGTGGCACCGCTCGGGGTCATCGGTTTCAGGCTTTGGCGCGGTCCAGCAGGTATTGGGTCAGCAGGGGAACCGGACGGCCAGTGGCGCCCTTGTCCTTGCCGCCGCTGGTCCAGGCCGTGCCGGCGATGTCCAGATGCGCCCAGTTCAGGTTCTTGGTGAAGCGCGACAGGAAGCAGGCGGCGGTGATGGCGCCGGCTTTCGGGCCGCCAATGTTGGCGATGTCGGCGAACGGGCTGTCCAGCTGCTCTTGATATTCATCGAACAGCGGCAGTTGCCAGGCGCGGTCGTCGGCGGCTTGGCCGGCGCTCAGCAGTTGGCCGATCAGCTCGTCGTTGTTGCCCAGCAAGCCCGAGGTGTGGGAACCCAGTGCGACGACACAAGCGCCGGTCAGGGTAGCGATGTCGATCACCGCTTGCGGCTTGAAGCGTTCGGAGTAGGTCAGGGCATCGCACAGCACCAGACGGCCTTCGGCATCGGTGTTGAGGATTTCCACGGTCTGGCCGCTCATGGTGGTGACGATGTCACCCGGACGTGCAGCGTTGCCGCTCGGCATGTTCTCGGCGCAGGCCAGGATGCACACCAGGTTGATCGGCAGTTTCAGCTCAAGCACGGCACGCAGGGTGCCGAACACGCTGGCGCTGCCGCCCATGTCGTACTTCATTTCATCCATGCCGGCGCCAGGCTTGAGGCTGATGCCGCCGGTGTCGAAGGTGATGCCTTTACCGACCAGTGCGTACGGCTTCTCGGACTTCTTGCCGCCGTTGTATTGCATGACGATCAGGCGCGGTGGCTGGGCGCTGCCCTGGCCGACGGCGTAGAACGAGCCCATGCCCAGGTCCTTGATCTTCTTCTCATCGAGGACTTCGACTTTCAGGCTCTTGAATTCTTTGCCCAGGTTCTTGGCTTGCTCGCCCAGGAACGTCGGGTGGCAGATGTTTGGCGGCAGGTTGCCCAGGTTGCGAGTGAAGGCCATGCCGTTGGCGATGGCGGTGGCGTGGGCCACGGCGCGTTCGACTTCAGCCTGTGCTGCCTTGATGGTCACCAGGGTGACTTTCTTCAGGGAGAGCGGGTCGGCTTTCTGGCTCTTGAACTGGTCGAAGCTATATTCGCCATCCACCAGGGTTTCGGCCAGCAGGCGGGTCTTGCCATAGCTGTCGCGGCCTTTGACCACGACTTCGTCCAGGGCCAGCACGGCATCGCTGCCGCCCAGGCCTTTAAGGGTATTGAGTACACCGGCGATGATTTTGCGGAACGGGCGATCACCCAGCTCCTCATCCTTGCCCACGCCCACCAGCAGCACGCGCTCGGCCTTGAGGTTAGGCAGGCTGTGCAGCAACAGGCTCTGGCCGACTTTGCCGGCCAGGTCGCCGCGCTTGAGTACCGCGCTGATGGCGCCACCGCTCAGCTCATCGAGTTGTCTGGCAACGGCGCCGAGCTTGCGGCCTTCGCCGACGGAGACCACCAGCGTGGCGGTCTTCAACGTTTCCGGGCTAACGCTTTTTACAACCAGTTCCATGTCCGGGTCCCTGAATTAATGGTCAATGTGCGCGACGCGCAAAGGCTTGCTTATAAGTAGAAAGGCGCCGGAGCAGTGCCAGCGACAAAGGCCGCAGTTTGAACCTCGCTAATGGCGCCTGACAACCCTCGGTCGTGCGAACTTCGGTGGTTCCGGTGTCTGCTTGAGCATGCGCAGTGACAGGCGCACCCAATCACAGGATAATGCGCCATCTTTTTCGGCGGCTCTGCCCTGCGGGCCGACCGATACGTTTGTTTGTTTGGCCGCTTAGCCTGACAACCCTGGAGTGTCTGGTTTGATTGTCTTCCGTTATCTATCCCGCGAAGTCCTGTTGACCTTGAGCGCCGTCAGCGCCGTGCTGCTGGTCATCATCATGAGCGGGCGTTTCATCAAATACCTCGCCCAGGCGGCCGCTGGCGCCCTGGATCCGGGGTCGCTGTTCCTGATCATGGGCTTCCGTCTGCCGGGTTTCCTGCAGTTGATCCTGCCTTTGGGGCTGTTTCTCGGGATCTTGCTGGCCTACGGTCGTCTGTACCTCGACAGCGAAATGACCGTGTTGTCGGCCACCGGCATGAGCCAGCAGCGGCTGTTTCGCATCACTTTGTTTCCGGCCACGCTGGTTGCGCTGGTGGTGGCATGGCTGAGCCTGAGCCTGGCGCCACAAGGTGCCAACCAGTTCCAGCTGCTGCTGAACAAACAGGACGCACTGACTGAATTCGATACCCTTGAGCCCGGCCGCTTCCAGGCCCTGCGCGACGGTACTCGGGTGACCTATACCGAGCAATTGTCGGATGACCGCATCAATCTGGGCGGCGTGTTCATTTCGCAAAAAAATGTAAATTCCGACAAAAAGGATCGCGGGATTTCCGTATTGGTGGCCGAGAAGGGGCGCCAGGAAATTCGCCCCGACGGCAACCGTTATCTGATCCTCGACAACGGCTACCGCTACGACGGCAATCCGGGTCAGGCCGACTACCGCGCCATCAAATACGACGAGTACGGCGTATTGCTGCCCAAGCCGGACGTCAGTGACGAAGTCACCGACCGCGATGCGATGACCACCAGTTCCCTGCTGGGCAATGATGACATCCGCTCGCGCACCGAACTGCAATGGCGTCTGTCTCTGCCGTTGCTGGTCTTTATCGTGACCCTGATGGCGGTGCCGCTGTCGCGGGTCAACCCGCGCCAGGGCCGTTTCCTCAAGCTGCTGCCGGCGATTCTTCTTTATATGGCTTACCTGACCATCCTGATTGCCGCTCGCGGCGCCCTCGAAAAGGGCAAGATCCCGGCGGCATTGGGCTTGTGGTGGGTGCATGCGATCTTCCTGTTCATCGGTCTGGGCTTGCTGTACTGGGAGCCGTTGCGCTTGAAGATGGCGAGTCGCCGCAGTGCGCTGGAGGTGGCCCGTGGATAAGCTCGATCGCTACATTGGTAGCAGCGTGTTCATGGCGATCCTGGCGGTACTGGGGATCATTCTGGGTCTGGCAACGCTGTTTGCCTTCATCGATGAGATGGGCGACGTCAGCGATACCTATACGCTGGCGGATGTCCTGAGCTATGTGCTGCTGACTGCGCCGCGCCGTCTGTATGACATGTTGCCGATGGCAGCGCTGATCGGTTGCCTGATCGGCCTCGGCAGTCTGGCCAGTCATAGTGAGCTGACCATCATGCGCGCTGCGGGCGTGTCGCTCGGGCGAATCGTCTGGGCGGTCATGAAGCCGATGCTGCTTTTGATGGCGGTGGGCTTGGTGATCGGTGAATACGTCGCGCCGGCCACGGAAGTTACCGCTCAGGCCAATCGTTCGCTGGCCCAGGGCAGTGGCGACGCGCAAAGCGCCAAGCACGGTCTGTGGCACCGGCAGGGTGACGAGTTCATCCACGTCAACTCTGTGCAACCCAATGGTCTGCTGTACGGCGTGACCCGTTATCGCTTCGACGATCAACGCCACATACTGTCTTCGAGCTTCGCCAAGCGCGCGGAATTCGACACGGATCACTGGCAACTGAGCGACGTCACGACCACGTTGTTCCATGAGAAGAACACCGAAGTGGTGACGACTCCCGTGGAGCGTTGGGAAGTAGCCCTGAGCCCGCAACTGCTGAGCACTGTGGTGATGGCGCCTGAATCTCTCTCGATCAGCGGTCTGTGGAGTTACATCCACTACCTGGCTGACCAGGGCCTGAGCAACGGTCGTTACTGGCTGGCATTTTGGGTCAAGGTGTTGCAACCGCTGGTGACCGCCGCATTGGTGCTGATGGCGATTTCCTTCATCTTCGGCCCGCTGCGTTCGGTGACCCTCGGTCAGCGGGTCTTTACCGGTGTACTGGTGGGCTTCACCTTCCGCATCGTCCAGGATTTGCTCGGGCCTTCAAGCCTGGTGTTCGGTTTCTCGCCGCTGTTTGCGGTGCTGGTACCGGCCGGTGTCTGCGCCCTGGCCGGGGTCTGGTTGTTGCGCCGGGCCGGTTGATCGCGGGTTATTCCCGATATGGCTTGTCACTCAAAACGCCCCTGTCGCAAGACCGGGGCGTTTTTTGTAAGCGCCGTCTGACCTGCGAACGTGACGCTTGCGCCGTGGATCAGGTACAATTCCCGGCTATTTTTCGGCGGGCTATGCCTGCAGCCTTTTTGAGTGTTGATCCGTGAGTGATTTGAGTCATATCCGCAATTTCTCCATCATCGCCCACATTGACCATGGCAAGTCGACGCTGGCCGATCGCTTCATCCAGATGTGCGGCGGCCTTGCCGAGCGCGAAATGGAAGCCCAGGTGCTGGACTCCATGGACCTGGAACGTGAACGCGGGATCACCATCAAGGCCCACAGCGTCACCCTTTATTACACCGCCCGCGATGGCATCAAGTACCAGCTGAACTTCATTGACACCCCCGGCCACGTTGACTTCACCTACGAAGTCAGCCGTTCGCTGGCGGCCTGTGAAGGTGCGTTGCTGGTGGTCGATGCCGGTCAGGGCGTTGAAGCGCAGTCGGTTGCCAACTGCTACACGGCAATCGAGCAGGGCCTGGAAGTCATGCCAGTCCTGAACAAGATCGACCTGCCTCAGGCCGATCCGGACCGCGTCAAAGAAGAAATCGAAAAAATCATCGGCATCGATGCCACCGATGCGGTCGAGTGCAGTGCCAAGACCGGCCTGGGCGTCGACGAAGTGCTCGAACGTCTGGTTCACACCATTCCTGCGCCGACCGGCAACTACGAAGATCCGCTGCAAGCGTTGATCATCGACTCCTGGTTCGACAACTACCTGGGCGTTGTTTCCCTGGTTCGCGTGCGCCACGGTCGTGTGAAGAAGGGCGACAAGATCCTCGTCAAGTCCACCGGCAAGATCCATCTGGTGGACAGCGTCGGTGTCTTCAACCCGAAACACACCCCTACCGCCGACCTGAAGGCCGGTGAAGTGGGCTTCATCATCGCCAGCATCAAGGACATTCACGGTGCGCCAGTGGGCGATACCCTGACCTTGAGTTCGACGCCAGACGTTGACGTGCTGCCAGGCTTCAAACGCATTCAGCCGCAGGTGTACGCCGGCTTGTTCCCGGTCAGCTCCGACGACTTCGAGGACTTCCGCGAGGCGCTGCAAAAGCTCACGCTCAACGATTCGTCGCTGCAATACACACCGGAAAGCTCAGACGCACTGGGTTTCGGCTTCCGTTGCGGTTTCCTCGGCATGCTGCACATGGAAATCATCCAGGAGCGCCTGGAGCGCGAATACAACCTGGACCTGATCACCACGGCGCCGACGGTAATCTTCGAGCTGCTGCTCAAGACTGGCGAGACGATTTACGTCGATAACCCGTCCAAGCTGCCGGACTTGTCTGCCATCGAAGACATGCGCGAGCCAATCGTGCGCGCCAATATTCTTGTACCGCAAGAGCACTTGGGTAACGTCATTACCCTGTGTATCGAAAAACGTGGTGTACAGGTCGATATGCTGTTCCTCGGCTCCCAGGTACAAGTGACCTACGACCTGCCGATGAACGAAGTGGTGCTGGACTTCTTTGATCGTTTGAAGTCCACCAGTCGCGGCTATGCTTCTCTGGACTACCATTTCGATCGTTACCAATCGGCCAGCCTGGTGAAACTGGACGTGCTGATCAACGGCGACAAGGTCGACGCGCTGGCGCTGATCGTGCACCGTGACAACTCGCACTACAAAGGTCGCCAGTTGACCGAGAAGATGAAAGACCTGATTCCGCGGCAGATGTTCGACGTGGCAATCCAGGCCGCCATTGGTGGTCAGATTGTGGCGCGTACAACCGTCAAGGCACTCAGAAAGAACGTATTGGCCAAATGCTACGGCGGTGACGTCAGCCGTAAGAAAAAACTGCTGGAAAAGCAAAAGGCCGGTAAAAAACGCATGAAGCAGGTGGGTAACGTGGAAATTCCACAAGAAGCCTTCCTTGCAGTGCTCAGGTTGGATAGTTAGGTCCTATGTCACTAAATTTCCCGCTGTTGCTGGTCATCGCCGTGTTCGTCTGCGGCCTGTTGGCGTTGCTCGATCTGCTGTTCCTGGCGCCACGGCGCCGGGCTGCCATTAACTCTTACCAGGGTAGCGTCAGCCAGGCTGACATGGTGGTGGTCGAGAAACTGAACAAAGAGCCGCTGCTGGTCGAATACGGCAAGTCGTTCTTCCCGGTGCTGTTCATCGTGCTGGTGCTGCGTTCGTTCCTGGTGGAACCGTTCCAGATTCCTTCCGGCTCGATGAAACCGACCCTGGACGTCGGCGACTTCATTCTGGTGAACAAATTTTCTTACGGGATCCGCCTGCCGGTGATCGACAAGAAAGTCATCGAAGTCGGTGATCCGCAGCGCGGCGATGTGATGGTGTTCCGCTACCCGAGCGACCCGAACGTCAATTACATCAAGCGTGTGGTGGGCCTGCCGGGTGACCAGATTCGCTACACCGCCGACAAGCGTCTGTTCGTCAACGGTGAGTCAATTGCCGAACAACTGGTCGGCTCCGAGCCGGGCACGCTGGGCAGTGCCGAGCTCTACAAGGAAAAACTCGGCATCGCCGAGCACCTTATCCGCAAGGAAATGAGCCGCTACCGCGCAGCGCCGGATCGTTCGTGGACCGTGCCTGCCGGGCACTACTTCATGATGGGCGACAACCGCGACAACTCGAACGACAGTCGCTACTGGGATGATCCGAGTATTCCCAAGGATCTGCTGGGCATGGTTCCCGACAAGAATATCGTCGGCAAGGCCTTCGCAGTCTGGATGAGCTGGCCGGAACCCAAACTCAGTCACCTGCCGAATTTCTCGCGGGTTGGCCTGATCAAGTAATCACACGCGGCGCTGTTGAACACAGCGCCGAATGCATTTCTGGAGTCGGCATAATCGGCAACAGAAGCATGAAAACAACGATATTCAGGACGTTATTTTTGAACACAGCGTTAATTGTCCCAAGCCTGCGCCGCACCACGGCGATGGCGGTGGAATCCAGCCACGAACTCAGCGTGGGTAAACCGTGAGCGTCTCCTTAAGCCGTCTAGAGCGTCAGCTCGGCTACACCTTCAAAGACCAGGAGCTGATGGTCCTGGCCCTGACTCACCGCAGCTTTGCCGGGCGCAACAACGAACGCCTGGAGTTCCTCGGTGATGCCATCCTCAACTTCGTCGCTGGCGAGGCGCTGTTCGATCGCTTCCCGCTGGCCCGCGAAGGCCAGTTGTCGCGTTTGCGCGCCCGCTTGGTGAAAGGTGAGACCCTGGCCGTACTGGCCCGTGGTTTCGACCTGGGCGAATACCTGCGCCTGGGCTCCGGCGAATTGAAAAGCGGCGGTTTCCGTCGTGAGTCGATTCTGGCCGATGCCCTGGAAGCGCTGATTGGTGCGATTTATCTGGACGCCGGCATGGACATGGCGCGCGAGCGCGTGCTGGCCTGGCTGGCCGGAGAGTTCGAAGGGCTGACGCTGGTCGACACCAACAAAGATCCGAAAACCCGCCTGCAGGAATTCCTGCAGTCCCGTGGTTGTGAGCTGCCGCGTTACGAAGTGGTGGATATCCAGGGTGAGCCGCATTGCCGGACGTTCTTCGTCGAATGTGAAATCATCTTACTGAATGAAAAAAGCCGAGGTCAGGGTGTGAGTCGTCGTATTGCCGAACAGGTAGCGGCCGCCGCAGCACTGATTGCCCTGGGTGTGGAGAATGGCAATGACTGATACAACCGCAACTCGCTGTGGCTATGTTGCCATCGTCGGCCGTCCCAACGTGGGCAAGTCCACGCTGCTGAACCACATTCTGGGTCAGAAGCTGGCGATCACCTCGCGCAAGCCGCAGACCACCCGTCACAACATGCTCGGCATCAAGACCGAAGGCGCCGTTCAGGCGATCTACGTCGACACCCCGGGCATGCACAAGGGCGGCGAAAAGGCTCTGAACCGCTACATGAACAAGACCGCTTCGGCGGCGTTGAAAGACGTCGACGTGGTGATCTTCGTGGTTGACCGCACCAAGTGGACCGATGAAGACCAGATGGTCCTCGAACGCGTTCAGTACGTGACCGGCCCGCTGATCGTGGCGCTGAACAAGACCGACCGTATCGAAGACAAGTCCGAGCTGATGCCGCACCTGACCTGGTTGCAGGAACAGCTGCCGAACGCGCAGATCATGCCGATCTCGGCCCAGCACGGGCACAACCTGGACACGCTGGAACGAGTGATCGCCGAGCACCTGCCGGAAAACGATCACTTCTTCCCGGAAGACCAGATCACCGACCGCAGCAGCCGCTTCCTCGCCGCCGAACTGGTACGCGAAAAAATCATGCGTCAGCTGGGCGCCGAGCTGCCGTACCAGATCACCGTGGAAATCGAAGAGTTCAAGCAGCAGGGCAAAACCCTGCACATTCATGCCTTGATCCTCGTCGAGCGTGACGGCCAGAAGAAAATCATCATTGGCGACAAGGGCGAGCGCATCAAGCGCATCGGCACCGAGGCGCGCAAGGACATGGAGCTGCTGTTCGACTCCAAGATCATGCTTAACTTGTGGGTCAAGGTTAAGGGCGGCTGGTCCGATGACGAGCGTGCGCTACGTTCGCTGGGTTACGGCGACCTGTAAACCCGGTCTGCGCTGCACCGTAGAACCCTGTGGGAGCGGGCTTGCCCGCGATGAGGATGTAACATTCAGCGCAGATGTTGAATGTAAGTCCGCCATCGCGGGCAAGCCCGCTCCCACATTGGTTTTGGGTTGTAAAACTGCGCACTTTCATTGAGAACTGCGATTTCCATGTCGACCACCGCGCCAACCGGCCAACCCGCCTACGTCCTCCACAGCCGCGCCTACCGCGAAAGCAGTGCACTGGTGGATTTCCTTACGCCGCAAGGTCGGCTGCGGGCGGTGTTGCGTAGCGCGCGGGGCAAGGCCGGGACGTTGGCGCGGCCGTTCGTGCCGCTCGAAGTCGAGTTTCGCGGGCGGGGAGAACTGAAGAATGTCGGTCGCATGGAAAGCGCCGGTGTTTCGACCTGGCTCAATGGTGAAGCATTGTTCAGCGGCCTGTACCTCAACGAGTTGCTGATTCGTCTGCTGCCCGCCGAAGACCCTCATCCCGCGGTTTTCGATCACTACGCCGCGACCTTGCTCGCCCTGGCTGAAGGCCGTCCGCTGGAGCCGTTGCTGCGCTCTTTCGAATGGCGTTTGCTCGACGACCTCGGTTACGGCTTTGCATTGAACACCGACATACACGGCGACCCCATCGCGCCAGACGGCCTCTATCGCTTGCAAGTGGATGCAGGCCTGGAGCGGGTCTACCTGCTGCAACCGGGTCTGTTCAATGGCACTGAACTGCTGGCGATGGCCGATGCCGACTGGTCCGCGCCCGGTGCGCTGTCCGCTGCCAAGCGCTTGATGCGTCAGGCGCTGGCCGTTCATCTGGGCGGTCGTCCCCTTGTCAGTCGCGAGTTGTTTCGCAAGCCATAGTTTCGCAGCCATAGGAACTGTTGATGCTTGCGTCAACAGACCCAAGCTCCCCGTGTATGCTGTGCACCGAACTTTCCCTTATTTCAGGAGCGCTTCCGTGACCACCAGCAATCGCATTCTTCTTGGCGTGAACATCGACCACGTTGCCACCCTGCGTCAGGCCCGGGGTACTCGCTACCCGGATCCGGTCAAGGCAGCGCTGGACGCGGAAGAGGCGGGCGCTGACGGCATCACCGTGCACTTGCGCGAAGACCGCCGGCACATTCAGGAGCGCGACGTCCTGCTGCTCAAGGACGTGCTGCAAACCCGCATGAACTTCGAAATGGGCGTCACCGAAGAAATGATGGCGTTCGCCGAACGCATCCGCCCGGCGCACATCTGCCTGGTTCCGGAAACCCGTCAGGAGCTGACCACCGAAGGCGGCCTGGACGTGGCAGGACAGGAGGCGCGGATCAAGGCTGCGGTGGATCGCCTGGCGAAGATCGGCTGTGAAGTATCGCTGTTCATCGACGCTGACGAACGGCAGATCGAAGCATCCCGCCGTGTTGGTGCGCCGGCCATTGAATTGCACACCGGGCGTTATGCGGACGCCGAGACGCCAACCGAAGTCGCTGAAGAGCTCAAGCGCGTGGCCGATGGCGTGGCATTCGGTCTGGGCCAGGGCCTGATCGTCAACGCCGGTCACGGCCTGCACTATCACAACGTCGAGGCTGTTGCGGCGATCAAGGGCATCAACGAACTGAACATCGGCCATGCACTGGTGGCCCATGCGTTGTTCGTCGGGTTCAAGTCGGCGGTGTCGGAGATGAAGGCGCTGATTCTGGCAGCTGCGTTGAAAGGTTAGATCGGCGGCGCGGCCATCGCGGGCAAGCCACGCTCCCACAGGTCCGAGTCGAACGACAACTATGTACTCGACGCGGACCTGTGGGAGCGTGGCTTGCCCGCGATGGCGTCTTTGAAGGCAGCGAAGATTTAAAGCGGCGGGGTTTCCTGGCTCGGCTTGGTCTTGTCGACCCCTGGCACATGCAGGTTGCCCTCGGCGACCTGATTGCCTTCCAGCTGTGGCTGCGTGACCCACGTCAGGATGTCGTAGTAACGACGGATGTTCGCCACGAAATGCACCGGTTCGCCGCCCCGGGCATAGCCATAGCGAGTCTTGCTGTACCACTGTTTCTGCGACAGGCGCGGCAGGATTTTCTTCACGTCCAGCCACTTGTCCGGGTTCAGCCCTGCCTTGGCTGTCAGTTTGCGCGCGTCATCCAGATGACCGCTACCAACGTTGTAGGCTGCGAGCGCGAACCACGTACGATCCGGCTCCTGGATCGACTCATCCAGTTGCTCCTTCATGTAGGCCAGGTACTTCGCGCCGCCCATGATGCTCTGCTTGGGATCGAGGCGATTGGACACGCCCATGGCTTGCGCCGTGTTCTGGGTCAGCATCATCAATCCGCGCACGCCGGTCTTGGACGTGACCGCCGCTTGCCACAGCGATTCCTGATAACCAACTGCGGCCAACAAGCGCCAATCGACTTTCTCTTTCTTGGCGTACGTCTTGAAATGCTGTTCGTACTTGGGCAACCGCTGCTGCAGATGCTGGGCGAAGGTGTAGGCGCCCATGTAACCCAGCACGTCGACGTGCCCGTAATAGCGATCCTTGAGGCGTTGCAGGGTGCCGTTTTTCTTCACTTTGTCGAGATAGGTATTGATCTCGTTGAGCAGGCTGTTGTCTTCGCCGGCGGCCACGGCCCAGCTCTGATTGCTGGCGTCGCCGAGATCGAAGGCGACCCGCACGTTGGGGAAGTACACCTGGTTCATTGCGACTTCGTTGGAATCGACCAGTGTCAGGTCGATCTGGGCTTCATCGACCATGCGCAGCAAGTCGACGACTTCAACCGCGTCGGACTCTTCGTATTCAATGCCGGGATATTTCTTTTTCAGCTCTGCCAATTGCTCGGCGTGGGTGCTGCCCTTGAGCACCATGATCTTCTTGCCGACCAGATCGCCTGCGTCGGTGGGCCGTGATTGGCCGTTGCGGTAGATGATCTGTGGGGTGACTTCGAGGTAAGAGTGGGAAAAGCGCACCTGCTTTTTGCGTTGCTCGCTGCTGACCAGGCCGGCAGCAGCCAGCACCGGGCCATTGGGCTTGCCCACCTGATTGAACAGGTCGTCGAGGTTGTCGGCAGTTTCGATCTTGAGTTCGACCCCCAGATCGTCGGCGAAGCGCTTCACCAGCTCGTATTCGAAGCCGGTTTCACCGTTGCGATCCTGAAAGTAGGTGGCGGGACTGTTACGGGTAACCACCCGCAGCACGCCATCCTCCTTTACGCGCTCCAGCGTGTTGGGTTTATCAACACAGCCACCGAGCACCAGGAAGAGTCCGGTTGCGATCAGCCATTTGGCGTACCGCGGACGCAAAGCCGTTGGGGAAAACATCTGCGCAGTATACGCAAAGGACCACGAGCGCCATATCTCGACAGCGAAGGGCTTGTCTGCTAGAGAGTCTAAAACCCGTTTGGAGTCCGCAGGAATGGGCCCGAACAGCATTTTGTGACAGAAAAAATAACCCGCGGCGCGCACCTGTTTCAGGCCCGAATACCCGGCCCGACGTTCGGGTGCAGCCGTGCGTACCGTTTCGGGTGCTGTCGCGGGCGGTTTAGGCTAGAATGCACGGCCTCAAAGCACACCCCTTCCCGAGGCTGTCCCGAAGATGTTGATCCTGCGCGGCGCTCCTGCCCTTTCTGCCTTTCGCCACAGCAAACTCCTTGAGCAACTGAGCCAGAAGGTTCCGGCTGTCAGCGGCTTGTATGCTGAATTCGCTCACTTCGCCGAAGTTACCGGCGTCCTGACCGGCGACGAACAGCAGGTGCTCGCGCGCCTTCTGAAGTACGGCCCAAGCGTTCCAGTACAAGAGCCAACCGGTCGTCTGTTTCTGGTGTTGCCACGTTTCGGCACTATCTCGCCGTGGTCCAGTAAAGCCAGCGACATCGCTCGCAACTGCGGCCTGACCAAGATCCAGCGCCTGGAGCGCGGTATCGCGTTCTACGTCGCCGGCCAGTTCAGCGACGCCGAAGCGCAGCTGATCGCAGGCGCCTTGCATGACCGCATGACCCAGATCGTATTGGACAACCTTGAACAAGCCGCCGGCCTGTTCAGCCACGCCGAACCCAAGCCCCTGACCGCGATCGACGTGTTGGGTGGCGGCCGCGCCGCGCTCGAAAAAGCCAACACCGAGCTGGGCCTGGCCCTGGCCGAAGACGAGATCGACTACCTGGTCAACGCCTTCGTCGGCTTGAAGCGCAACCCGCACGACATCGAACTGATGATGTTTGCCCAGGCGAACTCCGAGCACTGCCGTCACAAGATCTTCAACGCCAGTTGGGATATCGACGGTCAGAGCCAGGAAAAAAGCCTGTTCGGCATGATCAAGAACACCTATCAGATGCACAGCGAAGGTGTTTTGTCGGCTTATAAGGACAACGCCTCGGTGATCGTCGGCTCCGTTGCCGGTCGTTTCTTCCCGGACCCTGAAACCCGCCAGTACGGCGCGGTGCAGGAACCGGTGCACATCCTGATGAAAGTCGAAACTCACAACCACCCGACCGCGATTGCCCCGTTCCCGGGCGCATCCACCGGTAGCGGCGGTGAGATTCGTGATGAAGGTGCAACCGGTCGCGGCGCCAAGCCAAAGGCTGGCCTGACCGGTTTCACCGTGTCCAACCTGCAAATCCCGGGTTTCGAACAGCCGTGGGAAGTGCCGTACGGCAAGCCTGAGCGCATCGTTACCGCGCTGGACATCATGATTGAAGGCCCGTTGGGCGGTGCCGCGTTCAACAACGAATTCGGCCGTCCGGCCCTGACCGGCTACTTCCGTACCTTCGAACAATCGATCACCACCCCGCGTGGCGACGAAGTTCGCGGTTACCACAAGCCGATCATGCTGGCTGGCGGCATGGGTAATATCCGTGCCGAACACGTACAGAAAGGCGAGATCACCGTCGGCTCCAAGCTGATCGTGCTCGGCGGCCCGGCAATGCTGATCGGCCTGGGCGGTGGCGCTGCCTCTTCCATGGCCACCGGCACCAGCTCGGCGGATCTGGATTTCGCATCCGTACAGCGCGAAAACCCTGAAATGGAGCGTCGCTGCCAGGAAGTCATCGACCGTTGCTGGCAGTTGGGTGACAAGAACCCGATCAGCTTCATCCATGACGTGGGTGCGGGCGGTCTGTCCAACGCCTTCCCGGAACTGGTCAACGACGGTAACCGTGGCGGTCGCTTCGAACTGCGCAACATTCCAAACGACGAGCCGGGCATGGCCCCGCACGAAATCTGGAGTAACGAATCCCAGGAACGCTACGTTCTGGCAGTCGGCCCGGCGGACTTCGAACGCTTCCAGGCGATCTGCGAACGTGAGCGTTGCCCGTTTGCCGTGGTCGGCGAAGCCACTGCCGAACCGCAACTGACCGTGACCGACAGCCACTTCGGCAACAGCCCGGTGGACATGCCGCTCGAAGTGCTGCTGGGCAAAGCCCCGCGCATGCACCGTTCGGCCGTTCGCGAAAACGAGCTGGGCGACGATTTCGATCCGTCAACCCTCGAGATCGCCGACTGCGTCGAGCGCGTTCTGCATCACCCGGCCGTGGCCAGCAAAAGCTTCCTGATCACCATCGGCGACCGCACCATCACCGGCCTCGTGGCCCGTGATCAGATGGTCGGCCCGTGGCAGGTTCCGGTGGCCGACGTTGCTGTTACCGCCACCAGTTTTGACGTCTACACCGGTGAAGCCATGGCCATGGGCGAGCGCACTCCGCTGGCTCTGCTGGACGCTCCGGCGTCGGGCCGCATGGCCATCGGCGAAACCCTGACCAACATCGCGGCTTCGCGCATCGCCAAAATCTCCGACATCAAACTGTCGGCCAACTGGATGTCCGCTGCCGGTCACCCGGGTGAAGACGCGCGTCTGTACGACACCGTGAAAGCGGTCGGCATGGAATTGTGCCCGGATCTCGGCATCACCATTCCGGTGGGCAAGGACTCGATGTCCATGGCCACCCGCTGGAGCGACGAAGGCGTCGACAAGACTGTGACTTCGCCGATGTCGCTGATCGTGACCGGTTTCGCCCCAGTGGCTGACATCCGTCAGACCATGACCCCGCAACTGCGCATGGACAAGGGCACTACCGACCTGATCCTGATCGACCTCGGTCGCGGTCAGAACCGCATGGGCGCTTCGATCCTCGCTCAGGTTCACGGCAAACTCGGCAAGCAGGCACCAGACGTCGATGACGCCGAAGACCTGAAAGCCTTCTTTGCCGTGATCCAGGGCCTCAACGCCGACGGTCACTTGCTGGCTTACCACGACCGTTCCGACGGTGGTTTGCTGACCAGCGTGGTGGAAATGGCCTTTGCCGGCCACTGCGGCCTGAGCCTGAACCTCGACGGTCTGGCCGAAACCTCCGCCGACATCGCCGCGATCCTGTTCAACGAAGAACTGGGCGCCGTGATCCAGGTTCGCCAGGACGCCACTCCAGACATCCTCGCGCAGTTCAGTGCTGCCGGTCTGAGTGATTGCGTATCGGTGATCGGTCAGCCAATGAACAACGGTGAAATCAGCATCACTTTCAACGGTGACACCGTATTCGAAGGTCAGCGTCGTCTGCTGCAACGTCAGTGGGCTGAAACCAGCTATCAGATCCAGCGTCTGCGTGACAACGCTGACTGCGCCGATCAAGAATTCGACGTATTGTTGGAAGAAGACAACCCGGGCCTGAGCGTCAAGCTCAGCTACGACGTCAACCAGGACGTCGCCGCGCCTTACATCAAGAAAGGCATCCGCCCACAGGTTGCCGTGCTGCGTGAGCAGGGCGTCAACGGTCAGGTGGAAATGGCGGCCGCGTTCGACCGCGCCGGTTTCAACGCGATCGACGTGCACATGAGCGACATTCTGGCCGGCCGTGTCGACCTGAACGAGTTCAAAGGTCTGGTGGCTTGCGGCGGTTTCTCCTACGGCGACGTCCTGGGTGCCGGCGAAGGCTGGGCCAAGTCCGCGCTGTTCAACAGCCGCGCTCGCGATGCCTTCCAGGGCTTCTTCGAACGTAACGACAGCTTCACCCTCGGCGTGTGCAACGGTTGCCAGATGATGTCCAACCTGCACGAGTTGATCCCGGGCAGCGAGTTCTGGCCGCACTTCGTGCGCAACCGTTCCGAGCAGTTCGAAGCGCGCGTGGCGATGGTACAGATCCAGGAGTCGAACTCGATCTTCCTGCAAGGCATGGCCGGTTCACGCATGCCGATCGCTATCGCGCACGGCGAAGGCCATGCCGAATTCGCCAGCGAAGAAGCGTTGCTGGAAGCCGATCTGTCGGGTTGCGTGGCGATGCGTTTCGTCGACAACCACGGCAAGGTCACCGAAAACTACCCGGCCAACCCGAACGGCTCGCCGCGCGGGATCACCGGTTTGACCAGCCGTGACGGTCGCGTGACCATCATGATGCCGCACCCGGAGCGTGTATTCCGCGCCGTGCAGAACTCGTGGTGTTCGGAAGACTGGAACGAAGACGCACCTTGGATGCGTATGTTCCGTAATGCTCGGGTTTGGGTTAACTAAGCGCCGTGTACAAGCTCAGTTTTTTTGTTCCGGCCAGCCATGTCGAGGTGGTCAAGAGTGCTGTGTTCGCTGCCGGTGGCGGGCGGATCGGGGCTTATGATCGCTGCGCGTGGCAGGTGTTCGGGTTGGGTCAGTTTCGTCCACTGGATGGCAGTCAGCCGTTCATTGGCGAAGCGGGGCAGGTCGAGCAGGTTGAGGAATGGAAGGTTGAGCTTGTGGTCAGCGATGAGTTGATTCGGGCGGTGGTGGTGGCTCTGAAAGAGAGTCATCCCTATGAGACGCCGGCTTACGAGGTATGGCGGTTGGAGGATTTCTGATCTTCCTGGCCGCTGAAATGAAAAACCCGCTGAAGTGATTTCAGCGGGTTTTTTTGTGCGCCCGGCATGTGCGCAATCGGGTGAGGGTTCCACCGTTTTGCGCAGACGCCTACAAGCCGATCAGTCGATGTACTCAAACAACTTCACGATCTTCTGCACGCCGGAAACGCCTTGTACCAGATTGGTTGCCTGGGCCGCTTCCTGCTTGGTCAGCAGACCCAGCAAGTAGACGATGCCGTTTTCAGTCACAACCTTGATGCGTGACCCCGGGATGGAGGGATCGGTAAGCATCTGGGTCTTGATCTTGGTGGTCAGCCACGTGTCGTTCTGGCGCGCCAGCAGCGAGGAAGGCTGCAGCACTTGCAGCTCGTTGTGTACCTTCTTTACCCGCTGAACGGAGGCGGCAACCTGTTCGGCCTTGGCCTTGAGGTCGGCGCGCGGGGTTTGCCCGGCGAGCAGCACTACGCCGTTGAAGCTGGTGACGACGATGTGCGAGTTGTTGTCCAGGTCCGGATCGGCCTTGGCGATGTTTACACCTGCCTTGGTTTCGATCAGGGAGTCGTCGATCTTGCTGCCGAAGGTGCGGGTGCCACGGTCATCATCGATCGGCGCTTCACGGCTGGCGGTAACCACCGAGGTGCAGCCGCTGATGCCAAGGCACAGGGTCAAGGCCAGAAGGCCTAGGCGATTAGGGGTCATTCTTCACTCCCGAACAGTTGGCTGTCGATCAAATCGCAAAGGCAATGGATCGCCAGCAGGTGGACTTCCTGAATACGTGCGGTGACGTTGGCCGGTACGCGAATCTCGACGTCCTCAGGCAATAGCAGTGACGCCATGCCGCCGCCATCACGACCGGTCAATGCTACGACAATCATTTCGCGATCATGTGCGGCCTGGATCGCTTGAATTATATTTGCCGAGTTGCCGCTGGTGGAAATCGCCAGCAAAACATCACCCGGCTGGCCCAGGGCGCGAATCTGTTTGGAGAAGATTTCGTTGTAGCTGTAATCGTTGGCGATCGAGGTGATTGTCGAGCTGTCGGTGGTCAGCGCGATGGCCGGCAGACTCGGGCGCTCGCGCTCGAAACGGTTGAGCAGTTCGGACGAGAAGTGCTGCGCGTCACCGGCGGAGCCGCCGTTGCCGCAGGACAGCATTTTGCCCTCGTTGAGCAGGGCGTTGACCATGACCTGGCTGGCTTGCTCGATGTGCGGTGCAAGTACGTCCATCGCCTGTTGCTTGGTGTCGATACTGGCCTGAAAAAGCTGGCGAATTCGCGATTGCATGTCCATCTGTGTGACCTTAATTAGCGCGGCTACTCGGCACATGAAAGTGCAGCCCGCAAAGCAAAGAGCAAAAGTGTTGGGTGAAGGTGTCCGGTTCGGGGCGCAAGCGATCAGCTGTCGAAGGCATTCTGCAACCAGTTCAACTGATCAAGGTTGCTGTCGATGGCAACCACGTCGAAGCGGCAGGGGAAATTGGCCCAACGCGACTCGCGCTGAAGAAAATACTGCGCGGCAAAAATCAGTTTCTGCCGTTTGCGGCCATCGATGCTATCGAGCGCGCCACCCCATTGGGTGTTTTTTCTGTAGCGGACTTCGACGAATACTACTGTATCGCCATCAAGCATGACCAGATCAAGCTCGCCGCGTTTACACAACCAGTTCTGCGCCAGCAGGCGCAGACCTTGTTGCTGAAGATGCTCGAGCGCATGACGCTCGGCATCTCTACCGCTTTGCTGGCGTGACCTGTCAGGCATCAGCGCGAGGTGTCCGGCAGGCGTTGAACCTGACCGTTGGTGAACTCTGCCCATGGCAACTGACGCTCGACGCGTTGATTCTGAGTCATGCCCAGGCTGCCCGATTGGCCTTGGATGCGGCTGTCCGGCAAGGCCTTGAGTTGCCCCAGGCGCGGTGCCAGGCGATAGGCGTCAACGCCCATCGCGTACAGGCGACCCAGGCTGCCGCCGGCTTGTGGCCATTGTGCAGTGACCTGTTTGCGCAGCGGGTCGTTGGCGTCCAGCAGCCAAGGGGTTTCGCAGAAGCGAATACCGTTCATGTCGTTGTACTGGTTCTGGTCGCCGCTGGCGCTGAACACGTGGGAGGTGGCGTAAACCGGCACGTCACCCGCGTACTGGAAGTTCAGGGTCGGTTTGATCTGTTGAGCCTGTTGCGGCGTTGCGGCCAGGAAGATGAACTCGATGTCCTGACGACGCGAAGGTTGTGCGGCAACCTGCGAGCCAACGGTGCTTTGCAGGCTCTTGGCGCGGCCTTCGCTCTGGCGCAACTGGAACATGTCGGCAATCTGCTGGGCCAGTTGCACCGGCTGGTCGACGCGTTCGGTAGCAACGATGCTGCCCCCGTTGGCTTGCCAATCCTGGCTGAACGCCCTGAGTACGCGGTCACCCCATTCGCCTTTCGGCACCATGATGGCGGCGCGGTGCAGGCCATCGGCGCGCGCACGACGGGACACTTCGCGGGCTTCGTCTTCAGCGGCAAGACCGAACTGGAACAGTTGGGCCGGACCTTGTTCGCCTTCGCTGTAGTTCAGTGCAAGGGTCGTGATCGGCAGTTGCGGGCGCGCGCTGAGTTGTTTGACCAGGGGCTTCTCCAGTGGGCCGACCACCAGTTGCACGCCATCGGCCTGGGCCTTGCGATAAAACTCGTCGAGGGAGGTCAGGCGCGAGCTGTCATAGAACTCGATGGCCGGCGGCTTCTGCCCGGCTTGTTGCGCCTGGTAGTGAGCGGCCATGAAGCCTTCGCGCAGTGCTTTGCCAACCGAACCCAGCGGGCCGTCTTGCGGCAGTAGCAGGGCGATCTTGCTCAGGGGCTGGCTGGCCAGCTCCTTGAGCTTGGTCAGTGGCAGCGGCAGCTGGATGGCAGCCGGGTGTTTTGGATTTTTTTCACGCCAGTTGTCGATCGCGGCTTGCTGCTGTTCCAGGGTGCCGGCCGTTTTCACCGCCAGCGCCAGACGGATCCAGCCGCCAAGGTCATCGTCGGTGGTCGGCTGCAATTGATCGGTCGGCAGCGAAGCGATCAGGGTCCAGATCGCTTCGTGGTTTTTGCTGGCAGCTTCACCTTCAAGCATCGGCGCAATAAAGATGCGCTCCCGGGCGGCGGCCAGGGTCTGGCCGTCGGCCTCAAGGGCGCGGGCATGAACGGTGCCGGTGCGAACCTGTTGTTCGACGGGCAGTTCGCTCAGGCGTTGCAGGCTCGGATGGCTCAAGGCAGTCAGCGCCGCTTTGGGCTGATTGCGGACCATGGCCAGTTCAGCCGCCAGGGTGTTGGCGAAGACTTGTTGGCCAGGCTTGAGTTGTTCCACCGGGACCTGTTGCAGGATTTGCGCGGACTGCCCGGCATTGCCCTGACGATAAGCCAGGTCTGCCGCGCTCAAGCGCAATAGAGCGGCTTTTTCCGGATCTTTGCTTTTAGTGGCCTGTTCGAGCAGTTGCTCGATACTGGCGTCCGGGGTCCGTGGAAGTTCGCCAAGGCTGGAGGAGGGCGAGCTGGCGCAAGCCGCCAGCAAGGCAGCGAGGCAGAGGGCAGTGAGCAGCCGCAGGCAAGCGATCATGTAAGTGTTCCTGATACTCGATCAAATTAGCGTGGAATTGTACCCAAGCACTGGCCGGGGCGCGATGTTACTGGCGTGAATCGATCAATTTAGCTCGTGCAAATGTTGCAGCACTGCACAAAAGGCTGGAAAACCCGGGGAGGGCAAGGCGTATCGCAAGCGCCGCTACGCGCTACAATGTCGCCTTTTACCGATCATGAGGTGTGCGCTTTGACTGCTCCAGGTGCTTTGAATTCCGCTGCTGGCTCGCTTTATGTGGTGGCGACGCCCATCGGCAACCTGGACGATATCAGTGCGCGTGCGCTGAAGATCCTGCGCGAGGTCGCCTTGATCGCGGCCGAAGATACTCGCCATTCCCAGCGATTGATGCAGCATTTCGGTATTCCCACGCCGCTGGCGGCCTGCCATGAACACAACGAGCGGGAGGAGGGTAACCGCTTTATCACGCGTCTGCTGGCGGGCGACGATGTGGCGTTGATTTCCGACGCCGGGACGCCGCTGATTTCAGATCCGGGTTATCACCTGGTGCGCCAGGCCCGTGCCGCGGGAATCAATGTGGTGCCGGTGCCGGGTGCATGTGCCTTGATTGCTGCGTTGTCGGCGGCGGGGCTGCCATCCGACCGTTTCATCTTCGAAGGGTTTTTGCCGGCCAAGGCTGTCGGCCGACGTGCTCGTCTGGAACTGGTAAAAGAAGAACCGCGCACGCTGATTTTCTACGAAGCACCGCACCGCATCCTCGAATGCCTGCAAGACATGGAGCTGGTATTCGGCGCCGAGCGTCCGGCGTTGCTGGCGCGTGAACTGACCAAGACTTTCGAAACCCTCAAGGGCTTGCCATTGGCCGAGTTGCGTGAGTTCGTCGAATCGGACAGCAATCAGCAGCGTGGCGAGTGTGTGGTGCTGGTGGCGGGCTGGACTGCCCCAGAAACCGAAGACGCTGTCAGCAGTGAGGCCATGCGTATTCTCGACCTGCTACTCGAAGAGATGCCGCTCAAGCGTGCAGCGGCATTGGCGGCGCAAATTACCGGCGAACGCAAGAATGTGCTCTATCAGGTCGCGCTGGATAAACAGAAGGGCGAGTAAACCGGCATGCAGCGCCGGCCAGAGGCTTTTAGCGCTTGTTCTTCGGCCGCTCTGCCGTTAATCTTCGCGGCGGAGAGTCGATCGGACAGTCGCTGCCCTCTATGAAAATTAGGGGGGGGAGGAAAGTCCGGGCTCCATAGGGCGAAGTGCCAGGTAATGCCTGGGAGGCGTGAGCCTACGGAAAGTGCCACAGAAAATAACCGCCTAAGCGCTTCGGCGCCGGTAAGGGTGAAAAGGTGCGGTAAGAGCGCACCGCACGTCTGGCAACAGTTCGTGGCTAGGTAAACCCCACTTGGAGCAAGACCAAATAGGGTCCCAAGGCGTGGCCCGCGCTGGGACCGGGTAGGTTGCTAAAGATGTCCAGTGATGGCCATCGTAGACGAATGACTGTTCAAGACAGAACCCGGCTTACAGATCGACTCTCCACCTTTTTTCCTCTCTGCCGGATCATTGGCAGCGATGTGCGTAATGGCAATTTCCCTCCCTGCTGAATCAATAGCAGAAGCGCTTTTGTAATACCGAAAAAATCTTACTCTTAACAAACTACTTTAACTTCTGAACGCAGCCTTCTGTGCTGATTCAAGTTATTGAGCGAATTCATCCGTCAGATTCTCGTTAACCCTCCTTTTACGCTCCTAAATCTCCGTTCTGTAAGGCTTTTCCTTTAATCCGCGCCTTGACGGTGTGGTGGGGGCATTCCTATAGTGTGCGCAAGTGGCGGAAAGTGGCATGAAGTGGGTTTTTTGAGCGTAAAACGCTAATATTTGGAGAAACGCTGACGTGTTTCGCGGAGCTAACGCTATCAGTCTCGATGCAAAGGGCCGTCTCGCTATGCCGAGCCGGTACCGTGACGAGCTGGTTTCGCGTAGTTCTGGTCAATTAATCGTCACCATCGATGCCGTTGATCCGTGTTTGTGTGTTTATCCCCTCGATGAGTGGGAAATTATCGAAACCAAACTGCGCGCACTGCCTTCGCTACGCGAAGAAAACCGCCGCCTGCAACGTTTACTGATTGGTAATGCCGTCGACCTCGAGCTCGATGGCAGTGGTCGTTTTCTGGTTCCGCCGCGTCTTCGCGAATATGCCAAGTTGGATAAGCGCGCAATGTTGGTAGGCCAACTGAACAAGTTCCAATTGTGGGACGAGGATGCCTGGAATGCGGTTTCTGCCGCTGACCTGGCTGCTATTCAACAACCGGGCGCTATGCCTGATGAACTGCGTGATTTGATCCTGTGACTATTGATAGCGGCTTTAACCACATCACCGTACTGCTTGACGAAGCCGTCGAGGCTCTCGCCGTACGTCCTGATGGCTGCTATCTGGACGGTACGTTCGGCCGTGGCGGGCACAGTCGGTTGATCCTCAGCCAGCTCGGGCCTGATGGCCGGTTGCTCGGATTCGACAAAGATCCTCAAGCGATTGCCACCGGGCAAACGCTAGCGGCCGAAGACGGCCGCTTTGTCGTTGTGCAGCGCAGCTTTGCCGAGCTCGGTTCGGAAGTCGCCGAGCGCGGTCTGGCCGGCAAGGTCAGCGGTGTTCTGCTCGACCTCGGCGTGTCTTCGCCGCAGCTCGACGACCCGGAGCGCGGTTTCAGTTTCCTCAACGACGGTCCGTTGGACATGCGCATGGACCCGTCCCGCGGGATCAGCGCCGCCGAGTTTGTAAACACCGCGCCGGTGGAAGAAATCGCCCGGGTGTTCAAGCAATATGGCGAAGAGCGTTTCTCCGGTCGCATGGCACGTGCCGTGGCCGAGCGTCGCGACATCAAGCCGTTCGAGCGCACTGGCGATCTGGCTGAAGTGTTGAAAGTCGCCAACCCGGCATGGGAAAAGGGCAAGAACCCGGCCACCCGTGCATTCCAGGGCCTGCGTATTCACGTCAACAACGAACTGGGCGATCTGGAAACCGGCCTCGAAGCCGCGCTGGAATGCCTGGAAGTAGGCGGCCGTCTGGTCGTCATCAGCTTCCACTCGCTGGAAGACCGCATCGTCAAACTGTTCATGCGCAAACTGGTGAAAGGCGAAGCCGACAACCTGCCGCGCAACCTGCCGGTCCGTCACGTCGCTTTCGAACCGAAAATCAAAATCCATGGCAAAGCGCAGTCCGCCTCCGAGGCCGAACTCAAAGCCAACCCACGTTCCCGTAGCGCCATCATGCGTGTCGCGGAGAAGTTGCGGTGAGCAAGCTTTTCGCCAAGCCACTTCCCGGCGGAAGCTTTTTCATGCTGCTGCTGTTTGTCGGCGTGCTTGTGTCGGCCATCGGCGTGTCCTATAGCGCACACTGGAACCGTCAGTTGCTGAATTCTCTGTACGGCGAATTGAGCGTGCGCGACAAGGCGCAGGCGGAGTGGGGCCGGTTGATTCTCGAGCAGAGCACCTGGACCGCCCATAGCCGTATCGAAGTCCTGGCCACCGAGCAACTGAAGATGCGCATTCCCGGCGCCGCTGAAGTGCAGATGGTGGCGCCATGATGAAACTCGAAGGCGCGCTCTTTCCATGGCGGTTCCGTCTGGTGGTCGGGTTGCTCGGCATCATGGTGGCGGCGATTGCCTGGCGCATCATCGATTTGCAAGTGGTCGACCGTGCCTTCCTTAAAGGTCAGGGCGATGCACGCAGCGTTCGTCATATTCCAATTCCGGCTCACCGTGGTCTGATCACCGACCGTAACGGCGAGCCGTTGGCCGTGAGTACCCCGGTCACCACCCTGTGGGCCAACGCCAAGGAAATGCAAACGGCCAAAGAGAAGTGGCCGGCACTGGCGGCTGCGCTGGGGCAGGACCCGAAAGCCTTGGCCGAACGTCTCGAAGCCCAGGCCAATAAAGAATTCATTTATCTGGTGCGCGGGCTCACCCCCGAGCAGGGCCAGGCTGTGCTTGATCTGAAAGTGCCGGGCGTTTATGGCATCGAAGAGTTCCGGCGTTTCTACCCGGCCGGTGAAGTCACCGCCCATATGGTCGGCTTTACCGACATCGATGATCACGGGCGCGAAGGCGTCGAGCTGGCCTACGACGAATGGCTGGCCGGCGTCCCCGGCAAGCGACAGGTGATCAAGGACCGGCGCGGCCGGCTGATCAAAGATGTCCAGGTCACCAAAAACGCCAAGGCCGGCAAGCCCTTGGCGTTGTCCATTGACCTGCGTCTGCAATATCTGGCCAACCGTGAACTGCGTAATGCGATCATCGAGAATGGCGCCAAGGCCGGCAGCCTGGTGATCATGGACGTGAAGACCGGCGAGATCCTCGCCATGGTCAACCAGCCGACCTACAACCCGAACAACCGTCGCAACCTGCAACCGGCGATGATGCGCAACCGCGCGATGATCGACGTGTTCGAACCGGGTTCGACCATGAAAGCGATTTCCATGAGCGCCGCGATTGAAACCGGGCGCTGGAAGCCGACCGATACCGTTGAGGTGTATCCAGGCACCTTGCAGATTGGTAAGTACACCATCAAGGACGTATCCAAGAGTGAAGGCCCGGTGCTCGACCTGACCGGTATCCTGATCAATTCCAGTAACGTCGGCATGAGCAAGGTTGCGTTCGATATCGGCGGCGAAACGATTTTCCGCCTGGCGCAGAAAGTCGGCCTCGGTCAGGACACCGGTCTCGGCTTCCCGGGCGAGCGCGTTGGCAACCTGCCGAACTACCGCGAATGGCGCAAGGCTGAAACTGCCACGCTGTCCTACGGCTACGGTATTTCCGTGACTGCGATCCAGTTGGTCCACGCCTTCTCGGCCCTGGCCAACAATGGTCGTCTCGCGCCGCTGACCCTGATCAAAACCGATAAGGCACCGCAAACCACACAGGTATTGCCGGAAGCCGTCGCGAAAACCATGCAAACCATGCTGCAACAAGTGATCGAAGCCCCGCGCGGTGTATTCCGTGCGCAGGTGCCGGCGTATCACGTGGGCGGCAAGTCGGGTACCGCGCGTAAAACGTCGGTCGGCACCAAAGGCTACGCCGAGAATTCCTACCGCTCGCTGTTTGCCGGCTTCGGCCCGATGAGCGACCCGCGCTACGCAATCGTGGTGGTGATCGATGAACCGACCAAGGCCGGTTACTTCGGTGGTCTGGTATCGGCGCCGGTGTTCAGCAAAGTGATGTCCGGGACCTTGCGCCTGATGAACATTACCCCGGACAACCTGCCTGCCACTCAACAAGCGAACGCCGCACCGGTCGTTCCGCTGAAAGCTAATGGAGGGCGCGGCTGATGTCGCTGAGCCTGAACAAGATTTTCGCCCACGCCGGCCGCGATCTGTTGATCCGCGAATTGGCGCTGGACAGCCGCAACGTACGGGCAGGCGATCTGTTTCTCGCGGTTCCTGGTGGCAAGTTCGACGGGCGTGCGCACATCGCCGACGCCTTGCAACGCGGCGCTGCTGCCGTGGCTTATGAAGTCGAAGGCGCGACCGTGCTGCCGATTACCGATGTGCCGTTGATTCCGGTCAAAGGCCTGGCGGCGCAGCTGTCGGACATCGCCGGACGTTTTTATGGTGACCCGAGCCGTCATTTGAACCTGATCGGCGTGACCGGCACCAACGGTAAAACCAGCGTGACCCAATTGATCGCCCAGGCGCTCGACCTGCTCGGTCAGCACTGCGGCATTGTCGGCACCCTGGGCTCCGGTTTCTACGGCGCGCTGGAAAGCGGTCTGCACACCACGCCGAACCCGATTGCGGTGCAAGCGACCCTCGCCGACCTGAAAAAGGCCGGCGCCAAAGCCGTGGCCATGGAAGTCTCTTCCCACGGCCTGGATCAGGGCCGCGTGACTGCGTTGGCGTTCGATGTGGCGGTGATGACCAACCTGTCGCGCGATCATCTGGATTACCACGGCACCATGCAGGTCTATGGCGAAACCAAGGCCAAGTTGTTTGCCTGGAATGATCTGAAGTGCCGGGTGGTCAACCTGGACGACGATTTCGGCCGGCAACTGGCGGCTGATAAAGGCGAGTCGCGACTGATCACTTACAGTCTGGAAGATTCCAGTGCCTATCTGTATTGCCGCGAAGCGCAGTTCGACGACGAAGGCGTGCGCGCCACGCTGGTCACGCCGCAAGGTGAACACCATTTGCGCAGCACCTTGCTCGGCCGTTTCAACCTGAGCAACGTGTTGGCCGCGATCGGCGCCTTGCTCGGGCTGGACTACGCGCTGGACGAAATCCTCAAAGTGCTGCCGAAACTCGAAGGCCCGGCCGGTCGCATGCAGCGCCTGGGCGGCGGTACTCAGCCGTTGGTGGTGGTCGATTACGCCCACACACCGGATGCGCTGGAAAAAGTCTTGATGGCCCTGCGTCCTCACGCCAAAGGCCGGTTGCTGTGTCTGTTCGGTTGCGGCGGTGATCGCGATCGCGGCAAGCGTCCGCTGATGGCGGAAGTGGTCGAGCGTCTGGCCGATGGCGTACTGGTCACCGATGACAATCCGCGCACCGAAGACCCGACCGTGATTTTCGACGACATCCGTGCCGGTTTCACCGCTGTGGATAAAGTTGCCTTCGTCGCCGGCCGTGGCCAGGCGATTGCCCAATTGATCGCCAGCGCTTCGGCGGATGACGTGATTGTCCTGGCCGGTAAAGGTCACGAGGACTATCAGGAAATCAACGGCGAGCGCCACGCTTTCTCCGATCTGGTCGAGGCCGATCACGCCCTGACCGCGTGGGAGGTGGCCCATGCTTAAAGCCTTGAAACTGAGCGAACTGACCAGCGCATTGAATGGCCGTCTGATTGCCAGCGACGCCAGCTTTGACGGCGTCAGCATCGACAGCCGCGCGATCACGCCCGGCCAGCTGTTTATTGCTCTGGCCGGCCCGCGTTTCGATGGCCATGATTACCTCAATGACGTCGCCGCCAAAGGCGCCGTGGGTGCCTTGGTCGAGCGTGAAGTCGCCGACAGCGCGCTGCCGCAACTGCTGGTCAAGGACACCCGCCAGGCCCTCGGCCAATTGGGCGCGATGAATCGTGCGGCATTCACTCAGCCTGTCGTGGCCATCACCGGCTCCAGCGGCAAGACCACGGTCAAGGAAATGCTTGCAAGCATCCTGCGCACGCGCGGTCCGGTGCTGGCGACCCGTGGCAACCTGAACAATGACCTCGGCGCTCCACTGACCTTGCTCGAACTGGCGCCGGAGCATACCGCGGCCGTGATCGAGCTCGGCGCTTCGCGGCTCGGCGAGATTGCCTACACCGTCGGCATGACCAAGCCCCACGTGGCTATCATCAACAACGCCGGGACCGCCCACGTCGGCGAGTTCGGCGGGCCGGAAAAAATCGTTGAAGCCAAGGGCGAGATTCTCGAAGGGCTGGATGCCGATGGCGTCGCCGTGCTGAATCTCGACGACAAGGCGTTTGAAATCTGGAAAACCCGAGCCGCCGGTCGCAAAGTGCTGACGTTTGCCCTGAGCAACATCAGCGCCGACTTCTACGCCAGCGATCTGGATCGCGATGCTCGCGGCTGCCCGGCGTTCAACCTGCACAGCCCTGAAGGTGTGGAGCGGGTTCAGCTGAACCTGCTCGGCACCCATAACGTCGCCAATGCGATGGCCGCCGCCGCTGCCGCCCATGCCTTGGGCGTGTCGCTGTTCGGCATCGCTACCGGTCTCGGCGCCGTGCAACCGGTCAAGGGCCGCACCGTCGCGCAACTGGCAACTAACGGTATGCGCGTGATCGATGACACGTACAACGCAAACCCCACCTCCATGTGCGCCGCCGTTGATATACTCGCCGGCTTTTCCGGTCGCACCGTTTTGGTGCTCGGAGATATCGGCGAGTTGGGCGATTGGGCGGAGCAGGGGCACCGCGATGTGGGCGAGTACGCCCGCGGCAAGGTTTGCGCGCTGTACGCGGTCGGGCCAATGATGACCCACGCCGTGAACGCTTTCGGCGAGCAGGCTTTTCACTTCAGCACTCAGGCTGAGCTGATCAAGGCCCTGGAAGCCGAGCAGGACACAAACACCACCATTTTGATCAAGGGCTCGCGCAGCGCCGCGATGGAAAACATCGTCGCCGCTTTGTGCGGGACCCGTCTGGAGAAACATTAATGCTGCTGCTGCTAGCGGAGTATCTGCAACAGTTCTACAAAGGCTTCGCGGTCTTTCAGTACCTGACCCTGCGCGGGATCCTCGGTGTGCTGACCGCGCTGGTCTTGTCGCTGTGCTATGGCCCGTGGATGATCCGTACTCTGCAGAACCGTCAGATCGGTCAATCCGTTCGCAACGACGGCCCGCAATCGCACCTGTCGAAGTCGGGTACCCCGACCATGGGCGGCGCGCTGATTCTTTCGTCCATCGGCGTCAGCACCTTGCTCTGGGCTGACCTGACCAACCGTTACGTTTGGGTCGTGTTGTTGGTGACCCTGCTGTTCGGCGCCATCGGTTGGGTCGACGATTACCGCAAAGTCATCGAGAAAAATTCCCGCGGCCTTCCGAGCCGCTGGAAGTATTTCTGGCAGTCGGTGTTCGGCCTGGGCGCGGCGATCTTCCTTTATATGACTGCCGCGACGCCGGTAGAAACCACCCTGATCCTGCCGATGCTCAAGGACTACAGCATTCCGCTGGGCGCGGGTTTCATCGTCCTGACCTATTTCGTGATTGTCGGCTCGAGCAATGCGGTCAACCTGACCGACGGCCTCGACGGTCTGGCGATCATGCCTACCGTGATGGTCGGTGGTGGCTTGGGGATCTTCTGCTACCTGTCGGGTAACGTGAAATTCGCTGAATACCTGCTGATTCCTTACGTGCCGGGCGCGGGTGAGTTGATCGTATTCTGCGGCGCGCTGATCGGCGCGGGCCTGGGTTTCCTCTGGTTCAACACCTATCCGGCCCAAGTGTTCATGGGCGACGTCGGCGCACTGGCACTGGGCGCGGCCCTGGGCACCATCGCGGTGATCGTCCGTCAGGAAATCGTCCTGTTCATCATGGGCGGCGTGTTCGTGATGGAGACCCTGTCGGTTGTCATTCAGGTTGCCTCCTTCAAGTTGACCGGGCGCCGCGTGTTCCGCATGGCACCGATACACCACCACTTTGAACTCAAGGGCTGGCCCGAGCCACGTGTGATCGTCCGTTTCTGGATCATCACCGTGATTCTGGTACTGGTCGGCCTTGCCACCCTGAAGCTGAGGTAGAACGAGTGTCTCTGATCGCTTCTGACCACTTCCGCATCGTTGTCGGCCTCGGCAAGAGCGGCATGTCCCTGGTTCGCTTCCTGGCGAACCGGGGCGTGTCGTTTGCTGTCGCCGATACGCGGGAAAATCCACCGGAACTGGCCACGCTCAAGCGTGACTATCCGCACGTGGAAGTGCGTTGTGGCGAGCTGGACGTCGAATTCCTGTGCCGTGCCGACGAGCTCTATGTGAGCCCGGGCCTGGCGCTGGCGACCCCGGCCCTGCAGGCTGCCGCCGCCCGTGGCGTGAAGTTGTCCGGCGACATCGAGCTGTTCGCGCGTAACGCGAAGGCGCCGATTGTCGCCATCAGCGGTTCCAACGCAAAAAGCACCGTCACTACCCTGGTCGGCGAGATGGCGGCTGCGGCCGGCAAGCGTGTTGCCGTCGGCGGCAACCTCGGCACGCCAGCACTGGATTTGCTCAGCGACGACATCGAGTTGTACGTGATGGAGCTGTCGAGCTTCCAGCTCGAAACCACCGATCACCTCGGCGCCGAAGTGGCGACTGTGCTCAACATCAGCGAAGACCACATGGACCGCTACAGCGGTCTGCCGGCTTATCACTTGGCCAAGCACCGGATCTTCCGTGGCGCCAGGCAGTTTGTGGTCAACCGTCAGGACGCCTTGAGTCGTCCGCTGATGGGGGAAGGTCAGCCGTGCTGGACCTTCGGTTTGAGCAAACCCGATTTCAAGGCCTTTGGTATCCGGGAAGAGGATGGCGAGAAATACCTGGCCTTCGAATTCCAGAACCTGATGCCGGTGCGCGAGCTGAAGATTCGTGGCGCGCATAACCAGTCCAACGCCCTGGCGGCCTTGGCGCTGGGCCACGCCGTGGGGCTGCCGTTCGATGCCATGCTTTCGAGCCTGCGCACCTTCGCCGGTCTCGAGCATCGCTGCCAATGGGTTCGCGACCTCAATGGCGTGAGCTACTACAACGATTCCAAAGCCACCAACGTCGGCGCCGCACTGGCCGCTATCGAAGGCCTGGGGGCGGACATCGATGGCAAGCTCGTGCTGATCGCCGGTGGCGATGGCAAGGGTGCCGAGTTCAAGGACCTGCGTGATCCGGTCGCGGCCAACTGCCGTGCCGTGGTGCTGATGGGCCGGGACTCCGAGCTGATCGCCCAGGCCATCGGCGATGGCGTACCGCTGATTCGCGTCAATTCGCTGGACGAAGCTGTAGCGCAATGCCGCGCCATCGCCGAACCGGGCGACGCGGTGCTGCTGTCGCCGGCCTGCGCCAGTTTCGACATGTTCAAGAACTACGAAGATCGCGGTCACCAGTTTGTCCGCGCCGTGGAGGGCTTGGCATGAGCCTCCTGAATATCATCAAGCCGTACCCGTCGCCGATCATCACCGGGCGCGGCATCGACCTCGATTTCCCGATGCTCGCCGGCTGCCTGGCGCTGCTGGGCCTGGGGCTGGTCATGATTGCATCGGCATCGACCGAAGTGGCGGCGGTGCAGTCGGGCAGTGCCCTGTATTACATGATTCGCCACCTTATCTACGTGGTGCTGGGCCTTGGTGCCTGTATCGTCACCATGATGATTCCGATCGCTACCTGGCAACGCCTGGGCTGGCTGATGCTGATTGGTGCGTTCGGTTTGCTGGTGATGGTGATCATTCCCGGGATCGGCCGTGAAGTGAACGGTTCGATGCGCTGGATCGGCTTCAGTTTCTTCAACGTCCAGCCTTCCGAGATCGCCAAGGTATTCGTGGTGATCTACCTCGCCGGTTATCTGGTGCGTCGCCAGAAAGAAGTGCGTGAAAGCTGGATGGGCTTCTTCAAGCCGTTCATCGTTCTGCTGCCGATGGCGGGTCTGTTGCTGATGGAACCGGACTTCGGTGCCACCGTCGTGATGATGGGGGCTGCTGCGGCGATGCTGTTCCTCGGCGGGGTCGGGCTGTTCCGTTTTTCCTTGATGGTTGTCCTGGCTGTCGGTGCAGTGGTGTTGTTGATTCAAATGCAGCCGTATCGAATGGCGCGCCTGACCAACTTCGCGGACCCATGGGCTGACCAGTTCGGTGCTGGCTATCAGTTGTCTCAAGCCTTGATCGCTTTCGGTCGCGGCGAATGGCTGGGCGTTGGCCTGGGCAACAGCGTGCAGAAACAGTTCTACCTGCCGGAAGCCCACACCGACTTCGTGTTCTCGGTCCTGGCCGAAGAACTGGGTGCCGTGGGTTCCTTGTGCACGGTAGCGCTGTTCGTCTTTGTCTGTATTCGTGGCATGTACATCGGTTATTGGGCCGAGAAGGCCAAGCAATTCTTCGCTGCCTATATCGCGTATGGCTTGTCGTTCCTGTGGATTGGTCAGTTCCTGATCAACATCGGGGTGAACGTCGGCCTGCTGCCAACCAAAGGTCTGACCCTGCCATTCCTCAGTTATGGCGGCAGTTCGTTGGTGATCTGCTGTGCCTGTCTTGGCTTGTTGTTGCGCATCGAGTGGGAGAGTCGAACCCATTTGGGCAGTGAAGAGATGGAGTTCCATGAGAGCGACTTCGCCGAGGAGCCGACCCATGGGCGCTAACGTATTGATCATGGCTGGCGGCACCGGGGGCCACGTGTTCCCGGCATTGGCCTGCGCTCGCGAGTTCCAGGCCCGCGGTTACACCGTGCACTGGCTCGGCACGCCGCGCGGGATCGAAAACGATCTGGTGCCAGCGGCCGGCCTTCAATTGCATCGAATCCACGTCAGCGGTTTGCGCGGCAAGGGCAAATTGTCCCTGCTCAAGGCGCCGTTCATGTTGCTCAAGTCGATCTGGCAGGCGCGGGCGATCATTCGTCAACTGCGGCCGGTGTGTGTGGTCGGCTTCGGTGGTTTTGTGACCGGTCCCGGCGGCGTTGCAGCCAGACTGGCCGGAGTACCGGTCATCGTTCATGAGCAGAACGCCGTAGCCGGTACCGCCAATCGGTTGCTGGTGCCGTTGGCCGCCCGAGTCTGTGAAGCGTTCCCCGACACCTTTACCCTGTCGAACAGCCGTCGTACCACCGGTAACCCGGTGCGCACCGAGCTGTTCCTCGAAACACCGCGACCTGCCCTGGCCGGTCGCAAGGCGCGTTTGCTGATCCTGGGCGGAAGCCTGGGCGCAGAGCCGTTGAACAAGTTGCTGCCTGAAGCCCTGTCGCAAGTCGCCCCCGACCTGCGGCCGGACGTGTTTCATCAGGCCGGCAAAAACCACGATGAAGTGACTGCAGAGCGCTATCGCGCGGCTGGCGTCGAGGCGCAAGTGCAGCCTTTCATCAAAGACATGGCCCAAGCCTATGGCTGGGCCGACCTGGTGGTGTGCCGCGCAGGCGCATTGACCATCAGTGAACTGGCGGCTGCCGGTCTGCCCTCGATGCTGGTGCCTTTGCCCCACGCGATCGACGATCACCAGACCCGTAACGCCGATTATTTGGCCCGTGAAGGCGCTGCCTTCCTGATGCCGCAAAGAACGACTGGCGCAGCGGATCTTGCCGCTCGCCTGACAGAGGTCTTGATGCAACCGCAACGACTCAACGACATGGCCACCGCGGCACGCCGCCTGGCCAAACCCGATGCCACTCGTAACGTGGTCGATACCTGCCTGGAGGTGGCCCATGGTTGAGAACAAGAAAGCCATGCCGCACCCGGAAATGCGCCGCATCCGTCGCATCCACTTCGTCGGTATCGGCGGCGTGGGCATGTGCGGCATCGCCGAAGTGTTGCTGAACCTGGGCTATGAAGTGTCCGGTTCCGACCTGAAAGCTTCGCCGGTGACCGAGCGCCTGGAATCCTTCGGTGCCCACATCTATATCGGCCACCGTGCCGAGAACGCCGCGAACGCCGATGTGCTGGTCACCTCCAGCGCTGTGAACACTTCCAACCCGGAAGTCGCCACCGCCCTGGAACGCCGGATTCCGGTGGTGCCGCGTGCCGAGATGCTGGCCGAACTGATGCGCTACCGCCACGGCATCGCCGTCGCCGGTACCCACGGCAAAACTACGACCACCAGCCTGATCGCTTCGGTGTTCGCCGCTGGTGGCCTGGACCCGACATTCGTTATCGGTGGTCGTCTGAATGCCGCGGGCACCAATGCCCAGCTTGGCACCAGCCGTTACCTGATCGCCGAAGCCGACGAAAGCGATGCCAGCTTCCTGCACTTGCAGCCGCTGGTGGCCGTGGTCACCAACATCGACGCCGACCACATGGCGACCTACGACGGCGACTTCAACAAACTGAAGAAAACCTTCGTCGAGTTCCTGCACAACCTGCCGTTCTACGGTCTGGCGGTGGTGTGCCTGGACGATCCGGTGGTGCGTGAAATCCTCCCGCAGGTGAAACGTCCGACGGTCACTTATGGCTTTGGCGACGATGCCGACGTGCGCGCCATCAATGTGCGCCAACAAGGCATGCAGACTTTCTTTACCGTGCTGCGCCCTGATCGCGAGCCGCTGGATGTGTCGGTGAACATGCCGGGCAACCATAACGTCCTGAACGCGCTGGCGACCATCTGCATCGCCACCGACGAAGGCGTCAGCGATGAAGCCATCGTCCAGGGCCTGTCCGGGTTCCAGGGTGTCGGTCGTCGCTTCCAGGTGTACGGCGAACTGCCGGTTGAAGGCGGCAACGTGATGCTGGTGGACGACTATGGTCACCACCCGACCGAAGTCGCAGCCGTGATCAAAGCCGTGCGCGGTGGCTGGCCGGAGCGCCGTCTGGTGATGGTTTACCAGCCGCACCGTTACAGCCGCACCCGCGACCTGTACGACGATTTCGTCAATGTGCTGGCCGACGCCAACGTCTTGCTGTTGATGGAAGTTTATCCGGCCGGTGAAGAACCGATTCCGGGTGCTGATAGCCGCAAACTGTGCAACAGCATTCGCCAGCGCGGTCAGCTCGACCCGATCTACATCGAGCGCGGCATCGACCTCGCGCCAATCGTCAAGCCGCTGCTGCGTGCCGGCGACATTCTGCTGTGCCAGGGCGCCGGTGATATCGGCGGTCTCGCACCGAAACTGTTGAATAGTCCGTTGTTCGCTGGCGCGGTTGCCGCGCCAAGCGTGGGGAAGTTGAAATGACTGCTGCTTACGCCAACCTCGTCTCCACTATCGCGCCGAAAGATTTCGGCCGTGTCGCCGTGCTGTTCGGTGGCAAGAGTGCTGAGCGTGAGGTCTCCCTGAAGTCGGGTAACGCGGTGCTCGACGCACTGCAAAGCGCCGGTGTGGACGCTTTCGGTCTTGATGTGGGCGATGACCTGCTGCAGCGTCTGCTGAACGAAAAAATCGATCGCGCCTTCATCATCCTCCACGGTCGTGGCGGTGAAGACGGCAGCATGCAGGGCTTGCTCGAATGCCTGGGCATTCCGTACACCGGCAGCGGCATTCTGGCCTCGGCACTGGCCATGGACAAACTGCGCACCAAGCAGGTCTGGCATAGCCTCGGTATTCCGACGCCACGCCATGCGGTACTGAGCTCTGAGGCCGATTGTATTTCGGCGGCCACGGAACTGGGCTTCCCTTTGATCGTCAAACCGGCCCATGAAGGCTCCAGTATCGGGATGGCCAAAGTGACTCGCGCGTCTGAATTGATCGACGCGTGGAAAGCGGCCAGTACCTACGATTCGCAAGTGTTGGTCGAGCAATGGATTCAAGGTCCGGAGTTCACCATCGCCACCCTGCGTGACCAGGTGTTGCCTCCAATCGCCTTGGGCACAACCCACAGTTTCTACGACTACGACGCCAAGTACGTGGCTTCCGATACCCAGTACCGGATCCCGTGTGGCCTGGACAGCAACAAAGAAAAAGAACTCATGGACCTCACGGCCAAAGCCTGTGAGGCGCTGGGTATCGCCGGTTGGGGCAGGGCAGACGTGATGCAGGACGCCGACGGGCAGTTCTGGTTCCTGGAAGTCAACACCGCACCGGGCATGACCGATCACAGTCTGGTTCCGATGGCGGCCCGTGCCGCTGGCCTGGATTTCCAGCAACTGGTTCTGGCGATTCTGGCCGCAAGCGTTGCCGGTAATGCTGCCAGCAACGAAGAGCCGCGAGGTTAAGACCATGCAAGGCGCACAGCTGAGACATCAGCCCTCCGCACCCGGCCGCAAGCCGGTGCCGCGGGGTGCCAGCCGAATGGTGGCCAAAGAGCCGATGTCCGCGCGCCTGCCGAAAGCCAACTTTGGTTTTCTGAAAAGCCTGTTCTGGCCCGTGCTGTTGGTTGCACTGGGGTTCGGCACTTATGAAGGCGCACAGCGTTTGCTGCCGTACGCCGACCGGCCGATCACCAAGATCGCGGTGCAGGGCGACTTGAGTTACATCAGCCAGCAAGCGGTGCAGCAGCGGATCGCCCCCTACGTGGCGTCGAGCTTCTTCACCATCGACCTGGCGGGCATGCGCACCGAGCTTGAACAGATGCCATGGATTGCCCACGCCGAAGTGCGCAGGGTATGGCCGGATCAAGTAGTGATTCGCCTGGAAGAACAACTGCCGGTGGCCCGTTGGGGCGATGAGTCGCTGTTGAACAATCAGGGGCAGGCGTTCACCCCGCGTGAGCTGGCGAACTACGAACATTTGCCACAGCTGTTCGGCCCGCAGCGGGCTCAGCAGCAAGTGATGCAGCAATACCAGGTGCTGAGCCAGATGCTCAGGCCATTGGGTTTCTCGATTGCACGCCTGGAGTTGCGTGAACGAGGCAGTTGGTTCCTGACCACCGGCGCCGGCAGCGCGGGCCCGGGAATCGAACTGCTGCTGGGACGCGGCAAGCTGGTGGAAAGGATGCGCCGCTTCATTGCCATCTATGACAAGACGCTCAAAGAGCAGATTACGAACATTGCGCGCATCGATCTGCGCTACGCCAACGGCCTCGCCGTTGGCTGGCGGGAACCTGTAGCGCCCACGACAGCCCAACCCGCTGTCGCGAAGAATTAAGAAGAGGCAGGACCCATGGCAAACGTGCAAAGCGGCAAAATGATCGTCGGTCTCGATATCGGCACCTCCAAGGTGGTGGCGCTGGTCGGCGAGGTCTCGGACGACGGCACGCTCGAAATCGTCGGGATCGGTACTCATCCGTCCCGCGGCCTGAAAAAAGGCGTAGTGGTGAACATCGAGTCCACCGTCCAGTCGATCCAGCGCGCTATCGAAGAAGCGCAGCTGATGGCCGGTTGCCGGATCCACTCGGCGTTTGTCGGCGTGGCCGGCAATCACATCCGCAGCCTGAACTCCCACGGCATCGTGGCGATTCGTGATCGCGAAGTCAGCTCCGCCGACCTTGAGCGCGTCCTCGACGCAGCCCAGGCCGTGGCGATCCCGGCTGACCAGCGCGTGCTGCACACCCTGCCGCAGGATTACGTGATCGATAACCAGGAAGGCGTTCGCGAGCCGCTGGGTATGTCCGGCGTGCGTCTGGAAGCCAAGGTTCACGTGGTCACCTGCGCCGTCAACGCCGCACAGAACATTGAAAAATGCGTGCGCCGCTGCGGTCTGGAAATCGACGACATCATTCTCGAGCAACTGGCTTCCGCGTATTCGGTCCTGACCGACGACGAGAAAGAGCTGGGCGTGTGCCTGGTGGACATCGGCGGCGGCACCACCGACATCGCGATCTTTACCGAAGGCGCGATCCGTCACACCGCGGTGATCCCGATTGCGGGCGATCAGGTGACCAACGACATCGCCATGGCGCTACGCACCCCGACCCAGTACGCCGAAGAAATCAAGATTCGCTACGCCTGCGCCCTGGCCAAACTGGCTGGTGCCGGTGAAACCATCAAGGTGCCGAGCGTCGGCGATCGTCCACCGCGCGAGCTGTCCCGTCAGGCCCTGGCCGAAGTGGTCGAGCCGCGTTACGACGAGCTGTTCACCCTGATCCAGGCCGAACTGCGTCGCAGTGGCTACGAAGACCTGATTCCGGCCGGCATCGTGCTGACCGGCGGTACGTCGAAGATGGAAGGCGCGGTGGAACTGGCCGAAGAGATCTTCCACATGCCGGTTCGCCTGGGCGTGCCGCATGGCGTCAAGGGCCTGGACGACGTGGTCCGCAACCCGATTTATTCCACCGGCGTTGGCCTGTTGATGTACGGCCTGCAGAAGCAGTCCGACGGGATTTCGTTCTCGGGCATCGGCAGCCGCGACAGCTACAGCAATGACGAACCGAAAGTCGCCCTGCTCGATCGCTTCAAGAGCTGGGTACAAGGCAATTTCTAAAAGCTTTACCGCAACACCGCTTCAAACAGCAGTAGGCGAAAAAACTAGAGAATGTAAGGAGAGGGAAAATGTTCGAACTCGTAGACAACATCCCCGCAAGCCCGGTAATTAAAGTTATCGGTGTTGGCGGTGGCGGCGGCAACGCTGTCAATCACATGGTCAAGAGCAACATTGAAGGCGTTGAATTCATCTGCGCCAACACTGATGCCCAAGCGCTGAAAAGCATCGGCGCGCGGACCATCCTGCAACTGGGTACCGGCGTGACCAAAGGTCTGGGCGCTGGTGCCAACCCTGAAGTAGGTCGTCAGGCCGCTCTCGAAGACCGTGAGCGCATTGCCGAAGTCCTGCAGGGCACCAATATGGTGTTCATCACCACCGGCATGGGCGGTGGTACCGGTACCGGTGCTGCGCCGATCATCGCCGAAGTGGCCAAGGAAATGGGGATCCTCACCGTTGCGGTGGTGACCCGTCCGTTCCCGTTCGAAGGTCGCAAGCGTATGCAGATCGCCGACGAAGGTATTCGTCTGCTGTCTGAAAGCGTCGACTCGTTGATCACCATTCCCAACGAGAAGCTGCTGACCATCCTCGGTAAAGACGCAAGCCTGCTGTCGGCTTTCGCCAAGGCCGACGATGTACTGGCCGGTGCCGTTCGCGGTATTTCCGACATCATCAAGCGTCCGGGCATGATCAACGTCGACTTTGCCGACGTGCGTACCGTGATGAGCGAAATGGGCATGGCGATGATGGGCACTGGCTGCGCCAGCGGTCCGAACCGTGCACGTGAGGCCACCGAAGCGGCCATTCGCAACCCGTTGCTCGAAGACGTGAACCTGCAAGGCGCACGCGGCATCCTGGTGAACATCACCGCCGGTCCTGACCTGTCCCTGGGTGAGTACTCCGACGTGGGTAGCATCATCGAAGCCTTCGCTTCCGAGCACGCGATGGTCAAGGTCGGTACCGTTATCGATCCGGACATGCGCGACGAGCTGCACGTGACTGTTGTTGCCACTGGTTTAGGCGCTAAAATCGAGAAGCCTGTGAAGGTCATCGACAATACCGTCCACACCTCGATGGCTTCCCAGCCACAACAACAAGCCCCTGTTCGTCAAGAACAGCCTGCGGTGAACTACCGTGACCTGGACCGTCCGACTGTCATGCGCAACCAGGCTCAGGCCGGTGCTGCGACTGCCGCGAAGATGAACCCGCAAGATGACCTGGACTACCTGGACATCCCGGCTTTCCTGCGTCGTCAGGCCGATTGATGAAATGTATCAGGGGTATTAGGGTGATTGGTGTTCAGCAAAGGTCTGGTCTGCTATCATCGCCAGCCTTTGTTGATACCAGTTCGCAATTTGCGCTGAAGCGGCCCATGCCATGATAAAACAACGCACCCTGAAGAATATTATCCGTGCCACAGGTGTCGGCCTGCACTCCGGGGAGAAGGTCTATCTGACCCTCAAGCCAGCGCCCGTCGACACCGGCATTGTGTTTTGTCGTGCTGACCTCGACCCTGTCGTGCAGATTCCTGCCCGCGCGGAAAACGTTGGCGAAACCACTATGTCGACCACGCTTGTTAACGGTGACGTCAAAGTGGACACGGTGGAGCACCTGCTCTCGGCCATGGCTGGCCTGGGCATCGATAACGCCTACGTCGAGCTCTCCGCGTCCGAAGTCCCGATCATGGATGGTAGCGCTGGACCCTTCGTATTCCTGATTCAATCGGCCGGCCTGGAAGAGCAGGACGCCGCCAAGAAGTTCATCCGGATCCTGCGGGAAGTGACAGTGGAAGACGGCGACAAGCGCGCCACTTTCGTCCCTTTCGAAGGTTTCAAAGTGAGCTTCGAGATCGATTTCGATCACCCGGTTTTCCGTGACCGCACACAAAGTGCAAGCGTGGATTTTTCCAGCACTTCGTTCGTAAAAGAAGTCAGCCGCGCCCGTACCTTTGGTTTCATGAGTGATATCGAGTACCTGCGCAAGCACAACCTCGCACTCGGCGGCAGCGTTGAAAACGCTATTGTGGTCGACGCGGATGGTGTACTGAACGAAGACGGCCTTCGCTATGAAGACGAATTCGTGAAGCACAAGATCCTCGATGCAATTGGTGACCTCTACCTGCTGGGCAATAGCCTGATTGGTGAGTTCAAGGGCTTCAAGTCCGGACATGCATTGAACAACCAGCTGCTGCGCAAGTTGATTGAGCAGACAGATGCTTGGGAAGTCGTGACTTTCGAAGACGCCAGCACTGCACCGATCTCTTACATGCGTCCTGTTGCGGCCGTGTAAGCAAAAAACCTCTCTAGTTTTTAAAGGCTGCCTTCGGGTGGCCTTTTTTTATTCCTGCGGGAAAGTACCCGGTGTTTTTTGATCGTTCCCACGCGGAGCGTGGGAACGATCAACTACGCAGCAACCACCCGATTCCGCCCACTTTCCTTGGCCTGATACAGCGCCTTGTCCGCCGAAAACAGCAACTGTTCCAGGCTGATGTCGGTTGCGGTCGTCCAGGTGCTGATACCAATACTGACAGTAATCGGCGACTCATCACCTCCCACCAACGGCAACTGTTCCACCGCTGCGCGGACGTTGTCGGCAATCTGTTGCGCGCCGGCGCTGTCGGTTTCAGCCAGGATCACCGAAAACTCCTCGCCACCATAACGGGCGACCAGATCCGCCGGTCGTCGAACATGGTTGCTGATCACTTTAGCCACCAAGCGCAAGGCATCGTCGCCGCCCTGATGGCCATGGCGATCGTTGAACGCCTTGAAGTGATCGACATCGATCATCAGTACCGACAATGGCAGGCCGGAACGTTGGGCACGAAACCATTCATGGCGCAGGGCCTGATCCAGGGTTCGGCGGTTGGCCAGTCCGGTCAAGGAGTCGGTAGCGGCCAGTTGGGCCAATTCCTGCTCGGCACCGTGACGCCGACGCAATTCCCGGCAGAGCAACCAGGTCAGCCACAGCAGGCTCACGCACAGGGCAATGGTCGCAAAGCTGACCACCACTGCGGTGCGCTTCCAGGCCGCAAAGACTTCATCGCTGGACAGCGCAACGATGACGATCAACGGCAAGTTCCCGACCTTGGAGAACGTGTACAGGCGCTTATCCTTGTGGCGGCTGGACAGGCCGGTGAAGCTGCCGTTGCCTTCCTTGACGATGCGTTGGAAATTGGGGCGGCTACTGAAATCCTTGCCGATCAGCTCTTCGGCCAAGCGGGGTTGCTGGGCTAGCAGAATCCCGTCTTTGCTGATCAGATTGACCGTACTGTCGCGACCGATGCTCAGACTGTTGAACAACTGATCGAAGTAACTCAAACGCATGGCGGCTTCGGCCACACCGAGGAACTCGCCCTGGGGGCCGTTCACCCGGCGGCTGAAACTGATACGCCAATCCTGTTCGGGCGACCTGGCTCTGAAGGGGGGACTGATGAACATGCCCGGGTCCGGGTTGTTCACGTGGGACTGGAAGTATTCGCGATCGGCGAAGTTGCCCTGCCTGGGCTCCACCGAGGCCGAGTCTGCAATCACGTCGCCCTTGTTGTCGAGCAACAAAATGTTGCCCTTGTACGGCGCGGCAGTAGCGCGGTCGAAATAGGCCAGATGGCGAATGGCTGGAGAAACGCTCTTGAGGTCTTCTCGCTGGTAGGCAGCGATCAAACCCAGCAGGGACACATCATAAAGTTCGACATTGCGCAGCACGTCGGCGTCGATCAATTGCACGATATTGTTGGCGGCACGAGCGGCGGACAATTCGGCATTGGCGCGTTCACGGATCAGCAGGAATGCGACGATGCTCAGTATCGCAATAACCAACAACACACTACTGAGAACCAGAAGCCGCTCCGACCGTGTCGAACGGATCGGATCACGGGATTTCGCACTGCTCACACTCATGGTTCTGACTTCTGCAAATAAGGCATTATGAAAGTGCTTTTACAAGAATCGGGCAGAGTCCCAGAAACCGTCGCGCCTATATAAATCCCGGATAAAGAAAAGGCCAGCAAAACATGCTGGCCTTTTGCTAATTGAAGCTTAGAAGACATTCAGAGGGTAGTCGACAATTACCCGGGAAAGGTAAAGATCGGTAAATGAATTCCGAAGGTGTTCATCCGCCGAGCCAGTACGCCGAGCAGCGAGATCTCTTTGGCGGTCAGGTCCAGGCGTGTGCTGGTACGGGTGGCCTTGCGGCTGATCAAATCTATCCACAGCTCGGCAATGCTCATCTGCACCGGGTTCTTGGCCGCCGCTGCGCCGGGTCAGCGCTTGTAAACGCGCCACCCGTTCGAGGAAGGAAAACGGTTTGCCGAGGTAATCGTCAGCGCCAGGTGCAGGCCTTCGACGCCATCGCGGGCCACGTCCACGGTGTAGCCCTGTTCCGTCAGACCGCGGTGCAGATAGTCCGCGGTTTTTTCTTCGTTTTCGATAATCAGAACGCGCATGACCCCGCCTCAGTCTGTGGTCGCCAGCACCGGCTGCTGTGCTGGTGTGGGTCTATGGAATAGCCGCTCAAGCCACAAGTATATGACCGGCGTAGTGAAGAGCGTCAGCGCCTGGCTCACCAGCAAGCCGCCGACCACCGCAATCCCCAGCGGCTGGCGCAATTCGGCACCGGTCCCGTAGCCGAGCATCAGCGGCAGGGCGCCGAGCAGGGCGGCGAGGGTAGTCATGATGATCGGCCGGAACCGCGTCATACACGCTTCATAGATCGCCTCTTCGGGAGGCAAGCCACGGTTACGTTGGGCGTCCAGCGCAAAGTCGATCATCAGGATGCCGTTCTTCTTGACGATGCCGATCAGCAGCACCAGCCCGATCAGCGCCATGATCGAAAAGTCCTGGCCGCAGATCCACAGCATGATCACCGCCCCGAGCCCTGCCGAGGGCAGGGTCGAGATGATCGTCAGCGGGTGCACGAAGCTTTCGTACAGAACGCCAAGAATGATGTACACCGCCACCAGCGCCGCCAGAATCAGCCAAGGCTGGCTGGCCAGCGAACTCTGGAACGCCTGGGCCGCGCCCTGGAAATTACCGCTGATGGCCGCCGGCATGCCAATGTCGGTCTTGGCCTGATCGAGCATGATGACTGCGTCGCCCAACGCGACGCCGGGCGCCAGGTTGAACGACAGGTTGGCCGCCGGGAACATCCCGTCGTGAGCGATGGACAGCGGGCCGATGGTTGGCGCCTCGAATTTTGCCAGGGCCGACAGCGGCACCATTTCCCCGCTCAGCGGCGAGCGCAGGTAAAAATAGTTGAGGCTTTCGGCCTTGCCGCGCTGTTTGGTGTCCAGCTCCAGAATCACGTTGTACTGGTTGGTCTGGGTCTGGAATTCGTTGATCTGCCGCTGGCCGAAGGCGTCGTACAGCGCTTCATCGACATCACTGGCGGTCAGGCCGAAACGCGCCGCCGCGCTGCGGTCGATGCTGATGTGGGTGATGCTGCCGCCCAGTTGCAGGTCGTTGGAAATGTCGCGGAACGCCGGGTTGCTGCGCAGTTTTTCCGTCAGGCGCTGGGTCCAGGTGCTCAGGAGGGCACCGTCGTTGCTCTTGAGTACGTATTGGTACTGCGCGCGGCTCGGGCCGGAGCTGAGGTTGATGTCTTGCCCGGCGCGCAGGTACAGCACAATGCCCGGGACTTTCATCAGCTGTGGGCGAATACGGTCGATGAATTGGCTGGCGGACACATCGCGGTCGCCGCGTTTTTTCAGCGAAATCCAGAACCGTCCGTTGGCGATGGTCTGGTTGCTGCCCGCAACGCCAACCGAATGGGAGAACGTCTCGACGGCGGGATCGGCGGCGACGATCTCGGCCATCGCCAGGTGTTTTTTCACCATGTCGCCGTAGGAAATGTCCGCCGCTGCTTCGGTCGTGCCGAGGACGAAACCGGTGTCCTGCACCGGGAAAAAACCCTTCGGAATGAAAATGTACCCGGCGACCGCCAGGCCGAGGGACAGGCCGAACACACCGATCATCAATTTCTGATGGGCGAGGGCGCGGCGCAGGCCTTTCTCATACAGCGCCAGCAAGCGTTCGCCGAAACCCGGTTTGTCGTGGGCGTGATGCACCGGCGCGCGCATGAATAGCGCGGCCAAAGTAGGCGCCAGCGTCAGGGACACCACCACGGAAATCATGATGGTCGAGGTGGCGGTCAGGGCGAATTCCTTGAATAGCCGCCCGACCACACCGCCCATGAACAGCAGCGGAATGAACGCCGCCACCAGCGAGAAACTGATGGAAACCACGGTAAAGCCGATCTCGCCGGCGCCCTTGATCGCCGCCTCACGCATGCCGTCGCCGGCCTCCAGATGGCGGTGAATGTTTTCCACCACCACAATCGCATCGTCCACCACAAACCCGACGGACACCACGATCGCCACCAGTGTCAGGTTATTCAGGCTGAAGCCCATGATGTACATCAGGGCAAAACTGGCGATCAGCGACACACCGAGCACCGACGCCACGATCAGGGTCGCCGACAACTGCCTCAGGAACAGCGCCATCACCGCCACCACCAGCAGGATCGCGATCAGCAGGGTGACTTCCACTTCACGCAACGAAGCGCGGATGGTCTGGGTGCGATCAACCAACACTTTGACCTGTACCGTGGCTGGCAGCATGGCCTCCAGCGTCGGCAGGGCCGCCTGAATACGGTCGACGGTCGCGACGATGTTGGCTCCCGGTTGCCGGAAAATCACCAGGTTCACCCCCGGCTGACCGTCAGCCCAAGCCTGGATGTAGGCATCTTCCGAACCGTTGACGACTTTGGCTACATCCTTGAGATGAACCGGTGCGCCGTCCTTGTAGGAAACAATCAGCTGACCGTATTCCTGGGGATGGAACAATTGGTCGTTGGTGGACAAGGTCGAAATGCTCGACTCGCCGTACAACGCACCCTTGGCCAGGTTGAGGCTGGTCTGCTGGATCGCGAGACGAATGTCCGCCAGGGTCAGGCCAATGGCGGCGAGTTTGTCCGCCGAGGCCTGCACGCGGATCGCCGGACGTTGCTGACCGGTGATGTTGATATTGCCTACGCCATCGATCTGGCTGATCTGACGGGCGAGCAGGGTTTCCACCAAGTCGCTGACTTCGGTGCCGGGCATTTGCGGTGAGTTGATGCTGAGGATCAGCACCGGGCTGTCGGCCGGGTTGACCTTCCTCCAGTTCGGCAGGTTCGGCATGTCTTTGGGCAGCTTGCCGGCTGCGGTGTTGATCGCGGCCTGGACTTCCTGCGCGGCGGTGTCGATGCTTTTGTCGAGGGTGAATTGCAGGGTCAGAATGGTCGAGCCCAGGGCGCTGCTCGAGGTCATCTGGGTCACGCCGGGGATGGCGCTGAATTGCACTTCAAGCGGCGTGGCCACCGACGAGGCCATGGTTTCGGGGTTGGCGCCGGGCAGTTGCGCGGCCACCTGGATGGTCGGGAATTCCGCTTCCGGCAGTGGTGCAATCGGCAGCCGCGGAAAGGCGATCACCCCCAGCAGCACCAGGGCAAAGGTCAGCAGGACCGTCGCCACCGGATGATCGATGCACCACGCGGAAATCGAACCGTGGCCCTTCATGGTTTTGGCTCCGATTGCACCATTTGCGGTGGGTCGGCCACTACCTGCACGGTCGAGCCAGGTTTGAGCCGCGACTGGCCGTCGCTGACCAACACATCGCCCGGTTTCACGCCTTTGATGATGTCCTGTCCGCTGCTTTGATAAACCATCTGCACCTGAACGGCTTCGACCTTGTCGCCGTTGACCCGGTAGACGAAATGTTGATCGAGGCCACGTTGTACGACGGTGGGCGGCACCACCAGCGCATTTTTATCCAGCGCTGTCTGAATTTTTACCGTTACCAGCAGGCCCGGCCAGAGTTTCTGTGCGGGGTTGGCGAACTCGGCCTTGGCGCGGATGGTCCCGGTGTTGGCGTTGATCTGGTTGTCGATCAGGGTCAGGTGGCCTTCGCCCAGCAGGTTGCCGGTTTCGCCGTCGGTGTCGGCACCGATGTAAGCCTTGACTGGTGTGTGCTGTGGATCGTTGATCAGGCCCTGCAGGGTTGGCAGCATTTGTTGCGGCAGGGAAAACTCCACGGCGATCGGGTCGATCTGGGTCACGGTGAACAGGCCTTGGGTGTCGGTCATGCGCAGGAAGTTGCCTTCATCCACTGTGCGAATACCGACGCGACCGGTGACCGGGGAGCGGATCTGTGTGTAAGAAAGCTGCACCAGAGCGGCGTCGATCGATGCCTGATTGCCTTGGGCGGTGGCTTTGAGTTGGTTGACCAGGGCTTGTTGCTGGTCGTAGGTCTGCTTGGACACGCCGTCGTCGACGCTCAGCAGTTTGTAGCGTTTGAGGTTGACCTGGGCCACTTGCAGTTGCGCCTGACTTTCGCCCAGTTGCGCCCGGGCCTGGTCGAGGCTGGCGCGGATCGAGCGATCGTCGATGGTGGCCAGCAGATCACCTTTGTTCACCCGTTGGCCTTCCTTGACCAGCAGCTTGGTGAGGATGCCGTCGATCTGCGGGCGCACGACCACGCTGTGCAACGACAGCACCGAACCGATGCCGCTGATGTAGCGGGGCACATCTTTTTCAGCGACGCTGACCACTCGCACGGGGATGGCGGTGGAAGGGGCCAGTTTGGTCGTGGCGGGTTTGGCGGCGTACCACACGCCCAGCGCTGCCAGGACGATCAGAAGGGTGGCGAGCAGGGCGGTTTTTTTCTGAATTCGCATGCGAATGGGGCGCCGGGCAGAGTGGTCGGAGTTTTGTCAGGTTTATACCTTCCTTTATAAACCTGTTAGCCCGTCAGGAGAGTGACTGGTAACTGACGGCGCTGTCAGTTTGGACCTCTGCGGATTGATACTGACTCCCCCTGTAGGTGCAGCCGCCAATGATCTAAACCCTGGCGCTCATCTCACTGCGATTGATCAACATCTCCAGCGCACCCTTCAAACTCGGCGCCTTGTCGCCAATCAGCAGGTGCCATACGCCACCGTCCAATTGGCTGACACCCAGGCAACCAAGCGCTTTCAACTGACCCTCCGACAACGCTTTGCCATCCGCCAGTTGCAACCGAATACGGGTCATGGCCACGCAATCCATTTGCAGCACATTGTCGCCGCCGCCCAGTGCCTTCAGCCATTGTCGGGCTTCTGTGTTCGTCACAGTGGCAGGTTCAGGTACGTCGATAACGGCAGCGGGGGAGGTGATAGCCGCGCGCCCCAAAGCCGGCATCGCCAACCGGATTTCATCGGCAATGCTGTCTGCCATCGGCCCGACCACCACCTGCAAACTTCCACCTTTACCCGGACGAACAACAGCCATCGCCCCCAATGCTTTCAAGTCCGCATCGGATGCCTTGTTGCGATCAACCATGTCCAGCCGCAACCGCGTCGTGCACGCACCCACCGTGATCAAATTATCCGCACCACCCAGTGCCTTGATGTAAGCCCCGGCGCGCTCATTCTCGGCGATCACCACTTTGTCGCCGGTCGGCACATCTTCACGCCCTGGCGTCTTTAAATTGAATCGACGAATACAGAAATCAAACACAATGTAGTAGATCAGCGCATACGCCAGCCCCACCGGAACCACCCGCCAGCCATTGGTGGACTCCCCCCAGCCCAGAACCATGTCGATGAAGCCGCCTGAGAAGGTAAAGCCCAGGTGAATGTTCAGTAAATTGGTGACCGCCATTGACAACCCCGTCAGCAGCGAGTGAAGCAAAAACAGCATCGGCGCGAGGAACATGAAGGCGAATTCGATCGGTTCGGTCACGCCGGTCAAAAATGAGGTCAGGGCCATGGACAAGAAGATCCCGCCCATGACTTTGCGCCGTTCCGGCAGGGCGTTGCGGTACATCGCCAGGCAGGCGGCGGGCAGGCCGAAGATCATCATCGGGAACATGCCGGTCATGAACTGGCCACCTTTCGGGTCGCCGGCAAAGTAGCGCGACAAGTCGCCTGTCACCAGGGCGCCGGTGGTCGGGTCGGTGAAGTTGCCGAACACGAACCACGCCATGTTGTTGAGGATGTGATGCAGGCCGGTGACGATCAGCAGGCGGTTGAACACGCCGAAAACGAAAGCACCGAAGCTGCCGCTCTCCATCATTAACGTGCCAAAGCCATTGATGCCGTGCTGGATCGGCGGCCAGATGAATCCAAACACGACGCCCAGGCCGACGGCGGCGAACCCGGTGACGATCGGTACAAAACGCCGTCCGCCAAAGAATGCCAGGTACTCCGGCAACTTGATGTCTTTGAAGCGGTTGTACAGTGCTCCCGCCATTAAGCCGCTGACGATCCCGGCGAGCATGCCCATGTTGATGCTCGCATCGAGCACCTTGAGAGTGGAGATCATCACCAGATAGCCAATGACCCCGGCCAGGCCAGCCGTGCCGTTGTTGTCTTTGGCAAAACCGACCGCGATGCCGATGGCGAAGATCAATGCCAGGTTGGCGAAGATCACCTGACCGGCGTCGTGGATGATCGCGATGTTCAGCAGGTCGGTGTCGCCGAGGCGCAGCAGTAACCCTGCAATCGGCAGGATCGCGATCGGCAGCATCAGCGCGCGACCGAGGCGTTGCAGGCCTTCGATGAAGTATTGGTACATGGCGGATCTCCCTGGGTTCTTGTTTTTTTTGTTGTGAGCTCAGCTCAGAGGCCATTGCTGGTGACAGGCGTGACGCACCGCGCTGGCGCTGCTTAGCTTGAGCAGGTCCTGGGTGATGCGTCGGCACTCGCTGGCGTCGAGGTGGCGAACGCGGTCCTTGATTTCACCGATCTGCACCGGGCTGACCGACAACTCCCTGACCCCCAGGCCGATCAACACCGGCGTGGCCAACGGATCGGAGGCGAGGGCGCCGCAGACGCCGACCCAACGGTTATGCACCGCCGCACCGGCGCAGGTCTGGGCGATCAGCCGCAGCAGCGCCGGGTGCAGCGCATCGACGCGGGAGGCGAGGCCGGCGTGGTCGCGGTCCATGGCCAGGGTGTATTGGGACAAATCGTTGGTGCCGATCGACAGGAAGTCCGCGTGTTCGGCCAGTTGCTCGGCCAGCAATGCGGCGGCCGGGACTTCGATCATTACGCCCAGCTCCGGGCGTTGGCTCAGGCCGAGTTCTCCGCACAGCGCATCGAGACGCTGGCGGATGTGCAGCAGTTCATCGACTTCGGTGACCATCGGCAGCAGGATCCGACAACGCGACAAAGGACTGACTTGCAGCAGTGAGCGCAGTTGCTGATCCAGCAGTTCCGGGCGGACCTGGGCCAAACGAATACCGCGCAAACCGAGCACCGGATTCGCTTCGTCGGGAAGCGGTAAATAGTCGAGTTGCTTGTCGCCGCCGACGTCGATGGTGCGGATGATCACCGATTTGTCGCCCATGGCATCGAGCACGGCTTGATAGGCGATGCGTTGTTCCTGTTCGTCCGGCGCTGTGTTGCGGTCCACAAACAGAAATTCGGTGCGCAGCAGGCCGACGCCATCGGCGCCATTGGCCAGTGCATCGGCCGCTTCAGCACTAGAAGCAACATTGGCGGCGACTTCGATGTGCAAACCATCAAGTGTCAGTGCCGGGGTGTGAGCCTGAGCCTGTTGCAGGGCGCGACGTTGTTTATGATCGAGTTGCGCCTGATGCACTTCGGCCAGGCGCGCGGCGTTGGGCGTCAGTTCGATACGTCCGCCGTCGGCATCCAGCACTACCGCTTGACCTTGCTCCTGATCCAGCAGCGTCGAACCCAGCGCAACCATGCACGGCAAGCCTTTACCGCGGGCGAGAATCGCCACATGGGAAGTCGCGCCGCCCTCGGCCATGCACAACCCGGCCACACCTTGCTGGCTCAGTTGCAACAGGTCGGACGGGGTCAGTTCATGCGCCGCGACGATGGCGCCGGCCGGCACGTCGTACTGCCAGGTTTCACCGAGCAGGGCGCGCAGCACGCGTTGTTTGAGATCGCGCAGGTCGTTGGCGCGTTCGGCCAGCAACGGGCTGCCGAGTTGCTGAAGCACCTCGCATTGCACGTCGATGGATTGGCTCCAGGCGTGAGTCGCCGCGATGCCCTGGTCGATGGACTGATGAGCCGCATCGAGCAACGCCGGGTCTTCGAGCAGCGCCAGATGCGCGGCGAAGATGGCTTCTTCGTCAGTATTCTTGTGCTTCTTCGCTTGGGCCAGCGTGGTGTCGATTTCACCCCGGACCTGGGTCCGCGCGGCGTCGAGAGCATGCCGTTGTTGCTCCGGCTCATGATTGCCGGCATCCATCGGCAGACTGATCGAGTTCAAACGAAACAACGGTCCAGCCACCAGACCGGGAGCTGCACACACGCCATGCAGCACGCCCGCTTCGGCAGGGCGATTGCGTTGGACGATCGGGGCTGGCACAGCGGCGTGGTTGTCTTCGGCCAGGGCTGTGGATAACGCCGCCAACAGAGCTTGCAGCGCGGCCTCGGCGTCCGGTCCCTGGCAGCTGACCCTGATTTCATCCTGCTCACCGACGGCCAGTCCCATCAGGCCGATCAAACTGTCGCAGGCCGCCGATTTGCCAGCGAAGTGCAGCCAGGATTTGCTCGTGAACTGTTGAGCGGTCTGGCGGATCAGCGCGGCAGGCCGGGCGTGCAGGCCGCCGCGATGGGCGACATGAATATGCCCCTGAACCTCGATGCCAACGACCTCAATGTCAATCTGCACACCGTTAGCCAGTTTCGGCACGATGTGCAGCAATGGATCGCCGACCTTCACCGATTTCAGCGTAATCGGCCGCGCCTGAAAGTCTTGGCTGTTAGTCAGGATCATCAGGCTGACCAGGCTTTTGCACTGCTGCGCGACCTGGTCAAGGTCATAACGCAGCAGCGGTTGACCATTACTGACGCGCGCCCCTTCCTTGACCAGCATCGAGAAACCGACGCCCTGCAACTCGACCGTATCGAGGCCCAGGTGCAGCAGCAACTCGGCACCGTTATCGGCGCGCAAGGTGATGGCGTGGCCAGTGCGGGCGACGTGGGTCACCACAGCTTCACAGGGCGAGTACAAGGTGTCGTTCAGCGGATCGATGGCGATCCCGTCGCCCATGGCGCCGCTTGCGAACACCGGGTCCGGGACTTTGGCGAGTGTGAGCACCGGGCCGCTGAGCGGGGCGCTGAGGGTCAGCTCTTTATTGTTGTTGTGCATGGCTCGGTCTCATTTATAAAAAACGACGGTTCGGAGCAACTCAGGGTTGTTCGCTTGCCGTTCGACTAGTGCGTGCGCGTCACTTTGCTCAAATGACGCGGCTGGTCCGGGTCCATGCCTCGGGCGACGGCCAAGCCTGCAGCCATGACGTAGAAACTCTGGATCGCCAGAATCGGGTCCAGGGCCGGGTGTTCCGCGCGGCTCAGGGTCAGGTCGCGTTCGGCGACGTCATCTGGCGCGGCCAGTAGCACGCGGGCGCCGCGCTGGCGCATGTCAGCGGCCAGGCTCAGTAACCCGGCCTGCTCGGCGCCGCGCGGGGCGAAGATCAACAGCGGATAGTTCTCGTCGATCAACGCCATCGGGCCGTGCCGGACTTCGGCGCTGCTGAAGGCTTCGGCCTGGATCGCCGAGGTTTCCTTGAATTTGAGGGCCGCTTCCTGGGCGATGGCGAAACCGGCGCCACGGCCGATTACCATCAAGCGTTGGCAATCGCGCAACGTATCGATGGCCAGGCTCCAGTCCTGTTTTGCCGCTTCGCGCAGACCTTCCGGCAGGGCAAGGCCTGCTTCCAGCAATTCCACGTCTTCTTTCCAGTGGGCGATCAGGCGGGCGCTGGCGGTGAGGGTGGCGATAAAACTCTTGGTCGCGGCGACGCTGCTTTCGGTGCCGGCGCACAGCGGCAGGCTGAATTCGCAGGCGGCTTCCAAAGGCGAGTTCTCAGCGTTGACCATGGAGATACTCAGGGCACCGCGCTTGCGCAACAGACGCAGGCTGTTCACCAGATCCGGGCTTTGCCCCGACTGCGAGAAGGCGAACGCGACCTGGCCACTGACCTTCAACGGTGCTTGCTGCATGGTCACCACCGACATCGGTAGCGATGCCACCGGAATGCCCAGTTGTTGCATGGTCAGGTAGGCAAAGTAGCTCGCCGCATGGTCGGAGCTGCCGCGAGCGACAGTCATCGCCACTTGCGGCGGCTGACGACGCAGGCGTCCGGCGATCTCGATCATCTGCGGGTCGAGTTGCTGCAATTGGGCTTGCACGGCCTCGAAGGAGGACAGCGCCTCTTCAAGCATTTTTGAAGTCAATGTCTTCTCCTTCCACCATGACGGCGGTCAGTGTGAGTGAGCGATCCAGCCGCACGCAGTCGGCCCAGGCGCCGGGTTGCAAGCGTCCGCGTTCTTGAAGGCCGAGGTAGTCGGCGGGGAATTGCGAAAGACGTTGCGACGCCTCGGCGATCGGCAGTCCGATCTTCACCAGATTGCGCAGCGCCTGATCCATGGTCAGGGTGCTGCCGGCCAGCGTGCCGTCAGGCAGGCGCACGCCACCCAGACATTTGGTCACGGTGTGGCTGCCAAGCTTGTATTCCCCATCGGGCATGCCGGCGGCGGCGGTGGAATCGGTGACGCAATACAGGCACGGGATCGAGCGCAGGGCCACGCGGATGGCGCCGGGATGCACGTGCAACAGATCCGGAATCAGCTCGGCGTACTTGGCGTGGGCCAGCGCCGCGCCGACGATGCCCGGCTCGCGGTGGTGCAGCGGGCTCATGGCGTTGTAAAGGTGGGTGAAGCTGCTGGCGCCGGCCGCAAGCGCAGCGACGCCTTCCTCGTAGCTGCCCAGCGTGTGGCCGATTTGCATGCGCACGCCGCGAGCGCTGAGGGCGCGGATCAAACCGACGTGACCGGCGATTTCCGGGGCGATGGTGATCACCCGGATCGGCGCCAGCGCCAGGTATTCTTCGACTTCGGCCATCAACGCGGTGTGGGCGAAATTCGGCTGAGCGCCGAGTTTGCCGGGGTTGATGTACGGGCCTTCGAGGTGCACGCCGAGGACTCGGGCGCTGCCTTTGGGCCGCTGCTCGCAGAACTCGCCGAGGTCCTTGAGCACTCGCGAGATTTCTTCGTTCGGCGCAGTCATGGTGGTCGCCAGCAGCGACGTAGTGCCGAAGCGCACGTGGGTTCTGGTGATGGTTTCGAAGGCGGGCGCGCCTTCCATGATGTCTTTGCCACCGCCGCCGTGAACGTGCAGGTCGATGAAACCCGGCAGCAGGTAAGGCAGGTCGTTGTCCGCCGGATCGCACGGCTGGCCTTCGATGGACACGACCTTGCCGTGTTCGTGGATCAGCCGGCCGCGAACCCAGCCGTGAGCGGTGAGGATGTTGTCTTCGGACATGATCGGTTCTCTGGTTTAGCGGCGAAGCTCTGCGACAAAGTCGTAGTAGTCGTTGCGGCAATAGGTGTCGGTGACTTCGATCGGCGTGTTGTCTTCCATGTAGCCGACCCGGGTCATCAGCAGCATGGCGGTGCCAGGGGCGATGCCCACCAGCGCGGCGAATTCGTCCGAGGCGTTGATTGCCTGAATGTGTTGCAGGGCGCGGACCACCGGTTTGCCGATGCCGTCGAGGTATTCGTAGAGGGAGTCGCCCACCGCTTGCGGCTTGGGAATGATCGAGGCGGGCAGGGTGCTCATCTCGATCGCCATCACTGTGTCATCGGCTTTGCGCAAGCGTTTGAGCCGCGCAACCTTGTCGTTGGGCGACAGGCCGAGACGGATCAGTTCTTCGTGGGTCGGCGGGGTGATTTCCCGTTCCAGCCATTGCGAACCGGGGACGAAACCCTTGAGCCGGAGCATTTCGCTGAAGCCCGAGAGGCGCGACAGCGGTTGTTCCAGGCGTGGCGTGATGAATGTGCCGGAGCCCTGATTTCGACGGATCAGGCCTTGCTCGAACAGCACTTCCAGCGCTTTACGCGCGGTGACGCGAGAGATGCCCAGCAGTTCGCTGAGATTGCGCTCCGACGGCATCGCCTGTTCGGCTTTCCACTGGCCGGCATGGATCGCCGCTTCCAGATTGCGCGCCAGTTGCAGGTACAGCGGCGTGGGCTGGGTGTCGTCAGGACGTAGGGCCTGGAGGTCATTCATGTAGGTTTAGTCCGATGCGGATATAGGATTGTTGTCGCCCGGTAATGCGGCGAAACTAATACCACTTAAATACCATGTCAATGCCAGTACTTAGCTGTGGGCGCAGCAAGGTCGGGTCTGCTGGAGGCTCTTAAGGGGAGCAGGTTCTAAGTGGTATTAGAGGAGGGGATTTTGAAAGCAAAGATCGCAGACTTTGGTAGCGCCTACAGAGGGAATTGGTATCTACCCGCTAGGCACTGACGAAGGCTGCGATCTTTTGAATTTATTTTTCGATACCGACCGAAGGTAGTGACTCGATCGTTCCTACGCTCTGCGTGGGAATGCCTCTACGGACGCTCCGCGTTCGGCTCTGGAGGGGCGCGGAGCGTCCCGGGCTGCATTCCCACGCGGAGCGTGGGAACGATCATTACGGGGGGAGGTTACGGACGAATCTCAATCATCGTTCCATCCGGCACCAAGCCCCAAACCTCACGCATGTCCATGTTGCGCATGGCGATGCAGCCGTCGGTCCAGTCCAGGGTATGGAACAGGTCTTCCGGATTGTCTTCGGTGTCCGGGGTGCCGTGGATCATGATCATGCCACCAGGCTCGACGCCTTCGCGCCGGGCGCGGGCGGCGTCGCTGATGTTGGGGTAGGAGATGTGCATCGACAGGTTGAAACGGTCGCTGATCTTGCGCCAGTCCACCCAATAAAAGCCTTCGGGGGTGCGTTTGTCACCCTCCATCAGTTTTGGCCCCGTTGGGCGTTTGCCCAGGGAGATGCGATAGGTCTTGACCGGCTTGCCGTCATTGATCAATTGCAATTGGTGGGCGGATTTGAGAACCAGAACTTTTTCGATGACTTTGCCGTCCAGCGTTTCCGTGGAGGAAGCCTGGCTGACAGCGACGAACGACAAGCAAAAAACGGCAAGCAACCAGCGCATTGAAACGATATCCCTAAGAGGTGTCGCGATTATTTATTTTATAGATGCTTTTACGTGTAGACGCATTAAATGATGGCAGGCTGGACCAGCGGGGGGATCGATTCGGACCGCACGGGGTAGACCTCGGTCCGCCGGTCAGCGAAGAAGTATTCTAAGGTACGCCCCACCGTGCGGAAAGCCAGTTCGTCCCAAGGGATGTCGGCTTCTTCGAACAGTTGCACTTCCAGGCTCTCGGGACCCGCGGAAAAATCCAAGTCCACCAGCTCGGCGCGAAAGAACACATGCACCTGGCTGATGTGCGGCACGTCGATCAGCGTATAGATACTCAGGTTGCGCACCCGGGCACAGGCTTCTTCGGCGGTTTCGCGAATGGCGGCCTGTTCGATGGTCTCACCGTTTTCCATGAAGCCGGCGGGCAGGGTCCAGTAACCGAGCCGTGGCTCGATGGCGCGACGGCACAGCAACACCTTCGAACCCCAGATCGGTACGCAACCGGCGACGATATTGGGGTTCTGGTAATGGATGGTATGACAGCTGTCGCAGACAAAACGCAGGCGCGAATCGCCATCGGGAATGCGCTGGGTTACCGGGTTGCCGCATTGGCTGCAAAATTTCATGCTTGGGTTCCTGAATGCTGCGCCTATCTTGGCGTGCAGCGGTGTCGGTCGGCAAGTTGTCGTTTCGCGACATGAGGCTGTTCGGGGCTTGGGCGGCCGGTGCGATTGGTGCATGATGCAGGGTAAGGCACAGATCGAGAAGACTCATGCTGGACGAGCTACTGCACCGGGTAAGCAATCACACGCCGCGTACGCTGGAAACCGACCTGCGTTTCCCCGAAGCCGCGGTATTGGTGCCCATCACGCGCAGTGACGAACCGGAATTGGTGCTAACCCTTCGCGCCAGCGGGCTCTCGACCCATGGCGGCGAAGTCGCCTTCCCTGGCGGTCGCCGCGACCCCGAAGACCCAGACCTGATTTTTACCGCCCTGCGCGAAGCCGAAGAAGAAATCGGTCTGCCGCCGGGGCTGGTCGAAGTGATCGGCCCGCTGAGCCCGCTGATCTCTCTGCACGGTATCAAGGTCACGCCCTATGTCGGCGTGATTCCGGATTTCGTCGAATACCTGGCCAACGATGCCGAGATTGCTGCCGTGTTCAGCGTGCCGCTGGAGTTCTTCCGCAAGGACCCGCGAGAGCACACTCACCGCATCGACTATCAGGGCCACAGTTGGTACGTGCCAAGCTACCGTTATGGCGAGTACAAGATCTGGGGGCTGACGGCGATCATGATTGTTGAGTTGATCAACCTGCTCTATGACGCGAAAATCAGCCTGCATCAACCACCCAAGAGTTTTATCAAAACCTGAAGCCATCGCTCGTATGGCGTGAATCCTGCTTTTCGCCAGTGAGCCAGCCTGGCCTTGAGGACAACAAGATGAAATACCGCCTGGGCGACGCCCGCGTCGAGACCCATCCGCAGAGCTGGGTCGCCCCCAATGCCGTGCTGGTGGGCAAGGTCAAACTGGAAGAGGGCGCCAACGTCTGGTTCAACGCCGTGTTGCGTGGCGACAACGAATTGATCCTGATCGGCAAGAACAGCAACGTGCAGGACGGCACCGTGATGCACACTGACATGGGCTACCCGCTGACCATTGGCACCGGCGTGACCATCGGCCACAACGCCATGCTCCACGGCTGCACGGTGGGCGATTACAGCCTGATCGGTATTAACGCGGTGATTCTCAATGGCGCGAAAATCGGCAAGAACTGCATCATCGGCGCCAACTCGCTGATCGGTGAGGGCAAGGAAATTCCGGACGGCTCATTGGTCATGGGCTCACCGGGCAAGGTCGTACGCGAATTGACCGAGCCGCAAAAGAAGATGCTCGAAGCCAGCGCCGCCCACTATGTGCATAACTCGCAGCGTTATGCCCGCGATCTGGTCGAGCAGGAAGAATGAGCACCATTGAACGACCGGTTCCATCGCCCTGCGTGAACATTTGTGCGCTGGATGAGGATGACATTTGCACCGGGTGTCAGCGCACGGTGGAAGAAATCACCCGCTGGAGCCGGATGGACAACGCAGAGCGGCGCAAGGTGTTGGGGTTGTGTCATGAGCGGGCGAAGTCGAGTGGGTTGATCTGGATGTTGGGCAAAACCCCCGACCTGTAGCAGCTGCGATCTTTTGATTTATGCCGCTGCGTGACTGAAGTACCCTGTGCACCAAATTGACAGGTATCCCCCCGCCTCATGTTCTTCCTGATCGCCTACATCAGCAGCGTCGTGCTGATCAATTACGCCTTTTCCAGCGCCCCGCACCTGGACATCATCTGGTCGGCCTGGGGTGGGTTGGTGTTCGTGTTGCGGGACATGGTGCAAACCCGCTTCGGCCACGGTGCGATCGCGGCGATGCTGATGGCGCTGGTGCTGTCCTATGTCACTTCCGATCCGTCCATTGCCCTGGCCAGCGCCATCGCATTCGCCGTGTCCGAGGGCATCGACTGGTTGGTGTTCAGCGTCACCAAGCGTCCATTGCACGATCGCCTGTGGATAAGTTCGGCGCTGAGCATCCCGCTGGACACCTTCATCTTCTTCGGCATGATCGATGCCTTCACTCCGGCCGTGATCCTCACCGCCATGGGCTCGAAGTTCGCAGGTGTGACGGTTGTATGGCTGATCATGGCCTGGCGCTTGCGTAATCAGGCCGTCGTCAGCTGAAGCCAAACCCTCAGGTTCATGTAAAATGCCGCGCTTTCTCCCCATGGGAAGCGTGCCAGGCACCGCATCCCTCGATGATCCGCTTCTTGAGGACCTGAGATGACCCGTATCGGAACTCCATTGTCGCCAACCGCGACCCGCGTATTGCTGTGTGGCTGTGGTGAGTTGGGCAAGGAAGTGGTGATCGAGCTGCAACGCTTGGGCGTTGAGGTGATTGCCGTCGATCGCTACGCCAATGCACCTGCCATGCAAGTCGCCCATCGCAGCCATGTGATCAACATGCTCGACGGCGCCGCCCTGCGTGCAGTGATCGAAGCCGAGAAGCCGGACTTCATCGTGCCGGAAATCGAAGCCATCGCCACCGCGACCCTGGTGGAACTGGAGTCCGAAGGCTTCACCGTGATCCCGACCGCTCGCGCCGCGCAGTTGACCATGAACCGCGAAGGTATCCGTCGCCTGGCCGCCGAAGAGCAGGGCCTGCCGACGTCGCCGTACTACTTCGCTGACACCTTCGAGGACTACAGCAAGGCTGTCGAAAATCTGGGTTTCCCATGCGTGGTCAAACCGGTCATGAGTTCCTCGGGCAAAGGCCAGAGCCTGCTGCGCAGCGCCGATGACGTGCAGAAGGCCTGGGATTACGCTCAAGAAGGTGGCCGCGCCGGTAAAGGCCGCGTGATTATCGAAGGCTTTATCGACTTCGATTACGAAATCACCTTGCTGACCGTGCGTCACGTTGGCGGCACTACATTCTGTGCGCCAGTGGGTCACCGTCAGGAGAAGGGCGACTATCAGGAATCCTGGCAGCCACAAGCCATGAGCCCGGTTGCTCTGGCAGAATCCGAGCGCGTTGCCAAAGCCGTGACCGAAGCCTTGGGTGGCCGTGGTCTGTTTGGCGTCGAGTTGTTCATCAAGGGTGATCAGGTCTGGTTCAGCGAAGTTTCGCCACGCCCGCATGACACCGGTCTGGTGACCCTGATTTCCCAGGATCTGTCGCAGTTCGCCCTGCACGCACGGGCGATCCTGGGCCTGCCGATTCCATTGATACGTCAGTTCGGGCCTTCGGCTTCGGCGGTGATTCTGGTGGAAGGGCAGTCGACTCAGACCGCATTCGCCAATTTGGGCGCTGCGTTGAGTGAGCCGGATACGGCGTTGCGTCTGTTCGGCAAGCCTGAAGTCAATGGCCAGCGCCGGATGGGGGTGGCGTTGGCGCGTGATGAGTCGATTGAAGCGGCTCGTGCGAAAGCGACCCGTGCTTCCCAGGCTGTTGTGGTAGAGCTGTAACCGAGTCGCGGCTATCGCGGGCAAGCCCCTCCCACAGGGTTTTCGGTTGATCACAAATTTTGTGTACACCTGAAATCCTGTGGGAGCGGGCTTGCCCGCGAAGGCGGTCTATCAGGTCACCCGATTCAAATCGTTATGCCGCGTCTCTTTCAGGCACAGCACCGCAATCAAACTCAACACCGCCGCCCCCGACACATACCCACCGACATAACTCAAACCGCCCATCGCCACCAGTTTTTGCGCAAAGAACGGCGCCGCCGAGGCTCCGACAATACCGCCCAGGTTGTAGGCGGCCGACGCGCCGGTATAGCGCACGTGGGTCGGAAACAGCTCTGGCAGCAGTGCGCCCATCGGCGCAAACGTCACGCCCATCAGAAACAGTTCGATGCACAGGAACAGCGCCACGCCCCAGGTCGAACCTTGGGTCAGTAGCGGTTCCATCAGGAATCCGGACAGAATCGCCAGCACGCCACCGATGATCAGCACCGGTTTACGCCCGTAACGATCGCTTGCCCAAGCCGACAGCGGTGTTGCGGCCGCCATGAACAGCACCGCGAAACACAGCAGGGCGAGGAAGGTTTCGCGGGTGTAGCCGAGCGTCGACACGCCATAGCTCAGCGAAAACACCGTCGAGATGTAGAACAGCGCGTAACACACCACCATCGACCCGGCGCCCAGCAGCATCGGCGCCCAGTATTGGCTGAACAGCTCGACCAGCGGGATCTTCACCCGCTCCTGGCGAGCCATGGCATTGGCGAACACCGGGGTTTCGTGGAGCTTGAGGCGCACATACAGGCCGACCATCACCAGCGCGGCACTGAGCAGGAACGGAATCCGCCAGCCCCATGAACGGAACTGCTCGTCGTTCAGGCTCAGGGCCAGGGTCAGGAACAGGCCGTTGGCCGCCAGAAACCCGATCGATGGACCGAGTTGCGGGAACATGCCGTACCAGGCGCGCTTGCCTTTGGGCGCGTTCTCCGTGGCCAGCAATGCGGCGCCGCCCCATTCACCGCCCAGCCCCAGGCCCTGGCCGAAGCGCAGCACACAAAGCAGGATCGGCGCCCAGGCGCCAATGCTGTCGTAACCCGGTAGCACGCCAATCAACGTGGTACACACGCCCATGAGCAGTAGGGAGGCGACCAGTGTCGATTTACGTCCGATGCGGTCACCGAAGTGGCCGAACAGCGCTGAACCCAGTGGCCGCGCAAGGAAGGCGATACCGAAAGTGAGGAACGCCGACAGCATCTGGGCGGTGCCGGAGGTCTGCGGAAAAAACACCGGCCCGATCACCAGCGCTGCTGCGGTGGCATAGACGTAAAAGTCGTAGAACTCGATGGCCGTGCCGATGAAACTCGCGGTGGCTACTCGAGTGGCGGAGTTGGTTGGTTGGACAGACGCTGCGTCGTTGAACGTTGTGCTGGTCGTCATGCGGTAATCCCTGACTGTCATGTGCCCCAGTGGAGCGAATTATTATGGTCGAATACCCAGGGATATGGGTTGAGATACGGTCGCTGTTCAAGGTAGGAACAGTCGTCGCAGTGATGCGGATATTGTCGATGATCTGGCCGGAACCTGCTGCGTGCGGGGTAAGCACGTGGTTCGGCGGGGGCTTGGGTAAGCGGCTCGATTATAGGAAGGCGGCTAACGATCTAACAAGAGGCCAAGCCCCCTCGCCACAGGGGATGGTGTCAGATTTTGGAAAGGGCAGGCACTGAGCTGGTATGCCAGATCAACACGCGCGTGACGCGATTGTCTTCCGTTTCCAGAATCTCCAGCCGATAACGCCCGATCTTCAGGCAAACCGCACTGTCTGGAATCGTTTCCAGCGCCTCGGTCACCAGTCCATTGAGCGTTTTCGGACCATCGCTGGGCAAGTGCCAGCCAAGGCTCTTGTTCAGTTCGCGAATCGACGCCGCACCTTCGATGACCAGGCGCCCATCGGTCTGGGGGTGGATGTGCGGGTTATCCAGGCTGTGCTGGCTTTCGAATTCACCGACGATTTCTTCGAGAATGTCTTCCAGGGTCACGATGCCCAGCACTTCGCCGTACTCGTCGACCACCATGCCCAAACGCCGCTGCTGCTTGTGGAAGTTCAGCAATTGCAGCTGCAGCGGGGTGCTTTCCGGTACGAAGTACGGTTCGTGACTGGCTGCCAGCAGCGCTTCCATGGTCAGGCTTGAATCCGGCAGCAGATGACGGATCTGCCGGGTGTTGAGCACCGCTTCGACCTGGTTGATGTCGCTGTGGAATACCGGCAGGCGGGTGCGTCTGTTGTGGCGCAATTGCTCGATGATTTCTTCGAGGGGGTCGTCCAGATTGATTCCGTCGACGTCACTGCGCGGCACAAGAATATCGTTGACCGTGATGTTATCCAGCGCGTGGATACCTGATAGCGGATGCGGGCGACTGGCGGCGTGTTCGTGATCGTCATGCCGATCGGCTGGCGCTTCGTCTTCGCTTTGTTGCACCACGTTGATTTTGCGAGCGAATGGCCGCGTCAGCAGCTGGCTGATGCCATTGAGTAGCCAAGCAGCCGGGTAGACGATTTTCAAGGGTATCCCGAGCAGCGTGTTGCCCAGGGCCAGAACGGCATCCGGATAGCGCATGGCAAGGGAGCGCGGCAGGTAATCGGCGAACACCAGCAGCAACGCGCTGGCGCCGAGGCAGGCAATCCATACGCCGTGTTGCGCCCAGGTGAAAATCGCCAGCAAAGTGCTGATGACCACTACCAGCACGCGGCACACGGTGTTGCAGAGGATCAGGCTGCTGAGCGGAAAACTCAGCTTGGCCACTGGTTTGTCGCTCGAACGCGAGGCCGTTCGCTGGGCCAGCAAGTGCTGTTGTGCAATTTCAATGGCGGTAAACAACCCCGACCATAAAATCAGCAGGGCCAGTACCGCGAGCATCGGCCCTATGGGCAAATCGTCCATTAATGCCGCCCGTCAGATATGCAGAATGTATTCGCGGACCAGCTTGCTGCCGAAATACGCCAGCATCAGCAGGCAAAAACCGGCAAGGGTCCAGCGGATGGCTTTGTGTCCGCGCCAGCCGAGGCGGTTGCGCCCCCATAGCAGCACGCTGAACACGATCCAGGCCAGGCACGCCAGCAGGGTTTTATGCACCAGGTGCTGGGCGAACAGGTTCTCGACGAACAGCCAGCCGGAGATCAGCGACAACGACAGCAGGCTCCAGCCGGCCCAGAGGAAACCAAACAGCAGGCTTTCCATGGTTTGCAGCGGCGGGAAATTCTTGATCAGCCCGGACGGATGCTTGTGTTTGAGCTGATGGTCCTGAACCAGCAGCAGCAAAGCCTGGAACACCGCGATGGTGAACATGCCGTAAGCGAGGATCGACAAGAGGATGTGGGCGAGAATGCCTGGCTCTTCGTCAATGATCTGCACCGTACCGGCGGGGGCGAACTGTGCCAGCAGCACGGTGGCGGCGCCCAGCGGGAACAGCAATAGCAGCAGGTTTTCCACCGGAATCCGCGAGCAGGCCAGCAGGGTCAGGGCAATAACCGCGGCGGCGATCAGGCTGGCGGCGCTGAAGAAGTCCAGGGCCAGGCCGATCGGTGTCAGCAGATAGGTGATCAGGCTGACACTGTGAGCCAGCACGGCCAGCACTCCGAGCGTGACCAACAGGCGCTTGTTCGCCTTGGCGCCGGTGGCCAGACGAGTGCCCTGATAGAGGGTCGCAGCGGCATATAAGCAGGCGGCGGCGAGGGTGGTAAGCAAACTGGGTGACAAGGGGAGCATAAATCCTGTTAGGCAAGCCCGAAAGGCGCTGAGTTTGGCATAGAACCCCCACGGCACGAAAGACCATGCAACCTGACGGCGAGGTGTCCGCCAGACGCAGTCTTCGCTATAATCCGCGACCTGCCCACGCCGCAGGCTCGCCGAGCACATGTTTATTCCGGTCTGGGCCGCCATTATCCCGGTCTACACAGGGCCTGAAAGGATCGCGCAATGTTTGAAAACTTAACCGACCGTCTCTCGCAGACGCTGCGCCATGTCACCGGCAAGGCCAAGCTGACCGAAGACAACATCAAAGACACCCTGCGCGAAGTGCGCATGGCGTTGCTCGAAGCCGACGTCGCCTTGCCGGTGGTCAAAGACTTCGTCAACTCGGTCAAGGAGCGCGCTGTTGGCACCGAGGTGTCGCGCAGCCTGACGCCGGGCCAGGCCTTCGTGAAAATCGTCCAGGCCGAACTCGAAAGCCTGATGGGCGCGGCCAACGAAGACTTGAACCTGAGCGCCGTTCCTCCTGCCGTCGTGTTGATGGCGGGTTTGCAGGGCGCGGGTAAAACCACCACCGCCGGCAAACTCGCGCGCTTCCTTAAAGAGCGCAAGAAGAAGTCGGTCATGGTCGTGTCCGCGGACGTTTACCGTCCGGCGGCGATCAAGCAGCTTGAAATGCTTGCGGGTGAAGTTGGCGTAACCTTCTTCCCGTCCGACCTGAGCCAGAAGCCGGTCGACATCGCGCAAGCGGCTATTAAAGAAGCAAAACTGAAATTCATCGACGTGGTTATCGTCGATACCGCCGGTCGTCTGCACATCGACGAAGAGATGATGAGCGAGATCAAGGCGCTGCATGCCGCGATCAACCCCGTTGAAACCCTGTTCGTGGTCGATGCCATGACCGGCCAGGACGCCGCCAACACGGCCAAGGCCTTCGGCGATGCGCTGCCGCTGACCGGTGTGATCCTGACCAAGGTCGACGGCGATGCCCGTGGCGGTGCGGCGCTGTCGGTACGTGCCATCACCGGCAAGCCGATCAAGTTCATCGGTATGGGCGAGAAGAGCGAAGCGCTCGAGCCGTTCCATCCTGAGCGTATTGCGTCGCGCATCCTCGGCATGGGCGACGTGCTCAGCCTGATCGAGCAGGCCGAGCAGACCCTCGACAAAGACAAGGCCGATAAACTGGCCAAGAAGCTGAAGAAGGGCAAGGGCTTCGACCTCGAAGACTTCCGCGATCAGCTGCAACAGATGAAAAACATGGGCGGCCTCGGCGGCCTCATGGACAAACTGCCGAACATGGGTGGTGTGAACCTGGCGCAAATGGGCAACGCCCAGGGCGCGGCAGAGAAACAGTTCAAGCAGATGGAAGCCATCATCAACTCCATGACCCCGGCCGAGCGCCGCGACCCTGAGCTGATCAGCGGTTCGCGCAAGCGTCGGATTGCCATGGGTTCCGGCACTCAGGTGCAGGACATCGGTCGCTTGATCAAGCAGCACAAGCAGATGCAGAAGATGATGAAGAAGTTCTCCGCGAAAGGCGGAATGGCCAAAATGATGCGCGGCATGGGCGGTATGTTGCCCGGCGGCGGCATGCCGAAAATGTAAAAGATTCGCGCCGGCAGTCATGTCGGCGCTGCCCACATGGACGTGGGATCTCCAGCAAACCCGCACTTGGCGGGAGCTGACTGGCCGTTTTCAACGACGGCTCTATAGCAAATCTGGATGGCGGCTGGTAGAGCGCCGGAAAAAGACATTTGCAAAAGTCCGGATATTCCTTAGAATATGCGGCCTTTCGGGCACCTATGCCCGCTGTGCCTTTAGATTTGCAGCACCGACTACAGGAACGATGTTCACATGCTAACAATCCGTCTTGCCCTTGGCGGCTCCAAAAAGCGCCCGTTTTACCACTTGACCGTAACCGACAGCCGCAACCCGCGCGACGGTTCGCACAAGGAACAGGTTGGTTTCTTCAACCCTGTTGCTCGTGGTCAAGAAGTTCGTCTGTCCGTGAACCAAGAGCGCGTAGCCTACTGGCTGAGCGTTGGTGCACAACCTTCTGAGCGCGTTGCTCAGTTGTTGAAGGAATCTGCTAAGGCTGCGGCCTGAGCTATATGAGCGCGACGCCAGCTGTTGCCGATGATTTGATCGTTATTGGCAAAATTTATTCTGTTCATGGCGTTCGCGGCGAAGTGAAGGTGTATTCCTTTACTGATCCGACTGAAAACCTGTTGCAGTACAAAACCTGGACGCTCAAGCGCGAAGGCAATGTGAAGCAGGTCGAGCTGGTCAGCGGACGAGGGAGCGACAAGTTCCTGGTCGCAAAGCTCAAGGGTCTTGATGATCGTGAAGAAGCGCGTCTTCTGGCTGGTTATGAGATCTGTGTGCCGCGCAACCTGTTCCCTGAATTGACCGACGGCGAGTACTACTGGTACCAGCTGGAAGGTCTGAAGGTTATTGATCAACTCGGGCAATTGCTCGGGAAAATCGATCATCTTCTGGAAACCGGCGCCAATGATGTAATGGTGGTCAAGCCTTGCGCTGGCAGCCTGGATGATCGCGAACGCCTGTTGCCCTATACGGAGCAATGCGTGTTGGCTGTCGACCTTGCCGCAGGCGAGATGAAGGTGGAATGGGATGCGGACTTCTAAACGTGGCTAACCTGCGCGTAGAAGTGATCAGTTTGTTTCCCGAGATGTTCTCCGCCATCAGCGAGTACGGCATCACCAGTCGGGCGGTGAAGCAGGGGCTGTTGCAGCTCACCTGTTGGAATCCGCGAGACTACACGACGGATCGACATCACACTGTGGATGATCGCCCATTTGGCGGTGGTCCGGGCATGGTGATGAAGATCAAGCCCCTGGAAGATGCTCTGGTTCAGGCCAAGGCTGCAGCCGGGGAGGCGGCGAAGGTAATTTACCTGTCCCCCCAAGGCCGTCAACTGAATCAGTCGGCGGTACGCGAGTTGGTGAATCTGGATGCATTGATCCTGATTGCCGGCCGCTATGAAGGCATTGACGAGCGTTTTATTGATGCTCATGTCGATGAAGAGTGGTCGATTGGCGACTATGTACTGTCTGGCGGCGAGCTGCCGGCGATGGTCCTGATCGATGCGGTTACACGACTGCTGCCTGGAGCTTTAGGGCATGCGGACTCCGCCGAGGAAGATTCCTTTACGGATGGTTTGCTGGATTGCCCGCACTACACCCGACCGGAGGTGTATGCGGATCAGCGTGTTCCCGACGTATTGCTAAGTGGCAATCACGCGCACATCCGGCGTTGGCGTTTACAGCAGTCCCTTGGTAGGACCTTTGAACGACGCGCCGATCTTCTGGAAAGCCGCTCGCTTTCTGGAGAAGAGAAGAAGCTGCTCGAGGAATACATCCGCGAGCGGGACGATAGTTAACAACGTATCGATGGTAGATCCGACGATTTACCTTAGGAGCACAGCATGACTAACAAAATCATCCTTGCACTCGAAGCAGAGCAGATGACCAAAGAGATCCCTACCTTTGCCCCGGGCGACACCATTGTCGTTCAGGTGAAAGTGAAGGAAGGCGATCGTTCGCGTCTGCAAGCGTTCGAAGGCGTCGTTATCGCCAAGCGTAACCGCGGCGTAAACAGTGCTTTCACCGTTCGTAAAATCTCCAACGGTGTTGGTGTAGAGCGTACTTTCCAGACCTACAGCCCGCAAATCGACAGCATGGCCGTTAAGCGTCGCGGTGACGTACGTAAAGCCAAGCTGTACTACCTGCGTGACCTGTCCGGTAAAGCAGCTCGCATCAAGGAAAAACTGGCTTAAGTCCAGCTTCCGATGCAGAAGAGTCGGTCTTTCCAGGCTGGCTCTTCGAGAAAATGCCTCGTATCGAAAGATGCGGGGCATTTTTCGTTATGGGTGCATATAAAGCTCGGTTAAGGGGCGGAGCCTGTGGGGCGTGCGACGTTGGGGGATTTTTTCTGCGCAAAAAAAACGCCCCGAACAAGTCGGGGCGTTTTCTTGAGGTGCTTTTGCGTTTTGCGTTTAGCGCTTCAGCGAAGCTGGCAGGTGTGGCTGGATCGCCGTCAATACTGCCTTGAAGCACTTGGTGTTGCCGGCGACGATGTGGCCTTTCTCAAGGAAGTCATGACCGCCGGTGAAATCGCTCACCAAGCCGCCAGCTTCCTGGATCAGCAGGGCGCCTGCAGCCATGTCCCACTCGGACAGGCCTGACTCCCAGAACGCATCGAAACGGCCGGCGGCCACGTAGGCCAGGTCCAGGCTCGCTGCGCCAGCGCGGCGGATGCCGGCGGTCTGGCCAACCAGGGCGCGGAACATGCCCAGGTAGTTGTCGAGGTTGTCCATCTGCTCATCGCGGAACGGGAAGCCAGTACCCAGCAGGGCGCCGTCCAGGCTGGTGCGGCCGCTGACGCGCAGGCGACGACCGTTCAGTTGGGCGCCGCGACCACGGCTGGCGGTGAATTCTTCCTGGCGAACCGGGTCCAGAACAACAGCGTGCTCCAGGCGACCGCGGTATTTGCAGGCGATGCTGACAGCGAAGTGAGGAATGCCGCGCAGGAAGTTGGTGGTGCCGTCCAGCGGATCGATGATCCACAGGTACTCTTCACCTTCGATGCCGTTACCGGCGTGCATGCCGGTTTCTTCACCCATGATCGAGTGATTAGGGTAAGCCTTGCGCAGCGCGTCGATGATTTTCTGTTCGGCGGCGCGATCCACCTCGGATACGTAATCCTTGGCGTCTTTTTCGTCGACCTTGATGGTATCCAGGCGCTCGATGGAGCGGAAAATCAATTCACTGGCGCTGCGGGCGGCGCGCAGCGCGATATTCAGCATGGGCTGCATGGATGTGTCACCTAAGGTTGTTAAAGAAAGCCGGGCATTCTATCAGAAAGTTTCTACAGGTGAAGGTCGGCGTTCGCTTTCATGGCTTAACGGTAGGATGGGATGTAAGATTCGGCTCCCCTTTTATGTTCGAGAGCGCCTCCCTTGCTGCAAAACATTCGTGTCGTCCTGGTCAATACCAGTCACCCCGGAAATATCGGTGGGGCTGCGCGTGCCATGAAGAACATGGGCCTGTCGCGGCTGGTGCTGGTCGAACCGCGGTTGTTCCCGCATCACGAAGCTGATGCGCGTGCGTCCGGCGCCGGTGACATCCTTGAAAATGCTCAGGTCGTCGCCACTCTGGAAGATGCCTTGGTCGGCTGCAATCTGGTGCTCGGTACCAGTGCTCGCGATCGTCGTATTCCCTGGCCGTTGCTCGATCCCCGCGAATGCGGTGTGAAGGTGGTTGAGGAAGCGGGGCAGGGGGCCGAGATTGCATTAGTGTTCGGTCGTGAAGATTCCGGCCTGACCAATGAAGAGCTGCAGCGATGTCATTATCACGTGCACATCCCGTCAGACCCCGAGTTCAGTTCGCTGAACCTTGGGGCGGCGGTGCAGGTGTTGAGCTATGAAGTGCGTATGTCCTGGTTGGCGGCCGCAGGTCAGCCGAGCAAGGTCGAGAAGGATGAAGTGGCGTCCACCAAGAGTGGTGAGCTGGCGACCATGGATGAGCTGGAGCGATTCTATGAGCACCTGGAGCAAACGCTGGTGGCCATCGAATTCCTCGACCCGGAAAAACCACGGCACTTGATGGCGCGTCTGCGCCGGTTGTACGGACGCAGCTCGGTCAGCCGGGCGGAAATGAATATATTGCGTGGCATCCTCACGGAAACCCAGAAAGCGGCCCGTGGCGAGCTTCTAAAGCGGAAGGATTAATGATGTTCGAGCGTTTGCGTGAAGATATCCAGAGTGTTTTCCATCGTGACCCGGCGGCGCGTAATGCTTTTGAGGTTCTGACGTGCTATCCGGGCATGCATGCCATCTGGATCCATCGCCTGTCGTCAGCGTTGTGGGGCATGGGCTGGAAATGGCTGGCGCGGCTGGTGTCGAATTTCGGTCGCTGGTTGACCGGGATCGAGATTCATCCGGGCGCCAAGGTTGGTCGTCGCTTTTTTATCGACCATGGCATGGGCATCGTTATCGGTGAGACCGCCGAGATCGGCAACGACGTCACCCTGTACCAGGGCGTGACCCTTGGCGGCACCAGCTGGAACAAGGGCAAGCGTCACCCGACGCTGGAAGACGGCGTAGTGGTCGGGGCGGGCGCCAAGGTGCTCGGCCCGTTTACTGTGGGTGCCGGGGCCAAGGTGGGTTCCAATGCCGTGGTCACCAAGGCGGTTCCGCCTGGGGCGACAGTGGTAGGGATTCCGGGGCGGATCATCGTCAAGTCCGATGAAGAGCAGGACGCCAAGCGCAAGGCCATGGCCGAGAAGATTGGTTTCGATGCCTACGGTGTCGGTGAAGACATGCCGGACCCGGTGGCTCGAGCCATTAACCAGTTGCTCGATCATCTGCAGGCGGTAGATGGTCGACTTGAAGGGATGTGCGGGGCGCTGAAGGATCTGGGTAGCAATTACTGTGCGAAAGATCTGCCTGAACTGCGCGAAGAAGACTTTGCCTGTGTGAAGGACAAGGATCAGAGCCAGGCCAGCTAAACCGAGTCAGTTTCTTCGCGGGCAAGCCTCGCTCCTGCATGGCTTGCGCGAATCCTGTTGGAGCGAGGCTTGCCTGCGATGAACGATAACGCGCAATTGCTGGCTGTGCGCCGCCAGCCTTTGCTATGATGCGCGCGCTCTTTTGCGGGTAAACCTGACTAAAGCACTAGGTCTTATAGTTGACTTAAATACTCGGGAATTGCATACTCGCCCCATTCCGAACTCCGTGGTAATTGTCCATGCGACTGACTACAAAAGGCCGATACGCCGTGACCGCCATGCTAGACCTGGCGTTGCACGCGCAGCACGGGCCGGTGTCCCTGGCCGATATCTCCGAGCGCCAAGGCATCTCCCTGTCCTACCTCGAGCAGCTTTTTGCCAAATTGCGCCGCAGCAATCTGGTTTCCAGCGTTCGTGGTCCGGGCGGTGGCTACCAATTGTCCCGCGACATGCAGGGCATCCAGGTCGCCCAGGTAATCGATGCGGTTAACGAATCGGTCGATGCAACCAAATGCCAGGGCCAAGGTGATTGCCATCAAGGCGACACCTGCTTGACCCACCACTTGTGGTGCGATCTGAGCCTGCAGATTCACGAATTTCTGAGCGGTATCAGCTTGGCTGACCTTGTAACTCGCCGTGAGGTGCAAGAAGTAGCCCAGCGTCAGGACCAGCGTCGTTGCAACAGCAAGGCGCCACGCCTGGACAAGATTGAAGCGTCCGCCGTCGAATGACAGCCAAAGAGCTAGCGGCACGCCAGCCAGCCTGATTTAGGAGATAGTCCATGAAATTGCCGATTTACCTTGATTACTCTGCGACGACCCCGGTTGATCCACGTGTCGCGCAAAAGATGAGTGAATGCCTGCTGGTCGACGGAAACTTCGGTAACCCGGCGTCCCGTTCCCACGTGTTCGGCTGGAAAGCTGAAGAGTCCGTCGAGAACGCTCGCCGTCAGGTGGCTGACCTGGTCAACGCCGACCCGCGTGAAATCGTCTGGACCTCCGGTGCCACCGAGTCCGACAACCTGGCAATCAAGGGTGCGGCGCATTTCTACTCCACCAAAGGCAAACACCTGATCACCACCAAGATTGAGCACAAGGCTGTCCTCGACACCATGCGCCAACTGGAGCGTGAAGGTTTCGAAGTGACCTACCTCGATCCTCGCGAAGATGGTCTGGTGACTCCAGAGATGGTTGAGGCAGCCCTGCGTGACGACACCATCCTGGTGTCGATCATGCACGTGAACAACGAAATCGGCACCATCAATGACATCGCAGCCATCGGCGAACTGACCCGCTCCAAGGGGATCCTGTTCCACGTCGACGCCGCTCAGTCCACCGGCAAGGTCGAGATCGACCTGTCGAAGCTGAAAGTCGACCTGATGTCGTTCTCTGCCCACAAAACCTACGGCCCTAAAGGCATCGGCGCGCTGTACGTCAGCCGCAAGCCACGTGTTCGCATCGAAGCGACCATGCACGGCGGCGGTCACGAACGTGGCATGCGTTCCGGTACCCTGGCGACTCACCAGATCGTCGGTATGGGCGAAGCGTTCCGTGTGGCCAAGGAAGACATGGCTGCCGAAAACGTACGCATCAAAGCCCTGAGCGACCGTTTCTTCAAGCAGGTCGAAGGCCTCGAAGAGCTGTACGTCAATGGCAGCATGACTTCCCGCGTACCGCACAACCTGAACTTGAGCTTCAACTACGTTGAAGGCGAGTCGCTGATCATGGCGCTCAAGGATCTGGCGGTATCGTCCGGTTCGGCCTGCACCTCGGCATCGCTTGAGCCTTCGTACGTGCTGCGCGCCCTGGGCCGCAACGACGAACTGGCACACAGCTCAATTCGCTTCACCTTCGGCCGTTTCACCACCGAAGAAGAAATCGACTACGCCGCGCAGAAAGTCTGCGAGGCCGTTACCAAGCTGCGCACCTTGTCGCCGCTGTGGGACATGTACAAAGATGGCGTCGACATTTCGAAAATCGAGTGGGCGGCACACTGATATTCAAGTCGCCGCAACCGGGTCCTGCGAATCCACGATTTGCAGGGTTTCAAGAGCGACTCCTGATGAGTGAGGATTAAGAATCATGGCTTACAGCGAAAAGGTCATCGACCACTACGAGAACCCGCGCAACGTCGGCAAGATGGACGCGGAAGATCCTGATGTCGGCACTGGCATGGTCGGCGCTCCGGCGTGCGGCGACGTGATGCGTCTGCAGATCAAGGTCAACGAACAAGGCATCATCGAAGACGCCAAGTTCAAGACTTACGGTTGCGGTTCGGCGATCGCCTCCAGCTCCCTGGCGACCGAGTGGATGAAAGGCAAGACTCTGGATGAAGCAGAGACCATCAAGAACACTCAACTGGCCGAAGAACTGGCCCTGCCGCCAGTGAAAATTCACTGCTCCGTACTTGCTGAAGACGCTATCAAAGCGGCCGTTCGCGACTACAAGCAGAAGAAAGGCTTGATCTGACTTTCAAGATTTGGCGACGAGTAAGGAGTCACCGATGGCTATCAGCATGACAGAAGCGGCTGCTCAACACGTGCGACGCTCCCTCAACGGGCGCGGCAAAGGTGAAGGGATTCGTCTGGGTGTTCGCACCACAGGCTGTTCCGGCCTTGCCTACGTGCTGGAGTTTGTCGACGAGGTGGTGGCAGAGGATCAAGTGTTCGAAAGTCACGGCGAGAAAGTGATCATCGACCCGAAAAGCCTCGCCTACCTGGACGGCACCGAACTCGATTTCGTCAAGGAAGGGTTGAACGAAGGCTTCAAGTTCAACAACCCCAACGTACGCGGTGAATGTGGCTGCGGCGAAAGCTTCAACATCTGAGGCTGCGCGTGGGTACTCCTTGTCATTTCGCTTTATTTGAGCTGAAACCGAGCTTCCGTCTGGATCTCGATCAGTTGGCCACGCGCTACCGTGAGTTGGCGCGCGGTGTTCATCCGGACCGCTTTGCCGACGCTTCCGAGCGTGAGCAGCGGCTGGCGCTCGAGCAATCCGCGAGCCTCAACGAGGCCTACCAGACGCTCAAAAGTCCCCCCAAGCGCGCGCGCTACTTGCTCGCCATGGGCGGTCGTGAGCTGCCGCTGGAGGTCACGGTGCATGATCCGGAGTTTCTTCTGCAGCAGATGGAGTTGCGTGAGGAACTCGAAGACCTGCAAGACAGCGCCGACCTGGCGGGTGTTGCAGTGTTCAAGCGTCGCCTGAAGACCGCGCAGGATGAACTGAACGAAAGCTTCGCAGCCTGTTGGGATGATGCAGCGCAACGTGAACAGGCGGAACGCCTGATGCGGCGCATGCAGTTCCTCGACAAGCTCACCTACGAAGTGCGCCAGTTAGAAGAGCGCCTCGACGATTAACCCAGTGCCGCTCCGGTCGCACGCCTGATATACAGATAAGTCCTGATAACGATGGCCCTACTGCAGATCGCCGAACCCGGCCAAAGTCCTCAACCGCACCAGCGTCGTCTGGCTGTGGGGATCGACTTGGGCACTACCAATTCGCTGGTCGCTGCGTTGCGCAGTGGTCTTTCCGAGCCTCTGGCCGACGCGCAAGGGCAGGTCATCCTGCCGTCTGCCGTGCGCTATCACGCCGATCGCGTCGAAGTCGGCGAATCGGCCAAACTGGCCGCCGCGTCCGATCCTTTGAACACTGTGCTGTCGGTCAAGCGCTTGATGGGTCGTGGTTTGTCCGACGTCAAGCAATTGGGCGATCAGTTGCCGTACCGTTTTGTCGACGGCGAGTCGCACATGCCGTTCATCGACACGATTCAGGGCCCGAAAAGCCCGGTCGAAGTCTCCGCCGATATCCTCAAGGTGCTGCGTCAGCGCGCTGAAGAGACCTTGGGTGGTGAGCTGGTGGGGGCGGTGATCACCGTTCCGGCCTACTTCGACGATGCTCAGCGTCAAGCCACCAAGGATGCGGCCAAACTGGCCGGTCTGAACGTGCTGCGTTTGCTCAATGAGCCAACCGCCGCCGCTGTGGCTTACGGTCTGGATCAGCACGCTGAAGGCCTGGTCGCGATTTATGACCTGGGCGGCGGTACTTTCGATATATCGATTCTGCGCCTGACCGGCGGTGTCTTCGAAGTGCTGGCTACCGGTGGCGACAGTGCCCTGGGTGGCGATGACTTCGATCACGCCATTGCGGGCTGGATCATCGAGAGCGCCGGTCTGTCGGCCGACCTCGATCCGGGTACGCAACGTAATCTGCTGCAAACCGCGTGCGCAGCCAAAGAAGCCCTGACCCATTGCTCGTCCGTCGAAGTCGCTTATGGCAACTGGAAGGCCGAGTTGACCCGTGAAGCCTTCAATGCGCTGATCGAGCCGATGGTTGCTCGCAGCCTGAAAGCCTGCCGCCGCGCGGTGCGTGATTCCGGTATCGAGCTGGAAGACGTTCACGCTGTGGTCATGGTTGGCGGCTCGACGCGCGTGCCTCGTGTCCGCGAAGCCGTTGCGCACGCCTTCGGTCGCGAACCGCTGACCGAAATCGATCCGGATCAAGTCGTCGCCATCGGTGCCGCGATCCAGGCCGATACCCTGGCCGGCAACAAGCGTGACGGCGGCGAACTGCTGTTGCTCGACGTGATTCCGCTGTCCCTGGGGCTGGAAACCATGGGCGGCCTGATGGAGAAGGTGATTCCGCGCAACACCACCATCCCCGTCGCCCGGGCTCAGGACTTCACCACGTATAAAGATGGCCAGTCGGCCATGGCGATCCACGTATTGCAGGGCGAGCGCGAGCTGATCAGCGACTGCCGCTCCCTGGCGCGCTTCGAATTGCGCGGTATTCCGGCGATGGTGGCCGGTGCGGCGAAGATTCGCGTGACCTTCCAGGTCGATGCCGACGGTCTGCTCAGTGTCTCGGCCCGGGAATTGGGTTCGGGCGTCGAAGCCAGCATCCAGGTCAAACCGTCCTACGGTCTGACCGATGGTGAAATCGCCAAAATGCTCAAGGATTCGTTCCAGCACGCCAACGACGACAAGGTCGCCCGCGTATTGCGTGAGCAGCAGGTCGATGCCCAGCGCCTGATCGAGGCGGTGCAGGGCGCTCTGGATGTCGACGGCGAACGCTTGCTCGACGCCGAAGAGCGCATGGTCATCGAATTGCAGATGCAGGAGCTGACCGAATTGATGAAAGGCACCGATGGTTACGCCATTGAGCAGCAGACCAAACGTCTGTCGCAAGTGACCGATGCCTTTGCTGCTCGCCGCCTGGACTCGACGGTGAAAGCCGCTCTGGCGGGGCGCAATCTGAATGAAATCGAGGAATAATTGATGCCGCAGGTCATTTTTCTGCCACACGAGAAGTTCTGCCCGGAAGGCATGGTTGTGGAGGCTGAGCCTGGCATATCCATTCTCGAGCTGGCCCATGAACACCATATCGAGATGGAAAGCGCCTGTGGCGGCGTCTGCGCGTGCACCACTTGTCACTGCATCATTCGTGAGGGTTTCGACTCGCTGGAAGAGGCTGATGAGCTGGAGGAAGACTATCTTGACAAGGCTTGGGGGCTGGAAGCCCAGTCACGTCTGGCCTGTCAGGCAAAAGTCGGGACTGAAGACCTGACTGTCGAAATTCCGAAATACTCGCTCAACCATGCCGCCGAAGCGCCGCACTGATTCAAGGAGCTTTCATGAGCCTGAAATGGGTTGATGTGCTGGAAATCGCGATCCAGCTGGCTGAGTCAAAGCCGGATGTGGACCCGCGTTACGTGAACTTCGTCGATCTGCACAAATGGGTGCTGGCATTGCCGGAGTTCAGTGATGATCCGACCCGCGGTGGCGAGAAGGTGCTTGAAGCCATTCAGGCCGCCTGGATCGAAGAAGCAGACTGAGTCTGCACCGTACGCAGTTAGGCAATACCCAAGAACCCGCGTATAATTCGCGGGTTTAATTTTTCGCAAATTACCGTTTCTGGAGTTACACCATGGCTGTTCAACGTACTTTCTCCATCATCAAGCCTGACGCCGTTGCTAAAAACGTGATCGGCAAGATCGTTTCCCGCTTCGAAGACGCTGGTCTGCGCGTTGTAGCTTCGAAAATGAAGCAACTGTCCAAAGCCGAAGCTGAAGGCTTCTACGCTGAGCACAGCGCTCGTGGTTTCTTCAACGACCTGGTTGCTTTCATGATCTCCGGTCCGGTTGTCGTTCAGGTTCTGGAAGGCGAAAACGCTATCGCTCTGAACCGTGAGCTGATGGGCGCTACCAACCCTAAAGAAGCTGCTGCCGGCACCATCCGCGCTGACTTCGCTGATTCCATCGACGCCAACGCCGTACACGGTTCGGACTCCGAAGCCGCTGCTGCTCGCGAAATCTCGTACTTCTTCGCAGCTACTGAAGTAACCACTCGCTAAGCACTGGCTTAAGAGTGAAGGTGAATCCATGACTACATCGACTGTAAAAACCAACCTGCTGGGTCTGACCCAACAGGAAATGGAAAAATTCTTCGACTCGATCGGGGAGAAGCGTTTCCGTGCCGGTCAGGTAATGAAATGGATTCACCACCTTGGCGTCGATGATTTCGACGCCATGACGAACGTCAGCAAGGCCTTGCGCGACAAGCTCAAGGCTATTGCCGAAGTTCGTGGTCCTGAAGTGGTCAGCGAGGACATCTCCACCGACGGCACCCGTAAGTGGGTGGTGCGCGTGGCGTCCGGCAGCTGCGTCGAGACCGTCTACATTCCCCAGGGCAAACGTGGCACGTTGTGCGTTTCGTCCCAGGCAGGCTGTGCCCTGGATTGCAGTTTCTGCTCCACCGGCAAGCAAGGTTTCAACAGCAACCTCACCGCCGCCGAAGTCATCGGCCAGGTGTGGATTGCCAATAAATCGTTCGGCAGCATCCCGGCGACCGCCGACCGTGCCATCACCAACGTGGTGATGATGGGCATGGGCGAGCCGCTGCTGAACTTCGACAACGTCGTGGCCGCCATGCATCTGATGATGGATGACTTGGGCTACGGGATCTCCAAGCGCCGCGTAACCCTGTCCACTTCGGGCGTGGTGCCGATGATCGATGAGCTGTCCAAGCACATCGACGTGTCCCTCGCGTTGTCGCTGCACGCACCAAACGACGCATTGCGTAACCAATTGGTGCCGATCAACAAGAAATATCCGCTTAAGATGCTGCTCGAGTCGTGCCAGCGCTACATGTCGTCCCTGGGCGAAAAACGCGTGCTGACCATCGAGTACACCTTGCTCAAGGACATCAACGACAAGGTTGAACATGCCGTTGAAATGATCGAATTGCTCAAGAACATCCCGTGCAAGATCAACCTGATTCCATTCAACCCGTTCCCGCATTCCGGTTACGAGCGCCCGAGCAACAACGCGATTCGCCGGTTCCAGGATCAGCTTCACCATGCAGGCTTCAATGTCACCGTACGCACCACCCGCGGTGAAGACATCGATGCCGCGTGTGGCCAATTGGTAGGGCAGGTGCTGGATCGCACCCGTCGCAGCGAACGTTATATCGCCGTACGCGAGTTGAGCGCCGAAAACGATATCGCAACAAACGCCGCGAACAATAATTAAGAGAGGATCTCTATGTCCCTGCGCTTCGCGCTGCTTGTGCTGTTGGCCAGTCTTTGTGCTGGTTGTGTCCTGTCGGGCGATTTCAACCCGATGAAGACCAGCAAGGGCCGTGATGAAGCGCGTGCCGCCTACGTGCAGCTGGGCCTGGGGTATCTGCAGCAAGGCATGACCGAACGTGCCAAAGTCCCGTTGAAGAAGGCTTTGGACCTGGACAGCTCGGATCCTGACGCCAACGCGGCACTGGGGCTGGTGTTCCAGGCCGAGATGGAGCCGGAACTGGCCGATCAGCACTTTCGCAAGGCGCTGTCTTCCCGTCCCGCCGATGCGCGAATCCTGAACAACTACGGCAGCTTTCTTTTCGAAGAGAAACGTTACAAAGAGGCGTACGAGCGCTTCGAACAGGCCGCCGCCGATACCCTGTATCCTGAGCGTTCACGGGTTTTCGAAAACCTGGGCATGACCGCTTCAAAGCTTGGTCAGCGTGATCTGGCTCGCCAGCAACTGCAAAAAGCACTGCGTTTGAATCGCCAACAGCCACGTGCATTGCTGGAAATGGCTGAGTTGTCTTACGAAGACAGGCATTATGTGCCCGCGCGTGACTATTACGACCGTTTTAGCCTGCTCACCGAGCAAAATGCACGTAGTCTATTGCTCGGCGTTCGGCTGGCAAAAGTGTTCGAAGATCGCGACAAGGCCGCCAGTTTTGGCCTGCAATTAAAACGACTCTATCCCGGTACGCCGGAATATCAGCAATACCTGTCGGAGCAATGATGAAAGCGGCGCATCCCGAAGTTGTAGCAGCGAATCGCGTTAACCCCGGTGAGACTTTGCGCCAGGCCCGCGAAAGCAATGGCTGGTCGCTGGCCGAAGTGGCCCTCAAGCTCAACCTCACCGTCAATTCCCTGAGTAATCTGGAAGCCGGCGCTTTCGACAAGCTGCCTGGGCACACCTTTGCTCGTGGCTATATTCGCGCGTATGCCAAATTGCTCGGCATGGACCAAACCGTTCTGGTCCAGCAGTTCGACCAATCCACCGGTACCGACTCCCAAGGCAGCAACGTCCATAGCCTGGGGCGTATCGAAGAGCCGGTTCGGGTTTCCCACACCATTTTGCGAATTGTCAGCCTGCTGTTGCTGCTCGCGGTGATTGGCGGTGGTTTTATCTGGTGGCAGGATCAAACCTCATTGCGCACCAAGGACCTGATCAGCCTGGCGCCGGAACACGTTGAAGTCGAAGGCGCCGACGGCACCACCCAGATTCACCCATTGGACGAGCCGGAAGATCAGGCCGTTGCACAAGGTCAGGTTGAAGGTGAAACGCCTCTTGCGCTGCCTCAGGCCGAGACTTCGGCCGAGGAGCCAATCAGTGCCGAAACGAGCGCACCGGTTCCAGCGCCAGCGGCTCCAGCAGT